>NZ_JBIAPV010000004.1:477592-968596 GCF_042888445.1 Streptomyces sp. NPDC002886
GCCCCCGGGGGGGGGGGGGGCCGGGCGGTGCGCGCCGCGCGCCCGGCGGCCCCCCCCCCCCCCGCGCCGCCGCCCGGGGCGGCGGGGGGGGGGGCGGGGGGCGCCCCCCCCCCGGCCCCTCACGCCACCCGGAGCACGCCACGATGCGCATACGAATCGCTTTCCAGGCCGTCCTGACCGCCGTCGGCCTGATCCTGCTGTCCCCTGCCGCGGCGCATGCCCACGGCGACACCGTGAAGGTGGTGGTCACCGGGCAGCGGGAGGGCCACGTCACCGCGGACGTCACCTGGGAGAACGACGGCGACGCCGTCGAAGAGGCGGTCGCCGCCACCGTGAACGCGGTCAGCGCCGACGGCGTCCGCACCCTGGGGCCCTGGCGGCTGGTGCGTGATCCCGCCGCGAAGCCGGCCGGCTGGACCACGGCCGAGTCCCTGCCGCCCGGCACCTGGAAGGTCAGCGTGGACGTGGGCTTCCCCGCCCTAGGGCACGGCGCACTCGAAGTCGGCGTACCGGTGGTGGACCCGGCCCCGGCCACCGGCACCCCGGACCCCCGCCCCTCCGCCCCGTCGCACGCACCGGCCGCGACGCAGGCGCAGACGCCGTCATCGGCCCCGGCACCGGCACCGACCCCGGGGGAACCCCGCCAGGGATCCACCGTCTGGTGGACAACGGCGGGAGTGGCGGCAACGGCCCTGGCAGGGGCGGCCGTCGGCATCCTCCTGCGCCGCAGGCGGGCGCGCGGCTAACGGGTGTCGAATCCTCCCGGCGGCTTCGCGCCGGATGTGACGCGACGGCCTTTTGCCCTACGGGACGTTCCAAGCGGAGATGACGGGTTGCCCGTCCTCCGTGGCCAGGAAGCTGAGCGTGCCCGGATGCGGGTGGCCGAGCAGTCTGCTCGCGGACGCGTCGAGACCGAGCCAGCGCACGGTGAGCACGCGTGCCAGGTGGCCGTGCGCCACCACGGCGACATCGCCCTCGCTCAGCAGCGGGCGGATGCGGTCCAGCACCGCGTCCGTGCGCGCGGCCACCTGCGCGAGCTCCTCGCCGGGGTGGTCGGCGTCACCGGGAACGACGCCGTCGCGCCACAGGTCCCAGCCTGGCCTCGCCTCGCGGATCTGCTCGGCGGTCAGGCCTTCGTAGCCGCCGTAGTCCCACTCCAGCAGGTCGGGATCGGGCTTGACGCCGGTCAGTCCGGCGAGCTCGGCCGTCCGCACGGCGCGGCTCAGCGGGCTGCTGAACACGGCGACCAGACGGCGACGGGCCAGTCTCGGAGCAAGAGCAACGGCCGCGGCCTCGCCCGCTTCGGTCAGATCAACGTCGGTCCGTCCAGCGTGCCGGCCCGACAGGCTCCACTCGGTCTGGCCGTGCCTGATCACCATCAGCTCACCCATGGCCCCGCACGCTATCCGGTCTTCCGGCACGCCGAGACAGCTTCCTCACCTTCGCCTCAGGACCCCCGCAGGTCGCTCATCGTCCGTGCCGGGCTCGCCGAATGAGATGACCTCTCGGCTGTCCGGACCACAGACGGCGCCACCGGGCCGCCGGCGGGAGTACTGGGCGATGGCTTCCTGCGAGCTCGATGGCGCGCTGCCGTCGGCGGGGGTGCGGGTGTAGAAGACGATGATCGAGCCCTCGATGACGGCGTCCAAGACGCCGTCCCAGGGGATGGTGTAGCTGACGGAGGTGGTGTCAGCGGTGACGGTCACGACGCCCCGGGTCCGCTCGGTCACGTTCTGCCCGTCGGGATCGCTGCAGACCGCGACGTCGAAAGTGACGGTGTCGCCGGCCGTGAACCGTATGTGGTCCACCACGACGAGGATGCCGTTGCAGGGCTTCTGCGCGCATGTGATCCCGCCGGGGGGCTCCTCGAAGGGAAATTCCGGGAAGTCGAGTTCGATCGTCATGCGGGCTCCTCGCGTTGTGGGCCGGGCCGCAGTCAGACGGCGGGCGGCGTCAGATCGAACCGCGAGATGACCTCGGGCAGCCAGGCCGGCCGTCCGAACTCGAGCCCGTACTTGGCGGCGAGCACCGGCACCGCGTCCTGGGTCGGCGGCGGCCCGTCGGCGAGCATCTCGGCCAGCTCGCGGAAGAAGTGCTCGAATCCGGCCGGACTGATGATCTCGATCATCCGGGCCGGGACGGGGCCGGCGTTCCACATCGCGTGAAGCTCCCCGCGCGGCTTGGTGATGTAGCCGCCGGGGCCCAGTACGGTCTCGCGGTCTCCGGAGCGGAAACCGATCTCGCCCTCGGTGACGATCGAGTACTCGTCCTCGCGCGTATGCAGGTGTGGCGGCACCAGGGCCCCCACCGGGAAGGGGTGCTCCACGACGGAGACCGCGCCGTCGGTGTCGGTACCCCACAACTTGAAGACGACCCCGATGGAGCCGAGGAAGACCTCGGTTCCCTCGCCGGGGCGGACGATGGTGAGCGGTGGGGCCAGCGGCTCTGTCATGGCGATCACTCCTCGACAGAATTTGGAGATACACTGGTGTTCCATTAAAAGGCTTCACCGCGGATCCCGGGATGTCAAGAGTTGAGTGAGCAGCGACGTTCACCGAAACCGCGCGGCTACGAGATGCGGAAGCGCGCCGAGGACGTGGGCCGGACGCGGCAGCGCATCGTCGAGGCCGCGGTGCATCTGCACGGCACCGCGGGCCCCGCGTGGACGACCATCTCGGCGATCGCCGAGCGCTCCGGGGTCACCCGGCTGACCGTCTACCGGCATTTCCCGGATGAGACCGCGCTGTTCGAGGCCTGCTCGGGACACTGGCTGTCCCAGCAGCAGCTGCCCCGACCCGAAGAGTGGGGTGCGATCGAGAACCCCGTCGAGCGGCTGTCGACCGGGCTCGCCGACCTCTACCGCTTCTATCGCGCGGGCGAGCAGATGCTGGCGCTGGTCATCCGCGACGAGCGTTCCGTGCCCGAGCCGATCCGCGAGGCCAGGGCCGAGATGGGCCGGCAGTACGTCGAGGTACTGGCCGACGCCTGGCCGGAGGCCCGCGACCCGGTCCTGCGCGCGGTGATCGGACATGCCGCGGCGTTCTCCTCGTGGCGTTCCCTGTGCCGGAAGGAAGGGCTCACGGACGGTGAGGCGGTCCAGGTCATGGTCACGCTGGTCGAAGCGGTCGGCGCCAGGTCCTGAGATCCGGGGGCGGGGGGCTGCCGTCTCCCGGCAGCCCCCCGGCGATGGGCCGGCGGCGGCCGCAGCCACCCCGGCTCCGCTCCCCCACCGGCCTGCTCAGACCCGGCGCCAACAGGCCATGGCCCAGGAGAACAACCCGAACAGCACGAGCCCGACGGCGATCACCACGAGGAGCCACGGGCCGGCGGGGGTCTGGGCGAACGCACGGAGCGTGTCGTCGACCCCCTTCGCCTTCGCCGGGTCGTAGCTCAGGGCGGCGTGCACGGCGAAGGCGCCGGCCGCGGCGAAGACGGCGCCTCGCGCGATACCGCCCACCACCCCGAGGACCTCGACCGCCTTGCGGACCCCCTCGGGCTGTCGGCCCATCGCCAAGTGCTTGCGGAAGGTGCGCCGCGCCGCCTGCACGGCGATCACGACACCACCGATGGCTATCCCCAGACCCACGATCGCCACCCACCACGGACCACCGGGCACATCGAGCGCCCGGGCCGTCACGTCACGCGACTGCTCGTCGCCGGACTGGCCGCCGCCGGTACCCGCGGCGAAGGAGAGCACGGAGAACGCGGCGACTCCGTAGAACACGGCCCGGGCAAACGCCGCCAGTCGCTTGCCGGGCTTGTCCCCGTCGGGCCCGGCCGCGCCCAGCGCCGCCTCCGAAAGCCGCCACAGCGTCATGCAGACCAGGCCGATGCCTACGGCCCATACGAGGACACCGCCGAAGGGTTTCTCCGCGAGCTCCTGCAGTGCCCCCGTCCGGTCCGCCTCCCCGCCGCCGCTCACACCGAAGGCCACACGCACCGCAATGACACCGATGAGCACGTACAGCAGCCCACGGGTCGCCAGGCCACACCGGGCCAGCACCCCCCGCGCCCTGCCGCCGCTCGATGCGGTCTCCACACCCTCGCGTACCGCTCCGCCAACCGTCATGCCCCGCGAATACCCGGGATTCCCCGCAGCATGCCCGGCCCGGGCAGCCACGGGCACGGGTGTGCGGTCCGGGGCTGCCGGCACCCCGCACCCTTGCCCGCGGGGAGGACCAAAGCCGCAGGAGCAGCGCGGGAGTTGCTTTCTCCGCCGGTGTCTCACCGTCGTGAGCCGACCCCCGGGCCCGGGAACGTAGACGTGGGAGCGTTCCATAGGGTGGGCCCATGTCTGACACGCTGAGTTCGAGAAGGACCGCGTCCGCGCTGCGGGCGTCCGCACGGGTCTGCGCCGAGTTGCTGCTGGTCTTCGTCATGGCTGCCGTGACGTTGTGGCTCCTGGGGCGGATGTGGTCGGTGCTCTGGCCGCTGGTCGTCGCCCTGTTGCTCACCACACTGACGTGGCCCCTGGTCGCCTACCTCCGTCGGCGCGGGTGGCCTCCCGCTGTGGCCGCGTCCTTGGTGACCGTGCTGTTCCTCGTGGTCGCCGCGGGCGTCGTGGCGCTCATCGCCGTGCCGGTGGCCTCGCAGGCCGGCGAGCTGGGCGACGGCGTGGTCAAGGGGATCCAGCAGCTGCGCGGGTGGGCCGCCGGGCCGCCGCTGAACATCGGCGACGCCCAGATCACAGCCGCGTTCGACAGCGCGGTCGACCGGGTCCAGCACAGCGTCGGCACCACGGTTTCGACGGTCGTCACCGGCGTGAGCACCATCTTCAGCGGTCTGGTCACCGCCGTGCTGGCGCTCTTCCTGATGTTCTTCTTCCTCAAGGACGGCCCGCGGTTCCTGCCGTGGCTCACCCGCCAACTCCCCGGCCGGCTCGCCACCGACGTCCCCGTCGTCGCCGAGCGCGGCTGGGAGACCCTCGGTTCGTTCGTGCGCTCCCAGGCGTTCGTCGGTCTGCTCGACGCCGTCTTCATCGGGCTCGGGCTGTGGATCGTCGGCGTTCCCCTGGTGCTGCCCCTGGCGGTGCTGACCTTCGTGTCCGCGTTCGTCCCGATCGTGGGAGCCTTGTTCGCCGGCCTGGTCGCGGTGCTCATCGCGTTGGTCTCGAACGGTCTGACGGACGCGCTGATCGTGCTGGTGATCATCGTCGTGGTGCAGCAGCTGGAGGGCAACGTCTTCCAGCCGATGATCCAGAGTCGCGGCCTCGGGCTCCACGCGGCGGTGGTCCTGCTGGCGGTGACGCTGGGGGGCAGTCTGGCCGGAGTGGTCGGCAGCCTGCTGGCGGTTCCGGCCGCGGCGCTGATCGGGGTCGTGTGGAGGTACCTGCGCGAGCAGCTCGTCGAGCCGGGGCTCGAACCGGTAACCGGCACGGGCCCCGGCACGGACTGAACGCGGCCTTGGGGGTCCGGCCGAAGGTGTCGGGGCTGCCCGCGAGAGCGGCCGCACCGGGAGTCGGCCACCGCGGCATGGAGCACGGTGCCCACGTGCACGCCGGCGAAGGCGGACGGATGCCGGCCGGCCGCCCCCACTCGTCGTACGTCGGCTGCGGAAGCGGCCGGATCAGCGGGTGGCGCCGAAGTCCTGCGTCCAGTAGTGGCCGGGCTGCGCGAGGCCGATCCCGATCTCCTTGACGCCGCAGTCGAGGATGTTCCGCTTGTGGCCCGGGCTGTTCATCCAGCCCTCCATGACCTTGGCGGCGGTGTCGTATCCGTACGCGACGTTCTCCGCGTAGGTGCTCCACTGGTACCCGGCACGGGTGATCCGCTGACCCGGATCGGATCCGTCGGAGCCGGTGTGGGACATGTTGGAGTGGGCCGCCATGTCCTCGCTGTGGTCCTGCGCGGCCTTCGTCAGCTTCGCGTTGACGGTCAGCGCGGGGCACCCGACCGCGGCGCGCTCCGTGTTGACGAGCGCGAGGACCTCGGCCGAAGCACCGGAGGGCGCCGCGGAGTCCGAAGGCGCGGGCGTCCCGGCCGGCTCTGCGGGCGGCTGGACGACCGGCGGCTCCACGGGCGGCGGCTCGACGATCTCGGCGGGGCCGCCGACCTGAACCGGGACCTCCGCCGGCTGCTGCGCGCCGGGGTCGCCGTAGGGATCGCCGTAGGGGTCGCCCTGCGAGTCGGCGTACCAGGGAGCGCTCTCCTGCTCGGCGGCGATGGACCGCGTCGGGCCGGTCCCCTGCGGGTCGAGGCATGCCATGGCCGTGGTGGGTATGGCCACGAGTGCCAGTACCCCGATGGCGACGGATATCTTCCGGTGGTGCGTCTTCCTACGGTGCTTCTTCATGCGGGACCTCACTCGGTGATCGCGAAGCTCCGGCGCCGGACCGCGAAGGCGCCGGAGGAATCGCCATTCTTAGAAGCCCGCCGACAGCCTGGCAAGCCGCCGCCGTTCAGCCGCGCAGGGCGTTCGGGAGGTGCCTTGAAACGGCCGCAAGATCGTGCATCCCCCGTCGCGGCGGGCGCCGCGCCCGCCTGTCCCACCGACAGAACCCCCTCCCGCCAGCCGTGTTGAAGACGAGGAAACCAGATCGCCGACTTCCGTTTCTGACGGAGTACGGCATGTCAACGCCAAACAGGTACATACGGCGAAATGTCCACGTCAAACGATCACAGCGCAAGGGCCCATGGCGCCATGCGGGCAGTGACGCATGTCACGACTCGCGGAGGGAACCGGACGGCGTTCCGGCTTCGTCCGACGCGGGGCTACGGGGTGGCGAGCTTCGGAAAGGTGAAGGTGTAGCCCTGCGCCTTGAGCCACGGCAGGTACTCCTTGAGCGCCTCGACCGTCTCGCTGCGGTCGCCGCCCCCGTCGTGGAAGAGCACCGTCGGCTGTGCGGGCAGCTTCCCCTCCACGGCGGCGACGATCGCCGGCAGGCCGGGCCTGCTCCAGTCCTTGGGGTCCACGCTCCAGCCCAGCGGCCGCATCCCGCTCGCGGCGGCTATCGCCCGGCTGTCGGGGGTGAAGGCGCCACCGGGAGCCCGGTAGTACCGTACGGCGACCCCCGGTACGGCCCGCTCGATCATGGACTTGCCGTCGAGGATCTGCTGCCGTTGGTACGCGACGGGCTTGTGGTCCATGGTCACGTCGTGGTCGACCGAGTGGTCGCAGAGGTCGTGCCCCTCGGCGGCGACCGAGCGCACCAGGTCCGGATACTGCTGGGCGCGGGTACCGATCATGCAGAAGGTGGCCTTGACGTGGTTCTCCCGCAACACCTCGAGGACCTGCGGCGTCCAGCGCGGGTCCGGGCCGTCGTCGATGGTGATGGCGATGTCGCGACCCGGGCCCTGCGCCACCCGGGAGATGCCCGGCGGCACCAGAGCCGGGCCGTAGGCGCTCACGGCGGATGACAGGCCCGACGCCGAGGGCCCGGCCGGCCCGTCGGCCGGGACAGCCCGGCCGCCCTGGGCCGCGAAGGCCGGTGCGCCGGCGGCCGCCGACAGGACGAGGACGACGGCGGCCGCCACGGCGGATCCCGTCCGAAGACGGCTGACAGAACTGCTGGCGATGCCCATGGAGGCGCTCTTCCTTCGGACTCGGCCCCCCGGTCTTCCCTACTGCCGGTCCAGGCTAGGCCGTACGCCCCGGCGCCGTCCTCCCCCGATCGGCCCATCCGAAGACCCGGCGCGGACGGGACGTCCGGCCCTGTCCCCCGTGCGGTGACGACCACCGCCGCCCGCACCGACCCCAAGCCGGCGTCAGCGAGAGGGGGTGGGGGCGGGGGCGGATGAGATCTGCCGAAAGAGGCTGATCAGGTCAGGAGCGACCCATTCCTCGGCGATCCGGTCGCCGTCGAAGCGGTAGACCTCGACGCTGCGGTAACCGATCCGCCGGCCGGTCGCTTCGAACTGCTGGAACGCGCCCAGGTGCGTGGCCTGGAAGTGCACCAGCACCGTCACCTTGTCGCCGGCACCGAACATGTCCTGCACGTCGATCTTCAGGTCGGGGAACGCGTCCTTCATGATCTGGGTGCCCGTCCGCCAGGTCTCCCGGCCGTGCAGCGGGTCGGGGCTGCCGGGGACGTTGGCGATGAAGTCCTCGCTCAGCAGCTGCTCGGCCGCGTCCAGGTCCCCGCTCTCCACCCATCGGTACGCGGTGCGCAGCAGGGCCATGTTCTTCTCGACAGGGGTGCTCGTGGTCATCCCGGAGTCCTTTCGGCGCCGCCCGGTGGGCTCGGTTCGCCTCGGGCCGGATGCCACTCAGTACAAACCGTGACGTCGCGGCAAGGTCAAACCGGCGGCGGGCCGGGTCACCCGCTCCCGGCAGCTCCGGTGCGGCGGGGGCCGGAGGACTGGCGGCCACCGCTGCGGGCGGGGCCGGGGGCCGTCGTCTCGCGCAGGCGCTGGACGTGCTGCTGCTGGATGCCCTGGCTGAAGGTGAGGAAGTCGGCGACGAGTTCGAGCTGTTCGGCGGTGTAGCGCTCCATGACCTGCCGCGTGGAGTCCTCGATGAACGGGGCGATCAATGCGTAGGTCCGCTGCGCCGCGTCCGGCGTGACGCGGACCAACGTGCGACGCCGGTCGGTGGGGTGCGGGCTGCGGGTGAGGTAGCCCGCCTTCTCCAGCCGGTCGAGCATCGTGGTCACGCTGCCAGTGGTCAGCCCGAGCTGTGCGCTGAGCGCACTGGGAACGGTCTCCTCGACGGCCAAGAGGATCTCCAGGCACCGCAGATCGGTCTCGTTGACGCCCAGCAGGCGGGCCGTCTCACGGTCGTAGTCATCGACCGCCGACTGGTAGCCCTGGACCGCCCTACCCAGCCTCGCCCCGACCTCCTCACCTTCGCTTGACATTCGAGGCATCTCCGCTCATGGTGGACATCAGTTGCTTGATTTTCAAGATACATGAGATTCGAGGCAATGCGGGAGGCGCCACCGGCGCCCTGGCGCTCCTTTCGCCCACACCGCTCACACCACCACGCCATGGCTGCCGCGGACCCCGGTCATCTCCTCCACCCGTTCCGGCGAAGGGGCCGGAGCTCGGCGGAGAGTCCACCGCCGACGTCGCCGCCTAGCCAACGATTTCCACGAGAGGGACACGCACCATGAAGGCATTGATCATCGGGGGCGGCATCGCCGGACCCACCACCGCCATGGCTCTCCAGAAGGCCGGCATCGACTCCGTCGTGTACGAGTCCCACCCCGGCGGCGCCGACGGCGTCGGCGTCTTCCTGACCTTGGGCTCGAACGGCATCGACGCCCTGCGGGCCATCGGCGCCGACGCCCCGGCCGTCGCCGTCGGATTCCCGACCCCGGCCATCGACATGGTCTCCACCACCGGCAAGGCACTCGGCCGGGTCCGCACCAGCCGCCCCGACGGGGACATCACCAGCCGCACCCTCAAGCGCGCCGACCTCTACCGCGCCATCCGGGACGAGGCACAGCGCCGTGGCATCCGCATCGAGCACGGCAAGCGCCTGATCGACGCACAGGACACCGGGGACGGTGTCCGCGCGGTCTTCGCCGACGGCGGCGAGGAGTACGGAGACCTGCTCATCGGCTGCGACGGCCTGTACTCCACGGTCCGGGGTCTCATCGACCCCGCGGCCCCCGCACCCACGTACTCCGGCCTCATCGGCCTCGGCGGCTACACCCGCGGAGTACCCGTGAACGCCCCGACGGGCAGCTACCGAATGATGTTCGGCAAGCGCGCCTTCTTCGGCTACGTGCCGGCCCCCGACGGCGAAGTCTGGTGGTTCGCCAACGTTCCCCACCCCGCCGAGCCGGCCCCCCGTGAACTGGAGAACATCAACTCCGAACAGTGGCGCCACCAGCTCACCAGCCTCTTCGCCGAGGACACCGGCCCCGCCGCGGCCCTGATCCGTGCCGCCCACGAGATCACCCCGGCCGGCCCCATGCACGCCCTCCTCACCCTCCCCACCTGGCACCGCGGCCGGATGATCGTCATCGGCGATGCCGCACACGCCCCCTCACCGACATCGGGGCAGGGTGCCTCCCTGTCCATCGAGGACGCCGTGGAGCTGG
This sequence comes from Streptomyces sp. NPDC002886, assembly GCF_042888445.1. Lineage (NCBI taxonomy): Bacteria > Bacillati > Actinomycetota > Actinomycetes > Kitasatosporales > Streptomycetaceae > Streptomyces > Streptomyces sp. NPDC002886. Next base: position 487,578 of record NZ_JBIAPV010000004.1, read on the forward strand.
CCAAGGCCCTGCGCGACCAGTCCACCATCGAGGGCGCCTTCACCGCGTACGAGGCACTGCGGCGCCCGCGCGTCGAACGGATCGCGAAGCAGGCGGCCCGGAGCAACAGCAACAAAGCCGCGGGCCCGGCCGGCCGGATCGTCCGCGACCTGCTGATGCCTCTGGTCCTGCCGCGGCTGGCCAACGGCGAGCAGAGCCGGCTGACCTACGGCCACCACATCGACTGGGACCCGCGGCCGAGCCAGTGAGCGTCTGCGTACCGACGTCGAGCCGCCCGCGTCCACTTGGAGGCCGCGCTCAGCACGTTCCAGCGCGCTACCGCAGCGGAGGAGTGGGCAGGGGCGCGCCCTGTCTGGCCTGCAACGCCAGGACTACCAGGGCGTCCGTCCAGCCGAGGGGCGCGACGGACGAGGGGTTCCCCGCGCCGTTGACCGTCTCGGGGAACTCGCCGAGACCGTTGCGCTTGGCGAGGAGCCAGTTCAGCACCGCGTCCGCCCGGTTCGTGTCGGCCAGTTGCGCCCACGCCAGCGCGAAGAAGGCAGTGCTCGCGGTCCAGGCGTACGAACCCCAGGGCGCGTCGGGGTCATTGCCCGGGAGCAGTCCCCCGTTGGGCAGGAGCAGGGCGCGGTACGTGGAAACCAGGGCGGCGGGCAGATCGGCCGGGGCCCTGTTGAAGGGCGGCGCCATGAACGTTGCCGCGCTGTCCCGCCCATGTTCGCCGTCGACGGTGCGCTGGTAGCCCAGCGGCGCGAAGTACCGGGCGATCGCGGCCGAGAGCGTGCGGGCCGCGGTGGTCCACTTCGCCCGGTCGGCGTCCTGCCCGAGCTGTCCCGCGAGGTCGGCCGCCGCGTTGAGACCGGCGAGGAGCGGCGCCGCGGTACCGATGTTGGTGGTGCCGGTCGGCAGTTCCCAGTAGTCCGGGGAGGCCGGCGGGAGTCCGTTGGAGCCGAGCGAGGCAGCGGCCCGGTCCGCCGCCTTGCGCACCATCGAGTAGAGAGCGCCCAGCCGCGCGTTCCGGTCCCCGGCGGGTGCCGCCTGGTACCACTGCCATGTGGCCCAGGGCACCCAGCCGTTGGCGTCGAGCTGCCAGGGGCGCGCGTCCGGCGGACCGCTGCCGTCCAGTTTCGTCCGGGCCTCCCATGTCCCGTCGGCCCGTTGGGTGCGAACGTCGTACTGGAGGATGCGGTACGCCTCTTCGTCGTGGCCGGTGGCCGCGAAGGCCGCCGCCACGAAGGCGCCGTCACGCGGCCAGGAGTACTCCCACGGCGGAGACCAGGCCGCTGCCGAGGCCCCGTTGGGCTTGAGCAGGGCGCGCATCGACAGCAGTGAACGGCGTGCGGCGGCCCGCTGGTTGTCCGTGGTGCCGGGGACCGTGCCCGAGGCCAGCCAGCGCTCGCTCTCGGCGATCTGGGAGAGCGCGCCCGGGTCGTTGGCAGGGACCACGACCGAGGTCCGTGCTCCGGCAGGGAGGTATCGCCAGCGGCCGGACGGCAGGCGCAGCACGTTGCTGTTGCCCGCGTAGGAGGCCCCGACGGAGAAGGCGGGGAGCACGGCTTCGGTGGTGCTGAGGTTGCCGAGCAGCCCCGAGGTTCGGGCCGCGAGTGCCGTGGTGGGGACGTAGCACTGCTGCGTCTCGCCACACCGCTCGCTGCCGGTGGGCTCGACGTGGAACGCGAGCCGGGAGTCGTAGGCGTGCCAGCCGCCCCAGTACGCCTTGTCGTAGTTCCAGCTGGTCAGGGAGCCGGGCACCGAGGAAACGGTTCCGTACCAGGCGATCGGCTTGTTCTCCGTCGTGGTCGCCTGCACGTGGAGGTAGTAGGTGGCGCCCGGGGTGACGGCCGCGTTCACGGGGAACTCCAGCCACCCCGCGCCGGCTCCGCCGAGGGAGGACAGGTTGATGGTCCTGCTCGCGATGGTGGAGGCCCCGTCCACCCTGTTGCTGCGGATCTGTGCCGTGATCTGGCCGGTGGCGGCGCCGCTGGCCACGTACGCGCTCACCCGAGTGATGCGGCTGTTCCCCGTGGTGAAGGCCTGCGCCGCCGCGTTGTTCGTCGCTTTGACGCTGAACAGTGCCGTGCCGTGCAGCGACTGCCCGTCGTACGACGTGGCGGCGACGGAAGAGGGCGCCGCTCCCCCCACCGCGGTCACGGCCATCAAAGGTGCAAGGATCCTGGCCACCGGAATGATCAATGCCGTTGCCTTTCCGCAGCCGTGCGGCAGGGAAGGGCCGCAGCATCGGCACAGCATGGCATCGCGTGCCGCGAGCACGGTGAGCGCCCGGCGGTCCCCCACCCGGACGGCGTAAGCATTCGGAGAAGGAGGACCAGTACCGGGGATCAGGCCGCGACGAGCTCCTTCTCGCGGTCCGGCGTTGTGACCTTGGGCTTCTTGTTCGGCAGCGAGAGCCGGAAGACCTTGTGCCAGGCGGAGAACACCTGCTTGGGCAGCGGGCCGGTGACGTATTCCAGCTCGTACTTCTCGAACAGCGCGCGCACCTTCACCGCGACCTCGGCGTACCGGTTGCTCGGCAGGTCCGGGAACAGGTGGTGCTCGATCTGGTGCGACAGGTTGCCGCTCATGAAGTGCATGGCCTTGCTGCCGCTGATGTTCGCCGAGCCCATCATCTGGCGCAGGTACCACTGGCCGCGCGTCTCGTTCTTGATCGACCGGCGCTCGAAGACCTGCACGCCCTCGGGGAAGTGCCCGCACATGATCACCGAGTGGGTCCAGATGTTGCGGACCAGGTTCGCGGTGAACGTGGCGGCGAGCGTCGGGAGGAACGACGGGCCCGACAGCAGCGGGTGGATCACGTAGTCCTTGAGCACCTGCTTGCGGATCTTGCGGCCCACGGCCTTGGCCCGCGCGCGGAACTCCGGGTTCTTGCGGCGGCGCTTGCTCAGGTTCCTGCCGAGCTCCAGGTCGTACGCCGCGATGCCGTACTCGAAGAAGCAGGCGTTGAGGAAGTTCCACAGCGGCTGGCCGAGGTGGAACGGGTGCCACCGCTGGTCCTCGTCGACGCGCATGATGCCGTAGCCGAGGTCGTTGTCCTTGCCGATCACGTTGGTGTACGTGTGGTGCAGCTCGTTGTGCGAGTGCTTCCACTGCTCGGACGGAGACACGTGGTCCCACTCCCAGGTGGTGGAGTGGATCTTCGGGTCCCGCATCCAGTCCCACTGGCCGTGCAGGATGTTGTGGCCGATCTCCATGTTGTCCATGATCTTCGCCACGGACAGACCGGCGGTGCCGATCAGCCACGCGGGCGGGAAGATCGAGAACAGCAGTACGCCCCGGCTGACCAGCTCGAGCTTGCGCTGCGCCGAGATGACCTTGCGGATGTAGGCGGCGTCCTTCTCACCACGGTCGGCGATCACCTCGTCGCGGATCGCGTCCAGCTCGCGGCCCAGCTCCTCGATCTGCTCCGCGGTCAGGTGGGCGGTGGGGTCGATGGCGGTCAAGGTGCTCCTACCGTTCGATGTCGCAAGGGCCCGCCGCGGCGGACACGCAGGTCTGGATGAGGACGCCCGGCTCGGCCTCGGTGATCTCGCCGGTACGCAGGTCGCGGACGGCGCCCGCCTTGAGCGGCGTGACGCAGCCGAAGCAGATGCCCATGCGGCACCCGGAGGGCATGAGCACGCCGGCCTCCTCGCCGATGTCCAGCAACGGCGTGGCGCCGTCCGCGTCGACGGTCTTGCCGGTGACGCTGAACGTGACCTCGCCGCCGTCGCCGGCGACGACCACGCCGGGGCGGAAGCGCTCGGTGTGCAGGAGCTCTCGTACGCCGTGTGCGGTCCAGTGCTCTTCGGCGGCGTCGAGCAGGCCCGCGGGCCCGCAGGCCCAGGTCTCGCGCTCGGCCCAGTCGGGGACGAGTTCGGTGAGGCGGGCGATGTCGAGCATGCCGTCCGTGTCGGTGTGCAGCTCGGTGAGACGCAGCTTCTTGTCGGCGACCAGGTCGTGCAGCTCGCCGCGGAAGATCACGTCTTGCGGCTGTGGCGCGGAGTGGACCATGACGACGTCGTCGAGCTCGGAGTCGCGCAGCATGCCCATCACGGGCGTGATGCCGCTGCCGGCCGTCAGGTAGAGGACCTTGGCGGGCTTGGCCCGCGGCAGCACGAAGTCGCCGGTCGCCTGGTCGAGCTGGATCAGCGTGCCCGGCTTCGCGTTGCGGACCAGGTGGTTGCTGACCTTGCCGTCCGGGATCGCCTTCACGGTGATCGTGACGCGGCCGTCCCGGCGGTTCGTCGGCGAGGTGAGCGAGTAGGCACGCCACAGGCGCACTCCGTCGACGTCGACCCCGATCCGCACGTACTGACCGGCCGTGTGGCCGCGCCAGCCGCGTCCCGGCCTGATCACGATGGTCGCGGCGTCCCCCGTCTCGGGCTGCACGGCCTCGATGCGCCCCCGCAGGTCGGCGCCCGCACGCAGCGGGCTGACCAGGTCGAGGTAGTCCGACGGCAGCAGCGGCGTCGTGACCATCTCCAGCAGTTTCCAGGCCCTGCTGCGGAGGGCTGTGCTCGTCATGGCTCCAGCTTGCTGCGCTTCAGGGCGTAAAGTCCTGTCCGTAGGACGTGAATCTGATCGGCTGAATTGTTCGTAGGGAACAAAAAATGGGGCATGCGGTCCGGAGGGCCAGTGAGCTGGCTCTGGATGAGACGACGGTCACAGCGCTTCGGTCCGCGCTGAAGGGCACTGCCGACGAGGTCGTCCAGGCGATCATCGACGAGGTCCCGCCCTACGCCAACGCCCTTTCGGGCCGCATGGGCGCCACCATCCGCCGATCCGTCCGCACCGCCCTGGGGCACTACCTGGACCTCGCGACCGGGAACGTCACGGGCGGCGACGCCGGCGACGCGGCCTACGAGCTGGGCCGCGGCGAGGTGCGCGACGGCCGTTCGATGGACGCCCTGCTCAGCGCCTACCGCGTCGGCGCCCGCGTGGCCTGGCGGTGCCTGGCAGCGGGCGCCGTACCGGCAGGTCTGCCCGCCGCCGAGGTCGCCAAGTTCGCCGAGCTGACCTTCGCCTACATCGACGAGCTCTCGGCCGCGAGCGCCGCGGGCCACGCCGACGAACTGGCCGCCCGGGGCCGGGCTCACGAGCGCCACCTGGAACACCTGGCCCGCGATCTCCTCGCCGGCGCGAGCACGGACGTGCTGCTCGCCTCCGTTCAACGGGCCGGGTGGCAGCCTCCGGTGTCGCTGACCGTCGTCCTGCTGCCCGCCGCCCAGGCCCGGCCCGTCTACCGCGCGCTCGACTCGAGCACCCTCGTCCTCGACGATCTGCCGGATGCTGCCGGTGTGCTGCTCGTCCCCGATGCCGACCGGTCGCATCTCTTGCGGCAGCTGACCGACCGCACCGCGGTGGTCGGCCCGGCCCGGCCATGGACCCGTGCGTCCGCCTCGTACGCACGAGCCGTACGCGCGCGCTCGCTCTCCTCCGACATTCGCGACACCGAGGACCACCTGCCCGAGCTGGTGCTGAGCGCCGACGCGGACGCGTTCGCGGACCTGCGTGCCCGAGCCCTCGCACCGCTGCGGACCGTGCCCGCCACGACCGCACGGCGGCTGGAGGAGACGTTGCGGGCGTGGCTGCTCCACCAGGGCAGGCGGGACGAGGTGGCGGCGGCGTTGTTCGTCCACCCGCAGACGGTCCGGTACCGGATGTCGCAGCTGCGGGAGCTGTTCCCGGATCTCGCATCGCCGCAGCGCGTCCTCGAACTGACGCTGGCGGTCGGTCTCCGGGTCGGCTGACGCGTACCTCGACCACCGCCGACCTGCTCGCGACCTGGGTGAACCTCGGCACCGACCGGTTCTCGGACGCCGCCGAGGCCTCTCAGGATCCGAGCGCCCGGTGCAGTCCGAGCCGGTCGGTGCCCAGTTTCGTGAAGACCGCGGACAACAGCTCGGTCACCACCTGGGCGTTGGTGTGCATCGCCGCGGCGATCGCCCTGTTGTCCAGCCCCTCCGCGGCGTGGCGGGCCACCGCGAGCTCGGCGACGGTCAACGTGTCCTGCTCGGAGGTGTGCAGGCGGCGGGGCCGCAGACCTGTCGAGGCCAGCTGGGTCCTGGCCCGGTTCACGAGCCCGTCGGCGCCGCAGTCGGCGGCCAGCTCCATGCCCCGATAGATCTGTTGTGCCGCCTGGTGCGGGTCACCGATGGCGTGCAGGGCCATGCCGTGGTCGATGAGCGCGTGCGCGAGTTCGCAGGCGGCCGGAGACTGTTCGAGGTGCTCCACCGCCTCCTGCAGCAGGCCCGCCGCCTGGGACGGGTCCGTGGCCGCGGCCGCGACGCGCAGGGCGTGTCCGATCACGCTGGACGTCCCGAACGCGCGGGCCCGTGCGACCGCTTCGGCCGCCGTGGCCCGTGCCTGCTCGGGCGCGTGCGTCGCCTGCGCGAGCGCCAGGTCCAGTTGCCAGGGGCTCCACGAGGGATTGCGCGTTCCGCGCAGATCCAGGCGCCGGCCGGCCGCGGTGAGGTGGTGCTCCGCCTCCTCGATCCTGCCCTGGGCCAGGAGCAGTTTGCCCCACACGGCCTGCGGATCGGGATAGACCACGGCCTGGGGGAAGCCGTCCGCCAGCTTGTAGGCCTTGGCGATGCGCTGGGCCTCGGCGGTGTTCCCCCGGGCGAGCAGGGTCTCGATGAGGGTACCGATCGCGTACCACTGCGCCGGGATCCCGGTGCCGACGCGGTCGGCGATCTGCAGGCCGTTGCGTACGAAGTCCTCGGCCTCGGCGAGCTGCCCGCGCCGGTAGCGGACGTAGCCGAGCAGGGTGTAGACGAACGACAGGTGCGCGCCGCGCCAGCCCTTCCCCTCGAACTCGACGATCGCGGTGTTGAAGAGGTCCTCGGCCCGGCCGGGCTGGTCGCAGTACATGAGCGTGACCGCGAGGACGGCGGGCACCTCGAAGCCGAAGTCCTGGTCGGTCCAGCTCATGCCCCCGTCGAGCGCCTGTTCCGCGTACTCCAGGGCGGTGGAGGCGGACTCGCCGCGCATCGCGGCGTCCCAGGCCCGCAGACCGAGGATGTGCCGCTCGGGCAGACCCCGGCCGGTGAGCCGCTTGGCGAACTGGGCGAGGAGCCGGGAACGGGCCGGCGAGTTCTCCTCGTCGAACCGGACGGCGTTCCATTTGAACTGCTCGGCCTGCATGCGCAGCCGCGTACGGGAGCTCGTGGCGCGCCGGGCCTCGTCCGCGAGGAGCCCCGCCGCCAGACCCAGCTGACCCGTGTGGCCGAGCGCCTGGGCGAGCCGGTACGTGATCGCCTCGCGCAGGGCCTGGTCGGTCTTGGGCTCCTCCAGCGCGGCCCTGAGCTGGTTGATCGTCGTCGCGGGGTCGTGCAGGAGGTTGGCGGATCCGAGTTCGAACAGGACCTCGGCGCGGTCCTCCACCTCCGGGGGCTCGCGCAGGGCACGTGCCAGGTAGCGGCGCGCGGCATCGGGAGCGCCCGCGGAGAAGCTCTCGCGCGCGGCCTGGCGCAGCTGCTGTACGACCCACGGGTCACCCTCAGGGTGCATCTCCAGCAGGTGGCGGGCGGCCGCCGCGGAACCCTGCCCGTCGTCGATCACGGCCTGGGCGGCCATCCCGTGCATGGCCACGCGTACACCGGGCGGAATCGAGCGGTACACGGCCGTGGCGATCAGCGGGTGGAAGAACTCCACGACTTCCTTGCGCCGTACGCTCGTGAGGACGGTCAGGATGCGTGCGGCCCGCAGCCGGTCGATGGCCTCGGCGGCCTGCGCCTCACCGAGGGCGGCCACGCCGCCGACGATGCCGAGCGGGACCGCGGTGCCGAGCACGGCGGCGGCCCACGCGAGCCGGACGGTGGACGGGCCGAGCTGTTCGAGCCGGTCGATCAGACCGCTGCCCTTCACCGCGGAAGCCAGATCGCGCAGTTGGGGAATGCTGCCCTGGTACGGTTTCAACCCCCGGTCGCGGCCCTTCATGGCCAGCTCGACCACCTCGAAGGGGTTTCCGCCGGTGATCGCCCAGCATTCGCGGCAGAACACATCGTCCGCGTTCTCACCGAGGGCGTCGCGCACGATGCGCGCGACGGCGCTCGTGGTCAGGGGAGCCAGCTCGTGCGGGCGCGTCCCCTGGCGTCCCATGAGGGCGCGCAGCGCCGCGGCGTCGGCGGGGATCTCGTCGGGGCGGCAGGCCACCATCATCAGCATGGCCAGTTCCTCGGCGCGCGCCGCGAAGGAGGTGAGCCAGCTCAGGGACTCCGCGTCCGCCCAGTGCGCGTCGTCGACGATCAGCACGACAGGGGCGTTGCGCACCGCTAAATGCGTGACCACCCAGTCGAGTCCGTCGCGGACGCCCTGCGGGTCGGGCCCCGTCGGACCCTTCGGGGCGGCGGTCAGCCCGAGCGCGGGGGCGATGATGCCGTACCAGTTGCCGAGCGCGTCACGCCGTTCGTCCTCGCTCATGGCGGCGAGGGCCGGCTGGATGAGCTGGCGCATCACGTGGAAGGGAACCTGCCGCTCCTGCTCGCCGCCGCGCGCGAAGAGCACGGTGCAGGAGCGGTCGGCGGCGTGGCGGCGGGCCTCGTTCAGCAGGGTGGTCTTGCCTATGCCGGCCGATCCGGCGAAGGTCAGGACACTTCCACTGCGGACGGCCGAGCCGTTGCCCGAGATGCCGCAGAGCACGTCCACCGCGCGTTGGATCGCGAGGACTTCCGCCTCCCGCTCGAGCAGGGGCTGAGTGTTCCAGCTTCTCGGTTCCGTGACCTGCGACATCCTTTGCCCCCTCCAGCACGTGCGGCAGAGTGTACGGGCCGGAGGAGGAGTTGATGCTGTTTCAGCACACTATTGCGGGATCTCATCACTCGTATGAGAAGAGTGCTGTACCTTCCGCGCCACGGGAATCATCGGCAGTTCGCTGGGTTGCGGGATCCCTGCGGGAAGCTCGCGCACGGTGACGCCCGGGGCGGGCTTCAGGTGCCAGCGCGAGGCGACGGTCGCCACCGCGGTCAGGATCTCCGCCACGGCGAAGGAATCGCCGATGCACTTGTGCTGGCCGGCCCCGAACGGGACGTAGCTATGGGCACGGGAACGCTCCTTCGCCCCCTTCTGCCAGCGGTCCGGGTCGAAGACGCCGGGGTCGGGGAAGAGCACGGGGTCCCGGTGCAACGCGTAGGGACTGTAGGCCAGTTCCGCGCCGGCCGGGATCGAGATGCCGCCGAGGGTGAGGGGGACCAGGGCCCTGCGGGTGAAGAGCAAGGGAGAATGCAGGCGCAGGGCTTCCTGGAAGACATCGTGCGTGTAGGTCAGCGCGGGTATGTCTTCGGGCCGCACGGGCCGGGACCCCACCACCGAGTCGACCTCGGCGTGGACGCGCGCCTCCACCTCGGGGTGCCGGCCCATCTCGTGGAAGATCCAGGACAGGGTGGTCGCAGAGGTCTCGGTCCCGGCGAGCATGATGGCGATGACCTCGTCCCGCACCTGCTCGGCATCCATCGTCGAGCCCGTCTCGGAGTCCACGCTCGCCAGCAGCAAGGAGAGAAGGTCGTGGCGGTCGCCCCGGTCGGCCTGCTCCTCGGCGCGGTACTGCTCGATCACCTCGTCGATGGTCCGGCGCAGCCGGGCGGCCGCGCCGTCGAACCGCCGGTTGTACGGAATGGGCAGCCGATCGAGCGACTTGGGCATGACCGCCCGCACGAGCATGCCCTCCAGGACGATGGGCAGCGAGCGGTGCACCTCGTCGACGGCGGGCCGGCTCAGGTCCCCCGAGAAGATCATCTCGGCGACCGAAGCCATCGCGTACCCGCGCGCCTCCGTGACCATGGAGATCTCCCGGCCGGCCGTCCACGACGAGGACATCACCTCCGCCTGCCGGCACATCGCCTCGGCGTACTCGGCGATGTGGGCGCGGTGGAAGGCGGGTTGCATCATCCGGCGCTGCTTGCGATGGAAGTCGCCGTCGGTGGTCACGATCCCGTTGCCGAACACCGGGCGAAGCCTGTCGAAGATCCTTCCCCGGCCGAACTGCTGCGCCTGCTGGACCAGTACGGAGTGGACGTGCTCCGGTCTCGTCAGCACGTGGACGGGCCAGGTGCCGATGTCGAGCCGTACGATGTCGCCGTGTTCCCGGAGCGACTCCAGGAACGCGATGGGCCTGCGCCACAGTTGCAGCGCGTGGCCCAGGAGCGGTAACCGCCCCGGGGCGACCGGAGCATGGACCTCGGGACCGGAATGCGTTTCAGTTGCCATGAACTGACTTTCCGTCACGCCGCGGAGACAAGATCCGGGCGGGTGTACGCAGACTCCAGTCCGGCCGCGAACCGTTCGTCGCTGTACCGCGTGCACTCGTAACGCTGCCACAGATCTGCGCCGATCATCCAGTCCTCGTAACTGCGCACGCAGCGGGTGACCGCGTCGACCAGCGACGGTTCCGTCCCGGGGAGCGCGTTGACGGCCTGAATCAGACGCGCTTCCTCGGTCAGGTACTCCTCGATGCGCTCCTGAATGCGTCCCTCGACCGCCTGGACGGCGTCGGAGAGGGAGCACCTCTCCCAGAAGGAGATGAGGGAGACGAGGTTGTTGGTGTCCCCACAGGCGTGCTCCTTCGGCAGGGAGAACACGTCGTTGCCCCAGGAGATGACGTCGAGCACGCTCGCGACGAGAGCCTGGAACTCGGGGAGGTCGTGGACGTTCTGCGGGAGGTCGATCCCGAGCCCGGCCTCCACCATGTCCATCATCGGAAGGATCTGGGAGCTGTGGCGGCGCATGAGGACGTACTCCTGGACCCCCGGTCCCCTCGCGGCGGCGCGGTTGCCCGCCTCCTGGTCCAAGGAGTGGAGCATGAGGGGGACATGGGCGCGGTACCGGGCCGCGGTCCCCTCGGACATGCCGGCCAGGATCCGGTCGCACAGGTCGACGAATCCCGTCACCAGCGGATTTCGGCCCGCTGCCGACCTCTCGATCCGCCCGGTTCGCAGATAGCCGGTGATCGCATCGGTGACGGGCCGCCAGGCCGCGACCTTTCCCGCTCTGATGAGGTGGTCGTGCTGGTCGTCCAGGACGAACGACCAGGCCATCCACTCGGCGAGCAGGAGGACCCGCTCGTAGGGGACGTCACCGCTCACCCGGCCGGCCAGGTGGCCCACGCCGATGCCCGAGAACTGCTCGGCCGCGGCCGTCACGAGCTCGTGTTGCAACACCCACGAGGTCGCCTCGGCGTTCGCCCGGGCGGCTCCGGGATGCTTGGAGTTTCCGAACGGGAGGTGGAAATCGGGGACGGAAAAAGAACTGAGCTGGGTCATTGATCCCCCACGGAAGAATCTGATTCGCCAATACCCGCTCACTACACGACCACGCTGTACACCCGCGACCCAAACGCCCCTCTACTACGACATCGCCACGGCCACGCCAGGTGGCGGGCGGAATGAACCGGTCACGGAGTGGCCTGATCCAGCCTACCTGCGACCACATCAGGCCACCTGTGAACTCATTTACCCTCAAGACGCAGCACGCTGTCAACGTTGAGAGAGTGAACTTGGGTAATCCATCCCGGAATTGCCGAAATCGCAATTCTTTTTGAGTATGCGATTGGCATAGTCGATCGCGTTCGGGGCGCCTGGGGCCAGAGGCACTGCAGAGAAGGCGAACGGACCGGGCAGAGTGGCCGAAGAGCGCCGTCGGAACGCGGGCCCCTGCCTACACTGCCCAGGGCAGCGGCCGTTGGGGGAAGGGCGGAAGCATGACCGAGAATCATCCGCCGGTCCCTGGAGGGACTGAGGCGCAGGTGGATCCCGGTGGGTCGGGAGACGGCCGGGAAGCCGACGTCCTCGGCTCCCATCTGGAGTTCTTACGGGCGCGGTTGGGCGGGGAGCGGTTCGAGGCGCTCGTCCGAGCCGTCCAGACCACTTGCACGCTCCTGGCCGAGGAACGGCAGGTCCTCCTGGGAGGGCCGCAGGAGGACGAGCTCACCCCCGACCTTCGGGGCGAGTACCTGTCCCTCATGGCAGTGATGATCACTGGACACCTCGACCACCACGTGGTCGAGTTCAGGACCTTCGACGGCGACAAGGGCTGGGCGGTCGTGGAGAACGCCCGCACCCCCCACCGACACCCCGGCGAACCCCCGGCCGCTCGCGACCCGGCGCGACACGCGTGGATCGACGGCCGCCTCGACGGCATCGCCCGTGCGACCGACTCCCCGGCTCCCTGACGGGTTGCCCTGGCCCGAGGAGTCCCGAACCGCCGCGAGGCGGCCTGCCGACTTCGCCGTCCGAGGCCCGGGCGCACACGGCGGACCCGGGGTCCGAGGGGCGCCACGCCACCGGTACAGTCCCCTATCGATCTTGACGGTTCGGGGGGCGGGGGCGCCGCATGGCAGGTCGGAACGGGTACGGATGGCAGCCGGACGGCTCGTCACCAGCGGGGTGGGGCGACGCCGGAGCCTACGTGACGACCTCGACGAACCAGCCACCGAGGCGCCGGCGTCACGGTTGTGCGACGGCGCTGCTGGCGCCGTTCGTCGCCGCTGCCCGCTTCCAGCGGCCGGGACGACAGGACCGCCTGACCGACCCGGCCATCTCCGGAGCGCAGGTGGCCCGTACCTGCATCGGCCTGGGTGCGACGGTCTGGCTGTTCTTCGCGTACACATTGCGCCGGGAGGCGGGGGGTGTGATCAACGACAAGCTCGTCGAGATGCTGATCGCCGCCGCCGTGCTGATGGTCGTGGGACCGCTCGTGGTCGGTGCCTTCGTATGGTCGGCACGGCCGCCACTGCGCGGCCGGTACCGTCGGCGGCTGCCCGGACCGCTGACCGCGTTCGGTGTCCTCTTCGGTGCGGCAGCACTGCTGGTCTTCTCCTTCCAGAGCAACCTGAACGGATCGTTCATCGCGGGAGGCGGCGTCGCGGGTTCCCTCCTGAGCCTGCTCACCGGAATCGCTTCACTGTTCCTGCTCCCGTTCGTCCTGGCGTCGTCCGTGCTGTCGGTGCACCATTCCTTCCGGACCGCCGATGTCCACGAAGTGCTGCCGCCCCTCCTGTCCCCGGTCGTCGTCACGGTGATGTCGGCCCTCCAGGCCCTCGACGGGCCGCCGGTCAACGCCCCGCAGAGCGTGTGGCTCCTCTTCCTGGCGGGCGCACCCCTGTCGGTGACCGCACTGTCCTTCTGGGAGCTGGGTCGGCTGCGCACCCGGTACGGGATCACCCTGCGCGGAGCCCTGGGCCGCTAAGGGCGGCCGACCGCACCGGCTCCGCGGCGCCGTGGAACGCCGACCGCTGCGACAGGTACGAAACCTGCGTGCAATTCCAGGAGCCGCGATGGGTGAGGTCGCCGGAGATGCTTGTCGGGCATGTCCGGACCTGTGACCGGTACGTCGCACAGCATTCGGCCGCCGTTCAGGGAAGGACCCCCTCACGGAGAGTGGCGGTTCGTTGCGGGCCGCGAGCCTCGTGCCTCTTCGCACCGCAACGACCCCAGGGATGTCCCCCATGACCGCATCGCGCGCCCCCCGCCGGCGCCACCGTCTCGCCCTCGTCCTCGCCGCCGTGCCTGCGCTCGCCGCGGGTACGCTCGTCGCCGCCCCGGCGCAGGCCGCGCCGGTCGACGACATCCGCATCAACGAGGTGGTGACCACCGGGGACGTCTCCGACTCGGTCGAGCTGTACAACAAGGGCACCTCGGCCGTCGACCTGTCCGGCTGGATCCTGAAGGACGAGAGCAACAGCTCCAAGTACAAGATCTCCTCGGGGACCACCCTGGCCCCCGGCGCGTTCCGGGCCTTCGACGTGCACGGCTCCTTCGGCCTGGGCTCAGGGGACAAGGCCCGGCTCTACCTGGCGGACGGCAGCACCCTGGTCGACAGCTTCACCTGGAGCGACCATTCCGACCCCTCGTGGTCCCGCTGCGCCGACGGCACCGGCGCGTTCAAGAAGGCCGCGCTGACCCTGGGCGCGGCCAACGCCTGCGGCTCCGGCGGCGGGGGCGGCACGACACCCGTCGCCTGGCCCGGCGGCAGTTCGGTGTCCACCGCCGACGGCACCAACGTCTTCGGCCAGGACCTCAGCGGCCTGTACCAGGAGGGCGGGGTGCTGTGGGCCGCCCAGAACTCCGGAAAGCTGTGGCGGCTGCTGCCCAACGGCTCCGGCTGGACCCCCGACACCGCCGGCGGCTGGTCCTCCGGCAAGTCCCTGCGCTTCCCCGGCGGCGGCTCCGGCAGCCCCGACTCCGAGGGCGTCACCGTGACCGGCAGTGGCGCCGCGGGCGGCGTCTTCGTCGCCAGCGAACGCAACAGCGGTTCGTCCGGCACCAGTCGGCTCTCCGTCCTGCGCTACGACGTGAGCGGCAGCTCCACCACGCTGACCGCCACCAAGGAGTGGAACCTCACCCCCGACCTGCCGGCGACCGGCTCCAACGAGGGTCTGGAGGCGGTCACCTGGGTGCCCGACAGCTCCCTGACCGCCGCCGGCTTCAAGGACGCGTCGACCGGCGCCGCTTACGACCCGGCCCGCTACGCCGCCCACACCGGTGGGGTGTTCTTCGTCGGCGTCGAGGGCAGCGGCACGGTCTACGGCTACGTCCTGCTGGACTCCGGCGTCTTCACCAAGGTGGCCACCGTCTCCAGCGGGATGTCCGGCGTCATGGAACTCCAGTGGGAACCGCAGGCCGCCCGCCTGTGGGCGGTCTGCGACGACACCTGCGGCGGCCAGCACCGCACTCTGAAGGTCGACACCGGCGGAGCCTTCGCCACCGTCGCCGTCTACAACCGGCCCGGCGGGATGTCCGACCTCAACAACGAGGGCTTCGCGGTGGCCGGCGCCGACCAGTGCGTGGGCGGCACCAAGCCGGTCACCTGGTCCGACGACGGCAACACCGGTAGCCACGCCCTCCGCAGGGGCACCCTCACCTGCTGACCGGCCCGGGGTCCGGTCGCGGCCGTGCGCGGCGGCAGGCACACCGCAAGGCTGCCGCCTCCACGGCGTCGGACCCCTCCGACAGCCTGTATGTGATCACCCTGACAGATCCAGATCGCTCAATGCCCCTGCTCCGGGGTCGTCCCTCCCGGTATCAGGTTGTCCAGATCAACGGGGGAACTTCCAAGGCCGGGTAAGGAACTTCATACGAGCCCTTAACTCGCCACTCGATCTCTTGGGCATAGCCTGACCAGCACACCGACAAAATCACGAGACTTTGCAACACCCCTGACCTGCATCGCGGCCGCGTCTTGTCCGAACAGACGAAATCGGCGTAACCCCTGTCGTCGTCCGCAATCCGCTGCCACACTTCGCAGAGCGGAGCATGGAAGCATCCACACCGCAGGGGGGATCATTGATCATCGCCGACGGCTCTGAAGGTTCTGACGGCTCGAAACCCCACGACATCGCAGGCCCGCATTCATGGGCCTCCCATCGACTCGACGAAAGCGAATACGACGCGCTGCGCCACCTCACCGAGAAGGTCGGGAGCGATCCCTATCAAAACCTACCGGCGTTCACAGAAGACGCGCTGGAGGGGTGGAATGCGCTGACGCCCCGGACGCGAGCTCGGGTGGGCGGATTGGCCGATGGCTCCAGCAGACGGCCGGAGTTATACATCACCAACCTGCCCCGCAACGAGACTCTGGAGCCGACCCCGTCCACTTATCGTGCGGGAAGGACGACCGCCGGAATCCTCAGCGAATACCTGATGATGGTGTTGTCGGTCGGACTCGGCTACCCGATATCCTATGCGGATCAACGCGATGGAAACATCTTCCACGACGTGTTCCCCACTCGCCGGAACACCAAGGAACTGTCCAGTCAGAGCTCGACCGTGACACTCGGGTTCCACACGGAGATGTTCTTTCATCCGGTGGCCCCGGATTTCCTCATCCTCCACTGCCTGCGAGCGGATCCAGATCGGCGTGCGGTGACCAGTATCGCGTCGCTCGCCGATATTGAAGCCGGCCTCGATGCGGCTGCGCGAAAAGTACTGCGACAGCCCGACTTCGCCGTGGAACTGGCCGGCCTGCACGGTTCCTACACGTACGAAGGCCGCAAGATAGGCCGAGAAGATCCCAGGCCCGAGATCTCCGTTGTCAGCACCACGGAGCAGTTCGAGCGGTTCCGTTTCGAGCCGGCGCTGATGACGCCGCTCACCGTCGAGGCCTCCCGGGTTCTGCACAGCGCGGAGGCATCGGCCGACAACGTCGCCGCCCACGGGAGGCTGGGATCCGACACCCTCCTGCTCATCGACAACAGGCGCGCCGCGCACTCACGCTCGCCGTTCACGGCGAGATTCGACGGCACCGACCGCTGGCTGCGCCGCATGATGCTGAGGCAGGGACCGAAGCCGCGCTCGGGCTTCATCGACCAGCCGGACCTCGAGTTGGCACGCGCTTGGGGCGGATCGGACACCAAGGTGAAGTCGGCTGTTCCCCGTGCGGAAGACCCGGACCGAGGCGAGGAGTTCGAATGAGTTCGATCACATCCCATGCCCTTGCGGCGGAGCACTGCGATGCGGACGTGCTGCTCGACAATGTTCGACGGTCGCTCGCCGTCCGCCACTTCGCCCTGGTATCCGGCTTCACCGCCGAAGTCGGTTCATTCATCGAATTCATCTCAGAGCTCGGGAAACCTCTGACCTACTACGGGGGAACCGAGGGATCGCACCCCGACCATGGAGCCATTCATCGCGTTCGCTACGATCCGGAAGGGTCGAGCCGCGGCGAACTGCACGCCGTCGACGGCCCGCTGGATCTCCACTCGGCCCAGTCCCTCCGCGATCCGCGGCCCCAGTATTTCTGCATGCTCATGGTCGATTCCGGTTGGCAGGATCAGCCTTTCGGGAACAATGGCGAATCGGTCCTGATCTCGTGGTCCGATGCCTTCGATCTCCTCCAGGCACGGGACCCTGAAGCATACGAGCGTACGCGTGCCACGCTGCTCTCAGACATTCCGTTCCCAGACGGCACGGCGCGGCCGGTCGCCTATCACCTGGAGCAGACCCGGACGGAGAACGACCTCGGCGTGCGCCTTAAGTATGATCTGCTGGACAACTTGCGCGCCATCGATGCCGGATCACCTGAGGCCGAATCGGTTGCGTCGCTGTGTGACGCGGCGCGTGAGGCGTCCCGGTGCTTTCAGCTGCAGTCTCGCGATCTCGTGATCATCGATAACGACAGGTTCGGCCACGGCCGCATGCCGGTCTCCGGACGGCGCACCACCATGCGAGGCGAGGTGTGCCACAACCCCCGCGAATTGTGGAGCGTCACCCTTGCGTAACTGATCGCTTCAGAGGCGATGCCGGTCCGGCCATTCCGGCGGAAGTCGCTCTCGGCGGCGAACAGTCGGTGGGTGGTATACGAGACGCCACCGAAGCGCTGGATTCGCCCACCGGCGGCGCCTACGCCTGATGCCAACACCTCAACTGGTCGGCGACTGTGGGGCTCTGCGCAGGGCCGATGAGCGAGTTCATGCTCCGAAAGCAGCAAACTGACTGCGCCTCAGGTCGCACGTCGCTATAACGGAGCCATGATCTATCACGTGGTCACGCTCGATGACTGGCTTGCCGCCCCCGATCGCCCGTACTCACCCGCATCCCTCCCAAGCGACGGCTTCGTTCACTGCTCTCCCGACGAGGACACCACCCTCGCCGTCGCCACAGCCTTCTATCAGGCGGCCCCGGGACCACTCATGGCCTTGCTCATTGACGAGCAGAAGCTCGACGTCGTTGTGCGGTGGGAAGCCGCAGATCCCGCACCGCCCCCGGGAGTGGCACCCGACACGCTGTTCCCCCACGTGTTCGGACGCATCAACCGTGAAGCGGTCGACGGAATGATGGAGATCGCGCGCGACGAAGAGGGCCACGCGACGGGGCTGGCGGCCTGGTGAACCCCGGTGTGCTTGTCGCCCATGCCGGCTCGTCTGAACCAGCTCGGGATCCAAGTGGGCCGCTCCTCTCCGGACTCGACAGCACGTCGGCCCCCACTCAGTCCTGCTGCGGCTGCGCCAGGTCAGGTCAGGTCTGCGGGGTCTGTGCGGCGAGGGCCTGTGGGAGGGCGGCGCGGATGGCGGTGATCAGGGTGCGGCTGGAGTCGAAGGCGGCGGCCATGCCGGCGGTGGGGTTGGTGTCGGCCCGCTGGTGGAGGACGACTCCGAGGATGAGGCGGGGGACGCCCGCCACCTCCTGGGTGGCGGCCCACATGAGGTTGCCGCCGGCCGGGGTGGAGGAGCCGGTCTTCAACCCGATGACCCCGTCCTGCCCGAGGAGCTTGTTGCTGTTGTGTATCTGCACGCCGACGCCGGGGGCCGTGACGGCGGGCGTGGCCACGATCTGACGGAAGGCCTCGTTCTTCATGACGGCGCGGGCCAGCTTCAGCTGATCGGCCGCCGTGCTCGTCGTGCTGGACTCGATGCCGGAGGCCCCGGTGTAGGTGGTGCGGTCCATGCCGAGTGCCGCGGCGGCCTTGTTCATCTTCTGGGCGAACTCTTCCTGGCCGCCCGCGTCCCAGCGGGCCAGAAGCCTGGCGACGTTGTTGCCGGAGGGCAGCATCATGAGCTCCAGGAGCTGGCGCTGCGTGTATGCGTGCCCGGCCACGACGGGAGCGGTCGACTCGGTCGCGGAGAACGATTCGTCGGCGGCTTGCTGGTCGGCGATCACTCTCGCGCCGGGTGCGTCGCCGGGCATCGGGTGGCCGGCGAGGATCACGTAGGCGGTCATGACCTTGGTGACGCTGGCGATCGGTACCGGTTTCTGTTCGCCCTTGGTGCCGAGGCTGCCGATCCCCTCGACCTCCGCGCTCGCCTGGCCTTCCGTCGGCCACGGCAGGTCCATCGACCTGGCCAGGGAGGTCACGAGGGCAGCCTTCGGGCCGGGGTGCTCGTCGCCGCCGAAGGCGTACCAGGTGCCCGCACCGGTCACCAGGACGGCGGCGGACAGCGAGAGGGCGAGCGACCTGCGCAAGCCGGAGCGGCGGGTGGCGGACATGGGGGCACCTCCAGAAAGGAACGAGTGCGGTTCCCGCACCCGAATTCACCTTCGAGGAGTCGTGCTTCCGGACCGGTGCGCCCCTGCTTCCGCCGCCATGAGGTCCCGTTGCGGTTCTGTTTCAGTCCGGTCCGGGAGCCAAGTCGAGGGTGGCGACCGCGCCCCCGTCCGGGGCGTTCGCGAACGTCAGCCGGGCCCCGAGGACGCCGACTTGCCCGAGCGCGATGGTGAGCCCGAGACCGTGCCCGCGACCCCGCTCGGCCGATCCCGTACGGAAACGCTGCGGGCCCTCGTCGAGCAGCGCGGCGGGAAACCCCGGGCCGTGGTCCCTTACGGCCATCCGTGCGCCCGTGACGGTGACCTCGACGGGGGCCGCTCCGTGGCGGTGTGCGTTGGTCACGAGGTTGACCACGATCCGTTCCACCCTGCGCGGGTCGGTCTCGACGACGTGGGCGGCCCCGACCGTGACGACGGTCGGCGTCTGCGTCCGGCGGACGACATCGGCGACCAGCTCGCCCAGCGGCACCGCGTCGGTCCGGGCCTGTTCGGCCCCGGCGTCGAGCCGGGAGATCTCCAGGAGGTCCTCGACCAGCCCGTTCAGGGCCCGGGCCCGGTCGCGTACGAGTCCGGCCACCTCGTCGTCCTCCGGAAGGAGCCCGGCGGCGGTGGAGAGGCCCATCAGCGGGGTGCGCAGTTCGTGTGCGACGTCCGCCGTGAAACGCCGTTCGCCCTCCAGTTTCAGCTGCAGGGCCGCGGCCATCTCGTCCATGGCGGCCGACATCTCGGTGATCTCGTCCCGGGCCCGGCCGCCGGGGCCGATCCGGGCGTCGAGGTCGCCGGCGGCGATGGCCCGGGCGGTACGGGAGCCACGGCGCAGCCTGCGGTTCATCGGCTCGGTGGCCAGGGCGGCGAGCGGCACGACGACCAGGAGGGCGGCCAGCACGGCCTTGACGATGCTGCGGTCCAGGAGCTGGAGGCCGCGCACCTCGGCACTCATGTCCGTCCGGACGACCAGCACCCGATCACCCTCGACGGGCATGGCCGCCCACAGCCAGTACCAGTTGGGGGGTTTGCGGTCGTACCAGGTCGCGTACAGGCCGTTCTTGTCCTTGGCGGCCAGCGCCCTCGCGAGCGGCTCGGCGAGTTGCCCCGGTGTCAGGACCTCGACGTCGAGCGGCGCCGTGCCCGTGCGGGTGTACTCGCGTTCCGCGGCGGCCATCCGGGCTGCGATGCGGTCGTCGCCGGTGCGCTCGCCGCGTTCGGCCATCGCCTGGTGGACGAGTACGCCGATCACCGCGGCCACCGCGCAGCAGGCGGCCGCAGTCAGCGCGGCGATCTTCCAGCGCAGGGCGCGCGGGTTGAGGAATGCCATGTGCCGACCGGCCCCTCAGGTGCGGACGAGCTTGTAGCCGAAGCCGCGGACGGTCTCGATCCGGTCGGCGCCGATCTTCTTGCGCAGCCGCAGCACGCACAGGTCCACGACCCGGGTGTCGCCCTCCCAGCCGTAGTCCCAGACGTCGCGCAGCAGCCTGCGACGGTCCAGCACGGCGCCGGGAGCAGCGGCGAACTCCAACAGCAGGCGCAGCTCGGTGGGGGTCAGCGGGACGGCCCGCCCGCCCCGGCGCACCTCCAGGCCGAGCGTGTCAACGGTCAGGTCGCCGAAGGCCAGTACCCGGGCGGCCTTCGCGGGAGACGGGGCGTCGGCGGAGGGGGCCTGCGACTCCGCCGAACCCGCCTCGGGCTCGGCCGGCCGGAAGGTCGCGCGGCGCAGCAGCGTACGGATGCGGGCGACGAGGACGGAGGTGTCGACGGGTTTGACGACGTAGTCGTCGGCGCCCGCTTCCAGCCCGGCGACCACGTCCAGGGCGTCACCGCGCGCGGACATCATCAGGACCGGGACCAGGCTCTCCTCGCGGATCCGGCGGCACAGCCCGATGCCGTCCAGTTCCGGCAGCATCACATCCAGGATCAGCAGATCGTGCGCGCCGGCCCGGAACGCCTCCAGGCCGCCGAGTCCGTCCGCGGCCACCGCGACCTGGTAGCCGTAGCGCTCCAGGGACAGCTGGACAGCGCGGCGGATGGTGGCGTCGTCCTCGACGACGAGGACACTGACGGGGTCGGGGACCCGGGTTTCCAACACGCCACCTACTCGCTCATACATGGACATACGTTCCGGCCATCGTAGTCAGTGCGTGGACCGTGCGGCCCCGGTCACAGCCGGACGGAGGCAGCGACGGGCAGGTGGTCGCTGCCGGTGGCCGGCAGGGTCCACGAGGAGACCGGGCTCACCCCCTTCACCAGGATCTGGTCGATGCGGACCATCGGGAACGAGGCGGGCCAGGTGAAGCCGAAGCCGGCCCCGGCCTCCCCCTGCGCCGAGCGCAGCGGTGCGGTCACCGGGCCCAGTGCCGAGTCCTCGGCCGTCCCGTTGAAGTCGCCCATCACGACGACCCGGGGCAGCACCTCGGCCCGTACGGCCTCGGCCAGCTTCCCGGCCGACTCGTTGCGGCGCGCGGTGGTGAAACCGGCGCTCGGGATCACCCGTACCGAGGCAAGGTGGGCGGCGAACACGGCGACGGGCCCGCTCGGGGTGTCGACCGTGGCCCGTACGGCGCGCGTCCAAGGCATGATCGGCACCGGCTCCACGCCGTGCAGCGGGTACTTGCTCCACAGCCCGACGCCCAGGTGCACCGAGTGGTACGGGTAGCGGGCGGCCAGCTCGCGCTCGTACACGGGCGTCGCCTTCGTGGACAGCTCCTCCAGCGCGAGCACGTCCGCGCCCGACCCGGCGAGGGCCCGCGCGGTGCGCAGGGGGTCGGGGTTCTCCTCGTCGACGTTGTGGCTGACCACGGTGAGGTCCCCGCCCGCGGCGCGCTTGTCGGTGAGCATCCCGCCGAAGAGGGAGACCCAGACGACCGCGGGCGCCAGTACGGCGACCGCCGCGAGCCGTGAACGTCTCACCACCGCCAGCGCCAGCAGCGCGGGGACGCTCAGCCAGGCCCAGGGCAGGAACGTCTGGAACAAACTGCCCAGGTTCCCGAACCCGTTCGGGACGTGGGCGTGCAGCGCCATGACCAAGGCCCCGCACAGCGCGGCGGCGGCGACCAGCCACCCTCGTCGGCCCCTGGCACTAGGGCGCCCACGAACCCCTTCGGCGCCCTGTGGCCCGGCGTCGGACCCCACCTCGACGGTGGGCCCGGTACGGTTCGAAGTGCTCAGCACGGCAACGGCCTCCCGGCATCACGTACACCGGGGATCGGGTACCGCCACAGATTCGCGCCGGCACACTTCCAGCCGATCAGGGCCCCACTTCGAGCACCGCACGGCTGTGTTTCAGGTAGGTATCGGCACATCCGCGCCGGCTTCGACATCGCACTCGAATGCCGGCTGGGGCCTCCTATCGCGACACCAAGCGGCCCTGCCGAACTGTCACCACAGCCAGCACGGGTCCCGGCAGACCGGGCACCGGCGCCCTCAGCCTGGGATCATCTGGGCGCGGCCTCCTGCAAGGTGGCCGGCGGGGTCGCGCGCGTGGCGGATCCTGACGA
Organism: Streptomyces sp. NPDC002886; assembly: GCF_042888445.1. Classification (NCBI taxonomy): domain Bacteria; kingdom Bacillati; phylum Actinomycetota; class Actinomycetes; order Kitasatosporales; family Streptomycetaceae; genus Streptomyces; species Streptomyces sp. NPDC002886. The sequence goes on from NZ_JBIAPV010000004.1 coordinate 510,037, forward strand.
AATCGCCGAGGTTGCGTGGGTGCCCCTGTCGGAGATCCCGCAGTACATCCCGTACGGACTCTTCACGCCGGTCCAGCAACACCTGGACGTTGTCCTTCGATCTTGACCACGTCAACCAGGCACACTCCATCCACGGATCACGCGCCCCTGCCGGGCCCAACCAGCACGGGAACCAGCACCGCACCCCCACATCAGGCGTAACTCCGCAATTCCGACAGGGGTTTCCCGCCCGCTTCCGGAGGGGGCCGAGGGGATCGGTTCGGGTCGTATGGTGGCGCCGCACACCCAGGTGGGGTTGATTGTGATGGCACGCCACATATGCCGCCGACCTGCGGACTCCTACGTTGTGCCCACACCCGACGTCCCCGCAGACCCCTGGAAGTGGTTCACATGGCCTCCACCGCAGCCGACCCAAAGGCTCCATCCGGAATACGGCGGATCGTCGCCGCCAGTCTCATCGGGACCACCATCGAGTGGTACGACTTCTTCCTCTACGGGACCGCCGCCGCCCTGGTCTTCAACAAGCTGTTCTTCCCCACCGCGGATCCGCTCACGGGCACGCTGATCGCCTTCCTCACCTACGCCATCGGGTTCCTCGCCCGGCCGTTGGGCGGGGTCGTCTTCGGGCATTTCGGGGACAAGGTCGGGCGCAAGAAGCTGCTGGTGCTGAGTCTGCTGATGATGGGCGGGGCGACCTTCGCGATGGGGCTGCTGCCCACCCACGCGAGCATCGGGGTCGGTGCTCCGATCCTGCTGACCGCACTGCGCCTGGTGCAGGGGTTCGCGCTGGGCGGCGAGTGGGGCGGGGCCGTGCTGATCGTGTCGGAGCACGGCGGGGCCGAGCACCGCGGGTTCTGGGCCTCCTGGCCGCAGTCCGGCGCCCCCGGCGGGAACCTGCTCGCGACCGGGGTGCTGGCGCTGCTCGCCGCCGTGCAGTCCGATGCGGCGTTCCTGTCCTGGGGCTGGCGGATCCCGTTCCTGCTCTCCGGGGTCCTCGTGATGGTCGGGCTGTGGATCCGCCTCTCCGTGTCCGAGTCGCCCGTCTTCCTCGCGGCGCAGGCCGCGGCCGCGGCCTCGGGGCGGGCCGAGGAGGAGAAGGCCCCCGTGGTCCAGGTGTTCCGCAAGGACTGGCGGCAGGTGCTGACCGCCATCGGCACCCGCTTCGGCGAGAACATCTCGTACTACGTCCTCACCTCCTTCCTCCTCGTCTACGTCACCACCCACCTCGGGCTCCCCAAGACCACCGCGCTCAACGCGCTCCTGATCGGCTCGGCCGTCCACTTCCTGACCATCCCGGCCTGGGGCGCGCTGTCGGACCGGATCGGGCGCCGGCCGGTGACGCTGATCGGCTCGGTCGGCATGGCGGTGTGGGCGTTCGCGTTCTTCGCGCTGGTGGACTCGAAGTCGTTCGGCGTGATCACCCTCGCCGTCACCGCCGGGCTGCTGCTGCACGGGGCCATGTACGGGCCGCAGGCCGCCTTCATCTCGGAGATGTTCGACACCAAGGTCCGCTACTCGGGCGCCTCGATGGGCTCCCAGCTCGCCTCGATCATCGCGGGGGCCTTGGCCCCGATCATCGCGGTCGAGCTCCTGAAGGACTACGACTCCTCCGTGCCGGTCTCCGTCTACCTGTCGGGCGCCGCCCTCGTCACCACCCTCACCGTCCTCCTCGCCCGGGAGACCCGGGGCCGCGACCTGTCCGTCCCGAAGGGAGCGGCAGGGGCGGAGAGAGCGGGCGCGTCGGCCGCGGGGAACGGGTACGCCGCCGCGGTCTCCGATTCCGCCTGAGCCTCACCGACCCCCGGGCCGCCCGCCGTGACCGGTGCCTCCGGTCCGGCGGGCGGACCCGCTCGCCACCCCGGAGCGAAGGGCTGCCAGCATGGCCCCCGTGAACGATCCCGCCGCGCCCGCGGCCGCGCTGCGTCAGCTCCTCGACCTGCTCGCCCAGGGCGCGCCCGTCGAGCACTTCGCGCGGCCCGGCGCGCAGGCCCGTACCGCCGGGGCCGGGGCCGCCGAGCAGGCCCTCGTCGAGGAGGCCACCCGGGTCGCCCTCGACATCCGGCGCACCCTCGACCAGCACCGCAGGCGCGAGGCGGAACTCACCGCCCTGTTCGACACGGCCGGCGACCTCGCGGCCCTGCGCGATCTCGACGCGGTGCTACGGGCCATCGTGCGGCGGGCCCGGACCCTGCTCGGCACGGACTGCGCCTACCTCACCCTCAACGACCCCGTCGCCGGCGACACGTTCATGCGGGTCACCGACGGCTCCGTCTCCGCCGCCTTCCAGCAGTTGCGCCTCGGCATGGGCGAGGGCCTCGGAGGTCTCGTCGCGCAGACGGCCCGGCCGTACGCCAGCTCCGACTACCGCACCGACGACCGCTTCCGGCACACCAGCACCATCGACGCCGGGGTGTGCGAAGAGGGGCTGCGGGGCATCCTCGGGGTGCCGCTGCGCGTGGCCTCGCACGTCATCGGGGTGCTCTACGCCGCCGACCGATCGGTGCGCGCCTTCACCCCCGACGCGGTGGCGCTGCTGTCCTCGCTGGCCGACCACGCCGCCGTCGCCATCGACGGGGCGCGGCTGCTGGAGGAGACCCGTACGGCGCTGGTCGAGCTGAACGCCGCCACCGAGACCGCCCGGGCCCACAGCGAAGCCACGCGGCTGGCCACCGAGACCCACGACCGGCTCACCGACCTGGTCCTGCGCGGCGGGGACGTCACCGATGTGGCCCGGGAGGTGGCCGCGCTGCTGCGGGGCGGGCTGGTGGTGCACGATGCCGAGGGCGCCGAGCTGGCCCGGGTCGCCACCGAACCGATCGGCGCGCCCGTCAAGGGGGTGGCGGCCTCCCGTTCCGGCGGCCGGGCCGTGCCGGTCGACGGGGTGTGGGTCTGCGCCGTCCTGGCCGGCCACGAACTCCTGGGCAGCATCGCCCTGACGGGCCGGGCCGAGCTGTCGGACAACGACCGGCGGCTGTTCGAACGCACCGGCCTGGTCACCGCGCTCCTCCTGCTGCTGCGCCGCTCGGTGGCCCACACCGAGGACCGGGTGCGCGGCGAGCTCCTCAGCGACCTGCTGACCCCGCGGACCCCGGGGCACACCCCCGACAGCGGCAGCCGGACGATCCGGGCCCGCAAGCTCGGCGTCGACCTCGCCCGCCCGCACTCCCTGCTGGTGCTCCACTGCGACGCGGCGCAGCGGACCCGGCTGTCGGCGGAGGCGGCACGCCGCGCCCGTGCCCTCGACGGCCTGGCCGGGCTGCACGAGGGGCATGTCGTGCTGCTCGCCCCGGCCGAGAGGTCCGGACACCTGGCGCGGTCCCTCGCGGCGGAACTGGGCCAGGCGCTGGGCACGCCCGTGACCGTGGGCTCGGCCGGTCCGGCCGGCGACCCTGGCGGGCTGCCCGGCGTGTACGCCGAGGCGGTGCGCTGCCTGCGTGCCCTGCACGCGCTGGGCCACACCGGCCACGGGGCCGCCCTGCCGGACCTTGGCTTCGTCGGCCTGCTGCTCGGGGACCACGGTGACGTCGGCGGGTACGTCGACCAGGTGCTCGGCCCCGTCATCGACTACGACGCGCAGCGCGGCACCGAACTGGTCCGCACCCTCCAGGCGTACTACGTCCACGGAGCGAGCCTCTCCAAGGCCAAGGAGGCGCTGCACATCCACGTGAACACCGTCGTGCAGCGCCTCGACCGGATCGGCCGCCTCCTGGGCGAGGACTGGAACACTCCCGCCCGCGCCCTGGAGCTCCAACTCGCCCTGCGCCTCCACCTCCTGGCACACTCCGCCCCGCCCACAAACTGAGCCGCACCACTCAGGCGCCCGACTCAGCCGACCGACTCAGCCGGGACTGGGCCGCAGGCGCTTGCGCCGAAAGGCCCCGCCCTACCCCGTCCCCGGGGTGACCAGGCCCGTCTCGTAGGCCAGGACGACCGCCTGGGCGCGGTCGCGCAGGCTCAGCTTCGCGAAGATCCGGGCCACGTGGGTCTTCACGGTGGCCTCGCTGAGCGTGAACTCCCGGGCCAGTTCGGCGTTGGAGAGGCCGTGGCCCATCAGCGTGAGCACCTCCCGCTCCCGCGGGGTGAGGGCGTCCAGGTCGGGGTGGGGCACCGGAGTCGGGCCGCCGCGCGCGGCCGATCCGGCGGCGCAGCGCTCCACCAGCCGTCGGGTGATCGACGGGGAGAGCAGTGCGTCGCCGGTGTCGACGAGCCGTACGGCGTTGGCGAGATGCTCGGGCGTGACGTCCTTGAGCAGGAACCCGCTGGCTCCGGCGGCGAGGGCGGCGTAGACGTACTGGTCGAGGTCGAAGGTGGTCAGCATGATCACCCGGCATTCCGGGGCCTCGGCAAGGATCTGCCGGGCGGCCTCCAGCCCGTCCAGGCGGGGCATGCGGATGTCGAGGAGGACGACGTCTGGGCGCAGCCGGCGGACCTCCGAGACGGCCTCCACCCCGTCGGCGGCCACCCCCACCACGTCGATCCCCCGGGCGGTGAGGATCATGCGGAACCCGGTGCGGACGAGTTCCTGGTCGTCCGCGATGACCACCCGGGGCGAGGCGGCCCTTGGCTCCGGCCCGGCGCCCGGGGTGTGCGTGGTGGTCACGGCCGCTCCAGCGGGAGGCGGGCACGCACCCGGTAGCCCCCGCCGAGGCGGCGCCGGGCGTCGAAGTCCCCGCCGTACACGGCGACCCGCTCGCGCAGTCCGACAAGTCCGTGCCCCGCGCCGTCCGCCTTCGGGCGCGCCGCCGCGGTGGACGCGGGCGGGGCGGAATCGGATATCCGGTCTCCGGACAGCACGCTCGGTCCGCTGTTGAGCACCTCGACCCTCAGTGCCCGATCGGCGTATCTCACCGTCACCTCGGCCTTCACCCCATCCCCGTGTTTGAGTGCGTTGGTCAGCGCCTCCTGGATGATCCGGTAGGCGGTGACGTCGATCCCGGCCGGCAGCGGCCGCGGCTCGCCGGATATCCGGACTTCGACCGGCAGCCCGGCGAAGGCTATCCGGTCGATCAGCGCACTGAGCCGCCTCAGGCTCGGCTGCGGTGTCAACTCCGCTACCGCTTCACGTGTTTCGGCGGCTCCTCCCCCGTACGGTTCGTCGCGGCCGTCCTGTGCCGGCGCGAGCAGTCCCAGCAGGTGCCGCAGTTCGGTCATGGTCGTACGCCCGGCCTCCTCCACGGCGGCCATCGCGGCGGTCGCCTCCATCGGCATCGTCGCCAACACCTCGCGAGCGGCGCCGGCTTGGACGATCATCAGGCTGACGTTGTGGCTGACTATGTCGTGGAGCTCCGCCGCTATCCGGGCCCGCTCCGCGTCCACCGCGGTCCGGGCAGCCGTCTCCCGCTCCCGCTCCAGCAGCCACCCCCGCTCCTGGATCGCCGCCCGGTGCGCCGCCCGGGCCCGCAGGAGCGCCGCCGTCAGCCCGAACCCCACCGACACCACGCACACCGCGGCCACCACGACAGCGAACGCCCATCCCGTCGACATGACAACTCCCCTCCCCCACCGGTGGCCGTCACCGTTTTCGATCTTCCAAGATTCTCCTACCCGACCCTCGCAGGCATCCCGCGTAGTCCGCATCACCCTCCGGGTGCTGTCCCCGCGTACATCCCCAGGATGACGTGGTCTCCCCCTTACATCCGGGGGGTGACGCGGCACGTCCGACGGGCCTTCTAGGTTCGTGCCATGACACCTCATCACGACAGCGTCGGCAGTCCCGACAGCGCCGACGGCCCCGGCCGGGTCGTCGTCCGCCTGGACCGCGTATCGAAGGAGTACGGCGACACCCTGGCGCTCGACGCCCTGTCCCTGGAGATTCGCCGGGGCGAAGCGGTCGCCGTGATGGGCCCCTCCGGCTGCGGGAAGTCCACCCTCCTCAACATGGTGGCGGGCCTGGACCGGCCGTCCGCCGGGACGATCGAGGTGCACGGCCAGGACCTCGGCGGCCTCACCGAGACGGGCCTGGCCCTCTACCGCCGCCGCGACGTCGGCATGATCTTCCAGTTCTTCAACCTCATCGAAGACCTGCCGGCGCTCGACAACGTCGCGCTGGCCGCCCAGCTCACCGGCACTTCCGCCCGCCAGGCCCGCCGCCGCGCCCTGGAACTCCTCGACGAACTCGGCGTCGCCGACCGGCGCAACAACTACCCGGCGACGCTGAGCGGCGGCGAACGCCAACGTGTCGGCGTGGCAAGAGCCCTGATGAACCGTCCGGCCCTGCTCCTGGCGGACGAGCCGACCGGGGCCCTCGACAGCCGCTCGGGCGAGCAGGTGATGGACCTGCTGATCGACCTCAACCAGATAGGCCAGACCCTGCTGATCGTCACCCACGACCCGCACCTGGCCACCCGATGCGCCGGCCGCCTCGTCGAGATGGCCGACGGCCGCATAGCCCGCGAACGCACCCTGGAAGGCGGGGCCTTGGACGGCTCATCCCTGGACGGCACGACCTCGGACGGCGCCACCCCCAACGGCGAGACCCTGAACAGCGAGACCCCGAACGGCAAGCCCCTGGAGCGTTCCGCGTGAGCGCCGTATGGCGCGCCTCCCGGGCCGCCGTGAAGCGCCGCCGGGTCCAGACCTTCGTCATCGGCCTCGTCGTCCTCTGCTCCACCACCACCGTCCTGCTCGCGCTCGGCCTGCTCGCCGCGGCCTCGGGCCCCTTCGACAAGGCGTACACCGCGCAGCGCGGCGCACACACCGTGGCCACGTACGACCCGGCGAAGGTCACCGACGCCCAACTCGCGCGGACGGCCGACCGTCCGGGGGTCGCGGCGGCGGCGGGCCCGTTCAGCCAGGCCGTCGTCGACGTCCCCGAGAGCTGGCTCTGGATGCCGGCCGGCCCGCTCACCGTGGTGGGACGCGCCGATCCGGCGGGCCCGGTCGACCGGGTCGACGTCTTGATGGGGCACTGGCCGCACGGCCCCGGTCAGATCGTCGTCAACTGGGCGGTCGACGGCACCCCGTACGCCGACCTCCTCGGCACGAAGCTCGAGGTACCGGGACTCCCGACGCTCACCGTCGTCGGTTTCGCGACGAGCATGAGCAAGTCGGCCGCCGCCTGGGTGACGCCGGAGCAGGCCGCGGCCCTCCACCCGACCGCCACACAGATGCTCTACCGCTTCACCGACCCGTCCACCGACGCCCACCTGCGCGATTCGCTCGCCCGGGCCACGGACGGACTTCCCGCGGACGCGCTGACGGCCGCGCAGACCCACCTCACCCTCAAGAAGGCCTTCTCCGCCCGCGCGGACGCCTATCTGCCCTTCATCTCCCTCTTCGGCGTCCTGGGCCTGCTCGTCTCCGCATTGATCGTCGCGAACGTGGTCAGCGGCGCCGTGGTCTCCGGCAACCGGCACATCGGCGTCCTCAAAGCCATCGGATTCACTCCGAACCAAGTCGCCGCCGTCTACCTGACGATGGTCTCGGTCCCCGCCGTGGCCGGCTGCCTCCTCGGCACCCTGCTCGGTAACCTGCTGGCCGCGCCCATCCTGCAGATCGCCTTCTCCGGCATCGAGACGGGGATGGCGGGCGTGGGGACCGTCCCGCCCTGGGTCAGCGTCGCGTGCCTGGCCGGGATGCCCGCCCTGGTCGCGCTGACCGCCCTCGTACCGGCCCTGCGCGCTCACCGGCTGCCGGCCGCGCAGGCCATCAGCGCGGGCGGCGCGCCCCGCACCGGGCGCGGGCTGCGCGTCCAGCGCGTGCTGGCCTCCTCACGGCTGCCGCGCTCCGTCAGCCTGGGCCTCGGCCACCCGTTCGCCCGCCCCGGCCGCGCCTTCATGACCACGGCGGCCATCCTCCTCGGCGTCGCCACGGTGACCCTGGCGACCGGTCTGACCAGCACGATGGTCTCGTACGCTCAGACTGCCCGCGGCCCCGGCGGACCGGTGGTCTACGTCGCCGTCGGCGGCCACGGCAACAACCCCGTCAAGCCGCTGCTGACCGACGCGCAGATCGAGGAGCGGCTGCGATCGCTGGGGGCGCAGCAGTTCCAGGCCCGCGCGCTGACCCAGGTCGGGCTGGTCGGGTACGCGCAGCCCGCCTTCGGGAACTTCTACCGAGGGAACCCGTCCCCGCCCGAGGCCTTCGTCGAAGGCCGGCCGCCCAGCGGACCCGGCGAGATCGCGGCGGGCCCCTCGTTCCTCACCGAACGCGGGCTGGCGGTGGGCGACCGGGTCACCCTGGAGGTCAACGGGAGGCGGACGGCCGCGACCATCGTCGGCCGGCTGATCGACAGCGACGCGCGCTCCCTGGACTCCACGTGGGAGACCCTCGGCCGACTCGCCCCGGACAGCCGCCCGGTCGAGTACGCCGTCCGGCTCGCCCCGGGAGCGGACGCCCGCGCCTACGCGGAGGCCGTCGACGCGGCCGACCCCGGACTGCGCGCCGAAGTGGTGGACTCCGCAAAGGTCAACGCCGCCACCACCACCGTCGTCGGCTTCTCCTCGGTGTTCTCGGCCCTGCTGGCCCTCGTCGCCTCGCTCGGCGTCTTCAACACCGTCCTGCTCAACACCCGTGACCGCCGCCGCGACCTGGGCATGCTCAAGTCGATCGGCATGACCCCGCGCCAGGTGGTCGCCATGACGGTGACCTCGGTGACCGGACTCGGCCTGGTCGGCGGGCTGCTCGGGATCCCCCTCGGGATCGTCGCGCACCGGCTCGTCGTGGACAACGTGGGCATCGTCGCCTTCCCCGAGTCGATGAAGGACGTCTGGCACGCGCCGCAGCTCGCCGGAATGCTGTGCGCGGGGGTCGCCATCGCCGTCCTGGGCGCGCTCATCCCGGCCCGCTCGGCGGCCCGGACGACCATCGCCGCGGCCCTGCACACCGAGTAGCGCCCGCCGCCCGACCCGCCGTCCGCCTCGACCTTCCGTCCCGCGGGGCGCTCAGCCCTGCGGGTGCCCGTCCCCGTCCCCGTCCCCGGACGAAGCCTCCACGATGCGCCCGTCGCGCAACTCCACCACCCGGTCCGCCAGTTCCATCAGCGCCGGGTCGTGCGTGGCGACGAGCGCCGTGACCCCCTCACTGCGCACCACGGCGCGCAGCAGCCGCATGATCTGCCGGCCGGTGTCGGAGTCGAGCTGGCCCGTCGGCTCGTCGGCGATGATCAGATCGGGCTCGTTCGCGAGGGCCCGCGCGACGGCGACCCGCTGCTGCTGGCCGCCGGAGAGTTCGCCGGGGCGCTGTTCGGTCTGTTCGGAGAGGCCGACGAGGGCGAGCAGGGTGCGGGCCCGTTCCTCGCGCTGCTTCGCCGGTACCTTGCGCAGCCGCATCGGGACCCCGACGTTCTCGGCGGCGGTCAGGGCGGGGATCAGGCCGAAGGACTGGAACACGAAGCCGATCCGGTCGCGGCGCAGCGCGAGGCGGCCGTCCTCGTCGAGACCGGCCAGATCGGTGCCGTCCAGGGCGACGCTGCCGCCGGTCGGGGTGTCGAGGCCGCCGACCAGGTTCAGCAGGGTGGTCTTGCCGGAGCCGGACCTCCCCTTGAGCGCGGTGAGTTCGCCGCGGCGGACCTCGAAGGACACTCCGCGCAGGGCGTGCACCGCCTGCTCACCCGTTCCGAAACTGCGCCGCACGTCGTCGACCACCACCATCGGCGGCGCCCCGGCGTCCTGTCCCGACTCGTCCCGCGGTTCCTGTCGCCGTTCCTGGTCCTGCGTCATGCTGCGGTTCCCCCTCCAAGCGGATGAGCGGATGAAGCCGAGAACGGCGTTCTTTCGGTCCCGCCCCCACGATTTGTTCATCCGTTGCACTACTCACGCAAGTCCCTTCCGTTCATTGTTCGAATCTGGCAGCATCGTCCGGTATCCGGGGCTATCAGTCCGGTGCGGGGGAGGAACAGGCACATGCTCGGCTTCGTCGTGCGCCGGCTGCGCGGGCGATTGCCGCTCGCAGCCGCCGTACTGCTGACCGTTTTGATCACCACGACCGTGCTCACCGCACTCTTCGCCTTCACCCGCGGAGTCGGCGACGCCGGGCTGCGTCAGGCCCTCGCGGGGCCCGGTCTCGCACGCGGCACGGTCCTGGTCACCGGGTCCCACGCGGCGGCCGACCGGGCCAAGGACGACGAGGCGGTACGGGGCTTCGCGCGCGGGCTGTTCGGCCCCCTCCCGACCGACGCCGAGAGCGTGGCGCGCAGCCGTTCGTTCGGGCTGCCCGGGCCGCACACCCCCGGCAAGGACGCCGATCTGACCCTGTTGGCGGCTTTCGCCAAGGACCGCGTGCGTCTTCTGGCGGGCACCTGGCCGCAACCCGTCGCGGGAGCGCTCTCCGATCGGGCCCCCGTCCCCGTGGCCGTGCCGAAGGCGGCGCTGGACAGGCTCGGGCTGGCCGAGGGAGCGCTCCCCGCGCGGGTGCGGCTCGACGACCGGTACGGCGGCTCCCCGCTGACCGTGCTGGTGACCGGCGTCTACCGGGCGGCCGACCCGGACGCCCCGTACTGGCGACTCGATCCGCTCGGTGCGCGCGGTCTCCAGGTCGCCGGATTCGCCACCTACGGGCCGCTGCTGGTGGACGACTCCGCCTTCACCACGGGCGGACTGATCCAGGACAGCCGCGCCGTACTCCTCACCGCCGACTTCTCCACCGTGGACGCGGCCGGGGCCGAGGCCGTCCGCGGCCGGGCCGCCGGGGCCCTGAAGGAACTCCAGGGCAAGTCCGGGCTCGCCCCGGCGACCGAGCTTCCGGCACTCCTCGGGGAGTTGCGGTCGGGTCTGACCGTCGCCCGCTCCACCCTGCTGGTCGGCGCGCTGCAACTGGCCGTGCTCGCGGGGGCCGCGCTGTTGCTCGTCTCGCACCTGCTGACGGAGCGCCAGGAGGGGGAGCGCTCCCTGCTCGCCGCGCGCGGCGCCTCCCGCGGCCGGCTCGGTGTCCTCACCGCGGCCCAGTCGCTGCTGCTGGCGCTGCCCGCGGCCCTCCTCGCGCCCCTGCTGACCCCACCGCTGCTGCGTCTGCTCGGCGGCTACGGCTCGCTCGCGCACGTCCCGTTCACGGTCACCCGGAGCTGGCTGCTCTGGCCCGTCGCCGCGGGCTGCGCCCTCGGCTGCGTCGTGCTGACCACCGTCCCGGTCGTCCTGCGGGGCGCCGCCTCGGCCGCCCTGCACCGGACCGGCCGCCGCCAGGCTCTCGTCGCCGGCGCCGCGCGATCCGGCGCGGACCTGGCGCTGGTGGCCCTGGCCGTACTCGCCTACGAGCAGCTCTCCCGCTACGGCGCGGGCGGCTCCGGCCCGGCCTCGCGGTCCGACGGACTGTTCGGCGTGGACCCGGTCCTGGTCGCCGCCCCGACGCTGGCCCTCTGCGCGGGCACCCTGCTCGTGCTGCGGCTGCTGCCCTTCGGGGCGCGGCTCGGCGCGCGGATCGCCGCCCGGGGCCGGGGGCTGGGTCCGGCGCTCGTCGGCTGGCAGCTGGCCCGTCGGCCCGGACGGGCCACGGGGCCGGTGCTGCTGCTCGTACTCGCCGTCTCCAGCGGGGTCCTGGCGCTGGGCCAGCACACCGCCTGGTCCGCGTCCCAGCGTGACCAGGCCGATTTCACCACCGCCGGGGGCCTGCTGATATCCGGGAGCGACGTGCCCTCGCTGGGCCGGGGCGGCCGGTACGCCGCGCTGCCCGGCGGGGAGCGCGTCCTGCCGGTGCTCCGCGCCCAGCAGGACCTGCCGGGCGGGCGCACCGGCCAGGTGATGGCACTGGACGCGGCGGCCGCCGCCGACCGGCTCGCCCTGCGGGCCGACCTGCGCGACGGGCGCAGCGTGCGCGAGCTGTTCGCCCCCCTGGCCCCCGCGTCCGGGGCCGCCTCCACACCCGCCACCGCGCCCGTCACCGGCATCCCCCTCCCCGGCCAGCCGCAGCGCATCGACCTCTCGGTCTCCGTACGCCCCACCGGCGCGGGCGGCCGCCCCGGCCTCGGGCTGCTGTTGCGCGACCGCTTCGGCATCACCTACCGGGCCGCGATGGTGCAGCTCCCGGAGAGCGGTGACGCCACCGTGTCGGTGCACCTCGGCGGGATGCTGGGTGCCCCCGTCGGGTCAGCCGCCACCCCGCTCAGCCTGGCCGGGCTCGTGTTCTCGTACGACCGGGAGGGACCGCTCCCCGGTGCCGATCCGGACGCCGAACCCACCTCGGACAAGCCCGGCGAGACGGTCAAGATCTTCGACGAGCTGACCGTACGCGGCCTCGCGGTCGCGCAGACCAGGGACGGCGCGGCGGCGCCGGTCGCGGTGCCCGCACCGGACTGGAAGCTGTCGGCCCCGCCGCTCAACGACGGCTCCCCCGCCACCGAACTGCTCGCGGGCTCCGGGACCGCGCCGGGTGGCCCGGCCCTGGTCAAGCTGCGCTACCGAGACGGTTCCGGTGAACGCGGAGGCGTCCAGGCCAACCTGACGACGAGGCCCGCTCCGGCCGACGGGATTCCCGGGATCGCCACCCGGGCGTACCTGTCCGCGATCGGCGCGGCCGTCGGCGATCTGGTGCCGGTCAAGCTGGACGACGTCACCCTCCCGGTCCGGATCACCGCCGCGATCGACGCCCTGCCCGTGGCCGGCGACACCGCCCTCGCCGTCGACCTGGACACCGCCGCCCGGCTGCTCGCGGTGGGCGGCCGGGAGCTGCCGACGCCCGGCGAATGGTGGCTGCCGGCCGCCTCCGCCGACGACCCGGCGCCGGCCCGCGCCGCCGCGCAGCTTCGCTCCGGCGCCGGCTCCCAGCAGGTGCGGCTGCGCGAGGAGGTGGCCGCCACACTGCTGGACGATCCGCTCAGCGCGGGCCCGCAGGGGGCGCTGGCCGCACTGGCGGTGGCCTGCGCGGTGCTCGCGGCGATCGGCTTCGCCGCCTCCTCCGCGGCCGCCGCCCGGGAGCGCTCCCGGGAGTTCTCGGTGCTGATGGCGCTGGGTGCCCGGAGGCGGGACCTGGCCCGGACGGCCACCGTCGAGAGCTGTCTGCTGGTGGGGCTCGGCACCGCGGTCGGGGTGGGGCTGGGCGTCATCATCGTCCACCTCGTCGTACCGCTGACCGTGCTCACCCCGGCCGCCGGCCGCCCGGAGCCCGCGGTGCTGGTGGACCTGCCCGCGGCCCGGACCCTGCTGCTCGCCGCCGCCATCGCCGCCGTACCGCTGCTCTCCGCGGTGTTCGGCGGCCGGCGCAATCAGAACCGCTCGAAGCCGGCCGACCGGCTGCGGCACGTGGAGGACATATGACCGGGCCGGCCGCGACCGACGCCGACCGGCGCGCCCCGGACGGGACCGGACCGCGCGCGCCGCGGAGGTCCGCCCCGCGCGCCGTGCCCCCGCCCGCGCCCTGGGTGCGGACCCGTCTGCGCGCGACCCCGCTGAGCGCCCTGCTCGGCGCGGCCCTGGCCTTCGTCGCCGTGCTGCTCGCGGCGGCCCTGCCGCGAGCCATGGACCGGGGCACCGACCAAGCGCTGCGGTCCTTCCTGGACTCGCGCGGGCCGAGCCAGACCAGCCTGAACGTCACCGCGCGCCCGCGCTACGGGGAGGAGAGCGCGCAGAACCTGGACGAGGTGCTGGCGACCCTGGTCTCCCGTACCGCCCCGGGTTTCACCGTCGCCCCCGCCGGCCCCGTCCACGGGTCCTACGCGGGTCCCCGGCCGCTGGCCAACCCCGGCCTGACCGCCCCCGACGGGGTCCCGCCCCGGATGAGCCTCTACCACCTGCGCACGGCCTCCGAGCACGTCCGCCTGGTGGAAGGACACTGGCCGGGCGCGCCCGGCACCGCACCCGGCAGTCCGGTACCCGTCGCGCTGTCGCAGAGCGCGGCGAAGACCCTCCGGATCCGGGTCGGCATGGTGCTGGAGACCGCCACCGGTCAGGACCTGAAGACGATGAAGGCCGAGGTCGTCGGTCTGTACGCCGCGAACGACGACGCCGAGGACTACTGGACCGACCTCACCTGCCTGCTCCGCGCCTGCCTCTCCATGACCACGACCCAGCCCCCGGCGGCGTACTGGAGCACCGACGCCCTCATCGCCGCGGAGGCGCTCGGCCGACTCCCCTTTTGGGGCGAGTCGGACAGCAAGGACTTCTGGCGGATCCCGGTGGACACCGGATCGCTGCGAGCCGACCGGCTCCCGGCCACGGCCAAGGCCGTCGCCTCGTACGTGACCGGCCCGACCGCCGCGCGCCTCACCCAGGAAACCCACCGCGACGATCTGCGCTTCAGCTCCCACCTGCCAGAGCAGTTCACCCTTGCCGAGGCCCGGCGCCAGGCCGCCGCGCCGCTCGCGGCGATGGGTCCCGCCGGGGTGGCCGGAGTGGCGTTCGTCGTGTTCTGCCTGGCGGCCGGGCTCACCGGGGACCGGCGGGAGTCCGAACTGCGGCTGTTGCTGGCCCGCGGCGGTTCCCGCGCGGGCATCGTGCGCCGGCTGCTCGCGGAGAACGCCGTCACCGTCCTGCCCGCCGCCGCGCTCGCGACGGCGCTCGCCGTCATCCTGCTGCCCACGCCCCGCTCGCAGGGCACGGTGCTGGCCGCTTCGGCCGCGACGCTCCTTGCGCTGCTGGCCGTGCCCGTACGGGCCTTCGTGCTGCTGTCGCCGAAGCGCCCGCCGGGCCCCCGGCGGCGGCTGGTCGCCGAACTCCTCGTGCTGGTGGCCACCGCGGCCGCCGTGTTCGAGGTCCGCTCGCGCGGGGTCGCCCCGGCAGGCGCCGGCGTGGACCCGCTGCTGATCGCCGCCCCGCTGCTGCTCGCGCTCTGCGGCGGCCTGCTGCTGGCCCGGATCCAGCCCGCCCTCGTCGGGTTCCTGGCCCGGGCGGCCGGGCGGGGGCCGGGGCTGCTCGGTTTCCTCGGGCTGGCGCGCGCCGCGCGGGGCACCGGGGGCCGGGCGCGTCCGTCCGTACTGCCGCTGATCGCGATGCTGCTGGCCGTCACCACCGGCGGCTTCGGCGCCACGGTGCTGACCGGGGTGGCCGATGCCCGCCTCGAGGCGGCGCGCGCGGCCGTCGGCGGCGACGCGCAGCTCACGGCGCCCGGTGGCACGCTCCCGGACGCCCTGACGTCGGCGGCGGCCTCGCTGCCCGGCGTACGGTCCTCCGTGAAGGTGTGGACGGACGACAACGTGTTCCTCTACGGCACCAAAACGGGCAGCACCCAGATCTCCGTGGTCGTCGCGGACCCGGTGGAGTACGCGAAACTGTCGGCGGCGGCCGGGACCGCCCGGTTCGATCCGGCTCTCCTGGCTCCCGGCGCCGCGGGGACCTCGGGCGCGACGGTGCCCGCACTGATCAGCCGGGATCTCGCCGACGACGACACCTCCGGCTTCCAGCTGAGGCTCGAAAACGGCGGTGCGCTGAAGCTCTCGGTCGTCGGAGTGGTCACCGGCACCCCCGCCCGGCCCGGCGCCAAGTACACCACCGTGGTGCTGCCCGCCCCCCAAGTGCTGGCCGCCATACCGCAGATGGGGCTGCCCAACACCTGGTTGGCGCTCGGCGCGGTCGACCAGCACCGGCTGGAGCAGGTGGTCCGCACCGCGGACCCGGCGGCCGGCTCGGAGCGCTACCGCGTCCGCACCAGCTCCGCCGCGACCGCCGAACTGGGCTCCGACCCGCTCCAGCGCTCCGCCGAGCGGCTGTTCTGGGCCTCGCTCGCCGGGGCCGCGGGCTTCGCACTGCTGGCGGTCCTGCTGACCCTGGTCAGAGCCGCCCCCGACCGGGCCGCACTGCTCGCCCGGCTGCGCACCATGGGTCTGCGGCCCCGGCAGGGGGTCCGGCTGATCCTGGTGGAGTCGGTGCCCCTGGCCCTGGCCGCCGCGATCGGCGGCGCGCTGCTCGCGGTGGGCGCCGTCGCACTGCTGGGCCCGGCCGTGGACCTGTCGACACTGGTCGGCACCCAGGTACCGGCCGGTCTGCCGGTCCTCGTCAGGCCCGTACTGACCCAGGCACTGGGCCTGGCCGCCCTCGTCGCGGGGGCCGTCCTCGCGGAGGCGGCGATCTCCGGCAGGCGGCAGATCACGACCGAGTTGAGAGCGGGAGACCAGCGGTGAACAGCGATCAGCCCACCTACGAGGAGCTCCGGCGGCAGGCCCTGGCCGCCGCCGAGCCCCGCCGGCACGGCGCGGACACGGCCATCGCCTGCGACCGCCTGGTCCGGATCTTCAGCACGGACGGGGTCGAGGTACAGGCCCTTCAAGGACTGGAACTGACCGTGGCGCAGGGCGACCTGATGGCCCTGGTCGGCGCCTCCGGCAGCGGGAAGTCCACCCTCCTGAACATCCTCGCGGGGCTGGACGTGCCCACGGCCGGCACCGCCAGCGTCGGCGGCTACGACCTGCTGGAGATGTCGGCGCGCGACCGGCTGCGCTACCGGCGCGAAGCGGTCGGCTTCGTCTGGCAGCAGACGGCCCGCAATCTGCTGCCCTTCCTGACGACGGCGCAGAACATCGCCCTGCCGATGCAGTTGAAGGGCGGGCGGCGGGCGGCCGCCAAACGCCACGCGGTCCGGACCGGCGAGCTCCTCGAAGCCCTGGAGATCGGCGAGCTGGCGAACCGCCGCCCCGCCCAGCTTTCCGGCGGCCAGCAGCAGCGCGTGGCCATCGCGGTGGCGATGGCGAACGATCCGGCGGTGCTGCTCGCCGACGAGCCGACGGGCGAGCTGGACTCGGAGACGGGCGGGGCGATCTTCGAGGCCTTCCGCACCGTCAACCGGGAACTGGGCGCGACCGTCGTCATCGTGACCCACGACCCGCTCGTCGCGGGCGAGGTGCGGCGTACGGTGGCGATGCGCGACGGCCGCACCAGCAGCGAGGTGCTGCGCCGTACGGTCACCGACGAGCACGGGGCCGAGTCGGTGAGCGAGCGCGAGTACGTGATGCTCGACCGCACGGGGCGCGTGCAGCTCCCGCAGAAGTTCCTGGAGGCCCTGGGCATGGAACACCGGGTGGCGGTGGACCTGGCGGCGGACCACATCGAACTCCGCCCGGACGACGCGGCCGCCGCGCCGGCGGACGGCGAAGACGGCGTGCGGGAGTCCGCCGCGGACTGATACGCCCCGGGATCCCGGTGTGGCTTCCCCGGAGCCCCGTTCAGCCCGTGCGCCGTATCCGGGCCGCCTCGTCCGCGTCCTCGCGGATGTAGCGGAACATCCGGACCAGCGGCTCTCCGGGAAAGACCTCGCGGAGGGGTTCGCAGTCCTGGAGCCGGAAGGGCGCGGGCGCGACCGGGGTCAGGCGGATGATCACGGGCTGGATCCCTGCCTGGCGGTAGGCCTCCAGCTTGTGGTGGCCGTCCAGGAGGTAGGCGGCGATGGAGTCCGCGGCGGGGCTCAGGGCCACCAGCGCGGGCCGGTCTCCGGCCCGGATCCGCCCCGCGTACGTGCGTACGGCGCCCCTGTCGGGCGGGGGCCAGTGGTCGGTGGTGAGCAGGGCGAGCTCCTCGTCCGCGTACCAGCTCTCGACGTGCTCGGCGCGCGGGTGGACCACGCGCAGCGGGTGCGGGGCCGCGGCGGCGGTCATCGTGTACCGGCCGGGGGCGAGGAGGGAGAGCAGGGGCCGCAGCCGTTCCGGGTCCGGGGGCGGGAAGTCCCCGGTGAGCGGGTCGGCGACGAGTTCCGGGGCGGCCAGCCAGGCGGTGAGGGCCTTGGCCTCCGCGGGGGTCGGAGCTCCCGGTCCGGTGGCGCGCGAGGCCAGCCAGCCGACGCTGCCGCAGCAGTCGCTTCCCTCCAGCACGGAGGGCCGGCCCCCGAGGAGGAGCAGGCTGGCGCCGTCGTCCCCGGTGACTTCTATGAGACCGAGGCCGTCGGGGACCTCGCAGACGACGACGGGACCGGTGGTCATGGGCCGAGTCTGCCAGAGTGCGGGCCGGGAAAGAGAAGGGATTGTGATGGCGGTCGAGCCGTGGGTGACCTGTCTGGTCAACGGCATTCTGTACAACGCGATGTTCCACAGCGACGGTTCGGCGCTCGACGACGATCTGGTCGGCCGCTACGCCGTCGCCCTGCGGGTGAGCCCCATCAGCGACGAACCCCTCCGGCGGCAGGCGGCGGGCCTGCGCGCGGCGGTCGCCTCCGACGAGGTGCTCGCTTCGACGTTCGAGCCGTATCCGGGATGGCGCCCGTACGACGAGGCCGAGTTCCGCTCGTTCCTGACCCGCCTCGCGGACGCCGTCGAGCAGGGCATCGGACCGGACGACCCCGGTCTCCCCGAACCGCTCGGACCCCCGGTCCAGGACTCCGCCCCGCGCCCGAGGGGTCTGCGCGCGCTCCTGCGCCGCCTTCGGTGAACTCCCCGGCGCGCGTCACTTCCGTGGCCCGGGTGTCGTTAGGCGCTCGGGGTTGACTCGGGGGTCGAAGGGATGACGGAATGCGGCAGTTTCCTCTGGAGATGCACCACATGGCACCCGGCCGGGTCGTCGAGTGGCGGTTGCGGTCCACGGCCGGGGCACAGTCCCCGGGCCCGGACGGCGCCGACGCCACGGCGGACAGGAGGGCCTCCTTCAACCAGGACAAGCACTTCACCGTCGCCGAGGAGAGCCGCGCGGCCGACGACCCGACCGCGTCCTGGATCGCCGTCACCTTCGAGGTCACGGGCCCGCTGGACGAGGACGCCCTGACCGGCTCCCTGCTGGCGTTCGTACGCCGCCACGAGGTGCTGCGCTGCGAGTTCCGGCGCCTGGCCGGGGAGTTGGCGTGCGCGCCGATTCCGGCCGCCGAACTGGCCCTGGACACCGTCCAGGTCGCCGAGTTCGACCGCACCGAGGAACTGACCGCCTTCCTCGTGGAGCGGTTCAAGCGGAGCATCGACACGCTGTCCTGGCCGCTGTTCACGATGGGCGCCGTCCTGCGCGAGGAGTCGGCGACCGTCTACCTCGCCTTCGACCACATCGTCTGCGACGGCATGTCGATGCCGATCGTGGTCCAAGAGGTCGAGAAGGGCTACGAGGCCCTGCGCCGCGGCGAGTTGCCCGATACGGCGCCCGCGCCGAGCTATCTCGACTTCGCCGAGGAGCAGCGCGGCCGGTACCTCTCCATCGACGCGGACGACGAACGGCTCGGCTACTGGAAGGAGTTCATGGCGAGCGGCGGCGGCGAGTTCTTCCCGCGCTTCCCGCTCGAACTGGGCGTGGAGCCCGGCCGGATGTACTCGATCGTGAACGAGGCCTCACCGCTGCTGGACGCCGCGGAGGCGGAGGTCTTCGAGAAGGCCTGCCTGGAGGTGGGCGGCAAGCCGTTCATGGGCGTGCTCGCCGCCGTCGCGGTCTGCCTGCGCGAAGCGGGCGGGCCGGGGGTCTACCGGGGGTTCATGCCGGTGAGCGAGCGCGGCCGGGCCGGGTGGGGCAACTCGGTGGGCTGGTTCGTCAACACCATGCCCATCGAGTTCGACGCCTCGCCGGGCCGGGACTTCGAGCAGGTCATGTCCTCGGTACGGGCCGGCTTCAACGAGATGATCGGCCACATCGACGTCCCCTTCGTGCGCGCCTGGGAGCTGCTCGCACCCCGTGAGTTCGCCGCCCGTTCCTGGCCGTACCCGGTGAACTTCTTCTCGTACATCGACATGCGCAAGGTCCCGGGCGCCGAGCGCCACGAGGACTGGCGGCCCACCTCCCACGTGTGGTCGGCCCAGGCCAACGGCGCCTGCTCCTGGTTCCAGCGGGACGCGGAGGGGCTGCACATGAACTCGATCTACTCGGACACCCCCGCCGCCCGCCGCACCATGGACGGTTTCCTGGAGGCCCTGCGTGAGACGGTCCGGGAGATCGCCCGCCACGGATCGCTGCGCCGCCCCATCGCGCTGACCCCGCCGCGCCGGCCCGAGCGGACCCCGCTCGACGTGGCGGCGTTCGCCCGCCGCGGCTGATCCAAAGCCGCGGCTGATTCACGGCCGCGGCCGATCCCGGGCCGCGGCTCCCGGTGGCGCCTTCCGACGGCGGACCTCAGAGCCGGGCCGCGCGGGCGCGCAGCAGGGCCTGTTCCCGGGCGTTGCGGGTGAGCGAGGCGGCGCGTTCGAACTCCGCGCGGGCCTCCGCAGGGCGGCCGAGCCGCTCCAGCAGGTCTCCCCGTACGCTCGGCAGCAAATGGTAGGAGCGCAGGGCCGGTTCCGCCGTCAGGGCATCGACCAGGGGCAGCGCCGCCGCCGGGCCCTCGGCCATCGAGACGGCGACGGCCCGGTTGAGCTCGATCACCGGTGACGGGATCAGCAGGACGAGCCGTCCGTACAGGGTGGCGATCGTGGGCCAGTCGGTGTCCTCGTAGCGGACGGCGTCGGCGTGACAGCCGGCGATGGCGGCCTGGAGGGAGTAGGGGCCGGTGCCCGCCCGGTGCAGGGCCTCGACCCCGCGCCGGATCAGCAGGCGGTTCCACTTGGACCGGTTCTGGTCGGCGAGCAGCACCGGCTCCCCGTCCGGGCCGATGCGGGTGGCGATGCGCGAGGCCTGGAACTCCAGCAGCGCCGCCAGGCCGTGCACCTCGGGTTCCTTGGGCATCAGCCCGGCCAGGACCCGGGCGAGGCGCAGGGCGTCCTCGCACAGGGCGGGGCGGACGAGGTCGTCGCCGGCGGTCGCGGAGTAGCCCTCGTTGAAGACGAGGTAGATGACCTCCAGCACGGAGGCGAGGCGCTCTTGGCGGTCGGCCCCGTACGGGACCTCGAAGGGCACCGCGGCCTTCGCGAGCGCCCGCTTCGCGCGGACGATCCGCTGGGCGACGGTGGGTTCGGGGCAGAGGAAGGCGCGGGCGATCTCCTGGGTCGTCAAGCCGCCCATCAGCCGCAGGGTCAGCGCGATCCGGGCCTCGGTGGCGAGGACCGGGTGGCAGGCGGTGAAGATCAGCCGCAGCAGGTCGTCGTCGATGGATTCGGGATCGGCGAGCGCGCCCTCCTCCTCCGGCGGCGGGACGTCCTCGAGGGTGCGGCCCACTTCGGCGAGCTTGCGCGCGTAGGTCTCCTTGCGGCGGACGAGGTCGATGGCCCGGTGCTTGGCGGTGGCCATCAGCCAGGCCCCTGGTGTGTCGGGCACGCCGGAGACCGGCCACTGCTCCAGCGCCGCGACCAGCGCGTCCTGGGTGATCTCCTCGGCGATGCCGACGTCGCGCACGATCCGGGCGACGCCCGCGATGATCCGCGCGGACTCGATCCTGAACACCGCTTCGACCGCTCGGGTCGTACTCACTGCCGTCACGGCCACCCATCAGAGCAGCCGTGACGAGGCAGGGCAAACCGGCGTTAGATGCCTGACGCGGCGCCGCGCGGCGCGGTCAGCTTCCGTCGAGCTGGCGGAGCTCGGCGCCGACCGTCCAGTTCTCCGGGTGGATCTCCAGGAAGCGCTTGGTCCACTCCAGCGCCTCGTCCTTGTCCTTGCACTGCATGAGGGCGTACCCGCCGACGACCTCCTTGGTCTCGGTGAAGGGCCCGTCGGTGTAGCTGAGCTTCCCGCCCGACCAGGTGACGCGGGTCCCTTCGGAGGTGGGGAGCAGACCGGCGGTGTCGAGCATGACCCCGGCCTTGGTGATCTCCTCCATCAGGGCGCCCATGCGGTCGTTGAAGTCGGCCGGGAAGGGGGTGTCGGGGGTGAGGCTCTGCTCGTCGATGCGGATGAGCGAAAGGAAGCGCGGCATGGTGACTCCTCGGTGGTGGAGGACGGGGCCCTTCCCCGCCTCTCACCCCTGCGTCGAACGGGAGACGCCGGGATCGACAGCTTCCCGGAAAAATCTTCGGCGACTTTTGGGACGCGCGAGGCAGCACGGATTCCGATCGCCGCCCCCACCGGAGCTACCGGCGAGTAGGATCGCCGGGCCCAGGCCCCTCCGAGAGGATTCCCCGATGCCGCGCATGCCTTCCTCGCCGCTCCTGCTCGCCGGTCTGCTGGCCGGCGCGGCCGTGGCGCACGCCGTCGCGCCCCGCCAGTTCGACGCGATCGTGCCGCGCTCGCTGCCCGGCAGCCCGCGCCAGTGGACCTACGCCAGCGGCGCGGCGGAACTCGCGCTCGCGGCCGGGGTCGCCCACCCGCGCACCCGCAGGGTCGCGGCACTGGCCACGGCGGCCTTCTTCGTCGGCGTGTTCCCCGCGAACGTCAAGATGGCCGCCGACGCCCGCCACCGCTCCCCCGCCCTGCGGGCCGTGGCCCTGGGCCGGCTGCCGCTCCAGGTCCCGCTGGTGTTGTGGGCCCGCAAGGTCGGCCGGAACGCGGCGGGCTGAGGGCGGGCCGAGCGCAGGCTGAGGGCGGCCGAGGGCGGGCCCAAGCCTCCGGCCGCCCCGCCGTCAGCGGCTGTCGCCCGTCCAGTCCCAGTGACCGGGATCGGACGCGCGGCGGCGGTAGTGGGCCCGGCCCCCGGACCCGTAGCGCCCTATCTCCGTCGGGAGCCGGGCCTCCTCGGCGAGCTGCGGTCCGCTCCAGCCCGTGATGTCGAGCAGCAGCCCGTCGAGGGGCCCGCCCACGAGCTCTCCGTAGGCGTGCCCCGGGAGCGGACCCGGGTCGGGGTCGTCGTGATCGGCGCCGTAGACCCGGCGCCGGAGCATCCTGTCGTCCATACCGGTCAGCTTCACAGACGGCACTGACAACGGGCCCGAACGGCGATGATGGGAGCCGTTCGGATCGCACGGCACACGAAGCGGAGCACCATCCATGGCACGTCGGGTACACCAGCCACTGGAGGACCAGGAGTTCGACTTCATCCTCGGCATGACGGACGGGCCGGTGCTCGCCTACTTCTGCGGCAGCTGGCCCAAGGCCCTGGAGCCGTGCCGCGCGATGGACTCGGCCGTGGCCGCACTGGCGCAGGAGTACGGGACCCGGCTGACGGCGGTGCGCGTGGACATCACCCGCTGCCCCGCGCAGACCAAGCGGTACGAGGTGACGGGCGCCCCGACGGCCGTACTCATCGCGGGCGGCGAGCCGGTGGCGACACAGGCGGGGGCCATGACGGCGGAGGGGCTCCGAGCCTTCCTCGACGCTCACCTCTGAGCCGTCCGGGCGAAGGTGCGCGATCTGGCCGAAAGTCACATGGATCGGATAGGTGCCTGAGGCATGTAATGGATCCCGGCGAAACGGAACCATCGCGTGCGAGGTGCTGCATGTCCGAGAAGACCATTGCCTTCCCCCAGGACCGAACCTGTCCCTACCACCCGCCGGCGGCCTACGAACCGCTGCGCACGGGCCGGCCGCTCTCCCGGGTCACCCTCTTCGACGGCCGCTCCGTGTGGGTGGTCTCCGGGCACGCCGAGGCGCGCGCCCTGCTCTCCGACGGCCGGCTCTCCGCCGACCGGCAGAACCTCTCCTTCCCCGCCCCCACCAGGCGGTTCAAAGGCCTGAGCAACCGGCGCGCCGCCCTGCTCGGCGTCGACGACCCCGTCCACAACACCCAGCGCCGGATGCTGATCCCGAGCTTCTCACTGGGGCGCACGGCGGCCCTGCGCCCCCGGATCCAGGAGACCGTGGACCGGCTGATCGACGGGATGCTCGCCGCCGGGCCCCGCGCGGAACTGGTCGGCGCCTTCGCCCTGCCGGTGCCGTCGATGGTGATCTGCGCCCTGCTCGGAGTCCCGTACGCGGACCACGAGTTCTTCGAGAGCCAGTCCCGGCGGCTGCTGCGCGGCCCCGAACTCGCCGATGTCGAGGACGCCCGGGAGCAGCTCGACGGCTATCTGCGCGAGCTGATCGGCCACAAGCGCGGGCATCCGGGCGAGGGTCTCCTCGACGAGCTGATCGCGCGGCGGCTGGAGACCGGCGAGACCGATGTGGAGGAGTTGGTCGCGCTGGCCGCGATCCTGCTCATCGCGGGACACGAGACCACGGCCAACATGATCTCGCTGGGTACGTTCACCCTGCTCAGCCACCCCGAGCAGCTGGACGAGCTGCGCGCCGATCCGACGCTGCTGCCGGCGGCGGTGGAGGAGCTGATGCGGTTCCTGTCGATCGCGGACGGCATGCTCCGGGTGGCGGCCGAGGACATCGAGATCGGCGGGGTGACGGTCCGCGCCGACGACGGGGTGATCTTCTCCACCTCCGTGATCAACCGCGACGAGAGCGTCTTCGCGGAGCCCGACACCCTGGACTGGCACCGGTCGACCCGGCACCATCTGGCCTTCGGCTTCGGCATCCACCAGTGTCTGGGCCAGAACCTGGCCCGCGCCGAGATGGAGATCGCGCTCGGCACCCTCTTCGGGCGGCTCCCCGGCCTGCGGCTGGCGGCGGAGCCGGACCGGATCCCCTTCAAGCCCGGGGACACCGTCCAGGGCATGCTCGAACTCCCCGTGGCGTGGTGAGCCGGGTGACCCGGGTCTCCGTGGACACGGACCGGTGCATCGGGGCCGGACAGTGTGCCCTGACCGCCCCGGCCGTGTTCACCCAGGACGAGGACGGTTTCGGCGCCCTGCTGCCGGGGCGCGAGGACGGCGCCGGCAGCCCGCTGCTGCGGGAGGCCGCCCGGGCCTGCCCGGTGTCGGCGATCAGGGTCGAAGGGGCCTGAGCGGGAGCCGGCCGCCGTTCAGAGCCCGGCGGTGGCGCTGAGCCTCTGGAACATGGCCTCGTCCAGGTCCAGCCCCCGCTGTGCCTGGTTGATGGCCTGCGAGCTGTAGACCCCGGTCGAGCGGGCGGCCAGCACGGCGTCCCGCGAGGCCGCGATCACGCCGAGCCGCAGGTCCACGTACTGCTCACGGGCTCCCTCGATCGCGGGGACGGCGGCGGCCTCGTCCTTCCGGTCCAGCCGGGCGTCCTCGCGGACTTTCGCGAGGACCTCCGGCGCGTACGGACTGCCGTCGCCCCGTACCAGGCCGGGCTCCTCCAGTACGGCCCGGCCGGCCTCGGCGACCTCCTCCAGCAGCCTGCGGTACTCCTCCTGGAAGCGGACCGGGTCGTCGCCGGAGATCTTCACCGACCGGATGACGGCGGGCAGGGTCAGGCCCTGGAGCAACAGGGTCGTGGTGGCGACCACGAAGGCGATGAGCAGCAACTGGGGGCGGTACGGGGTGTCCTCGGGCAGGGTCTGCGCCGCGGCGACCGTGATCGCGCCGCGCATCCCGGCCCAGGCCAGGGCCACGCCGCTGCGCCAGCCGAGGCTCTCGTTGACCTTGAAGTCGACGTCGGCCGAGGCCCGGGTGACGCGCTCCTTCATCTGCTCCCTGCGGCGGGGCGTCAGCTCCCTGCGGGGGCGCAGCGGATTGGCCTGCTGCTCGGACTCCGGGGCTCCGAGGCGGTCCATCAGCCAGTCGAGCCGGGGCTTGCTCGCGGCGGCCCGCTGCGCGTCCTTGCGCAGCGAGGCGATGAGCGGGGCGACGAACACCATGCGCGCCACGATCACCAGCGCGGCTGCCGCGAGGCCGATGAACAGGGCGCGCCAGGCGCTGAGTCCGTCCGCGGCGACCTCGTCGAGGAGGCCCTTGAGGCCGAGTCCCATCAGGAGGAAGATCGCGCTTTCGAGCAGGAAGGCGAGGGTGCGCCAGTTCATGGCCTCGGCCAGCCGGTCCTGGGCGCTGAGGAAGCGCGGGGCCTGGTGGCCGGTGACCAGCCCCGCGACGACCACCGCGAGGACACCGGAGGCATGGAACTCCTCGGCCGGAAGGAAGGCGACGAACGGCACGACGAAGGAGATCGCGGTGTTCAGCAGGCTGTCCTTGAGCAGCGCACGGACCCGCACGTTGACGAGGCCCACGACGATGCCGACGGCGGTGGCGAGGGCCACGGAGAAGAGGAAGTTTCCGGCGACCCCGGCCAGGGAGACCGTTCCGGCCATGGCCGCGATCGCGGAGCGCAGCAGCACCAGCGCGGAGGCGTCGTTGACGAGGCCTTCGCCCTCCAGCATGGTCAGCAGCCGCGACGGAAGACCGAGCTGTTTGCCCATGGAGGTCGCGGCGACCGCGTCGGTGGGGCTGACCACGGCGCCGAGGGCGAAGGCGGCGGGCCAGCCGAGGCCGGGCATCAGCCAGTGGAAGAGCCAGCCCGCACCGAGGGTGGTGACGGCCACGAGCAGCACCGCGAGACCGCTGATCGCCTTGATGTTGCGACGGAAGTCCGACGCGGGCATGTTCACGGCCGTGGAATAGAGCAGCGGTGGCAGCACGCCCGCGAGGACCCACTCCGGCTCGATGGCGAGCGCCGGCACGCCCGGTACGAAGCTGAGGGCGATGCCGACGACCACCAGGCTCAGCGGAGCGGCGAGGCCGAGCCTCTTCGAGAAGGCGGCGACGGCGACGATGCTGCTGACGCCGACGATCGAGACGAGGGTCATTTCCATGCGCGGTACAGGGCCTTAGGGGTGCTCGGGGACGATTTGTCCACCGTACGCCCCGAGGTTTCACCGCGTCAAAAATTGAGCGACTCCACCTTTGATGCGGCCCAGCGGCCCAGCGGCCCAGCGCCGCCGTGCCGCCGTTACTCGGCAGGCCCCGACTGCGGCAGCAGCGCGACCGCCTGCCGCTCCAGCACCAGGGCGCCGTCCACGAGCCCGGCGCAGGCGTCGAAGAGTTCCCGCCGTCCCGCGGCGTCCGTGTCGGGGTCGGCGGCACGGGCCAGCTCGGCGAGCCGCGACCACTGCAGCCCGGAGTCGCGGAAGAGCGCGGCCGCCTCGCCGTGCCCGGCGAGGTCGAGGAAGTCCGCGTACAGCGGCCGGGTGGCGCCCGGGGCGGTCCACTCCTCCTCCAGGCACGCGTACAGCCGCTCCGTACCGACGGCGAAGGCCTCGGGCGTGGCGAAGCGGCGCTCCCAGCCCGTCTTGGTGCCGGTGTCGCGCAGCTGTGCGGCGAACTTCTCCATGCCGGAGAAGCCGAAGTTGACGTCGAAGTGGTTGCCGAGGACCGGTCCGGTGAGGCGGGAGACCGTGGCGGCGATCGCCTCGTCCAGGTCGGGTTCACCCGCGGGCTTCCCGGTGGTCACCACCATCTGGTGGCGGCCCTTCTTGTGCCCGGACCAGGCCGCGCCGAACTCCTCGCGGCCGATCGCGTAGGGGGCTCCGGCGCCGTCCAGACCGGCCGCCGGGTCGTCGACCTGGAAGGTGTCCCCGTCGTAGCCGACCACGGCCACCACGTACGGATCGGCGGCGGCCAGCTCGGCCATCGGGGCGGGGCCGTGCCAGGGCAGGGCGGACCGGTCGACGGTGCAGAACACCGGCGCCCCGGCGTCGAGGGCCGCCTCGACCCGGTTCCAGCGGGGCTTGGCGCTGCGCGTGGCCTCGTACGGGATGCGCAGGCGGCCGAGGGCGACCTGGACCCAGGGGTCGGGGTGGGCCTGGGCGACGATCGTCGGCATCGGCGGCCGGCCCGCGTACTCGAACACGAAGTACATGAAGCCGATACCGCCCGCCAGGCCCGCGACCAGGGCCTCTTCGTGCACGCTGCCGAGCGCGTGCCGGATCAGCGTGGCCTCGCGGTGAGTGCCGGGGGCGAAGTCTTCATATACGTGCGCAGTCATGCGGTCAGCGTAGCCGCGCCGCGGAGCCCCGGCCGCTACCCGACTTCCTGGACAGCTGCCCAGAAAGTTCCTGTACAGTTGCCCAGGAAGTCGGCGGGACCACCCTCCGCTCAACCCGATCCCTCCGGGAGGTGGCCGTGCACACGGTCGCAGCGATCCTCATCGGCCTCGTCGCCGCACTGCACGCGTACTTCCTCGTCCTGGAGATGTTCCTGTGGCAGCGGCCGCCCGGCCGCGCCCTGTCCGGCTTCGATGCCGACACGGCCCGCCTGACCGCCCCGCTCGCCGCGAACCAGGGCCTCTACAACGGATTCCTCGCCGCGGGCCTGGTCTGGTCGCTCGTCATCGACTCGCTCGCCACGCAGATCTTCTTCCTCGTCTGCGTGATCGTCGCCGGGGTGTACGGGGCCGCGACCGCCAACCGCCGCATCCTCGTCGCCCAGGCCCTGCCCGGCGCCCTCGCCCTGGGCGCGGCTCTGCTCGCCGGATGAGCTCCCGTACCGACCCGCGCACCGCCCGCACCAAGGCCCGGCTGCGCGAGAGCCTCCTCGCGGAGTGCGCGGACGGGCCGCTCGGCGAGGTCAGCGTCTCGGCGGTGGTCCGCCGGGCGGGCGTCGGCCGGGCCACGTTCTACCTGCACTACGAGGACCTCACCGCGCTCGCGGTGGACGCCTGCGCCGACGTCGTGCACGCGGCGGTCGACGCCCTGCACGCCTGGCAGACGGATCCGTCGGCGCTTCCCCCGGCCCGTCCCCCGGCCGCGCTGGCCACCTTCCTGGGCGGCGCCGCCGACCGGGGACCGCTCTACCGCACCCTGCTCCTGCCTGGTGGCGGCGGCCCGCTGGGCGAACGCCTGTACCGGGAGCTGCGCGAGCGCAGCCGGGCCGAACGCGCCGCGGTGGGCGCCCCGCGCCCCGAGCTGGTGGCTTCGGCCGTGGCCGCCACCTTCACCGCCGTGCTCGCGGACTGGCTGCACGGCGACCTGCCCGCCGACCTCGCGGACCCGGCCGCGCTGGCGGACCGGATCTGGCCGCTCCTGATCGCCCTGCACCGGGCGGGATGATCCCGCGGCGGTTCAGCCGTGTTCGGCCACCAGTCCGGTCTCGGCCATGACCCGGATGACGGTGTCCTCCAGCGAGTGCTCCGCCTCGATGACGCTCTCCCAGTCGCCCGGCAGGAGGTCGAGCGGCCGGTACCACTCGCGCAGTTCCGCCTCGCCGTAGTCGGCCGCCCGCGGTGTGCCCGCGTGCCGCCGCAGGGTCTCCTCGAACGGCACGTCGAGGTAGTAGAAGTGGGTCGGCCCGCGGTGGGCCCGGCGCAGGGCGTCGAGCATGGGGCCGTAGCGGTCGGCGTAGAGGATCCCCTCGACGATCACGTGGAAGCCGTGGTCCAGCGCGTAGCGCGCCACGCTGCCGATGAGTCCGATGTTCGCCGCGCCGGGCGTGTCCGGCTCGCGCAGGACGACGCGGCGCAGGTTGTCCTGGCCCACGAGCGCGAGGCCCCGGCCGTGGCGGTCTCGAATGCCCTCCGCCACGGAGGACTTGCCCGCGGCGGAATTGCCGCGCAGCACGATCAGCCGGGTGTCCGGCGTGCCGGTCATCATCCGGCCCACGCTACCCGCCCGCTCCGGACGTGCGTGAGCCCCGCCGGAAGATCCGGCGGGGCTCACGTCACGGGCCGGGCTCGTGAAGTGGTGCTACCCGATGGTGACCACCTGTTCCGCCTGGGGTCCCTTCGGCCCCTGCGTCACGTCGTACTCGACCTTCGCGCCTTCCGCCAGCTCCTTGAAGCCGGTGGTCTGGATTGCGGAGAAGTGCACGAACACGTCGGGGCCACCGTCGTCCTGCTGGATGAAGCCGAACCCCTTCTCCGAGTTGAACCACTTCACGATGCCAGTTGCCATCTGTACTGATCCTTCACAACGTTCCACCGGCCGCACACGCGGCCGGACCCGATCCTGCCCATTGATCGGCCCGAGCACACGCCAAGCGCGGCCAACCGGGGTGCTTCCGGATATTCGAACTTTTCTCCGGCCCGTCCGTGAAACGGGGGAGCAGGCCTTCGCAGGGGCCCTGGGAAGGGCTCCCGGCGGGGCGCTCCGAAGGAGTCTTCGAGAGGGGACGGACATGGGCGAGCTCGCGACGTTCCGGGTGCCGGCTCGGATCACGGGAACGACGGCGGACATCATGCTCGGCGGGGCGATGGTCCGCGCCTGGCAGCGCGACGGGATCTTCCAAGTGGCCGTCGACGGACGGCAGGAGGCCCGTACGCGGGCCGCGCTGGCGGCGAGCCGGCGCTTCTTCGCCCGACCCGCGGCGGAGAAGGCCGCGTACGTCAACGACACCTCGTACAGCGGGTACATCGCCTCGGGCGAGGAGGTGACAGCCGGACGGCCGGACGCCTCGGAGATCTTCACCATCACCCCCGACATCCCCGCGGCGGCGGCCGGCGGCCTGCCCTGCCACGGTCCGGTCCCCTGGCCCTCCCCCGGCTACCGCGCGGCCATGGAGGCCTACTTGGCGGGCGTCGGCGGGCTCGGCGAGCGGCTGCTGCGGCTCGTGGCCCTCGGGCTCGGCCTCGGTCCGGCCGGCATCGACCGGCTCGCGGGCCTGACCCGCGGCGGCTGGCACCACATGCGGGTGCTGCGCTTCCCCGCCGCCGAGCGGACCGCGGAGCGCGGGATCGGCGCCCACACCGACTACGGGCTGCTCGTGATCGCCGCCCAGGACGAGGTGGGCGGTCTCTTCGTACGGCCTCCGGTGACGGGCGAGGACCGCCCGCGCAACTGGCTGCCGGGCGAGAGCACGGCGGGCTTCGCCGAGGACCGGCCCGGCTGGAGCGCCGTACGGCCCGTGGCGCGGGTGCTGACGGTGTTCCCCGGGGACATCCTCCAGTTCACGACCGGCGGCGCGCTGTTGTCGACCCCGCACCGGGTGCGACTGGCGGACCGGGAGCGGTACGCCCTCGCCTACTTCCACGAGCCGCGCTTCGGCGCCCGCGTCCGCCCCCTCGCCCACACCGGTGAGGACCGCGGGGACGGCTCGGTGATCCACTACGGGGAGCACTTCACCCGGATGTTCATGCGGTGCTATCCGCAGCGGGCAACGACGCGGCGGATCGAGGCCGAGGGGCTGCTGCGAGCGCTCGCCGGGGCCCGCTGACGCGGCATCCCAGGCAGTCCGCGTGACCTGTGTGGGCGGCGGTGTCTCGGACCCGCCAGTCCCACTGGCTCTCCGGGCGGGGCCCGCTCGGCTTGCCCCAGCCGGCGAGGTGCAGCAGCCAGGTGACGAGCCCCGCCACGGCCACGACCGCGAGGCCGATCCAGATGCCGGGGGTCCAGGAGGCACACAGGGCCGCGCCCGCCGTCGCACTTCCCACCAGCGCGATCGCGGTGCCGGTCCAACCGGCCACCGTGTGGCCGAGGTCTACGTGGCCGTGAGCGCTCATCGTTCTCCCCTGGTTCGTCGGGTCAGTAGGCTCGAAGTGCGTTCTCTTACCGAGAAAGCCATTTATCTCACGAGCTAAGTAACTTAGATGCTAAGGAGTATCTGCGTGCAGGGCAAGCCCCGCCCCGCGGCCACGGTCCAGGACGCGCTCACGCGCATGGACCGGTACGTCGCCCTCGGCATCGTCGGCCAGCAGGAGGTGGCGCAGCTCCTGGGACTGAACGTCACCGACCTGACCTGCCTCGGCCACATCCTGGGCGCCGGGGAGAACCCGCTCGGCGCGGGCGACCTCGCCGAGCTGACCAGCCTCACCACCGGCGCGGTGACCGGGGTGCTCAACCGCCTGGAGCGCGCCGGGTACGCGAGCCGGCAGCCCGATCCCGCCGACCGGCGCCGCGTACGGGTGGTCGCGGAGCCCGCGGCCGCCGCGCGGATCTTCGCCGTCTACGAGCCCTTCTACGCCCGGCTCGGTGCGGTGTTCGCCGAGTACACCCCCGACGAGATCGCCGTCATCGCCGACTGGTTCGGGCGCGCGACGGCCGAGGTCACCGCCCATCTGGACCGGGTACGGGCCGGGGAACTCGGGCCGCTGGCCCCGTAGGCCCGATGGTAAAATTTGCCTTTTGGCGACGTTCTCGTCGCGCTCCCGATCATCTTGACCAAACATTTTGCCCCGCCATTTTCGACACGCGTCTCACGGAAGGTTCTGCATGAAGAACCCGTCACCTCATGGGCGCTTCGGCATCAAGCCCGGAGCGAAGGCAGGCCCGAAGGGCGGTGCGAAGGGCGGCGGGAAGACCCCGCGGACCCTCGGCCCCCAGGGCGAGTACTCAATGCCCCGGACGACCACGCCGGCGCTGCCGCCGGTGGAGTCCTTCTCGGAGCTCGGCCTGCCCCCTGAGCTGGTGACGACGATGGCCGACCAGGGGGTCGCGGAGCCGTTCCCCATCCAGGCGGCGACCCTCCCCAACTCCCTGGCGGGCCGCGACATCCTCGGCCGCGGGCGGACCGGCTCGGGCAAGACGCTGGCCTTCGGCCTGGCCATGCTCGCCCGGACGGCGGGTCAGCAGGCCGATCCCAAGCGGCCGCTCGCGCTGGTCCTCGTACCGACCCGTGAGCTGGCGCAGCAGGTGACCGAGGCCCTGGCCCCGTACGCGCAGGCCCTGAAGCTGCGCATGGCCACGGTCGTCGGCGGCCTGTCGATCGGCAAGCAGACGGGCGCGCTGCGCACCGGCGCCGAGATCGTGGTGGCCACCCCGGGGCGGCTGAGCGACCTCATCGGCCGGCGCGACGTGCACCTGGAACGCGTGAAGATCGTCGTCCTCGACGAGGCCGACCAGATGTGCGACATGGGCTTCATGCCGCAGGTCACCGAGATCCTCGACCAGTGCCACCACGCGGGCCAGCGGATGCTGTTCTCGGCGACCCTGGACCGCAACGTCGACCAGCTGGTCCAGCGGTACCTGAAGGACCCCGTCGGGCACTCCGTGGACCCGCAGTCCGCTTCGGTGTCCACGATGGACCACCACGTGCTGCACATCCACGCCGCCGACAAGATCTCGGCGGCGACCGAGATCGCTGCGCGCGAGGGCCGGGTGCTGATGTTCCTGGACACCAAGCACGGGGTCGACCAGTTCGTGAAGCACCTGCGGGCCATGGGCGTACGCGCCGAGGGACTGCACAGCGGCAAGTCGCAGCCGCAGCGCACCCGGACCCTGGGCCAGTTCAAGGACGGCCTGCTGAACGTCCTGGTCGCGACCAACGTCGCCGCCCGCGGCATCCACATCGAGGACCTCGACCTCGTGGTCAACGTGGACCCGCCGGCCGACAGCAAGGACTACCTGCACCGCGGCGGCCGCACCGCGCGCGCCGGCGAGTCCGGCAAGGTCGTCACCCTGGTCACCCCGAACCAGCGGCGGGACATCGTCCGGCTGATGGCCGACGCCAAGATCCGGCCGACCATCACCCAGGTGCGCTCCGGCGAGGCCGCGCTGAGCCGCATCACCGGCGCGAAGGCCCCCTCCGGCGTGCCGCTGGCCGGCGCCGCGGCCACCGACGCCAAGGGCCGGCCTTCGGGCTCGGACCTCGGCTTCCGCGGCATCGGCACCCGGCCCGGGCGGCCCGGCAAGGGCAAGGAGTCGCGCAAGACCATCGAGGCCCGGCAGGCCGCCGAGGCCCGCGCGGCGGCGCGGGTGCGGCGCGGCACGAAGTAGCGCCGAGCAGGGGGCTACGGCAGCACGGGAGGGCCGGGACCGCGGTGCGGTCCCGGCCCTCCCGTGCGTTCCGGGACTCCGATCGGGTCACGCGCCGACGGCGGCCCGCCGCAGCAGTCGCTGCGCCGCCGCGTTGCGGACCCGACGGGTCCGGGCGCCCTCCGCGAGCAGCCGCAGCGCATCGTCCGCGTGCAGGGACCGGGCCGCCGTGCCCTGACACCAGTCGGAGGCGGCGAGGAGCTCCGCCGCGGACCAGGGCTCGCCGCGCGTGACGGCCTTCAGCAGGGTCCATTCGCGCAGCCTGCGGGCCGCGAAGGTGCGGCCGCCGATGGCGGCTCCCACGGCCTGCGCCCAGGCCGGGAAGGCCTCGTCGGCCAGCAGCCCGGCCGCCCGTCGGTCCAGGTGCGTGACCACGGCGCTCTCGGCCATCACCAGGTCCGGGTCGCGCAGCACGGCGGCCACGGCCTCGGCTTCCGCGGGCTGGCCGGAGACGGCTGCCAGGGACTCCAGGTGCCGGGCGTAGCGCCAGTGCTCGGGCGGCGTGTTCACCGCCACCGCGCCCGTCGTCCCGTCGATCCCGGCGGGCCGGCGCTCCGGGCCGCCGTGGCGTATCTGGTGCTCGCTTCTCCCCATGCGGCCATTCCACACGACACCGGTGAACGACAGGTTGTCAGGGTGGCATCAAGTCGCCGGACTACGTGCCGCCGGACTGGTTCCGCACCCGCCGAGGCCGCATCCGCCGAGACCGCATCCGCGCAGGTCACAGGAGCATTACTTGATCACGGCACGTCTTGTGCCAGGTGAGCGGCGACCGATGGGATGGCCCGAACCAAGACCGAGGGCGGGGGCCGAGCATGTCGGATCCGGTGGACTACATCACGAGACTACGGGCGGAGGCGCGGGGCCCGCACCGCGAGGAGGCCTTCCTCGCGGACCGGCGCCGGCAGCGGCGGCGGCGCGCGTGCGTCGGAGCCGTCGCCGCCCTCGCGCTGGCCGGCCTCGCCACGTGGCTGGTGACCAGCACCGGGCCGCGGCCCGCCGACGAGCCCTACGCCGCCGCCGCGCTCGAGGAGGAGCTGTGGCCCGACGCCTGGCCGGCGACGACCAACCTGCCGCTGCGCGGCTCGCCGGCCCGCGGCTGGGCGGCCGGCGCGGAGGACCTCCCGCTGCCCCCTCCCGCGGCGGTCGGTTCCCTGTCCGCGCGGCAGGTCGGGGAAGGACTGCGTCGGGCACGGGAGTTCGTGGTCGCGGCCAACTTGGATCCGGGGGTGCTGCGGGGCGGGCAGCCCACGGCGGCCCTGGAGCTGCTCGATCCCCAGGATCCCGTACGTGCCCGGCTGGCCGGCCACCTGCGCTCGCCCGGCCTCCCGGACGCCGATCCCACCGAGATGTTCACGCGCTTCGACCCCGCCGAGCTCACCGTGGCCGACGAGGGCGTCCGCGTGCGCGGCCGGATGTCCTTCGCGGCGGGCGGCGTCCCCGGACAGCTGCGGATCCGCGCCGACTACACCTTCGTCTACGCCCTGCGGCGCACGGAACCGCTCTGGGAGCCGGGACCGGCCCACGGCACGGAGGAAGTGGCGCGGGTCGTCGTCCGCCGGCAATTGGTCCTGCTCTACGCCCCGGCCGGGTCCCCCGGGGTGAGCGCCGGGAAGCTGATCGCGGCCGACTACCGCCGGCAGCTCGGCAACCACGACTGCGGCACGGTCGACGGCTTCGTCCACCCCTACTTCTCGAAGGAGGCGAAGACCGCCGACCGGCCGTGGCCGGTGGTCGACCCGTACGACGAGAGCACGGAGATCCCCGCCGGCCCGCCGCGCTGCACCGTCCCCTCGCGCACCTGACCGGATCCGGCGGGACCGCGTCCCGCTCGGACCGGGGACCGTGCGCTCAGGCCCGGGAGTCGTGGCTCTCGTAACCGCCGGAACCCCGGTCGTTCGCGTGCCCCTGCTCCGGGAGCGGGGCGCCGGTCTCCAGGAGGGTCTTGAGGCTGGACGCGAGCATCGGCCAGGCACGGCCGCACATGCCGATGAGGGTGCCGCCCGGTTCGAAGCCCTCGTGGAGGACGGTGAGCCGGGAGAGGGTGTCACCGACCGGCTCGATCTCGTACGTCACCTTCGTGCGCCGCTCGCGGGCCAGTTCGGCGCGCAGCTCCTCGCCGATGCCCACGGAGGCGGCCCACTGCGGGGTGAAGGTGTGCCAGGTGTAGGAGAGCAGCCGCTCCGGTACGCACGCCAGCACCACCTGCTCCGGATCGCTCGTCCGTGCCCCGCGCTCCACCCAGTCCATCGTCGAGCCCACCCGCCAGTCCGTCTCGAAGTCGAGCCCCCAGTAGCGGCGGGTGAACGCGGGCTCGGTCAGGGCCTGCCACACGCGGGCGGGATCGGCCTGGACGTAGACGGTGTAGGTGATCGCAGTCTCGCTCATCCCCTCATGCTGCGGGACCGGGGCCCGCTGGGCGGGGATTGAGCCGCTCCGCGCTCACCAGTGGCAGCCCTCCTCGGGGAGTTCCGTGGGTGGGGTGCGGGGCGGTGCCGGGAGGGAGAGGTGGGCGCGGGCGGCGTGGACGGCGGCGAGCTCCTCGTGGCCGGCCGGGCCCCAGTCGCTGAGTTCGCGGACCTGTTCGGGGGTGGCCAGCAGCCGGGCGTACGCCGGGTCCGGGCCCGGGGGCAGCGCCGTGAGCCGGGCCGCGGTGCGCGGGTGGGCGCCCTGGTCGGCGTACCGGTACCCGAGCGGGAGCGCGCCCGCGGTGCGGCCCGGCGCCGGGGGCGGGAGGTGGGCGGCGCCGGTGGCCCGGGCGACGAGCAGCAGGACGCGCCCGTCGGGGGCGAAGAGCCAGCCGGCGGGGTCCCGGGGCGTCAGGTGCGCGGGTGCGGGGCCCGGGTGCCACGTGCCGTGCAGGGGGACGCGGCGGCTGCGCAGGACGCCGAGCCGGTCCAGGACGGTGGGATCGGTGGGGCGGCCGTCCTCCAGCAGCGCGGCGCCGCCTCCGTTGATCCGGGCGCGCAGGGCGGACAGGGCCCGGCGGGCGTCACCCGCGTCCATCAGGGTGGGCAGTTCGGCCGGTTCGGCGAAGTGGATGCCGGTGATCTCCTGCGCGGGGAGGCGGACGGAGTCGATGCGGTCGCGGGTCCAGGTCCCGCCGTCGAAGACGTGCAGGATCTCGCCGGGGAACCGCATCCCGGGCGGCATGCCCGGCGCGTCGGCCGGGATCCAGTCGACGGCGAGGCCGCGCGGGTAGCGGCCTTCGACGCCGAGCTCCTCGTACATCTCGCGGGCGGCCGCGGCGGCCGGTGCTTCGCCGGCGTCCACGGCGCCGCCCGGCAGCAGCCGGTCGGGGCGGTAGTCGACGCTCTGGACGAGGACGCGTCCGTCGGCATCGGTGACGAGGACGACGGCGCCGGTCCAGAGGGTGGCGCGGGAGGCCCCGTACTCCTCCGGGGTCATCCACGTGCCGGGGCGCGCGGGCGGGGCGGCGCCCGTGTCCTGCGTCACGTCCTCGTCGGTCAGCTGCGGCATCGGACTCCGTTCACCGTAGGGGCAACGGGCTGTGCAACAGCCCGGACGGCCCCCGGGTTACGGAGATCAACACATTCCCCTTTGCCACCCCTATACCTCCTTATTACCTGGTTACACGGATCTTGCTACGTTCCCGGGGCGGACTGGCGGCATGAAAACCGCCGGTCCGACCACGTCACCGAACCGAGGAGAGACCCACCCATGCGACGCGCACCCCGTACGGACACCCCCGCGGCCGCCGGAAAACGGTGGACCGTGCCGGGCGTGGCCGGGGTGGCGGGCGGCGTCGCGGTCCTCGGCTTCGGTGGGCTGTACGCCGCGGGCCTGCTGCTGGCGGGCGACGACGTGGCCTCCGGCACGAAGGTGCGCGGCGTCGACATAGGCGGGATGAGCCGCGCCGAGGCCCGGCAGACCCTGAACCGTGCGCTCGGCCCGTCCGCC
Source organism: Streptomyces sp. NPDC002886 (assembly GCF_042888445.1). Classification (NCBI taxonomy): domain Bacteria; kingdom Bacillati; phylum Actinomycetota; class Actinomycetes; order Kitasatosporales; family Streptomycetaceae; genus Streptomyces; species Streptomyces sp. NPDC002886. The sequence continues at coordinate 546,982 of NZ_JBIAPV010000004.1, forward strand.
GCGTCCCCGCTCGACCTGCGGATCGGGGAGCGGACCGAGCGGGCGCAGCCCGCGACGCTCGGCCTCTCCCTGGACACCGGCGCCACCGTCGACCGGGCGGCCCGCTCGGGCTCCGACCCCGTCAGCGTGATCGGCCGACTGTTCTCCTCCGGCGATCCCGCGGTGGAACCGGTAGTCCGCCTCGACGAGAAGGCGGCCCGCTCCGCCCTGGACGGGATCGCCGCGAAGACCCGGCGGGAAGTCCGGGAGGGCTCCGTCTCCTTCGAGAACGGCAAGGCCAAGGCGGTCGCCCCGGTCACCGGCAGCGAGCTCGACGTCGACGGCTCCCTCGGTGTGCTCCGCTCCTCCTACACCCGGCCGGCGGGCGGGGAGCCCGTCGTGCTCCCCGTCCGGAGCACGCAGCCCCATATCGGGCAGCAGGAGACCGACCGGGCGCTGAAGGAGTTCGCCGTACCCGCGGTGTCCGCGCCGGTCACCCTGACCGTGCAGGGCAAGCGCATACCCGTCGGCCCCGCGGTCCTCGCCAAGCACCTCACTCTCAAGGACGACGGCCGGGGCCGGCTCGCGCCCGGCCTCGACGCCAAGGCGCTGCTCGCCGACCCGGAGCTGTCCGGTCCCCTGCGACAGGCCACGCCGGGACCCGTCGAGGCGAAGCTGCGTACGGACTCCGCGGGCGCGGTCTCCGTCGCCGAGGAGGGCCGGGCCGGACGCCGGGTCGCCGAGGAGGGCCTGTCCGCCGCCGTATTGCCGCTGCTGACGCGGGTGGGCGCGGCGGAGCGTACCGGTGAGGTCGCCACGGAGGAGGTCCGGCCGAAGCTGACCGGGAACACGATCGGGCAGCTGGGCATCAAGGAGGAGGTGTCCTCCTTCACCGTCGACTTCGAGAAGGCCCCCTACCGCACGACGAACATCGGACGGGCCGCGGAGCTGATCAACGGCTCGCTCGTACTGCCCGACGAGACATGGAGCTTCAACCGCCGCGTCGGCGAGCGCACGAAGGAGAACGGCTTCGTCGACGGCCTGATCATCAACAACGGCCAGTACGAGAAGGCCGCGGGCGGCGGCGTCTCGGCGGTGGCCACCACGGTCTTCAACGCGATGTTCTTCTCCGGGGTCAAGCCCGTCGAGTACGGCGCGCACTCCTTCTACATCGAGCGCTACCCGGAGGGCCGAGAGGCCACCGTGGCGTGGGGCAGCCTGGACCTGCGCTTCGCCAACGACTCGGGCAAGGCCCTCTACATCCAGGCCGAGGCGACCGACACCTCGATCACCATCACCTTCCTGGGAACGAAGAAGTACGACGAGATCCGCGCGGCCAAGGGCCCCCGGACGAACGTCAAACCGCCCGCCACCCGCACGGACACCGGCCCGAAGTGTGAACCGCAGTCCCCGTTGGAGGGCTTCGACGTCGCCGTCGACCGGGTGTTCGTGCGGGGCGGGCAAGAGGTCAAGCGGGAGACGATGAAGACCCGTTACACGCCGAGGGACAGCGTGACCTGCGGCTGATTCATCCCGTCGGGGAAACCGGACCACCCGTGCGGGTGAGCGCGTGCGGGGGTGCGGGCGTTCGTCGGGCAGGGTGGGCGGATGGAGTCGCGCCGGGGCCCGTGGGTGCCCCAGATCATCGTCGCGCTGGCCGTGGCGGCCGGGTGTCTGACCGGATGTGTGACCGTGGGTCCGGCCGGGCCGGGGAGCGCTCCCGGGCCGGCGCCCGCAGCAGGGCCGGTACCGACGGAGGTACGGACGGGCCTGCCGGGACCGGCCGACGGCGCCGGTCCGCTGGGGACGCTGCCGGAGGTCCCGCAGGATGCGGCTCCGCCGCCGGTACCGGCAGCGGATGACGCCTCGGCGCCCGCGCCCCGGACCGTGGTCGCCCGCCAGCCGGACCCTCCCCGGGGGCCCGCCGCCCGGGCCCGGAGCCGGGTGAAGCCCGCCACGCCCCGGCACCGGACGGAGCGGCCCCGGCGGGCCGCTCCGAAGAAGAAGCCCGCGGCGCCCGCCGCGAAGGCCCGGCGCGGCCGGCCCGCGCCGAACCGTTCGTACGACATGGCGCCGCTGTGCGCGGCGGCCCGGGGGACGGTGGACCCGGCCATCGTCGCGCTGTGCCATTGACCGGCCTGCCATGGACCGGCCTGCCGCTGACCGCGTGGCGCTGCCGGGTGCGGGAGGCGGGATTCGCTTGGATGGGCCCGGCGGACCCCGACCGGGGCCCCTCCAGCCTCCACCTCCAGGAGTGGCCATGGCGAAGATCGCTCTCTTCGGCGCGACCGGCACCATCGGATCCCGGGTGCTCCACGAAGCACTCGGGCGCGGACACCAGGTCACGGCCGTGGTGCGCGATCCCGCGCACTTCGCCGAGTCCGAGGCCAGCTCCGCCGACGTCACCGTCGTACGCGGAGACGTCCTCGATCCCTCGTCCGTGACCCGGGCGACCACCGGCCAGGACGTGGTGGTCAGCGCGTACGGTCCCGGCTCCGGGGATCCGGGCACGCTCGTCGCCGCGGCCAAGGCGCTGATCGGCGGCGTGCAGGCGCACGGCGAGGACGGGCCCCGGCCGCGCGTGGTCACCGTCGGCGGAGCGGGGTCCCTGCGCACCCCCGGCGGACCGAAGGTCTGGGACCAGGCCGGGATCCCGGCGCCGGTGCTCGCCGTCATGCACGCCCACGGGGACGCCCTCGACTTCCTGCGGACGGTTCCGGTGGACGAGGTCCACTGGACCAACCTCAGCCCGGCCGCCACGATCGAGCCGGGCACCCGGACGGGCACGTACCGGCTGGGGCTCGACGAGCTCGTCGTGGACGACGACGGCAAGAGCCTTATCTCCACGGAGGACTTCGCGGTCGCGCTGCTGGACGAGATCGAGCGCGACGCGCACGCGGGCAAGCGGTTCACCGTCGGGTATTGAGTCCCGTCCCGCACCCGCTCCGGCCCGTCCCGTCTCGCCCCGCCCCGCCCCGCCGCGCCGCGCCGCCGATATTCGCTGGTCCGGGCGGGTTCCGTCTCCCTAGAGTGGCCGGGCATCAGCCTCGGCCCGCAGGGAGCGGATCATGCGCACGCATTACCCGCGGACCCCACACCTGCCCTGGTCTCCGGGCGCGACGTCCGACGACGTGCGGACCACCGGGCCCGGCATGCTGGCGGGGTTCGCCGGGCGCGAGGTCGTGGTCACCGAAAAGCTCGACGGCGAGAACACCACCCTCTACGCCGACGGCCTGCACGCCCGGTCGCTCGACTCGGGCCACCATCCGTCGCGGGCCTGGGTGAAGGGCCTGCAGAGCCGTATCGGCCCCGGGATCCCCGCCGGTTGGCGGGTGTGCGGGGAGAACGTCTACGCCCGGCACTCGCTCGCGTACGAGGAACTCGACGCCTGGTTCTACGGGTTCTCGGTGTGGGACGGCGACCACTGTCTGGACTGGGACCGGACGGTGCTCTTCCTGCGCGGCCTCGGGGTCCCGGGGCCGCGCGTCCTGTGGCGCGGGGTCTTCGACGAGCGGGCGCTGCGCCGGCTTCGGCTCGACACGGCGCGGCAGGAGGGGTACGTCGTCCGCACGGCGGCCGGCTTCGAACGGGCCGACTTCGGCCGGTGCGTGGCCAAATGGGTGCGGGGCGGCCACGTACAGACCGACACGCACTGGATGTACGCCCAGGTGGTGCCCAACGGACTCGGTCCGGCCGCCGCCCTGTGGGACGCCCGGTCGGGCGCGGATCCTGACACGGCCGGGCTCCTCCGGGCGGTGGGAGCGGACCCGGTGGCCGAGGCGGCGGGAGTCGAGGCGGCCGGGTTCGAGGCGGCCGGAGCAGGGGCGGTCGGAGTCGAGGCGGCCGGAGTCGAGGCGGCCGGAGTCGAGGCGCTGGTCGCCGAAGTGGCGGACCGCATCGACGGGTTGGACGTGCGCAGGTCCGGTGAGGAGCGGCTGGCCGGGCTCTTGGCGGCGGCCCTGCACGCCGTGCCGCGAGCCGCCCTCGCGTCCCGGCTGGCGGCCGGGCCGCTCGGGATGGCCACCGCACGGCGGGTCGCGGACCTGGTCGGGCTCCACTCTGCGCTGCGCCGGCCCTTCCCCTACCCGGACACGGAACGGCGCGCGGGGCTCGTACGGATGGCGGAGGCGGCCGACCTGGGGGTGCTGCACGCACTGGCGGGAGCGCTCTCCGAGCGGGGCGACGGGTCCGCCGAGTGCGTCGAGTGGTCCGCGCTGCACGCCGAGGACGCGGGGCTGCTCGGGCCCGCGCCCCTGGAGCCACTGCGGGCCGGGCTCCGCGAAGCCCTGGCCGGAGCCGGCCGGGGCGCCGGAGACACGGGCGGAGACGGTGACGGCGGTGCGGGCGGACACGGCGGCGGCCGTATCGGCGGTGACGCCGCCGACCGCTGCTGGGCCGAGGCACGCCGGGCCTACGGGCAGGGCAAGCTGACCGGCCCCGAAGAGGCGGTCGCGGCAACCTGGCGGTGGCGCGACGGCGCCTCCTTCCCCCGGCTGGTGCAGCTCTGCGGGCCCTCGGGCAGCGGGAAGAGCACGTACGCCCGCAACCTGCCCGGGGTGGAGGCCTACATCAGCCTCGACGAACTGCGCGGCGCCCGGGGTTCGCGCGCGGACCAGCGGGACAACGCGGACGTGCTCCGCGAGGGCCTCGACCGGCTGGACTCCGCCCTCGCCTCGGCCGCGCGGCGCGGGGGCACGGTCGTGTGGGACGCGACCTCCCTCACCGCCCAGCAGCGCGCTCTGGCCGGCACGGTCGCGCGACGGCGTGACGCGCTGGTCACCCACGCCGTGCTGCTGGTCGGAGAGGCGGAGCTGCTGCGCCGCAACTCCACGCGCGCCCACCCGGTGCCGGAGCCGGTGCTGACCTCGCAGCTGCGCCGCTTCGCTCCGCCGTATCCCGGTGAGGCGCACCGCACTTGGTACATCGGGGCCGACGGAACCGTCGAGGACACGGCGGGCACGATCGCGCCGCCGACCCACACGACGACCCCCACGGCCGCCCCCGCGGCGACCCGCGAGGAGGGCTGATGCGTACCAGTGAAGAGCTCTACCACCAGGTCCGCTGGGACCCCCGCTTCGATCCCGCCCGGTTCACCCTGGGCCTGCTGCAGCGCGGAGCCGCGCCGAAGCGGGTGCCCCTCCCGTCCTTCGTGCCGGGGGGCGACATCCCCTGGCACCGGGTGCTGTTCGTGGAAGCCGACGGCGAGCTGGTGTGGGACCGCGCCACGGGCGTCGACACCATCGACAGCACCGCCGCCGGGCGGGTCCGCGCCCCGAGGATGCTCCGGGCGCCGTTCTTCACCGCACGGACCCCGTACGCGTGGGACGCGTCCGGCGGCGGCGCCTGGCGGACGACGCCAGAGGATGTACCTCGACCCCAACGCCTCTCTACTGTCCGGCTGTTGACATGGAACACACTCTGGGACCGGTACGACGCCCCGCGCATCGCCACCGAGCGGCGCAGGCCGCTGCTGCTGGCGGATCTGGCGGCGGCCGACGCCGATGTGATCGCGCTCCAGGAGGTGGAGCGCGACCTGCTCCGCATGCTGCTCGCCGAGCCCTGGGTCCGGGTCGGGTACACCATCGCCGCCGACCCGGACGGTCGGGACGTCGCGGAGAGCGGACTGCTCGTGCTGAGCCGGCTGCCGGTACGGGAGGCGGGCGTTCACGTTCTGGGCCCGCACAAGGCGGTCGTCGCCGTGACCGTGGACACGGCGGGCGGGCCCCTGGTGGTCGCCGCCACACACCTGACGAGCGATCACACGGAGCGGGGCGAGGACCGCCGCACCACGGAACTGGCGCGACTGCGCGAGGGATTGGCCGGAGTCGAGTCGGCCGACGTGGCCCTGCTCGGCGACTTCAACGACGGCCGGTCGGGCGCGGAGGGTCCGGCGGCGGCGCTGGGTCTGCGGGACGCCTGGACCGAGGTGCACGGATCGCGGGACGAAACCCCGACCTTCGATCCGGTCGCCAATCCCCTTGCGGCGGTGGGGTCGTTGTCGGGCCGGGCCGCCCGCCTGGACCGGATCCTGCTGCGGTCGGCGGGAGTGCGCGTAGAGCGGGCCGCACTGCGCGGTGACTCCCCCGGGCCGGAGGGGCTGTTCATCTCCGACCACTACGGGGTCGAGGCCACCCTGGACTTCGACGCGTCGACCGACGAAGGCGCGGGCTCCGGGCACGCGGGCATGGATGTCCGGGCCACCTCGCGCACGGCGGTGGCCTGGCTGCCGCCACCGGACGGGGCGGTGGCGGCCGTGCGCCGCGCACACGACCCGCAGGCGGAGCGCTGGCCCGCGCACGTGAACCTGCTCTTCGGCTTCGTACCGGAATCCTCCTTCGAGGCGGCCCTGCCCCTCCTGGCCGAAGCCGCCGCGGAATCGGCCGCGTTCACGGCGCGGCTGGAGGGCGTGTACGGCTTCGGCCCGACCCTGTGGCTGGACCCGGCAGCGGCCGGCGACGCCCCGTGGCAGGAGCTGCGCCGGTCCCTGGCGGCGCGGTTCCCGGGCTGCCGGGGCCGCGCCGAGGGGTTCACCCCTCACCTGACACTGGGCCGCAGCGCCGATCCCGTACGCGCGGAACGCGAGTTCACGGCCCGCCTCGGCGGGGGCCGGTCGGCCCGCGTGGACTCCCTCGCCGTGCTGTCCCGGCGCGGCGACGGCCCGATGGAGATCCGGGCGACGGTAGACCTCGGCACCGGCACCACCCACTGGATCCCGGAACCCACACGCCCCACGGCACCCCGCCCGAGCGACACGGAGCCGACGGGGGCCGGGGCGGAGGCCGGGGCCGATTCCGAGGCCCGCGCCGCGGACCTCACGGCGCGGATCGCCGCGGCGTTCCCGGAAGGCGTCGTGCATCCGGCCGGCTCGCGCCGGATGCGATGCGCGCTGCCGGAGGCCGACGTGGACCTGGTCATGGTCCTGCCCGGAGCCGTCGAGTCGGCGGAGGTACGGGCGCGGGTCGCCTCGGCCCTGCCCGAGGCGGAGCGGCTCCGCGAGGTGACCGGCGCCCGGGTACCGGGCCTGCGGCTCCGCGTCGCCGGGCTGGACGTGGATCTGGTGGTGGTCGCCAGCGGACCGGTGCCGCCGGACCGTGCCGTCGCCCGGCGGGCGGAGCTCGGCGAGGCCGCGGCGGTGGCGCTGAGCGCGGTGAGCGACGCCGAGGCGGTACGGGACTTCGTGGGCCCGGAGCACGCCGCCTTCGCCCGGCTGGCGCGGGAGGTCAAGGCCTGGGCCCGGTCCCGGGGTCTGGACTCGGCGCCTTTCGGCGGCCTGCCCGGACTGGCCTGGTCGGTGCTGGCCGCCCACACGGTCCGCTCCGCCCGCGACCTCTCCCCCGGCCCCCTGCTCCGCGCGTTCTTCGCCACCTGGGCCGCCCGGGACTGGCGCACCCCCGTGGGCCTCACCGCGCCGCCGGACGACACCTCCGCCGGGGAGTTTCCGGTCACCGTGCTGACGCCCTCCGCCCCGGTCCGCAGCTGCACCGCCCAAGTAACACCGGGCATCGCCGACTTGCTGACGCGGGAGCTGTTCGCCACGTGGGAGGCACTGGAGTCGAGCCCCACCGCGCGACCCGCCCCCGCCGCTCCCCCGCACCGCCGGCACGCCGCCTGGGCCGTGGTCACCGTGACGGGCTCCCGGCCCGCGGACTTCGAGGACAACCTGGGCCGCACCCGCGGCCGACTGCGCGCTCTGCTCGGCGCCCTGGCCCAGACGGGGTGCGTGGAGGCCCATGCCTGGCCCCGGCCCTTCGAGCGGACCCCGGCCCTGGCCCGCTACGCGATCGGCCTCGGCCACACGCCGCCGGACGCGAGCGCCCTTGCGGCCCTGGCCGCACCCTGGTCGGCGACGCTCCCCGGCACCGAGGTGACGTGGGCGGACTGCGGCACCGTCCCGGACCTTCCCTGACGACAAGTAACGAACGCACGGCAGCATCGGTCCGGCCATCCGGGCCCACTCTCCGAACGCGGTGGACGAGCACTCGACCTGAGCTCCGCCCCGCCGTAGCGGGCACGGCGGGACGGAGCGGTCAGAGCCTCAGTACAGTCGGGCAAAGTTTTTTCGTCAATACTTTTCACAAGGATTGAAGAAACTCCAAGTTCACAGGCCTGATGCGTGTTTGACACGTCATTGGATCTTCAGTTCATGAACGCTCAAACCCTTGACGGCCCAGGCGCCGGGCAGTTCACTCACGCTTCGATCCCCCCGGATCCACAACGTCAGGAGTAGCCCCGCATGCCCCTCCTCTCCGCTCACCCTCCCCACCCATCGCGTCAACCGTCGCGCCGCCCCTCGCGTCCGTCCCGCCTGACCGTGGCCTCCCTGGCCGGGGCCCTCGTCGCGGCCCTCCTCGTGCTCCTGCCGAGCACCGCGGCGACCGCCGCGCCCACGCTCCTCTCCCAGGGCAAGCCCGCCACCGCCTCCTCCTCGGAGGGCGCCGGCACCCCCGCCTCCGCGGCCGTCGACGGCAACAACGGGACCCGCTGGTCGAGCCAGTTCTCCGATCCGCAGTGGATACAGGTCGACCTCGGCGCGGCCGCCCAGCTGAGCCAGGTGGTCCTGCGCTGGGAGACCGCCGCCGCGAAGGCGTACCGCGTCGAGCTGTCCACGGACGGCGCCAACTGGTCCACGGCGTACTCCACCGCCAACGGCACCGGCGGCGTGCAGACCCACGACATCACCGGCACGGCCCGCTACGTCCGCGTGTACGGCACCCAGCGCACCACCGGATACGGCTACTCCCTCTGGGAGTTCCAGGTCTACGGCACCACCGGGGGCACCGGTCCGACGCTCCCCGGCGGCGGCGACCTCGGCCCCAACGTGATCGTCTTCGATCCCTCGACGCCGAACATCCAGGCCAAGCTGGACCAGGTCTTCGCCCAGCAGGAGTCGGCGCAGTTCGGCTCCGGGCGCTACCAGTTCCTCTTCAAGCCGGGCACCTACAACGGCCTCAACGCCCAGATCGGCTTCTACACCTCGATCTCGGGCCTCGGCCTGAGCCCGGACGACACCACCATCAACGGTGACGTCACCGTCGACGCGGGCTGGTTCGGCGGCAACGCCACCCAGAACTTCTGGCGTTCGGCCGAGAACCTCGCGCTCAACCCGGTCAACGGCACCGACCGCTGGGCCGTGTCGCAGGCCGCGCCGTTCCGCCGGATGCACGTCAAGGGCGGCCTCAACCTGGCCCCGTCCGGCTACGGTTGGTCCTCGGGCGGCTTCATCGCCGACTCGAAGATCGACGGCCAGGTCGGCAACTACTCGCAGCAGCAGTGGTACACCCGCGACAGCTCCATCGGCGGCTGGTCCAACGGCGTGTGGAACCAGGTCTTCTCCGGCACCCAGGGCGCGCCGGCCCAGGCCTTCCCGGAGCCCCGTTACACCACCCTCGACACCACTCCGGTCTCCCGCGAGAAGCCGTTCCTGTACCTGGACGGCTCCGAGTACAAGGTGTTCGTCCCGGCCAAGCGCACCAACGCGCGCGGCACTTCCTGGGGCAACGGAGCCCCGCAGGGCTCCTCGATCCCGCTGAGCCAGTTCTACGTGGTCAAGCCCGGAACCACCGCCGCGACGATGAACCAGGCATTGGCCCAGGGCCTGCACCTGCTCTTCACCCCGGGCGTCTACCACGTCAACCAGACCATCCAGGTCAACCGTGCGGACACGGTCGTCCTGGGCCTGGGCCTCGCCACCATCATCCCGGACAACGGGGTGACGGCGATGAAGGTCGGCGACGTCGACGGCGTGAAGCTGGCCGGCTTCCTGGTCGACGCGGGCCAGGTCAACTCCCCCAGCCTGCTGGAGGTCGGCCCGGCCGGCACCACCACGGACCATGCGGCGAACCCGACCACCGTCCAGGACGTGTTCATCCGCGTCGGCGGCGCGGGCGCCGGCAAGGCCACGGTCGGCATGGTGATCAACAACCACGACACGATCGTCGACCACACCTGGATCTGGCGCGCCGACCACGGCGACGGGGTGGGCTGGGAGACCAACCGCTCCGACTACGGGTTCCGCGTCAACGGCGACGACGTCCTGGCCACCGGCCTGTTCGTCGAGCACTTCAACAAGTACGACGTGGAGTGGAACGGCGAGCGCGGCCGCACGATCTTCTTCCAGAACGAGAAGGCGTACGACGCGCCCAACCAGGCCGCGATCCAGAACGGTTCGGTCAAGGGGTACGCCGCCTACAAGGTCGCCGACTCCGTCAACACCCACGAGGGCTGGGGTCTGGGCAGCTACTGCTACTACAACGTCGACCCGACGATCCGTCAGGACCACGGCTTCCAGGTCCCGGTGAAGGCGGGCGTGAAGTTCCACGACATCCTCGTGGTCTCACTCGGCGGCAACGGCCAGTACGAGCACGTCATCAACAACACGGGCGCGCCGACCTCCGGCACCTCGACCACCCCCTCCACCGTCGTCTCTTTCCCCTGATCAACCCCTGACGCCCGGCTCGCGGGGCGGCCACCGGCCGCCCCGCGTTTTCCGGGGCATACGAGAGAGCGCTCTCCCAACTCCGCGCCCTCCCCCTCCCTCCAGAAGGAGCTGAACGAACGATGCATCTCCGACCGCGGACCCTGTCCGCGCTCCTGGTCTCGGCGGCCATCGCCGTGACCGCGGCCGCCGGTCTCGGCGCCACCACGCTCACCGCACAGGCCTCGCCCGACTCCGGCGCGGTCCACATGAACATGGACCACTCCGCCGTCGCGGCGGTCGCCGGGGGCGACGACCCCGACGGCGACGGCTACATCCCGGCCGTTCCGCAGGTCACCGGCGTGACCCCGTCCTGGAACAACCCGCCGGACCGCTACTTCCACGAGTTCCAGGCCAACTGCTCGGTCACCAAGACCGCGCCCGACGACCCGATCGTGTACGCGGGCCGGCCCGGCGCCTCGCACGACCACACCTTCATGGGCAACACCGGCACGAACGGCAACAGCACCACCGCCTCCCTGAGCGCCGGCAGCACGGCCTGTACCGCGCTCGGCGACCTGTCCGGCTACTGGATGCCGACGCTCCTCAACGGCAGCCAGAAGGTCCTGCCCACCGGCCCCCAGGTCATCTACTACAAGACCGGGGTCACCGACTACACGAGTGTGCGCCCCTTCCCGAAGGGACTGCGCTTCCTCGTCGGCAGCCCGACCCAGACCGCGGCGGAGTTCCGCGCGCACAAGGGCTGGGTCGAGGGCTGGGAGTGCGGCGAAAGCTTCAAGAACACCGAGTTCCCGGCCAGCTGCCCGGCCGGCAGTCAGCTCAACATCCGCATGCAGTCCCCCAGTTGCTGGGACGGCAAGAACCTCGACGTCCCGGACCACAAGGCGCACATGGCCTACCCGGTCACCAAGCCCGGCAACAACGACAACGTCTGCCCCGCCTCGCACCCGGTCGCGGTCCCGATGGTCGAGTTCAAGATGGCCTTCCCGGTCAGCGGTGACATGTCCCAAGTCAGGCTGTCCAGCGGGACCGGCCACTCCTTCCACTACGACTTCTTCAACGCGTGGGACGAGCGCACCCTGAACGCCATGGTCGAGCACTGCATCAAGGGCGGGCTGCAGTGCAACAACCGCGGCTACGACCAGTTCCACCCGGAGGCCGGCACCGTGCTGGGCCCCGACGGCCGCCTCCCGTAGGCGCCCGCTCCCCCACACCCTCCCAAGGAGGTTCCCGCCGGCCCGACCCCGGGCCCGACGCCCCCGTACACCCGCGCGCCGCCCGGACCCGATCCGGGCGGCGCGCGGCCGTGCGCGCGGTCGAGCGCACGGCCGTGCCCGCCATCGTGCGCGCGCGGGTTCCGGTGGGGTCAGACCTCCAGGACGATCTTCCCGGCGGCGTGGCCCTTCTGGCTGAGCTCGAAGGCGGCCGCCAGTTCCGCGAGCGGGAAGGTCTCGGCGACGGTGACCGTGAGCTGCCCGGCGTCGGCCAGCCGGCCCAGCTCGGCGAGGTCGGCGCCGACGGGCCGCACCCACATCCACTGGCCGCCGGAGCCGAGCACGGTGTGGTCGGCGATGGAGGCGTGCCGGCCGCCCTCGGCCAGTACCGCCAGGGTGGTGTCGAGGACTTCCCCGACGAAGTCGGCGACGACGGTGACCCCGTCGGGCGCCAGGGCGCGGACCCGCTCCGCGAGGCCGTCCCCGTACTCGACGGGTTCGCAGCCCAGCTCGCGCAGCCGGTCGTGGTTGCGGGCCGAGGCGGTGCCGATGACACGGGCCCCGAGCGCGCGGGCGATCTGGACGCCCATGGAGCCGACGCCGCCCGCGGCTCCGTGCACGAGGACGGTGTCCTCCTTGCCGGTGTCCAGGCGCGTGAGCAGCTGGTACGCGGTGAGCCCGGCCAGCGGCAGCCCCGCGGCCTGCTGCCAGGTCAGGGAGACGGGCTTGCGCGCGAGGGCCCGTACGGGCACGGTGACGAACTCGGCGAAGGTGCCGCCGTGCACGTAGTCCTTGCGGGCGTAGGCGATGACCTCGTCGCTCGCGGTGAACTCGGGGGTGTCGATGCCCGCGTACTCGACGGTCCCGGCGACGTCCCAGCCGGGAACGACGGGGTACACGACGTCCATCAGGCCGTCGAGCCCGCCGGCCATGATCTTCCAGTCGACGGGGTTGACGGAGGCGCACCGGACCCGGACGAGGACCTCGCCGGGTCCTACCTTGGGCACCGGAATCCGGGTCTCGGAGAGCACCTCCACTCCGCCATACGTGTCGTACGTCATGGCCCGCATGGTGCCTTCTTGGTCCTCGGACATACCTTCTCGCCTCTCCGTGAGCCGTGCGCCTGCCCCCGCCCCCCATCCCACCACGAAGAACCGCGCCCACCCCGGGAGGAGCGGCGGGCGCGGCGCGGCGGAGGGCCGACCGTGACGGCCCCGCCGCCCCGCGGAATTAATTCACGATGTGAGGTAAGCCCGGGCAAAGGGTCGCCCCCAGGGGTCGCGCAAGGGTATGTTGCGATCGGTGTCAGGGCGGAAGGAGCCACATGACGACGGGGCGCAGTGGACGTACGGTGCGGGACCTGCGAAGGGGCAACCGCAGCGCCGTGCTGCAGCAGTTGTACTTCGGCACGCCCATGAGCCGGCAGGAGCTGGGCCCGGCGACCGGGCTGAGCTCGGGATCCGTCAGCAACGTGGTCGGTGAACTCGTCGCGGACGGACTGCTGGAGGAGGCGGGCGTCGTCGATTCTGACGGCGGCCGGCCGCGTACGCTGCTGCGGGTGGCGCCCGGCAGCGGGCACCTGATCGGCATCGACGTCGGCGAAACCCGGGTCAGGGTCGAGCTGTTCGACCTGACGCTGACCGAACTGGCGCGCACCGAGCTCCCGTTGAAGCCGCGCGGTTGCTACGACGTCGGTCCGATCGTCGACCACGTACGGAGCGGGATCGCCACCGTCCTGGAGCGGGCCGGGGTCGGGACGGACCGGCTCCTGGGGGTCGGCATCGGCGTCCCCGGCATCGTCGACCGAGACGCGCCGGGCGGAACCGTCGTCCACGGGCAGACCATCGGCTGGGACGCGGTCCCGCTGGAGGCGCTGCTGCGGGCGACGGGAGCCGTACCGCCCGAGGTGCCGTACCTCATCGACAACGGGGCCCGCACGCTCGGGCAGGCGGAGATGTGGTTCGGCGCGGGTCGCGGGGCCCGGGACGCGGTGGTCGTGCTCTTCGGTTCCGGCATCGGAGCGAGCCTGATCACCGACGGCTCCCCGGACGGCGCCGGCACGGAGGGCGCACCCCTGGAGTGGGGCCACCTCACGGTGCAGGTCCGCGGACGGCGCTGCCGCTGCGGGGCGCTGGGCTGCCTGGAGGCGTACACGGGGGCGGAGTCGCTGCTGGCGCGGTGGGCGGAACGGGGCGGCGACGGGGCGGCGGTCGCCGCGGACGCGGTCGCGCGGGACGAGGAGGACGCCCTGACCGCGCTGCTGGCGGCGGCCTCCGGCGGGGACGCGGACGCGCTGGCCGTGCTCGACGAGACCGCGGAGTACCTGGGCGCGGGCCTGTCGGACCTGATCAACCTCTTCCAGCCCGAGCGGATCCTGATCGGCGGCTGGGCGGGCCTGATGCTGGGCCCGCACATCCTCCCGGCGGTACGGGAACACGCGACGCGCTACTCCCTGCGCCATCCCGCCGCCCGGGTCACCATCGACATGGGCTCACTGGGCCCGGACGCGGTCACCGTGGGCGCGGCCACCCTCCCCCTGGCGGCCTTCTTCGCCACGGGCGGCCGGCGCACGCCGCCGGAGCCCACGACGGAGGCTCCGGGCTGGCAGACGTCCCTGCGCTCCCGCGGCGGCGGGGCGGCGGCCGGGGCCCGGGGCTAGGCCGTCCCTTTCGGATCTTGCCGGGCCCGCGACGCCTGGCACGGCCGACGAGATCAGAAAGAGACGACCTAGGCCGTCTCTGGAATGTCCTGGCCGGTGCCACCGAAGGAGAGCCGACGATGATCCTCCCGAAGGAACGCGACCTTCGCTTCGTGACGATCCGCCGCGGCGGCACCCTCACCGACGCGGATCACCACCTCCTGGCCCTATGGGCGGCGTCCTGCGCCGAGCACGTCCTCGGCCTGTTCGAGTCCGCCCGGCCCGAGGACCCGCGGCCGCGCCGGGCCATCGAGCACGCCCGCGCGTGGGTGCGCGGCGAGGTCACCATGACCGCGTCCCGTGCGGCGGGCGGCCACGCGATGGGCGCGGCCAGGGACCTGCGCGGGGCGGCCCGCCATGCCGCGTACGCCGCGGGGCAGGCCGGGGCCGTCGCCCATGTCGCGGCGCACGAACTCGGCGCGGCCGCCTATGCGATCAAGGCCGCGCGCGCGGCGGCGCCGGAAGGCGAGGGCGAGGCGGCGGGCCGGCGGGAGTGCCTCTGGCAGCGCGACCAGCTCCCGGAAGCGATCCGCGCACTCGTCCTGGACGACCAGCGGTTGCGCAACGACATCTGCTGGTCGGCCTTCGACTGCTGAAGGCCTTCGCCTGCTGAACACGGCCTCCGGCCCGGGGAGCGCTCCCCGCCGCCCTCATGTCCTGTACAGTGACTGGCCGTTCGGCCGCAACAGCACACGGTCGCGGCCTACGTCGAAGCCGATGAGCGGTCGCCCCCGACCCTCGTCACCCTCGGAAACCAGCACCACCGGCCGGCGCAGCCTGCGGCCGACCGCGCCGAGGAACCCGCCCAGCACGTCTACCCGCTCCTGCCCCTGGAGCTGGCAGATGTCCACGTCGAAGTCGACTTCGGCCACCGAGAGCGCATCGAAGATCACCAGCACCTCCGGGTGCGGCCAGACCCGCAGCCTCGGTCGATCGCCGCCGACGGGCCGGTCGAAGAGCGCCTCGGCCGACGGCAGGGGAAGCGGGTCCCCCTCGGTCACGGAGTACTCGCCGCGCCACCCGTTCTCGGTGACGAGGTCCAGGACGGCTCGCCAGCCCTCGAGACCGGCCCCCTCCACCCATCCCTCGAGGATGCAGCTCCCCTCCTTGCCGAAGAGGCTGCTCACTTCGTCCCACCGCAGCTCACCACCCATCCGGGCATGATCGCCGGATGTCGGCCGGGCCGCACCCGGATTTCCCCGCGGGCCGCGGCCGGCGCTCACGCCGAGTCGCGGACCACCAGTTCCGGGTCGAAGAGCACCGCCGCCGGGTCCGGCGCGGCCGTGCCGGCCACCCGGTCCAGGAGGAGGCGCACCATCTCCGCCGCCATCTCCTCCACCGGCTGGCGGACCGTCGTCAGGCGGGGTCTCGCCGCCACCGCCGCGCCGGAGTCGTCGAAGCCGACCACCGCCACGTCCTCGGGGATCCGGCGGCCGTGTTCGCGCAGCACCAGGCAGGCGCCTTGGGCCATCAGGTCGTTCGCCGCGAACACTCCGTCCAGGTCCGGGTGCTCGGCCAGGAGCGCGCGCATCGCCTGCTCGCCGCCGTCCAGGGTGAAGTCCGCCTCCGCCACCCGTACCGCCGTTCCCTCCAGCGCCTCCCGGAAGCCCGCCACCCGGTCCCAGCTCGCCGGTACGTCCGCCGGACCGCCGATCACGGCGAGGCGCCGGCAGCCCCGGGCGAGGAGGTGCCGCGCGGCCAGTGCCCCGCCTTCGCGGTGGCGCAGGTCCACCCAGTCCAGCGGGATCTCGGGGGCCGGCCGGGCGAAGAGCACCGCGGGCAGGCCGGCGCGCACGAGCATGCCGGGGAGCGGGTCGTGGCCGTCGGTGGTGACGAGCAGTGCTCCGTCCCCACCGCCCTGGGTGAGGTACGAGACCACCTGCGCGCGGTCCGCCTCCCCGTCGGCGAACAGCAGCACCGGATGCACCCCGCGCGGGCGCAGGGCCCGTACGACCCCGCTCACCACCCGCCCGAAGAAGGGGTCCTGGAACACCCGCCCGGTGTCCGCGCCCGCGCCGGAGACCACCAGCGCCACCGCACCCGAGCGGCGGGTCACCAGGGAACGGGCCGCGCGGTTCGGCACGTATCCCGTCGCGGCGACGGCCCGCTGGACCGCCTGCTGGATGGCGGGGTCCACATTGCGGACCCCGTTCACCACGCGGGACACCGTGGCCCGGGACACCCCGGCCGCGCGGGCCACGTCTTCCAGGGTCGGGGCCGTTCCGGTGCCGGTGGCCGTTCCGGTGCCCGTACCGGTGGCCGTGCTCGCTGCGTCCATGTCGGCACTGTAGCCGCCCGCGCTCAGACCTCTCCCGGGCCCCGGTCGGACCCCCGTCACCCCTCGGAGGGGACACCGGATCCACCGGCGACGGCGGCGGGCGACAGGGACTCGGGGCCCTGGAGTTCGGCCCGGCGGAGCACGGGGACGGCCAGGCCGAGCCCTGCGGCGAGCAGGCAGATCACGCCGCAGCCGGCGAAGAACACGTCCGCCCCCCACAGCGCCACCGTGACGCCGACGGCGGGGAAGAGGACGGGAGCAAGGCCCAACGTGCACAGGGTCGTCACCGCGGTGACCCGTCCGAGGTACCGGGGGTCCGTCTCCGTCTGGAGCAGCGCACCGGTCACGGTGGTGGTGATCCCGCTGGTCAGTCCAATCAGGGAACCGAGTACGACGGCGAGCGGCAGCGAGGCCACGCGCCCCAGGGAGACCGCTCCCCCGGCGGTGACGAGCAGCGCCGCACCCATGACCAGCCCGGCCCTGGGTATCCGGGCGGAGACGGTGAGCAGCAGGGCCGACGCCGCCGCTCCCACGCTGAACGCGCTCGCGATCCATCCCATGCCCGGGGCACCCCAGCCGCGCTCCTCGGCCAGGAGCACCAGACCGGTGGCCACCGGACCGCTGAAGCACATCTCACCCAGCCCGATGACCACGACCAGTGGGGCGAGCATCCGGTGGCGGCGGACGTAGCGCAGGCCGTCGGCCAGCTCGCGCAGGGCGGAGGTACGTACGGAGGCACCCGCGGAAGCGCTCCGGGGCGGTCGCGCGGAAGAGGCCGGCGAGACGGTCCGCACGGTGAGCAGGGTCGCCAGCGACAGGGCGAAGAGGATGCCCGCGGCGGCGAACGCACCGGCCGCACCGGCCGTCACCAGGAGGGCTGCCGCCGGCAGTGGCCCCACCGCGTTGCTCAGCCGGACCGACAGCCCCCGCATCCCCTGGACCCTGGCGAACTGTGCGGGTGCCGCGATGAGCGGCGGGAGCGCGCCCACGGCCGGCATGAACACCGCGTCCACGGCGCCGAAGACCAGCGCGGCGGTGACCAGCAGCCACACGCCCGGGGACGCGAACGTGAGCGCCGCGGCGACCCCGAGGATCACGCCGCAGCGCACCGCGTCGCTGACGACGGCGACCCGTCGCGGCCCGAACCGGTCGGCCACCACGCCGCCCCCGAGCATGAGCGCCGCGCGGGGCAGGGCTCCGGCCGCGACCACGAGGCCCACCTGCGACGGCCCGCCGACGCGCACGGCGGCCCAGGTCAGGGCGAGGAAGTAGACGACGTCACCGGTGATCGAAGCCGTGTACGCGACCAGCCAGCGCAGGACGTTGGCGTCCCGGTAGGCGGGCCGCGCGGACACCGACGTAGACGCGGACGCGGACCCGGCTGCGTACGGGGGCGCGACCGCGCCGTCCGGCTTCACGCGCCGCCACCGGCCCGCGGCAGGGCCGTGCCCGGTACCGGAAACACCTGCACCTGCAGCGCCACCGGAGCGGCCCCTTCGGGGGCTTCGCCCTCTCCGTGGTGATAGCGCGCGATCACCTGGAAGAGTTCCGAGCGCATCCGGGCCACGTCCCCCGGCGTCAGGTACAGGAGGAAGTCGGCGTACGTGGCCGCGTCGAGCCATTCCTCGGGCAGGAGCGGTACCTCGTGTGCGGCCCTGCGCAGGCGATCCGCCGCGGCACGGGCGACCGCGTGCGTGTAGGCGCGGCCGGCCTCCCGCTGTTCGCCGGACGCGGAAGCGGGATCGTGGACCGACTGGCGATGGGCGGACTTCCACCACCGCTCGCGTCCGGTGCCGCGCCCGGGTTCCTCGACGATGAGCCCACCCGCCCCGAGACGCCGCAGGTGGTAGCTCGCCGCCCCGGGGTTGATGCCCAGTTCGTCGGCGATCCGGGTGGCGGTGGACGGACCACGCTCCCTCAGGAGGGTGAGGATGTTCAGGCGCAGGGGGTGGGCGAGTACGCGCAGGGCAGCCGTGTCGAGCTCGACGTCCTGCCCCGACGGCTCGGCGGATGTGACGGAGGTGGCGGGGGGAGCGGGGGGAGCGACCATGCGCCGAGAGTAGACCCACAATAGTTGTTTCAAAAGAGTTGTTGTGACATCAAGTCCCTTTCCCCCAAGCCTGGTTGGTCAACGGGTGGGCGGCGCCGTGCAGTTCTCCGGGTCCTCGGGAGCGCTCCACGGAGGACCTTCTCCTTGGTCGGCCGGGGTGTCGCGGTGTTAGCCTGCGGCCATCCCAGGTGTGGGCACGACACGGGGTAATGCGTCACACAGGAGGCTCACATGTCACGTCGACCAGTCACCATCGTCACCGGAGGCAGTCGCGGTATCGGCGCCGCCACGTGCGTCCGGCTCGCCGCCGACGGGCACGATCTCGTCCTCGGCTACCTCCATGACGACGAGGCCGCCAAGGCCACCGCCGAGCGGGTCCGGAAGGCGGGCGCCCGGTGTGTGACCGTACGCGGTGACACCTCAGAGGAGTGCGGCGTGGAGCGGCTCTTCGACATCGCCGGCGCCGAGTTCGGTGCGGTGACCGGCCTCGTCAACAACGCCGGAGTCACCGGCACCCCGGGCCGGCTCGCCGACATCCGGGTCGAGGACCTGCGCCGCGTGCTCGACGTGAACCTCCTCGGCTACCTGCTCTGCTGCCGCCGGGCCGCCCGGGACATGGCCGAGTCGGGCGGCGGGGCCATCGTCAACGTCTCCTCCGCGGCCGCCACCCTCGGCAGCCCCGGCCGCTACGTCCACTACGCCGCCACCAAGGCCGCCACCGACACCCTGACCCTGGGCCTCGCCAAGGAGCTGGGCCCGGACGGGATCCGGGTCAACGCGGTGGCCCCCGGCATCATCGACACCGACATGCACGCCGCCATGGGCGACCCCGACCGCCCGGCGCTCGCTGCCGCGGAGATCCCGCTCCGGCGGGCCGGGCAGCCGGTGGAGGTCGCCGCGGCCATCGCCTGGCTGCTGTCCGAGGACGCCGCGTATACGACCGGTACGGTCCTGCGCGTCGCGGGCGGGCGCTGAACGGACCCCGGACCCGGCCGACCGGTGCGGGGCAGGGCGTTCAGCGCGGCACGGAAGGACCGGCCGTGTCAGCCCTCGCTTCCGAAGGCCGCACGGGTGGCCGGACCGTAGACGCCCGGCGGGTCGCCCTCGATGCTCCGGTTCTGCTGGAGCTGCAGGACGCCGCGCCGGGTCTGCTCGTCGTACACGCCGGTGACGGAGACGTACGTGAACCCCTGCCCGTGGAGCCGTTCCTGCAGGGCTCGCACCTCGGCCCCGCGGTCCCCCGGGCCCAGGGTCCCGCCCCCTCCCGGCGCGGGGCGCGTGCCCGTCGGGCCCACGGGCTTCGGCTCCCGGCTCGCACTCGCCGACGGGCCGGAAGAGGGCTGCCCCGTGCCCGGCGTTGCCTTCGCGGACGGGGTTCCGGGCGTGGACGGGCCGGATGCGGGCTGCCCGGCCGGCGGGGGCTCCTCGCCCGCGCCCGGGCTGCGCGCGGGGAGGACCGGCACCGACAGGTCCGGCCGGACCACGGCGCGCGGCGGCGCGTGGTCCGGGCTGCGCAGGAGGAACGCGAGGGCCCCCGCCGCCCCGAGCGCGAGCAGGGCGAGTCCCACGAGCGGAAGCCGGCTGCCCCGCCGGTCGACGGCGGAAGCCGACGTGGCCGCCGGGGGTTCGGTGCGCTGCGCGGGAGCGCGGTCCGCCTCCCCGGGTGCACGTGACGGCCCGGGCTCCACGACGGACGGCCCGAAGTGCGTCGGTACGAAGATCCGCCCGGACTCCTCGGGCCAGGCGGGCGCGGGCGAGCCGGGCAACGGGCCCGAGGGGGCCACGTAGGGGCGTACGAGCAAGCGATCGTCGTCGGGCACGATCCCACTCTCATCGGGGTCAGGGGTCAGGGGTCACAGGGCAAGGTCACAGGGCAAGGCTCACGGGTCGCAAGGCGGGAGCCACGGGGCGCGGTTGTCGCCCGGCGGGTGCGGGGGCCGGCGCGGCGGTGCGGTGTCGGCCCCCGCACCCGACCGGTCAGGTCCTGCGCCGCCGGGCGACCGGAACCGTCTCGACGCCGGCAGCCGCAGGAAGGCAGGCGGCGCTCGCCGCGAGGAAACCGCCGGCCGCTGCCGAGGCGAGGGGAGGGCGGGCGGATGCGGGCATGTGAGGTGTCTCCGGGGTGCGGTCGTGCGGTGGCGCTGGACGTCCGGACGATTCGGGCAGGTTCGGTCCGGATGATGGTGTTCGACCGGCGCACTCTTTCTCCAGAAGACGCCCCAGGTCAAGCCGGATGTCCGATCCGCCCCATCCGCCCCGTCCGGGCATGACCTCTTCCCCGGAAACCGACCCGTCGGAAGCGGCCGTCCCGCGGGCCCGGACGGCCGACCGTCCGGATTGCGGACGGTCAACTCCCGGTCCGGGATCCGGTACTGGCCGATCACCCGGGCGACCTGCCGGCCGTCTCCGGGCTATCGCCGGTCGGCCGGTGAGGCGTCGCGGTCCTCGGTGCGGCCTCCGGTCCCGGTGACTCCGGGGGCGGCCGCCGCACCCGTGCCCATGACGGCCCGACCGGCCGCGCGGGACGTGGAGGTGACCCGCACGGTGACGGCGGCCAGCGCCATCAGGGCGGCTCCGGCCCATGCGGCGGCGGGCACCGAGATCCCGTCGACCGCGAGACCGCCGGACAGGGCGCCGGCGGCGATGGCCAGGTTGAACATCGCCACCATCAGCGAGGAGGCGGCCTCCGCGTCGTCCGGTGCGGCCTTGATCATCCAGCTCTGGAGGCTGACCGAGACCCCGCCGTACACGAGCCCCCAGGCCAGCAGCAGCACCGTCCCGGCGACCGCGCCCGGCACCGTGGCGATCAGCGCGAGGATCACGGCGAGGGAGGCCCCGACGGTGAAGAGCGTGCGGTACGGGTCCCGCGCGCCCGCCAGGAAGTTGCCGGCCACGCCCGCGACTCCGTACCCGAGGAGGAGGGTGCTCACGTAGGCGGTGTCCACACCGGACACGTCCTGCAGGATCGGCCGTACGAACGTGTACGCGGCGAACTGCCCGGTCACCAGCAGGAAGGTGACGGCGACCCCGGCCCGGACCGCGCGGTTGCGCCGGAGCAGGGCGGGGAGTTGGGCGAAGGTGATGGTCCGGGTCGGCGGCAGCGGCGGGAGCAGCAGGAGCAGTGCGGCCAGGGTGAGCGCTCCGAGCCCGCCCACGGCCGCGAAGGCGAAGCGCCAGCCGCCCAGTTCACCGAGCAGGGTCCCGGCGGGGACGCCGAGCACCGAGGCGGTGGGGACTCCGCCGAAGACGAGCGCGGTGGCCCGGCCGACGTGGTGCGCGGGAACGAGGCGGACGGCGAGGCCGCCGGCTATGGCCCAGAACCCGCCGACGCTGACTCCTACGAGCAGCCGGGCGGCCAGCAGCACGCCAAACCCGGGAGCGAGTGCCGCGACCAGGTTGGCGACGGCCATCAGGGCGATCAGGACGACCAGTACCCAGCGCCGGTCGAGCCGGCCGGCGCCCACGGTGACGAGGGGCGCGCAGAGGCCCGCGACGAGCCCCGGCACGGTGACCATGAGCCCGGCGGTGCCGTCGGACACACCGAGATCGGCTCCTACGGGGGTGAGCAGGCCGACGGGCAGCAACTCGGAGGTGATGAGGCAGAAGATCCCCAGCGCCACGGCCCCTACGGCCCCCCACCCCCGCCACCCGGCGACGGCCCGGTCCTCGGTCGTGGTGGTGGGGTCGGAGGCGGGCGCGGGGCTCGGCGGGTGCTTCGGCTCCGGGGCGTCGGGTTCGTTGCCGGGCGCGGGGGCTGCGGTCATGGGGCGGGACTCCGTACAGGGCAGGCGGGAGGGCAGGCGGGCGGCCCACCGGAGCGCTCCCGCCGCTCGGGCGGGCGCCGGTCCGGGGAGCCGGCACGGCAACGCGGAGCACCGGAGGTCGCGCCTCCCCCGGCATCCGCACTGTCGTTCCCCTCCGAACCTTGTCTGGGTTTCTCCGTCAGGTCCACCCCCGTCCAGGTGCGCGTCCTCCCGGACCGGTGAACCTCGCGTCACGGCGGAAACGGTCACAGTGAGCTCGCCGAACCGTTTCAGCAGCCCCTGCGGCGCTCTTCCCGGCCCGCTCCGCCCTCGTCCCCGTCCCGCCCGCACGCGCGAGAGCGGGAACCGGCCCGCCCGCCGGTGCGGCATGGTGGTCCGATGCGGTTGCGCCGGGCCCTGCCCCTCTCCCTCGTCGCCCTCCTCGCGAGCGCCGGCTGCGTGTCCGTCGGCGGCCCGCGGGACACCGGTGTGCCCGCGCGTGACTCCGTGACCCCCGCCGACGCGCCGGAGCTGAGCCGACCGGCCGACGCCTCCTCCACGGCCGGCCCGGTCGGGCTCCCCGCCGAGCCGCCGCCCCTCGGCGAACTCCCGGCGAGGGCCGCCGCCGACCGGTCCGACGCCGACCCGGACGGTGGCCGCGAACCCTCCCGGCGGCCCGCGAAGGCTCCCCGCCCGGCGGCCGATCGGCGCGCGAAGCCGACCGCGCCGCGCCGCGCGCACCCGCCCAAGACGACCGCCGTCCGGCCCGACCGCCCCGCCCGCAACCCCGTACCGCCCCTCCCCCGCACGGACGAGCTGTGCGCGGCGGCGGAGGGTTCTCTGCCGCCTTCCATCGTGGATCTCTGCATCCGCCAAGCCGACCGCTGACCTGGCCCGACGCCCGCATAGTCTGGCCGCGCTTGACTCTCACACCGTGTCAGGGCCTGCACTGGAAGGCGTCATGTTCACCATCGGAGACTTCGCCAAGCACGGCCGGGTATCGGTCCGCATGCTGCGTCACTACGACGCCCTCGGACTGTTGCACCCGGCCCGTGTCGACCCCGCCAGTGGCTACCGCTACTACGAGGCCGGGCAGCTCGCCCGCCTCAACCGTGTCATCGCGCTCAAGGAACTCGGCTTCAGCCTGGAACAGGTGGGGTCGATACTCGACGAGCTGGTCGGCGCGGAGGAGCTGCGCGGCATGCTGCGGCTGCGGCAGGCGGAACTGGAATCGGCCATGGCCGCCGCGGCGGCCCGGCTGACCCAGGTCGAGACGAGGCTCCGGATCATCGAGAACGAGGGAACCATGTCTTCCATCGACATCGTCGTCAAAAGCCTTCCGCCGGTCCGCCTCGCCGAGTTGAGCGGGGTGGCCGCCAGCTACGCGGGGCAGGACATCGGCCCCGTCATCGGCCCGCTCTACGACGAGCTGCTCGGCCGTGTCGAGGCCGCCGGAGTCACGCTGACGGAGCCGGGCGTGGCGTACTACGAGGACGCCGGTGACGCGTCGCGGCCCGGTGCCGTCCTGGTCCACGCCGGGGTGGCGGTCGCCGCCGGCGTCCGGGCCGAGGACCTCGGAGGCGACGTACGCATCGTCGTGCTGCCCGCCGTCGAGCGGGCGGCGACGGTCGTGCACCGGGGTTCGATGGACTCCGTCCTGCCGACCGCACAGGCCCTGGCCCAGTGGATCGACGCGAACGGGGAGCGCTCCTGCGGCTACGCCCGCGAGGTGTCCCTGTCCTGCCCGGCGGACCGGGACCAGTGGGTCACCGAACTCCAGGAACCCCTCGGCGCCTGAGGGAGCGCTCCCCCGGTTAGGCTCCGCTGATGCAACGCGTACTCGTCGTCGGCATCAGCGGAGCCGGCAAGTCCACCCTGGCCCGAGAGTTGGGCCGACTGTTCGGCCTGCCGTACCACGAGATGGACGAACTGCACTTCTCCGGGCCCGGGTGGGCCGTCAGCCCGTCCTACGTCGCGGACCTCGCGCTGATCGCGGAGGGCGACCGGTGGATCCTCGACTCCCACGGGCCCGAGGCCGCGCGCGAGTTCCTGTGGCGGCGGGCCGACACCGTGGTGTGGCTGG
This sequence comes from Streptomyces sp. NPDC002886, assembly GCF_042888445.1. NCBI lineage: Bacteria > Bacillati > Actinomycetota > Actinomycetes > Kitasatosporales > Streptomycetaceae > Streptomyces > Streptomyces sp. NPDC002886. The sequence continues at coordinate 571,462 of NZ_JBIAPV010000004.1, forward strand.
ACCAGCCGCGCCGTACCGTCATGCGCCGGGTGCTGGTGCGCTCCCTGCGCCGGAGCCTGCTGCGGGAGCGGTTGTTCGGGGGCAACCGCGAGCGGTGGCGGGAGTGGCTGCTCGCCGACCATCCCGCGTGGTGGGCCTGGTCCCAGTACGGGGCCCGGCGGGCGGAGATCGGCGCGCTGGCCGATGACGCACGGTTCGCCCCGCTGCGGGTGGTCCGGCTGCGCTCCCCGAAGGCCGCCGAAGCCTGGCTGCGGGCTCAGCGCCCGGCGGGGCGGCCGGGCGTCACGTAGGCACGTCCCCGCGCGGCGCCCCGCACCGTGCCGCGCACGGCTCCCCGGCGGACCGTGCGCAGCCGGCGCAGAGTGGCGTGCCCCCGGCGGCGCCACTCCGCCCGCGGCAGACCGGCACGCTGGCCGCCGCCGGTGATCAGGGCGTTGACCGGTGCGTGCGGATCGGCGGCGAGCCCCTTGGCCACCAGGACCCCGACCACGAGCGGGACCAGGGCCACGGCCAGGGCCGAGCCGGCGGTGGTCACGTGCTGCTGCATCCGCGGGCGGCTCGCGGCGGGCGCGGTGGCGGTGGCAGTGGCGATGCCGGCTTCGGAGGTCATGCCCCCATTCCATCAGCGGGGGCCGTCCCGGGAATCGGGCCTGATACTCAGACCGTTGGGTGTGAGGTACTCAGAAGCGACCCGGACGAGACGGGACGGACCCGGACGGGACCGGATCGGACCGGATCGGATCGGACGAGGGGACGGCCGTACGTGAACACACCCGGGCAGGGCTTCGAACCGGCGAGCGGCGACGGCCCCGCGCCCTCCGGAGCGGGCCGCGCGGCGGAGCTCCGTACCGCCTACGAGGGCCTGCTGCAGATCCGCCGGCTCGTCAACGGCCCGTCGGGCGCGGCGGTTCCCGCCCCGTGGGAGCTCCGGCTGATGCCGCGCGCGGTGGCCCTCGCACTGGAGGCGGCGGGCATCCCGCCGTCGGCGCGGGATCCACGGGACCCGGACGGGCCGCGCACCCGGACCGGGTATCGGGTGGGCCCCGCGGCGTCGGGGGACGGCCGCGTCGAGGTGACCTGGCTCGGCCCGCCGGGAGGCGGCGCGGCCGAGGAGGAGCAGGAGCGCCTCACGGCCTGCGCGGCCGCGCTCGAACGGCTCGGCTGGGTCTGCCTGCTGTACCGCGGCCCCCGCCGCCGCCGCTTCCTGGAGGTCGAGCCACCGCCGGCTCCCTGAGGCGGCCGGCGAAATCCGGTGTCCGCCGGGCCCGGCACCGGGGCACACTCGCCCGATGGGAATGCTCGAAGTCCAGGCGGAACGTGTCCGCGCGGGCGCGACGGTGGAGTTCCGGCCCACCGGCACGTCCATGGTCCCGCTCGTCCACAGCCGCCAACGGGTCCGCGTCGCCCCGGCCGACCCCACTCTGCTCGAACCTGGCGACATCGTGCTGGCCCGGGTGTCCGGCACGGTGTACCTGCACCTCGTCACGGCCGTGGACGCCCCGCGCCGCCGGGTCCAGATCTCCAACAACCGCGGCCGCGTCAACGGCTGGACCGGCCACGACCGGGTCTTCGGCATCTGCCTCGCGGTGGACGACGTCCCCCGCCCCGGGTCGTCGGCCAAGGTCCGCGGGGCGCCGGACACCGCGGCGCCCGCCTGATCCGAAAGAGACGCCTAGACCGGGCCCGGTCCTTCCGTCCGGAGACCGTCGATCCGCCGCAGGGTGTTCCGTACCGCTTCGGCCAGCCGTTCGTCCTCGCGCATCTCCTCCTCCTGGTCGCCGAAGTACATCGGGACGCGAACGCTCTGCTCCGCCACCGCCCGCAGGGTGGACAGGGCCGGTGCCGCGGCGGGACCCAGGGATCCCAGGACCCGGCAGACGTACAGGCCGAACCCGTCGCGCACCACATGGTCGAGGAAGGCGTCGAGCGACGGTCCCGTCGGCTCGTCCCCGGCGTGCAGCCACAAGGTGGCGAGGAGTCGCGGGTGCGCGCGCTCCGCATCGGCGGCGTTCGCCCGGAGTCGGCTCAGGTGGTGGGGCTCCAGCCCGCCGTGGTCGGCCAGCCACTCCAGGATCCGGGCCGCCAGGTCGATGTCGCGCGGCCGGTCCCCCAGCCCGCCGAGCGTCTCTTCCGCGCGCCGGCGGTCCCCGGAGATGCGGATCAGGGCCATGGCGGTCTGCCCGCCCCGGGTGCCCGGGCCGTTCTCGGGGAGCGAGTCGAGCAGGGGCAGGGCGGGGGCCGCCGCCGGACCGATGGCTCCGAGCGCGGCGATCAGGCTGCCCGCCAGACGGCCCGCCCGCTGGTGGTGCGGGCCGCCGTCCCCCCGGCCGCTCGCCGGCCCGGCCGGCAGCTCGGTCAGCAACCTGACCAGCACCGGCACCGCATGGGCTGCGGCCGCTCCGCACGCGCTCAGGACGGTCAGTGCCCGTCCGGCGTCGTGGGGCCCGGGCAGGTCCACGGCCGCCGCGGCCGCCTCCACGAGCGGGGCGAGGTCCGTGCCGGGTACCTCGGCGAGCCCCCTGGCGGCCTCTCCGAGCTGCCGCCCGGACGCCCCCGCGCGGACGACCCGGCAGAGCTCCGGGAGGGCCCGTACGTCCCCGATCCGGGCGAGCGCCAAGGTGGCCGCCTCCGCCCGGGCGGGGCCCGGCTCCGCCAGTTCCTCCCGGCACAGCCGGGCGGCCTCCAGCGAGGCGCCGAGCACGCGTACGGCCGCCGGAGCCGCCACGGGGTCCGCCAGCAGCGGCCGCAGGTGCGGTACCAGGGCTGCCGGGGCGGCCCGCCAGTGGCGCATCGCCTCCGCCGCCAGGTCCACGGCCGCGAGCCGGGCCGCCTCCGTCGGCCGGGCCGCGAGCCGGGCGACCCACGCGTAGCAGGTGCTCTCGTCCACGGAGCGGCGCGCATTCATCCCCCACACGGTGCCGATCCTCCAGGCCACCAGGCTGCCGGGACCGGCGATCCGACTCCCGGCGGCGTCGCGGTCCTCGAGGACCGCTTCGCCTTCGGGAGCCGGGGCGGCGCGCAGTCTGACCGCCGGATCGGCGTCACCGCGCAGCCGCTCCACGAGGCCGTCCCCGCCCCGTACGAGCAAGGCCTCGGCGAGCGCGAGGCGGGCCACCGGGTCGGGTACGCCGGGGTCGGGTGCGGCGAGGTCCGGTGTGCCGGGGTCGGGTGCGCCGGGGTCGTCTCCGGGGGCGGTCAGGATCTCCACGGCCCCCGCCCGGTCCGCCGCGGCGAGCAGCCAGGCGGCCGCCCGCCGCACGGGCGGGTCGGGGTCGGCCAGCAAGGGCAGCGCGGTCCGGGCCGCGGCCGTACGGTCCTCGGCGCCGGACGTCAGCTCGGTGAGCAGCCGGAGCACCCACAGCCGTGCGTCGCCCCGTGCCTCGGTCGCCAGGGAGGCGAGCCGCCGCGCTTCGGGGCCGTCGGCGTCACGGCGTACGGCGTCGAAGACCGCGGAGCGGGCCGCCGCGTGGGCATGGCCCGTACGATCCCGCCCGGCCTCTTCCAGCCAGGCGTCCACAAGGCCGGCCGGGCCCTCGGGACCCGGCGGTCGGGGGCTCAAAGCCCCGGGCGCAGAACGCCCTTTCGCATCGTCATGGCGTGGATCTTCGCCGTGCCGCCGGCCGGGCGCAACCGGTTTCTCACGAGCTCTCACCGGCTTCTCGCCCGCTTTCACGGTAGCGCCCGGCCAGTTCGGCCACCGCGGCGGTGAGGGCCCGGCGCAGTTCCGGTGGGCCGAGCACCTCGGCCTCCGCAGCGAGGCGGAGCAGGTCGCCGACGGCCATGGCATCGGACTCGACGGCGAGTTCCACGACCGCCCAGCCCTCCGCGTCGGGCGGGCCCGCGGTGGCGAGGGCGCGGACGCCCGCCGCCCCGAACCACATCGGCAGCAGGCGCCGGGCGCGCGGGGAGAGCCGTACGACGGCGGTCTGCCGGCGCGAGGCCGCCTCCATGCGGCGGGTGGACTCCACCCAGTACGCGGCGAGTTCGAAGCCGTCGGGGCGTTCGAAGCGTTCGCCCGGGGTGTCCACCGCGAGGAACCGCCCCACCCGATAGGTCCGCACGGCGCCCTCGGCCTCCTCCGCAGCCGCCTCCGCCTCCGCGGCCCGGGCGACCAGGTACCAGATGCCCCCCTTGAGGACGAGTCCGAGGGGCCACAGCTCCCGGTGGACAGCTCCCCGCCAGCGGCGGTAGTGGGTCTTCAGGATCCGGTGCTCCCACACCGCCTCGGCGATCCGCGCGAGGTGCGGCACGGGGTCGGCGTCGCGGAACCAGGCGGGAGCGTCGAGGTGGAAGCGCTGCTGGATCCGGCGGGACCGGTCGGCGAGTTCTGCCGGCAGGGCGGCCTGGAGCTTCAGCTGGGCGGCGGCGAGGTCCGCGCCGAGGCCGAGGTCCCGCGCGGGGCCGGGGGCGCCGGCGAGGAACAGGGAGCCCGCCTGGACGTCGGTGAGACCGGTGAGCCGGGTCCGGTAGCCGTCGACGAGGCGGAACCCGCCCGCCGGCCCGCGGTCCGCGTGGACGGGGATCCCGGAGGCGCCGAGCGCCTCGACGTCCCGGTACACGGTCCGGACGGAGACCTCCAGCTCGGCGGCGAGTTCGGGGGCGGTCATCCGGCCGCGGTTCTGGAGCAGCAGGAGGAGGGAGAGGAGCCGGTCGGCGCGCATGCGGTCATTGTCCGGCATACCTGACAGGAGGTGTCAGGTACACCGCCCAGGCTGTGCGCGGACGGGCCGACAGCCCGCCCCCGCAGGACGCACCACACCCGCACCCGCAGGACCCGGACCAGGAGACCCCCGTGCCCCAGACCACCCAGACCACCGAGACCACCCCGACCACCGCATCCGCCGCCAACAGCTTCACCTTCAAGGACTGGGAGGAGCACCCCGTGGGCCCGGAAGGGGTATTCCCCCGCCTGGCCCAGGCCAAGGTCACCAACGCCTTCACCGGCGCCCTCACCGCCCCCGCGACGACCTGCGCCTACACCGTGGCCTACACGGGGGAGGCCGCCGGCACCTTCGCCGGCATGGAGCTGGTCACCGGTACCGTCGACGGCCGCGAAGGCGCCTTCGTTCTGGAGGAACGCGGCTCCTTCGACGCCACCGGCACCCACTGCGACTTCACCGTGGTCCCCGGATCGGGCACCGGCGGCCTGATCGGTCTCCGCGGCTCGGGCTCCTTCGTCCACCGCTACGGCGACACCTCGGTCGAGTACGCCTTCGACTTCGCGTTCACGCCGGCGGCAACGGCCGCGGGAGCGCCCGTGGCAGCGCCCGCGGCAGCGCCCGCGGATCAGTCGGCGTAGCGCAGCAGGCGCAGCGCGTTGGCGACGACCACGAGGGTGGAGCCCTCGTGGACCAGGACCGCCGGGCCGATGCCGAGGCCGAGCGCGGTGGCCGGGACGAGCACCGCCACGATGCCGAGGCTCAGCCAGAGGTTCTGCCGGATGATGCGGCTCGCGCGGCGGCTGAGACCGGTGATGAAGGGGAGCCGGCGCAGGTCGTCGGACATCAGGGCGATGTCCGCCGTCTCCAGTGCCACGGCCGAGCCGGCCGCGCCCATCGCCACGCCGACGGTGGCTCCGGCCATGGCCGGGGCGTCGTTCACGCCGTCGCCGATCATCGCCGTACGGGCCGTGCGGCGCAGCCGGGTCACCTCGGCGACCTTGTCCTCGGGCAGCAGGCCGCCCCGGACCTCGTCCATGCCGATCGCGCGGCCCACCGCGTCGGCCACCCGCTGGTCGTCGCCGGACAGCATCACGGTCCGCCGCACCCCGAGCCCGCGCAGGGCGGCCACCGTCGCGGCGGCCTCGGGGCGCGGGGCGTCCATCAGGCCGAGCGTGCCGAGCCAGCGGTCGCCCCGGCGGACCAGCATCGTCGTGCGGCCGGTCCGGGCGAGTTCCTCCGTACGGTCGCGGAGCCGGGCCGGTACGGGCGGGCCCTCGAGGGTGTCCGCGTAGGCGAGGCTGCCGATGTGGACGGCCTCCCCGTCGATCTCGGCCACGATCCCGAGGCCGACGAGGGCGCGCAGAGCGCCGGCCTCCGAAGGGGCGACCCCGGAGAGCGACTCCTCCGGGGCGGCGACGGCCGGCAGGAGTGCCGCGCCGTCGCGGACCACGGCCTGCGCGAGGGGGTGGTCGCTGAGGCGCTGCGCGGCGACGGCGGTGCGCAGCAGCTCCTCGCGCCCGGCGGTGCGGACGGGCTCGATCTCGGTGAGGCGGGGCCGGCCCTCGGTCAGGGTGCCGGTCTTGTCGAAGGCGATGGTCCGCAGCCGGCCGAACTCCTCCAGCGGCGCCCCTCCCTTGACCAGTACGCCCCCGCGCGCCGCCCGGCCCACCGCGCTGAGCACGGCGGCCGGGGTGGCGATGGCCAGGGCGCAGGGGCTGGCGGCGACGAGGACGGCCATGGCGCGGTAGAAGGTGTCGGCGAAGGGCTCGCCGGTGAGCGCGCCGACGGCGAGCAGTACGGCGACGAGTACGAGGACGCCCGGTACGAAGAACTTCGTGAACCGCTCCGTGAACCGCTGAGTCGGCGAGGTGCGCTCCTCGGCGTCCTGAACCAGCTTGACGACCCTGGCCAGGGTGTTTTCCCCGGCGAGACGGGTGACGGCGATGTCGAGGGCGCCCGAGCCGTTGACCGTGCCGGCGTAGACGCGGCTGTCCGGGCCGATGGCGCCCGGGTCGGCGAGGGCCCCGGCCCGGTCGGTGACGGGGACCTTGTCCACGGGCACGCTCTCGCCCGTGATGGGCGCCTGGTCGACGCTGCCGGAGCCGGCGGCGACGAAGCCGTCGGCCGGGACACGGGTGTGGGGGCGGACGACGACGGTGTCACCGACGGCCAGCTCCTCGACCGGGACCTCCACCGGCGCGCCCGGGCCCCGGCGGACCAGGGCGGTACGCGGGGCCAGCGCGCCGAGCGCTTCGATGGAGCGGCGGGCCCGGCCCATGGCGTAGCCCTCCAGGGCGTGGCCGAGGCTGAACAGGACGAGCAGGACGGCCCCCTCCTCCCAGCGCCCGATCGCGGCGGCGCCGGCCGCGGCGACGAGCATGAGGAAGTCGACCTGGAAGCGGCCGCCGCGCACGGCGAGCAGGGCCTCGCGGAGGGTGAAGAACCCGCCGAAGGCGTACGCCGCGACGAAGAGGGCCTGCGGGACGGGGCCTCCGTATCCGGTGAGCTGGAGGGTGAGGCCCGTGAGGTAGACGGCGAGGGCGAGCAGGGCGCTGACCAGCTCCGCGCGCTCTCCGAGGAATCCGTGGCGGTGGGTGGTCGCGGCACCGCTCGTGGTCGCATTCTCCACTTCATTCATGACATCAACATATCAGCATGTTGAAATATATGGATCTGGAGAGATCCTGATGTATTGATCTAAGGTGACGGGCATGGAACCGGAACCGCTCACCGAACCGGACGCCGCCGCCGTAGCCGAGGTCCTGCAGGGCCTGGCCTCCCCGGCCCGGATCCGCATCCTCGCGCGCCTGCTGCGGGCCCCCTGCTCGGTCGGCGAGCTGGCCGAGGCACTCGACCTCGGCCAGCCCACCGTCTCGAACCATCTGCGGCTCCTGCGCCACCTCGACCTGGTGACCGGCCGGCGCGACGGACGCAGCGTGATCTACGAACTCCACGACGAGCACGTCGTCGCCCTGCTCCGCCAGATCCTGGCGCACGTCCACCACGGCGGACGCCCGTAGGAACCGGACGTGGGAACGGCTCCGGCTACGGGGCGCCGAAGGTGAGCGTCAGCTTCGGCGAGCCCTCGTTGGCCGCGGCCTCCGAGGACCACAGCCACAGCGCGTCCGTACCGGCGCTGCTCAGCGCCAGGCTGTACGCACCGCCGAGCCCTCCGGCGACCGCGGCCTTGTCGAGGCCGGTCGTCTGGACGGCCGACCCCTCCGCGACACCCGCGAAGCTGCCGAGCGCCGGGCTGCCGAGCGCCGGGCGGTTGGCGTACGTGGTCCCAGCCTCCGTCCAGGAGCCGGTGACCGGGAGCACGGAGACCGTGTCCGTCGTACCGGCGCCGCTCATGGTGCTGGTCTTCACGCTCAGCGTGGCCGACTTGAGCACCGTGCCGGCGGGCGCGGCCGGCAGGTTGAACCGCAGGTAGCTCGCGTAGAACGAGCTTCCGCGGACCGCGAGCGAGCCGGACGTCCCGTAGTTGGTGCCCGGGGCGCCCGCGTTGGCGTACGTGTCCTCCGCGGCCTGGACCTCGACGACCGAGTCGGCCGGGGCGGTGGCCAGGGCGTGGTGGTTCTGGACCTGGGCCGCGCTCAGGACCGTCGGGTAGACGGCGGTCTCGTCCAGCTTGCCCGCCCAGTACTCGCTGACCGGACGGTCCGGCCAGCCGCCGAGGCTGTCGCCGCCGACGTGCCAGTAGCCGGCGAAGTTCTCGTGCGCGGTGAAGCCCAGCGTGCCCTTCTGGACCCCGTCCACGTACAGGGTCATGCCACCCGGGCCCTGGGTCGCGACGACGTGGTGCCACTGGTCGTCGTTGTACGCGGCGGCGGTCGTGACGGTGTGGGTGCCGCCGCTGTAGACGCCGTAGACGAGCCGGCCGGCATTGGTCATGTAGATGTGCTTGTCGTACTGACTGCTGCCGCGGGACTGGTTGTTGCCGAACCCGACGAGCTTGCCGCCGGTGGTGGTGTTCGTCTTGAACCAGGTCTCGATGCTGTAGGTCGAGCCGACGTTCTGCCGCCGGTCCCCGTACACCTGGGTGTCCGTGCCGTTGAAGCCGATGGCCGTGCTCGCGCCCGAGACCGCACCGGGCGTCTGGCGCAGGGCGGGGGCGTTCAGGTGCACACCGCTCTGGTTGCCGTCCGAGGAGTCCGCCACGAAGGGCAGGGCCGACTCGTCGTAGCGCCAGAACAGCTGGGCTCCGTCCGCGCGGACCGCGCTGGGGTACGCGTCGGCCGAGTTCGGGACCGTCACGCTCGCCGTCGCCGACAGGGCGCTGGCGTTGCCGGCCGCGTCGGTGGCGGTCACCCGGTAGGTGTAGGACTGCCCCGCCGTGACGTTGGTGTCGGTCCAGGAGGCCTGCGGGCGACGGAAGAACAGCGAGTCCGCCGCGACCGTGGCGATCGGCGTGGCCGAACCGCCCCGGTAGACCTTGTACGTGAGCGCGCTGTCGTCCAGGTCGAGGCTGGTGCGCCAGCGCACTTGGACCTCACCGGGCTTGAAGCTGACGGCGCTGACCACCGGGACGCTGGGCGCGCCCGTGTCCCCGGTGGAGGCGAAGCGCGTCAGGCTCTGCTGCGCCGCGCCGTTGACGGTGGTGAACTCGCCGCCGACCCAGAGGTACTGGACGCCGCTCTTGGCGCCGACCGCCATCACGCGCGGGCCGATGCCCTCGCCGATGCCGTCGTTGGTGTCGGGGGCCCAGCCCAGCTTGCCGGTCGCGGCGGTCGGCTGCGCGAGCAGGTGGTGGCGCTGGCCGTCCGGGTACTCGCCGACGCTGGAGCAGTCGTGCGCGTGCGAGGCGCTGTAGAGCACGTCCTGGTACGGGAGCACGGCCTGGGTCGCCCCGAGGCAGGTGTCGCGCCAGCGCTGGCCGAAGTCGTTCAGGTTCAGGGCGATCCGGCCGTCGAAGACGCCTCCGCCCGTTCCCTCGTTTCCGGTGTAGAAGCCGGTCCCGTCGGTGGCGATGTCCTTGACCACCGAGTTGGTCTCGATGAAGCCCGGGTAGGCCTTGGTGACGGCTCCGCTCGTCGCGTCGACGACGGCGAGGGCGTGGCTGTTCGTACCGCCCACGGTGAAGAAGTCACCGCCCAGGAGCACGTGTTCGCCGTCCGGGGTGAGCTCGACGGCCCGGCCCGGCTCGTCGGCGTTCGCGGTGAAGGGCTTCAGCGTGCCGTCGGCCGCGTCGACGGCGGCGAACCGCTCGCGGGGCTGGCCCGCGACGGTGAGGAAGTCCCCGCCCGCGTACACGGTGTCGCCGCTGACGGCGAGGGCCCGGACGGTGGCCGCGAAGGCGGGCCGGAAGCCGGTCTTCACGGTGCAGGTCGCCACGTCGACGGCGGCGATGCTGGAGACCGCGGTGCCGTTGACCGCGCCGAAGTAGCCGCCGGCGTACAGGGTCGTCTTGTCCGGCGAGAGCACGAGCGCACGGACCGTGGCGGTGCCGGAGCCGACGGTGAACGACAGCTTGCAGGAGGTCGGGGCGCCCGTCGCGGCGTCGAGCGTCGCGAAGTTCACCGCCTCCTGCTCGGTGCCGGCGGCGCCTTCCGGCGGACGCACCGCGGAGAAGGTGCCGCCGACGAAGACCTGGTCGCCGGCCTCGGCGAGGGCCCAGACGACACCGTTGGCCTGCCAGGTGGGCAGTTCGTCGGCGGTGAACGCCACCGGCGGGGTGACGGCCGCGGCCTCTTCGGTGAAGCCGAGGCCCATGGCCGTGCAGGTGCCGGCCAGGGCCAGGGTGAGAGCGGCTGCCAGCCCTCTGGATCTACGCATGAACCCCCCAGTTCGGTGAATCGATGACGCGTGGTGAAAAGCCGAATGGCCGGAAACCATCGTACGGACGTCCACGTCCGTGGCCACGGGCACCCTAGGGGGAATCCCGCTTCCGTTCACCGCACTTGACGCATCGGATGCCGAATCGCGCCGATCGCGCACCCATCGCCCGGATCCACCCGTCCGGAACCTGGGACGCCGGGGCCCGTTCTCCCGATTGCCGCCCCGCAAGGGCCCGCACCCCTCTACGGTGCCCTGGGGGGACGGCACAGGCTCGGGCAGGAGCGCACGCCCGGGCACGTACGCGGGCGCGGAACCGGGCACCGAACCGGGCGCGGAACCGGGCGCGGAACCGGAGGGGCGGAGCGGGATGAGCGGGATGAACGACGAAGAAGACACGCGACTGGCGAGGATGACCCCCGAGATCTCCCGCCGCACCCTGACCCTGCTCCGCTGCCTGGCCGGGCTCGAACCACCGGAACAGGTGCCCGAAAGGGCGATGGACACCGCCGACGAGATCCTCGCCGAGCACGGCACCGACGGGCTCCGCGTGCTGGTCATGACCCTGGCGGCCTGGGCGACGGCGCAGATCGAGAACGTCTCCGAGCTGAGCGGGCGCACCCACGAGGCCGTGCTCGACGCCATGGAGCTGGCCTGCCTGGAGGCGGGCGCCGAGGAGTAGCCGGGGGCAGCCGTTCCGGCCCCCGGGGTTTACCTCGCCGAAAATCGGACAATTGCCCGGAGACGGACGCCCCGGATTCGGTCCGCCGTCGGCGACACTGGGGTGAGCGGGGGGTCCCGATCGGAGGCCGTCGTGAGCACACCTTCCCCCATCCGGATCGCTGCCGTCCTGTCGACCGAGCATCGCGGGCGGCTGATGTCCCATGCCCGTGACGTCAATTTCCACGAGGGCGCGCGCATCTTCGACGAGGGCAGCCGGGCCGATTCCTTCTGGATCGTGCGCTCCGGCACCGTGACCCTGGAGATCCCGGTACCGGGCCGCCGGCCCACCCCGATCGAGAGCCTGGGCCCCGGAGAACTGGTCGGGTGGTCGTGGCTCTTCCCGCCGTACGTGTGGCAGCTGGGCGCCGAGGCCATGACGCCGGTGCGCGCGTACGAGTTCGACGCCACGACCGTACGGATGCTCATGGACGCCGACCCGGCCTTCGGGTCCGCCCTCGGCCACTGGGTCGGGCGGGTCCTCGCCCTGCGGCTGCACCAGACCCGGACCCGCCTCATGGACCTGTACGCCCCCCGCCTCGCCGCGAGCTGATCCGGTCGGGTTCGGGCCGATTCCGCCGGGCGCTCCCCCACAGGTCAGCCACCCGGGACCGCTGCGGTCTGCGGTCATGCGTGCGCGGTGCGTGACGGGAAGTAGAGGTGCGAACGGGCGTTCCGGTTCCGCATGGGCAAGACTCGCGTCCGTTATCCGACGCAACGACGCGAGGAGTGTTCGACATGCGATCCGTCACCAGGACCCTGGGACTGTCGTCCGCCGCCATGGGGCTCACCGCCCTCACCGCCCTGACGGGCTCCGGCATCGCCGGAGCCGCGCCCGCCGGCGGCGAAAGCCTGTACGCCCCGTCCGCGCTCGTCATGAGCGTCACCGACGGCGACGACGCGGCGAGCGGTACGGTGCTGCGCGCGGTCACCCTGGTCTGCGCGCCCCGGCCCGGCGGAACCCACCCGGCCCCGGACGCGGCGTGCGCCGAGTTACGGGCCAACGCACCCGAGCTGGACGCGCTGGCCGAGCCGCGCCCCGACGCGGCGTGTACCCGGGAGTGGAGCCCGGTGACCGTCACCGCCGACGGCGTGTGGCAGGGCCGCCGGATGAGCTACTCCTACACCTACGCGAACCCATGCGCCCTGTGGAACAGCGTCGGCACGCTCTTCGCCATCTGAGCTCGGGCCGGCTTCGGGGATCGGCCCCGCTTCGGGATCAGCCCAGTTCCAGGCTCGTGACCCCGTACATGCCGGTCAGGTCGAGGTCCGGCTGCGGGCCCGTGTACATCCGGGCGGTTTCGAACGTCGGGGTCAGGCCCAGTCCGCCCAGCAGGGCGGCGGCTCGCGGATGGGCGTCCGGCACGTCCACGGCCACCAGGCCGTCGGGCGTCCGCTCCGCGAGCCGGAGCAGTAGCGCGGCGGCGACGGCCGGGTCGGCCGCGTAGAGCGGGCCGATCCGGGAGGCGCCGCTGCTCGGCCGGACGACGCCGAGTCCCTCGATCCGGCCGTCCCGGACGGCGGCGAGGGCGGTGCGGCCGGGCAGCCCGACCCAGGCCGCGAGGAAGGCGTCGCGCGGCGCGGGGAAGAACCTCCGGTCGTACGCGGCGAGTTGCCCGAAGGGCAGGGTGGCGGCGTCCACGATCCGCACCCCGGGCGCGGCCTCCTCGCTTCCTGTGCCGGGCAGCCCGGCCGCCTGCGGCACCCCCTCGTGGCGGACGTTGTTCCAGGCCGAGCGGAAGCCGGACTTGCGGTAGTTGTCCTGCTGCTCCACCACCCCGTCCAGCCCGACGAGCCGTCCGTCGAGCCGCTCCATTCCGGCCTTCCACAGCCGGATCCCGTACCCCTGGCCACGGACGTCGGGACGGGCGATGTAAAAGCCGATGAAGCCGAATCCGGCCCCGTACCGGACGGCCGAGATGCAGGCGACGGGCTCCCCGCGGAGCCGCCCGACGAGGAATCCGCCCGGATCGGCGACGGCGAAGGCGAACCGGTCGGAGTCCCCGGGATTCCAGCCCTCCTCATCGGCCCAGTCCCGGATGAGCGCCAGGTCGGCGACGCTCGCGCCGTTGATCTCGAATCCAGCGAGTCCCGTCATGCCCGATGTTGTACCAGATCCGCCCGCGCCCCGGCCCGCGTCCCAGCCCGCACCCCGGCCCGCGCCCAGGCCGGGCTCAACGACCCGTCAGGAGACGGGCGAACGCCGTGCGATCGGCATCCCGGTGCAGATCGCTCACCTGCCCGTCGCCCACTTCCACGACCCGCCACACGCCGTCCGCGCGCAGCGCCAGGTCCGTGGTGACGAAGGCGCAGCCGAGCTCCGCGACGGCGGCCCGCACGGGCGTCAGGTCCGGCGCCGGGGCGACGGCGTACGGGCTGTCGGGGTGGGCGGTGACCAGCCGGGGCTCGCCGTCGCGCCACCAGACCCGTGCCTCGCCGGCCTCGCCCTCGGCCGCCGTGAACTCTTCGAAGGCGCGCAGCACCACCCCGCCGGCCAGGTCCTCGCCCTGGAGTTCCACGAACCGGTTCACCACGCGGTGGACGGCGGTCCGGTCCGTGAGGTCGGGGAGGTGGCAGGCCTCGGCCCACTCGTGTTTGCGGGACTTGACGTAGTCCTTGACGATGCCGGCGCGCGAGGGGAGGGCCGCGGCGGCGTCCGCGAGCCGGGCCGGTTCCGGGGTCTTCCCCGGGGATGTCGCCAGCCAGCGGCTGGGCGGGGTGAGTCCGGCGAACGCCTCGTACCAGCCGGGGAGTTCGTGGGCGCGTCGGTACGCCTCCGGGGTGACGCGCAGTGCGGCGCCGCGCTCGCGCAGGGCCGCGTCGAGGTCGGCGTACCGGCCCGCCGGAATCATCCAGCCCCGGTACCAGAGCGCCCCCGTCCCGGCGGGGACCCCGGCCACGGCCCGGCCGGCGTCCCCGGCGAGCAGGGCGTCGTGATCGATGAGCCCGATGCCGCCCCCGGCGTCGCGCACGGCGCGGGCCTCCTCGGCGAAGTGGGCGTCGGCGCGGCGCCCGTTCAGCGGATCGGAGCAGTACAGGACGGTGGTCGGCATGCGGCCACCCTACGGATTCCGGCGCGGAGGCGGGGGCCGGATGACCAGGGCGCCCGCCGGGATGATCTGATCTCGGTGGCCCCGGCAACCGTCGGCGGTACGGGCCACCGGGATCGGAGCCGGCGGGAGAGCGGGAGGGTGCACGTGCTCGGGATGGACGGGCTGGTCACGGGCTGGCGGACGGCCGGCGTCGGCGAGGGCATGGCGCTCATGGTGCACGCCTCGCTGTCCGCGCTCGGGCGGGTGGACGGCGGGGCGGCGACGGTGGTGGCGAGCCTGCGCGAGGCGGTGGGGGCGGCCGGGACGGTGGCCGTCCCGGCCTTCACCTGGGAGGTGGCCGATCCGGACCCGGAGCACGGGGGCGTGCCCGACGCGGCGGTCGCGGCGCGGCGGGCGGCGGTGCCGCTGTTCCGGCCGGATCTGCCGGTCACCCGCGCCCTCGGCGCCGTACCGGAGGCCCTGCGGTCCCTGCCCGAGAGCCTGCGCAGCGGACATCCGCAGGCTTCGGTGGCGGCGGTGGGCGCCCGGGCCGCGGAGGTGACGGCCGGGCAGTCGCTGGGCTTCGCCCTGGGCCGCACCTCTCCGTTCGGCCGGCTGCACGACCTGGGCGCGCACATCCTGCTGATCGGCGTCGGCCACAACCGCAACTCGTTTCTGCACTACGTCGAGTCCCTGGTGCCGCGGCCCCGGCTGAGGCTGCGGCGGTTCCCGATGGAGGTGGCCGGGGAGCGGGTCTGGGTCGAAACCCCGGACGTGGGCAACGACAACGACACCCACTTCCCGGTCCTCGGCGCCGATTTCGAACGCCATGCGGGCATCGCGGAGTCCGAGGTGGGTGGCGCGGTCTGCCGCCTCCTTCCGGTGGCCGCCCTCGTGGACTTCGCGGTCCCGCGCCTCCAGGAGCTCCTGGACGCGGGCGCGGGCGCGGACACGGACACGGACACGAACGTGCGGTCGCCCGCGTCGGGCTGAGCGAAACCCTGTGGAGAAGAGCCCGCCCGCTCCCTAGGCTCGGCGCATGGGAAAGCCGCTCGTCGCAGTGTTCAGTGGGGCCGGGATGTCCACCGATTCGGGAATTCCCGACTACCGGGGGCCGCAGGGTTTGTGGCGGCGGGAGCCCGACGCCGAGAAGCTCGTGACCTACGCGCCCTACATGGCCGATCCGGAGATCCGGCGCCGGTCCTGGCTGATGCGCGCCGAGATCGGCGCCCTGGGGGCGCGGCCGAACGCCGCGCACCTCGCCGTCGCCGATCTGGAGCGTGCCGGGATCCCGCTGCGGGTGATCACCCAGAACGTGGACGGGCTGCACCAGCTGGCCGGGACCACCGCGCGGAAGGTGTTCGAGCTGCACGGCACGGCGCGGGCGGTGGTGTGCACGGCCTGTCGTGCCCGTACCGGTATGGACGAGGCGCTGGCCCGGGTCGCCGCCGGGGAGCCGGATCCGGCCTGCCTGGCGTGCGGCGGGATCCTGAAGGCGGCGACCGTGATGTTCGGGGAGCGGCTGGACCCCGAGGTGCTGGCGCAGGCGGTCGCGGTCGCCAAGGGGTGCCAGGTCTTCGTGGCCGTGGGCTCGACGCTCCAGGTGCAGCCCGCGGCCTCGCTGGCCGCAATGGCCGCGGAGGCCGGGGCCCGCCTGATCATCGTGAACGCGCAGGAGACCCCGTACGACCCCCTCGCCGACGAGGTGATCCGCGAGCCCATCGGGACGGCACTGCCCGCCCTGCTGGCACGGATCGCCTCGGAAGGCGCACGCCTCTAGCCGCGCGGGTCCACCGGCCGGCACGGGCCCACCGGCCGGCACGGGCCCGCGCGCCGGGCCGTGTCAGCCCGCGTCCGCCGCCCGTCGCATCTCCGCCACGTCGAGCTTCTTCATCTTCATCATCGCGGCCGTCGCCCGGCCGGCCCGCCCCGGGTCCGGGTCGGAGATCAGGTCGATGGCCCCGGCCGGGATGACCTGCCAGGACAGCCCGAACTTGTCCTTGACCCAGCCGCAGGCGGATTCCTGGCCGCCGTCGGCGGTCAGCGCCTCGTAGTAGTAGTCCGCCTCGGCGTCGTCGGCGCAGTTGATCTGGAAGGAAACGGCCTCGGTGAAGGGGAACTGCGGGCCGCCGTTGAGCCCGACGAACTTCTGGCCGTTGACCTCGAACTCGACGACCATGACCTCGCCCACCACGCCGCCGCCGTGCTCGGGGAAAAGGCCCACGCGGCCGATCTTGCCGTCCTTGAAGACCGACAGGTAGTAGTCGGCTGCGGCCTCCGCCGCGCCGTCGAACCACAGACACGTGGTGAAGGGGTTGCTCGCCATGACTGCCTCCGGAGTGTGCGGGGGGGGCGGGGAATCCGGCCCGCAGATACAGACCGGCCCCGGCCCCGAAACTCATCGGTGGGGCCGGGACCGGTTCGCATCCCGTCTGGAGAACACTCCCGCGGGTTACCTCTCGAGCATGCGATCGACGATCCGGCGGGCCGCCTGGCCGTCGTCCAGGTCGCAGAACTCCTCGCGGAACGCCGCACGCGCCTGCGCGTACCGCGCGCCCACCGCGTCCGCGTTGCGCACGGCCTCGATCAGGCTCGCCGAATCCCTGAGCAGCGGGCCCGGGGCCTTCTTCTCCAGGTCGAAGCTGAAGCCGCGGAGGGTGTCGCGGTAGTGCTCCAGGTCGTACGTGAAGAGCAGGACCGGCCGGTCGGTGTGCGCGAAGTCGAAGATCGCGGAGGAATAGTCCGAGATCAGTACGTCGGCGACGAGCAGCAGGTCGGTGGTGTCGGGCCAGCGCGACACGTCGACGACGAACCCGTCGCGGGCGCCTTCGCACACCTGCTCGGTGACCTTGTGGTGGCTGCGGAGCAGCAGGACGTGGTCCTCGCCGAGCTCGCGCCGGGCCGCGTCGAGGTCGATCCGCTGGTCGAGCTTGTAGCCGGAGGTGAGCGTCCAGCCCTCGCGGTTCTCCCGCCACGTGGGGAGGTAGAGGACGACCTTCTTGCCCTCCGGCAGGCCGAGCCGCCGGCGGACCTCCGCTATCCGCGCCGCGTCGGGACGCACCAGGGCGTCCGTGCGCGGGCTGCCCGACTCGATGACCTCGCCGTCGTAGCCGAGCGCCCGCTTCAGGACCGGCGTGGCGTACGAGCCCGGGGAGGCGAGCAGCGACCACTGCGCGCTGTCGTGCTCCAGCGCCTCCAGCACCGCGGGGCTGGTGTAGTAGTCGTGGTTGAAGTCGTGGCCGATCTGCTTCAGCGGCGTTCCGTGCCACGTCTGTACGACGGTCTGGCCGGGGCGGCGCCGGAAGGCGAGCGGCACGCTGTCGTTGACCACGTAGTACTTGGCCCGCGCGAGCAGCTCCCAGAATTCGAGGCCGTCGTACTGGACCGCGCGCGCGGTCTCCGGGACCTCGACGCGGCCGTCGCGCACCAGCCAGACGTGGTCGAGCTTCTCGCCGCGCCGCAGGAGTTCCTCGTGGATGGCGCGGGGCGAGTCTCCGGCGCCGTGCCCCTGGAAGGCGTCGTAGAGCACGACGTCCTTGAGCGGGAGGGCCCGCTGCGCCGGGTACGTGACATCGCGCGCGACCCGCTGCGCGTAGCGCGAGCGGTCGTGCGGGCTGAGCATCGGATCGGCGACCAGGACGAGCCGGTCGTAGAGGCGCGATTCGACGCGCATCCGGCGGCCCAGGGTCGTCACGGCGTGGGGTCCGGAGTACAGGGCGGTCGGGGCGAACTGCAGCGGGACGCCCCGGTCGACGCCGAGCAGGCTCGCCGTGGCCCCGCCCTGGGAGACCGGGCGCAGCGTGGGCCACCAGCGGCCCTGCGGCAGCGGGACGCGGCCGGCGTGGTTCTCGGGGAACACCGGCTCGAAGGAGGCTTCGAAGGCGCCCCCGTCACAGGCCACGGGATAGCTGAACTCCGTGCCGGACGCATTGTGCAGGACCAGCTCGTAGGGCTCGTCCAGGGGCGCGACGAACCGGCCCCGGAGCGTCAGGGCGCCGTTCTCGGTCTCGACGGTGTCGACCAGCGGCGGGGAGGGCTGGATCGAGAGGATGAGGTGTCCGGTGGTGCCGCGCTTGGCGAAGAGGGCCCGTCCGGGCTCGTCGCCGGGCAGCGGGACGACCAGTCCGGCGAATCCGGCGCGCTCGTCCTGTGCCAGGCGGTGTTCCGCGCCGTCGGCGCCGATCACGGTCAGGTTCCACGGCTTCGGGGCCCACTGGCCGGGGGCGCCCGGGGAGGTGGGGACGGCGGCCAGATCGGCCAGCGGGAGCCGAACGGTGAAGGGGATCCGGCCGCCGTCGACCGCGGGAGCGGTGTCCATCGGGAGGTTGAGCACGGCCCGGCTGGAGGCGTGCAGCGCGCGCAGGGTGGCCCCGGCGCCGACCTCGGCGGCGAGCTCGCCCGACACCTCGATGCCGTCACCGTCCAGGCGGACGTCCAGGGCGCGGGCGCGGACGATCTCGACCTGGACGCTGAAGAGACCGCCGGTGCTCGGCACGATCCGCACGTCCGGGGCGACCCAGTGCACGGGCGGGTTCTGTCCGCTGTCGTGCTCGCCGTGGGAGAGCCGCTCGCGGTGCAGACCGCCGGCGCCGGTGGCGATGACGGACCCGGTCCACACGCCCTCGTTCCACTGGCCGTTCGTCTGGAAGGCGGTGGCGTCGATGGCGGCGCTGAATCCGGCCCAGTCGGCGTGGCGCAGGGTGAGGTGCGGGGAGTTCGCCGTGGCCAGGGGGGAGGCGACGGTACGGGTGGTGACCACGGCCCGGCGGGGCTTGTTCTTGCCCTTGCCCTTGGCCTTGCGCTTGCCCTGCTCGCGGAAGACCAGCATCTTGCGCGAGCCGAGGCGGCTCTCGGCGCCCAGGTGTCCGGGCACGGCGTAGCCGCGCAGCAGCAGCTTGCCGTCGGCCCAGTGGACCTGCTCCACGCGGCTGATGACGTGTCGTTCGCTCGGGCCGACGGCGAGGACCTTCGCGGGAACCGGCGCCTTGAGGAAGGGGTAGTCGGCCTGGGGGCGGGCCAGCCCCTTGACCGGCAGGCTGTGGTGGAACGCGCGCTGGTGGCGTATGAGGGCCACGAACTCCTCGACCCGGCCCTGTTCCGCGAGGTAGGCCTTGAGCCGGTCCCCGACCGGCAGGTCGGCCCAGGTTCCGGAGCCCATCTCCCGGATGAGGGCGCCGACCTCCTTGGCGAACGTCGCACGGAAATCCGCGCCGCCTTCGGGAACGAACTTGTAGATGAGCTGGAGTTCCTCGGTCAGCAGGTTGCGGTCGTAGTCGCGCAGGTGGCGGGCGTGCGCGGCGTCCTGCTTGCGCTGGAGGGCCTCGCGGACCAGCCGGATGGAGGTGACCCGGTCGATGACCGAGACCGGATCGGTGGTCCGCTGGGTGATGGAGCGTTCACCGGCCTCGCGGACGCGCCAGTGGTAGACGCACTCGCCGATGACGTCGACGCTCTTGGCGAGGTAGTGCGCGGGGATGGAGACGGGGGCGTCCTCGTAGAGGATGCCTTCCGGGTACTGGAAGGCGTGCTCGTCCCAGAAGCTGCGCCGGTAGACCTTGTTCCACGCGGTGCGGTCGGTGACCAGCGCCGGGAACTTCGAGACGTGGGTCTTCAGCCGGGTCGAGGCGAAGGGGACCCTGTGTCCCCAGGCCTGCTGCATGCCGACGGAGCGGAAGCGCTTGACGTTGCCGGCCGCGAAGTCGGAGCCGGTCTTGTCGAGGGCGTCGATCATGCGCTGGTAGGCGTTCGGCGGCAGGGTGTCGTCACTGTCGACGAAGGCCAGGAACTCGCTGTCGGGGCTGATGTGGCGGGCGCCCGCGTTGCGGGCCGCGCCGAGTCCCGCGTTCTTCTGGAGGACCAGCCGGAAGCGGTCGTCCCGGTCCACGAAGGCCTGAGCCAGGGCCGCGCTGCCGTCGGTGGAGCCGTCGTCGAGGAGCACGACTTCGAAGTCACCGAAAGTCTGTGCCGCGAGGGACTCCAGGCACTCGTCGAGGTAGAGCTCGACGTTGTAGACGGGCACGACGATGCTCAGGCGCGGAGGCATGGGGTGGGGGTTCTCCAGCTCAATAACACTTTGATGATCAGCCGATTACAGCATCCTACGCTGTAACGAGATGATAAGAATTCGGTCATCTCGGGCATAAGTGAGAAGCTGCGGGGCGGGCGGCCATGAGTTCAGCCGCCCGCCACCTCGCCGTCATCGGGTCAGACTTCCAGCTCCGCCTCAATCTTCTTCAGCTGGTGCCGTGCCATCGCGAGGTTGGCCCGCGTCTTGTCGAGCGCGAGGTAGAGGAAGAGCCCCGCGGAGCCCCGGCCCTTCAGGAGCCGGATCAGGTGGTACTGGCTTCCGAGGGTGATGAGGATGTCCTCGATCTCCTCCTTCAGGCCGAGCATCTCCATCGTGCGGAGCTTGGCCCGCACCACGTCGGTGTTGCCTGCCGCGGCGACCGTGAGGTCGAGGTCCTTTCCGCCGCCGATGGTGCCGAGGGCCATACCGCTGCTGCAGTCGACCAGGGCGGCGCCGAGCACGCCGTCGATGGTGGTAGTGGCTTCCTTGAGCGATGTCTCCACGTTGGCCATGGCTTTTCTCTTTTCTCTTCGGTGTCCTGGACGTTTTCGGTCGGTAACGGTTCGGTCAGTACGGTTCCGGCGGTGCGATGCGGGCGGTGCGATGCGGCACGGGCAGCCCTACGGGGTCAGGAGCCCGGACCCGGGCCGCGGCGGCCGAGGCTCTGGTCGATCAGCTCCGCTATGCGCAGGCTGGAACGGCGGGCCTCCAGGTGGAGCCGGCCGACGTTGACGCGCGGCTCCGCGATCAGGGTCAGCACCGCCGCGTCGCCCGCCGCGTAGGTGGCGACGTAGCCGCCCTCCCCGCGCACGAGCAGCTCGCGGAACCCGCCCTGCCCGGTGCAGTCGCTGAGGCGCTGGGCCACTCCGAGGGCCGCGGCGGTCAGCGCCGCGACGGATTCCGCCTCGGCGGCGGCACTGTCGTGGGCCAGGACCAGGCCGTCGACGCTCGCGGCGAGGGCGCCGCCCAGCTGCGGGACCCGGGCCCTCAGCCGGCGGAGCTCGGCGAGTATCTCGGCCTCGGCTTCGGCGGGCACCGTACTCATGTCGGACTTTCTCCTTTCGGACTGCCGCCGCTCGGAACGGTCGCCGCGCTGGGCGGGTCGCAGCGGGAGCCTCACAGGCTTGCCTCCAGTGCGTCGCGTAACCGGCGCAGCAGCGCCACGTCCGGGGACTGCGCCTGCGTCATCCAGTCGGGCAGCGGCGCCTCCGCCGCGGCGGCGGGTGCCGGCGCGTGCGGGGTCTCGACCAGCCCGGCCGCCGCGAGGCGTCGTACGTCGAGCAGGGTGTGAAAGGCCGGCCGGCCCAGCACCCAGGCGAGGTCCGCCGGTGTGCGCGCCCCGTCGGCCAGGTCGAGCAGGATCCGCTGGCGGGCGGTGACGGTCTGCCCGGGGGCGGCGGCCCGGGGCACGACCGGGGAGGTGTCCAGCAGCGGATAGGGCCAGACCGCGTCGAGCAGTTCCCGGCGGCGGCAGGTCTCCCGCTCGACGGCCGCGGCCGGAACGGAACGGACGGAGCCGATCCAGTGGGTGGCCCCGCGCCGGAAGCGGGAGGGGCCGCTGCCCGGGGAGAGTGCGAAGAAGGCGGCGTCGAAGATGGCGGCGAGGTGGCATATCTCCAGCTCGCCGCCGGCGAGCCCACCGCTGTCGACGAGGAACCGGGCGACTTGCCGGCGGGCTCCGGCCTCGTTCACGGCTTCGGTCCAGCGCTCGTGGGTGAGGCCGCCGCCGGTGGTGAGCAGGACCTCGAGGCCGGGAGTGGCCGGGCTCTCCGCGTGCACCACGCGGCCGTCTTCCAGGAAGAGCGTGCCGCGCTCGCGGAACAGG
This sequence comes from Streptomyces sp. NPDC002886, assembly GCF_042888445.1. NCBI lineage: Bacteria > Bacillati > Actinomycetota > Actinomycetes > Kitasatosporales > Streptomycetaceae > Streptomyces > Streptomyces sp. NPDC002886. The sequence continues at coordinate 593,542 of NZ_JBIAPV010000004.1, forward strand.
GCGCCGGTCGCGCGCTCGGCGGCGAGCCGCGTGAGCAGTGGGGAGACGGCGACCGTGGCGACGGCGGTCATTTCAGCACCAGCTCCTCGGCCAGGGCCCGGAGTCTGTGCCGGGCCAGGGCGAGGTTCCCGTCGGTCCGGTCGAGCCACAGGTGCAGGAACACGCTGCTGTCGAAGCTGGTCTCGACGAAGCGGAGCACGTGGTAGCCGGTCCGGGTGGTGACGATCAGGTCCTCCACGGGCGGCCCGGCGCCGTCCGGCGCCTCGGTCCCCTCCGGGGCGAAGGACTCGTACTCGGCGGCCGCCCGGGCCAGTTCGGCGGTCTCGGCAGCGGTGGTCTCGTGGTCCCCCACCGGTGATTCCCCGGCGGTGCCGAGGGCCAGTCCGCTGCTCCAGTCGACCAGCGCGGCCCCCCTGGCACCAGGCAGGGCCATGGCTTCGAGCAGGCATTCGTCGATCCCGGGCACGCGGGCTCCCCTCCCGGCCGGACCGTGCGTGGTGCACGGGCTACGGCGCGACAGAAGGGAACTTACTCAAGTTCCACACTGTGGAAGGGCGTTCTGGCATTTTCCGCTGGAACATGCGCGATGGCACGTGACAGCTTGGCCGGAACCCCACACATTTTGATCACTAACTTCGAACACGCGCCCCGAACCGCCCGCGCGCGGACCGCCGTCACGAGGCGAGCGGCAGATCGTCCGAGAGCCGGAAGGATCCGCCCTCGCGCTGTACGTAGCCCTCGTGGCTGAGGGTGCGCAGCAGGTGGTACACGGTGGGCAACGGGATTCCGGTGAGCCGGGCGAGCCGCTTGGCGGTCGCCCCGCCCTCCGTGTACATCGCTTCCACGAGCCGCAACGCCCGCTGTACGGAACCGATGAGGGTGGGAGCGGTGGTGGTGGGGCTGCCGCTGTCCGTGCCGTCCGCCTTGGCGGCGGTCTCCGCGCTGCCCTTCGGGCTGTGTTCGGTACCCATGAGTGGTCCCCCCTGCTCCGGTACGAGGCCTGGCAAACCCATCAAAGTCGCTCACCGGCCTCAAAACCAGCGGACGCGCGTAAACCTGAGCATAAGATCAACTAAGCCTCGCCCCCCGGAACCCGAAGCTCCTCGTGGACGTCGCACGCACGGGCACCATCGCGGGTGCCGCACTGCGCGCCGATGTCACCGCCTCCGCCGCTTCCCAGCAGCTGTCCGCGCTCGAACGCCGGGCCGGTTGTCCGTTGCTGGAGCGCTCCGGTCGGAGCGTACGCCTGACCCCCGCGGGCACACCCTGGTATCCCACGCCACCCGCGTGCTCACCGAGATCGAGGCCGCGGAGGAGGCGCTGCGCGATATCGCGGGGCTGCGGGAGGGCCAGTTGCGGGTCGCCACCTTCGCTTCGGCCGCGGAGCCCTTCACCGTGCCCGCGCCGGCCGCGTGGCGACCGAGTCGATGATCCGGCACTTGGCGCGGCAGCTCGGCGGCTGACGCCCACGGCGCCGGGCCGGATCAGATGCGGGCCGGTGTCCATCCCTCGATGTGCCAGGGCTCGCCGACCGTCAGCGCGTGCGGCGCGCCGGAGACGGTGAGGCAGGCCTCGCGCGGGGAGCCCTGCTCGAAGGTGAGCCGCAGGGAGCCGTTGCCGGTGACCTCGGCCGTGTTGATCCGGCACAGGGCCAGTTCGCCGAGGAGCGCCAGCGGATGGCCGGGGAGCATGCTGCCGGGGCTGGCGGAGACCCGGACGTCGCCGTCGGCGGCGATGCCGACCCGGACCGAGCCGAAGAGCGGCTGCTCCAGCCGCCAGGGCGCGTCGATGACGATCCGGGCTTCCGTGTCGGTCAGCTCGTCGTGGACGGTGAGGAAGGGCGAGGCCCGGCGCCGTTCGCCCGTCTCCAGGACGAGGGCGCCCTCCAGGTCCACGGGCAGGGGGGCCACCCCGCTCGCGACGGGGAACGGACCGCTGTCCACCCGCAGGCACACCGGGTCCAGACAGTCGGGCACCGGATCCACCACGGGCCCCGGCAGCGGCGGCCGGTCGGTCACCTCGCCCCACAGGGCGGGGACGGCGTGGCGCAGCACCACGTCCGTGACCTCGTCCGCGACACGGGCGGCGGTGCGCTCGTCGGTGATGGTCCACCAGTGGTCGTGCGGATGGCCGAGGAGGCGTCCGATCCGGGCGTGCCAGCCGACGGGGCCGATCCGGTTGGCGCTGAGCCGGGTCCCGAGGGCCGGCCGCAGCCGCCGCAGGGCCTCGTGTTCCTCGTACGGGACCGCGCGCAGGTTGATGGTGAACCTGCATTCGGCGGGCCCGGACGAAGCGCTCCGCTGGAAGCCGAGCAGTGCGTGGTCGGGCTCGGCGGCGCGGAGCCGGTACTCCAGCCCCGTTCCGGTGAAACCCGCGTCGCGCAGTGCCGGGGCGATCCGCTCGCGCAGCGTCTGATGGAACAACTCGGTCGCGTTCACCCCCGTAGTGTCACAAGACGCACCCTCCCGACCAAAACCGGCCATCCCCAGGCGGCCGCAGTGGCCTGAACGGACCCCTCCATTCTTCGCGGACCGCGGATCACGGCTGGCCGGGCGCCACGGGGAGCAGCCGGCGGAGGAGATCGGGCGGGGCGCGAACGGCGACGTCCGCTCCTCGTTCCTGATGCACGGCGCCCTGCGGTCCCTCGCCGAATGGCACTCCGTCCTGGGCTCGGTGAACCACGGCAGCATCGTCGACTGGTTCCTGAACGCCCTGACGGCCCGGGCGGCTGCGCAGGGTCTCGGCCCGGCGCGGGCACAGCGTCGACGACACGCACCCGCCGAGCCGGCTCCGGCCCGCGCCGTGCCGGCCCGCCGGGTGATCCGGGACCACGCCGGCTGAGCCGACGGCCTACTGCGTGCAGGTCACGAAGGCCGGGAGGGGGGTCTCCTCGACGAGGCGGCGGGGCAGGGACAGCGCGAAGCGGTGTTCCAGTACGGCGAGGGTGAGGCGGTCGCGCTCCTCGTGCGGTTCGTCCTCGGGGCGGGCGTAGCAGCCGTCCGGGGTGAGGATCTTGGCCTCGACCAGCTCCGGCAGGAGGAAATCGGGCCGGTGGCCGCCGCGCCAGTGCTCCTCGCCGATGCCGAAACAGCAGACCAGCTCGCCGTCCCGGGCGTACGCGAACTGCTTGGGCGGGTGATCGGGCTGCGGGTCGAGGTACACGGCCTCGACCCCGGAGCCGGAGACCTCCGCGAGGCGGTGCGCCCCGGCGGGCACTCCGTGCTCCACGGCGAAGGACCAGCCGCCCCAGCTCCCGACCCGGGCCACGCCGTCGCCGTCCAGGGTCTCGGTGACCATGCTCCACGCGTCGATGGCCCCGAGCGGCCCGGGGCGCAGGTCCGGCAGGGCGCCGAGCCGCACGGCCAGTTCCTCGGGGCCGATGCCCCGGGCGAAGGTGAGGCCGACGTACCAGGCGCTCCAGCCCGCCAGCCACTGGATGCCGCCGCCCGGGCCGCGGGCGCTTTCGCCCGTTGCCCGCCCCGTCGTGTCCGCCATTGCCACGGTCCCCTCCCGCGATCTCCGCGATGCGAGCCGGTCGTACCTGTCCCGCCGGTTCCGCCCGTTGTGACGGTCCTGCCGGAAGCAGTCCTACCGGCACGATAGTCAGTCGGCGGGGCCCTCCGGGAGGAGGCGTTCGACCATCGTGTCGATGAGCCCTTCCACCGCGTGGGGGTCCAGCAGCCCCGGCACGGTCAGGTCGTCCACGATCAGCCCGAGCATGGCCAGGTAGATCAGGACCACGCCCTGCCGGTCCCCCGGCAGTCCCGCCTCCAGGTGCCAGGCGATGTTCGCCTCCAGTTCGGCGCCCTGGAACCCGGCCAGCACCTCCTGGAGTTCGGGTCGCCGGGTGGCCTCCAGCCGCAGTTCCAGCATCGCGGTGTGGACGCTGCGCTCGCGGCGCATGCGCTCCAGGAGCCGGCGCAGCAGCACCTTCGTGTCGAACGGGCCCGTCAGGTCCGCCGGGTCGGGGGTCAGCCGCTCGCGGGTGCGGTGCAGGATCTGCACCAGGAGCTGGGCGCGGTTCGCGAAGTAGTTGGAGGAGGTGCCGGTCGGAACCCCGGCCTCCGTGTCCACCGCGCGCAGGGTCAGCCCCCGCGAGCCCTCGCGGGCGAGGACTTCGATGGCGGCGTCGAGCAGCGCGGCGCGGCGCTCGGGATTCTGGCGCATGGGTGGATCCCTGACGGTGTGGACGTGGCTGCCGGTATGACCGCCGCATATGCACTGCACGCGCAGTGCTTCGGACACGCTAGCGGACACCGCCTCGTCGAGGCCCTCCCCAGCACCCCCCGCGACGTGCCACCCTGCCCGTCATGGAGCGGATCATCGGGGAGATACGCGAGGACCTGGACCGCCGGATCGCCGTGGCGGCCGAGCGGCTCGCCGACCGGGCGCCGGACGGGGACCCGGCCTGCGCCGTCTACGTCGCCCTGCTGGGCCGGGCCGCACTGCGCGAGCGGGTCCACCACCTGCTCCGCCAGGCCGTCGACGGCCTGCTCCGCGAGGCCCGCGGCCTGCCGCTCGAGCTTGCCGAGGCCCGCGCCGACGGGGAGCTCCGCGCCCGGCAGGGGCTGCCCCTGGACTCCCTGCTGCGTGTCCACCGGCTCACCGGCCGGCTGCTGTGGCAGGTCCTGACCGAGGCCGTCGCCGCCCACGACCGGGCGGCGCTGCCCCGGCTGCTGCCCGGGGCGCCCGCACTGTGGGACGTGGTCGACCGGATGGCGGACGCGACGGCCGAGTCCTACCGCCGGGCCGACGCGGTGCGCGGCGACCGCGAGCGGGAGCTGCGGGGGGCCCTGCTCGACGCCCTGTTCGACGGCGGCGGTCCCGCGGGCCGGTCCGCCGAGTCGGCGCGGCGGCTCGGGCTGCCGGAGCGCGGCCGCTTCGCCGTGGTGGTCCTCGACTCCGGGGACGGCGCGGGGACGGTCGCGGCCGGGGGCGCCCCGCGCGTGCTGTGGCGGATCCGGGCCGACGGGGAGACCGGCCTGGTGGACCTGGGCCGGCTGCCGCTCGCCTCCGTGACCGATCTGCTCGCGCCCCTCGGCTTACGGGCCGGGGTGAGCCCGGTGGTGGAGACTCCGGGCGAGCTGGCCGGGGCCCGCCGGCTGGCCGTCCTCGCGCTGCGCGCGGCGCCGGGAGCCGACGGCCCGCACACCGCCCTGCTGGACGAGCGGCTGCCGGCGGCGCTGGTCGCGGCCGAGCCCGAGCTCGCGGGCCGGCTGCGTCAGGTGGTGCTGGGTCCGGTCCTGGCGCTGGCCCCGGAGGACCGCAGGGTGCTGCTGACCACCCTGGGCACCTGGCTGCTCTGCCGGGGTTCGACCACGTACGCCGCCCAGCGGCTGTACTGCCACCGCAACACCGTCTCGAACCGGCTGCGCCGCCTGGAGCAGCTCACCGGCCGCTCGCTGGCCGATCCCGCCCACGTCGTGGAACTGGCGCTGGCCCACACGGCGGTCACCCAGCGCCCGGCCGGGTCCCCGCCCCCTCCTGACGCTCCCCCTTCGCCTCCGACCTCGCGGACTCCAGCAGGTACGGCACGTCGATCACCGCGACCCCGGGCGTGAACAGCAGGCGCGCCTTGAGCCGCAGCGCGTTCTGGTTGTGCAGGGGCTGCTCCCACCAGTGCCCGACCACGTACTCCGGGATGACCACGGAGAGCATGTCCGTGCCCTCGGCGGCCGCCTGCTCCTGTACGTAGGCCAGCACGGGTCCGACCACCTCGCGGTACGGGGAGTGCAGCACCTTGAGCGGGATGCCCGGGTCGTGGTCCGCCCAGTCCGCGCGCAGCCGGTTCGCGCTCTCCTCGTCGGCGGCCACCGAGACGGCCGTCAGGGTGTCGGGGCGCAGCCCCATGGCGAAGCCGAGGGCCTTGAGCGTGGGGGCGTGCACGGACGCGACGAGGACGACGACGTGGTGGCGGGCGGGCTTGCGGGGTTTGACCCCGGGGGCGACGGCGAGTTCGCGGGCCACGGTGTCGTAGTGGCGGCGTACGCCCTTCATGCCGATGAAGAGCAGCGGCATCGCGATGACGACGAGCCAGGCCCCGTGGGTGAACTTGGTGATCAGGACGATGACCAGGACCACGAAGGTCATGGTGGCGCCGACCGCGTTGATGGCGAGCCGGCGGTGGATGTGGATCCGCTCCTCCTTGCGGGTCTCCGGGGAGGCGAGCTCCTGCTGCCAGTGCCGGACCATGCCCGCCTGGGAGAGGGTGAAGGAGACGAAGACGCCGATGATGTAGAGCTGGATGAGGCGGGTCAGCTGGGCGTCGAAGGCGACGATCAGGCCGATGGCGGCGAGGGCCAGCAGGACGACGCCGTTGGAGTAGACGAGCCGGTCGCCGCGGTTGAAGAGCTGGCGGGGCACGTACCGGTCCTTGGCGAGGATCGAGGCGAGCATCGGGAACCCGTTGAAGGCCGTGTTGGCGGCGAGGATCAGCACGCCGGCCGTGACGGCCTGCAGCAGGTAGAACATGAAGTGCCAGCTGCCGAAGGTGGCCCGGCCGATCTGGGCGAGCGCGGTGGACATCGGGGTTCCGGGGGCCAGGCCCAGCTCGGTCGGGTCCGCGGCCACGTGCACCTTGTAGCTCATGGCGAGGACGGTGATCCCGGCGAACATGGTGACGGCGAGCACGCCCATGGCGGCGAGGGTGGTCGCCGCGTTCTTGCTCTTCGGCTTCTGGAAGGCGGGGACGCCGTTGCTGATGGCCTCGACGCCCGTGAGCGCGGTACAGCCGGAGGCGAAGGCCCGCAGGGCGAGGAGCACCACCGCGAGACCGGCGTAGTTGCCCTCGGCGGTGATCGGCAGGTCAGCGGATTCGGCGCGGATCGCGTCGCCGGTCGCGAGCCGGTAGGCGGCCACCGCGAACATCAGGTAGATGACGAGGACGAAGCCGTAGGTGGGGACGGCGAAGACCCGGCCGGATTCCCGTACCCCGCGCAGGTTCATGAGGGTCAGCAGCACCACGAAACCCACCGACAGGGGGACTTCGTGGTCGGAGAGGGAGGGGATGGCGGAGGTGATGGCGGCGACGCCGGAGACCACGGAGACGGCGACGGTCATGACGTAGTCGACGAGCAGGGCGCTCGCGGCGGTGAGGGCGGCGGTCTGGCCGAGGTTCTTGGAGCTGACGATGTAGGCGCCGCCGCCGCCCGGGTAGGCGTAACAGGTCTGCCGGTAGGAGGCGACGACGACCACGAGCAGGAACACGATGGCGGCGGCCGCGTACCAGGCGAGGTGGAGCAGCGCGACCCCGCCGAGGGCGAGGATCAGCAGGATCTCCTCGGTGGCGTACGCCACGGAGGAGAGCGGGTCGCTGCAGAAGATCGGGAGCGCGAGCCGTTTGGGCAGCAGGGTCTCGCCCAGACGCGCGGTGTCGAGCGGTTCGCCGACCAGCACACGTTTCGCATTGATACGCCTCATTCAGGCATGATCAGCCAAAACCGTGTCGATTCGTCCCATATCAACCCTGTGTCATGGGGTGAACCGCCTAGATCTTCGGCGCCGCCGTCTTCGGCGCCGCCATCTTCGCCGCCGCGCTGTGGATGGCCTCCCGGATCCGGAAGTACGTGCCACAGCGGCAGATGTTGGCGATCGCGTCGATGTCCTCGTCCGTGGGGGTGCCGGTCCGCTGCAGCAGGGCGACGGCCGCCATGATCTGACCGGGCTGGCAGAAGCCGCACTGGGCGACGTCCTGTTCGAGCCAGGCCTCCTGCACCGGGTGCAGGTCCTCGCCGTCCGCCAGCCCCTCGATGGTGGTCACCCTCTTCCCCGCGCACGCGGAGACCGGCACCACGCACGGGCGGACGTCCACCCCGTCGAGGTGACTGGTGCAGGCCTTGCAGACGTCCACTCCGCAGCCGTATTTGGGGCCGCGCACGTTCAGCATGTCGCGGAGCACCCACAGCAGGGGCAGATCGTCGGGGGCGTCCACGGTGACGCTCTGCCCGTTGACGGTGAAGGTGTGCGAGGGCACGGCTCGGCTCCTGGCTGACTAGCGCGGGTACGGGGTGAAGTCGACGTCGAAGTCGAGGGGGAAACTGCGCGGCTTGGTGCCGGTGGCCCGGGCGTAGGCGTTGGCGATGGCGCCCACGGCGGCGGGCAGGCCCAGCTCGCCGGCCCCGCCGGGCTCGGTTCCGGTCGCCGGGAGCACGAAGACGCGTACGTCCTTCGGGGTGTCGCGCTGCCGCGCCCAGTGGAACTGGCTGTAACTGCCTTCCAGCGGGAGCCCCTTGTCCAGGTGCAGGCCGGCCTTGAGCGTGGTGGAGATCGCGTCGGTCAGGCCGCCGATCATCTGGGCCTCCAGACCGCGCGGGTTGACGGGCAGGCCCACGTCGACGGCGATGACCGCCTTGGTGACGCGGATGTGTTCCGGGTCCCTGGTGTCGATCTCGACCAGGCAGGCCGTCCGGGACTTGTACTCCTCGTGGAAGGCGATGCCCTGGGCGCACCCGGCCGGCATCGCCCGGCCCCAGCCCCCTTCGGTGGCCGCCTTGTCGAGGACGGCGCGCTGGGCGGCCGTCTTCAGGAAGGTGCGGCGGAACTGGTACGGGTCCCGGCCGGTCGCGGCGGCCAGCTCGTCCACCACGATCTCCTCGGCCCCGCGGGTGTTCGCCGAGTACACCGAGCGCCAGGACCCGGTGGGAACGCCGGTCGGGACCTCGGTGAGCGCCTGCGTGGTGAGCCCGAAGTGGTACGGGGACTTGATCGTGGTGAGGAAGAGGGTCTGGGCGAGGGTGGCGTTGCCGATGCCGAGCGGGAGACTGGCGGCGGTCGCGGTGATGATCTCGCCGAGCCCGTGCCGGAAGTCGGTCTCCGCGGCGGCGACCCGGTGTTCGAAGCTGAGCACCTCGCCCAGCGCGTGGGTGGCCCGGATCTTGTGGTGGGTGGCCGGGCGCATCCGGCCGTGCCGGGTGTCGTCCACCCGGGTCCACATCAGCCGGACCGGGCGGCGGCAGGCCTTGGAGATCCGGGCCGCTTCCAGGGCCGCGTCGAAGAACAGCCGGCGGCCGAAGGAGCCGCCCGCCTGCACCACGTGGACGGTGACCTTGTCGAGGGGCAGGCCGAGGTCGGCGGCGATCGTCTCGCGGGCCACGATCGGCGATTTGAGCCCGGACCAGATCTCGGCGCGGTCGTCCCGGACATCGGCGACGGCCGAGTTGGTCTCCATCGGGGCGTGGCTGACGAAGGCGAAGTCGAACTCCGCGTCCACGTGCGCGGTGAGCAGCGGCGGCACGAGCAGCGGCGGGGTGGCGGCGCGCAGCTTCGTCCGTACGGCCGCGTCCGAGAGCTGGTCGGCCGGGCCCGGGCCCCAGGTGACCTGGAGGGCGGCCTTGGCGTCGAGGGCCTGGCCGAAGGTCTCGGCGACGACCGCGACCCCGGTGGCGATGGTGACCACGTGCAGAACGCCCGGCATGGCCCGGACGGCGGCGAGGTTGGCGACGGAGCGGACGCCGCCGCCGAGCGTCGGCGGGCGGCGGACCACGCAGGGCTTGGCCCCGGGCACGTCCAGGTCCAGGGTGTAGCGCTGGGCCCCGGTGACCATGGCGCGGGCGTCGATCCGGCTGGTGGGCCTGCCGACCAGGGCGTGCTTCGCCGCCGGCTTGGGGGTGGCCCCGAGGACGATCAGCGCGGGGTCGGCGGCTGCCGCGGCGAGGGAGCCGTAGTCCGCGGTGCGGCCGTCGGGGGCGCGGACGGCGCCGGCGGCCGTGGTCAAGGTGGATACCGGGAGGCTCCAGCGCACGGCGGCGGCCGCGACCAGCCGGGCCCGGGCGGTGGCGGCGCACTGGCGGACCGGGCCGTAGAGGGAGCGGATGGAGTTGGAGGATCCGGTGAGCTGATTGAAGAGCAGCTCGGGTCGTGCGTCGTCCAGTTCGACCCGTACGGCGGCCAGCGGGGCGTCCAGTTCCTCGGCGACGAGCATGGCCACGGCGGTGGTGAGCCCCTGGCCGACCTCCTCGCGCGGCAGCCGGAAGCGGACGGTTCCGTCGGCCTCCACGACGAGCGCGAGCAGGGCGGAGGTGGGGGCGCCGGCCAGGATGAACAGGTCGCCGAGGTCCACCAGGTCGGCGGGGGCGGGCAGGGTCGGGATCACGGCGTGCGCGGGCTGCGGGGCGAGGAGGTCGGCGCCGGCGCGGGTGACGAGGGCGAGGGTCGGGGCGGCGATCAGATAGGTGAGGAAGGACCGTCGGCTCTGCCCGCGGGCGGGGCCGTTCCCGTCGCTCGAGGCGAAGCCGTTCCCGTCGCTCGGTGCGGAGCCGTTCCCGTCGCCCGGTGCGAGCCCGTGCCCATCAGTCGGCGCGGGGCCGTTCCCGTCGGTCGGCGCGTGGCTGTGCCCGGTCATGTCGTTGTGTCCCCAACCCTGCGCGGCCTGTCCCAGCGAGCCTCCCCGGCTCATTACCGGCACGTAGAGTAGCCATTCCGGGGTTCGTGGGGAAGTCCGGATCACCTCCTGGACGACATCGCGGACGGCGCGGGGTCCTTCGTTCGGGGGGCGCCCGCATCACCGTGTTGATCCGGGTCCCGCGTGTCCTTCGCCGGTTCGGCGGGGCGCCGGCCTCGTACACCTCGGCCGTACGATCGATCACCGCCGTCCGACAGGCCGCTTTCCGGCCGCGGTTGGACGACGCGGGCGGGCGGAGCGGGTGGACGGCCGGCGGACGGCGGGCGGAGCGGGACGGAGCTGCCGGAGGCCGCCCACGACGCACTCCGGCGGGATCCACCCGGAACGGATCGCCCTGCGAGGACCCGGTACGGGCAAGGGCCTGCGGGGTTGCCACAGCGGCCCGCCGGCACCGGCTGACCGGATTCGTTCGCACACTCCAGGAGGGCCTGAAGGCCTCAGGCATATGCCTGGTGCAAGTCCTCCTCAGATGTTGCCAAACGCCTTACAGGCCGTCGTCGGCTGTGCAACAGTCCTTAACGGCCCTTCCTTCAGAACCGGTCCCTCCTCAGACTTGGCCGTGCCGCGCCTGTATCGGAGTTCAGATGCCGTCCCACTTGTACGCGGACCGCCCCGCGCAACCCCCCGAGCCAGGGTCGGTGGACGCGCTGATCTCTCAGACCCGACAGCTGCGGGGAGAAGTCGACGCGGTCCGCCGCGACACCGTGGTCGACGACGACGCCCAGGGCCGCTGGCAGCGCGCGCTGTGCGATCTCGCCGTCCACCACCTCGACGACCTCCGCGCCCACCTCGGTCAGCTCAAAGAGGGACTGCCGCCCACCTCCGCCGAGTTCGCCGCGCTGCCGCAGGCCGCCCCCGAGACGGGCGCCGAGGCACAGCAGACCAGGGTCGGCAGTGCCGAGTGGAACCTGCTGACCGACGAGGTCAGTTGGTCCGACGAACTCTTCCAGATCTTCGGCCGCTCCCCCGAGGCCGGCGCACTGCCCCTCGACGAACTGGGATCCACCCTGTTCGCCGAGGACCAGCCGCTGCTGACCGCGATGGTGACGGCCTGTCTGGTGGACGGCAGGCCGATCGACGGCGAGTTCCGCATCGTCCGGGCCGACGGCCGGGTCCGGACGCTGCACATGAGGGGCGAGCCGGTACTCGACTCCGACGGCTGCACGGCCTCCATGTGGGCCGTGCTGCGGGACGTGAGTGAACTGCGCCGGAGCCAGCGGGCGGTGCGCGAGTCCCGAGACTCGCTGCAGCGCCGGCAGGAGATCGCGCAGACCGAGCGCCGGCTGGCGGTCGAGCTGCAGGAAGCCGTGCTCCCCCCGTGGCGCGGCTCCCTGCGGTTCCCGCACGACAACACCAGGGCACTGGACGTCGCGGCGCACTACCTGCCCTCCGCGACCAGCGCGCTGATCGGCGGCGATTGGTACGACGCTCTCGAACTCCCCGGCGGCCAGTCGATGCTGACGGTCGGTGACCTCACCGGTCACGGGGTGACCGCCACCTCCGGCATGGCGATGATGCTCGGCGCCCTGCGCGGGATGGCGATGGCGGGCATCGAGCCGGGCCCGCTGATGGGCTGGCTGAACCAACTGCTGGAAACCTCCGTCCAGCCCGCGCTGGGATCCGCGGTGTGCTGCCGCTACGATCCCGCGCGCCGGGTGCTGTCCTGGGCGCAGGCCGGCCACCCCGCCCCGCTGCTGTTCCGGCGCGGCCAGGGCCGTTCCCTGCTGCCGCCCGAGGGCGTCCTGCTGGGAGCGACCTCCGGAGCCGCGTACGGCCAGGCCGAGGAGCGCCTGGAGGTGGGCGACGTCCTCGTCCTGCACACCGACGGACTGACTCCGCGCAGCATCGAATTCAGCAAGGCCGACGGAACCGAACGGCTGCTGGCGCTGGCACCGCACTTCTCCGCCGCCCGGTCGGCCCAGGACTGTGTGCGCCTGGTGATCGGGGAGTTCGGCGAGGGTGAGCGCGAGGACGACGCCTGCGTGCTGGTGGCCCGGATCGGCTCGTAGCGGGCAGCGGGTCGCGTACGCTTCGCGGGATTCAGGGCCGCGCCGGAAGGCGCGGCCCTTCTCGTCGTGGGACCTCTCTCGTCTTGTTCGGGCCGTCGGTCACCGTTCTCAGACCGACCGCGCCACGGGGCTGTTCGGGAGGGCCAGCTTGATCTCCTCGCGGAGCTCCTCGATGCCGGCGAATCCGGAGTAGTGCCCCGTCAGCCGGTACATCTCGCGCAACCGGTCCCATGTCCGGTGCGAGGAGGTCTCGTTCATCGAGACCAGTGCCAGCCGGGCGTAGCGGTCGGCCTGTTCCGGGTCGTCGGCGATGAAGCAGGCGGAGGCCATCGAGATGTAGTCGAAGATCTTCGAGCGCTGGTGGCCGTCGGCCCGCAGCCGCAGGGCCTCCTGCGCGTGCTGTTGCGCGATGGTCGCCGCCGAGGGGTCGTGGTCGGCGAGGGTGCGGAAGGCCAGCGCCTGCATACCGTGCAGATCGGCCTCGTCGAAGTGCTGCATCCATGACGGCGGCGGCACGTCGCCCGAGGTGGACACGAACAGGTCCTCGGCCTCGCCCAGGGTGCGGCGCATGGCCTGCCCCTTGCCGAGGGCGGCCTGCGCCCAGGCCTCGATGGTGTGCAGCATGGCGCGGGTCCGCGGCAGGGTCTGCTCGCCGGAGCCGGACTGTGCCAGCTTCATCAGGTCGAGCGCCTCGTTGGGCTTGCCCAGGTGGACCATCTGACGGGCCGCGCGGGACAGCGCCTCCCCCGCGCGCGGCCGGTCGCCGCCCTCGCGGGCCGCGTGCGCGGCGATGACGAAGTACTTCTGCGCGGTGGGCTCCAGGCCCACGTCGTGGGACATCCAGCCCGCCAGGACCGCCAGGTTGGCCGCCACCCCCCACAGCCTGCGCTGGAGGTGGTCGGGGTGGTGGTACGCGAGCATGCCGCCCACCTCGTTGAGCTGCCCGACCACGGCCTTGCGCTGGAGGCCGCCGCCTCTGGAGGCGTCCCAGGCGCGGAAGACCTCCACCGAACGCTCCAGCGCCTCGATCTCCTGGGAGCCGATGGGCGCCGCCTCGTAGCGGTCGTAGCCCGCGGAGTCGGCCTGGAAGCCGTCGCCGTGGCGCTGTACGTCCTTCGCGCGGGCGGGGTCGGTGTGGAGCCAGTCGTGCATGGCGTTGCTGAGGGCTGAGCCGGCGGTGAGCGCGGCACCCGCGCTCATCAGACCGCGACGGTTGAGCATGAGGTCCATTCCCGTGAATTCGGTGAGGACCGCGGCTGTGCGTTCGGGCGCCCAGGGCATTCCGTCGGGGTTCTCCTGCTCCCCGTCCGGTTGCTGTTTGGCGGTGCGCCGTTGTCGTACGAACCCGAGGTCCTCGATGGTCACGACACGACCGAGCCGCTCGGTGAACAGTGCTGCCAGTACCGTGGGCACCGGTTCGCGCGGGGTCTCCCCCATGTCGATCCAGCGCCGCACCCGCGAGGTGTCGGTGGCCAGCTGGTGGTGGCCCATCGAGGCCGCCTGCCGGTTGACCATCCTCGCCAGTTCGCCCTTGGACCAGCCGGCCAGGCCGAACAGGTCGTTCAGACGGGTGTTTGGACCTTTGCTCACGTCAAGCCCCCAGGTTCTCGGCTGAGTTGACAGTAACCCCCCGTCAGATGCCGAGCGACTATTCGCCAGGGTTCGCCAGGGCACGCAATGTGGTCCGCCACCCACGCCGGGGTGTCAGGTAGGAATGCGCCTCCCCGACCCGGTCACCGGCGGAACTCCCCAGGGTGATGCACGGGATCCGGCGGGGCGGCGTATGCAACTCGTCGGCGCACGAAGGGATCCGTAACGCCATGTACGCAGCCACGTCCTCCGTGTCCGCCCCGGTCCGGCCGCACCGCACGCTCCCCGCGGGCGGCGGCCCCTACCTCGAACCCGGCCGCCCCGCGGCCTCGGCGCAGGGCGCCGTACGGGCACGGCGGATGCCGGGTATGGGATCGCAGCCGCTCAGCGGAAGAATCGACCTGTCGGGTCCGCAGGGCGCGCAGTTGCGCACCGCACTCGCCTCCGTCCAGCGCATCTGTCCGGAGTTCGCGCCCGTCCAGGTACTGCGCCGCAGCGGCCGTTCGGTCCTGCTGGTGGGAACCACCGGACGGATGACGGCCGTAGCGAAGGTTTTACTGGATCACTCGCCCGAGTGGCGCGAGCGGTACCGGCACGAAATAGCGACGTACCGGACGTTCGTCCGGCACCGCCCGCAGGTCCGGGTGCCGCGGCTGATCGCCGCCGATCCGGAGAACTGCGTACTGATCATCGAGCGGATGGCCGGCCGGGTCGCCGCGCTCCAGCGGCATCCGGTGGAGGCCCCGCCGCGGGCCGACCTGCGGGCCGCGCTCGGCGCGGTGCGCCAGGTGAACGGCTGGCAGCCCGCCGACGAGTTGTTCGGGCGGCCGCTGGACTACGACCGGCGGATCGCCCGGGACTACCAGCTCGGCCTGCTGACCGACCGTGACTTCGGCGATCTGCAGAAGCTGCTGCACGGCGTGAAGATGTCGGGCAACCCATGGCAGTTCAACCACGGCGACGCGCTGCTGTCGAACCTGTTGCTGTCCCCGACGGGTCCGGTGCTCCTCGACTGGGAGCACGCGGGCTGGTACCGGCCGGGCTACGACCTGGCCACCCTGTGGACGGTACTGGGCGACGCCCCGGCCGCCCGGGCCCAGATCAGCCGCCTGGCGCAGGCGGCCGGACCGGCCGCGCGGGACGCGTTCCTGGTCAACCTGATGCTGGTGCTCACCCGGGAGATCCGGATGTCGGAGACGGCCGTGCAGCGCTCGATGCTGGCGGCCACGCCGACCCAGGCGCCGCAGGCCGGTTCCCTGTCCTCGGGCGAGGAGCAGCGCCTGCTGCTGCGCCGCCTGCACGACGACGCGGGCATGGCCCGCAGGGCGGTCCGTGCGGCGGTGGGCACGCGCTGACCCGAGCCGCGCACCGCGCGGCCGCCCACGAAAGCCCGTGCCGCACACACCCGGTGTGTGCGGCACGGGCTTTCGTGCGTCCGGGCCCGGAGTGCGACCGGCGCGTATGCCTTGACTTCACATGATCCCCCGAACACCTTTTCTGACTCAGCATCAGAATGCTGGATCCGTCCCCTCACCCCCTCTCCGCTGGAGCCTGCCCATGACCGCGAGAACCGCCTCCGCAGCGAGTTCCGTACCGAGTTCCGATGCGAGTCCCGACCCGAGCCCCGACCCGAGTTCCGCCCTCCCCTCCCGCCGGACGGTCATGGCCGGGGCGGGGGCGGGCGTACTGGCCGCGGCCCTGCTGCCGACCGCCGCCGCCCACGCGGCCGGTGAGCCCTCGCTCGGCGAGTACGACGTCGTCGTGGTCGGCTCCGGGGCCTCCGGAATGACCGCCGCGCTCACCGCGGCCAAGCGGGGCCTGAGCGTCCTCGTGATCGAGAAGGCCCCGACCTTCGGCGGCTCGGCCGCCCGGTCCGGTGCCGGGATATGGCTCCCCAACAACTCGGTGATCCTGGGCGCGGGCGTCCCGGACACCCCGGCGAAGGCGGCGCAGTACCTGTCCGCCGTGGTCGGCAACGGCTCCTCCCCGGACCGGCAGGCGGCCTTCCTCGCCAACGGCCCCCGGATGCTGGACTTCGTGATGGCCAACAGTCCGCTGCGCTTCCGCTTCATGGACGGCTACAGCGACTACTACCCGAACCTCCCCGGCGGGCTCCCGAACGGCCGCTCCATCGAGCCGGACCAGATCGACGGGAACATCCTCGGCGCCGAACTGGCCCACCTGAACCCGGCGTACATGCCCGTGCCGGCCGGCATGGTGGTGTTCAGCCAGGACTACAAGTGGCTCAACCTCGCCGCCGTGAGCGCCAAGGGGCTCGCGGTGTCCACCGAATGCCTGGCGCGCGGCACCGCGGCCGCGCTGTGCGGGCAGAAGCCGCTGACGATGGGCCAGGCCCTGGCGACGGGCCTGCGGGCGGGCCTGCTCCAGGCCGGGGTTCCGGTCTGGCTGAACAGCCCGCTCGTGGACCTGGTCCAGGAGGCCGGCGCGGTCACGGGCGTCGTGGTGGAGAAGGCGGGCGTACGGGGCGTGGTGCGAGCCCGCAAGGGTGTGGTCATCGGTTCGGGCGGCTTCGAGCACAACGCCGAGATGCGGGCCCAGTACCAGCAGCAGCCGATCGGCACCCAGTGGTCGGTCGGCGCGAAGGAGAACACGGGCGACGGGATCCGGGCGGGCCAACGGGCGGGCGCGGCGCTGGCGTTGATGGAAGACGCCTGGTGGGGCCCGTCGATCCCGCTCCCCGCCGAGCCGTACTTCTGCCTGGCGGAACGGACGCTGCCCGGGGGCCTGATGGTCAACGCGAAGGGTGCCCGCTTCGTCAACGAGGCCGCCCCGTACAGCGATGTGGTGCACGTGATGTACGAGAAGGACCGGGGTGCGACCGGCTCGCACATTCCGGCGTGGCTGATCGTGGATCAGAACTACCGCAACAAGTACCTGTTCAAGGACATCCTGCCGACGATCGTCTTCCCCGATTCCTGGTACCAGGCGGGGGCGGCGAAGAAGGCGTGGACCTGGGACGCGCTCGCCAACCAGATCGGGGTGCCCGCGGCCGCCCTGCGCTCCACCCTCAACCGGTTCAACGCGCAGGCGTGGAACGGCACCGACCCCGATTTCCACCGGGGCGACACCGCTTACGACCACTACTACACCGACCCGGGCGTGACGCCGAACTCCTGTCTCGCCCCGATCTGGGCGCCGCCGTTCTACGCCTTCAAGATCGTGCCGGGTGACCTGGGCACGAAGGGCGGCATCATCACGGACGCACGGGCGCGCGCGCTGCGCGCGGACGGATCCGTGATCCGGGGACTGTGGGCGGCGGGCAACGCGAGTGCGGCCGTGATGGGGCACAGCTACGCGGGAGCCGGGTCGACGATCGGTCCCGCGATGACGTTCGGCTACGTGGCCGCCAACGACATCGCGGACGCGTGACCGGCCGGCCCCACCGGACCGGCCCCGCCGGCTAGCCCTGCTGGCTAGCCCTGCTGGAAGAGCTCGGCCGGGAGCGGCTTCAGCAGCGCGTAGAGGTCGTCCGTGATCGGGCGGTCCCAGCTCGCGATGGTGACCAGCACGTTGTCACTGCGGTCGAACTGCACGCAGCTGATCCGGCTCTCGGAGAGCTTGATCTTCCGGACGATGAGGAGGTTGTCGCCCTGCATGACGGGGCAGTCCTCGGCGCCGGTGACCTCGACGTCCTCGTCGTTCTCGAGGGCGTCGAGGAGCTGGGCCACCTCGAAGGGGACCTGGCCCTCGGAGAGGTCGCGCGCGGGGGATCCCTCGGGGAGGTTTCCGATGATCATCGCGGGGCCGCGTCCGCCGAACAGGTCGTAGCGGAGGAACACACCCTGGCAGCTGCCGTCGGGCGCGGGCAGCAGCCCGGCCCCGAGATTGCCCGGCCAGTCCCCCGGGTCCATGGCCAGGACGTCGAAGTCCGGGCCGGCGGGTGTGGCGGCGCGGTGGCGGCGGAGGAAGGACATGCCGCAATGGTACGTGCCCCGCCGCCTTTCCCGGCCCCGCACCCCCTGACCCGGGCCCTCCGGCCGCCGGCCCCCGCGACGGCCGTCCCGCCGCACGGGGCGAAGCCCCCGCGGCGCCCGCTTGCCGCTGCGCGGGGCGAAGTCCCGGTCGCGCCCTTCCGCCGTTCCCCGGGTTGCGCCCGGACGCCCCTGGGGCTCCGCCCCGGACCGCGCCTCAAAGGCCGGCGAGGCCGGCTGTGGCCGACGCCGGCGAAAATCCGGCCCCTCCGGCGTGTGAGGAGCGGGGTCCGGGGCGGAGCCCCCGGGGAACGGGCGAAGGTTGGGTAGGGGACCTCGCCCCGCAGGGCCCGTCCCCGCCCCGGCGAGCCGGTCAGCGCACCGGGGCCGGGCCGGAGTCGGGCACCGGGGCGGGGACGGGGAGGCGCGGAGAGGTGCCGCCGCGGGCGAGCAGCGCGTCCGTGGCGGTGGCCACCAGGCCGTCCGCACCGCAGGCGCGGGCCGCC
Organism: Streptomyces sp. NPDC002886; assembly: GCF_042888445.1. Lineage (NCBI taxonomy): Bacteria > Bacillati > Actinomycetota > Actinomycetes > Kitasatosporales > Streptomycetaceae > Streptomyces > Streptomyces sp. NPDC002886. The sequence continues at coordinate 611,978 of NZ_JBIAPV010000004.1, forward strand.
ACCACCGCACGCCGCAGGGTCTCGGCGTCCCCCCGCTCCTCCCCCAGCGCGGCCAGCGCGAGCGCCAGCTCGTACGCCGCCGGCGAAGCCGACAGGACCTCCACCGCCTCCCCCAGGAGGACCGCCCGGTCCCCCGGCGCAGCCACCTCGGCGGCCACCCGCAGGGCCTGTCCGATGCCGGACGCGGCTCCGAAGGCGCGGGCCCGGCGTACCGCCTCCTCGGAGAGCTCGCGCGCCCGCGCCGGGTCCTCCGCGGCCACCGCCCGGGCCAGGTGGAGCCGCCACGGGCACCAGGACGGGTTCTGGATGCCCCGGGGGGTCAGCCGCCGGTCCACGGCCTCCAGCTCCGCCGCCGCGGCCTTCGCCTGGCCGCGGGCCAGCAGCAGTTCCGCGTAGACGGTCTGGGAGTCGGGGAAGACGACCGCCGCGGGGAAGGGCTCCCCGTACTCGTGCTCGCGCACCAGCTCCCAGGCCTCGTCCGCCCGGCCGCGCGCCAGCAGCGTGGTGACGAGGATCGCGATGGCGTACCAGTGCACGGGCGTGCGCCGCCCGACGCGCTCGGCGAGGCGCAGTCCGGCCCGCGCCAGCTCCTCCGCCTCGGCCAGCCGCCCCCGGCGGTAGCGGATGTAGGCGCGCAGGCTGTAGGCGAAGGACAGGTGAGCGCCGCGCCAGCCCTGCCGCTCGAACTCGGCGGTGCCGGCCTCGAAGAGCTCCTCGGCCCGCTCCGGCCGGTCGGCGTACATGTGCACCATCGCGACGAGCACCGGGACCTCGAAGCCCCGGTCCGCGTACGCCCAGCTGAACTCGGTCTCCAGGACCCGCCCGGCATGGTGGAGCACCACGTCGACCGGCTCCCCGCGCAGGCAGGCGTCCCAGGCGCGCAGGCCGATGACGTACCGCTCGGTGAGGTCCCGCCCGCCGAGGCGGTCCGCGAGCTTCGCGAGCCGCCGTGAGCGCGCCGGGGAGTCCGGCTCGGCGGCGTTGAAGGCGTCCCACATGAACTGCTCGGACTGCAGGCGCAGCCGGCCGCGTACGTCCTGGGTGTACGGGATCTCGCGCGCGAGGCATTCCGAGGCCTCGGCGAGCCGGTCGCTGTGCGAGAGCACCTGGGCCAGCCGGATGACGATGCCCTGGCGCAGTGCCGGGTCCTCGAAGGGCTCCGCGAGGGCGGCGCGCAGGTGGTTGACGGTGTTGGCGGGCTCTGTGAGCAGGGAGGCGCAGCCCAGTTCGTACAGGACGGCCGCGCGCTCGTCGAAGTCCGGGGGTTCGCGCAGGGCCCGTGCGAGCTGGCGGCGGGCGGCTTCGGGGGCGCCGGCCCGGAGGTTCTCGCCGGCGGCCTCGCGCAGGGTGCGCACGACCCAGGGGTCGTTCTCGGGATGGGTCTCCAGCAGGTGCCGGGCCGCGGCGGAGGGCCCGAGTCCCGCGTCGACGACGGCCGCCGCGGCCTTGCCGTGCAGGGCGACGCGCAGGGCGTCGGGGATCGCGCGGTAGATCGCGGTGGCGATGAGGGGGTGGACGAACTCCAGCCCGGCTTCGTCCGCTTCCTCGACGGCGCCCGACAGGATGCGCGCGTCGCGCAGCCGCCCGGTGGCGTCGACGGCTTCCTCGGTGCCGAGTCCGGCGACGCGGGCGGCGAGTTCCCGGGGGATGTCGGTGCCGAGGACGGCGCAGGCCCAGGCGAAGCGGACGGTGGAGGGGCCGAGGCTGTGCAGGCGGGCGACGAGGCCGCTGCCGCGCTGGGCGGCGGCGAGGTCGCGCAGCAGCGGGGCGCTGGCTTCGACGGGGGCGAGGCCCTTGTCCCGGACCTTGGCGGTGAGCTCGACGGCTTCGAAGGGGTTGCCGGTGGTGACGGCCCAGGCCTCGCGGCAGAACGCCTCGTCGGCGTGGTCCCCGACGGCTTCGCGGATCAGGCCGGAGACGGCTTCGGCGGTGAGCGGTGCGAGGTCCAGCGGGCGGTGTCCGGCGCGGCCGGGCAGCGTACGGAAGGCCTCGGCGTGTGCGGGCAGTTCGTCGGGGCGGTAGGCGACGACGAGGAGGAGCGGAAGGTGTTCGGCGCGCGGGGCGAAGGCGGCGAGCCAGGAGAGGGACTCGGGATCGGCCCAGTGGGCGTCGTCCAGGACGAGGACGACGGGGGCGCGCTGTACGACGAGGTGGGTGAGGACCCAGTCGAGTCCGTCGCGCAGGCCCTGCGGGTCGGGCGGGGCTCCCTGTTCGGCCGCGCAGAGGCCGAGGGCGGGGCCGACGATGGAGTACCAGCTGCCGAGGGCCTCGCGCAGTTCCGCGTCGGAGGTGCCGGCCAGTTGGGGCTGGATGAGCTGGCGGGCGACGTGGAAGGGCTGGCTCTGCTCCTGTTCGCCGCCGCGTGCGGCGAGGACGGTGCAGGCCTTGGTGTGGGCGCGGCGGCGGACTTCGGACAGGAGCGTGGTCTTGCCGAGGCCGGCGGGTCCAGAGAAGGCCAGCAGGGCTCCGCCGGCGTCGGGGCCCGGGTCCGTGAGCTGGTCCAGGGCTTCGCCGACGGCGCTGAGCTCCGTGTCGCGTTCGAACATCGTGCGCCGTTTGCGGGTCCGGCGTTCCGTCATGGCTGGTACCCCCCAGGCCTGTTCGGGGGTTCAGCGTACGCCCGCGCGCGCGCCCGGGAAGGCTGCTGCGGCAAATAAAGCTGATCTTCTTCCGGGGGCCGCCGGCTGGTGTATGCGTGGAGGGGTCAGTCCTGTGCGGAACGGTCCGCGAGCGCTTCCAGAACGGCCACGGCCTCGTCGGCCCGGGCGGCGTCCACGAAGAGGTGGTCGTGGTGGTAGCCGGCGATGACGTTGCAGCTCAGGCCGTGTGCAGCGAGTTCGGTGGCGAAGGCCGCGGTGAGGCCGACGGCGTCGAGGGCGGAGTGGATGCGCAGGGTGATCCAGCCGGCGGTGTACTCGTAGGGGAGTCCGGCCTCGTCGGCGTCCTCCTGGCTCAGCACGAGGGTGAGCCCCTCGGGTTCGAGGATGGAGGCGACGGGGGTGAGCCCGGCCAGGGCCTCCGGGTCGGTGTCGCCGGGGATGGTGCAGAACACGTACAGCCCGTCGTTCAGTTCGGGGCGCATTCCGCTCAGCAGCTTCTGCAGGTCGTTTTCTCCGCTCATGCCCCTACCGTACCGGTCATCCCGTTATGACTGGTACGCCGCCGGGGCATCGGTACGCCCCCGGGTCAGTCGCCCTCGTAGAGCCTCCGGTGCCACCAGGCGCGCGGTCTGCCGCTCCAGTCCGCCCAGCCCCCGGCGGGCGGGTCCGGGTGCGGGAGCGTGCGACGGCGGAACCGCGCGTCCAGGCCGCGCAGCACGCGGCCCAGCTCGGTGCGGGCGGCCGGCGGCAGCTCCCGGTACAGCTCGCCCAGGTCGTCCCGGACGATGGCGACGTCGTCGCGGGCGCAGCCGGGGCAGGCCGGACACTCGGAGGGGACCAGGAGCAGGGGGCCGCCGGGGCGGCTCAGAAAGGTCCGGTACCGGGTGAGCAGGTCCACGAGCTCGTAGCCCCGTCCGGGCCGGGCCCAGTGCGCGGCGGCCGCGGCCTCGGCCGACAGCCGGTCCACGGGCGGGAGTTCCCGCGCCCAGGCGGGTGGCCGCCGGTCTTCGTACGTTCCTCGTTCGGCGCGCAGGGCGCCGGGCCGTCTACGCGGCATCGCCCTTTCGGGGGGTGATCGTCATGGCGGTCATGATGCCGAGGCCCTGCCGGGTCCGGCAAGGGGTTTACGGGAGCACCGGGCCCGGGCCTCCGACCGGGTGGCGGCTCTCCACCGGGCCGGCGGTTCCCCACCAAGGCGCCGCAGCACCGGGGCGGCGGCTCCGCGCCCGGTGGTGCGGCGTGTCCTTGGGCAGGATCCGAAAGAGACGGCCTAGGTCAGGTCGAACTCCCCGCCCCGCGCGTTCAGGACGAACTTGCGCCACTCGTCCGGCGCGAAGATGAGCGACGGGCTTTCGGGGCGGTCGCCGTTGCGCATCGCGATGAACCCCTCCACGAAGGCGATCTGTACGTCACCCGACCCCACGCCACCCGACCCCCGGCTGCTCGACTGCCAGTCCGCCTCGGTCAGGTCGAGGTCCGGCTTTCCCCAGCCGGCGGGCGCCTTCGAAGTCATGCTCTCTGCCACGTGCGTGCTCCTCCCGGTACTCCCGGTTCGTCGTCCCGGGGCCAGGTTAGCCATCGCACGCCGTGCCGCACAGGCCACCGCGCGTCACTCGTGGCCTGTACGGCACCCCGCCCGGAATGCGGTTTCCGCTCAGGTGCCGGGCTGCTCCGCTCCGACCAGCCACATCGCGAAGAACTGCGCCCCGCCGCCGTAGGCGTGTCCCATCGCCCGCCTGGCGTCCGGGACTTGGTGCTCCCCCGCCTGGCCGCGCACCTGGAGGGCCGCTTCCGCGAAGCGGATCATGCCGGAGGCGCCGATGGGGTTGGTGGACAGGACTCCGCCCGACGGGTTGACGGGCAGGTCCCCGTCGAGTTCCGTGACTCCGGCCTCGGTCAGCTTCCAGCCCTCGCCCTCATCGGCGAAGCCGAGGTTCTCCAGCCACATCGGCTCGTACCAGGAGAACGGCACGTACATCTCCACGGCGTCGATCTCCCGCCGGGGATCGGTGATCCCCGCCTGCCGGTAGACGTCGGCCGCGCAGTCCTTGCCCGCCTGCGGGGACACGAAGTCCTTCCCCGCGAAGAGGGTCGGCTCGCTGCGCATCGCCCCGCCGTGCACCCAGGCCGGCGGCTTCGGCGAACGGGCCGCGCCCGCCCGGTCGGTGAGGATCATCGCGCAGGCCCCGTCGGAGGACGGGCAGGTCTCGGAGTACCGGATCGGGTCCCACAGCATCGGGGACGCCTGGACCTTCTCCAGCGTGATGTCGTGCTCGTGCAGGTGCGCGTACGGGTTCTTCAGCGCGTTGCGGCGGTCCTTGTACGCGACGAGCGAGCCCACCGTGTCGGGGGCCCCGGTGCGCCGCATGTACGCGCGCACGTGCGGGGCGAAGAACCCGCCGGCCCCCGCCAGCAGCGGCTGCTGGAAGGGGACGGGGAGCGAGAGCCCCCACATGGCGTTGGACTCGGACTGCTTCTCGAAGGCGAGGGTCAGCACGGTGCGGTGCACCCGGGCGGCGACCAGGTTGGAGGCGACCAGCGCGGTGGAGCCGCCCACCGAACCGGCCGTGTGCACGCGGAGCATGGGCTTGCCGACGGCGCCGAGGGCGTCGGCGAGGTACAGCTCCGGCATCATCACGCCCTCGAAGAAGTCGGGGGCCTTGCCGATGACGACGGCGTCGATGTCCGCCCAGGTCAGCTCGGCGTCGGCGAGGGCCCGCGCGGCGGCTTCGCGTACCAGTCCGGCGATGGAGACGTCGTGGCGGGCGGCCACGTGCTTGGTCTGGCCGATGCCGACGATGGCCACCGGCTCCTTGCCCGTCGCGGCGGAGGTGCTCATGCTCGGTCCCCTTCCAGGACGGCGACCAGGTTCTGCTGGAGGCAGGGGCCGGAGGTGGCGTGCGCGACGGCCCGGTCGGACTCGCCGCGGTGGATGCGGGCGGCCGCCTCGCCGATCCGGATCAGGCCGGCGGCCATCATCGGGTTGGCGGCGAGCGCTCCGCCGGAGGGGTTGACGTCGACGTCCCCGCCGAGCCCGAGGGCCTTGCGCAGCACGACCTCCTGGGAGGAGAAGGGCGCGTGCAGTTCGGCGGTGTCCACCGGGGCCTCGAAGACGCCCGCGCGCTCGGCGGCGATCCGGGTCGACGGGGAGTCGGTGAGGTCGCGCAGCCCGAGGCTGTGGGCCTCGATGCGGTGGTCGATGCCGGTGATCCAGGCGGGCCGCTCGCACAGCCGGCGGGCCACGTCCCCGGCGGCCAGGATGACGGCGGCCGCGCCGTCGCCGATGGGCGGGCAGTCGCCGGTGCGCAGCGGGGCGACCTGGTAGTCGCCCTGCGCGACGGCGCCGCTGAGCTGGGCGTGCGGGTTGGCTCCCGCGGAGGCCCGGCTGCGGGCTCCGATCGCGGCGAGACCGGCTTCGTCGGTCTCCCCCGCGTCGATGAGCGCCTGGGCCTGGAGGGCGGCCAGGGCCACCGAGTCGGGCCAGAGCGGAGCCACGTAGTACGGGTCGAGCTGGCGGGTCAGCACGTCGCGCACCGACCCCGGCGAGGACTTCCCGTACGAGTAGACGAGCGCGGTGTCGGCCTCGCCGGTCTGGATCTTGACCCAGGCCTCGTACAGGGCCCAGGCGCCGTCCATCTCCACGTGCGATTCGGAGATGGGCGGCCAGGCGCCGACCCCGTCGAGGGTCATGGTGAAGGAGAAGGCCCGGCCCATCAGGTAGTCGCTGGAACCGGAGCAGGTGAAGCCGATCTCACCCGCCTTCAGTCCGGTGGCGGCCAGCACCTTGTGCAGGACCGGCATGACCATCTCGACTTCGCTGAGCTCGTCGGTGCGGCGCAGGTGGTCGCTCTGCGCGAAGGCGACCACCGCGACCTCGCGGGCGTATCGGGCCATCAGATGAGCTCCTTGTACACGTCGTAGTCCGCGTCCGGCTCTCCGGTGGGGCGGTAGTGGTCGGGGTAGCTCCCGCCCTCGGTCCAGACCGGCTCGACCCGCAGCCCCATCCGCACCTGGTCGTACGGGATGCCGCCGATCCGGCCGTGCAGGGCGAGGCCGGCGCCGTCGAGGGCGATGTGGGCGTAGACGTAGGGGACTTCGATGTCGAGGTTCTTGGCCTTGATGTTGACGATGCAGAAGGTGGTGACGGTGCCCGCTGGCCCGACCTCGACCCGGTCGGTCGTCGCCACCCCGCAGGTGGGGCAGGCACCGCGCGGGGGCACGTACACCTTGTGGCAGGAGGGGCAGCGCTCGCCGATGGTCTTCTGCTCGGCGAGCCCGGCGATGTACGCGGTCTGCGCGCGGCCGGGGCTGTACGAGTAGTCCAGGCGGGCCTCGGCGACGATCCCGGTGACGGCGTCGGCGAACTCCCCGCTGTGCGGGGCCGCTTGCCCGTCCTGCGGCTCCCCGTCTCCGGCGGGCTCGAAGCAGGCGATGTCGGTGATGGCCCCGGTCCGGTCCGCGGCCCACCGCACGCGGACGCGCATGCCGGTGGCGACGGCCTCGGGTCCGGGGGCGTCGAGGGCGTGCAGGAGGGCGGTGTCGGCGCCGTCGAGGCGGACGAGCACCCAGGCGAAGGGTGTGTCGAGGGGCTGGTTGGGGCGCGGCGAACCGTTCCAGGCCCAGGTGGTGACGGTCCCCGTGGTGCCCACCTCGACCAGGTCGCGGATCTCCTCGGCGGTGACGGGGTCGTACTCGACGGGCGGCACCATCACCTTGCCGTCGGCGGTCGTGACCCCGAGGACGACCCCTTCGCGCAGCCCGGTGAGGAAGGCGCTCTGCACGGGGCCGAGGGAGCGGGTGAAGGGGAACTCGACGACAAGGGGTGCGCGGAGGATCTCGGGTGGCGAGGCGGCTGTCATGGGCGGGTCTCCGATGTGTGGGGGTTCAAGAACGGTTGGGGCCGACGCCGGACGCGTGTGCCGGCACCGGACGTACAAGCCGACGCCGCAGGCCGGGCGACGGGTCCACCGCGGCCCGAGGCGGGTGCCGCCGGAACGCGTGCCCCGCGTCCGACGCCACCGGGGCTCGCACCCGGTCTCGCCGGACGAGAATTCAGCCCTTCCGGCGTTCGAGGAGCAGGGTTCCGGGGACTGGCCCCCGGCAACGGCGCCGCACCCGGGCATCCGCCCCCGCACGGCGAACCGGGCACCGCCGGGGGCGATTCACCCCCGGCGACTCGAGACGCGAGAGCCCGGGGGCCGGCTTCGGCAACGGCGCCGCACCCGAACCGCGGATCGCGGATCGCGGACCGGCTTCACCGGACGGGTGGGCCCGCCGCGGGCACGCGGACACTACTCCCGCCGGTACACCGCCGGCCGCTTCTCGGCGAAGGCCCGCGCCCCCTCCTTGGCATCGGCCGTATCGAAGACCGGCCATCCCCGGAGGAGTTCGGAGGCGAGCCCCTCCGACTCGGTCATCTCGGCCGTCTCGTAGACGGAGGCCTTCACCGCCTCCACCGCCAGCGGCCCGCACGCGTTGACCCGCTCCGCGATCTCCAGCGCGGCGTCCAGCGCCGTTCCGGCCGGTACCACCCGCCCGACGAGCCCGATCCGCGCGGCTTCCTCGGCCGTGTAGGGCCGCCCCGTCAGCAGCATCTCCAGCGCGTGCGTCCGCGGGATCTGCCGCGGCAGCCGGACCGTCGAGCCGCCGATCGGGAAGAGCCCCCGCTTGACCTCGAACAGCCCGAAGGTGGCCCCCTCGCCCGCGACCCGGATGTCGGTCCCCTGGAGGATCTCCGTCCCGCCGGCCACGCAGTAGCCCTCCACCGCCGCGATGACGGGTTTGCGCGGCCGGTGGTGGCGCAGCATCGCCTTCCAGTGCAGGTCCGGGTCGGCTTTGAGCCGGTCCCGGTACTGGTCGCCCGCCATGCCCTTGCCGGCCAGCGCCTTCAGGTCCATGCCGGCGCAGAAGTCCCCGCCGGCTCCCGTCAGCACCACCGAGCGGATCGTGTCGTCCGCGTCGGCCTCCAGCCAGCCGTCGTACAGCCCCACCAGCAGCGGCAGCGAGAGCGCGTTCTTCGCCTCGGGCCTGTTCATGGTGAGCACCAGCGTGGCTCCGTGGCGTTCCACGGTCAGGTGTTCTGTCCCACCCATTGCCGTCCTCCCGTCTCAAGACCTAGAACAGGTTGCAGTAGGGGCGGGTGCAGTTCAATAGTTTTCTGACACCCAGTCAGATTTCTTGGACGGTCCCCTTCCCTGTTGGGGTTGGCGACGCTCTAATGACCGCCGAGCAGACCAGCCATGGGATTTTCTGGGTCAGGAGGACCGGTGGAGTACAACATTGCCGACCTGTTCGAGTCGGTCGTGGACGTGGTCCCGGACCGCGAGGCCCTCGTGTACGTGGACCACCCCGGGACCGGCGCCGAGCGCCGCCTCACGTACACGGAGCTGGACGCGGCGGCGAACCGCATCGCGCACCATCTGCTGGACAGCGGCCTGAAGGCCGGTGAGCACCTGGGCCTGCACCTCTACAACGGCATCGAGTACCTCCAGACCGTCCTCGCCTGCCTCAAGGCCCGCCTGGTGCCGGTGAACGTGAACTACCGCTACGTGGAGGAAGAGCTCGTCTACCTCTACAACGACGCCGACCTCGCCGCGCTCGTCTTCGAGGGCGAGTTCACCGAGCGGGTCGCCGCGGCGCTCCCGCAGACGACGAAGCTCCGTCACCTGATCCGCGTCGGCCCGACCCCCGAGGGCGCGCCGGAGCCCTCGATCGCGCCGGTCGCGTACGCCGACGCGGAGGCGGCCGGCTCGCCAGGCCGCGGATTCCCGCCCCGCTCCCCCGACGACCTCTTCATCATCTACACCGGCGGCACGACCGGCATGCCCAAGGGCGTCATGTGGCGCGCCGAGGACCTCTTCTTCGCGGGCCTCTTCGGGGGCGAGCCGACCGGCGAACCGGTGAAGCGGCCCGAGGAACTGGCCGAGCGCGTCGCCTCGAAGGGCGCCGGGCTGACCTTCTTCCCCGCGCCGCCGCTGATGCACGGCACGTCCACGCTGACGTCCTTCATCGCCTTCAACTACGGGCAGCGGGTGGTCATCCACCGCAAGTACGCGCCCGAAGAGGTGCTGCGCACGATCGAGAAGGAGAAGGTCTCCAGCGTCTCGCTGGTGGGCGACGCCATGCTGCGGCCGCTCATCGACGCCCTCAACGGCCCCCTGAAGGGCACCGACCTGTCCTCCCTCTTCAGCGTCTCCTCCTCCGGCGCGATCATGTCGGAGACGGTGCGCGCCGAGTTCCAGGCGCTCGTGCCGAACGTGATGCTGCTGAACAACTTCGGCTCGTCCGAGTCCGGTTCGAACGGCCGCGCGACGAACGACTCCAGCCCGGAGAAGGGCTTCCGGCTGGAGGTCAACGAGCGCACGCAGGTGGTCGACCCGGTCACCCACGAGCCGGTGCCGGTCGGCGAACCGGGACGACTCGCGCAGCGCGGGTACGTCCCGCTGGGCTACTACAACGACCCCGTCAAGACCGCCGAGACCTTCTTCCAGAAGGGATCCGAGCGGTGGGTGCTGCTCGGTGACATGGCGACCGTGGACGAGCAGGGCATCGTCACCGTCCTCGGCCGCGGCTCGCAGTGCATCAACACGGGCGGCGAGAAGGTGTACCCGGAGGAGGTCGAGCAGGCGCTGAAGTCCCACCCGGACGTCTACGACGCCCTGGTCGCCGGGGTCGCGGACCCGAAGTGGGGCAGCCACGTGGCGGCGGTGGTCCAAATCAAGGAGGGCGCCGCCGACCCGACGCTCGACGAGATACAGGCCCACTGCCGCACCAAGCTGGCGGGCTACAAGATCCCGCGCCAACTGGTCATCACCCCCGCCATCCAGCGCTCCCCGAGCGGCAAGGCGGACTACCGGTGGGCGAAGTCGGTGGCCACGGAGGCGGACGCGGGCGCCGCGGGCTGACCCCGCCCTGCGCACGCCCGCGGGCCGGGACCCATCTGGGTCCCGGCCCGCGGGCGTTCCCGTGCTCCCGCGCGACTGCCGTAGCCGCTCAGGCTCCGGTGGCGCTGCTCGAGCTTCGGTGGTCGCCGCTCAGGCTCTGGTGGTCGCCGCTCAGGCTCCGGTGGCCAGGAACCGCTCTACGCGGGCCGCGAACCACCGCGCCTCGTCCAGCCAGGGGAAGTGTCCGCCGCCGCCCTGTACGTCGACGACGCCGTGCACGAAGAGCTCCGCGAGCCGGGCGGCGAGGGCCGGAGAGGGGTTGGAGTCCAGTTCCCCGGCCAGGACCAGCACCTCTCCGGCGAACCGGCCCAGCGCGGCCCGGGTGGCGGGCGGGTCGAAGGCTCCCGCCCCGGCGAAGGCGGCGGAGGCCGCGGCGTTCTTCTGGACGGGGCTCAGTGCCGCGTGGGCGCGCGCCGCCTCGTCCCAGCGCCCGTAGGCGAGGGGCATCGAAGCCACCCAGTCGGCCTCGTCGGGGACCCCGCCGGCGGCGAGGACCGCGAGCGCCCTCTCGTAGGCCGCGAGGGCCGTGTCGTAGGGCTCGGCGCCGCCCCTGCGGCGGACGTCCGCGAGCCGGGTTTCCGGGGACTCCGCGAGGTCCACGGCCCAGCAGGTCGGTGTGATCAGGGCCAGCCGGCGCACCCGCCCCGGGTGCGCCGCCGTGTAGAGCAGGGCCAGGTTGCCGGAGGCCGAGTGCGCGAGCAGGTCGACGCTCTCCAGGCCGAGGTGGCGGCGCAGCGCCTCGACGTCGGCCACCTGGTGGTCGACCCGGTACGTCGAGGTGTCGGCCGGGATCGCGGAGTCCCCGGTGCCGCGCAGGTCGAGCAGGATCAGCCGGCGCCCGGCGGACAGTCCGCCGAGGTCGCCCAGGTAGGCGGAGGCCCGCATGGCGCCGCCTGGGAGGCAGACGAGCGGCTCGCCCTCGCCTTGCACGTGGTACGCGAGTTCGGTTCCGTCATAGGTGGTGAAGGTAAAGGTGCAGGTGGAGGGTGTGGAGGTCGCCATGGGCCCAATCTCAGCAGACGATCACCCGTTCGAGTAATTGATTTGGCCGCCGCCGTCCGGCAATCTACCGAATGATCGGTCGGTTGACTCGGACAGGTTGACCCGGACAAGGGGTGGGCGACATGGGTACGTACACGCAGGGCCACGAGGACGGCGCGGACGCGGGCGAGCGGATGGGCCGGGACGAGCTGGCGGCGCTCCAGTTGACCCGGCTGCGGGAAACCTTGCGCCGGGCGTACGAACGGGTGCCCTTCTACCGCCAGGCCTTCGACAAGGCCGGCCTGCGTCCCGACGACTGCCGCAGCCTCTCCGATCTGGCCCTGTTCCCCTTCACCACCAAGTCCGACCTACGCGACCAGTACCCCTTCGGGATGTTCGCGGTACCGCGCTCCGAGGTCCGCCGGATCCACGCCTCCAGCGGCACCACGGGCCGCCCGACGGTCGTCGGGTACACGGACGCGGATCTGTCCACCTGGGCGGATGTCGTCGCCCGCTCGATCCGCGCGGCGGGCGGCAGGCCGGGCCAGATCGTCCACATCGCCTACGGATACGGCCTGTTCACCGGCGGCCTGGGCGCCCACTACGGCGCGGAGCGCCTGGGCTGTACGGTCGTGCCCGCCTCGGGCGGGATGACGGACCGCCAGGTCCGGCTGATCCAGGACTTCAAGCCGGAGGTCATCATGGTGACCCCTTCCTACATGCTGACCCTGCTGGACGATATGGAGCGCCAGGGCATCGACCCTCGCGCCACTTCCCTCCGCACGGGGATCTTCGGCGCCGAACCGTGGACGGAGGAGATGCGCCGGGAGATCGAGGAACGCCTGAACATCGACGCGGTCGACATATACGGGCTCTCGGAGGTCATGGGCCCGGGCGTCGCACAGGAGTTCGCATCCACCAAGGATGGTCTCCATATCTGGGAGGACCACTTCTACCCAGAGGTGGTCGACCCGCTGACGGGCGCCGTACTGCCCGAGGGTGAGCCCGGGGAACTGGTCTTCACCTCGCTCACCAAGGAGGCGATGCCCGTCATCCGCTATCGCACCCGGGACCTGACCCGGCTGCTGCCCGGCACCGTCCGGCCGGCCTTCCGCCGGATGGAGAAGATCACCGGCCGCAGCGACGACATGATCATCCTGCGCGGGGTGAACGTCTATCCGACCCAGATCGAGGAGGTGCTCCTGCGGACCCCCGCCCTGGCCCCGCACTTCCAGCTCCGCCTGACCCGGCAGGGCCGGCTGGACGCCCTGACGGTACGGGTGGAGGCCCGCCGCGGCAGCGACGCCGGTCAGCGGGCGGCCGCGGCCGCCTCGGTGGTGCGTGCCGTGAAGGAGGGCGTCGGAGTCTCGGTCGCGGTGGAGGTGGTGGACCCGGAGACCCTCGAACGCTCGGTGGGCAAGATCAAGCGCATGGTGGACCTCCGAGAATCCTGACGGCCTAGGACGACCTAGTCCACGAAGGTGAAGGGGAGCTGGTTCGTGAGCCGGCCGCAGGGTGTCGCCGCCACCACGGAGACGGTCCCCGCCACGGGCCACTGGGGGACGGTGGCGATCAGGGCGCCGTCGCTGATGACCGTCACACCGGTGGCCTCCAGCCCCGTGAAGCAGCCGTCGGGTGCCAGGGAGCCGAAGAGCACCCGGGTGTAGGGGGTCAGCCCGCTGCCGTTCAGGACCACGTGGGTGCCGCCGCTCCTGGGTGCGGCGTCCGGCTGGATCGCGACGAGCACACCCTGCTCGCCCTGACCCGGCCGGGCGGGGTGGACGGGCAGGGCGCCGGCAGCACACTGCGGAGGCCGAGCGGCCTCGGCACGCGGGGCGGCATGGACCAGCAGAAGGGTGCACAGCGGCAACGCGGCGAGCAGGACCCCGGCGCGACGATGCGTACGTCTCAAGACGGTGCCTTCCTGTGAAGGGCGGATCCGGAAGAGCCCGGACCGGCCCATCATGCGGTGGCGATACCGCAGCAATCCAGGAGGGAAGGGCCATACCGGCCACGCGTCGCGCCGGGTTCCCGGACGCGCGAGCCGAGCAGTCGGCGGGGCCGGGCGCGAGTGGCCACCCCTTCGGGCCCAATTCCGGGGGCGGGCCGGGACAGGGCGGGGCTGTCCGGGTAGGGACAGAGGCGTGACCTCGACCTACCGGCGGATCCACGACCGGCTCCAGGCCTCACCGGCCGGGCTGGCATGGAGCCGTGGCCGGGAGATGGAGCTGATGCACCGGGCCATGGGCTTCGCCGCACTCGGCTTCCTCACCCTGGTGCCGCTGCTCGTCGTCGTCGCGGCCGCCGCGCCGGGCAGCGGCTCGGGCTTCGGCCGCTGGCTCGGTCAGGCCCTCGGGGTGGCGGAGTTCTCCCGGGAGCGCGTGGAGATGCTGTTCGGCGCCGCGGACCTGGCGCTGGAGCGGACCACCGCCTTCGGTCTCGCCGCCCTCGCGGTCTTCGGCCTGACCTTCGGCTCCGCCGTGCAGACCGGGTACGAGAAGGTGTGGGACCTGCCGACGGCCCGCTGGCACACCATGTGGCGGCACGTCGTCTGGCTCGCGCTGCTGGTCTGCTACCTCGCCCTGCTGGTCGCCATCCCCGCCCCCTCCAACGACGCCCTCGGCACCGTCCTCGGCACCTCGGGCGACCTCGTCGGCACCTGCCTGTTCTTCTGGACCTCCCAGCGGATCCTTCTCGGCGGGCGGGTCCGCTGGCGCGCCCTGCTCCCGGGGGCCGTGTGCACCAGCCTGGGCCTCCTCGGCCTGCGGATCTTCTCGCAGCTGGTGTTCTCCCCGCTGATCGCCTCCAACGCCGTGACCTACGGACCCTTCGGCACCCTCCTGGTCGTCCAGTCCTGGCTGGTCGGCGTCGGCTTCGTGGTCTACGGCGGCGCTCTCGTCGGCCGGCTCTTCCACGAACACCTCGTCCTGCGCCGCCTCCAGGACGACGGCCTCCCCGAGGACCGGGAACCGTAGCCGCCGGTCCTTCCGCAGGGCGCGGTGGCACCCGCGATGCCGGCGGTCGTCAGCGCCCAGTCCAGGCGAGGCCGGATGGACGATCTTCCCTGACCTGCGCGCGGAGCCCGTCAGGCCGGGGACGAGAAGCGGTCGCGGAGGGTGCGCTTGAGGATCTTGCCGCTCGCGTTGCGCGGGAGGGCGTCCACGAAGAGGATCCGCTTCGGGGCCTTGAAGTGGGCCAGCTTCTCGCGGGCGTAGGCCAGGAGTTCCTCCTCCGTCACCCCGTCGCGCGGGACCACCACCGCCGTGACGGCCTCGATCCACCGTTCGTCCGGCAGGCCGACCACCGCGGCCTCGGCCACGCCCGGGTGGGTGTACAGCACGTCCTCGACCTGCCGCGAGGCGACCAGGACCCCGCCCGAGTTGATGACGTCCTTCACCCGGTCCACGACCGTGAAGTACCCCTCCGGGTCCCGGACCGCCAGGTCACCGGAGCGGAACCAGCCGTCCCTGAAGGCCTTCTTCGTGGCCTCCGCGTCGTTCCAGTAGCCCAGGCAGAGCTGCGGGGAGCGGTAGACCACCTCGCCCGCCGTGCCGTCGGGCACCTCCGCCCCGTCCTCGTCCACGACCCTCGCCTCCACGTGGTGGACGGGCCGCCCGCACGAGTCCATCCGCCCCTCGTGCTCCTCCGGCCGCAGCACCGTGGCGAGCGGGCCGATCTCGCTCTGGCCGAAGCAGTTGTAGAAGCCGAGTCCGGGCAGCCGTGCGCGCAGCCGTTCCAGGACGGGCACCGGCATGATCGAGGCCCCGTAGTACGCCTTGCGGAGGGCGGACAGATCGCGGACGGCGAAGTCCGCGAAGTCCGGGTGGTTGGCGAGCCCGATCCACACCGTCGGCGGGGCGAACAGACTGTCCGCCTCCCCCGCCTCCACCAGGTCGAAGATCTCCTCCGCCACCGGCGCGTCCACGATCGTGTTCCGCGCGCCCACCGCCAGGTACGGCAGCAGGAACACGTGCATCTGCGCCGAGTGGTACAGCGGCAGGGAGTGCACCGGCAGATCGCCCTCCGATAGGTCCAGGGCGGCGATCGCGCTCTCGTACTCGTGGCAGAGCGCCTCGTGCGTCATCATCGCCCCCTTGGGGAGGGCGGTGGTCCCGGAGGTGTAGAGGAGCTGCGCCAGCCGGGACGGGTCCCCGGAGCGGGCGAGGCCCACGGGCCCGGCAGGCACAGTGGGCCCGGCAGGCACTGTCCGTTCGGCCGGTTCGGCCGGTTCCGCCGGTTCCGCCGGTTCCGCCGGATCGGTCAGTTCGGCCAGGAAGGAGCCGGGCGCGTCGCGCAGCGGGCGCGTCGCGAAGCCCTCGGGGACCCGTCCCGCAAGGTCGGGGTCCGCGAGGACCAGCGCGCTCCCGGAGTTCTCCAGGATGTACGCGAGGTCCTCGCCGGTGAGGTTCTGGTTGACGGGGACGTGCGTGAGCCCGGCCCGGGCGCAGGCGAGGAAGGCCAGGAGGTAGGCGTCGGAGTTGTGCCCGAAGGTCGCGACCCGCTCCCCCTCGGCCAGCCCGTAGCGCCCGCGCAGCACGGCCGCGCCCGTCGAGACGGCCGCGTCCAGTTCCGCGTAGGTCCAGGTCCGCTCGCGGTAGCGGACCGCGATCCGGTCCGGGACGCGCCGCGCGCTGTCGTGGAGCAGTCCGTCGACCGTGTTCTTCCGCACCGGGGTCATGGCGGGATCTTCGTCTGCGCGGACGGCCGGGGTCAATGACCCGGGCCGGGCTGATGCCCGGCCGGAACGACCGGGGATACCAAACGGCATGTTGACATGACGTCAGGTGGCCTGCATGAGTGTGGGGGCACACCAGCGCCACCCATCCGCACGGGCATTTCCGCCCGTCCGCAGGCTACTTGGGAGGTACGTTGCGCCTTTTCCACGGACGCCGTCGCGCCCGCCCGCTCCTCCGTCGCGTCGCGCTCACCGCCGCCGCATTACTGGCCGCCGCCACGGCGGTGCCCGAGGCCGCCGCCCTGGACCAGGGCTCCGGCCCGTCCGGCGGCGGCCTGTCCGCCGTCATCCGGTACACCGAGAACGGGATCCCGCACATCCTGGCCCGGGACTACGCCCACCTCGGGTTCGGCACCGGCTGGGCGCAGGCCGCCGACCAGGTGTGCGTGCTCGCCGACGGGTTCCTGACCGTTTCCGGGGAGCGGTCACGGTGGTTCGGCCCGGACGCCGTGCCCGACGGTTCTCTCTCCTCCGCCGCCGGAAACCTCTCCAGCGACCTGTTCTTCAAGGGCGTGCGCGACTCCGGCACCGTGGAGAAGCTGCTGGCCGCGCCCGCGCCGGCCGGGCCGGGCAAGGAGGTCAAGGACCTGATGCGGGGCTGGGCCGCCGGTTACAACGCCTGGCTGGCCCAGAACCGGATCACCGACCCGGCCTGCAAGGGCGCCGGGTGGGTGCGCCCGGTCACCGTCACCGACGTCGCGGCCCGCGGCTTCGCCGTCTCGGTGCTCGGCGGCCAAGGCCGCGCCGTCGACGGGATCACCTCGGCGCGGCCCCCGGGCGCGACGGCCGCCCCGGCCGGGCCGGAGGCGGCCGGCCCCGATCCGGCGGCGGCCGCGGAGGCGGCCCGGGAGTTCTTCGACACCACCCGCTACGACCGGGGCTCCAACGCGGTGGCCTTCGCCGGCTCCACCACCGCGAACGGCTCGGGCCTGCTCCTCGGCAACCCGCACTATCCGTGGCAGGGCGGCCGCCGGTTCTGGCAGTCGCAGCAGACCATCCCCGGCGAGCTGAACGTCTCGGGCGGCTCGCTGCTGGGCACCGCCGTGGTGAACATCGGCTTCAACGAGAAGGTCGCCTGGAGCCACACCGTGGCCACCGGCACCCCCGTCAACCTGCACCAGCTGGCCCTGGACCCGGCCGACCCCACCGCCTATCTGGTGGACGGCACGCCGGAGAAAATGACCCGGCGCACCGTCAGCGTCCAGGTCGCGGGTGGCGCCCCGGTCACCCGGACCCAGTGGTGGACCCGGTACGGCCCGGTCCTGTCCGGGCTCGGCGCCGGTCTCCCGCTGCCCTGGACCACGACCACCGCCTACGCGCTGGCCGACCCCAACGCCGTGAACCTGCGCGGCTCCGACACCGCGCTGGCCATGGGCCGGGCCCGTTCGGTATCCGGCGTCCAGGACGCCCTGCGGCGCACCCAGGGCCTGCCGTGGGTCAACACGGTGGCCGCCGATGCGGCGGGCGGCACCCTCTTCACCCAGTCCCAGGTGCTCCCCCGCATCACGGACGAGCTCGCCGCGCGCTGCTCGACCCCGCTGGGCAGGGCCACGTACCCGGCCTCGGGACTGGCGGTGCTGGACGGTTCGCGCGGTGAGTGCGCTCCCGGCTCGGATCCGGACGCGGTGCAGCCCGGGATCTTCGGGCCGGGCAGTGCGCCGACGCTGAGGGACGCCGCATACGCCGAGAACTCCAACGACAGCGCCTGGCTGGCCAACGCCGAGCGGCCGCTCACCGGGTACGAGCGGATCTGGGGCAATGCCGGGACCCCGCGGTCGCTGCGTACGCGGGGCGCCCTGGAGGACGTCTCCGCGATGGCGGGCCGGGGCGGGCTGACGGTGGCGGACCTGCAGGAGCAGCAGTTCGCGAACCGGGTGCCGGCCGGTGATCTGGCGGCGGCCGACGCGGCGAAGGCCTGCGCGGCCCTGCCGGGCGGGACGGCCACGGGCTCCGACGGCGCCGCCGTGGACGTGTCGGCGGCCTGCGGGGTGCTGGCGGCCTGGGACCGCACGGCCGACGCCTCGAGCCGAGGAGCCCTGCTCTTCGACCGGTTCTGGCGGAAGCTGACCGCGAACACGGCGGCCAGGGACCTGTGGCTGGTGCCCTTCGACGCGGCCGATCCGGTACGGACGCCCCGTACGCTCAACCGGGCGGCGCCCGGCATCGCGCGGGCCCTGGCGGACACGGTGACGGAGCTGAGGGCGGCGGGCATCGCCGCGGACGCCCCGCTCGGGGAGCACCAGTTCGTGGTGCGCGGCGGGCAGAGGCTGCCGGTGGGCGGCGGTACGGAGGCCCTGGGCGTCTGGAACAAGATCGAGGCTCCGTGGAACGCGGCGGCCGGGGGCTACCCGGAGGTCCTGCACGGCTCCAGCCACATCCAGGCGGTCGGCTGGGACGGCGGCCGCTGTCCGGTGGCGCGCACGCTGCTGACGTACAGCCAGTCCTCGAACCCGGATTCCCCGTACGCGGCCGACCAGACCCGCCTCTTCTCCCAGGAACGCTGGGTGAAGTCACGGTTCTGCGAGCGGGACATCCTCACCTCGCCCCGGCTGAAGGTGGTCTGGCCGCGCGAGCGGCACTGACCCGAACGACGCGCGACCCCGTACGACGAGCCTCCGGGGCCTGACGTACGGGGTCGCGGTGTGCTCAGGGGCTGACGGCGAGGAAGAGGTAGGCGGCCAGCAGTACGAGGTGCACGCCGCCCTGGAGCAGCGTGGCGCGGCCCGGGACGATGGTCAGGGCGCCGACGACGACGGTCAGCGCGAGCAGCACCATGTGGACGGGTTCGAGCCCGAGCACCAGCGGCCCGGAGAGCCAGATGGTGGCGAGGGCGATGGCCGGGATGGTCAGCCCGATGCTCGCGATGGCGGAGCCGTAGGCGAGGTTGAGGCTGGTCTGCACCCGGTCGCGGCGGGCCGCGCGGACGGCGGCCAGGGTCTCGGGCGCCAGGACGAGCAGGGCGATGATCACACCGACCACGGCGTAGGGCAGGCCGAGGTCCGCGACGCCGCGTTCGATGGTCGGGGAGACCGCCTTGGCGTTTCCGACGACCGCGACGAGCGCGACGAGCAGCAGCCCGAGGCTGATCAGGGCGGCGCGGGCGGTGGGCGGTTCGGCGTGCTCGTCGTCCTCGCCCGCGGCCGCGGCGGCGGCCGCCTGCGCGGCCTCCTTGCGGATCCGCTTGGTGTCGACGGGCAGGAAGTAGTCCCGGTGGCGGACCGTCTGGACGGCGACGAACAGCCCGTAGAGGGCGAGCGAGGCGGTGGCGGCGAAGGCCAGCTGGGCCGTGGAGAACTCGGGGCCGGGCTTGGAGGTGGTGAAGGTGGGCAGCACCAGGCTGAGTACGGCGAGCGTGGCGACGGTCGCCAGGGCCGCACCCGAGCCCTCGGCGTTGAAGACGGCGACGCGGTTGCGCAGGGCCCCGACGAGCAGGGACAGGCCGACGATGCCGTTGCACGTGATCATGACGGCGGCGAAGACGGTGTCCCGGGCGAGGGAGGAGGTCTTGCTGCCGCCGTCGGCCAGCAGGGTGACGATGAGGGCCACTTCGATGACGGTGACCGCGACGGCGAGCACCAGTGAGCCGAAGGGTTCGCCGACCCGGTGCGCGACGACCTCGGCGTGGTGGACCGCCGCCAGCACGGCGCCGGCCAGGCAGAGGGCCACCAGGGCCACGGCGAGCGAGGGCAGGTCGCGCCCCCAGCTGAAGACGAGCGCGACGAGCGCCACCACGGGGACCACGACGGTCCAGTCGGTCAGGGGGGATCTGTGCGTTGCCGTACTCATATCAGCCAACTTGCCAGAAGTGATCCCTGGATGCGGCGGAAGGTGCGCTTCCAGGGCTCTGGCGTGGCGCTCGTCACGCTCCCCGGGCGTGGCGGACTCCCCGAGGGTCCCTCAGGTGCCGTGTCCGCCCGCTCATGGGGTGCCGCCGCGGATCTCGTCCAGGGCGTCGACCGCGTTCCACCTGGCGATGCCCTTGAACTCCTCGGCGAAACGCGTGAGCAGAGCGAGTGCCATGGCCCGGTACCCCTCCACCCCGGCCAGCTGTTCGGCCGCCCACACCCGGTCGGCTTCGTCGAGTTCGGCGTCGTCGGCGAAGCGGGTGAGCAGGGTGGCGCCCGCGGCCCGGTGCCCTTCCAGCCCCGCCAGCGCGCCGGCTGCCCCGATCCGCAGGGTGGCGCGCCAACCGGGATTCCCGGCCAGATCGGCCAGCAGGCCGACGGCTGCCGCCCGGTACCCCTCCACCCCGGCCAGAGCCGCGGCCGCCGCCACACGGGAGTAGCTGCGGGTGTCCTCGGCGATGGACACGAGCAAGGCGGCGGCACTGTCCTCATGGCCCCGCACCCTGCCGAGGGCGGTGGCCACCCACAGGCGGATATGGGCGAGGGCGGGGTCCTCGGCGAGGCGGACCAGCAGGGCGGCCGCGGTGTCCCGCCGCCCGTCCACCCCGGCCAGGATTCGGGCCGCCTCCGGGCGCTATGAAGGGCGCCGCTTCGCGGGACCGCGCCCAGGTCCTGCGGGCCGTCGGCGGGGTGATCCGCGCCATTCTCGGTCGTAGGTGAGGGCCGGCACCCCGCCCCACCGACTGTTCGTCGCGTGCGGCCCGGCACGGTCCCGTGCCGGGCCGCGCGGTCCCCGCCCGTCCCGCCCGCTCCGCCCGCGCCGTCCGGCGCCCGCTGTCCCATGCCCCCGCATCATGGCGGACACCGCACGGCGCGCAAGGCCGGGCAGCTGAAACTCCGGGGCCTCCCCGGCCATGGCCGGGGAGGCCTCCGTAGGTCATGTCACATCGCGCGCTCGTGACCCTCCCAGTACGGCTCGCGCAGCCGGCGCTTGTACAGCTTGCCGTTGGGGTCGCGCGGCATCGTCTCGATGAAGTCCACGGTCTTGGGCCGCTTGTACCCGGCCAGTTGGCGCTCGCAGTGGTTCAGGATCTCCGCGGCCAGCGCGTCGCTCGCCGCGAAGCCCTCGGCCGGTTCGATGACCGCCTTGACCTCCTCGCCCCAGGAGGGGTGCGGGATGCCGAAGGCGGCGGCGTCCGCGACCGCCGGATGGGTGAGCAGCGCCGATTCGATCTCGGCCGGGTAGATGTTCACACCGCCCGAGATGATCATGTCAATCTTCCGGTCGCGGAGGAAGAGGTAGCCCTCCTCGTCCATCAGGCCGAGGTCCCCGACGGTGAAGAAGTCGCCGATGCGGTTCTTCTTCGTCTTGCCCTCGTCCTTGTGGTAGCTGAAGCCGCCGGTGTTCATCTTGATGTAAACGGTGCCGAGTTCACCGGCGGGCAGCCGCTCGCCGTCGTCGTCGAAGATGGCGAGTTCGCTGATCGGCCAGGCCTTGCCGACGGTTCCCGGCTTCTTCAGCCAGTCCTCGGCCGTCGCGAAGGCGCCGCCGCCCTCGCTCGCCGCGTAGTACTCCTCCACGCACCCGCCCCACCAGTCGATCATCGCCCGCTTGACGTGGTCGGGGCAGGGCGCGGCGCCGTGGATGGCGTGCCGCATGGAGGAGACGTCGTACGCGTCCTTCGTCTCCTGCGGGAGCGCGAGGAGCCGGTGGAACTGCGTCGGGACCATGTGGGTGTGCGTGCAGGCGTGGCCGTCGATCAGGCGGAGCATCTCCTCGGGGGTCCACTTGTCCATCAGGACGAGCGGGTGCCCGATGTGCAGGGCCGCGGCCGCGAACTGCAGGACGGCCGTGTGGTAGAGCGGCGAGCAGACGAGGTGCACGTTGTCGTCGAAGGCGCGGATGCCGAAGATGCCCAGGAAGCCGCCGAGGTACGTCTCCTCCGGGAGCTTGCCGGGCAGCGGACGGCGGATGCCGCGCGGCCGGCCGGTGGTGCCGGAGGTGTAGTTCATGACCCAGCCGAGGGTGCGGTCGGCGGGGGCGGTGTCCGGCTGCCCGTCGAGCAGTTCGCCGTACGAACGGAAGCCCGCGACCGCTCCGACCGCGTAGCGGTGGCTCGCGGGCAGGCCCGCCTCGTCGGCCGCGGCGGTGGCGGCGTCGGCGAAGCGTTCGTGGGCGATCAGGACCTTGGCTCCGGAGTCGGAGACGATCCAGGCGATCTCGGGGCCGACGAGGTGGTGGTTGACCGGGACGAGGTAGAACCCGGCCTGGGAGGCGGCCAGGTAGGCCGTGAGGAACTCGACGCTGTTGGGGAGGACGACGGCGAAGACGTCCCCCCGCTCCAGGCCGGCGGCGCGCAGGCCGTGCACGAGGCGGTTGACGTCGGCGTGCAGCCGGGCGGCGGACCAGTCCTCGCCCTCGGGGGTGACCAGGACGGTGCGCTCGGGGTCGGCGGTCGCCTGGGCCCAGAAGCCGTTGGGGGGTGTGTCGGTCATCTCGTCCACTCCTCGGAGCCTCAGGCCCGGCCGGCGATGCGGGTGATGCGGTCGATGGCGCGCTCGAAGCCGCTGGTGAGGTCGTCGAAGACGGCCTGGACGCTGCGCTCGCTGTTCATCCGGCCGACGATCTGCCCGACGGGGGTGCCGAGCAGCGGCTGGATCTCGTACTTCTGGATGCGGGACACGGCCTCCGCGACGAGGAGTCCCTGGAGGGGCATCGGCAGGGCGCCGGGGCCCTCCGGGTCGTCCCACGCGTCGGTCCACTCGGTGCGCAGCTGCCGGGCGGGCTTGCCGGTCAGCGCGCGGGAGCGGACGGTGTCGCCGGAGCCGGCCGCGAGGAGCTTCTCGGTGAGGGCGCGGGAGTGCATGTCCGCCTCGGTGGTGGTCAGCCAGAGGGAGCCGAGCCAGGCGCCCTGGGCGCCGAGGGCCAGTCCGGCGGCGATCTGCTCGCCGCTGCCGATGCCGCCGGCGGCGAGGACCGGGATCGGGGCGACGGCCTCCACCACTTCGGGTACCAGGACCATGGTGGCGATGTCGCCGGTGTGTCCGCCGGCCTCGTAGCCCTGGGCGACGACGATGTCGATGCCGGCCTCGGCGTGCCGGCGGGCGTGCTTGGCGCTGCCGGCGAGGGCGGCGACGAGGACGCCGTGGTCGTGGGCGCGCGCGATGACGTCGGCGGGCGGGGAACCCAGCGCGTTCGCCAGGAGTTTGATGGGGTAGTCGAAGGCGACGTCGAGCTGGTTGCGGGCGACCTGCTCCATCCAGCCGGTGATGCGCCAGCCGGAGGCCTCTCCCTCCGGGAGTTCGGGTACGTGGTGTTTGGCGAGGGTGTCGCGGACGTACTCACGGTGCGCGGCCGGGATCATCGCCTCGATGTCGGCCTCGCTGACGCCGTCGACGGCCTTCTTCGCGGGCATGACCACGTCGAGCCCGTAGGGCTTGCCGTCGGTGTGCTCCTGCATCCAGTCGAGGTCGCGCTTGAGGTCGTCGGGGGCGGTGTAGCGGACCGCCCCGAGCACCCCGAACCCACCCGCGCGGGTGATGGCAGCGGCCACGGCCGGGAAGGGCGTGAAGCCGAAGATGGCGTGCTCGATTCCCAGTTTTCTGCTCAGCTCCGTCTCCATGGGCGGCAGGATGCCGCAGCCCGGCCGCCGAGGGAAGAGGTTTTCTGATGCAGCGTCAGATTCTTTGCCGGCCGGTCACCGCGGGGCCCGTGTCGTGAGCGGGCAGATACTCGGGAGGGCACGACGGTGGACGGGAGGACCGGTCATGAAGACACGACGGGCAGCCGGGAACGACGGTGGCACGGACGGTGACACGAAGGACTCCGGCACGACCGGCGCGGAACACTCCGCCAACGGCATCAGCGACGGCAACGGCAGCGGAACCGGTCCCGGCACCGGCCCCGGGCGCGGGCTGTCCCGGCGGCGGCTCGGTGCGCGGCTGCTCGCGCTGGGCGGTGTGCTCGTGCTCCAGGCCGCGCTGCCCGGGTCCGCGGGGGCCTCCGGGGGGCCGGCCGAGCGGCGCGCGCTCCAGGGGCTGCGGCTGCGGTACGGTTCCGCCCGCCAGGCCGGGCTGCTGGAGAAGCACCTCGAAGGGGTGGCGGACGAGGCGCGGCGCTTCCTCGGCCCCTCCCCCGAACACCCTTACTACGCCGGGGCCGTGGTCCTCGCCGGCCGGGGCCGCACGGTGGCGCTGCACCGGGCGATGGGCGACGCCGTCCGGTACGCCGACTACGACGGCCGCACCGACCGGGTCCGGGAGTTCCCGGCCGCCCAGCGGATCGCGATCGCCGAGGACACGGTCTTCGACCTGGCCTCCCTCTCCAAACTGTTCACCTCCCTGCTGGCCGTGCAGCAGATGGAGCGCGGGCACCTGGAGCTGGAGGCGCCGGTGAGCCGGTACCTGCCCGAGTTCACGGGCGGGGGCAAGGAGTCGGTCACCGTGCGCCAGCTCCTCACGCACACCTCGGGGCTCCGTTCCTGGGCCCCCTTCTACCAGGAGCCCACCAAAGCCGGGCAGTTGAGGCTGCTGTGGTCGGTGCGACCCCAGGAGACCCCGGGCACGGTCTACCGCTACTCCGACCTCAACCTCATCGCCCTCCAACTGCTCCTGGAACGGATCACCGGTCACACGCTGGACCTCCTGCTCCAGGACGAGATCACCGCTCCGCTCGGGATGCACCGCACTCGTTACAACCCACCGCTCTCCTGGCGCCGGGTCACGGCCGCCACCGAGGTGCAGCGCCCGCCCTGGTCCGGGCTGGACCGCGGGCTCGTCTGGGGCGAGGTCCACGACGAGAACGCGTACGCGCTGGGCGGCGTCGCCGGTCACGCCGGGGTCTTCGGCACCGCCTGGGACCTGGCGATCCTCGCCCGCACCCTCCTCGACGGCGGGGTCTACGCCGGCAAGCGCATCCTGCGCCCCGCCTCCGTCGAGCTCCTCTTCACCGACTACAACACCGCCTTCCCCGGCGACGACCACGGCCTGGGCTTCGAGCTCTACCAGCACTGGTACATGGGCGCCATGGCCACCCCGCACTCCGCCGGCCACACCGGTTTCACCGGCACCTCCCTGGTCCTGGACCCCTCCACGGACTCCTTCCTGATCCTCCTGGGCAACTCCGTCCACCCCGTGCGCACCTGGCGCGCCGGCAGCGCCCCCCGCGTCGCCACCGGCAACCGCTTCGCCCGCGCCGTCCCCGTCCGTACGAAGCACGGCGGCCCGGCCTGGTACTCCGGCATGGACACCGGCGGCTCGGGCACCCTGACCCTCCCGCCCCTCACCCCCACCACCGACTGCGCCCGGCTGCGCTGCGCGCTGTGGTGGGACACCGTCCCCGGCGAGGGAGCGCTGCACCTGGAGGCCTCCGCCGACGGGCAGACCTGGGAGCCGCTCCCCTTCAGCACCGTCCGCACCACCGGTGGCGCCGCCGAACAGTGGCCGCGGGGCTCCGTCTCCGGCTGGTCGGGCCGCATCTGGCACCGCCTCGAAGCCCCGCTCACCGCCTGGGCCGGCCGCGAGGTCCACCTGCGCTTCCGCCACACGGCCCGGGGCCGCTACGTGGGCCGCGGCTCCTACGTGGACGTCCTGCGCGTCTCGGAACCCTCCCACCTGCTCTTCGCCGAGGACCGCCCCGCGGACGCCTCCCGCATCGAGGCCACGGGGTGGTCCCGCTCGGCGGACTGAAGGCCGTGGCCTGACCGGCCGCTGCGCGGGCCGTCGCCGCTCGCGGCGCGGCCCGTCACCGCTCGCGTTGACGGGCGCGGTGCCGACGGACGGCGTCCCGGCTGCCGCAGCGCGGTGAGCAGTACCGCTGGGTGCCGTTCCGGGACGTGTCGACGACGACGTTCACGCAGGGCCGGGCCGCGCACCGGCCGAGCCGGCCCATGCCGCGAGTCGTCAGGTGCAGTGCGGTGCCGACGCTGAACACGGCGTGCAGGACGCGCGCCAGATCGTCGTCGACGTCCCGGTAGTGCAGGTGCCAGCCCTCGCCGTTGTGGTCGGTCAGGCGTGGATAGGCGGTCGCGGAGGCCATCTGCCCGTTGAGGATCTCCGCCCGCTCGTTCGGGTCGCGGGCGTCGACGACCCGGATCCAGTCATCGAGCACCGCGCGGCAGCGGGCGTGGTCGTCGGGCCGCTCGGGGAAGGACATCGTCATGCCGAACTCCCGGGTCCGCTCGACGATCCCGGCGCGGGTGTCGGGCCAGTCGTCGGCCAAGGAACGGGCGAGGAGCACGGCGTACTCGCCGTAAGGGTTGAGATGCACAAGGGCATTACATCAGGGTGGAGGCATGTCCCTCACCTCGCTTTCCTCGCCCATATCCGGTGCGTCCGCGCTCGGGATGACCCTCACCGCGCTGGTCATGGCGCTGACCCCCGGGCCCAACATGATCTACCTCGTTTCGCGCAGCATCAGCCAGGGACGTGCCGCGGGGCTCGTCTCCCTGGCCGGCACCGGCGTCGGCTTCGTCGTCTACATGCTGATGGGCAACCTCGGCCTCGCGGTCGTGTTCGTCGCGGTGCCCTGGTTGTTCATCGGCTTCAAGGCCGCCGGCGTCCTCTACCTCGCCCACATCGCCTGGCAGGCCCTGCGCCCCGGAGGGCGAGGCATGTTCGAGGTCCGTGACGTTCCCCGTGACAGCCCGGCCCGGCTCTTCCGCATGGGGCTGGCCACCAACCTGCTCAACCCCAAGGCCGCGATCATGTACCTGACCTTGATCCCGCAGTTCATCGACCCCCATCGCGGGCATCCGACCGCGCAGGGCCTGACGCTCGGTTCGGTCCAGATCGTGGTGAGCCTGACCGTCAACGCCCTCATCGTCATGGCCGCCGGCGCCATCGCCGCCTTCCTCGGGCGGCGCCCGAGCTGGGCCACCGTGCAACGCCGCGTCACCGGCACCCTCCTGGGCGCCGTGGCGCTCCTTCTCGTCCGCGAGGTACCGGCCCGAGCCCGCGCCTGACGTCCGGCCGGCCGGCGCCGGCCGGACAGGTCGCGGTCGAGGGCCGGACAGGTCCTAGTCGAGGGCCGCGTCGAGCATCCTGCGGGCCACCGAGGCGAGTTCGGCCGGGTCGGGGGCCGGGCGGGAACGGGCGAGCGCGCCCGCGAGGCGGTCGTAGAGGAGTCCGTCGGCCCAGGCGACCAGGAGCTCGGCGGACTCGGCCGGTCGGGCGGCGCCGAGTGCCGCGAGGATCCCGGCCGCCCGGGCCCGCGAGCCCTGGCCGGCCCGGTGGAGTTCCGTGGCCAGCTCCGGGTTCCGTGCGGCCTCCAGGCTCAGCTCGAAGCGCGCCAGTTGGCGTGAGCGCCCCGTGGTCAGCCATCGGTACAGCAGTGCGGCGAGCGCCGCGGCGACGGCGTCCCGGTCCGCCGGTGACGGTGACGGTGACACCGGTGACGGTGATGGTGACGACGGAGCCGTCGAGGGGGGCGCGGGTGACGGTGGAACCGCGGCGCCCCCGTCGAAGTCGCCGAGGTCCAGCTCGGCCAGCCGCGCGTAGCAGGCGCCGATCAGGGCCGTCCTCGTACGGAAGTAGTACGAGGTGCTGCCCGCCGGAAGCCCGGCCGCTCCGTCGACCGCCCGGTGGGTCAGGCCCCTCAGCCCGGCGGAGGCCACGAGGTCGATCGCGCTGTCCGCGATCAGGGTTCTGCGGTCGCTTCCGCGCTCGGGGGAACTCATACCGCCACTCTACAAGTGTAGAGTGCGACTAAGAATCCTCTACATCCGTAGAGGCCGTGCGGAGCAAGGGAGGACCCGTCATGACCCGACGTCATGCGGTGGTCGCGGGTGCGGGGATCGGCGGACTCTCGGCGGCGGTGGCCCTGCACCGTCGCGGTTGGGAGGTCACCGTCTGCGAACGCGCGGCGGAGCCGTCCGCCGTCGGCGCGGGGATCGTCCTCGCGCCCAACGCCCTGCGCGCCTACGCGTCGATCGGCTTCGACGCCGCCCGCGCGACGGGGCACGCCGCCCCGGCCGCGATGGACCTGCGCCGTTCCGGCGGCCGCCTGCTGCACCGCGCCGACGCCGCCGCGCTGACCGCCCGGTACGGCCGGCCCCCGCTCGCCGTGTACCGCCCGGCCCTGGCCGCCGCCCTGACCGCCGCGCTCCCCGAGGGAGCCGTCCGCTACGGCACGGCGGTGACCGCCGTCGACCACGCGGACGGCGATCCGGTGGTCCGCACCCCGGCCGGCCCCCTCACCGCCGACCTCGTCATTGCCGCCGACGGCATCCACAGCCCGATCCGCCGCCAGTACTTCCCGGCCCACCCCGGCCTGCACTACAGCGGGGAGACCGCCTGGCGGACCGTCCTCGCGGCCGGCGGCCCGCCCGTGCGCGCCGCCACGGAGACCTGGGGCCGCGGGGAGCGCTTCGGTGTCGCCCCGCTCGCCGACGGCCGCGTGTACCTCTACGCCACCGCCGTCGTCCCCGAGGGGTACCGGCCCGCCGACGTCCGCGCCGAGCTCCTGCGCCGCTACGGCAACTGGCACGACCCGCTCCCCGCCCTGCTGGCACGGATCGACCCGGCGACCGTGCTCCAGCACGACCTGTACGACCTCGCCGCCCCGCTCCCCCGGTTCCATCAGGGGCGCCTCGCCTGGCTCGGCGACGCGGCCCACGCCATGACCCCCAACCTCGGCCAGGGCGGGTGCCAGGCCGTCGAGGACGCCGCCACCCTCGCGCACCTGCTGGAGGGAGCCGACGTACGGGCCGCCCTGGCCGCCTACAGCGCGGCCCGCTGCGCCCGCACCGACGCCCTGCGCGTCCGCTCCCGCCGCGCGGGCCGGGTGGCCGCCCTCCGGCACCCCCTCGCGGTGGCCGCCCGCGACCTCGCCGTCCGCGCCACCCCGGCCCGCGCCGCACGGCGCGCCCTGGACGACCTGTTCGCCTTCGACGGATTCGGGCAGACGACCTAGGACGGAAGGGGCCGTGCCCTGGAGCGTCGACGCTCGTTGTTGTGGTTCGTTGACCGTTCAACCCGAAGGCAGGCGAGTCCATATGACCGACATCGACTGGGATGACCCGATCGACCCCAAGCCGGGCTGGACCCTGGATCACGTCAAGTTGTACGTCGGTTCGGGCGGGACCGAGGGGCAGTACTGGAACAACACGCAGACCCTGCTGCTCACCACCATCGGCCGCAAGTCCGGGAAGCCGGTGCGGACCCCGCTCATCTACGGCGAGGACGACGGGCGCTACCTCATCGTCGCCTCCAAGGGCGGCGACCCGGCGGACCCGCTCTGGTACCGGAACCTCTCCGAGCACCCCGAGGTCCGGGTACAGGTCGGCCCCAAGGTGATGCAGGGCATCGCGCGGACCGCGACCTCCGAGGAGCGTGCCGAGTTCTGGCCGCTGATGGTGAAGCACTGGCCCTCGTACGACGAGTACCAGACCAAGACCAGCCGGGAGATCCCGATCGTCGTGATCGACCCCGTCGGCTGACAAGGCGTCCGGGGTGCGTCAGTGACCTAGGACCGCCATCGCCGCGTTGTGGCCGGGAACCCCGCTGACGCCACCGCCGCGGACCGCCCCCGCCCCGCACAGCAGTACGTTGCGGTGGGCGGTCTCCACGCCCCAACGGCCTCCGCCCTCCCCCGAGTCGGAGTCGGAGTACGGCCAGGACAGGTCCCGGTGGAAGATGTGCCCGCCGGGCAGCCGCAGTTCGCGCTCCAGGTCCAGCGGGGTCTTGGCCTCGATGCACGGACGGCCGTCGGCGTCGAAGGCCAGGCAGTCGGTGAGCGGTTCGGCCAGGTGTGCGTCGAGCTGGGCGAGGGTGGCGGCGAGGAGCACCTCGCGCGCCCCCTGGTTGTCGTGTCCGAACAGCCGCGCCGGGGTGTGCAGTCCGAAGAGGGTCAGGGTCTGGTAGCCCTGCTCCGCCAGCTCGGGCCCCAGGATCGTCGGATCCGTCAGCGAGTGGCAGTAGATCTCCGAGGGCGGTACGGAGGGCAGTTCACCGGCGGCGGCCTCCGCGTGTGCCCGGGCGAGCTGCTCGTACCCCTCCGCGATGTGGAAGGTGCCCCCGAAGGCCTCGCGCGGGTCCACGGAGGTGTCCCGCAGCCGGGGCAGGCGGCGCAGCAGCATGTTGACCTTGAGCTGGGCCCCCTCGGGGGCCGGCTGCGCCGGTTCCTCGCCCAGGAGTTCGGCCAGCGCCCGCGGCGAGGCGTTGACGAGCACCACCCGGCCGGCGACCCGTCCCTCGCCCGTCGCCGTACGGAAGGTCACCTCGGCCGGGGCGGTCGTGCCGTCCGTGTCGATGCGCAGGGCCTCGTGCCCGGTGGCGATCTCCGCCCCGGCCGCCAGCGCGGACGCGGCCAGCGCGTCCGTGAGCGCGCCCATGCCGCCGACCGGTACGTCCCAGTCGCCGGTGCCGCCGCCGATGACGTGGTAGAGGAAGCAGCGGTTCTGGGCCAGGCCGGGGTCGTGGGCGCCGGCGAAGGTGCCGATCAGCGCGTCGGTGAGGACCACCCCGCGCACCAGGTCGTCGGCGAACTCCCGCTCGACGGCCCGGCCGATCGGCTCCTCGAACAGCATCCGCCAGGCCGCCTCGTCGTCGAGCCGCGCCCGCAGCTCCGTCCGCGTGGGCAGCGGCTCGGTCAGGGTCGGGAAGAGCCGTTCGGCGGCCCGCCCGGTGGTCCCGTAGAAGGCGCGCCAGTTCTCGTACTCCCGCTCCGAGCCGGTCAGCCGCGCGAAGGACTCCCGGGTGCGCGCCTCGCCGCCGCCGACGAGCAGTCCGCCCGGGCGTCCGGCGCGCTCGACCGGGGTGTACGAGGAGACGGTGCGCCTGCGCACCTCGAAGTCCAGCCCCAGCTCGCGCACGATCTTGGCCGGGAGCAGCGAGACGAGGTAGGAGTAGCGGGAGAGGCGGGCGTCGACGCCGGGGAAGGGCCGGGTGGACACGGCGGCCCCGCCGGTGCGGCCGAGCCGCTCCAGGACCAGGACCGAGCGGCCGGCCCGGGCCAGGTAGGCCGCGGCGACGAGGCCGTTGTGGCCCCCGCCCACGATCACCGTGTCGTACACGTCGTGCCCGAAGCCCCGCGAGGTCGTCATGGCTCTTGGTAACACACCTGGCCGAGCCGCTCCAGACAGTGCGCCTCGTCGGCGTGGGCGGCGACCGTGTCCGGGTGGCCGTCGCCCAGCGACCGTTCGCGGATGCCGGAGAGTTCCCGGTAGACGGGCAGCGCCTGGTCCCAGCGGCCCAGCCGGCCGAGCCCCACGGCCAGTTCGCGGCGGCTGACCAGGGTGTCGGGGTGTTCGGCGCCGAGCGTGCGGGCCCGCGCCTCGCCCACCTCGCGGGCTTCGGCCACCGCTTCTTCCCAGCGCTCCAGGCGTCCGAGGTTCACCCCGAGGACGTGCCGGGCGCGCAGCGTCTCCGGGTCGGCGGCCCCGTAGGCGCGCGTGCGGTCGCGGACCAGGTCCCGGAACAGGTCCAGGGCCTCGGCCGAGCGCCCGGTCCGGCCCAGCGCGATACCGGCCTCGTAGCGCGCGGCCAGCGTGTCGGGGTGGTCCCGGCCGAGCACCCGCTCCCGTACGGCCGCGATGTGCCGGAAGCCCTCCAGGGCCTCCTCCCAGCGGTCCAGGCGGCCCAGGGCGTACGCCACCTCGTACCGGGTCAGGAGCGTGTCCGCGTGCTCCGCCCCCAGGACGGCCGCCCGGTCGGCGGCCACCTCGGCGGCGGCGTTGTGGGCCTCGGAGAAGCGGCCGAGCGCGCCCAGCGCGCAGGCCAGGTTGTGCCGGCAGCGCAGGGTGTCGGGGTGGATCCGGCCCACGGTCCGCTCCCGGGCGGCGAGCACCGCGCGGTAGCCCTCGTAGGCCTCCCGGTGGCGGCCGAGCAGGCCCGTCTCGTACGCCGCCTCCTGCCGTGCGGCGAGGGTGTCCGGATGGTCGGCTCCGAGCACCCGGGCGCGGCCTTCGGCGACGGCCGCGTAGCCGGCGAGGGCCTCCTCGGTGCGGCCGGCCCGGCTGAGGGCGAAGGCCCGTGTGTGGCCGGCGTCGAGCGCGGCCGGGCCCGTGAGGGCCGGGCCGGGGCCGTACGGAGATCCGTAGGCGGCGGTGAGCCGGGGGTCCTCGGCCGGACGCGGGCGTACGACGGTCGGCGCGGGGCCGGGCCCGGTGGCGGCGGCCCGCCCGCCCGGGGGGACGGTGGCGGCGCCGATGGCCGCCCCGGTCGCCGTCCGCTGCTCCCCGCTCGATCGCGCGGCGGTCCAGGAGCCGGTGAGGACGGCCCACTCACCGCTCGCGGGGCGGGCCTCGATGCCGGCCCTGCGTCCCGCGGTCATCCCGTCGGCCCACCCGGGCAGCGGCGGGTGCGCTCCGGAGGCCCCTCCGGTCGCCGAGCCGGGGCCGAGCCGGGCCTCGACGAGCTGCCGGTGCAGGTGGCGGGCGTCGCCCGGCCGGTCCTCGGGGCATTTGGCGAGCAGGTCGAGCACCAGCCGCTCGAAGGAGGCCGGCAGCTCGGGCCGGTGCTCGCGCGGGGGCACGGGCGCGGTGTCGCGGTGGCCCACCAGCACGGACCAGGAGTCGCCGAGGTCGAAGGGCGGGGCTCCGGTGGCGATCTCGTACAGGACGCAGCCGAGGGAGTAGAGGTCGCTGCGGTGGTCCACCTCGCCGCCGGCGATCTGCTCGGGCGACATGTAGTGCGGGGTGCCCATGGCCATGCCGCCGCCGGTGAGCTTCGCGGTGAAGCCGATGTCGGCGGCCAGCCGGGCGATGCCGAAGTCGCAGATCTTCACCGTGCCGTCGGTGAGCCGCATGATGTTCGCGGGCTTCAGATCGCGGTGGACGACTCCCTGGTCGTGGGTGTAGCCGAGGGCGGCCGCCATCTGCTCGGCGATGTCGACGACCACGTCCACGGGGAGCGGGCGCGCGTCGTTGTCCTCGAGGAGCTGGCTGAGGTTGCGGCCTTCGAGGAGCTCCATGACGAGGTAGAGGGGGCCGCCGGCCGCGCTGTCGTCGCCGAAGTCGTGGACGACGGTGACGCCGCGGTGCTGGAGGGAGGCGGCGACGCGGGCCTCGCGGCGGAAGCGCTCGCGCAGCACCTGGGTGAAGTGGGTGTCCTGCTCGGGCCCGAGGGGCTTCAGGCATTTGACGGCGACCTGCCGGCCCAGCGACTCGTCGCGGGCCCGCCACACCTCGCCCATGCCGCCGCGGCCGATCAGATCGAGCGACCGGTACCGGCCGTGGATCAGTCTGGACTCCGCCATGTCTTGAAGTCGCCCCCGTGTGTCGTGCTATGCCCTCCCCGGCCGGTCCAGTATGGCCGCTGATGTACGCAGTGTGTACGGCGCGGGGCGGCTCCCGGGGCCCATGCGGCGCATCGCTTTCAAGATGTGACCTGGAGGCAGCTGCCAGCGCAGACCTGCGGGAATGCTGCGCAGCAGGGTACCGGTGAGACGCAAGCGGCGGGTAACGCTGCGCGGGGCGGGTGCGGGGCGGCCGTACAGCTGGTGCGCCCAGCCGGGGAGGGACCCGTAGGCGAGGGCGGCGAGCGGGCGCCAC
Source organism: Streptomyces sp. NPDC002886 (assembly GCF_042888445.1). Classification (NCBI taxonomy): domain Bacteria; kingdom Bacillati; phylum Actinomycetota; class Actinomycetes; order Kitasatosporales; family Streptomycetaceae; genus Streptomyces; species Streptomyces sp. NPDC002886. Next base: position 645,572 of record NZ_JBIAPV010000004.1, read on the forward strand.
AGGAGGTTTCGGCCAGGGACCAGGAGGGGGTGGATGGGAGGGGCGCACAGGAAGGCGTCGACGGCGTGCGCGTCGGGTCCGGCGGCGAGTTCGGGGCGGATCAGCTCGAAGTAGGCGGCGAGGGACGCGGTGTCCCCCGGCACCCCGGACGGGTCCAGGCCGACGAGCCGTGCGTTGACGCGGTTCTCGGCCACGTAGCGGTCCGCCTGCGCGGGGGTGAGCGGGACCCCGGAGCGGCGCAGGACGTGCAGGAAGCTGTCGATCTGCGCGCAGTGGATCCAGAGCAGCAGTTCCGGCTCGTCCACCCGGAACCGCGCGCCGGTGGCCGGATCGGTCGCCGACAGCAGGGTGTGGATCTTGCGGACGCGGGCACCGGCCCGCTCTGCGGCCTCGGCGGTGCCGTAGGTGACGGTGCCGACGAAGTCGGCGGTGCGCAGCAGGCGCCCCCAGGCGTCGCCCCCGCCGTTCTCCCCGCTGAAGGCGGAGCTGTTCTCCATGACTCCGCGGACCGCGCGCGGGTGCAGGGCCTGGAGGTACAGCGCGCGGACCCCGGCGATCCACATGACCGGGTCCCCGTGGCACTGCCAGGTCACGGAGCCGGGGCCGTAGAGCCCCGGATCGGGGCCCGCGCTCTCGTCCATGTCCGGCTCCTCCCCCGTGACGGTGCGGCCTTGCCGTGGGCTCGCGCTGTGAGCCCGTGCCGTGAGCCCTCGCCGTGCGTGGGCCCTTCCAGCATTCCACCGAACGGCCGCACGCACGCCCGTGCGCGCCACTAGGCTTTCCCGCCGGCGGACCGCACCCGCCTCCCCTCGGGACGCGGAGGCACGGTCATGAGTACGGGGCATGCGGCACGTGCAGGGCATACGGGACAGCTCGAAGGCCAGGTCGCGGTCGTCACGGGCGGTTCGTCCGGCATCGGCCTGGCGACGGCCCGCCGCTTCGTGGCGGAGGGCGCCCGGGTCTTCGTCACCGGCAGGCGGCCGGAGGAACTCGCCGCGGCGGTCCGCGAGCTGGGCCCGGGCGCCGTGGCCGTCCCGGGTGACGCCTCCCGCGTCGCCGACCTGGACCGGCTCTACGCGGCGGTCGCCGCCGCGGGCTGCGGGGCCGTCGACGTGCTGGTCGTGAACGCGGGCGGCGGCCCGCCCGGCGGCTTCGCCGAGTTCACCGAGGAGCAGTTCGACGCCACCTCCGACCTCAACTTCCGGGGCGCCTTCTTCACCGTCCAACGGGCCCTGCCGCTGCTGCGCGACGGCGCCTCGGTGATCCTGCTGGGCTCGGCCGCCGGCTCCTCGGCGTCCACGCGCTACGGGGTGTACGCCGCCACGAAGGCGGCCGTACGGTCCCTCGCGCGCAGCCTGGCGCTGGAGCTCGCGGGGCGCGCCATCCGGGTCAACACCCTCAGCCCGGGCCCGATCGACACCCCGGCGCTGGCCGGTGCCCCGGCGCACGTACGCGAACGGGCGACCGCCGGAGTCCCGCTCGGCCGGGCCGGACGCCCCGAGGAGGTGGCCGCGGCGGCCCTGTTCCTCGCCTCCCGGGAGAGCAGCTTCATCACCGGGATCGAACTCTTCGTGGACGGCGGAGCGGGCCAGGTCTAGCCCTTGACCAGCGGATTTGTATGGCTGAAAGTGACCGTACTGATCGACTGGGGCGGGAACCATGACACACGACGACTACGCCGTACGCTGCGAGGAGCTCTTCGCCCTGCGTGCTTTCTCCAAGGTCCGAAGCCTGGCCGAATCCGGCCTGTCCGAGCTCGGACCCGATCCGGTGCTCTACCGGTGGCTCGGACTCGCGCACGCCGCGGAGGACGAGGACGACCACGACGCGGAGGCGGAGGCCGCCTACACGGCGGGGCTCGCACGGTGGCCGGAGGACCTCGGTCTGCTCGTCTCTTACCTGGAGCTCTGCCTGCGGGCCGACAACTGGACGCATCCGCGGCGTGGCGCCAAGGCGAATCCGCTCAAGGAGCGCATAGCCGAGCTGGCGCCGCCGGGGTCGCCCGAGGCGGCCAGGGTGGAGGACGCTCTCGGCTGGGCCGGGCGGGGCTACTGGCAGGACGTACGGGCGAAGGCGGACACCGTGCGGGCCGACCAGGCGGCTCGGACGTCCCACAGCGCCGATGTCGCGGACGCGCTGGAGCACGGCGGCACGGCCGCGCCCGCCCATCCCGAAGACCTGCGGGCCGCCGAGGTGGCCGCCGCGCTGGAACTGCTGGCCGGCCCCTGGCGGGCACCGCTGCGCCTCATGGTCCGTCACCGGGTGGTCGCGTACGTCGCCAGCTTCGTGCTGGTCGTGGCCACCAACAAGGCGCTGGTGCTGAGCGGGACGCTGTCCTACAGCGTGTGGGGCTGGCTCTGGTACGTCCCCGTCCTCGTGGCCGACGTGAAGCTCAAGCAGGCTCGGCGGCTGGCCCGGCAGAGGGTGATCGCCGCGACGGAGGCCCGGCACGCCGAAACGGTCACCGCGGCGGGCTAGACCGTTCGGCGGAGCGAGGACGGGAGCACGGGCGGCCCCGGGGGCAGGGGCGGTGCGGAAGGCCGCCGCTTTCGATGTGCGCGCGCCGGGGCGGGCGTCGAGCATGGGTCCATGGTCACCACGGAAGAGACACCCGACGAGGCCGAAGCGGGGGCCGGTGCCGGCAGCGGGACGAAGAGGCAGTTCATCTCCTGGGTGACGCTCGCCCTGATGACGACCGCCTCCGTCGCCAGCCTCCGCCCCTCGCCCTCCATGGCGATCTACGGTCTCGCCGCCGTCTTCCTCTACCTCCTGCCCGCCGTCGTCTTCCTCCTGCCGACCGCCCTGGTCGGCGCCGAGCTGGCCTCGGGCTGGTCCGGCGGCATCTACCGGTGGGTCAGCGAGGCGCTCGGCAAACCGCTCGGGTTCGTCGCGGTGTGGTGCCAGTTCGCCATGACCATCGCGTACTACCCGAGCCTGCTGGCGTACGTGGCCAGCACCTTCGCCTACGTCGTCAACCCCCGGCTCGCCGAGAACGGGCTCTACGTCGCGATCGTCATCGTCGTCGTCTACTGGACCGGGGTCTGGATCTCCTCCCGCGGCACCAAGACGGTCGCGGGCCTCTCCTCCGCCGGGCTCGTCATCGGCACCCTGGTCCCCGGGGTGCTCCTGGTGGTCCTCGGCATCGTCTTCCTGGGCCAGGGCAACCCCTCCGCCCAGCCCATGGGCGCCTCCCACTGGCTGCCGCCGTGGACGGGGCTCGCCAGCCTGGTCCTGATCGTCAACAACTTCCTGTCCTACGCGGGCATGGAGATGAACGGCGTACACGTCTCCTCGCTGCGGCACCCGAAGCGCGAGTACCCGAGGTCGATGTTCCTGGCGACGGGCCTGGTCCTGCTGATCTTCATCCTTCCGGCCCTGGCGATCTCCTGGGTGATGCCGTCCTCGGAGCTGAGCCTCACCGCCGGGCTGATGCAGGCCTTCCAGGCCTTCTTCGACCACTTCCACATCGGATGGATGACGAGGGTCGTGGGAGTGATGCTGGTGGCGGCCGCTCTCGGCGGCATGCTCACCTGGCTGTCCGGCCCCGCCAAGGGCCTGGTCCTGCTCTCCCGTCAGGAGGGGTACCTGCCCCCGGTCTTCCAGCGGTTCAACAAGTACGGCACCCCGCAGAACATCATGGTCGCGCAGGGCGTGATCACCACGCTGATCGGTGTGCTGTACGCCTTCAGCGGCGACGTCTCCAGCGCGTACTGGATGTTCTCGGTGATCACGGTGCAGATCTATCTGATCGCCTACCTGCTGATGTTCGCGGCGGTGGTCCGGCTCCGCAGGACCCGGCCCGAGGTGGAGCGCGGCTTCCGGGTGCCCGCCGTGACCTGGGTGGCGGGCACCGGGGCCGTGGCCTCGGTCGCCGCGCTGCTCATCGGCTTCGTACCGCCGGACCAGTTCGGCGGCCAGCCCCTGTGGCGCTACCTGCTGATCGTCGGCGGCGGCCTGCTGCTCCTGGGCATCGTGGCGCCCGTCTGCTTCCTGAAGTTCAGGAAACCCGGCTGGATCCACCCCGACCACCGCCCGCAGGCCTGAGCGACCGCCCCCTTCACACGGCCCGACCGCCGTGCGCATCACCAGGGCACTACACCCGCGTCGTCGAAGAACCGTCCGGTCGGGCCGCCGTCCGGCAGGGTCGCGAGTTCGACGGCGATCGCCGCGCCCTGTTCGGGGGTGCGCACGCCGCGGAAGCCGTTGAGGTCGGTCGCGACGTAGCCGGGGCAGCCGGCGTTGATCAGGATGTTCGTGCCGCTCAGCTCCCGGGCGTACTGGAGGGTGACGGCGTTCAGGAACGTCTTCGACGGCGCGTACGCCACGGCCACCGGACCTGCCGACTGCTCGGCGTCGGGGCCCGACTGGCGGGCGAGGGAGCCGACGCTGCTGGACATGTTCACGATCCGCGGTGAGGCTGAGCGGCGCAACAGCGGCAGCATCGCGTTGGTGACGCGGATGACACCGATCACGTTGGTCTCCACGACCGTCCGGATGGTGGCCGGATCGACCCGGGTCGGCTCCTGTGGCATGCCGCCGGTGATGGCGGCGTTGTTGACGAGCACGTCGAGGCGACCCGCCCGTTCCTCGATCAGCTGTGCGGCGGCGGTGGCGCTCGCGTCGTCGGTCACGTCCAGTGGTACGGCGAACGCGTCGACGCCGGCCGCGCGCAGTCGCTCCACCGCCGCCTCACGGCGCCGGCCGTCTCGGGCGCCGACGCCGACGCTCCAGCCGAGGGCGCCCAGGCCCACGGCGATCTCGTAGCCGATTCCCTTGTTCGCGCCGGTGACCAGCGCGATCGTCTCTTCGCTCATGGGGACCATGCTGCTCCCGGACCCCGGCGGGGGTCCAAGACCGATCGGGTGGGCAGCGATACCGTCAGGGTATCGATCTGGAGTACCGTGGCGGCATGGAGACCCGGGAACTGCGCTATTTCGTCGCCGTCGCCGAGGAGCTGCACTTCGGGCGGGCCGCGCAGCGGCTCGGGATCGCGCAGCCGCCTCTGTCACGGGCGATCCAGCAGCTCGAACGCCGGCTCGGGGCAGCGCTGCTGGATCGGACCAGTCGCGCCGTCACGCTGACGGCGGCCGGCACGGTGCTGTTGACCGAGGGGCGGGCGGCCCTCGACGCGGTCGACGCCGCCGAGCGCCGGACCCGCCGCGCAGCCCTTTCCGCGACCGGCCGTCCCGGCCTGACCCTGGTCACGAAGGCCAGCGCGTCCAGAGAACTGCTGGCCGCACTGCTCGACGCGTACGCCGCCGAACCCGGCGCGGTCCCCGTCGACGTCATCTTGTGCGGCCCTGCCGAGCAGCAGCGACTCCTGCGCGAGGGCCGGGCCGACGTGGCGCTGCTGCACCGGCCGTTCGACTCGACGGCCGGGTTCCACAGCGAGGAACTCCGCACGGAGGGCCAGGTCGTGGTGCTGCCGGCCGGGCACCCGCTCACCGCCCGCGCCCATGTGCACATGGCCGACGTCACCAGCCTGCCCGGCCTGCCCCTGCCCCGCTGGCCCGACCCCGACGGCACCTACCCGCCCGGCCCGGGCCCACAAGTCCGCGACCAAGCGCAGTTGCTGCAGCTCGTCGCCCTCGGCCGCGCGTGCGCGGTCGCACCGGAGTCGTGCCGGGCCCAGCTGCACGATGACCTCGCCGCCGTGCCCGTGCTGGACGCGCCGGCGGTCACCACCGTCATCGCCTGGCCCCCGCACAGCCGGTCCCGCGCGGTCGCCGACCTCGTCCGGACCGCGACACGCCTCCAGTAGTTCCCACCGGCCCGACCTCGTCGCGAAGACGGTCAGCGGCGCACCCGCGGCATGCCGAGGCCGATCCACGAGATGATCTCGCGCTGGATCTCGTTGTTGCCGCCGCCGAAGGTGAAGATGACCGCGCTGCGGTAGCCGCGCTCCAGTTCGCCGTGCAGGACCGCGCCCGCGGAGCCGTCCTTGAGGGAACCCGCCGCGCCGACCACCTCCATCAGCCAGGCGTACGCGTCCCGGCGCGCCTCGGAGCCGTAGACCTTGACGGCCGAGGCGTCCTGCGGGGTGAGGACGCCGTCCTGGACGGCGTTGACCATCTGCCAGTTCAGCAGCTTCATCGCGTCGAGGCGGGCGTGGGTACGGGCCAGGCGGCCGCGGACCCAGGAGAGGTCGATGACCCTGCGGCCGTCGGCGAGCTTGGTCTCGGCGGCCCAGCGCTGGACGTCGTGCAGGGCACGGATGGCCATGGTGCCGTGCGCGGCGAGGGTGACGCGCTCGTGGTTGAGCTGGTTGGTGATCAGGCGCCAGCCCTTGTTCTCCTGGCCGACCCGGCGGCTCGCGGGGACCCGGATGTTCTCGTAGTAGCTGGCGGTGGTGTCGTGCGAAGCCAGGGTGTTGATCAGGGTGCAGGAGTACCCGGGGTCGGAGGTCGGCACCAAGAGCATGGTGATGCCCTTGTGGGCGGGGGCGTCCGGGTCGGTGCGGACGGCGAGCCAGACCCAGTCGGCGGTGTCGCCGTTGGTGGTCCAGATCTTCTGCCCGTCGACGACGTAGGTGCCGGTCTCCTCGTCGCCCTCGCGGACGGCCTTGCACTTGAGGGCGGCGAGGTCCGTGCCGGCGTCGGGTTCGCTGTAGCCGATGGCGAAGTCGATCTCCCCCGCGAGGATCTTGGGCAGGAAGTACGCCTTCTGCTCGTCGGTGCCGAACTGCATGATGGTCGGCCCGACGGTGTTGAGCGCCATCAGCGGCAGCGGTACGACGGCCTGCGCGGCCTCGTCGAAGAAGATGAACTGGTCCATGGGCGACATCCCGCGCCCGCCGTACTCCTTGGGCCAGCCGACCCCGAGCCAGCCGTCCGCGCCGAGCCGGCGGATGGTCTCCCGGTAGAAGCGCTTCTGCTCGGCCGGGTCCTCGTACCGCGCGTGGACGTCGTCCGGGATCAGTTCGGCGAAGTAGGCGCGCAGCTCGGTGCGCAACCGCTGCTGCTCAGGCGTGTATTCGAGGTGCACGGCCCCTCCGGGTCTCTCGTGGTTCAAGGTCGCGCGGACGGCCGCCGCCGCCGCGGGGGCAGACTAGAACCTGTTCCAAGAATCCGGAAGGGTCAGCGGGAAGTCGGCGGCCGGCCGGAAAGGGGCCAGTCAGCGGGCCACCACTCCGGTTCCCTCCCGCCCCGGCCGGATCAGGACCTTGATGTGCTCCTCCGGCCGCCGCAAGGAGGCGAAGGCCGCGTCCAGCCCGCCGAAGCCCGCCTCTCCCGTGACCAGGGACCCGGGGTCGATGCGGCCGTCGGCGAGGCGGGCGAGGGTGGCACCGAACTCCTCGGGCGGGTAGGTCAGGCACATGCGGATCGTGACGTCCTTGTAGATGCCGACCACCGGGCGGATCACGTCCTCGGTCATCACCCCGCCGATCTGCAGGATCTCGGTACCGCGCGGGACGGTGTGCAGGAGCTGGTTCAGCATGCCGGGCACGCCCACGCAGTTGACGACCACGGTGGGGCGCGGTCGGGTTCCCGAGAGCTCCGCGCAGAGTCCTACGGGGTCCCGCTCGGCCGGGTCCACCACCGCGTGCGCGCCGAGCCGCAGGGCGGCCGCCCGCCGCGGCGCCGACGGGTCGGAGGCCACCACGGGTCCGGCGCCGCGCTCGAGCAGCGCGGCGACGGCTCCGAGGCCGACCGGGCCGCAGCCGACGACCACGGCCGGGGTGTCCTTCCCCGCCGCGCTGCGGGCGACGTTCCCGAAGCCCACGGCCAGCGGCTCGGTCAGGGCGGCGAGAGCCAGGTCCAGGGACGGCGGTACGGGCATCAGTGCCTGTGCCTGTACGACGATCCGTTCGCCAAATCCGCCGGGGAAGGCATTGCTGTAGCCCACGGTCCGCACGACTCCGCCCGGATCGACCGCCCAGGGCAGGCCGACGACCCCGGTGCCCGGTTCGGGACCGGTCGCGCCGGGCCCGTAGGCGAGGACCCGGCCGGAGAACTCGTGGCCCATCACCAGCGGCCGGTCCGGGTCGAAGAGGAAGCTGGTGGTTCCGCTGTCCCGGGAGGCCCGGAGGAACTCGTCGGTGTGAGCGACCGCGCTCAGATCGGAGCCGCAGATCCCGCAGGCTTCGGTCTCCACGAGCGCCTGCCCCGGGCCGGGCACCGGATCCGGGTGCTCCCCCACGCGGAACCGGCCGCCTTCGAACACCGCGGCCCTCAACGGACCTCCCCCTTGCGGGCGATGGCCTCCATCGTGGAGCGGCGCACGGCCCCGGTGAAGCGCTCGCTGTTGCGCCCGGCCCACTCCAGGCTGGCCCGCCGGGCCTCGGTGTGGCCGGTCAGCCGGGGGACGACCCGCTCGGCGAAGAGCTCCAGGCTGCGCAGGGCGGCGGCGGGCTCGGCGAGGTCCAGCCGCAGGATGAGGAAGGTCCCGAACCCGCCCGTCTTCTCGGCGAGTTGCCCGATCCGCTCCACGGCGTCCTCGGGGGTGCCGATGACGGCCCGGCCGAAGGTGGGCAGCCCTTCGGTGGTCCAGCGTTCGACGGCGCCGGCCGGGGTGGCGCAGCCGTCCAGGCGGGTCCCGCTCAGCTTCTCGATGTAGTCCACGATGCCGGGGGCGCCGTACTCGGCTTCGCGCAGGGCCTGTTCGCGGGTCTCGGCGAGGTGCACGGGGGTGACCAGCCGCCAGGCGGAGCGGTCGGCGGGCCGGCCGGCCTCGCCGCAGGCGCGCTCGTGGGCGGCCCAGTTGGCGTCGAGCGCCGCGTACCCGGCGGGGTCGGCGGCGGCGAGCGAGAGCATGCCGACCCCGTGGCGTCCGGCGAGTACCGCCCCGGTGGGCGATACGGCGGAGGCGACGGCGACCTCCAGTTCCCGGCCCCGGTAGGGCCCGAGCTGGAGCCGGGCCTCCTCCAGGGCGAACCAGTCGGTGGCGGCCGTGACCGTCTCCCCGCGCAACAGCCGCACGATCGCGTCGAGCGAGTCGGCCATCATCGCGCGGGAGTGGAGCGTGTCGATGCCCATCATGAAGGCGTCGGAGGGCAGTTGCCCCGGACCGACTCCGAGCATGGCGCGGCCGCGGGACTGCTGGTCGAGCTGGCAGATCCGGTCGGCGAGGATCAACGGCTGGTGGTAGGGCAGCGAGTTGACGCCCGTTCCGAGCATGATGCGGCCGGTGCGCTCGGCCGCCGCGGCGAGGAACACCTCGGGCGAGGCGATGATCTCGTACCCGGCGGAGTGGTGTTCACCGGCCCACAGCTCCTCGTAGCCGAGCCGGTCGAGGTCGGCGGCGAGCTCGAGGTCCCGGCGCAGCTGGAGCGCGGGGTCGCCGTCGGGCCGGTGATAGGGGGCGAGGAACACCCCGAAGCGGTGCGGCAGATACGGCTGTGGTTGATACGGCTGTGGCTGATACGGCTGTGGCAGGTGAGGCCGTGGCAGGTGGGGTGGCATGGGGTGCGACTGCTGTTGCTCCGGCATGTGCGGTGGCCTTCCCTCGGCGGCGCCTGCTCTGCTCCGGCATCCGACGAAACACCGCCCGGGCCGCGGCTTCAATGCCGCCGCGGCCGTCCTCCCACTGAGCGGGAGGAAACCTCCGGGCCACCGCTCAGGTGTAGAGGAAGACGTAGTCGAAGTACACGAGGTCGCGGATCCCGTCGAAGCGGAAGGTGCCCGACGGGACCACGCCCAGCCCTTCCTCGAGCGCGACCTTGTCGTACGTCAGGCTCTGCTTCCAGGCCGCGCTGGAGGGCGCGTACGGCTTCAGCGGGGCGGGCAGACCCTCCAGGGGCCCTTCCTCGAAGTGGTGGGCGGGGTCGCGCATGATGCGGCTCGCCGTACCCTGCTTGAGACGGGCGACCCCGACCAGCCGCATCCGGGAATCCGGGCGCGGTACCGACCGGCCGCCCCCGGATTCGTCGATGCCGTAGCCCAGCCAGTGCGCTTCGGACACGTCACCGAGCGCGGTCCAGAACCGCCGGTTGAGCGGTGCCACATCGGTGCGCACCTTCTCGCTCGCTTCTTCCTCGGGCCACAGTGTGTAGCCGAGGCCCGCCGCGCCGAGCAGCAGCGGGGCCCCCAGTCCCAGAAGAAGCCGCCGTCTGCTGCCGAGACCCCGCTGTGTGTCCATCCAGTCCCCCCAGTACCCGTTCCGGTCAGTTCAGGGCGCTGATCATAGCGGCGGCCGTCGCCGTCATCGCCTCCCTTGCGGCGGTCAAATACGGACGGGGATCGGCCGGGGTCAGGTGGGTGCGGATGGCCTCGGTCATCGCCACGTTGAGCGCGGTGCCGATGTTGACCTTGCGGATGCCGCCGGCGACGGCCGCGGCGAGCTCCGCGTCCGGCAGACCGGAGGAACCGTGCAGCACCAGCGGGACCTCGACCGTCTTGGCCAGGCGGCCGAGCAGCACGTGGTCCAGGGCGGCGGTCCGGCTGGTCATGGCGTGGCTGCTGCCGATGGCGACGGCCAGCGCGTCCACCCCGGAGTCGGCGACGAACCGCCGCGCCTCGTCCGGGTCGGTACGGGCTCCGGGTGCGTGCGGGTCCAGCGGCGCGGCCCCGTTCTTGCCGCCGACCTCGCCCAGCTCGGCTTCGATCCAGAGCCCGTTGACGTGCGCCCAGTCGGCGGCGGAGCGGGTGGCCTCCAGGTTCTCGGCGTAGGAGAGGTGCGCGGCGTCGTACATGACCGAGCTGAATCCGGCGTCCACGGCCTGCCGGAGCAGTTCGGAGCTCTTGACGTGGTCCAGGTGCAGCCCGACCGGGACCCCTGCGGCCTCGGCCACGGCGACGGCCGCGCGGCTGATCGGCAGCAGTGCCCCGCCCCGGAACTTGACGGCGTTCTCGCTGAGCTGGAGGACCACCGGCAGTCCGGCGGCCTCGGCGCCCGCGACGACGGCTTCGGCGTGCTCCAGCGTGATGATGTTGAAGGCGGCGACGGCGCGGCCCTGGGCGGCGGCCTCCAGGACGAGCCGGCCGGCGGGGACGAGGCTCATCGGACGGCCTCCTCGCCCGTGGTGAGGATGACGGACCGGGTCAGATTGCGCGGCGCGTCCGGGTCCAGCCCCTGGTGGGCGGCGACGGCGACGGCCAGGCGGTGTACGCGGACCAGTTCGGCGAGCGGGTCGAGGTGCCCGGCCACCCACTGGGCTCCGGTCCCCCGGACCTGTTCGGCGAGCCCGTCGGGGGCGTCGCCGAGCGACCAGGTGGCGGTGCCGGGCGCCGAGACGCTGATGGGGCCGTGCCGGTACTCCATGGCCGGGTAGGACTCGGCCCAGGCCAGGGCGGCTTCGCGCATCTTCAGCGCCGCCTCGTTGGCGAGGCCCACGCTCCAGCCTCGTCCGAGGAAGGTGAACTGCCCCCGGGTCTCCAGCTCGGCGGGGAGCGGGTCGGCGAGTGCGGCGCGCCCGTCGGCGACGACGGAGGGGCTGTGCAGGCCCACGTGGGCGCGCAGCAGGGTGAGGGCGGTGGTGGCGAAGCGGGTCTGCACGACGGACTGCTCGTCGGCGAAGTCGAGGACGACGAGGGCGTCGGCGAGGGTGATGACGGGGGTGGCGGGGTCCCCGATGACGGCGGTGGTGGGCACGCCCGCGTCCCGCAGCCCGGCGAGCAGGTCGAGGACCTCGGTGGTGGTCCCGGACCGGGTCAGCGCGACGACCCGGTCGTAGCGCCGGTGCCGGGGGAACTCCGAGGCGGGGAAGGCGTCGGTCTCGCCCTGCCCGGCCTCCTCGCGCAACACGGCGGCGGCCTGGGCCATGTAGTACGAGGTCCCGCATCCGACGATCGCGGTACGCTCCCCCGGCCGTGGCAGCACCGCCCGGTGTTCCGGGGCCAGTTCGGCGGCCCGCTCCCAGCATGCGGGCTGTGTGCCCAACTCGTACGCGACATGGCTCATGGCGGCTCCCTAGCGCAGTGCGTGCATCTCTAAGTGCGTGTTCCTGCAAGATACTGGGGACTTTCGCGCAACTTCAAGCATCTCAGGGATGATCCCCTGCGTTAATCTCGACGTGTAGGCCAAGAGGGAGCGCCGAAGCGAACGGCGAAGCGAGATTCGAAGACACGACCGGAAGGGCGGCCGATGACCCGCAAGGAACGCTGGCAGACACTGCTGGACCTGCTGGTGGAGCGGGGCGAGCTGGAAGTGGAACCCGCCGCCGAGGCCCTCGGCGTGTCCGCCGCCACCATCCGGCGCGACCTCGACCAGCTCGCCGAGCAGCAGCTGCTGGTCCGCACGCGCGGCGGAGCGGTCCTGCACGGGGTCTCGTACGAACTCCCCCTGCGCTACCGCACCTCGCGCCGGGCCGCCGAGAAGCGCCGCATCAGCGAGACCGTCGCGGCGCTGATCGTCCCGGGCGAGGTGATCGGCCTGACCGGCGGCACCACGACCACCGAGGTGGCGCGCGCGCTGGCCGCCCGGCCCGACCTCGCCACCGCCTCGACCGGCTCACCCGCCCTCACCGTGGTCACCAACGCGCTGAACATCGCGGGCGAGCTGGTCATCAGACCGCAGTTCAAGATCGTGCTCACCGGGGGCGTGGCCCGGCCCCAGTCCTACGAGCTCACCGGCCCCCTCGCCATGGAAGTGCTCGGGCAGCTCTCGGTGGACACCGCCGTCGTCGGTGTGGACGCCTTCGATCCGGCCGACGGGGCGGCCACCCGCCACGAGGACGAGGCGGCCATGAACCGGCTGCTCTGCGAGCGCGCCCGCCGCGTGGTGATCGCGGCCGACTCCAGCAAGCTGGGCGTCCGCGCCTTCGCCCGGATCGTCTCGACCGACGCCGTGGACGTCCTGGTGACGGACACCGGCCTGTCCCCGTCGGTGGCCGAGGCCTTCGAGGCGGCGGGCGTGGAGGTCATCCGCGCCTGAGCGGTCCCGGACCCGCGGGGCCCTTTCGGGGGCCGCGGGCCGCGGCCGGGGCTGCGGTCGGCGATCCGGCATCATGAGGGCATGGATCCCGGTCCCGCCCGAGCGGATCATGGCCACCGACCCCCGCGAGAGTGCCGAGGGCGCCTGATCCTAGACTCCCCGGATGGCACAGACTCCCCGGACGGCACGGACCGCGCGGACGGCAGACGCCCCTCTCCGGCTCACCGTCCTGGGGAGCGCGACGCCGTACCCCACCCGCGACAATCCCTGCTCCGGCTACCTGCTCGAAGGCGGCGGCGCCCGGGTCTGGGTCGACGCGGGCAGCGGGACGCTCGGGCCGCTCCAACGGCACGTCGGGCTCGGCGAGTTGGACGCGATATGGATCTCACACCTGCACGCCGACCACACGGCCGACCTGCTGACCGCGTACTACGGCCTGCTGTACGCCGACGTACGGCGGCCCGCGCCGCTCCCCCTCTACGGACCACCCGGGATCGCCGACCGGCTGGCGGGCTTCCTCACCAACGGCCCGGACCGCAGCCCGGTCGAGGCCGCCTTCGAGGTCCACGAGTTGTACGACGGCCACCGCGCGCCGGTCGGAGCGCTCGGCCTCACCAGCCGGGCGGTGTCCCACGGCATGCCCGCCTTCGCGCTGCGCGCCGAGTCGGAAGGCCGGTCCCTCGTGTACTCCGGGGATACGGCGCCCTGCGCGGCCCTGACCCGGTTCGCTGAGGATTGCGCGCTCCTGCTCTGCGAGGCCGACAGCTCCGTGCACGCGGCCGACGGCGAACCGGTGCACCACACCCCCGAGGAGGCCGGCGACACCGCGCGCGCGGCCCGCGCCGGGCGGCTGGTCGTCACGCACGTCGGCCGCGACATGGAACCGGCCGAGGCGGTGTCCCGCGCCGCTGCCCGCTACTCCGGGCCCGTGGACCACGCCGCGCCCGGCGCCGTCTTCACGGTCGGTGAGGGCTCCGGTGAGGGCTCCGGGCAGATCGCCGAGCGGGGCTTCGGTCAGGCCGCCCGGTAGGCCCGGGACCCCCCTCGGTCAGTGTTCCGGCAGCCGGTCCGCCTCACGGCTCAGGGCCGCCAGGACCGGGGCGATCAGCGGGTGCGCCTCGGCGCCGCGCCGGGTGGCGGCGAAGACGCGGCGGGTGGGCGCGGGCCCGGACACCGGGCGGACCTGGACCTCCTTGAGGTCCATGCCGCGCAGCGCCGAGCGCGGCACGAGGGCCACTCCGGCGCCGGCGCCGACCAGGGCCACCACTGCCCGGAAGTCGTCGGAGGAGTGCACCAACCGGGGCTGGAACCCCGCCAGTTCGCAGGCGAGGAGCATCACGTCGTGGCAGGGGTTGCCGGGGTACTGGCCCACCCAGTCCGCATCGGAGAGGTCGGCCAGGGACACCTCGGGCAGGTCCCCGAGCGCGTGCCCGGCCGGGAGGACCGCGTCGAAGGGCTCGGCGTAGAGCGGCAGCACCGACAGCCGGCCGTCGTCGGCGCCCGGGGCTCCCCGGTACTCCACGGCCAGCGCCAGGTCCGCCTCCCCGTCGAGCAGGAGCAGCAGGCTCTGGTCGCCCTCCGCGTCGCGTACGCGCAGCCGGATCCCGGGGTGGTCAGCGGCGAGCCGGGTGATGGCCGGGGCCAGTACTTCGGCGATTCCGGTGGCGAAGGCTGCCACGGTGACCTCGCCCGCCGAGCCGCCCGCGTAGGCGGCGAGTTCCGCTTCCGCCCGCTCCAGCTGTGCGAGCACCTCGTGGGTGTGCCCGAGCAGGATCTGACCGGCCGCGGTGAGCCGGACGCCCCGGCCGCTGCGGGTCAGCAGGGCGTGCCCGGTCTCCTGCTCCAGCGCCGCGAGCTGCTGGGAGACGGCGGAGGGGGTGAGGTACAGCGCGGCGGCCGCGGCGGTCACCGTACGGTGGTCCGCGACGGCCCGCAGGATGCGCAGCCTCCGGGGGTCGATCACGCTGCCATTCTCGCAGCCCACGAGGCCCTGCCGGGCCGACCGAACGGACGGGGCCGGGGTGACCCGAGTCGGGGGTGTCCCGCCCCCACCCGGGTATCCGGGCAGGCCCGGGCCGGGCGGAGGTCCGGCCGGGGCCGCGGGCCGGAGCCCGCGGGCCCGAGACCGTCCCCTACCCGCCCTTCGCCCGTTCCCCGGGCTCTGCCCGGACCCCGGCCCTCAAACGCCGGACGGGCTGGAAAGCAGGCGTACGGGGCTGCGCCCGGACCCGCTCCAGACCGCCGGCGATCACGTGCCGGATTGCCCGGACCGCCCGTGATCACGGACCGGCCCGGGCCTCAGGACCAGGGCGTCGCTTTCGGATCTTGTCGGCCGAGCCCGCGGCGTCTGGTGCCGTGCCTGGGCGTGCTGTCGGGGCGCTCGCGTACGGGGCGTACGGGGGCGCCTCGGCAGTGCGGCCAGGCGCGGTGCCAGACGTCGCGGGCCCGGCAAGATCCGGAAGAGACGGCCTAGGCGCCCGCCAGGGCCGCCCGCGCGTCGATGAAGGCCGCGATCGCGCGTTCCACGTCGGCCGTGGAGTGGGCGGCCGAGAGCTGGACGCGGATCCGCGCCGCGCCCATCGGCACCACCGGGTACGAGAAGCCGATCACGTAGACCCCCCGCTCCAGCAGGAGTTCCGCCATCCTGGCCGCCTCCGCCGCGTCGCCGATCATCACGGGGGCGATGGCGTGGTCGCCGGGCAGGATCTCGAAGCCGGCCTCGGTCATCTTCGTGCGGAAGAGCGCGGTGTTGGCGGCCAGCCGCTCGCGCAGGTCGTCGGCGGACTCCAGCAGGTCGAGGACCTTGAGGGAGGCCGCCGCGATGACCGGGGCGAGGGAGTTGGAGAAGAGGTACGGGCGCGAGCGCTGGCGCAGCAGCTCGACGATCTCGGCGCGCGCCGCGACGTAGCCGCCGGAGGCTCCGCCCAGTGCCTTGCCGAGGGTGCCCGTGATGATGTCCACGCGGTCCATGACCCCGTGCAGTTCGGGGGTGCCGCGGCCGCCGGGGCCGACGAAGCCGACGGCGTGCGAGTCGTCGACCATGACCATGGCGTCGTAGCGCTCCGCGAGGTCGCAGATCTCGGCGAGCGGGGCGACGTACCCGTCCATCGAGAACACGCCGTCGGTGACGATGAGCTTGCGGCGGGCGCCACCCTCGGTGGCCTCCTTGAGCCGGGTCTCCAGCTCCGCCATGTCGCGGTTGGCGTAGCGGAAGCGGCGGGCCTTGGAGAGGCGGATGCCGTCGATGATCGAGGCGTGGTTGAGGGCGTCGGAGATCACCGCGTCCTCGGGGCCGAGGATGGTCTCGAAGACTCCGCCGTTGGCGTCGAAGCAGGAGGAGTACAGGATCGTGTCCTCCTGGCCGAGGAAGGCGGAGAGCCGCGCCTCCAGCTCCTTGTGGACCTCCTGCGTACCGCAGATGAAGCGCACGGAGGCCATGCCGTAGCCCCAGCGGTCCAGGGCCTCCTTCGCCGCGGTGACCACCTCGGGGTGGTCCGCGAGACCGAGGTAGTTGTTGGCGCAGAAGTTGAGGACCTCGCCCGCGGCGCCGCCCGAGGTCACGGCGACGGCGGCGTTCTGCGGGGTGCCGATGACGCGCTCGGGCTTGTGCAGACCCGCGGCGCGGATCTCGTCGAGGGTGGTACGGAGGTCCGCGCGGACGGTCTCGAACATGTGCGGTGCTCTCTTTCTCCTGGTGCGGCGGAAGGAGGAGGGGGAGGGGGAGGGGGCGGAAGAGGAGGGGGGCCGGGCCCCGCGGAGGGGGGTGATGCGGGGCCCGGCCGGAGGGAGATGGTCTGTGGGGGCCGCCCGCCCGGGCGGCCACGCCCGGAGGGCTACGCCTGGGTCCAGTCCAGGATGATCTTGCCGCTGCGGGCGGTCGCCGCCTCGTCGAAGGCGGCCTCGAAGTCCCCGTAGGCGTACCGGCCGGTGATGACGGGGCTGAGGTCGAGCCCGCCCTCCAGCAGCACGGTCATCGCGTACCAGGTCTCGAACATCTCACGGCCGTAGATGCCCTTGATGGTGATCATCGAGGTGACGACCTTGGCCCAGTCGACGGCGAACTCCTGCGCCGGCAGGCCCAGCATGGCGATCCGGCCGCCGTGCGTCATGTTGTCGATCATGTCGCGCATGGCCTCGCCGCGGCCGGACATCTCCAGGCCGATGTCGAAGCCCTCGCGCAGGCCGAGCTGGGCCTGCGCGTCGGCGATGGTCGCCTTCGAGACGTCGAGCGCGAGGGTGGCGCCGGCCTTGCGGGCGATCTCCAGACGCTCCGGGCTGACGTCGGTAATGACCACGTTGCGCGCTCCCGCGTGCCGGGCCACGGCCGCCGCCATGATGCCGATCGGTCCCGCGCCGGTGATGAGTACGTCCTCGCCGACCAGCGGGAACGAGAGCGCCGTGTGCACGGCGTTGCCGAAGGGGTCGAAGATCGCCGCGACGTCGAGGTCGACCTTGGCCCGGTGCACCCACACGTTCTGCGCGGGCAGGACGACGTACTCGGCGAAGGCGCCGTCGCGCCCGACCCCGAGCCCGATCGTGCTGCGGCACAGGTGGCGGCGCCCGGCCAGGCAGTTGCGGCACTTACCGCACACCAGGTGGCCCTCGCCGCTGACCAGCGCGCCGACCTCGATGTCCTCGTGGACGTCCGCGCCGAGCGCGGCCACCTCGCCGACGAACTCGTGACCGAGCACCAGCGGGGTCTTGACGGCCCCCTGGGCCCAGCCGTCCCAGGACCGGATGTGCAGGTCCGTTCCGCAGATGCCGGTGCGCAGCACCTTGATCAGCACGTCGCCGGGGCCGTACTCGGGCTCGGGAACGTCCATGAGCCACAGACCGGGCTCGGCCTTGTGCTTGACGAGTGCCTTCATGGGGGTGGCTCCAGGCATGCGGAAGGGAGCGCTACGGGGCGTGCGGGCCGGGCAGCGTTCGGACGGCACCAATCTGCCGACCTGCGGGTGATCAGTCCATCGAGGATTTCTTAAGCGGGTCCACAGCGCAGCTTCACGCCTATGCTCCTGGGGTGACGGGCAGGGGCCGGGGAGTGGGCCGGGCCGGGTATGGGGAGGTGAGGGGCGTGCCGAGTCTGCGCAGCAGGGCGCTTTCGGTCGCGCTGATCGCGGCGGGACGGCGAAGACGGTTCGGGAGCGCCGAGGCGGTCCGTACCCATGTGGCGGAATCGATGCGGCGCCCGGCGTCGCACCTCCCGCCGCGTTCGCTGGGCCGGGTGGCGGAGGTCTCGCGGACGTTCGTCGGGGCCTGGCCGGTGTACGAGGTTTCGCCGCTGGGCGTGGAACCGGCCGCCCGGGTGCTGTACGTGCACGGCGGCGGGTACATCAACGAACTGGTCCGGCCGCACTGGTCGCTGATCCGGACCCTGGTCACGCAGGCGCGGGCCCGGGTGGTCGTACCGGCGTACATCCTGGCCCCGCGCGGAACCGCCGACCGGACCGTCCCCGTCGCCGCCGATCTGCTCAGCGGCCTGATCGCGAGCGGGGGCGCCGGCGGCACGGTGCTCCTCGGGGATTCGGCGGGCGGCGGGCTGGCACTGGCCGCAGCGCAGCGGCTGCGCGACCGCAACGGGGCGCAGCCTTCGCGGATCGTGCTGATCTCGCCCTGGCTGGACGTGTCCATGAGCCACCCCGACCAGGCGGCCATCGAGGCGGGCGACCCGATGCTGGCCCGCCCGGGCCTGCGGGAGGCCGGGCGGCTGTACGCGGGCAACCTGGCGGCCGACGATCCCCGGGTGAGCCCGCTGCACGGCTCGTTCGCGGGGCTGGCCCCGCTGACGGTGTTCACGGGCACGCGGGACGTCCTGACGACCGACAGCCGCGAACTGCTGAACAAGGCGCGGGCGGCCGGCGCCGAGGTGGAGTTCATCGAGGAGCCGGGGCTGCCGCACGACTACCCCCTGATGCCGCTCCCGGAGGGCCGGGCGGCCCGTGACCGGATCGTGGAGCTGATCCGCGCGGCGGCGGCGGAGTCCTGAGCCGCGGCCGCCGGGCACACGAGCCACGCCGGCGGCCGCTCAGGCCACGCAGTTCATCAGGGAGCCGACGGGGGCCGTGCGGTAGCGGGCCCAGTAGGTCTCGTCCCGGGTCTCGCACGCGGGCGGGGTCCGGGTCGGCTGCCAGGTCACGGTGGCGAAGCCGGCGTCGGCCGCGGCCTCCGCGAAGTCGGCGTGCGCCCACTCGCGGCATTCGAACGGCACCGGCGGGTCGGTCTCCAGCCGGGCCCGCAGCAGCGGCGCGTCCCCGCCGGGAGAGCGCTCGACGACGCTGATCCCGTACGGCTCCCAGTCCGCGTAGGGGAAGGCCCCCGGGTTCGGCACGATGGCGAGCAGCCGCCCGCCGGGGCGCAGGGTGGCGCGTACGGCGCGGAACATGGCGTGCAGGGCGGTGCGGTCGTGGGCCTGGTTGAAGAGGTACACGGCCGTGGCCAGGTCGAACGGACCCAGGGCCGGCAGGCCGGCCGCCGCGTCCGCGACGACGTACTCGACGGCGTGCGCGAGATCCGCCCCGGTCTCCCGGGCCCGGCGGATGCGCTCGGGGCAGCTGTCGACGCCCACCGTCCGGCGGGCCCCGGCGCTCGCCAGCAGCCGGGTGGTGGTGCCGTGTCCGCAGGCCATGTCGAGGGTGTCGAGCCCACGGACGCCGCCGAGGGCGTCCAGGGCGGTGCGCAGGGTGAAGGCGTCGGCGACCGAGAAGGCCGGCGGGGGCGTTGACGTGTCGTACTGCTGTCGCATGCCCGCAAGCCTGCCCGTCCGGGCGCCCGGCCGACGGCCCCCCACCCCGGACCTCCCCCGGACGGGGGATGCGTTCGGATCAGTCCGTACGGCTTACGGGGCCGCGCCCTCGTCCGCCGGGCGGATACGCTCCGCCGTCACGGGTGACGCGCGGCCGCCCTGGCCGCGGCCAGCATGGTGTGCATGACAACGACAGCGACCAGCCCTCTGCCCGCCGCCGCACCCGAGCCCGCACCCGTCTGGGCCCACCGGGCCGCGCACGCCATCGCCCTCTGCGCCGTCCCGTCCGGCCTGTGGCGCATCGCCATGGCATCCGGGGTCTACGTGGGCTACGGCGACCAGGTGCTGCGCGAGGTCTACGGCATCCCGGGCTGGGGCATCGCCTATGTGGTCGGGCTCGCCGTCCTCGCCGAACTGGCCGCCCTGTTACCGGTGCTGCTCGTCAGCGACCGGTGGCGGCCGCGGCGCCCCGGGGTCCTCGCCCCGCTGGCCTGGACCGCCTCGGGCGTTCTGGTCCTGGGGGCGCTGTCGCAACTCGTGGTCCTCTTCACCGTCGACAGCCACAGCTACCTGGCGAGCGGTACGCCGCAGACCGTGTGGGGCTTCGCCTTCGCCCCGCTGCTGGCCGTACCGGCCCTGATGACCGCGGTGACCTGGTCCTACGCGAAGCGGCACCGGGTCCGGGTCCGGGTCCGGGTCCGGGTCCGGTGAGAGCTAGGCCGTCCCTTTCGGATTCTGCCGTACGGGGGTCAGGGCGACCAGGGACGGCCGCGGGACGGCGGCGGAGCCGTCGGGGCAGGTCGTGCACCCGCGCGAGGCGAAGAAGCAGCCCGAGCAGTCCACGGCGCCGATCTCCTCGCGCCGCAGCCGCCCCTTGCGCACCCAGTACCCGGCCATGTCGGCCGCCTCGGCCCGGCCGAGGCCCAGCCGGTCCGCGATCTGCGCCAGCCCCTCGCCCGGGGCCGCCTCCTCGAAGGCCCGCAGCAGGCGGCGCAACATGCCCGGTCCGGCGCCCCCGCCGGTCCCACCGGCCCCGCTCACCAGACCAGCCTCGCGATCTGGAAGACCCCGACGGCCAGCAGCCAGGCCGCCGCCAGCTGGATGCCGAAGCCGATGACGGTCAGGCGGGTGCCGATCTCGGCACGCTGCGCGGCCAGGGTGGCGAAGCAGGGGGTGTAAGCCAGGATGAAGACCAGGAAGGCGAGCGCGGCCGCCCGCTGGTGCCCGCCGGAGGACTCCTCGAAGGTGGCGTGCAGGCTCGCGGTGAGCTGGGGATCGCCGTCCTCCTCGGCCGAGTAGGTCTGGGCGAGGGTGGAGATCACGCCCTCCTTGGCGATCAGGCCGGTGCCGAGCGCCGCCGTGGCGTGCCAGTCGCCGAAGCCGGCCGGGGCCACGAGGGGCGCCGTGGCGCGGGTGACCGTACCGAACACGCTCTGTTCGACGTCGACCTTGCCGAAGCCTCCGTGGCCGGCCGCGGCCGGGATCGCCATGAGGAGCCAGACGGCCGCCGCGGTCGCGACGATGATGCCACCGGCGGTGCGCAGGAAGGCGGCGAGCTTCTGCCAGACCTGCGCACCGGTGACCCGCAGGGTGGGCAGCCGGTACGGGGGCAGTTCCAGGACGAGCGGTTCCTCCTTCATGCCGCGGAACAGCAGGGGCCGCAGGATCAGCCCCATGCCGACGACCAGCAGCACGGAGGCGACGTAGAGGAAGAAGACGACGGTGCCGGAGTTCGAGCCGAAGAAGACGCCCGCGATCATCACGTAGACGGCGAGGCGGGCGGTGCAGCTCATGTAGGGGATGAGCAGGCCGACCAGCAGCCGGTGCGAGCGGCGGTTGAGGATCCTTGTCCCGGCGAGCGCGGGGACGTTGCAGCCGAAGCCGACGACGAGCGGCAGGAAGGCGCGGCCGGGCAGCCTCAGCGTGCGCATCAGGCGGTCGGCGACGAACGCGGCGCGGGCGAAGTAGCCGGAGTCCTCCAGCAGGGCCAGCAGCAGGAACATGATGATCATCAGCGGGACGAAGGTGAGCAGTTGGCCCACTCCGTTGATCAGGCCGTCGACCAGCAGTCCGGTCAGCCAGCCGGGTGCGTGGAGGGCTTCCAGCAGCCGGTCGGCTCCCCCGCTGACGGGTCCGGAGACGAAGTCGCCGAGGCCGTCCTGGAGGGGTTTGGCCAGGACGGTGGTGGCCTCGAAGACGCCCCACATGACGGCGAGGAAGAACGGGATGCCGAAGCCCCGGGACAGCAACAGCCGGTCCACCCGGTCGGTGAGGGTAGGCCGGGCCCCGGCCGGGCGGGGCGCCGCGCGTTCGATGACGGCGTGCGCCCAGGCGTAGCGGGCCTCGGCGACGAGGAGCTCGGCGTCGGTGTCACCCTCCCCCGCATCCACGTCCACGTCCGCGTCCGCCCCTGCCTCCGTCGCCGCGAGGCGGTCCGCCGCCGCCCCGGCCCGCCGGGTCAGCTCCGCCGGGACCTCGGGCGGCTCCTCGCCGCAGAGCAGGCTCACGGCCAGCCACCGCGCGGGGTGCGGGGTCAGCCCGGAGGCCGCCGCGGCCAGCTCCGCCAGTTCGGCCGCCACGGGCGAGCCGGCGGCCCAGGCGGAGGTGCGCGCACGGCGCGGGGCTTCCGCGTCCAGGGCTTCGCACACCGCGTCGGCGAGCAGGTCCAGCCCGGTCCCGGAGCGTCCCTCCACCCGTACGACGGGCAGCGCGAGCTCGCGGGCCAGCGCCTCCGGGCCGGGGGGCGCGCCGCGCCGGGCGGCGACGTCGGTCATGGTGAGCGCGACCACGACGGGGATGTCGGTGTCGAGGATCTGCGAGAGCAGGTAGAGGTTGCGGGCCGGGTTGGCCGCGTCGAGCGCGAAGACCACGGCGTCGGGCCGCTCCCCCGCCGGTGCGGTCAGCACGTCGCGCACCAGCGCCTCGTCCGGGGAGTCGGGCAGCAGGCTGTAGGAGCCGGGCAGGTCGGCGACGCGCAGCGGGCGGCCCCCGGCGGTGCGCCAGTCGCCTTGGGCGACGGAGACGGTCTTGCCCGGCCAGTTGCCGACGCGCTGATGGGCGCCGGTGAGGGCGTTGAAGAGGGTGGACTTGCCGACGTTGGGGTTGCCGACGAGGGCGACGAACGGCAGACCGGTCCGGCGCTCCGCCATGATGGTGGCACCGGCTCCGGCCCCGGTGGCGTGACAGCTCATCCGGCGCACCTCAGCCGGCCGGCGGTACGGGTGTCCAGCGCGACCCGGGTGTCCCCGAGCCCGACGAGCAGGCCGCCGGTGGCGCCCCGGGCGATCACGGTGACGTCCGCGCCGGGCACGAAGCCGAACTCCAGGAGCCGGCGCCTGCTCCCCCCTGCCTGACCGGGATCGATCCCCGTGATGCGTACGGTCGTCCCTGGACGGCTGTCGTTGAGCGACGGCACCGGACCTCCTTGTTCGAATCCACTTAGGCAAACCTAAGCAATTCGAGGAGCACCGGAAGCCGGGCAAAGGCCCTGATCGACAGGGCCTTTCCGCCCCCCGCTCCCGCCCCGCCCCTCGGCCGATCGGCCTAGACGGCCTAGCCCGGCATGATCCCTTCCGCCATTCAGGGCACGGAATTCCGAATTGCGCCGCCATCCGTCCGATCATCGGCGGGCCTGGCGGAAGGCGGCCTGCGCGGGGTGTGCGGAAGCGGCGGCCCGAGCGCATTCTGGAGGGGTGACGGCCAGACCGGACACTGGCGGCCCCGTCACCGACGCCACGGCCCAGGTGCTCGCGCGGGCCGCTCTCGATGCCGTGGGGGCCGCCGGCGGGTACGCGGGCGGGATCTACCTGCGCTCCGGCACCGAGGGGCTCATGCTGATGGCGGCCGTGACCGGGCTCCCGGGTCCGCTGTTCCGCCCCTGGTGGCGGATGCAGGTGAACCGGCCCTACCCCGTCGCCGAGGCCTACCGGTCCGGCCAGTCCGTGCACCTGTCCGACGCGGAGTCGGCGATGCGGCGCTTCCCCCAGCTGATGGCCGGGCTGCCGTTCCCCTTCGCCTCGCTCTACGAGCCCGTGACCCGGGGCCGCGAGCGCTACGGCGTCCTCTTCGTGCTGCGCCCCGCGACACCCGGGGTCCCGGTCGGACCCGGCGACCGGAAGCGGCTGCGCGCGGTGGCCACCCGGCTGGCCGGGGAGCTCGCGGCGCTCGCCGCGGGCGGGGCCGAGGTGACCTGGGAGGGCGACCCGGTGTGCTTCCCCGGTCCGGGCCCGGCGGGCGAACCGGGGCGCGGGCTTGCGGGCGACGCGGGGCGCGGCGTTGCGGGCCACGCCACCGGCAGGGCGGCGGGCGGCGCCACCGGCAGCCCGGCGGGCAGCCCCGCCGAGAACCCCGCCACCGGCGCCCGCGCCGCCATGGACCGGCTGGACCTGGCCGTCCTGTCCGTGGACCGGCAGGGCGTGATCGGCTTCACCAACTCCCGCGCCCGCTCCATCGCCACGACCCTGCTCGGCTCCGACGGGGCGGAACTCTCCGGCCGGATCCTCTGGGAGGCGCTGCCCTGGCTCGGACACCCCGCCTACGAGGACCACTTCCGGGCCGTGTTCCTCGCCCCCGCTCCCGTGCACTTCCAAGCCGCCCCACGCGGAACCGAACCCTCCCCGCACTGGCTGTCGGTGGGGCTGCACCCCTCGATCGACGGGGTCACCGTCACCATCGCCCAGTCCGAACCGCCCACGTACGCACCCGAGTCGCTGGTGCGGCCGGGCACGGGGCTCGGTTCCCCCGGCCAGGGCTCGCCCGCCGACCGGGCTTCGACCCTGTACCGGCCGGTGGCGCTGGCGATCGCGCTGACCGAGGCGGTGACGGCCCGCCAGGTGTCGATGGTGGTCACCGACGAGCTGCTCCCGGCCTTCGGCGGGCGGCAGTTGGCGATCTACCTGCTCGGTGAGGGGCATCTGCACCTGGCGTGGGAGACCGGCTTCCCCCGGGGCTTCCTCGACCGGTTCGACGGGGTCGCGCTGGACGTGCGACTGCCCGGGGTGGAGACCCTCACCTCGGGCCGGCCGCTGTTCTTCGAGTCGATGCAGCACCTGGCCGCCGCCTATCCGGGGATCGAGCTGGACGCCGCCGTCGGCGCCCGGGCCTTCCTCCCCCTGATCGCCTCCGGCCGGCCGGTCGGCTCGTGCATCCTCGGCTTCGACGCCCCGCGCGGCTTCAGCCCGGAGGAGCGTACGGTCCTCACGGCACTGGCCGGGCTGATCGCGCAGGCGCTGGAGCGGGCCCGGCGCTACGACAGCGAAGCGGCGCTGGCCCGCGGGCTCCAGGCGGCCCTGCTCCCGCACCGGCTGCCGGTCCGCGAGAACGTGGTCACGGTGGGGCGGTACCTGCCCGGCACCGCCGGGATGGACGTGGGCGGCGACTGGTACGACGTCATCGAGACGGCCGGCGGACGGCTCGCGCTGGTCATCGGCGACGTCCAGGGACACGGGGTGGCCGCCGCGGCCACGATGGGCCAACTGCGCAGCGCCGTACGGGCCTTCGCACTCAGCGGCAACGAGCCGGAGCAGGTGATGCGCGGCACGAACGAGCTGCTCATCGACCTCGACCCGGGCCAGTTCGCGAGCTGCTGCTACGTCCTCCTCGACCCGGCGACCGGCCTCGCCCTGGCCGTCCGGGCCGGGCACCCCCAGCCGCTGCTGCGGCATCCGGGCGGCCGGACGGAGGTGCTGGACCTGCCGGGCGGGATGGTGCTCGGCATCGACGCCGAGGCCGTGTACCCGGTGACCCGGCTGTGGATCGAGCCGGCGGCGGTGCTCGCCCTCTACACCGACGGGCTGGTCGAGATGCCCGGTGCGGACATCGACGTGGGGGTGGAGCGGCTGCGCGCCGCGCTGGCGGACGCCGGTCCCGCGCCGCTGACCGAGACGGCGGACCGGCTGGTCGCCGAGGCGGGGCACTCCACCGACCGCCCGGACGACATCGCCCTGCTGCTGGCGTCCCGCACGTCCGCCCCGGAGGCCCCCCTCGCGGCGGCGACCACGGTGGACCCGGACGGGGCCGTCCCCGGCGAGGCCCGGGGCGCGGGGGACGGCCCGCGCCCGGAGCCCCGTAGGACGAACCCGTAGGACGGCCCCGCAGGGTGCGGCAACCCTTGCGTCGCCCGCACCCTGCCTGACCTGCCCGCCTCCTACCGCTTGGCGTACGCCCGCGCGTAGGAGTCGCCCGCGATCAGGGCGTCGGCGACCATCTCCGGGGTCACCGGGAAGGGCATGTTGTGCGTGGTCTCGCCCTCCGCGGTGGCCGCGCGCCCGATGGCGAGGAGTTCCTCGCGGTCCGGGTCGCCGAGGCCGATCTCCGCGAGGGTGGTGGGCAGGCCCACGGCGCGGCTGAAGCGCAGGTAGGTGTCCAGCTCGTCGGTCGGGGCGCCTTCAAGGACCAGCTGGGCGAGGGTGCCGATGTTGACCTTCTCGCCGTGCATCATGCCGTGCACCTTGTGCGAGACGGTCAGCCCGTTGTGGATGCCGTGCGCGGCGGCGAGCCCGCAGGACTCGAAACCGAGGCCGGAGAGCAGCGTGTTGGCCTCCGTGACCTTCTCCAGCGCCGGGGTCACCACGTGCGCCTCGGCGGCCAGCCGGGCCTGGGGGCCGTACTCCATCAGCGTCTCCCAGCACAGCCGGGCGAGCGCGAGGGAGGCCTCGGTGGCGAGACCGCCGGCCATGGCGACCCGGTTGGCGGCCACGCAGACCCGGGCTTCGTACCAGGTGGCGAGCGCGTCGCCCATGCCGGAGACGATGAACCGGCTGGGCGCGCCCGCGACGAGCGCGGTGTCGACGAGCACCAGGTTGGGGTTGCGCTGGAAGAAGGAGTAGCGCTCGAAGGCACCGGACTCGGTGTAGATCACGGCGAGCGCGCTGGTCGGCGCGTCGGTGGAGGCCACCGTGGGCGCGGAGACGACGGCGATGTCGCCGAGCGCGTGGCCGACGGCCTTCGCGGTGTCGATGGCGGTGCCGCCGCCGATGCCGATGACCACGTCCGCGCCGGCGGCCTTGGCCGCGGCGGCGACCCGGTCGATCTCCTTCTGGGTGCAGAGTCCGCCGAAGACCTCCTTGGTCAGCTCGACCCCGGCCGCGGAGAGGGAATCCGTGACGGCCGTGTCGACGAAGCCCCAGACGCCCTTGTCCGCGAGGACCACGGCGTTCGTCCCGAGGCGGGCCGTGTGCTCGCCCAGGTCGTTCATCGCCCCGGCGCCCTGCACGTACTTCGGCGGGCTGATCATCATGCGCGTACCGACGGTCTTCACGCGAATCCTCCTCATTGCGAATTCAATTGCGCTTGCTCATTCATCCCTATCACGAATTCTTACGACACCCCGAAATATGCACGGTCCCCTCATTGACGGGCCTTTCTGCGCCCGGATCCGGGACCAAGGGCCCGAGCTGTTCCGAAGGTTTGCCAGGGTAAAGTTCCAGCCAAGTGCCCCGGGAACGGTGGCGGATCGGCGGCGGTGCCGAGTTAATGCCGCCCCGTCATTCCTATTTCCGCCCCGGACCGGCGCGCCGAGTTCCCCGTTCCGCGCTCCCCTTTCCAGGAAAGAGGCCCCCGTGAAGAAGCTCATCAATTCCCCCGAAAGTGTCGTCGCCGACGCACTGCGCGGAATGGCCGCCGCTCACCCGGGGCTCCGCGTCGAGGCGGAGAAGGGCATCGTCACGCGGGCCGCCTTCCCGGCCGGGGAGCCGGCCGGGAAGGTCGCGCTGCTGTCGGGCGGCGGCAGCGGGCACGAGCCGCTGCACGCCGGGTTCGTCGGGCGCGGCATGCTGGCGGCCGCCGTGGCCGGCCCGGTGTTCACCTCCCCGGTGCCGGACAACATCGCGGCGGCGACCTGCGCGGTCGACGCGGGTGCGGGCGTCCTGCACGTCGTGAAGAACTACACGGGCGACATCCTCAACTTCACGATGGCGGCGGAGGACTGCGAGGACGAGGGCGTCAAGGTCGAGCAGGTCGTCGTGGACGACGACGTGGCCGTCGCCCGCACGGAGCACGGACCGGGCCGCCGCGGCACCGGAGCCACCCTGTTCGTGGAGAAGATCGCGGGCGCGCTGGCCGAGGAGGGTGCTCCGCTCGCCGAGGTCGCCGCGGTCGCCCGCAAGGTCAACGCGAACGCGCGCAGCTACGGCGTCGCCCTGACCTCCTGCACCACCCCCGCCAAGGGCAGCCCCAACTTCACGCTCGGCGAGGACGAGATCGAACTGGGCATCGGCATCCACGGAGAGCCCGGCCGCGAGCGCCGGAAGATCATGACGGCCGCCGAGACCGCCGAGGCGATGCTCGACGCCATCCTCGACGACCTCCCGGAGTCGGCCGGCGCACCCGTCATCCTCCTCGTCAACGGCCTCGGCGGGACCCCTCCCGTGGAGCTGTACATCATGCGCGCCGAGGTCGAGCGGGTGCTCGGCGAACGCGGGATCACCGTGGCCCGCTCCCTGGTCGGCAACTACGTCACCAGCCTGGACATGGCCGGCTGCACCCTCACCCTGTGCCGCGCCGACGACGAACTGCTGCGCCTGTGGGACGCCCCGGTGGACACCCCGTCCCTGCGCTGGGGCTGCTGACCCCGACCGCTCTTCCCCTCCCGACACCCTCCAGGAGCCTTGCCCCATGACCGCCACGCCCGCCAGCCCGACCACCTCCACGCCCTCCCCGACCCCGTCCACCGAGGCCGCCGTGCCGGAAGCGGCACTGGACACCGCCTACTTCCGCCGCTGGATCGCCGAGACCAACCGGCTCGTACGGCGGGACAGCGCGCGCCTCACCGAGCTGGACGCGGTCATCGGCGACGGGGACCACGGCGCCAATCTCGTACGGGGCTTCGGCGCCGTCGGCGCCGCCGTGGCCGAACAGCGGCCCACCACCCCGGGGGCGCTGCTGACACTGGCCGGTTCCACCCTGACGAACACCGTCGGCGGCGCCTCCGGACCGCTGTTCGGCACCGCGCTGCGCCGCACGGGCAAGGTGCTCGGCGACACCGGCACGCCGACCGTGGCGGAGCTGGGTGCCGCGCTCGGTGCCGGGCTCAAGTCCGTGCAGAAGCTGGGCGGCGCGGAACTCGGCGACGCCACCCTGGTCGACGCCCTGGCCCCCGCGGTGACGGCGCTGGCCGAAGCCGGCGAGGCGGACCGGCCGCTGCGCGAGGCCCTGGACGAGGCCGTACGGGCGGCCCGCGCGGGCGCCGACGCCACCGAGCCGCTCGAAGCCCGCAAGGGCCGGGCCAGTTACCTCGGCGAGCGCAGCATCGGCCACCAGGACGCCGGGGCCAACTCCGTGGCCCTGCTGATGGAGGCACTGCGCGCCGCGGTCGACGCCCCCGAGGCGGAGCTCGTCCCGGAGGAGCCGGCCGCCGCCGGGGAGCCCGCGCAGGTGCGGGAGCAGGCGCCGAAGACCCGTACCGGCCGCGTCGGCATCGTGCTCGTCTCGCACAGCAAGGCGGTCGCGGAGTCCGTGGCGGCCCTGGCGGGCGCGCTGATCGGATCGGTCGAGCCGGCTCCGCTCGCGGTGGCGGGCGGCACCCCCGACGGTGGGATCGGCACCAGCGCGGAGCTGATCACGGCCGCCGCGCGCTCGGTGGACGAGGGCCAGGGCGTGGCGGTCCTCTGCGACATGGGCAGTGCGGTGCTGACGGTGAACGCCCTGCTCGGCGAGGAGCCCTCGCACCTGCCCGCCGGCGCACGGATCGTGGACGCGCCGTTCCTCGAGGGCGCCGTGGCCATCACGCTGACCTCGGCGATCGGCGGCGACATCGACGCCGTACTGGCCGCCGCCGAGGACGCGCGCGGCTACCGCAAGCGCTGACCGGAGACGGGCCGGGAGCCGAGCGCCCTCCCCCAGGAGGCGCCCGGCTCCCGGCCCGGGCCGACTCCCGTGCCGGCATCGGGGTCATGACACCTCGGAAGATCCGCGGGGCGGCCGAGCGGATGCGGGGCTACGCCCGCGTCAAGGAGGCCCGCAGCCTGCGGACCGCGGCGGAGCGGCCGCGCCGGTGTCCCGAACACCGCCCCCGTACGGCCGTGGGCGAACTGTCGCACCGACTGCGCCGCGCCGGGCGGCCCTGACCGGTGCCTCCCGGCAGACGTCCCGCCGCTCCGCGCCTCCGGCCGCCGGTGCTGTCGGTGGGGCTTGGTAGAACTGTTGTCGGACGACACGCACGGCCGGGCCACTGCCGGCCACACCCGTCAGGAGCAGCGCACATGACCATCGGGAAGCACCTGAGCGAGCTGAGCGGCCTGCCGGCCTTCGACTTCCCGGGGCCGAAGGACACCCGCGAGCTGCCCGAGCCCGGGTCCGTGGCCTGGCGGATCTCGGTGGACACCTACGACGCCGAGGAGGAGTGGCCGCAGGCCTTCGCCCGGTTCGCCGAGTCCGTGGACACCCGGCAGGTGCGGGCCCTGATCGTGGGCGGCTGGTCCGAGGCGTACGAGACCTCCGCCTCCGTGATCGTCGAGGCGCTCGCCGGGGCCGCGCCCGAGTTCCCCGCGCTGCGGGCGCTGTTCGTCGGCGACATCACCTTCGAGGAGTGCGAGATCTCCTGGATCCAGCAGTCGGACGTGGGCCCGCTGCTGCGGGCGTTCCCCGCGCTGGAGGAGTTCGGGGTGCGCGGCGGCGAGGGCCTGGTCTTCCCGCCCGTGCGGCACGAGGCGCTGCGCGTGCTCCGGGTCGAGGCCGGCGGGCTGCCCCGGGAGGTGGTGCGCGGGGTCGCCGCGAGCGAACTGCCCGCGCTCACCGAGCTCGATCTGTGGCTGGGCACCTCCCAGTACGGCGGGGACGCGGAGGCCGGCGATCTGGCGCCGTTCCTGACCGGTGAGCGGCTGCCGGCCCTGCGCCGGCTCGCGCTGCGCAACAGCGACATGCAGAACGAGGTCGCCGCCGCCCTCGCCGCCGCTCCGGTCGTCGAGCAACTGGAGGTACTGGACCTCTCCATGGGGATCCTGGACGACGCGGGCGTCGAAGCCCTGCTGGCGGGGCGCCCGCTCACCCACCTCACCAAGCTCGACCTCCACCACCACTACGTCAGCGAGCCGCTGCGCGAGCGGCTCCGCGCGGCGCTCGCCCCGCACGGCGTGGAGGTCGACCTCGGCGACGTGCAGAGCCCGGATGTGGACGAGGACACCGTGTACCGCTACGTCGCGGTGGCGGAGTGAGCCGTACGGCTCACGCCGTCACTCCGGCCTCTGTCTCTGCCCCTGCCCCCATGGCCGTCGTCGGCAATCCGGACAACCGCCGGGTCGCCCTCTTCCAGGACGCCGTGCGCGCCGCCGGGCTGCCCGGAGCGCGGATGGTTCCGTGGCGGGACGTGCTGACCGGCCGAGCCGTCTTCCGGGCGGGCGAGTGCGTACGGATCGACTCCCCCGGCGAGGACCCCGAGGTGGAGCGGCTGCTGCGCGGGGCCGCCGACACCACCCGGGTCGAGGGGACCGGACGCTGGTACCGCCGGTTCACCGAGGCGGTGCGTGCGGTGGCCGAGGACGTCCGCTCGGCCGGCGGCACGCTGACGTGCGATCCGGACGACCTGGCGGTGCTGTTCGACAAGCGGCTCTGCCACGGAGTGCTGGCCGCCGCGGGGACGCCCGTCCCCGCCTCGCCCACCTCGGGCCCGGCCGCCGTCCGCACGCCGGTGCGCGGCTGGGAGGAGGTCCGGGCGGTCCTCGCCCTCCCCGGCTACCGCCGGGCGTTCGTGAAGCTCGCGCACGGCTCCTC
Source organism: Streptomyces sp. NPDC002886 (assembly GCF_042888445.1). Lineage (NCBI taxonomy): Bacteria > Bacillati > Actinomycetota > Actinomycetes > Kitasatosporales > Streptomycetaceae > Streptomyces > Streptomyces sp. NPDC002886. Next base: position 676,830 of record NZ_JBIAPV010000004.1, read on the forward strand.
GGCCTCCGGGGTGCTCGCGGTGGAGACGGGCGCGGGCGGCCGGATCCGGGCCACCACCTCCGTGGAGCGGGCCCCTTCGGGAGCCCTGCACAACTCGCTGCGCCTGCGGCGGTACGAGGACGAGCGGGTGATCGGCGCCGTCGTCGACGCGCTGGCCCCCGACGGCCTGCACATCGAGCGGTGGCTGCCGAAGGCTTCCCAGCGGGGCCGCTCCGCCGATCTGCGGGTCGTCGTCATCGGAGGCCGGGCCACCCACGCCGTAGTCCGCACGGCCGCCGGTCCGCTCACGAACCTGCACCTGGGCGGTGCCCGCGGCGATCTCGACGCGGCCATCGCCGCCGTGACGGAGGCGGGCGGCCGCTGGGAGGCGGACGCGCTCACCGTCTGCGAGCGGGCGGCGGACGCCTTCCCGAGGACGCTGTGCGTCGGGGTCGATCTGCTGCCCGCCCTCGGCTGGCGGAGTTTCGCCGTGGGCGAGGTCAACGCCTTCGGGGACCTGCTGCCCCGGCTGACGGGACTGCCCGGCTCGCCCGCCGAGGGCCTGGACACCTACGCGGCCCAAGTGGCCGCCGTACGACAGGAACAGCATGCACGCGCCGCCGCCCGCCCCTGACCCCGCGCCCGGTCCATACCCCGGCCCGTACCCGGACCCCGACATGAACGAGGTCGTCGGCCGGGACGACCTGCTGCTCGTCACCCTCGACACACTGCGCCACGACGTGGCCGCGCGGCTGGCCGCCGAGGGCCGGATCCCGAACCTGGCGGCGCACCTGCCCGGCGGGGCGTGGGAGCGGCGGCACGCGCCGGGGAGTTTCACCTACGCCTCCCACCAGGCCATGTTCGCCGGCTTCCTGCCCACCCCCGACGGGCCGGGCCCGCATCCGCGGCTGTTCGCCGCCCGGTTCCCGGGCAGTGAGACCACCGCCGGGCGGACCTGGGTGTTCGACACCCCGGACCTGGTGTCGGGGCTGGCCGGGGCGGGCTACCGGACCGTGTGCGTGGGCGGCGTCGGCTTCTTCAACAAGGCGGCCGCGCTGGGCTCCGTACTGCCCGGGATGTTCCAGGAGTCGCACTGGGAACCGGAGTTCGGGGTGGCGTCCCCGGTCTCCTTCGAGGCCCAGGTGTCCCGAGCCGAGCGGATCGTGGAGGAACTGCCGCACGACCGGCGGCTCTTCCTCTTCCTGAACGTGTCGGCCATGCACCAGCCCAACTGGTTCCACTCCCCCGGGTCGAGCGCGGCGGACGGGGACTCGTGGGAGACGCACGCGGCCGCGCTGGAGTACGTCGACCGGCACATCGGGCGGCTCTTCGACGCGATGCGGTCGCGGCGCCGCTGCTTCGCGATCGTCTGCTCCGACCACGGGACCACGTACGGGGACGACGGGTACACGGGCCACCGGCTCGCCCACGAGGCCGTCTGGACGGTCCCGTACGCACAGTTCCACCTGAACCACGAGGAGCCCGGCCCCCGATGACCTCCACAGCCCCCATGAGCGGCCCGACCCGCCCGACCCCCTACGAGAACTACGTCTACGCCTACCCGCACAAGACGGCGTACCGCGCGCTGCCCGAGCCCGCCGAGCTCAGCCGGGAGTGGGCACGGCAGCCCAAGGACGCCCTGTCCCTCTACCTCCACATCCCCTTCTGCGAGGTGCGCTGCGGTTTCTGCAACCTCTTCACCCGGATCGGCGCGCCGGAGGGGCTGACCACGGCCTACCTCGACGCGCTGGAGCGGCAGGCGACGGCGGTCCGCGGCGCGCTGGGCGACGAGGAGCCCGTGCGGTTCACGGCGGCGGCCTTCGGCGGCGGGACGCCGACCTTCCTGACGGCGTCCGAGCTGGAACGGCTCTGCGATATCGCGGAGAAGGCCGCGGGCGCCGACCTGCGGGCGGTGCCGCTGTCCGTGGAGGCCTCGCCGGCCACCGCGACGGCGGACCGGCTCGCCGTCCTGGCCGACCGGGGCACGACCCGGCTCAGCCTGGGCGTGCAGAGTTTCGTGCCCGAGGAGGCGCGCTCCGCCGTGCGCCCGCAGAAGCGGGCGGACGTGGAGACGGCGCTGGCCCGGGTCCGGGACGCGGCGATACCGGTGCTGAACATCGACCTGATCTACGGCATCGACGGGCAGACGGAGGCGAGCTGGCGCCACTCGCTGGACGCGGCCCTCGTCTGGCGCCCGGAGGAGCTCTACCTCTACCCGCTGTACGTGCGCCCCCTGACGGGCCTGGGGCGCAGGCCGGGCGAGTCCACGGCCGCCGGGTGGGACGAGCAGCGGCTGCGGCTCTACCGGGCCGGGCGGGACCACCTGCTGGCCTCCGGGTACGAGCAGGTGTCGATGCGGATGTTCCGCCGGGCCGGGGCCCCCGGGGAAGGCGCCGATCAGGACATCGAACCGGGCGCCTGCCAGACCGACGGCATGATCGGCCTCGGCTGCGGGGCCCGTTCCTACACGGCCGGGCTGCACTACTCCTTCGACTACGCGGTCGGCATGAGCGAGATCCGCGGCATCATCGACGACTACGTGAGCCGCCCCGGGGAGGATTTCGCGCGGGCCTGGCACGGACGCCGGATCGACCCGGACGAGGCCCGGCGCCGGCACCTGCTGCAGTCCCTGCTCCAGGCGCGCGGGATGCCGGTGGGCGAGTACCGGGAGCGGTTCGGGAGCGGCCCCTGGGAGGACTTCCCGGCGGAGCTGGCGGCCTTCGCGGAGCGCGGCTGGCTCGAGGACGACGCGGAGCTGCTGCGGCTGACGCCGGAGGGGCTGGCGCACTCGGACGCGGCGGGCCCGGCCCTGTTCTCGGCGGACGTGCGGGCCGTGATGGCCGCGTACGAGCGCAAGTGACGGGGGCGGGGCGAGGAGCGGAGGGGGCGCCCATGGACCTGACCGTGCTCTACCGGGGGCCGCTGTCCTCCTGCGACTACGACTGTCCCTACTGCCCGTTCGCCAAACGGCGGGACAGCCGGGAGCTGCTGACCGCCGACCGGGCCGCGCTGGAACGGTTCACCGGCTGGGCGGCCGCGAACACCGGCGACCGGCTGTCCGTCCTGTTCACCCCGTGGGGCGAGGGCTTGGTCCGCTCCTGGTACCGGCGCGCCCTGGTGGAGCTGTCGCACCTGCCGCACGTGCGCCGGGTCGCGATCCAGACCAACCTGAGCGGACGCACCGGCTGGACCGCCGACGCGGATCCGGACACGCTCGCGCTGTGGTGCACGTACCACCCGGGGCAGACCCCGTACGACCGGTTCCTGGGCAAGTGCCGGGAACTGGCCGCCGCCGGGGTGCGGTTCAGCGTGGGCGTGGTCGGCCTGCCGGAGCACCTCGCGGAGGCACGCCGGCTGCGCGCCGCGCTGCCGCCCGAGGTGTACCTGTGGGTCAACGCGGCGGAGGGGCACGCGTACACCGATCCGGAGGCCGCCGACTGGACCGCCCTGGATCCGCTCTTCCCGTTCAGCCGCCACCCGCACCGCTCGGCGGGGCTGCCGTGCCGCACGGGCGCCTCGGTGATCTCGGTGGACGGCTCCGGCACCGTCCGGCGCTGCCACTTCGTCAAGGCGGAGCTGGGCAACCTCTACGACGGCTCGTACCGGGCCGCGCTGCGGCCGCGCGCCTGCCCCCTGGCGGTCTGCGACTGCCACATCGGCTACGTCCACCTGGAGACGCTCCCGCTCTACGACGTCTTCGCGGGCGGAGTCCTGGAGCGGATCCCGGCGGCGGCCCTCGCCACCCTCCCCGCTCTCCCTGCCCTCCCTGTCGGCCCCGCTGGCCCCGCAGTGCCCGCCGCCCCCGCCCTTCCGTGACACGGGAGGGCGGCGGGTCGGCAAAGCGGAAGAAAATTTACCCGCGGTCACATGCGGTTATCGCACACGGTGATCGCGCAGCGTTCACACGGCGTTCACGACCTACGGGGCCGCCGACCCGCCACCGGACGACGAAATCCGCAGGTGAACAGCTCTTGACCTGCGGATCTCGCGGAGATTCCATTCGGCCCGGGAGCCACCGAACCAGATCTGCCCACCACCGCCCCGGAGGCGATACCGCTCCCGCGCTCACTCACCGCATCTGCCGATCGGAACACCGCACCGATGTCTGACACGATCAGCGCCCCTCAGGCCCTCTCCCCCGCCACCGGTCCCGTGCCCCAGAAGCTCAAGCGTTCCATCGGCGTCGTCGGCGGAACCCTGCTCACCCTCTCGTGCGTGACGCCGGCCTCGACCCTCTTCGTCGTGGTCCCGGACCTCTTCTCCAGCCTCGGCACCTGGACCGCGCTCACCATCGCGATCGGCTCCCTGCTCTGCATCGGAGTCGCGTTCTGCTACTCGGAGCTGGGCACCCTCATCCCCAGCGCCGGCGGCGAGTACGCGATGGTGTCCACCCTGTCCGGCCGGCTGGCCGGCTGGCTGGTCTTCGTCCTGTCCCTGCTGGTCGTGATGATCGTGCCGCCCGTGATCGCCATGGGCACCGCCGACTACCTCGCCCCCGTCGTCGACATACCGGCCCCGGCCGCCGGCGCCGGCGTGATGCTGCTGGCCACCCTCGCCGGTCTCCTCGACCTGCGGGCCAACGCCTGGATCACCGGCATCTTCCTCGTCCTGGAGGTCGTCGCGGCCGGGCTCGTCGCCGTCCTCGGCTTCGCCCACAGCGAGCGGGGCGCCGGCGCCCTCGTGCACGGCACCGTGGCGGCGGAGGGCGGCGGCACGTCCACGGTCACCGCGATGATGGTCGTCTCCGGGCTCGCCATCGCGCTCTTCGTCACCCAGGGCTTCTCGACGGCCGTCTACCTCTCGGAGGAGCTGGAGAACCCGCGCCGCAACGTCCCGCGGACCGTGCTGGCCACCCTCGCCATCTCCGCCGCCGTCATCCTGGTCCCGGTCATCGCCATCACCCTGGGCGCCCCCGACCTGGAGGCCCTGACCTCCGGCGACCTCGGCACGATGGTGACCGCCTGGTCCAACTCGGCCGTCGGCACCTTCGTCAGCCTCTGTGTGGCCCTCGCCATCGTCAACGCGGGCATCGTCATGGTCATCCAGAACTCCCGGGTGCTGTTCGCCTCCGCACGCGACAAGGCCTGGCCCGCGCCGGTCAACGCCGCGCTCTCGCGGCTCGGCCGGTTCGGCTCCCCGTGGGTGGCCACCCTGCTCGTCGGCATCCCCGGCGCGGCGATGTGCTTCGTCAACCTGGACACCCTCTACGGGGTCACCGGCGTCTCGGTGACCGGCATGTACCTGCTGGTCGCCGTGGCCGCGCTGTTCGGGCGCCGCGGGGCGCACCGCGAGACGGCCGCCTGGCGGATGCCGCTGTGGCCCGCCGTGCCGATCGTGCTGATCCTGGTGTTCGCGTACATCCTCACCCAGCAGGAGACCCAGTACCTGCTGTGGACCGGCGGGATCACCGCCGTCGCCACCGTGTACTGGGCGCTGTACCTGCGCCCGCACAAGGACACCCGCTGGCTGGTCACCATCCCGGTGGACGAGGACGACCCGGCTTCGGCCGGGGCGCCTGCCGCCTCCGCGTAGGGGTCGACCGGTCGAAGCGAGGTGCGGGGCCACGGGTGCACATCCCGTGGCCCCGCACCTCTTTGCGTACGGCCCTGGCACCGGGTCACGGTCCCACGCGGATGACCACCTTGCCGAAGGGCGCGTCCTCGGCGTAGCCGCGGTAGGCCTCGCGGGCCTCCTCGAAGGGGAGCACCCGGTCGATCACGGGCCGCAGCCCGTGGGTCGCGACGGCCCGGTTCATCGACTCGAACTGCGTCCGGCTGCCGACGAACACCCGCCGGATCGTCGCGAGGCTCGCCGCGTACGCGGCGTGCGAGATCTCTATCCCTGACTTCGTGGCGCTGGCGGTGATCAGCAGGGCGATCTGGCCGTAGAGCGAACTGGCGCGCACAGACTGCTCGATGGTGTCCGGGCCGCCCGTCTCCACGACCAGGTCGGCGCCCCCGTCGGTCAACTCCCGCACGGTAGAACCCCACTCGGGTGTGCGCACGTAGTTCACGACCGCGTCGGCCCCCAGTGCCTTCAGCCGGTCGGCCTTCTCCTCGCTCGACGTGGTCGAGACGACCCGGCAGCCGAGCAGTTTCGCGAACTGCACCGCGAAGAGGGCGACCGGACCGGTGCCGAGGGTCAGCACGCTCTGACCCGGCAGGGGAGCTCCGCCCTCCCCGCCGGTGAGCGCGTTCCAGGCGGTGACCGCGGCACAGGGCAGGGTCGCGGCCTCCTCCCAGGTCAGGTGGTCCGGCACGCGGACCGCCCACTCCTCGTCGAGCAGGGCGTACTCCGCGAGCATCCCGTCGAGGGTGCAGCCGGGCTGGTCGACCAGGGCCGGGGTGATCCTGCCGTCCCGCCAGCGCGGGAAATAGGTGCAGGAGACCCGGTCACCGACCGCGAACCGGGTCACCGCCTCCCCGACCGCGACCACCTCGCCCGCGCCGTCGCTCAGCGGGACCACCCCGGGCACGGCGGGCAGCGGGTAGCGCTCGCGCAGGATGAGCAGGTCGCGCTTGTTGAGGGAGGTGGCCCGGACGCGGACCACGATCCCGGTCGGTCCGGCCGGCAGCGGGCGCGGGCCGCCGTGGTCCCGCGGGACGATGCCCTCGATCGTGCCGAACGTCTCCAGGTGGTACGCGCGCATGGTGGCCTCCGGCCGGTCGTCCGTCATCTGCCGACATCTGCTTCCGATGACCCCGATGCTGCGGCCCCCGGACACGAGCGGCAATTCCCTCCGGGGAATCGATGGCTCCGTGGAAACGGCGGCTAGAAAGGGGGACATGACCACCACCGCTCCTGCCGAGCCGACGCCCTTCGCCCGCGAGATGCGCCGCCGCCGGGCGCTGCGGCGCATCAGCCAGCTCGAACTGGCCACCCTCGCCGGGACCACGCAGCGCCACCTCAGCTTCATCGAGAGCGGCCGCTCGGTGCCGGGGCGGGCGATGGTGGTGCGGCTCGCCGAATCCCTCGGGCTGACCCTCAGGGAGCGCAATTCCCTTCTTCTCAGCGCTGGTTACGCACCCTTGTACGCCGAATCCGCGCGGGACGCGGAGACCATCGGGCCGGCCATGGAGGCGTTGCGGTCGATCCTGACCGGGCACCTTCCGTATCCGGCGGTGGTGGCCGGCCCCCGGGGTGAACTCGTCGTGGCGAACGCGGCGTTCGACGTACTGACGGAGGGCGCGGCCGCGCACCTGCTCGCTCCGCAGGTGAACGTCCTGCGGCTCGCCCTGCACCCGGAGGGGATGGGGCCGCGCGTGGTGAACCTGGCGGCCTGGGGCCGGCACATCACGGAGAGCCTGCGCATCCGGGCCTCGGCGCACCCCGATCCGGGACTGGAGGCGCTGGTGGAGGAGCTGGACGGGTACCTGCCGGCCACGGACGACGGCGCGGGCGACCGCTCAGGCTCCGGCGACGGCTCGGGCGACCGCTCCGCCCCGGCCGAGCACCTCGGCTTCGCCGTGCCGCTGCGGCTGCGGACCTTCGAGGGAGAGCTCCGGCTGCTCACCACCCTCACCTCCTTCTCGACGGCCGTGGACGTGACCCTGGCCGAGCTGCACCTGGAGGCCTTCCTGCCCGCCGACGCCGCCAGTGCCGAGCTGCTGCGGCGCCGGGAGGACGCCCGCGCGGGGACCGGCCCCCGGCGCTGAGTCCCGTACCTCCGTCCCGAATGGTGGAACGGGTGTCTTGCCCGCTCGGCCCATTCGTCTATGCTCCGCGCCATGGCCGTCACCCAGCGCCTCCTGTCGCGCTCCTGTTGTCCCCGCTGACGCCTGCCTGCTCCGGACCGCCCGCCCCGCCACCGCCGACGTCCCCGTCGCCCCGGCGCCCCCCGAGGTCCCACGGCCCCACCGCACCCCCTCACCTCCCGCACCCCCGTGCACCCCCTTTGCCCTTCCCGAAGGAGCCCGTTCGCCATGAGCAGCAACCTCGCCCTCCTCGATGTCAGCCAGGTCCACGCCCGTCACACCGAGTTCCGGATCGTCGATGTCCGCACCCCCGGCGAGTACGCCTCCGGGCACCTGCCCGGCGCGCTGAACATCCCCCTCGACCGGATCGGCCGCTCCCTGCCCGAGCTGCGCGAGGCCGCGCGGGAGCGGGAGTTGCTGCTGGTGTGCGCCTCGGGGACCCGCTCGCAGAACGCGGCGCGGACCCTGGCCGGGCACGGCATCGCGGCCACCAGCCTCACCGGCGGCACCACCTCGTGGTCGGCGCACGGGCACCCGCTCGACTACCCCGCCGAGGGGCCCCGCCGGGTCTGGGCCATGGAGCGCCAGGTCCGGCTGACCGCGGGCGCGCTCGTCCTCCTCGGTCTGCTCCTCGGCCTGCTGGTGCACCCGGCGTTCGAGCTGCTCGGCGCCGGGATCGCGGCCGGGCTCGTCTTCTCCGCCCTCACCGACACCTGCGGCATGGCCTTGGTCCTCGGCCGGCTGCCCTTCAACCGGCGCCGGTAGCCCGCCCGATCCCCTCCCCGCCCATCATCTGAGACGATTTCGTCCACCATCCGGACCCCGCTTGTCGATACCACCCGGACACCGACAGGATGCACCCCATGGCCCCCGTACTCACATCGCGTCGTCACGTAGATCTGCTGCGCGTGTCGACCATGCTCTGTCGGGCTGCCGCCTCCCGTACGCACGGCTGTTGATCTCACCGATCCGCCGTATCTGACTCCGTACGGATGAGTCCGCGCCTCTCGGCGCACCCTTCGCCCCCCTCCACCGCGCCGTTCGCGGCGGCCGTAGTCCTGCCTTCGGGGCCGGGCCGGCCACGCTTCCGGTCGCGCGGACTCCCGCATTCCCGCCCGCACTTCCCCGTACCCGTGCCACCGCCGCCCCGCAGCCGATCCTCGCCGCGGCGGTGCGTCGCGTCACGCTGCTCCGACGAGGTTTCGCCATGCCCGAGAATCCGCTCCTGCTGCACTGGTTCCTGCCCACGGGCGGGGACGGCCGCGACCCCGGCGGGGTCACCGCCGTCCAGGGGCGCAGCCGCACGGCCACCCGCCGGCCCGCGGACGTCCCGTACCTCGCCCAGGTCGCTCGCGCCGCCGAACAGGCCGGATTTCACTCGCTGTTGACACCGGTCGGGCTCGGCTGCGTCGATCCGTGGATCCTGACGTCCGCGCTCGCCCAGCACACCACCCGGATCGGATTCCTCGTGGCCTTCCGCGCGGGGTTCGCCAGCCCGACGCTGATCGCCCAACAGGCCGACGCCTTCCGTCGGTTCGCGGGAGGCCGGCTCGGACTGAACGTGGTGACGGGCGGCGACCCCGCCGAACAGCGTGCCTACGGGGACGGTCTGGCCCATGACGAGCGCTACGCCCGCACCGACGAGGTCATGGCCGTGCTGCGGGATCTGCTGGACGGGAAGTCGGTGGACCACGAGGGCGCCCATCTGCACATCGAGGGAGCCCGCCTCACCGATCCGGAGCTGCGCCACCCGGTCCCGCTCTACTTCGGCGGGGCCTCGCCCGCCGCCGAGGAGGTCGCCGCCCGGCGGGCCGACGTCCAACTGCTGTGGGGCGAGCCGCCGTCGGCCATCGCCGCGCGCATCGACCGGCTGCGCGAGCGGGCCCGTTCGGCGGGCCGTACGGTCCGCTTCGGGCTGCGGCTGCACGTCATCAGCCGGGATTCCGCGGCCGCGGCCTGGGCGGAGGCCGACCGGATCCTCGCCGGGCTGGATCCGGCCGCCGTCCGGGCGAGCCAGGAGCGGTTCGCCGCCATGGACTCCACGGGGCAGGCCCGGATGGCGGCCCTGCACGGCGGAGTCGCGGACGCCGAACGGCTGACGGTGGCGCCGAATCTGTGGGCGGGCATCGGGCTGGTCCGCGAGGGTGCCGGCACGGCCCTGGTCGGCTCGCACGACGAGGTCGCGCAGCGGCTGGCGGAGTACCGGGCCCTGGGCGTCGACGAGTTCATCCTGTCCGGCTATCCGCACCTCGAAGAGGCCTACCGGGTGGGCGAAGAGGTCGCTCCGCGCCTGCGCGCCCTGACCGGGGCGGCGACCGCGTGACCGCCCTGACCACGAAGGCCGGGCCCCGACCCGCCCCGTCCGAAGCCCCGCCGGGCACGCCGGACACGCCGGACGCCTCCGGCACGGCCCCGCGGCGGTCCCGTGCCCGGATCCTGGAGGCACTGCGCTGGACCGCCCTGCGCCTCCTCGCCCTGACCGTGCTGCTCGCCGCCTGGCAGGCTGCGGTGGCGGCCGAGCTGTGGCCGAGGGTGCTGGTCCCCTCGCCCGGTGAGGTGTGGCGGCAGTTCCTGCTGGCGTCCACCACGCACGACGGCGTGCGCGGCTACGGCGGCCATCTGCTGATCGAGCACCTCGGGGTGAGCCTCGGCCGCATCGGCACCGGCTCCGCGTACGCGGTGCTGGCGGGGGTGCCCCTGGGGCTGCTGATCGGCACCGTCCGGCCGCTCGCGGTGGTGCTGGAGCCGGCCGTGACCTTCCTGCGCACCCTGCCGCCGCTCGCGTACCTCTCGCTGCTCGTCATCTGGTTCGGCATCGACGAGGCGCCGAAGATCTGGTTGCTGGTGATCGCCGCGCTACCGCCGATCGCCGCGGCCACGGCGGCTGCCGTACGGACCGTCCCGGACGAACTCGTCGAAGCGGCGCGGGCGCTGGGCTCCGGTCCGGCATCCCTGCTGCTGTCGGTGCGGCTGCCCGCCGCGCTGCCGGAGATCCTCACCGGCATCCGGATCGCCGTCGGGGTCGCGTACACCTCGGTCGTGGCGGCGGAGACCATCAACGGCGTGCCCGGCATCGGCGGCATGATCCGCGACGCCCAGCGCTACAACCAGACGGCCCTGGTGATCGCCGGGATCCTCGCCATCGGACTGTCCGGGATCGTGCTCGACGCCCTGCTCCGGGGAATCGAGCGGTTCGCCGTCCCCTGGCGCGGCCGCGGCTGACGCCCGCCCCCTCCCACCTCCCCTTCTTCTTCCCCAACCCCCTTTCTCAATCCTGGAGTTCCACCGTGCCCCGAAACGTTTCCCGCCGCGCCCTGCTGCTGGCCGCCGCCGTCGCCCTGACCGCTTCCACCACCGTCGCGTGCGGGGCGGACGGGGACGACTCGGCGGCCGGGCCGGGGCGGATCAGCGTACGGATCGCCTACCAGGCGATACCCAATGCCGACCTGATCGTGAAGAACCAGAAGCTGCTGGAGAAGGCCCTGCCCGAAGCCGACGTGAAGTGGGTGAAGTTCGAGTCCGGCGGCGACGTCAACACGGCCGTGATCGCCGGATCGGTGGACCTGGGCCTGGCCGGGTCGAGCCCGGTCACCAAGGGACTGTCGGCCCCGCTGAACATCCCGTACAAGGTGGTGTGGATCCACGACCTGATCGGCGACAACGAGGCGCTGGTCGCCAAGCCGGCGATCGGCTCGGTCAAGGACCTGGTCGGGAAGAAGGTGGCCACGCCCTTCGGCTCCACGGCGCACTACTCGCTGCTCGCCGCGCTGAAGGCCGCCGGGGTGGACGCGGCGGCCGTGCAGACCATCGACCTCCAGCCGCAGGACGCCCTCGCCGCGTGGAAGCGCGGGGACATCGACGCGGCGTACGTGTGGACGCCGACGCTGAGCGAGCTGACCAAGGACGGGAAGGTGCTCATCACGAGTCGGCAGCTCGCCGAGCAGGGCAAGCCCACCGCCGACCTGGGCGTCGTGACGAACAAGTTCGCGGCCGCCCACCCCGAGGTGGTCACGGCCTGGATCAAGGCGCAGGACCAGGCCGTCGGGCAGGCCCGCACGGCCCCCGATCAGGCCGCGAAGTCCATCGGAGCGGAGCTCGGACTGGCGCCGGAGGAGGCGAAGCGCCAGCTCTCGGAGCTGGTGCTGCTGAGCGCGAAGGAGCAGACCGGCCCCGACTACCTGGGCACGCCCGGCGCCCCCGGGAAGCTGGCGGCGACCCTGCACGACGCGGCCGTCTTCCTGAAGGAGCAGAAGAAGGTCGACTCCGTGCCGGACGAGGCCGCCTTCGGCCGCGCCCTCGCGGTGGAGGAGCTCGGCCGTGCCGCGCACTGAGCCCGATCCCGCCGTCGGCGGTGACGTAGATGTCGACGTCTCCGCCGCCGTGGAGGAAGAATTCGCCGTGGCCCTCTCCGGGGTGTCGGTCCGCTACGGACCGGCGAAGCAGCCCGTGACGGTGCTCGACGCGGTGGATCTACGGGTCCGGGCGGGCGAGTTCGTCGTCCTCGTCGGCCCCTCCGGCTGCGGCAAGACCACCCTGCTGCGGGTGATCGCCGGCTTCGCGCAGCCGGCCTCGGGTACCGCCCTGGTCCGGGGCGCCGCTCCGCGCCCCGGGCGGGGCGCCGGGGTGGTGTTCCAGCAGCCGAGGCTGTTCCCGTGGCGGACCGTCGGCGGGAACCTCGGCTTCGCGCTGGCCCGCCACGGGGTGCCGCGGGTCCAACGACCTGAGCGGATCGTCGAGTTGCTGGACCGGGTGGGACTGCCCGGCATGGCGGGACGCCGCACCTGGGAGCTGTCCGGCGGCCAGCAGCAGCGGGTGGCGCTGGCCCGCGCCCTGGCGGCGGAGCCCGAACTCCTGCTGATGGACGAGCCGTTCGCCGCGCTGGACGCGCTGACCCGGGAGCGCCTCCAGGAGGAGGTCCGCTCCCTGGCCGGGCGGCTCGGCACGACGGTGCTGTTCGTGACGCATTCGGTGGAGGAGGCGGTGCTGCTGGGATCCCGTGTCCTGGTGATGGCCGCGGGGCCCGGGCGGGTGGTGGAGGACCTGCCGGTGCCGCTCCCCCGCGACCCGGCCACGGACGTCGCGGGTTTGCGGGCCTCCCCCGAGTTCGCACGGCTGCGCGGCCGGCTGGCCCGGGCGCTGCGCCCGGGCTGACCGCCGCCCCTCACCCGCCGCACCCATCCGCCGGCCGCGCTCCTCACCCGGCGCTCCTCACATCTGGCCGGCCGCCAGACTGGCGCCGCTCAGGGTGAGCGCGGTGTTCACCAGGCCGACGTGGCTGAACGCCTGCGGGAAGTTGCCGAGTTGGCGTCCGGAGACGGGGTCGTACTCCTCGGCGAGGAGTCCGACGTCGTTGCGTACGGACAGCAGCCGCTCGAAGAGCTCCCGCGCCTCCTTCTCCCGCCCGGTCAGGTACAGGGCGTCGGTCAGCCAGAACGAGCAGGCGAGGAACGCCCCTTCGTCGCCCGGCAGGCCGTCCACCGAGAGCCCCTCGGTGCTGTAGCGGCGGACCAGGCCGCTGCGGCCCAGTTCCTCGCGCACCGCGTCGACCGTGCCGACGACCCGGGGGTCGTCGGGTGGCAGGAAGCCGACGCGGGGGATGAGGAGGGTGGCCGCGTCCAGCTCGCGGGAGCCGTAGTACTGGGTGAAGGTGCCCCGCTCCGGGTCGTAGGCGTTCTCGCACACGTCGCGGTGCACCGCCTCCCGCATGGTGCGCCAGCGCTGCACGTCGCCGGGGAGCCTGGGGTTGAGCTCCAGGGTGCGCACGGCGCGGTCGGCGGCGACCCACGCCATCACCTTGGAGTGGGTGAAGTGGCGGCGCGGGCCGCGCACTTCCCACAGGCCCTCGTCGGGGCGGTGCCAGTTCTGCTCCAGGAAGTCGAGGAGCGCGAGCTGGATCTTCCAGGAGTGCCACTCGGCGGGGAGTCCTGCGGAGCGGGCCACGTACAGGGAGTCGAGGACCTCTCCGTACACGTCGAGCTGGAGCTGGTCGACGGCCGCGTTGCCGACCCGGACGGGCGCGGAGGCCGCGTACCCCTTCAGCCAGGGCAGCTCGCTCTCCGGGATGCGCCGTTCACCGCCGATCCCGTACATGATCTGCAGGTCGGCCGGGTCGCCCGCGACGGCCCGCAGCAGCCACTCCCGCCAGGCGCGGGCCTCGTCGAGGTAGCCGGTGGCCAGCAGGGAGCCGAGGGTGAGGGTGGAGTCGCGGAGCCAGCAGTAGCGGTAGTCCCAGTTGCGGACGCCGCCGAGCTCCTCCGGCAGGGAGGTGGTCGCGGCGGCGGCGATCCCGCCGGTCGGGGCGTAGGTGAGGGCCTTGAGGGTGATCAGGGAACGGATCACCGCGTCGCGGTAGGGGCCCTCATACGTGCACCGGCCGCTCCATGCCCGCCAGTCGGCGAGGCTCTGCTCCAAGGCGGCGTACGGCTCCACGGGCTCGGGGCGCGGTTCGTGCGAGGGGTGCCAGGTGAGCACGAAGGCGACGCGCTCGCCGGCGGCGACGGTGAACTCGGAGCGGGTGCTCATGCCCTCGCCCCAGGTGTGCACGGAGGGTTCGCTGCGCAGCCACACGGCGTCGGGCCCGGCGACGGCGACCCGGTCGCCCTCGCGGTTGCCGCCGCGCCGGACCCAGGGCACGACGTGGCCGTAGTCGAAGCGCAGGCGCAGGGTGCTGCTCACGGTCGATTCGCCGGTGAGGCCTTCGACGATCCGCATCAGGTCGGGCGCGGTGTCGCGCTGCGGCATGAAGTCGATGACCTTGAACGAGGCGCCGTCCTCGGTCTCCCAGAAGGATTCCAGGACGAGGGTGCCGTCGATGTAGGCGCGGCGGGCGCAGCGCGCGGAGTCGGGGGCGGCCGACGGGGCGATGCGCCAGTGGCCGTTCTCCTCGTCGCCGAGGAGGGCGGCGAAACAGGCGGCCGAGTCGAAGCGCGGCAGGCACAGCCAGTCGATGGACCCGTCGCGGCCGACCAGTCCACTGGTCATCAGGTCGCCGATGAGTGCGTAGTCTTCGATGGGTTGTGTCATTTAGGGCACTTTCCCCCGAATACCCGTACTCAATCAGCCCGTACGGGTCCCCGCCTGGAGCCTGCCCCGCGACGGCTCTCTTTCCCCTCAGTTCCTCACGAGGAGCAGCACGCCCGCGATGACGACGCCGAGGCCGACCGCGAGGGCGCCGTGGGCGAGGCGGTGGCCGCGCAGGACGGGCAGGAAGCGGTCGACGGCGTACCGGCCGGGCCCGGTGAGCGCGAGGGCGGCGGCGCCGGCGGTGAGCAGGAGCTCGTACTCGACGCCCTGCGGGGCGAAGAAGGAGCCGGTGCCCTTCACCGCGATCGCGTTGATCATGGTTCCGACCAGGGCGGCACCCGCCAGCGGCGTGAGCAGCCCGAGCACGAGGCCGAGCCCGCCGAGGGTTTCGGTCAGGCCGGCAAGGACGGCCATGGCGTCGCCCGCCGGGTATCCGCTGGCGGTGAAGAACTGGCCGGTGCCGCTGATGCCGCCGCCGCCGAACCAGCCGAAGAGCTTCTGGACGCCGTGGCCGGCCATGGTCAGACCGAGGACCACGCGCAGGAGGAGCAGGCCGACGTCGTGGGCGGGGGTGGACAGCGCGGCGGCAGAGGCGCGCGCGAGGGGCGCGGCCTGCTCGCCGGCTCGCGGCTTCGGCGTGGTGACGGAGGGGCTGGTCATGGGGGGGGTCCTTCCGGTCGGGCGGCCCGAGGGGCAGGTTGTTCAAATTCGAACGATGCTGTGACCCTAACCCCGCATCCACCGCCGGTTCAAATTGGAACGGCACGTGTAGCCTGGATCCATGGCTGAAACGAAATGGCTGGACGACCGCGAAATGCGCGCCTGGCAGGGGTTCCTGGCCGCTTCCGCCCTGGTCGGCCGCCGCCTCGATCAGCAGCTCAAGGACGACTCCGGACTCTCGCACCCGCAGTACGAGATCCTCGTACGGCTCGCCAGGGCGCCGGAGGGCGAGCTGCGCATGACGGAACTCGCCAACGGGCTCGTCAACTCCAAGAGCGGCCTGTCCTACCAGGTCACACAGATGGAGAAGGCGGGACTGGTCCGCCGCCGCACCTGCCCGTCCGACGTCCGCGGGATCTACGCCGTCCTCACCGAGGCGGGCCGCGCCCGGCTGACGGAAGCCGCGCCGGGGCACGTGACCACGGTGCGGGAGATCCTGGTGGACGTCCTCACCCCCGAGCAGCTCGACGCGCTCGCGGACGGGCTCGGCGAGGTCAGCCGCCGGCTGCGGCCCCAGGGCGCCTGATGGACGCGACGACGGTCTGGCTCGTCGTGGCGGGGGTGGTGGCGGCCGGCCTGGCGGTCACCGCGGCCGTGCTCCTCGTACGGGTCTTCGCGGCCCGCAAGCTCCTGCGCGACGCGGGCATCCCCCTGCGCGACAAGGCCCTGTTCTGGGTCGCCGTGGCGTACACGGTCTCCCCGGTGGACCTGATCCCCGACCCTGTCTACCTGGACGACATCGGCGTCCTGCTCCTGGCCCTGCGCTCCCTCCACGCGGCGGCCTCGGCGGCCCGCCCGCCCAAGGAACTCGACGCGGCTTAGGGGCCTTCGGCGGCCGTCGGCTCAGCTCACCCCGCGCGGGCGGAACTGCACGCTGATGCGGGGGCCGACGGGGCGGGCCGTCTTCGGGACGGCGTGCTCCATCGTCCGCTGGCAGGAGCCGCCCATCACCACCAGGTCGCCGTGGCCCAGGGGCAGGCGGAGCAGGGTGGGGCCGCCATCGCGGGGCCGCAGCGCCAGGTCGCGGGGGTCGCCGACCGAGAGGATGGCGACCATCGTGTCCTCGGTGGCGGAGCGGCCGGTCCGGTCGCCGTGCCAGGCGACGCTGTCGCGCCCGTCGCGGTAGAGGCACAGGCCCGCCGTGGCGAAGGGCTCGCCCAGCTCGGGGGCGTAGTGACGGCTCAGCACGTCCCGCGCCTCGGTGAGGGCGGGGTGCGGCAGCGGGGCCGCCTCGCCGTAGTGCGCGAGCAGCCGCGGGACCGCCACCTCCCGCTCGTACATCTGCCTCCGCTCGGCGTGCCACGGGACGTCCGCCGCGAGCCGTTCGAACAGCGCGTCGGCGCCGGTCAGCCAGCCCGGCAGGTGATCGACCCAGGCCCCGGCACCCAGCTCGGTGCGCCGGATTCCCACCGGCGGGCCGAGCCGGATCTCATCGCCCTGATCGAAGAGCGAGCCCTGGAGTGCGTGCATGGATCCAGGATAACGCGACATTCGAACACATGCGCGAGAGCGGAGAGGCTCGCTCACTTTCGCTCACTTTCGCTTACGAATCGGCCCGGGAGGGCGGGGCCCAGGCCCCGAAACAAGGGTCGTTCACCGCCCCAACAGGGCATTCGATGGTCGTTTCCTGGAAGAGGTCGGAGTGAGAGACCGGGCACCGACCCCCTGGCACCGCAGCACCTGCGGACGAGAAGTCCACCACCGGTCACGAGGAACACGCGATGAGCGCGATCGACGAATTCACCTCCCACACCGTTCCCGAAGTCCTCCACGAGGCCTACGCCTTCAGCTGCCTCGACTGCGGCTTCGGCTGGGAGAAGCGGTACGACGTCCAGCACTACATCGACGGCACCGGCGTCCAGCGCACGCTCTGCACGGTGGACGGCGACCGGGTGCCCTCCCCGCTGACCCGCTCCGAGTGCGCCGCGTGCGGCAGCCACGTCATCCGCATCCTGCGGGCCGGCACGGTCTCGCACGCACACAGGGCGATGACCAGCGGGGCCCGCCCGATGGAGATCCCCTCCTTCGTCTCCCTGCTGCACGGAGGCAAGTGACCGCCATGAGCACCGACACCGTCCCCACCGTCCCCGCCACACCCGCGGCCCTCACCGCGACCACCGGAGCACCCGCGGGACCGGCCACCGGCGCCGCCACCGGGCCGACCGATCCCGGCGCACCCGAGGAGCCCGAGGATTTCGAGCCCCCGGCCTCATGGCCGGACGGGCTCACCACCGCCGAGGCACACCGCCTCCTGCGGGAGCACGGCCCGAACGAGATCGCCGAGGAACACAAGAACCCCCTGCGGGAGTTCCTCGGCTATTTCTGGGCCCCCATCCCCTGGATGATCGAGACCGCGCTGATCCTCTCGATCGCCGTCCAGCACTGGGTCGACGTGGCCATCATCGGCGTCCTGCTCGTCGTCAACGGCCTGGTCGCCTTCATGGAGGAGCACGAGGCCGCCAACGCCATCGCCGCCCTCAAGCAGCGCCTCGCCACCGAGGCCCGCGTCCTGCGCGACGGGGTCTGGCGCACGGAGGCCGTCCGCGAACTGGTTCCGGGCGACATCGTCCGGGTCCGGCTCGGGGACGTCGTCCCGGCCGACGTACGGGCCCTCGGCTCGGGCACCCTCGAAGTCGACCAAGCCGCCCTGACCGGCGAATCCCTGCCCGTCGAGCGGGGCCGCGGCGAGACCCTGTACTCCGGATCGGTCATCGTCCGCGGTGAGACCGACGCCGTGGTCGAGGGCACCGGTACGAACAGCTTCTTCGGGAAGACCACCGCCCTCGTGGGCGAGGCCGGTTCCGTCAGCCACCTCCAGCAGGCCGTCCTGAAGATCGGCAATTACCTGATCCTGCTGGCCGTCGCCCTGGTCACCCTCACCGTCATCGTCTCGGTGGCCCGCGGCAACCCGGTGCTCTCCGTCCTGGAGTTCGCGCTCGTCGTCGTCATCGCCTCCGTGCCCGTAGCCCTGCCCGCCGTCATGTCCGTGACGCTCGCGGTCGGTGCCCGCAACCTCGCCAAGCGCGGCGCCGTCGTCTCGAACCTGCCCGCCGTCGAGGAACTGGGCAGCATCGACATCCTGTGCTCCGACAAGACGGGCACCCTGACCGAGAACCGCCTCGCGATCCTGGACCCCTGGGTCCCGGACGGCATCGACCAGGCCGACCTGCTCGGCTCAGCCGCCCTGGCCTCCCGCGCCGAGAACGGCGACCCGATCGACCGGATCGTGATCTCCACCGCCGCCGACCGGCTGACCGACCCCGGCACCGACTCCGGCTCCGGCACCGGCTGGGCGCACGGCCTGCCGGTCACCGACTTCGTCCCCTTCGACCCGGTCACCAAGCGCACCGAAGCCACCGTCGGCTTCGGCCCCGGTCCCGGCCCGGCGCCGGGCGCGTACCACGTGAGCAAGGGAGCTCCCCAGGTCATCGCCCGGCTGTGCGACGGGGACCCGTCCGCGGCGCACGTCGCCGCCATCGCCGACTCCTTCGCGGCCCGCGGCTTCCGCTCCCTGGGCGTGGCCCGTACCGACGAGTCGGGGGCCTGGCGCCTGCTCGGCATCCTGCCGCTGGCCGATCCGCCGCGCGAGGACACCGCGGACACCGTGGCCGCGGCGAACGAACTGGGCGTCTCGGTGAAGATGGTCACCGGCGACCAGGTCGCCATCAGCCGGGAGCTGGCCCGTCAGATCGGGATGGGCGACAACATCCTGAACACCCACGCGCTGGACGACAGCCGTCCGGAGGCGGAGCTCGCCGAACTCGTCGAGATGTCGGACGGATTCGCGCAGGTCTTCCCCGAGCACAAGTACCGCATCGTCAAGATGCTCCAGGAGCGCGGCCACATCGTCGGCATGACGGGCGACGGGGTCAACGACGCCCCGGCGCTCAAGCAGGCCGACGCCGGCATCGCCGTAGCCGACGCCACGGACGCCGCCCGGGCCGCCGCCGACGTGGTGCTGCTGACCCCCGGCCTGTCGGTCATCTCCCACGCGATCAGCCAGGCCCGGGAGATCATCCAGCGGATGGTCAACTACGCCACCTACCGCATCACGGAGACCATCCGGGTGCTCGGCCTGATCACCCTGACGATCGTCGCGTACAACTTCTTCCCGGTCACCGCGATGATGATCGTCCTGCTGGCTCTGCTGAACGACGGTGCGATCCTGACGATCGCCTACGACAAGGTCCGCGGCTCCCACAAGCCCGTGACCTGGGACATGCGCAGCGTGCTGACCGTGGCCACGGTGCTGGGAGCGGTCGGCGTCGCCGAAACCTTCCTGCTCTTCGTCCTCGGCCGGGAGGTCTTCCACCTGAGCGACGGACTGATCCACTCCCTCGTCTACCTGAGCCTGTCGGTCTCCGGGCAGCTGACCATCTTCGTGACCCGCACCCGGGGCCGGTTCTGGACCTCCCCGGCCCCGGCCAAGCCCTTGGTCATCGCGGTCGCCGTCGCCCAGACCATCGCCACCCTCGTCACCGTGTTCGGCGTCGGAATGACCCCGCTCGGCTGGGGCTGGGCCGCCGCGGTCTGGGGCTACGCGATCTGCTGCTTCCTCCTGGAGGACCAGCTCAAGCTCGCCGCCCACTGGTTCTTGGACCGCCGCCCCGGCGTCCGGTCCGCCGCCCACTGACACGGCCTGCGCCCCGCGCGCGTCCCTCCCGGTCCGGTTCCGGGCGGGACGCGCGCCGTGTCGCGCGCCGGGCCGGGCTCCCTGCCGATGGCAGGGTGCTCGTACACGATCCAACGACGTATCAGCAGGTGAGGAGGGAGCAGGACATGAGGTGGAACTCCTGGGGTCCCGCCGCCTGGGACCGGGCCGCCGCCGTGACGTGCCTGCTGATCACCGTCCCCTTCGAGGTGTACGCCGAGGTCGCGCACCAGTCCTGGGCCAGCCACCCCGTGCTGCGCTGGCTGGGGATCCTCGTTTCCTGCGCCGCGCTGCTGTGGCGCCGGACCCGCTTCCCGCTCGCCGCCCTCGTGGTCCTGGCCGCGACCGCCCTCAGCGCGAAGTTCATCGCCCTCTTCTTCCTCGCCTACGCCGCCGGCCGCCACCAACGCATCCTCTACGCCTACGGGTTCGGCGTGGCTGCCACCGCCGAGCTCATCACGCTCAACGCGCTGGGCTCGGGCCCGCCCCTGGTCCACGAGAGCTCTCCCTCCAGCCTGGCCCTGCTGGCCTCCACCGTGGCCCTGACGAGCGTGGTGGGCGTGACCCGCAGCCGGCACCTGGCGGAGCGGGCCCACCTCCAAGAGGTGGCCCGGGAGCGGGCGGCCGAGGCGGTCAACTCCGAACGGCGCAGGCTCGTACGGGAGTTCCACGATCTGCTGGGCCATGACGTGGCCCTGCTGAACATCCTGGTCGAATCGCTACGGAGCTCCGTGGGCGGGTGGGACCCGGCGGCCGACGGGCTGCTGGACGCGGCGCAGCGGCAGTGCGGGGCCGCGTCGGACCATCTGCGGGGCATGACCGCCGTGCTCCGGCTGCGCGAGCTGGACACGAAGGCCCCGGACGGCGCCGCCGGACTGGACGCCCTGAGCCGCTCGCTCGACAGTGTCAGGGCGGCGGGGGTCGACGTACGGCTCGCGGACGGGTTCGCCGAGGGCTTCGGGCGACTGCCCGCGGCCCATCGGGAGGCCGCCCGCCGGGTGGTCACCGAGGGGCTGACCAACATCCTGCGGTACGCGCCCGGTTCGGCCGTGCGGCTGGCGCTGCGCACGGACCCGTCCGGCTGGACGCTCGACGTCCGCAACGGGCCGCCGGGGGCGCCCGTACGGTCGCTCGCGCCGGGTACCGGCCTCGGGCAGGCCGGGCTCCGCGGCCGGCTGGAGTCGCTGGGCGGCGGGCTCGAGGCGGGGCCGGTCGACGGCCCCGCCGAGGCGGATCACGATTCCGGTGCCGGTACGGATTCCGGGGCCGACGAGGCGCTCCGGGGCGGCGGCTACCTGCTGCGCGCCCACGTCCCCCACTCACCCGAAGGAGCAGAGCAGTGATCCGTATCGTGATCACCGATGACGAGGACGTCATCCGCGCGGGACTGCGCACCATCCTCGCCGTCCCGGACGAGATCGAGGTCGTGGGCGAGGCCGGTTCGGGTTCCGAGGCCGTGGAGGTCGTCGCGGCCCGCTCCCCCGACGTCGTCCTCCTCGACCTGGCCATGCCGGGCGGCCCGGACGGCGCCGAGACCGCCCGGCTGCTGCGCGAGAGCCACCCGGGCCTCGGCATCCTCATCCTGACGACGATCGCGGACGAGGAACAGGTGGCCCGGGTCTGGCGGGCGGGCGCCGACGGCTACCTGCTGAAGACCGCCTCGGGCGCGGAGATGCGCGAGGCGGTCCGCAGCGCCGCCGGACACCGCGCCGTGCTCAGCCCCGACGTGATCACCACCGTCATGAGCCGGTTCGCCAGCCACCACCACCCGGCGCCGACGCCCGAGGTCATGGCACGGGTCCACAGCCTCTCCCAGGGCGAGCTGCGCTGTGTGGTCGCGCTCGCCGACGGGCTCGGCAACCGGGAGATCGCCGAGCGGCTCGGCCTCGCGGAGGGCACGGTCAAGACCCATCTCTCCCGTGCCCTGCACAAGTGCGGCCTCGCCAACCGCACGCAGCTCGCCCTCCTCGCCAACGACCAGCGCGAGCTCCTGACCGGTCTCCTCCGGTGACCGGGCGGCGACGCTACTTCAGGTAGGGGCCGGCGGCGCCCACCTTGCCGGGGGCGGCGTTGCCGCCGCCCAGGTCGAGCACGTAGACCCGCAGGTTGCCCTTGCCGGGGGCCGGGACGGACAGGGTGCCGTTGGAGACGGTCCTCACGTCGCCGGTGACGGCGTCCTTGTACGTGCCGTTGGGTACGCCCGTGTACGTCGCGGCGCCGGTGACGGCCACCAGGGCGAAGCTGTCCACTCCGGTGGCGGCGTCGGTGTAGCGGCGCTTGAAGGCCATGCCCCCCGAGACGCCCTCGGTGGAGTACTGGCCCATCTGGAGCGCGGGCACGGCGCGGCGGATCTCGTTCAGCCGCTGGAGGTGCTTCACCAGGGGAGCTTCGAGGGTCGTGGCGACCGGCCCGGTGGCCGTGGCGACCTTCGAGAAGCCGGAGGCGGTGACCGACCCCGCGATCTTGTCCCCGTAGTACGCGCGGCCGGTGCCGGCGAGCGGGCAGGTCGGGCCGCAGTCGATCTGCTTGCCGGCCTGGAACTCGGTCTCGGAGCCGTAGTACAGGGTCGGGATGCCGCGGAAGGTCCACATCAGGGCCATGTTCTCGGCCCAGGCGTCGGTGCCGCCCGCATAGCGGGTGGACGACTTTCCGGGGCCGAAGTCGTGGCTGTCCACGTAGACGACGTTGTAGGTGGCGTCGTTGTAGCTGTCGTCGGAGCCCTTGCCGTTCTGGAAGGCGTTGTTCGCGTCGCCGAAGTTCATGTGCATGCGCATGTCGATGACGTTCATGCCGGAGAACTTGCTGTGGTCGGGGGCGTGGTAGAGGTTCCCGTCGAGGAAGGCGTTGGTGCTGGTCGGCTGCTTCGCCGGATCGTTGTCGGTCGTGTACTGCTGGACGGCGGCGGTGGCGTCGTCCGCGCTGTACGTCGCCGATTCCTTCCAGGTGTAGTACTGGGCCGACTGGTTGGCCGAGCCCCGGTTCCACTTGTCGTTCACGAAGGAGCCGACTTCGCCGAACACGTAGAAGTCCTGAGCCTTCTGGGCGCCGAACTGCTGGGCCACGCGCTGCTGGATGGCGGGCAGGAAGCGGCGGTTCCAGGTGACGCGGGGAATGTGCACGGCCGTGTCCACGCGGAAGCCGTCGACGCCCATGTCGATGTACTTGTTGTAGGCGCCTATGAGGTAGTTCTGGACGGCCGCGTTCTCGGTGTTGAAGTCGGCCAGGTCCTCGTGGATCCAGCAGGAACGGGCGTCCTCACCCTCCCAGTTGCCGATCCAGCACTGGTGGAACAGGGCCTTGGGGAACATGCCCGAGGTGGGATTGGGCCATTGGCAGTTGTAGATGGTGTAGCCCTCGGCGCTCTTGTACTGCGTGGCCACGCCCCAGTTGACGCAGGTGTTGCCGGACGGCTCGGCGGTCGACCACAAGTCGCCGTTGTAGTACGACTTTCCGCTCTTGGGGTCCACGGTGAGGCCGTCGTACTCGAAGCCGGCCTGCTTCTCGTCGTAGTACCAGGACCACTGCGCGTCGCGCACGCCGTAGACGGTGGGGGTGAACAGGCCCTTGGCGCCCCAGCGGGAACTGTGGTTGTAGACCACGTCCTGGTAGATCTTGACGCCCTTGGCGTGGGCGGCGTTGATGAGGTCCTGATAGGAGGCGCCCGCCGATTCCAGGCGGGGGTCGACCTTGTAGAAGTCGTAGCCGTGATAGCCGTGGTAGTCGTAGTCCGAGCGGTTCAGGACGACCGGGGTGATCCAGATCGCGGAGAAGCCGAGGGCTTTGACGTAGTCGAGCTTCTCGACCAGACCCTTGAAGTCTCCCCTGAACATGGGGTCGTTGTTGGCGGCGTTCCCGGACTTCACGTCCTGGCTGCCGCCCCGGTTGTTGGCGCCGTCACCGTCGTTGAAGCGGGCGGTGAGGACGAAGTAGATCGGGTCCTTGCGCGGGTCTCCGCCCAGCGGCGCGGATCCGGCGGGGGCCGGGGGCCGGGTTCCGGTGGTGGCGACGGCCGAGGCCGAGGAGGCGGAGGTGTTCCCGGCCGCGTCCACCGCCTTGACCGTGTAGGTGTAGGCGGTGCGCTCCTCCAGGTTGGATTCGGTGAGGACCGTGGAGGCGACCGAGGTGACCACGGTGCCCTTGGTGCCGCCCGAGCGGGTGACCTGGTAGCCGGTCACTCCCCGGTCGTCCGTGGCGGCGTCCCAGGTCACGACGGTGGACACGTCGGTCGCGGCCGCCCGGAGGCCGGCGGGCACGGTGGGCGCGGTGGTGTCGGGGACGGCGGCGGCGCACGGGTCCGCGGCGTTCGCGGTGACCGTGGTGTCCTTCACCGTGGACAAACCCGTGCCGAGGGCGTAGTTCCTGCCGTTGTTGTTGTCCCAGGTGCCGTTGCCGTTGTTGAAGGTCGCTGCGAGGCCGGCGGCCGAGCCGAGCGACACCGTCTTCTTCACCCAGCCCGTGCAGGCCGGGTCCATTCCGGTGCCGGGGACGGTGGTCCAGGCGCCGCCGGTCGGCGCCCAGTGCAGATTGACGGTCGGCCAGCCGACGGTCGCCGTCGCGTAGTAGACGGTGGCGCTCGCGCCGGTGCCCGTGCCGCCGCCCGGGTCCGCGGCGCAGGGGTCGCTGTGCGCCACGACCCCGTCCTTGACGGTGATGACCCCGGTGCCCAGGGCGTAGTTCTTGCCCCCGTTGTTGTCCCAGGTCCCCTGGCCGTTGTTGAAGGTCGCCTGAAGGCCGGCGGCCGAGCCGAGGCTGACGGTCTTCTTCACCCAGTCGGTACAGGCGGCTTCCATCCCGGTGCCGGGCACGGTGGTCCAGCTACCGCCGTCGGGTGCCCAATGCAGTTTGTAGGCAGTCCAGTTGCGGGTCTTGGTGTAGTAGAAGACCGTCGCCGTGCCGTCGCCGACCGCCGTCACGGCGGCGGGAGCCGCCTCGGCGAGCGAGGCCCCGGCGGCCGGCAGCGCGGCCGCCAGACTCCCCGCGACGGCCAGGGCCAGGGCGGTGGACCGCCCTCTGGGATGTGAGCGCGTACGTGATCTCAAGGTCTGCTCCTCGAAGCGGGGCCCAACAGCCCTGCGGCTCCGCGGCATTGAAAACTTGCCGCAAGGTTTTGCGGGGAGGTTAGCGGGCTGTCACCAGCACGTGAAGCCCTCGTGAACGGGAAATCTCGCCACCGCGCACATCGGGGCAGCCCTCATGGACCCTTTAGGGGGAGAAGCGGTGCAATGGCTTGCAGAAATTTTCCCCGGGCGGGTGGGCGAGCGAGCGCGGTGCGAGGCGCAACGGCGGCCGCGCGGGGATATGGATAAGTCGACACAACCGGCGCCGATACACCGACGGAGCCGGCCCGGACCGGGCACCTCTGGGTGCCGCCGAGACCGACGGGGACGGACTGGGGCCGGCCGGGGGCCGGCGGGTACGGACCGGGGACCGCCAGGTACGGACTAGGGCAGACCGGGGACCAGCGGGTACGGACCGGGGATTGACCGGGAGCCGCGGAGACCGACCAGGGCCGGCGGACACCAGCGGGTACCAGCAGGTCCCGACCGAGACCGGCCGGGACCAGCGGCGACCGGCCGGGGGCCTCCGAGGCCTCCGAGGCCTCCGGGGCAGGCCGTACGCCCGCTGCCGCCCTACCGGCCGCCGCGCAGGGTTTCGATCTCGCGGCGTTCGCGCTTCGTCGGGCGGCCCGCGCCGCGGTCGCGGATGCCGACCACCGCCGCCTCCACCGGGGTCGGCGGCGGCGGGCTGTTGTCCGTCAGGCATTCCGCGGCGGCCGGGGCTCCGACCCGCTTGGAGACCGGGCGCCGGACCACCACGATGCGCTCGCGCCCCGCGTGGAACAGGCGCACCTCGTCCCCGGCCCGCACCGCCTGGGCCGGCTTCGCGCGCTCCCCATTGACCCGCACGTGTCCCGCCCGGCACGCCGTGGCGGCGATCGCGCGCGTCTTCGTCAGCCGGACCGACCAGATCCACACGTCGACCCGCGCCGACCCCGCACCCGCGGTTCCCTCTTCAGCCATGCACCGACTCTAGCGAGACGAGCCGGGCCGGGCCGAGCCCTCGGAAACGGAGCGGCTTTTGGCAGTTCCGACAACGAGTTGGCACCTGCCATGGATATCATCCCAATGGAATTGCAAATGCCGCACACGTGCACCTACCTTGTCGCACATGCAGTCCTACACCATCGGTCAGGCGGCCCGCCTTCTCGGCGTCAGCCCCGACACCGCCCGCCGCTGGGCCGACGCCGGCCGTGTCGCGACCCATCGCGACGAGAGCGGTCGCCGGCTGATCGACGGTCGCGCCCTGGCCGCCTTCTCCGTCGAGGTGGGCCAGGGGGCCCACGCCGAGGAGGGCGAGACCTACACCTCGGCCCGCAACGCCTTCCCGGGCATCGTCACCGCCGTCAAGCTCGGCAACGTGGCCGCCCAGGTCGAGATCCAGGCCGGTCCCCACCGCCTGGTCTCCCTGCTGACCCGGGAGGCGGTCGACGAACTCGGCCTGCGGGTCGGCATGCGGGCCACCGCCCGCGTGAAGTCGACCAGCGTGCACATCGACCGCGCCTGACCCCGCTCCGCACAACCGCTCAGTACGACGCGCCCCCACCCGCTCCGCCCGTCACCGGCGCGGGTCACCACCGCGCGGATCCGGCACCAGGCCGGCCGCCGACCCCACCGAGGAGCACCAGCTCATGTCCCCGTTCCTGCCCCTGAACCGCCGCACCGCCGCGCTCACCCTCTCCGCCGCCCTGCTCGTGCCGGCGCTCGCCGCCTGCGGCAGCGGCGACGACAAGAAGGACACGGCCGCCTCCCCGAGCGCCTCCGCGTCCGCCGAGCCCAAGGCCGCGAACCTGACGGTGCTGGCCGCGGCCTCCCTCACCGACGTGTTCAAGACCGCCGGCGCGGCGTACGAGAAGGCACACCCCGGCACCAAGATCACTTTCTCCTTCGCGGGTTCGCAGGAGCTCGCCGCCCAGGTCAAGCAGGGTGCCCCGGCCGACGCTCTGGTCACCGCCGACACCAAGACCATGACGGGCCTGCTGGGCGAGACCAACGACCCGGCGATCATCGCCAAGAACCGTCTGGTCATCGCCACCGGCAAGGGCAACCCGTTCAAGATCGCCGGCCTCAAGGACCTCGCCGACACCAAGATCAAGGTCGTACTGGCCGCGCCCGAGGTTCCGGTCGGCCGCTACAGCAAGCAGATCCTCGACGCGCAGAAGATCGAGGTGAAGCCGGTCTCCCAGGAGCCCAACGTCCGCGCCGTGCTGAGCAAGG
This sequence comes from Streptomyces sp. NPDC002886, assembly GCF_042888445.1. Taxonomy (NCBI): domain Bacteria; kingdom Bacillati; phylum Actinomycetota; class Actinomycetes; order Kitasatosporales; family Streptomycetaceae; genus Streptomyces; species Streptomyces sp. NPDC002886. The sequence continues at coordinate 704,171 of NZ_JBIAPV010000004.1, forward strand.
TCGAGCTGGGCGAGGCCGACGCCGGTCTCGTCTACAAGACCGACACCCTCAAGTCCGGTGACAAGGTCGCCGTCGTGGAGATCCCGGACGCCGAGAACGCCGTGGCCTCGTACCCGGCCGCCTCGCTCAAGGGTTCCAAGAACGCCGAGGCCGCGGCCGCGTTCGTGGCGTGGCTGAGCACCCCGGAGGCTCAGAAGATCCTTCAGGACGCGGGCTTCCAGAAGCCGTAACCGCCTGCCGGCAGCGGCGAACGGAGGGGGACCGCCCGGTCCGGGGGGACGGGCGGTCCCCCTCCGTTCGCCGTCCGCGCATTACCCTTCACACGCGGCCCGGGCGTCCCGACCTCGCCCCGGCGACGTCCCGACATCCCCGGCCAGGAACCCACATGAGCAGACTCCGTACCCGCCGCGCCCGGCCTCCCGTGGCTCTGGCGCTCCCCGCGCTGCTCGCCGTGGCGTTCCTGCTGATGCCGCTCGTCGGCATCCTCAGCCGCACCCAGTGGCGCGATCTCGGCGCGCACCTCACCAGCCCCGGTGTGGTCGAGGCGCTCCGGCTCTCGCTCGTCGTGTCCCTGTGGGCCCTCGGCCTCTCCCTCCTCCTCGGGGTGCCGCTGGCCTGGCTGCTGGCCCGCGTCGAGTTCAAGGGCAAGGCGCTCGTGCGCTCGCTGGTCCTGCTCCCCATGGTGCTGCCGCCCACGGTCGGCGGTGTCGCCCTGCTGCTCGGTTTCGGCCGGCGCGGGCTGCTCGGACCCTGGCTGGAGGGCACCTTCGGCATCACGCTGCCCTTCCACACCTCCGGCGCGGTCATCGCGGCCACCTTCGTCGCGATGCCCTTCCTCGTGATCAGCCTGGAGGGCGCGCTCGGCGGGCTCAAGCCGAGCTACGAGGAGACCGCCGCCTCCCTGGGTTCCACGCCGCTGCGCGTGTTCTTCACCGTGACGCTGCCGATGGTGGCCCCGGGCCTGATCGCCGGAGCCGCGCTGACCTGGGCCCGGGCGCTCGGCGAGTTCGGTGCCACCATCACCTTCGCGGGCAACCTCCCGGGCACCACCCAGACCCTGCCGCTCCAGGTCTACCTGCTGCTCCAGGACCAGCCCGAGGCCGCCACCTCCGTGTCCCTGCTGCTGCTCGCGATCGCCATGGCCGTACTCGTCGCCCTGCGCGGGCGGTGGACGGGAACCCCCGCCGCCCGCGGGGAGTCCGGCGCGCCGGTGGACTCCGAGGAGACCGCCGGCCCGGCCCCCGTGGTCCCGGTGGTCCCCGTACCGTCCGCGGTTCCGGGCGCCCCCGGGGTTCCGGGTTCCCCCGGGACGTCGGTCTCCCCCGAGGCGCCGGCCGACGGCGGGCACTGGCCGCTGCACGCCAGCGTCACCGGTTTCAACGAGCTCATCCTCGACGCCGAACCCGGCACCACCATCGCCGTCGTCGGCGAGAACGGCGCGGGCAAGACCACCCTCCTCCGGGCCCTGCTCGGGCTCACCCCCCGCGCCCACGCGGAACTCCGCCTCGGCGACGCCGACGTGACCGACCTGCCCCCGCACCGGCGCCAGGTCGCCTGGGTCCCCCAGGACGGGGCGCTGTTCCCGCACCTGAGTGCGCTCGCCAACACCTCGTACGGGCTGCGCGCCCGCCGGGTGCCCCGGGCCGCGGCCCGGGCGGAGGCGCAGGCCTGGCTGGACCGGCTCGGCGTCGGACACCTCGCCCACCGCAAGCCCGCCCAGCTCTCCGGCGGGCAGGCCCAGCGGGTGGCGCTGGCCCGCGCGCTGGCCGCCCGGCCCCGGCTGCTCCTGCTCGACGAACCCCTCGCCGCCCTCGACCAGACCACCCGCGCCCATGTCCGGCACACCCTGCGCACCCATCTGGCCGGCTTCGGCGGGGTCTGCCTGATCGTCACGCACGACCCCGTCGAGGCGGTGTCCCTGGCCGACCGGGTCCTCGTACTCTCCGACGGGCGGACCCTGCAGGACGCCCCGCCGTCCGAGGTGACCCGGCACCCGCGGTCTCCGTGGGTGGCCCGGATGCTGGGGCGCAACGCCTGGCCCGGCACGTCCTCGGCCGACGGTCTGGAACTCGCCGGCGGGGGGCGCCTGGTGGTGGCCGAGGCGCTGCCCGAAGGGACGCAGGCGCTCGCGATCATCGCCCCCGAGGCGGTGTCCGTGCACCGGGACCGCCCGGGCGGCAGCCCTCGTAACGTATGGCCCGGCACCGTACGAGAGATCACCGCGGTCGGCAGCCGGCTGCGCGTACTGGTCGGCTCGGACCAGGCACCCGACCTGGTCGCGGAGATCACTCCCGAGGCCGCCGCGGAACTGGGCATCGTCGACGGCGCCGCGGTGTGGACCAGCGTGAAGGCGACCGAGGTCACCGTCGTGAGCCTCTGAGCGGCCCCTACCCCGGTCCGGGCGACGTGTGCGCCGAGGTCGGGGACGGGGACGGGGACGGGGAGATCATCGGCGCCGTGGCCCTGACCGTCTTCACGAACTGCTTCGACTCCGTGGCCCGTACCGGAGTCGACTTCCCGGCCGTCGATGTGCCCGTCACGGTCTGAGCCGTCCTTCCGGACCGGGTGGGCTCGGCCGACCCGGTCCGGAAGGGCCTCGGAGCGTCCGCCACGGGGGCAGGTTCCCCGCCGGAGCGACGGGGAACCTGCCGGCGGACGCGCTCAGGCGCCCACGTAGGTCGCGAGGTGCTCGCCGGTGAGGGTGGCGCGGCCTTCGACGAGGGCGGCCGGAGTGCCCTCGAAGACGATCCGGCCGCCGTCGTGACCGGCGCCGGGGCCGAGGTCGATGATCCAGTCGGCGTGCGCCATGACCGCCTGGTGGTGTTCGACCACGATCACCGACTTGCCGGAGTCGACGAGCCGGTCGAGGAGGCCGAGGAGCTGCTCGACGTCGGCGAGGTGCAGGCCCGCGGTCGGCTCGTCGAGTACGTAGACCCCGCCCTTCTCCCCCATGTGCGTGGCCAGCTTGAGCCGCTGCCGCTCGCCCCCGGAGAGGGTGGTCAGCGGCTGCCCGAGGCTGAGGTAGCCCAGCCCGACGTCCGCCAGCCGCTCCAGGATCTTGTGCGCGGCCGGGGTGCGCGCCTCGCCCTCGCCGAAGAACTCGGCGGCCTCGGTGACCGGCATCGCGAGGACCTCGCTGATGTCGCGGCCGCCGAGGTGGTGTTCCAGGACCGAGGCGTGGAAGCGCTTGCCGTCGCACTCCTCGCAGATGGTCGAGACGCCGGCCATGATCGCCAGGTCGGTGTAGACGACCCCCGCACCGTTGCAGCCGGGGCAGGCGCCCTCGGAGTTGGCGCTGAAGAGGGCCGGCTTCACGCCGTTGGCCTTGGCGAAGGCCTTGCGGATCGGCTCGAGCAGGCCCGTGTACGTCGCCGGGTTGCTCCGCCGGGAACCGCGGATCGCGCCCTGGTCCACCGAGATGACACCCTCGCTCGCGGGGATCGAACCGTGCACGAGCGAGCTCTTGCCGGAGCCCGCCACGCCGGTGACCACGACGAGCACCCCGAGCGGTACGTCGACGTCGACGCCCCGCAGGTTGTGCGTCTTCGCGCCGCGGATCTCCAGCTTCCCGTCGGGCTCGCGCACCGTTTCCTTCAGGCTCGCGCGGTCTCCGAAGTGCCGGCCCGTGATGGTGTCGCCCGCCCGCAGCCCCTCGACGGTGCCCTCGAAGCAGATGGTGCCGCCGCCCTGGCCCGCGCCGGGGCCGAGGTCGACGACGTGGTCGGCGATCGCGATCGTCTCCGGCTTGTGCTCCACGACGAGCACCGTGTTGCCCTTGTCGCGCAGCCGCAGCAGGAGCCGGTTCATCTGCTGGATGTCGTGGGGGTGCAAGCCGACGGTGGGCTCGTCGAACACGTAGGTGACGTCGGTGAGCGAGGAGCCGAGGTGCCTGATCATCTTGACGCGCTGGGCCTCGCCGCCCGACAGCGTGCCCGAGGGCCGGTCCAGGGACAGGTAGCCCAGCCCGATCTCCACGAACGAGTCCAGGGTCTGGCGCAGCGTGGCCAGGAGCGGGGCCACCGAGGGCTCGTCGAGGTCGCGGACCCACTTGGCCAGGTCGCTGATCTGCATCGCGCAGGCGTCGGCGATGCTGATCTTCTTGATCTTCGAGGACCGCGCCCCCGCGCTGAGCCGGGTGCCCTCGCAGTCGGGACAGACGGTGAAGGTCACCGCACGCTTCACGAACGCCCGGATGTGCGGCTGCAGCGCCTCCACGTCCTTCGACAGCATCGACTTCTGGAGCTTCGGGATGATGCCCTCGTAGGTGAGGTTGATCCCCTCGACCTTGATCTTCGTCGGCTCCTTGTGGAGCAGGTCGCTCAGCTCGCGCTTGGTGTACTTGCGGATCGGCTTGTCCATGTCGAAGAAGCCGGAGCCGCTGAAGATGCGGCCGTACCAGCCCTCCATCGTGTAGCCGGGGATGGTGAGGGCGCCCTCGCTGAGGGACTTGGTGTCGTCGTACAGCGCGGTGAGGTCGATGTCGTTGACCGAGCCCCGGCCCTCGCAGCGCGGGCACATGCCGCCGGTGATGCTGAAGGTGCGCTTCTCCTTCACGGTCTGCCCGGCGCGCTCCATGGTGACCGCGCCGGCCCCGCTGATCGAGGCCACGTTGAAGGAGAAGGCCTTGGGCGAGCCGATGTGCGGCTTTCCGAGCCGGCTGAAGAGGATGCGCAGCATCGCGTTCGCGTCGGTGGCGGTGCCCACCGTGGAGCGGGGGTCGGAGCCCATCCGCTGCTGGTCGACGGTGATCACGGTGGTCAGCCCGTCGAGCACGTCCACCTCGGGCCGGGCCAGGGTCGGCATGAAGCCCTGGAGGAAGGCGCTGTAGGTCTCGTTGATCAGCCGCTGCGATTCGGCGGCGATGGTGTCGAACACCAGGGAGCTCTTGCCCGAGCCGGACACGCCGGTGAAGACCGTGAGCCGGCGCTTGGGGATCTCGACGCTGACGTCCTTGAGGTTGTTCACCCGCGCGCCGTGTACGCGGATCAGGTCGTGGACGTCGGCGGCGTGCGGCTCGGGTGACTGCGCGCCCGTCCTCGTGACCTTGCTCATCGTGTCTCCATACTGTTCGGCCGGCGCCGCCGGGTCGGGCCGGCGTCGCCCGCGCGGTCGCGGCAACGCCTTCCTGTCTACCCGATCGGCGGTGTCGTCGGTGAGCGGCGCCAGGTAAGAGGTGCGGTGGATCTCAGTGCGTGCGGGGCTGGTGGAACCGGAGCATGTTGCCGGCCGGGTCGCGGAAGGCGCAGTCCCGGACACCGTACGGCTGGTCGATCGGCTCCTGGAGCACCTCGGCGCCGGCGGCCCGGATGCGGTCGAAGGTGGCGTCGCAGTCCTCGGTGGCGAAGATGACACCGCGCAGCAGGCCCTTGGCCAGCAGTTCCGCCATGGCCTCGCGGTCGGCGGACGAGGCGTTCGGGTTCGCGACGGGCGGTTCGAGGACGATGTCCACATCCGGCTGCGCGGGCGAACCGAGGGTCACCCAGCGCATCCCCCCGAAGCCGACGTCGCCCCGGACCTCCAGCCCGAGGACGTCCCGGTAGAAGGGGAGCGCCGTGTCGTGGTCGTCGACGGCGATGAAGCACTGCGCAAGGCTGATGTCCATGGGTTTCACGCTACGGGCGGGGGGCCGGCGGGGGCTTCTCCATTCCTGACGGGTTCCACGGGATGCCCCCTGCCGGGTTCACCGGCCGCCGGCCGGGAGTACGGAGAGCCAGTCGCCCGCCGCGAAGGCGTCGGCGCCGATCACGGTGCGGCCGGTGCGCGGGGCCGCGACGGTGAGCACGCCCTCCGCACGGCCGGCCGCGAAGCGGGGCGCGCCGACCGTGATGACCACGGCCCGCTTGCCGGTGGCCCGGCGGAACTCCGCCAGGAGCCGCAGCCGCAGGGCGGCCTCCTTGCGGTCGACGGCCTGGGGCGCGTACGGCTCTACGACGGCCACCGCGCCGGTGCCCTGCTCCCGGGAGGCCGCCGCGAGGGCCGCGCGCAAGGCCGTGATCCGCTCCAGCCCGCCGCCGGCGAGGGTGGGGCGCGTGGAGCCGAGCGGGAGGAACCGTACGCCCCGGTGCACGAAGGCCGGGCGGCCGACGCCGGTCAGCGCGAAGTCGACGGCGGCGACGGAGGCCGCGGCCTGCCGCGCACCGGCGGGGCCGACCGCGAACCGCCAGGGCCGTGAATCCACCCGTGCCGCCGTGGCCACGATCGGATCCGGCACACCGCCCGTACGAACCACCCCGGTCGGCGGCGTCGCGGCCACCAGACCGTCCAGCACCAGCCGCGGTACGACGCCCGCCCTGGCCGGGGCCTTGGCGCGGGCGGGTGCGGGGGCGGTGGCCGAGAGCCGGGTCACGGTGAAGGGGCGCTCCGCCATCGCCGGGAGCGGCAGGCTGATCTCCCGCCAGCCGGTCCAGTCCACCGCGGGCCCGCGCAGGACCGCGGCGGCCCCGTCGCCGTCGGCGAGTTCCACCGCGGGCCGGGTCCCGGAGCCGTCACCGTTCACCCAGAGGGACAACGACCGGGCCAGTTCGGGGACCCGAAGGGGCCGGGGCGCGGTCCCTGCGGCGGTCCCTCCCCCGGCGGGCGGTGTGAGGACGAGCCCCCGGCCGGGACGGCCCTGCCCGGGCGCGGCCCCGGGGCCGGTCCAGCGGGTGGCGTCCTCCAGATCCGCGAGCGGCACGTCCGACAGGCCCACCCCGAGGGCCAGTAGGGCCGGGGCGGGTGCCGGGGCCGGGGCGGCACCGGAGACGGGTGCGGCAGCCGCTGCGCCCGCGGTGCTTCGTACCGTGGCGCGGAGTTGGCTCGTCGCGTTCGGGACGCGGGCCGTCACCGTGAACGCGCCGCGCCCGTCGTCGGCCACCCTCCAGCGGGAACGGTCGAAGTCGAGCTCCACGTCCCGGGGTTCGACCACGGCGGCGGCGCCCTGCGCGTCGTAGCCGGTCAGGACGAAGCGCGCGGTCTCGCCCGCCTCGGCGAGCCCGATGCGGTCCGGAACCGCGCGGATCCGGGTCGGGGCGCCGAGCACGTCGACGCGGAGCGTCCCGCTCGCCGCTCCGAGGCGTGCCCGTACCTCCACCGGGCCGGGGCCCGACGCGCGCAGGATCCCGCCGGGATCGATCCGGCCCCGGCCCCGCGGGAGGGACCAGCCCGGCGTCGCGTTCTCCCGTGCGGGCACCGGACCGAGGTGCGCGTCGTACGGGGTGGCCCCGAGGGTCCGGGCCAGGCCGGGGAAGGCGCGCGCGGCGCCGCCGACGGGCTCGATCCGGTAGCCGGCGGCGCGGCCGTCCCCGGCCGGCGCGGTCAGGGCCAGGCCGTTGGGGACCGGGCGCTGGCGGCCGTCGGACGGGGAGTTCTCCACGGTCGGCGCCGCCTGCCCGGCGAGCGCGGCGAGCAGGGTCGAGGAGCCGCCGCCGTCCAGGTTGAGGGCGTCGTGGGCGCCGAGCCGGTGCATCAGCCGGCCGAGCGCCGTCAGGGTCAGGCCTCCGCTGTCGCGCTGGCGGCCGTCGACGGTGACCAGGCGGGCCCGGCGGCCGTCGCGGGAGAAGCCGACGGCGGTGCGCGGCGCGGCCGCGTTGTTGGGCTCGCCGTCGTGGTTCTGCGGAACCCCGGCCACCACGAGCACCTCCCGGCCGCCGACCGCGTTTACGGGGAGCGGCCCGCCCCCGGCGGCCACCGGCCGGGCCGCCACGGCGACCGCGTCCCCGGGGCGCAGGGCGGCGAGTTCCGGCGCCGCCGCGCCCGCCGCGACCAGCACGGTGGTTCCGGGTGCGGGACGCTCCCGGCGCGCGGGCCGCCGTACCGCCGCGCGCACGGCCGTGACCCGGCCGTCGCGCAGCTCCACCGCCGGTCCGGTCGCGGGGAGTCCGTCCGCCGGCCAGTCGGCGGTGTAGGCGGCGAAGCCCTCGGCGGGCGGGCGCGCGGTGTTGAAACCGGCGAGCGGGCGGACCGCTCCGCCGGGCAGGGTGACGCTCCCGCCCAGGGCCAGGCGCAGGACACGGCCCGGCCCGTCGGCGCCGAAGCCGACGGCCTGTCCGGCGTCTCCCGAGGCCGCGTGCAGCAGCCGTCCGGCGCCGATGCCGGGGCCGAGCGGGGCGCCCGTACCCCGGATGTCGAAGAAGTCCCCGTTCACGGCGGCGACCACACGGCGGCCCGGCCCGGCGGGGTGACGGGCCGCGGAGTCGGAGACGGTGGCGACGCCCCGGCCGCCGAGGTACTCCGCACGCACACCGGAGCCGGCGCCCGCCAGCTGCACGTCGAGTTCGTCGATGCGCAGCCACCGGTCGGCTTCGAGCCGGTCGTACGACTCCAGCCGTACCCCGGGGGCGATCTGCCGGGCGGTACGGGCCGTCTCGATCCCCTCTCCCCCGCCGCTCCCGGAGGCGCTTGCCGGCTGGGGCGCCGGGGCCACGAGCAGCAGCACCGTGAGCAGGGCCGACAGCGGGCCGGGCGACAGCGGGCCCGGGGGGCGCAGGCGGTGCACGGGACGCAGGGGACGCACGGGACGCAGGGGGGACATCCAGGCAGGATCGACCAGCTCCGTGCATATGAGCACATGAACACAGCGCGAGTCCGGTGACTGTCAGCCATTCGCCCGCACCGGGGTGGTTCACCGCCCGCACCTGCGGGCCCCGCCTACCCGGCCCCGGAATCCTGGTCGGCGGCATCCCGGCGCGCGGGATCCTCGTCGGCGGCATCCCGGCGCGCGGGATCCTGGTCGCCCGGAGCCCGGACCTCGGGATCGGGGACGGCCGGCGCCTGGACGGCGAACTCGCACCACACGCACTTCCCGCCGCCCCGCGGCTCCACGCCCCAGGCGTCCGCGAGCCGGTCCACCAGCATCAGGCCGCGCCCCGACACCGCCCAGTCGTCGGCCTCCCGCCGCCGCGGCAGGGCGCTGCTGGTGTCCTCCACCTCGATCCGGATCCGGCCCGCCGGGGTCAGCCGCATGCTGACGGCGCCGACTCCGTCCGTGTGGACCAGTGCGTTGGTCATCAGCTCGTCCGCGGCCAGCTCTATCTCGTCGGCCTGGTCCCAGGCGCCCCACGCCGCGGCGGCCGCCCGGATCAGGTGGCGGGCCAGCGCCGGGGCGTCCGGGTCGCCCGGGGTGAGGCGGTGCCGCAGCGGGCCGCCGCCGCGCGGGAGCGGGGTGCCGCGCCGGCGCAGCAGGAGCAGGGCCATGTCGTCGCCGCCGCCCGAGTCCCCGACCAGGTCGCACAGCACGTCGGCGAGTTCCTCCACGTCCGCCGGGCCGTCCCGGACCGCCTCCATGAGCTCGCGCACACCCGTGTCGGGATCCCGGCCCGGACGTTCGGTCAGCCCGTCCGTGCACAGCAGCAGGGTGTCCCCGGGGTGCAGTTCGAGGCTGGTGACGGGGTATCCCGCACCGGCGGCGTCCGCGGCGGCGGAAGCACCCGGGGTCCCGGCCCTACCCGCACCGGAGCCACCCGCACCCGGCGCGTCCGGCTCGCGCGCCGGCAGCCCCAGCGGCAGCCCGCCCGCCACCTGCACCCGGTGGCAACTGCCGTCGCCGCGCCGCACCACGGGGTCGAGGTGCCCGGCGCGGACCATCCGGGCCATGCCGCTGGTGAGGTCGATGTCGGCGTACGTGCACGTGGCGAAGCGTTCCGTCTCCAGGTCCCGCAGGAAGGCCGAGGCCCGCGCCATGGCCGCGCCGGGGGTGTGTCCCTCGGCGATGTACGCGCGCAGGGCGATGCGCAGCTGGCCCATGACGGCGGCGGCGTCCGTGTCGTGGCCCTCCACGTCGCCGATCATCACGCCGACCCGGCCCTCGCCGAGCGGCACCACGTCGTACCAGTCGCCGCCGATGTCCCGCCCCATCCGCGCGGCCCGGTACCGCACGGCGATCACCGCACCCGCCACGTCCGGGATGCGGCGCGGCAGCATGGCCTTCTGGAGGCCCTCGGCGAGGTCGTGCTCCTGCTCGAAGAGGATGGCCCGCTGGAGGCTCTGGGCGATGCCGCTGCCCAGCGCCATGAGCACGTTGCGTTCCTCGGCGTTGAAGTCGCCCTCCCGCGCGTAGAGCAGTCCGAGGGCGCCGACGGGCCTGCCCTGGGCGATCAGCGGCAGGTAGACCCCGCTGCGGACGGCCAGCGGCTCGATGTACGGCCACAGCTCCGGATAGCGGTGCTGGAACTCCTCGCGGGAGCCGAGGTACACCGGCCGCAGTGTCCGTACCGCCTCGCTCATCGGCAGGGGTGCGTCGATCCGCGTGTACTCGGTCTCCGGTACGTACGCCCCGATCTGCCCCTCCGCGACCAGGTGGATCCGGCCGCCGTCGACCACGCCGAGCATGACGCTGACCGCGCCGAGATGGCCGAGGGCCTCGGGGTCCTTGAGGACGTCGGTGACGTCGTTGACCGTGCGGGCGTGCGCGAGGATCGCCGTGGTCCGCTCGACGACCCCGGTCATCCGGCGCCGGCCCTCGTCGCGCTCACCGGCCGCGCCGGGCTCGCCGGGGTCGTGGACGGCGTCGCGGATGATCCCGATGATCCGGTACGGACGTCCGTGCGTGTCCCGCAGGATGCGGCCCTGGATGTGGGTCCAGCCCGGGGCCCCGTCCCGGTCGCGGCTGCGCACGTAGGCCCCGTAGTGGCTGCGGCCGGCCTTCAGCGCCTGCGCGATGCGTGCGTCGAGCCGGGCGTCCTCGCCGGGCGCGAGGCGGACGCGCAGGCCGGCGGGGGTGCCCGTGAACTCCTCGGGGCGCAGGTCGAAGACCCCGAGGGCGGTGGTGTCCAGAAACATCTGCCCGCTGTCGAGGTCCCAGTCGAAGGTGCCCATGTGGTTGAGCGCGAGGCTCGTGTCCGTCCGGGCAGGCCACTCGACCTGGGGGGTCATTCCCCTTTCGGCCACACCTTCAGGGTCTCACTCCCGCACGGTCCGCGCCGGTCCGCGGGAGCGTGCTCCCGGTGGTACGGGGAGGGGTGCGGGTTCACGGGACGCGAAGGGGGGATCCGGCGTGTCGGCCTGTTCCCGCCTCCCCACGTGCGCTAGCGGCCTCCCCAGACGCCCGAAACCGGTGCGAAAAAGGCCCAAAGTCCCGGCCTGTCGCGACTTTCGCCTAATAGGCGACTTGTACGATTTCGCGAAGATCGATCCGTTCATGATCATCTTTGCTGGTGTCAGCAACCCCCCGGCACGGGGTCGTTGGCGCCCACGGCTGTGTGGGGTGTGGCTTGTCGCGAGCGCCGAAGAGGACCGGAGAACCGGCCGGAATACCCGAGGGAGGGGCGGAAGGAGCGGAGGAGCGGACGGAGGAAGGCGCGGAGGAAGCGGCCCGGACCCCCGGACGGATATCCGCCCCGCCCAGCGACTCCACCCGCCTCGACACCGGCGCACCCGACTCCACGGACTCCGGCCGGCGCTCGGGATCGGGCGCAGGCTCCGCCTCCGGGGCCCGTACCGGGCGCGGAAGTCTGGTCGTACGGCCGTACCGGGATCCGCTGGTCCTGGGGCCCCTGTTCCGTGACGAGGAGCCCGCCGGGGCCCACGTCACCACCGACGCCACCCGCGCAGCGGGCCCGGGCGGCCCCCGCCGGCCCGGCGGTCCGCCGGCGGACCCCGACACCCTTCGGCAGGCCCCCGTCCGCGCGGCGATACCCCGGCCCGCCCATCCGGCCGCGGCCGCGGCCCCGGCTCCGGGCCACCCCCGGACCCTTCCCGCCGTGCTCGATCCCGAGCTCACCGAACACCCCGCGCGAGCCTGTTCCGGCTGGTGGGCGCTGCTCACCGCCGTGCTCGCCACGGGCGGCGCCGCCGCCCTCGCCCGACTGGAGGAGCTCCGCCCCTCCACCTCACCCGCCGAGGCCTGGCCCCTGGCCACCGTCGCGTGCTGCGCGCTCCTCACGTTCGCCGCGCTCGGCGGACTGCGGCGCGGCCGTGCCGGTCAGGCCTGGTCGCTGACCCTCTTCGGCCGCTACCGCGGCACGATCCGGCGTGCGGGGCTCATCTGGTCCAACCCGGTGCCCCGCCACACCCGCGTCGACGTGCGGCTGCGCCACTGGCGCAGCGAACCGCTCTGCGTCGTCGACTCCGAGGGCACCGCGCTGCGGTCCGTGGTCCTCGTCGTCTGGCGGGTCAAGGACACCGCCCGCGCACTCCTGGCCGTCGACGACCACACCGCGTACCTGCGCGGACAGGTGGAGTCGGCGACCGCCCGGGTGCTCTCCCGGATGCCCGCCGACTCCTTCGGCCCGGAGCCGGACGGGCCGGACGGACCGGACACCCTGCGCGACACCGAGGCCGTCGGCGACGAACTGACCCGGCTCCTCGCAGCCGAGTGCAGGGCCGTCGGCGTCGAAGTCTTCTCCGCCCGGCCGCTGAACGTCGAGTACGCCCCCGAGGTCGCCGCGGCGATGCAGCGCCGCCGGGTCGCCTCGATCGACGCCCGGCACCGGGATTCCGTCCTCACCTCCGTGCTCGACGCCGTCGACGACACCGTGCACCGGATGTCGGACCGCGGGCTCGTGGGCCTGGACGACTACGAACGCAAGGCCCTGGTCAAGGACTTGACCGTGGCCTTCTACACGGCGCGCGGCCCTGCCGCCGACGCCCGCTGAAAACACCCCCGATGGATAAGGAATCACGCATGCGCACGCCCGAGTTCACCGAAGAAATACCCGACAGCTGTGACTGCACCGGCTGCGCGCGCGGCACGACGGCCATGACGGCCGCCGTGTCCCGCCGTCGTCGCTGCACCCTGCGCGGCGCCGTGGTCGCGGCCGTCGGTGCCACGCTGCTGATGGGCACCGGGGTGGGCACCGCGTCCGCCGAGCCCGCACCGGCGCACGCCGGCTGGGACGGCTCGAAGTACTGGTACAAGGACGCGACCGGCTGGTGGCGCTGGACCCAGCATTACAGCAAGTACGTCGCAAACAGCGGCCGTTCCTCCGCAGGCGCCCCGCCCTCCTCCTCTTCCGCGTCCTCCTCCGTACGCACCACCGAGCCGACCTTCCGCGGCCGTGCGGGCTGGGACGCCACGGACCGCGTGTACTGGTACAAGGACGGCACCGGCTGGTGGCGCTGGACCCAGCACAAGGACAAGTACCTGCGCTTCGCCGGCGGCTCGGGTTCCGGCTCAGGCTCTTCCTCCGGGTCGTCCGGTTCCGGCTCTTCCTCGGGTTCGTCCGGCTCCTCCGGCACGCCCATCCGCCAGGGCACGGAGGGCGCCATCTCCTTCGCCAACGGCCATCTCGGCGACCCGTACGTCTGGGGCGGCAACGGCCCCCGCGGCTGGGACTGCTCGGGCCTGGTCCAGGCGGCGTACCGGTCCGCGGGCATCACCCTCCCCCGCGTGGCCTCCGACCAGTACCGGGCCACCACCCCGATCTCCCGCTCCGAACTGCGCCGCGGTGACCTGGTGTTCTGGACCTCGAACGGCAGCGTCTCGGGCATCCACCACGTCGCCGTCTACCTCGGCGGGGGCAAGTACATCGAGGCCCCCCGCCCGGGCAAGCAGGTCCGCGTCTCCAGCTTCAGCGCGTACAACCCGAACATGTACGGGCGCGTCCGCTAGCAGCCGCCCCCGCACGACGGCAGGACCAGACCTCCCCGAGGGCCGACGGCCCTCGGGGAGGTCTTCGTGTCGGGCGGGGTCCTACTGGTTGCCGCTACCCCCGTCCTGACCTCCGTCCTGACCTGCGTCAGAACCCTGCTCGATACCGTCTCCGGGCCTGGTCGGCGAGGGCGGCGGCGGCGGGGGTGCGATCAGCGAGGTGGCCGGAGCGGGCGTCGGCTTGGGCGGAGGCGGCGGAGGCGGCGGAGGCGGCAGTTCGGGCTCCGGCGACACCAGCGGCGGAGGCGTCGGCTTGGGCGGCTGGGGCCGGGCCGAGGTCGCCGGGGGCGGAGGAGGCGCCGCCGAGGAGGTCCTGGGCGGGGGCGTCGGCTTCGGTTCCTCCGAGGTCCGCGAGGGCGACGGCGCCACGGCGCTCTTCGAGGGCGACGGGGTGGGCGACACGGACGGTGACTCCGAGGGGGACTTCGACCCGGTCACCGATGCCGAAACCGACTCCGAGGGCGACACCGACGGGGACTCCGAAGGTGACGCGGACGGTGACGCGGACTCGGAGGCCGACTTCGAGGCCGAGGCCGAGGCCGAGGCCGACTCCGACGGAGAGACCGACGGGGACTCCGAAGGCGACTTGGACGGAGACTCGGAGGGGGACTCGGACGGGGACACCGTCGGCGACGGGGAAGTGACCGTCGGGGAGGGCGAGGTCAGCGTCGGCGACGGGGAAGTGACCGTCGGGGACGGCGAGGTGAAGGTCGGGGACGGCGACGTGAAGGTCGGCGACGGCGAAGTGAACGTCGGCGACGGCGGGTGGGTCGTGAAGATCGGGGTCGGGATCACCGGCGGCGGGATCGGCCGGTCGTGGCGGCCGTGGTGGTCGCCCCGGTCGCGCTCGAACCAGCGGCTGTCGTGGTAGTCGTAGATCACGAACTTGTTCACGATGGTCACGGACGGGGCGATGACCACGACCTGCGAGGGCTGGTACGAGGTCCAGGGCTGTCCGAACCGCTTCGGGTTGGCCTTCAGCGCCACCGGCGGCCCGAGCGGGTTCCCGCAGGCGCACCGCACCCGCGGCACCCCCCGGTCGTCCACGAGCACGGCGGTCCCGGCCTGGAGGACGGACTGGTAGCTGGTGGAGCGGCCGTCCACGTAGCCGTGGTTGGTGACCCGGGTGTCGACCCGGAGCTGGACCGGTGTGAGGGAGCGCAGGTATCCCGGCACGGCCGTCGGCGCGATGCCGAGCGACGAGGCGAAGGCGGCGTTCTTGGACGGCTGCGCCGACAGCACCCGTATCTGCTTCTCGACGTCACAGGCGGGCACGGCCGGCGTTCCCCCGTACAGCTCGGGCGAGGCGCCGCTGACGCTGCGGGTGACCGTGGTTCCCGTGGGCGACGGGGCCTTCGACTCCGGCTTCGACGGGGGCTTCGTCTCCGGCTTCGAGGGCTGCGGGGGCGGCGGGCTCTCGGGCGGCGGCGTCGCCTGCTTGGCGGCGGTGGACTCGGTGAAGGGGTCGGGCCCGGACGCCGCCGCGGGCTGCAGGAAGACCTCGTTGCCCGCGGAGGTGGTGGTGCCCCCGCCGCCGCTGGGCCTGGTCAGTACGACGGCCAGGGTCACGGCGGCGGCGAGGGCGACGATCGTGGTGGCGAGCCGGGGAACGGAGCGCCACCAGGGCTTGTGCGGGGGCTCCGGGGGCCCGGGGGGCACCCCGCCCCCGGATCCTCCGGGAGGGGCCGGCGGCGGCGGTGGCGGGGGCCCTTCCCGGCCCCCCGAGAGGGGCCCGGAAGGCGGGCCCGTGGGACGCCCGGACGAGGACGACGGCGGCTGCGAGGGCGGCTGTGACGGCTGTGTCGGCCACGGCGGCTGCTGGCCGGAGGGTTGAGTGGTCACGGGCTCTTCTTCCCAGGCGGAGGGGTTCCGGTCCCCTGTGGATGCTCCGCTGCGGACCCTTCGTGTCCTTCGTACGGTGCTCCGCGGACGTTCCGTTATGGAACTTCCGCGGGTCATCAGCGGAAATCTCCGGATTTCATGCACTCCTGGCGACCATTGTGTGCGCCGTCCGGGTGGTGGCCGCAAGCGGAGCTGCCTACGGTGGCAGGGTGAGCCCCACAACGGCACCGGTCGCGCGAGCCTGGCGCGACGCCCTCGTCGCGGTCCTCGCGGGCTTCGCGGTGATGGCCGTGGCGGCCTCGGCGGGGCTCGCCCTGGCCGGCGCCGGCGAGCTGCCCGGCGGCGCGTTCCCGCACGTGGTGGCCGCCGTCGTCCTGATGGCGGCGGGCGGCTCGGTCGACGTGACGGGCGGGGCCGGCTTCCTGGCGGATGCCGACGCGAGCCTGTCCGTGCTCCCCCTCTCCGTCAGCCTGGCGGGCGCACTGACCGCCGGCTGGCTCTTCCTGCGCCCCCTGCACAACCGGGCCGTGGCCGGGGCCCGCGGACTCCTCGCCCGCGCCGTGCCCTTGGTGCTCCTGTGGCTGGTGGCGCTGACCGGTGTCGCCCTGCTGTCCCGCCAGAACTTCGCGGTCTCCACCGGCGATTCGGTCCTCGGCGACATCGGCGAAGTCCTCGACGCCGGCCCGACGGTGGGCTTCGAGGCCGCGATCCCCGCCAGTCTCGGCTTCGGACTGCTGTGGATCCTGGGCCTGTTGCTGATCTCCCTGCTGGTGTCCCGGCGCGCGCCGCTCCCGGCGGGGCTGGTCCGCTTCCACGCGGCGGTGCGCCCCGCGGCCTTCGCGGTCGTCGCACTGCTCCTCGCGTACGTCGTGATCGGGATCGGCGTCGGCCTGGTGGTGGCGGGGACCCGCGGGCACGCGGACCGCACCCTGGCGGTGATCCTGCTGGGCCTGCCCAACCTGGTCTGGCCCGCCCTGACCCTCGGCTTCGGCGGGGCCTGGGAGGGCAAGGCCGAGGGGCCGTTCGGGCTCCCCGTTCCGAAGGTCCTGGACGAGGTGCTGCGCGCGACCGGCCAGGGCTCCGCCCCGGACCTGTCCACCATCGACGTGGCCTCCCTCGCGGAGCGGGACTCCCGGGCGTGGTGGCTCGTGGTGCTCGCCGTCGTCCTGCTGCTCGGCGCCGGCGTGCTGGCCGCCACCCGTTCCCCCGCACACGTCCGCCCCTGGCAGCACGCGCTCCACCTGGCCGTGGCCCTCGCCCTGGGCACCCTGGTGGTGTGCCTGCTGGCCCGGATCCAGGCCCAGTTCGGGCTCTCCCTGCTCGGCATCGGCGACGCGAGCGACCTCGGCGGCGAAGTGGAGCTGCGCCCGCTGCTCTGGCGTACGGTCGGGTTCGCCTTCCTCGCCGGCGCGGTCGCGGGCTTCCTCGGCGCCCTGCTCCCCCGGCGCCGCCGCAACGAACCCGGCCGCCGGTCCCCCGCCGAGCCCGCCCGGCCAGCCGGCCCCAGCGCTCCCACCGGCCGCTGACCGGCCTGCCCGCTCCCACGCGCTCCCTCGTCCACACGTTGCGCCGTTCGAGTGAACAGTCGCAAATCGGCTCATCGGGGGATCGTTTCCGCATGACACGCTCGTCTCCGTGAACATGACCAAAGGCCTGTTCCGGCCGCTCCACGCCGCTGGCCTGATCGCCCTCTCCGCGCTCGCCCTGACCCTCTGCACGGCCCTCCCCACCCAGGCGACCGGTCCCGGTGCCCGCCACTTCTCCGGCGACACCGGCCGCAAGGACGCCTCCGCCCAGGCCGTCTCCGTCAGCAGGGTGTTCTGTCCGCGCGGCACCGCCGTGCAGTCCGGCGGGTACTCCACCACCCACTGGGACCACGGCCGCGACGGCACGCTCCGGCACACCGTCCTGGCCTCCCACCCCGTCGTGGACGAGGACGGCCGCAGGGGCTGGTACGCATCCGCCGCCCACGCCGAGATCACGGCCCACGTCGTGTGCGCGCCGTCCCCGGCGGAGGACCAGGGCCCCTTGCGGTAGGGGATCTCCCTTTGTGATGATCACGTTTCCGGCGCGAGGGGATCCTGGACCGGCAATGACGCACGAGCCGAAGGCCTGGTACGGCGCCAGAACCTTCTGCAGATGGCCGACCCGCGAGGATCGAGTGATGCCGTCGCGGCGCCGCGCGCCCGCGGCGCGACCACCGCACCGGTCCGTTCCGATCCCCGCCCTCCCGGGGGCCTAGAACACCGGCAGCGCCCACCGAGGCGGTGGCGGCGGCGGCCCGTCCGACGCCGCCGGGGCGGGCGCGCGGACGAAGGCGGCCACACCGACGCCCGGGCCCTCGCCCGCGCCCGCACGGCGCAGCGCCCCCGTGAACTCCAGGCAGCTCCCCCACCGGTCCTCGGGCGTCTTCGCGAGGGCCCGTGCCAGCACTTCGTCCACCCCCGGCGGGAGATCGGGCCTCAGCGAGGTCAGCGGCGGCGGCGGATCGTACTGGTGGGCCCACAGCAGTGCCATGTCCTCGTCCCGCTGGAACGGCGGGGCGCCGGCCATCATCTCGTAGACCACGCACCCCAGGCTGTAGACGTCGCAGCGCCCGTCGACGGGCTTCCCGGCGATCTGCTCGGGCGCCACGTAGTCCAGGGTGCCGACGAACTGCCCGACGCTCGTGAACCCGGTCAGGGACAGCGACTTCTTCGTCAGGCCGAAGTCCGTCAGGTAGACGTGCTCGGGGTGTTCGCTGTCGGTACCGCCCGCGACCAGGATGTTGCCGGGTTTCACGTCCCGGTGCACCAGGTCGTGGGCGTGCGCCGCGTCCAGGGCCGAGGCGACCTGGCCGGCGATGCGGGCGGCGGCGTCCACCGGCAGCGGGCCCGTCCGGTCGAGCATGGCCCGCAGGTCCTGTCCGGGCACGTACCGCATGGCGATGTACAGCAGCCCGTCGGTCTCCCCCGCCTCGAAGACGGGCACGATGTGCGGGTGGTCGATGGCCGCCGCCACCTTCGACTCGTGCGCGAACCGCTGCCGGAAGACGTCGTTGCGCGCCAGTTCGGGCGCGAGGAGCTTCAGCGCGACCGTCCGGTCCAGCCGTACGTCGTGCGCGCGGTACACGACCGCCATCCCCCCGCGCCCGATCTCGGCCTCCACCACGTACCCGGCGATCCGCCGCCCCCGCAGGTCGGACGCCCGCCCGCGGAACGCCTCCGCGGCCGGATCGGAGGACATCAGCCCGCCTCGGTCCCGGGCAGCTGCACGATCTTCGTGGGCTCGTGCGGAGCATCCGGACCATGCGGAACATCTCTTACGTCGCCCTGCCCCTCGGTGTCGGCTTCCTGCGGCGGCGACTGCGGCGCGGGTGAGGCACCGGGTCCCGCGACGACCGCGTAGGTGGCCAGACGGCTCCCGTCCCCGTACATCCACCGTCCCGCCGTCTCGTCGTAGAGCCACACGGACTCCCCGTCGACGACGACCCCGACGCGCAGTCCCCGCAGGGACCGCCGGAAGGATTCGGGGTCGAGCCGCCCGGCCGCGAGGTCGGTGACGGCCCGCCGGTAGCGTTCCAGTTCCTCGGCGCACCGGGTGAGCAGCGGCTGCGGGTCCTCGACGCGGGTCAGCGGGCGCCCGCCGGTCGGCGGGGGCTGCGGCACGGCGAGGAGGAGGCGTCCGTCCACCCAGGCGGACCAGCCGTTGGCGCACAGGATCTCCCCCCATTCCCCGCGCCGGGACAGCAGCCGTACGGGCAGGAAGGCGTCCAGGGGCACCGTGGGACGCGACAGGTCCGGGGTCTCCCACGCGGGGAGTCCGTCCTGCGGGACGATGTGGGTGGGCCTGAATTCCGCGGCTTGGCCGGGGCTGGTCATCGCGGCTACTTCCGCATGACGGCCGGCTCGTGGCGGCGCAGCACCCGGCCCACCAGGAAGCCGAAGAGCACGGCCAGGCCGGCGAGCGCCGCCACCTCCGTGAGCCACAGTCTGGGCTTGTGGTCGAACATCGGGTCCTGGGTGATCTTGCCGGGCACGATGGCGCCGAGGTCGATGGTGGCCGCCATCGCGCCCATGGCCCAGCGGGCCGGCACGAACCAGGCGAACTGTTCGATGACGGGGACCCCGGTGAGTTTCAGCAGGGAGCCGCAGAAGACGACCTGCACGATGGTGAGCAGGACCAGCAGCGGCATGGTGACCTCTTCCTTGGTCACCAGGGCGGAGATCAGCAGCCCGAGCACCATGGCGGTGACGGACAGCAGGGCGACGACGAGGGTGATCTCGATCAGCGGGGGCATGAAGAGGCCCTTGCCGCCGGGTGCGTTGGTCTTGACCCCGGCGAGACCGACCAGGGTGAGGACCACGGCCTGCCCCACGGTGATGGCGCCGAGGACCACCACCTTGGACATCAGGTAGGCCGACCGGGAGAGCCCCACGGCGCGTTCGCGCTGGTAGATGACGCGTTCCTTGACCAGTTCGCGGACGGCGTTGGCGGCTCCGGTCAGGACTCCGCCCACGCACAGGATGAACAGGGCGTTGAGGGCCGTCTCCGCGTTGAGTTCGCTGCCGGCCAGGGCCCGGGCCATGGCGCCCATGACGAAGGGCAGGGCGACCATGATGATCAGGAAGGTGCGGTCGGCGCTGAGCACGGCGGCGTACCGGCGGATCAGGGTGGAGAGCTGCGAACCCCAGCTCTGCGCTTTGGGCGGCGGCTTCGGCGGGATGCCCACGGCCCATGCGTCGACTCCCGCGGCCGGGACCCGGCCGGCGACGTCGACGTAGCGGCCGTACAGCGGTGAGGCCCGGTGCTCCCCGGCCCAGTCGCGCTCGCGCTCGTGCTCGAAGGCTTCGAAGGCCTCGGGCCACTGGTCGAAGCCGAAGAAGCCGAGCGCCTCGTCGGGAGGTCCGTAGTAGGCGATGCGGCCGCCGGGCGCGAGGACCAGGAGGCGGTCGCAGACGCTCAGGTTGAGCACGCTGTGGGTGACGACGATGACCGTGCGGCCGTCGTCGGCGAGGCCGCGCAGCATGTTCATCACCGAGCGGTCCATGCCCGGGTCGAGCCCGGAGGTGGGTTCGTCCAGGAAGAGCAGGGAGGGCTTCGTCAGCAGTTCCAGGGCGACGGAGACCCGTTTGCGCTGGCCTCCGGAGAGGCTGTGGATGGGCTGGTCGGCGCGCTGCTGGAGGCCGAGTTCGCCGATCACCTCGTCGACGCGGGCCTCGCGTTCGGCCTTGGCGGTGTCCTGCGGGAAGCGCAGTTCGGCGGCGTACGCGAGGGCGCGGCGCACGGTGAGCTGGGCGTGCAGGATGTCGTCCTGCGGGACGAGGCCGATGCGGCTGCGCAGTTCGGCGTAGTCCCGGTAGAGGTCGCGGCCGTCGTAGAAGACGGTGCCGTGGTCGGCCGGGCGCAGGCCGGTCAGCGCGCCGAGCAGGGTGGACTTGCCGGCGCCGCTGGGGCCCACCACCGCGAGCAGGGAGGTCGCGCCGACGGGGAAGGAGACGTGGTCGAGGAGGGTCTTGCGGCCGTTGTCCACGGCCACGCCGAGGTCCTGGACGTCGAGGGAGACCTCGCCGGTGTCCACGTACTCCTGCAACTGGTCGCCGACCAGGCAGAAGGCGGAGTGGCCGATGCCGACGATGTCGCCCTCGCCGATGGCGGCGGCCCCGGTGAGGCGGGCGCCGTTGAGGTAGGTGCCGTTGTGGCTGCCCAGGTCCACGATCTCGTACCCGCCGCCGGGGCGGGCGCGCAGTTCGGCGTGGTGGCGGGAGACGACGAGGTCGTCGATGACGAGGTCGCTGTCGGGGGCGCGGCCGATGCGGACCGCGGCCCGGTCGGCCAGCGGGCGGACCGAGGTCGGCCGCCGGAAGGTGCTGGTCATGTCCGGGCGGGAGACCGAGGAGGGCCGGGAGGTGGCGGCGGGTTCGGCGAAGCGGACGCGCGGTCCGTCGGCGGCGCTGCCGAAGCGCAGTTCGCTGCCGACGCCGACCGCCCACTCGCGGACGCGGTGGCCGTCGACCCACGTGCCGTTGGTGCTGTCCTCGTCCTCCAGCGTCCAGTGGTCGCCGTCCGGGCGCAGCACCGCGTGGTGCCAGGAGACGCGGGCGTCGTCGAGGCAGATCTCGCAGAGGGGGTCCCGGCCGACGTGGTACGTCCGGCGCGGGCTCATCTCGGTGGAGCCCCTGTCCGTTTCCAGGAGGAGCTCTGGCGCGGTCGGCACACCGGGGCGCTGGGCCATGGGGCGATTTTCCCACGATCCGGAGCACCCGGCATAACCGCAGGTCAGGCCGGGCTTATGGGTAATGACAACGGTCCCCGTTGCAGCCTTTGCCCATCGCCTCGAGGTGCGCTTCACTTCAGGCGAAGCGGAACGCGCAAGCGACTCGCCACGACTCACGGGGGACATCATGAGCGCGCACGATCACGATCACGCGCCGCACGACCACGCCGCCGCAGGCACCGTCGCCGCCGGCCACCAGGGTCACGAAGGCCCCGACGGTCACGGCCACGGCCACGCGGGTCACAGCCACGGTGTCGCCGCCGACGCGGACCGGCGCTGGCTCGGCATCGCCCTCGGGCTCATCGCGGGCTTCATGGCCGTCGAGGTGGTCATCGGCGTCCTGGCTCACTCGCTGGCCCTGATCTCCGACGCCGCGCACATGCTGACGGACGCCGTCTCGATCGTCCTCGCGCTGATCGCGATGCGGCTGGCCGCCCGGCCGGCCCGCGGCGGGTTCACGTACGGCCTCAAGCGTGCGGAGATACTCTCCGCCCAGGCCAACGGCCTCACCCTGCTGCTGCTCGCGGTCTGGCTGGCGTACGAGGCCGTACGGCGGCTGCTCGATCCGCCGCCCGTGGAGGGCGGGCTGGTGCTGGTGACGGCGCTGGCGGGGATCGTCGTCAACATCGTGGCGGCCTGGTGCATCTCCAAGGCGAACCGCACCTCGCTGGCCGTCGAGGGCGCCTACCAGCACATCCTCAACGACCTGTTCGCCTTCATCGGCACCGCCGTCGCCGGTCTCATCGTGCTCACCACCGGTTTCCGGCAGGCCGACTCGATCGCCTCGCTCGTCGTGGTCGTCCTGATGGTCAAGGCGGGTTACGGACTGGTCCGCGAGTCCGGCCGGATCCTCCTGGAGGCCGCCCCGGCCCACGTGGACCCGGACACGGTCGGCGACCGGCTGGTCGCGCAGCCGCCCGTCACCGAGGTCCACGACCTGCACATCTGGACCATCACCTCCGGGCAGGCCGCCCTGTCCGCACACGTCCTGGTGGCCCCGGAGGGCGACTGCCACGCCGTGCGCCGGGACCTGGAGGCGCTGCTGGCGAAGGAGTACGGGATCACGCACACCACCCTCCAGGTGGACCACGCCCAGGACTCCCTGCTCACGGTCGGCCGCCCCGGCGAGGACCGGGAGCCCGACTCGCACTGCGCGGACGCCCACGGCCCGGTCCACCGCCAGGGCCCGCACGACCACTGAGCCGCGGCGCGGGCGGCGGGACGGCCACCGCCCGGCCCGCCGACGGCCTGAGCCGCGCCCGGACGGGGTAGGGATCGGGCCATGACCACGAAGCGCAGCGCCGGACTGCTCCTGTTCCGCCGGCACCCCGGGGCCGAGGTGGAGATCCTGCTCGGCCACATGGGCGGCCCCCTCTGGGAGCGCCGCGACGCGGGCGCCTGGGCCATCCCGAAGGGCGAGTACGGGCCCGAGGAGAGCGCGCGTGACGCGGCCCGCCGGGAGTTCGAGGAGGAGGTCGGGCTGCCGCCGCCGGACGGTCCGTACCTGCCGCTGGGCGAGGTGCGGATGACCAGCGGGAAGCTGGTGACCATCTGGGCGGTCCGCGCGGACTTGGATCCGGCCCTCGCGGTGCACGGCACCTTCACCATGGAGTGGCCGCCCAAGTCGGGGCGGATGGAGGAGTTCCCCGAGCTGGACCGGGTGGAGTGGTTCACCCCCCAGGTGGCCAGAACCAAACTGGTGGTGTCTCAGATTCCGTTCGTGGAACGGCTGTTGGACGTCCTGGCGAACGAGGGTTGACCTGACCTTTACTTGCCAACAAACCCCACCTGCATGGACATTGCACGTATGACGAACGTCGTGCTGGTGGGAACCCTGGACACAAAGGGTGTGGAGTACGGCTGGCTGCGCGAGAGGCTGCTGCGCGCCGGCGTCGAAGTGATCACGGTCGACACAGGAATCATGAACGAGCCCCGGGTCCCCGCCGACATACCGCGCGAAGCGGTGGCGCGGGCCGCGGGAACGGAACTGTCCGAGCTGCGCGCCGCCGCCGACCGGGGTGCGGCCGTGACCACGATGGCCCGGGGCGCGGAAGCGACCCTCTTACGCCTGCACGCCGAAGGCCGGCTGCACGGAGTCCTCGCGATCGGCGGCAGCGGTGGGACGTCCATCGCCACCCGGGCGATGCGCGCCCTGCCGCTCGGCGTACCGAAGGTGATGGTCTCGTCCATGGCGTCCGGGGACGTGGCCCCGTACGTCGGATCCGCGGACATCACGATGATGTACAGCGTCGTGGACATCGCGGGGATCAACAGCGTCTCCGCGCCGGTCCTCGCCAATGCCGTCGCGGCCGTCGCCGGGATGGCCGAGGCCTTCGCACGCTCCGCCCTGGAGCTGCGCCGCCCGGCCCGGCTGGGCTCGGGGCCCCGGCCGCTGATCGCGGCGAGCATGGCGGGCGTGACCACCATCGGGGTGGACGCGGCCCGGGAACGGCTGACCGAGCTGGGCTACGAGGTCCTGGTCTTCCACGTCAGCGGCACCGGTGGCCGGACCCTGGAGACCCTGGCCGGCCAGGGGATCTTCGCGGGCGTCCTCGACCTCACCCTCAGCGAGCTCGCCGACGACCTGTGCGGCGGCATCCTCACCGCCGGTCCCGACCGGCTCAGCGCCGCCGGGCGGGCCGGGATCCCGCAGGTGGTGAGCCTGGGGGCGCTGGACATGGTGAAGTTCGGCCCGATGGAGACCCTGCCCGAACGGGTCCGCTACCGCCGGGTCCGCGTCCACAACCCCTCGATCACGGTGATCCGTACGACCGGGACCGAGTGCGCCGAGCTCGGCCGCCGGGTCGCCGCCAAACTCCGCACGGCCACCGGTCCCACGGCCGTCTGCGTGCCCCTGCGCGGGCTGTCCACGCTCGGCGCCCCGGGCGGGCCGTACCACGACCCCGAAGCCGACGGGGCCCTGTTCTCGGCGCTGCGCGACGGGCTGCGGGGCAGCGCGGCCCGGATCTACGACTACGACACCCACATCAACGACCCGGACTTCGGGCGGGCGGCGGCCGACCGGCTGCACTCCATGATCGGAGCACGGGCCGCGGCGGCCTGATCCCCGCCACGGAGGTGCCCCCGACAGGGAACCGGCCGTGGCGGAAATGTGTCCCAGGTGATGGCCGGTCCACGGAACGACCGGCTCCGGGGCGCGGTCACGCCACGGCAAGGGGGAAGGCATGAACGGCGTGTGGTCGGTTCCCGGTTACTCGGAGGTCCGCGAGCTCGGTTCGGGTGCCAGCGGCCGTGTCGTCCTCGCGGTCCACGAGGGCACCGGCACGGCCGTCGCGGTGAAGTACCTGAACGACCGGATGCTCGAAAACCCGGTCTTCGTCCGGGAGTTCCGGGCGGAGGCCCAACTCCTCGGCGCCCTGCGCTCCCCCTACGTGGTCGGTCTGTACGAGTACGTCGAGGCGCCCGGCGGCGCCGCGATCGTCATGGAGCTCGTCGACGGCATCCCGCTGAACGCCCTGCTGAAGCAGTGCGGACGGACCGGCCCGGAGGCGGCGCTCGTGCTGCTGAAGGGCTCCTTGCTGGGCCTGGCCGACGCCCACCGGGCCGGCGTGGTCCACCGGGACTACAAGCCGGCGAACGTACTGGTCGCGGCCGACGGGACCTCCAAGCTGGTGGACTTCGGGATCGCCACCCCCCTGGGCACGACGCCCGGGGCGGCGGGCACGCCCGCGTACATGGCCCCGGAGCAGTGGCAGGGCCGGCCCGCGTCGCCCGAGGCCGACGTGTACGCGGCGACGGCGACCTTCTTCGAATGCCTCACCGGCCGCAAGCCCTACGACGGGCAGAACTTCGCCGAGCTCGCGGTCCAGCACATCGAGGCTCCGGTCCCCGAGACCGAGGCGCCCGAGCCGGTGCGCCCGCTGATCCGGCGGGGACTGGCGAAGGCTCCCGAACAACGGCCCGAGAACGCCGAGGCGTTCGTCGCGGAACTGGAGTCGGTGGCCCTGGCGGCGTACGGGCCCCAGTGGGAGGAACGCGGACAGCGCAAGCTGGCCGCGCTGGCGGCCCTGCTGCCCCTGCTGTTCCCCTCCGCGGGCGCCCCGGCGCAGGGCACCACCGCCCTGGCCACCACGGTCCTGCCGGCGCCGCCGCCGGGCTGGGCCCCGGGCGGGCGCGGCCTGCTCGCGGCGGGAGCGGCGCTGGCGCTCGGGCTGGTGGCCGTACTCGGCTACCAGGCGGTGGGCTCGGAGCCGCGCGGCGCGCTGGCGCTCAACGCGTTCGCGACGTCGAGCGCGTCCACGCCGGGCGCGCCCGCGCCGGCGCCCGGACCGAGCCTGTCCGCTTCACCGACGTCGAGCCCGAGCCCGTCCGCGTCGCCGTCCGCGTCGCCGTCGGCGACCCCGAGTCCGAGCTACACGATGCCCACGCCGACAGCCACGCCCACACCCACACCGAAGCCGACCTGGACGGTGACGAAGCCGCCGACCCCGACCCCGACCCCCACGCCGACCCCGTCCCCCTCCCCGTCCGTCAGGATCTCCGCGGTGAACGTCACCTCCTTCCGGCAGACGGCGCCGGGCACCACCGCGGCCTCCTTCTCCGTCGACAGCGACGGCGCGGGCCCGTACACCCTGATCGTCGAGTGGTTCACCGGTGACGCCGAGGGCGCCCTGACCGTCCCCGACGGGCGCCAGAGCGTCGAGTTCGCCGCCGGAAGCCCCGGCACGCAGACCCTCGCGCACACCTTCGCGCGGGGCGCCGGCTGCTACTGGAGCGTCCGCGCCACCACCAAGCCGGCCGCCGCCAACCAGAGTTCCGTCCAGAGCATCTACATCCGGGGGTGCAAGCCGGCATGAGCGATCCCCACGCCCCGCAGGGCGACGACGACTACAGCGCCACCGTGCTCGGCAGCCACTGGATCACCGGACCCCCCGCGGGCACGGAGCCGACCGCGCGCCTCGACGGCACCGAGCGGCTCGTCCCCGTCGGCGGGGTCGAACGGACCGGCCCCACCGCGCGGTTCGGAGTACCGGTCGGCGCCGTGCCGGACCGGGTCGAGGGTTCCGTCCTGCGCTTCGGACCGGGGGTGACGGCCGCGCTCCCCGCGCCGTTCCCGCTGTACCCGGCCCCGGCCCCCCGCCGGCGGCGCGAGTGGCGGCGCTACACCCTGGCGGCCGTGGTCCTGATCGGGGTCCTCTGCTATCTGGGCTGGCAGCGCTACGGCCCGGCCCTGGAGGTCGGGGACGTGGTGGTGTCCACCGGAGCCGCCGGCGCCGGGGGGCCCGGCTGCGACGGGACCGCCGATGTGGTGGCCGTCGTACGGACCAACGGGCGGCCGGGGGTGCTCACGTACCGCTGGCTGCGCAGTGACGGGACGCGCTCGGAGCAGCTCAGCGAACGGGTGCCGAGCGGCCGCAAGGAGGCCCGGCTGCACCTGCTGTGGACCTTCCAGGGAGCGGGCACCTACCCCGCGAAGGCCGAGCTCCAGCTTCTCTCCCCCGAACGGCGCACGGCCGCGGCAGAGTTCACGTACCGCTGCCGCCCCTAGACAGCCGGATCACCGCGAGTCCGCCGTCGAGGTCCACGCGGGAGCGGGGCGGGGCGCCGTCCTCCTCGTCGTCGCGCATGATCAGCGCGCTCTGCCGCTCCTTGAGCTCGTTCTGCTTGCCCGGCGAGAAGCTGGCGTGCAGTTGCTCGAAGCCGGTCGAGGACATCTGTCCCTTGCGGCCGTTCCAGCGCCAGGGCAGCAGGCCGGCGCGGCCCGCGCGCTCCAGCGTGAGGTCGAGGAAGGCGATGGCCGTGAGCAGCAGCGCGAGCCCCGGGAGGGTCATGAAGACGACGAAGGCCATGCCCCGACCCTAACCCCGGTCCTCCTTTCGGCCAACGGCCCGGGCCCGCCGAGCGGTCCTTCCGGCCGGGGGGATCGTGGCCGTGCGGCCGAGGCGCCGCAACCCCCGCTCCTGGTTGACTCGAACGTGTCGGCGAGGGCATCAGGGATGCGGCCCTCACGACACGTTTACTGCCACGTTCCAGCCGGCGATACACCCCAACGGAACGTGGCCGTCCCGCACGGATGCCAAGTCCGCGCGGGAGGCCCGCAGCCGCTTTGGGGAGTGGCTGCGGGCCATTTCCGCCTGCCCGTCCGTGGCGGGCGGCAGCTCGGTTCCCGCTCCTTCCTCAGAAGCGGGCGTGCGCGGTGATGTCCGCCGCGAACTCCCCCGTCATCGCCGGGGTCACCGTCGGCCGGCACTGCGCCACCGCCTCCAGGTAGTCCTCCGTGCTCGCGCCCAGCTGGGCGGCCGCCGCGCCGCGGGCGCCCACCGCCTCCAGGTCCCGCTCGAAGGACACCTGCGCCGCGATCCGCGCCGCGTGCTCGATGTCGGCCGGGGTGAACAGCTCGCTGGCCTCGACCAGCGCCGCCACGTCCACATCGGGACGGCCCGCCGTGTACCGGCCCCAGATCGCGGCGCGGGCGCCCGCGTCCGGGGTGCCGATCGGGATCAGGTAGTCGAAGCGGCCGGGTCGCAGGAAGGCCGGGTCGAGGGAGCGGATGGAGTTGGTCGCGCAGACCAGCAGCCGTTCGTCGCCCTCGCGGAAGCCGGGTATCAGCTTGAGCAGCTCGTTGGTCACCCCGTGGATCCCGCCGGGCTGGGCGGGCTCGGTGCGCACGGGCGCTATCTCCTCGACCTCGTCTATGAAGACGAGGACCCGTTCCAGCTCGGCGATGCGGGCGAACGCGTCGCGCAGCGCGGCCGCGAGGTTGCCCTCGTCGGCGAGGCGGGAGGGCAGCAGTTCCACGAAGGGCCAGCCCAGCCGGGAGGCGATGGCCCGGGCGAAGGTGGTCTTGCCGGTGCCGGGCGGGCCGAAGAGGGTGATGGCGCGCGGCGGCCGCACCCCGTGCGCGGCGGCCCGCTCGGGCTCGGCGAGCGGCAGCACCACGCGCCGCTCGATGAGGTCCTTCTCCGTCTCCATGCCGGCGACCTTGGCCCACAGGTCGTTCGGCAGGAAGCGGCCGCCGAGGTCGTCGAGGAGACCGGCGGCCGGACCGTGCAGCGGCTCGGTCTTCTCGAAGTAGGCGACGGCGGGCTGCCGCGTGTAACCGGCGTTGAGCAGGCCCTCGCCGAGCAGGTCCTCCTCGGGCAGGACGTACGCGATGCGCCCGACGCGGGCGGCGATGAGCCGCCGCTCCAGCTCCACGAGCAGCGCGCTGGCCAGGCCGCGGCCGCGCCAGCCGGCGGCGATGGCGATGCGCATGACCCAGGCGCGTTCGCCGGTGACGCAGGCGAGGGCGGCGCCGATGGGGACGCCCTGGTGAACGGCGACCACGCAGGGCTGCCGGTCGGTGAGGGCGCTGATGCATTCGGCGAGTGAGAAGACCGACTCCTGGCCGAGTTCGGCCGTGGTGTCGATCAGATGGACAACGGCCGCGAGATCGCTCTCGCGGTAGTCGTGGATCAGCCAGTTCACCGGGTACCGCCCCTCGTTCGTGCTCCTGCGTGCCTGCTGCGCACCTTGCTGCCGCGAGGCTAGGTGCGGGCGGGCCGCTTGATCACGCTCCGTCGTGCACAACACCCGGTCCGGGAACCCTCCGTATCGTCCATAGACTGGTGTTTTCCGCCCGAACTGCTGCCCGAGGATCGTCAAGCTTTCATGAGTTCCCACATATCCACCGCCACCGGTGCCCGGCGGCCGTACCTCGTGTGGCTGGTTCCGGTCCTGTGGACCCTGGCGCTCGGGGTGTGGGGGCTCTCCCGGCAGAACAGCGTGTGGCGGGACGAGGCGGCGACCTGGCAGGTGGCGGAGCGCTCCCCGGGTGAGATCTGGCACCTGCTCGGCCAGGTGGACGCGGTCCACGGCCTGTACTACCTGCTGATGCACGCGCTCTTCGAGGTGTTCGGGGCGAGCACGACCACCCTGCGCCTGCCCTCGGTGCTCGCGGTGGCGGTCGCCGCCGGCTGTGTGGCGCTGATCGGGCGCCGGCTGGCGGGTCCGTGGGCGGGACTGGCCGGCGGGCTGGCCCTCGGGCTGCTGCCGGCCGTGCAGTTCCAGCTCCAGGAGGGCCGGTCGTACGCGCTGGTCGCGGGCGGCGCCGGACTGTCGACTCTGCTCCTGGTCTCGCTGGTACCACTGACCACGGCCACCGGAGCCCGTCCCGGGCGACGGGCGTGGCCGCGCTGGACGGCGTACGGGGCCCTCGTGCTGGTCTGCGCCCTGCTGAACTGGTTCTCCCTGCTGATCCTGCCCGCCCACGCGGTGACCCTGTGGTGGGCGCGGGCCGGGCGCCGTGTCGTGGCGCCCTGGCTGCTCGCCTCGGGGGCGGGCGTGGCGGGGGCGCTGCCGCTGATCCTGTTCAGCCGGACCCAGTCCGTGCAGGTCTCCTGGATACCGCCGCTGACCTGGCACATGATGATCGGCCCGGGCGTCCTGCTGGCGATCGGCGCTCTGGCCGCCCTGGCGGACCTCCGGGGCGGGCCGCGCACCGGGCTCCCGGCCCGGCTGACGGCGGCCTCGGTCGGCCTGCCGCTGCTGGCGGTGCCCCTGCTGGGGCTCACCGCCGCCTCCCTGATCCAGCCGCTGTTCCTCGACCGGTACGTGCTGTTCTCCATGCTGGGTCTGGCCCTGCTGATCGGAGCGGCGCTGGGCGCGGCCGTACGGGCCCTCGCGCCCCGGTACCCGAGGGCGTCGGGCGCGCTCGTACCGGCCGTGGTCGCGGTCTCGGCGGTGGCGCTGCTGCCCGTGGCACTGGCCGACCGGTCTCCGGCCAGCCGGGTGGACGACGTCCTGGCGGTGGCCGGGGAGGTGTCCGCCCTGAAGCGCGACGGCGACGCGGTGCTCTTCGTCCCGGCGGCCCGCCGGGACACCGCGCTGGTCTCGCCGGGGGCGTTCGCCGGCCTGAAGGACATCGCGCTGGTCCGGAGCCCTTCGGAGTCGGGGACCCTCAAGGGCGAGGAAGCCGCCCCGGCACAGATCTCGGCGGCCCTGCGGGAGCAGCGGCGGGTCCTCCTGGTGACGGACTCGGGGAAGAAGGCGAAGCCCTCCGGGTCCGCGGCGGACCGGGCGAAGGCGGCCGTGCTGCGCGCGGAGTTCACGGTGGTGGAGGACCGGCAGGTACGGGGCCGCCGGGTGACGGTGTACGAGCGGCGCGGCTGACCCTGCGACGACGGGCCCAGGTCGTCTGGAGAGACGGCTCAGACCGCCGGCTTGCGGTCCACCGGGGTGGGGACCTCGATGGGGCCGCCGCCCCGGCGGCGGGGTCCGGACCAGGGCGCGGGCACGGCGTCGATGCGGTAGGCCAGGGCGTAGGCGACCGCCTCGTAGTTGACGCGCCAGCCGCGGAAGTGCGGCCAGGCCTGCTCCGGGTCGCGGGCCATGGTCACCCCGCGCTCGCGCATCCGTACGACCCCGTCGAGGAACTCCTCGTAGGTCAGCTCGATGGGGTCCTCCGGCAGCGGATCCGGGTCGTAGGCGATGCCCTCCTCGCGGGCCAGGTCGCGCAGGCAGTTGAAGCCCGCGCGCAGGGTCACCCGCATCTGGGTCTGCGGGGCCGTGGGGTTGAAGGCCAGGTGGAGCGCGGCGGCGTCCAGGACGGCGAGCAGGCTGATCAGCCAGTTGCGGTCCCAGCTCGGCGAGCGGAAGTGGATCAGCCCGGGGTGGTTGGTATGGCTCTCGCTGACCTCCGCGGACCAGCGCTCCCAGTCCCGGAACAGGTCGGGCAGGGTGTCCACCAGGTCGACCTGGGCGTGCCGGGCCAGCAGCTGGGGGCCCCAGGAGGGAACGCCGCCGCGGATGCGCAGCAGGCTGACCTCGGCCTCCCGGCGGGCGTAGGCGGCGTAGAGGGTCGGGAGGTAGCCGATCTGGAGCCCGATGACGATGGGGCCGGTGGCCGCGGCGCAGAAGTCCACGGCGGTCAGCTGGCCGCGGTCGACGCTGGCGAAGCCGAGGGTGAGGACGGAGGAGCCGGCTTCGCGCAGGGCGACGGCGAGCGGCATGTCGGAGACCCCGTGTTCCAGGAGCCCGTAGCCGAGCAGGAACAGCAGGAGCCAGATCACCAGCAGGAACAGCATCGCGACCGGTGCGGCCGGGGCCAGGACCCGGTCCTTGAGCTGCTCGCTGGGCATCCGGTCGGCGACGAACTGGTACGGGGCGCGGATCAGGACGCGCACGATCCGCGGCAGCTTCGAGCGCATGGCCCGGGGCGTCACCAGGGCCTGGGTGACCGAGACGAAGGTGCCGAGGACCACGAGGAACCCGGCGACCGAGCTGACCACCCGCACGCTGCGCCCTCCGCCTCGGAGCGACCCGCCGGGCGACGGTCTCGCCCGGCCACCTCAGGTCCCCGTGCCCCCGACTACCTCATATCCCCGCGCCCGCGGCCAACGGGCGGCGCCCATTCGGTCGGCCGCCGTGGCGGTGCCACGGGGGTGAGGCGCGGGGGTGAGGCACAGCGGATCCAGGCCGGCCATCCACGCCGGTGATCCAGGCCGGTGATTCACAGCGGATTCACATGGGCTCCCCGGCCCCGGTCACAGGTTGCCCGGCAAGGCTCGGAGCATGATCCAGCGCCTTCCCTCCCGACCGGACCGCCGCCCCCGCGCCCGTGCCCGTGCCCGCGGCAGGCGCTTCGCCCGGATCCCGCTCGCTCTGGCCGTCATGACGGCCCTGCTCGGCCTCGACGTCCCCGACGCGCCCGCCCGACCGCCGCTCGGCGTCACGGTCACGGCTCCGGCCGACGAGACGTCCGGGCGGGTCGGCGCCCTCTTCGCGGGCGGCCTCGACGACGGCCACTTCTGCACCGCGTCCGTGGTGCGCAGCCAGGACCGCGATGTGATCGTCACGGCCGCGCACTGTCTGGGCAGCCCGGAGACCACCACCTTCGTCCCGGGCTACCGCGAGGGCAGGGCCCCGTACGGTCTGTGGAAGCTGACCGGCACGTACGTGGCTCCGGGCTGGACGGACGGCGAGGACCCCGACCAGGACATCGCCTTCGCGACCGTGGCCCCGGTGGACGGCGAGCAGGCGGACGGCGAGCGGGCGGACGGTGGGCAGGCGGACGACCGGCGGATCGAGGACCTGGTCGGGGGCTTCCCCGTCGCGGCGGTGCAGCCGGCCGACGCCACGGTGTCCGTCGTCGGCTACCCGAGCCGCGACGAGTCCCCGCTGTACTGCGCCAACGCCACGACCCTGTTCTCCGGAACCCAGCGCCGCATCGAGTGCCCGGACCTCAGCGGCGGCACCAGCGGCAGCCCCTGGCTCGTCGACGGCGCCCTGGCGGGCGTCCTCGGGGGCTACGAGGGCGGCGGGACCGTGCCGGAGGTCTCCTACAGCGCGGTCATGGGCGACCAGGCGGTGGAGCTCTACCGCGAGGCGTCCGACAACGGCTGAGCGGGGGACTCGAACCAGGTCGGCTCGTCCCGCAGGGCCTGGCGGATCCGGTCCACCGCGAAGGACTCCAGCGGCTCCGGCAGCGCGTCCGGTGCGAACCAGGCCACCTCCAGCGACTCGTTGTCGTTGACCCGCGCCTCGCCGCCCGTGGCCCGGCAGCGGAAGGTGATGTCCTGGAACTGGCAGACGTCCCCGTTCGGATAGGTGATCGGCGGCAGCATCTGCACCAGCACCACCCGGTCCGGTACGCACCGCACGGCCGTCTCCTCGTACACCTCGCGCACCGCCGTTTCGGCCGGCTGCTCCCCCGGCTCCGCGATTCCGCCGACGACCGACCAGCGTCCGGTGTCGGCGCGCCGGCCCAGCAGCACCCGCCCCTCGTCGTCGACGACCACGGCGGTCACCCCGGGCAACAGCAGCAACTGGTTTCCGGCGGTGGCGCGCAGGGTGCGGATGAAGTCAGGTGTGGTCATTCCCCGACCTTACGGACCTTACGAGGCCCTGCGCATCCGGCGTACGAGGGTCCAGCCGAGTCCGCCCGCGGCGACGGCCAGCAGGAGGTACTCGACGAGCGGGCCGAAGCGGGTGGCGGGCGTTTCGGCGGACCGCAGCGGGATCTCCGCGACCAGCGCGTCGGCGGTGAACATCTTGGTCTGCTGGACGATCTCGCCGTCGGGACGGATCACGGCGCTGACCCCGCTGGTGACGGGCACCAGGACGGTGCGGCTGTGTTCCACGGCCCGCACCCGGTCCATGGCGAGCTGCTGGTAGGTCATCTCGGTGCGGCCGAAGGTCGCGTTGTTGCTGGGTACCGCGAGGACCTGGGCGCCGGCCCGGACGGTGGAGCGGACGGCGTCGTCGAAGGCGGCCTCGTAGCAGGTGACCATGCCGACTCCGCTGCCCGCCATGTCGAAGACCCCGGGCTCCTTGCCGGGGCCGAAGTCGCGTCGCACCCGGTCCACGTCGGAGCTGAAGAGCCGGACGAAGGAGCGCATCGGGATGCGCTCGCCGAAGGGCTGGATCTTGCGCTTGTCGTAGGTGTCGACGGGTCCCTTGACCGGGTCCCACAGGATCATCGTGTTGCGCAGCGGGCCCGTCTCCGGGGCCAGGACGGACCCGATGGCGACGGGTACGCCGATGGTCTTGACCGCGTTGTCGATGACGGCGTAGGCGTCGGGCTCGGCGAACGGGTCGATGTCGGAGGAGTTCTCCGGCCAGACGACGAAGTCCGGCTTCGCGACCTTGCCGAGCTTGATGTCCTCGGCGAGCTGGATCGTGCGGTTGGCGTGGTTGTCCAGGACCTGGCGGCGCTGGGCGTTGAAGTCGAATCCGGCGCGGGGCACGTTGCCCTGGATGACGGCGGCCACCACGGTGCCGTCCTCGGCCGCGTCGGAGACCAGCGGACGGGAGGCCAGCGCCCCGGCGAGCGGGGCGGCCACGGCGGTGGCGGCGAGCAGCACGGCGGTGGCCCGGCGGGTGTCTGCGCCGACGCGCAGGGCCTCGTACAGCCCGAATCCGCACAGGGCCACGGCGAAGGAGAGCAGCGGCGTGCCGCCGAGCGCGGCGAGCGGCAGGAAGACCCCGTCGGGCTGGCCGAAGGCGAGCTTGCCCCAGGAGAAGCCGCCGAAGGGGGCGCGGGCGCGCAATGCCTCGCCGGCGATCCAGACGGCGGCGCCCCACAGCGGCCAGGCGGGGAGCCGGCTGACGAGGGCGATGCCGAGGGTGGTGAGGCCGATCAGCAGGGATTCGAGGGCGACGAGCGCCAGCCACGGCACCGGGCCGACGCCCTCGCCGGTCCAGACGAGCAGCGGCAGCAGGAATCCGAGCCCGTGCAGCACGCCGAGGCCGAACCCGGTCCGCGCGCGGCGTCCGTACAGGCACCCGCCGAGCAGGGCGAGGGCGAGGGGGGCCACCCACCACAGGGGGCGGGGCGGGAAGCTGAGGTAGAGGAGCACTCCGGAGAGGACGGCGAGCGCGGGCCGCGCGAGCCGGCCGGCCCGGCGCCGCAAGGGGGAATCCGCCACGGGCTCCCGCACCGACGCCTGCCCTTCGTCGTTCGGGGCTTCGGTCCCGGCTTCGGTCCCGCTGTCGTTCCCGGCTTCGTTCCCGGCCGCGCGGGTCGCACTGCTGCTCATCTGGCGGAGTGTACGTCCCCGGCCTGTGCCGACGGCGGTGTCAGTGGGCCAGGGCACGCAGATGGGCGCGGATCACGAGGACCGCGTTCTGCGCGTCGTCGACGGTGACGGTGAAGAGCTTGCCGTCGCCGAGCCGCAGCTCCAGGCCTTCGCCGCGCCGGACGATGACGGCGGTGCCGCGCTCGGGGCGCCAGCGGTAGCCCCATCCGCCCCACTGTTGCGGGGTGATCCGGGGCAGGTACTCGGCGGCCTCCACCTCGGTGAGCCGGATCCTGCGGCGCGGCAGCCCGATGTGCCCGCAGCGCACCTCGACGGCCTCGGCGTCGACGGTGACGGCGGCGTGCACGAAGGCGAGGGTGCCGAAGAGGATGAGCAGACCCGCGGCGAGACAGCCGATCACCGCCATGAGCAGCGCGACGATACCGGCGTCCCAGGCGTAGTCGACGGCGATCTCGATCCCGAGCGCCAGAAAGGCCGCACCGGCTCCGGCGAGCAGCCACTGCACACGGTTGGAGGCCCGGCCCGTCCAGAGCGGACCCGGAGGGTGACCCGTCATGTGTAGCAGCGTACTCACGTTCCACGGGGACGCCACCGACCTCTCGCCCCGAATCGCACGCGAGGTTCCGGGCGACCGGCCGAGCCCGCGGCGTCTGGTGCCGTGCCAGACGCCGCGGGCCCGGCACGATCCGAAGGAGACGGCCTAGCCGGGCAGCAGGCCGACGAGCGCGTCGCGCAGGGCCGGGCGGCGGACGGTCATGAAGCGGTGCAGGGTCCGGGAGCCGAATGCCACCCGCTGGGCGCTGCGGCGGCGCTCGCCCTCGTACGCACGCAGTGCGGCGGGCAGTCCACCGGGGCCGTGGGCGGCGACCGCCCGGGTGAGGGCCTCCGCGTCGAGGAGCGCGGTGCAGGCGCCCTGGCCGAGGTTCGGGGTCATGGCGTGGGCCGCGTCGCCGACGAGCGCGACCGGTCCGGGTCCGGCCGTGCGGGTGAAAGCGGGCAGCGCCGGGTGGAGGTGGCGCATCCGGTAGCGGATCCACGTCTGCGGGTCGGTGTCGGCGAGCACGCGCGGGATGGGGTCGTGCCAGTCGGCGAAGGCGGCCCGCAGTTCGTCGGCCGTGGTGGCCTCGGGAACGGTGGCGTACCAGTTGGTGCGACCGGGTTCGACCGGTGTCATCCCGAAGAAGCGGCCCGGCCCCCAGGTCTCGCCGTAGACGCCGGTCTCGAAGCCGGCGGTGCCGATCCAGGCCGTGGTGCCGAGCTCGTGCGGCCGGCTCCCGCCGTCGAAGCGAGCGGTGCGGACCGCGCTGTTGATCCCGTCGGCGCCGACGAGGAGGTCGGCGTCCCGCGCGGCCGAAGCCTCGTAGGCCCGGCCGTACGCGATCTCCGTGCCGCCGAGCCGTGCGAGCTCGGCGAGGAGCGCGTCGATCAGGTAGGGCCGTGAGATGAGGAGTTCGGGTCGGCCCGCCTTGCGTTCGATCCGCTCCAGCGGCAGGGCGGCCAGCACCCGGCCGTCGGGGCGCCGGATCAGCGCGTCGCGGTACGGGACCGCGCGCTCCCGCAGCGCCCCGCCGAGGCC
Organism: Streptomyces sp. NPDC002886; assembly: GCF_042888445.1. Taxonomy (NCBI): domain Bacteria; kingdom Bacillati; phylum Actinomycetota; class Actinomycetes; order Kitasatosporales; family Streptomycetaceae; genus Streptomyces; species Streptomyces sp. NPDC002886. The sequence goes on from NZ_JBIAPV010000004.1 coordinate 740,887, forward strand.
GAGCCGGTCCAGCGCCGCCTGGGCGGTGGGGTGGATGCCGAAGGCGGTGCCGTACCGCTCCGGCTCGGCCCGGCGCTCCAGAACGGCCACCTCCCATCCGGCCCGGCGCAGGCCGATGGCGGTGGCGAGACCGCCGACCCCGGCGCCGACGACCACCGCGGAGCCCCGCTCCGCACCCTTGCCCACGACGCTCGCGCCCATGGCGCACCCCCTCGTTCGAGCCGTCCCCACCGACCACCACACCTGCGGTACCACACCTGTGGTACCACGGGTGTGGTTAAGCTGGCAAGGTGAACCAGGACCGCAGGGACCGGCTGCGCGACGCGGCCATCGAGGTGCTCTCCGAGGCGGGTGGACGGGGCCTGACCCACCGCGCCGTCGACGCGGCGGCCGACGTGCCGCCCGGCACCTCCAAGAACTATTTCCCCACCCGCGACGCGCTGCTGCGCGCGGTCGCCGAGCGCTGCCTGGAGCGGTACCGGGAGCTCGCCGCCCGGCTCGCCGGGTCCGGACCCGGACCCGGCGACCGGGACGGACTCGCCGCGCTGCTCGCGGGACTGCTCCGCGATACGGCCGGAGCCGGTCGGCCGCGCGTCGTGGCGTACATGGAGCTCCAGACCGAGGCGACCCGGAGGCCGTGGCTGGCCGCGCTGCTGGACCCGATCGCGGCGGCGGACTTCGCGGCGTTCGGGCACCTGCTGGCCACCGCCGGACTGCCGGCCGGTCCGGAGCGGGCCTGCGCACTCACCCTCGCGCTGCACGGAGCCGTCCTCCACCTCCTGACGGGCGCCCCGGCCACCCTGGTCGCGGCCGGGCTGGACGACCTGGACGCCTTCGCCCGCGGTCTGCTGGACTCCGTATCCCCATCCACGTCCCCATCCCCGCCCCCGTCACCCTCCCCCGCACCGAAGGAGGAGGGCCCGTGACCGACCGGATCGACCGTGCCGTCGGAGCCGTGGTCGGCTCGGCGGCCGGGGACGCGCTCGGTGCGCCCTACGAGTTCGGGCTCGCCGGGCAGTTGAGCACCCGCGGCGAGGAGATGCGCGGGGGCGGCGGCTGGGATCCGGGCGAAGCCACCGACGATACGCAGATGGCCGTGCTGGTCGGCGAATCCCTGCTGGAGTGCGGCGGGCTGGAACTTCCCGACGTCTTCGCCCGGTTCCGGCGCTGGGCTGCGGGGGACCCCAAGGACATCGGGCTACAGACGGAGATCGTGCTGACGAGCGGCGACCCGTGGGACCAGGCCGCCGCACTGCACTTCCAGGTCAACGCGCGGGCGGCGGGCAACGGTTCCCTGATGCGCGCCTCGACCTCGGCGGTGTACTTCGCCCCCCGCGGACGGGACGCGACCATGACCGCCGCCCGGCGGATCGCCGCGCTCACCCACGGGGACCGGGCCGCGTGGGAGGGCACGGCCGTCCTCCACGAACTCGTACGCGTGGCCCTGGACGGCGGGGACCCCCTCGCCGCGCTCCCCGCGACCTTGGCGCAGGTGCATCCGGACCACCGCGAGCGGTACGCACGGGTCCTGGCCCCGGACTGGCATCCGGACCTGGCCACCGAGTTCAACGGGGCGGTGTGGCCCTGCCTGGGCTCGGCGGTGTGGGCGGTGCGCACCACGTCGGGCTTCGCGGACGCCGTACGGGCCGCCGTGGACCTGGGCGGCGACACCGACACGGTGGCGGCGGTGACCGGCACCCTGGCCGGGGCGCGGTACGGCGCGGCGGCGGTCCCGGAGTCCTGGACGGCCCCCTTGCACGTCCCCGTGCCGGGCTACGGGGACCACGTACTGGACGCCGCCGGGCTACGGGACCTGGCCCGACGCCTCGCGAAGGCCGGGGCCGCGGCTGCCGCCCGGGAGGCGTAGGCCCCGGGCAGTGGTGCGGAACCGCGGGCGATCCTCAGGCTCCCGTGGTGGAGCCCGGGCGGATGATCATCAGGACGGTCACCGTGGCCCACAGCAGGTTGAAGACCCCGGTGAGCATCGCGAGGCGAGCGGCGGACCGGGCCCCCGGGCGGAGACCGGAATCGGGTCCCTCTCGCGGCTCCTGCTCCTGCAGTGCGGTGAGGGCGGCGTCCTGGCCCGGAAGGATCAGCAGGGCGAGGACGGCGGCCGCCGCGGTGGTCAGCACAATCGAGACGATCAGCCATCCGCTGCCGAGCACTCCGAGACTGCTCGCCGTGGCGAACCCGAGGACCGGAACCGCGGTCCCGACGGCCGCGTAGACACGGCAGACGCGGTGCAGCAGCCGCAGGTTCGCCAGGGCGTCACGGTCACCCGGGGCATCGGCGGCCGAGGCGCCGGCGGCGCGGCGCAGCGCCGCGGGGAACATGCTCGCGGCGACGGTGACCGGCCCGATGGCCAGGACGGCGGCGAGGACGTGGAGGGACAGGTAGAGCTTGGTCACGGGCGCGGCTCCGCTTCCGTCCGTACGCCGGTGGCGCGGCGCCGGCCGGTGACCTTGGACGCCGGCAGGCGGCCGGCCTTGGAGGTCCCGGCCAGGGAGTCGCCGGTCACCGTCACGGCGAAGGCCAGGTTCAGGCGCATCGGCCTGGTGACGGCCTGCTTCCAGGTGAGCCGGTCACCGGCGCCGGCTCCGTCGCCGTCGCCGGCGGGGACGAATTCGAGGTCCGCGAGGGCGACCTCCTCTCCCGCCCCTCGGGCGATCCCGGTCAGGGCGCCGTCGCCGTCCCGGCGCAGGAGCTCGATGACGGCGTTGATCCGGCCGATGGGTGTGGAGACGGTCAGGTCCCAGGTTCCTTCAACGGACATGCTGTGGTTCTTTCCTCGGGGTGCGGGGCGAGCGGGCACGCGGATGGGGAGGGAGAGGGCAGGGGGAGGCAGGGGGAGGCAGGGCAGGGACGCTTCGGTCAGAAGCCGACCGGGGCCGGGCCCCGGTCGCGCCAGACGGTGCCTCGGCGTTCGTGGGCGAACAGCTCCTCGACCGCTTGCGCGATCCTCGGACCCACCTCGCGTTCCAGCAGGTACAGGCCCAGGTCGAGTCCGGAGGTGACACCGGCGCCGGTGACGAGGTCGCCATCGTCGACGACCCGGGCGCGCACGGCGTGCGCGCCGGTGGCGTCGAGCATGTCCAGGCCCAGGTGGTGGGTGGTGGCGTGGCGGCCCTCCAGCAGGCCGGCCAAGGCCAGGACGAGCGAGCCGCCGCACACGGCGGCGACCGTCATCCGCGGGTTGGCCATCGCCGCCTTGAGCAGCGCGGGCAGTTCGGTGGTCAGGGTGCGGCCGATCAGGACGGGGATGAACTCGTCCTCGCGCCACGCCCCCTCGCCCGCTTCGAGGTCCGCGGCCTCACCCGGTTCTCCGACCCGGCCCGAGGCCCCGGGAACCAGCACCAGGCCCGCACGGCCGGGGTCCAGAGCGCCCGTGGCGCGCAGCACCAGTCCCCCGGTGCCGCTGACCACCTCGCGCGGTCCTTCGGCGGAGACCAGCTCCACGCTCACCGCGCCGCCGGATGCGGCGCCCCCTGCGTGGAGCACCTCGTAGGGGGCGATGACATCGAGGGGATCGAAGCCGTCGAACAGGACGATCTGGGCGTGCATGAAGGGTTCCTCCGCGTGCGGCGGTCCGGTCCGTGCCGGGCTCGCCCTTGACGCTATGGGTCCTGCGGCCATCGCCCCAGTGGCATTAATGACACCTTCCAACGGGATAACGCCATCCCCCTGAAAACCTTCTCCGACCTGCACAAAGCTACGTACGGAGCCTTCTGCGGTCGGTCATCGAGCACAGTTCCCGGGTATGTTCCGGACATGCATACCGTCGCCGTCCTCGCCCTGGACCGGGTGATCCCCTTCGATCTGTCCACCCCGATCGAGGTCTTCACCCGCACCCGCCTGCCGGACGGCCGCCCGGGCTACCAGATCCGGGTGTGCGCGGAGCGGCCGGAGGTCGACGCGGGTTCCTTCGCCCTGCGCGCGCCGTGGGGACTGGAGGGGCTCCAGGGTGCGGACACGATCATCGTGCCCGGTACCGACGTCCCCACGGCCCCGCTCCCTCCCGCCGTCCGGGCCGCGCTGCTGGCGGCGGCCGCGCAGGGCACCCGCATCGCCTCGATCTGCTCGGGCACGTTCCCGCTGGCCGCCACCGGGCTCCTGAACGGCCTGCGGGCGACGACCCATTGGATGGCGGCCGACCTCCTCGCCGCCACCTATCCGGAGATCGAGGTCGACCCGGACGTCCTGTACGTCGACAACGGCCGGATCCTCACCTCGGCCGGCGCCGCCGCGGGCCTGGACCTGTGCCTGCACATGATCCGCAAGGACTACGGCTCGGCGGTCGCCGCCGACGCGGCCCGGTTGTCCGTCATGCCCCTGGAGCGCGAGGGCGGGCAGGCGCAGTTCATCGTGCACGACCACGCGCCCACCCCCAGGGGTTCCGTGCTGGAACCCCTGCTCGCCTGGCTGCAGGAGAACCTGGCCTCCGACCTCACGCTCGCCGACATCGCCGCCCGCGCCGGAACCAGCACGCGGACCCTGATCCGCCGCTTCCGCGAACAGACCGGGACCACCCCGCTCCAGTGGCTGCACCGCGCCCGCATCCGCCAGGCGCAGCACCTCCTGGAGACCACGCAGCATTCCGTCGAACGCATCGGCGCCCAGGTCGGCTTCGGTTCGCCCACGGCCTTCCGCGACCGCTTCAAACGCACCACCGGGGTCAGCCCCCACGCCTACCGCCGCGCGTTCAGCTGACCTCCGCGCTCGGTCAGCCCGTAACGGGTCCTGCGACGACTTCCCCGACGCCGGTGCTCCGCCCGGCCAGCAGACGGCCTTCCGCGTACCCGAGGGCCGGCTGCGGCAGTCCGCCGGGGCGGCCGCTGAGCAGGACGGTCAGGCTGCCGATGGCCGGCAGGCCGGGCTCCGGGCGGGCTCCGAGCCGGCGCAGGGCCTGGACGGCGACGGGCTCGGCGGAGCCGTGGAAGACGTACGCGCCGCCGCCGGTGCGCCGGTCGAGCGCGGCCCGGATGGGGGCCTCGACCAGCTCGTAGTGGGTGCAGCCGAGCACCACGTCGGTGACGTCGGACGGGGTCAGCGCGGCGGCCGCGGCGACGGCCCGTACGACGGCGGCCTCGTCGCCGGCCTCGACGGCGTCGGCCAGCCCCGGGCAGGGCACCTCGGTGACGCGCGCCCCGTCGGCGAAGTCACGGATCAGGCCGCGCTGGTAGGGGCTTCCGGTGGTGGCGGGGGTGGCCCAGATGGCCACGCGCCCTCCGGCGGCCGCGGCGGGCTTGATCGCCGGTACGGTCCCGATGACCGGGATCGCGGGCTCCAGTGCCGAGCGCAGCGCGGGCAGGGCGTGCACGGAAGCGGTGTTGCAGGCGACGATCAGCGCGTCCGGCCGGTGCGAGGCGGCGGCCCGCGCGACCTCGAGGGCCCGCCCGGTGAGGTCCTGCGGGGTCCTCGGACCCCAGGGCATCCCGTCGGGGTCGCAGGACAGCACCAGGTCCGCGTCCGGCCGCAGCCGCCGCATCGCGGCGGCCGCCGCGAGGAGGCCGATACCGGAGTCCATGAGGGCGATCTTCACTTGGTCACCTTAATCGATCCCCCCACCCCACCCGAGGCAACAGGCCCACCGCCCCCACGCACGCAGGACCCGACCGCCGCACCCCGGTGTCCCGCCGGTCTCCGCGGCCGTGCTCGCGGCACACTGCCGGGATGGGTTATCTCCTCGTCGCCGCGTGCGCCTCGCTCGCCGTCTGGCTCTGGCTCACCCTCGGCCACGGCATGTTCTGGCGGACCGATACGCGTCTGCCTCCCCGGCACGCCCCCGCCCGCTGGCCGTCCGTCGCGATCGTGGTCCCGGCCAGGGACGAGGCCGAGGTGCTGCCGTACAGCCTGCCCTCGCTCCTCGCGCAGGACTATCCCGGCGCAGCCGAGGTCATCCTGGTCGACGACGGCAGTTCGGACGGCACGGGCGAGCTCGCCCGGCGGCTCGCCGACGCGCACGCCGGGCTGCCCCTGACGGTCCTCTCCCCCGGCGAGCCCGGCGCCGGCTGGACCGGCAAGCTCTGGGCCCTCCGGCACGGCATCGCACACGCCCGCTCCGCCACCGGCCCGGGTCCGGGCCCCGAGTACCTGCTCCTCACCGACGCCGACATCGCCCACGAACCCGACAGCCTGCGCGAGCTCGTCGCCGCCGCGACCTCCGCCGACCTCGATCTGGTCTCGCAGATGGCCCGGCTGCGCGCCGTCAGCGTCTGGGAGCGGCTGATCGTGCCGGCCTTCGTGTACTTCTTCGCCCAGCTCTACCCCTTCCGCTGGATCAACCGCCCCGCCTCCCGCACCGCGGCGGCCGCCGGAGGGTGCGTCCTGCTGCGCACCGAGGCCGCCGTGCGGGCCGGGATCCCGGAGTCGATCCGCCAGGCCGTCATCGACGACGTCTCGCTCGCCCGGGCGGTCCAGCGCACCGGCGGACGGATCTGGCTCGGCCTCGCGGAGCGGGTGGACAGCGTGCGCCCGTACAGCTCCCTCGGGGACCTGTGGCGGATGGTCTCGCGCAGCGCCTACGCGCAACTGCGCCACCAGCCCCTCCTCCTGGCCGGGACGGTGGCCGGGCTGGCCCTGGTCTACCTGGTGCCGCCGGCCGCGCTCCTCGCCGGCCTCGCCGCCGGCCGGCCCGCCGTCGCCTGGGCCGGCGGTCTGGCCTGGCTGCTGATGGCCGGAACCTACCTGCCGATGCTGCGCCACTACCGCCAGCCGGCGGTCCTCGCGCCGCTCCTCCCGGTCACCGCGCTGCTCTACCTCCTGATGACCGTCGACTCGGCCGTGCAGCACTACCGCGGACGCGGAGCGGCGTGGAAGGGCCGTACCTATGCCCGCCCCAGTGACGCCTGAAACCGGACTCCACCCTTCAACTTCACGTCCTTCGAGGTCACGGGGTTGTGACGCTTCGTCAGCGCGAGGTCGGCGCACCATCCGTGCAACACCCAACCGGTCAGTACGAGTAGGAGCAAGACGGGGCGGAAGTGGCCAAATCGTGCACGTGAACAAGAAGTGAAAGCTGTGGCCCTGACCTGCGAATATGCAGGTCAGGGCGGTGTTGACGGAACCTCGCTATGGACCCGGTGAAGTCGTGGGCTTAACTTAGGTCCATGACCTCCCCCCGCTCCACTTATGGCGGCGGTTACTACTCCGCGCCCTCCTTCCCGGACACCCCTATCTACGACTCCCTCGTCGCCGAACGCGGGACCCCGCAGATCGCCCCGATCCGGGTCCCCGCCGCCTACGACTCCCCGAGCGCCGGCTACTCGAGCGGTGGGTACCTCCCGGCCCTCGCGTCCGCGCTCCCCGCCCTCCCGGCAGCACTGCCGCCGGCCCGGCCGCAACAGCAGCAGGCCCCTGCGTACGGGTACCCGTACCAGCAGCAGGCCGCGCCCCAGCAGATGCCGCACATGCAACAGATGCAGCAGATGCCGCCCATGCCTCAGCCCATGTCGATGCCGATGCCGCTCCAGCAGGCACCGGTGCCGTACGTGCCGCAGCAGCCGCAGCCGTTCGCGGCCCGCACGGGGTACGTTCCGCAGCCCCAGCCGCAGCAGCCCCGCCCGGTCGCCACGGGCACCGGGTACGAGGCGATGCGCCCGGCCGCGCCGCGGCCGATGCAGGCGCAGCCCGCGCCCGTACCGGCCGCCTCGTTCGAGGACCCGTACGGGCGTCCGTACCAGCCGCAGGGGCGCGGTTACTGACCGCCTTGCCGGGCCGGCCCCCCGCGACGAGGTCGCCGCGGAGTCCGTGAGGGAGGCTGGCAGTATTTGCCCATGGTGAATCTGCGTGTCCAGGCGCTCCACGTCCATCCCGTCAAATCGGTGGCGGGGACGGCACCCGATGAGGTGGCCGTGGAGCCCTGGGGTCTGTCCGGTGACCGCCGTTGGGCGGTGGTGGACGCGGAGGGCGCGGTCATCACCCAACGCCAGCAGCCGAGGCTGGCCTTGGCACGGGCCCGCCCGCTGGGGGGCGGCGGGTTCGAGGTCTCGGCGCCGGGCATGGCGGATCTGACGGTGGAGGTCCCGGGGCGGGGTCCGCTGGAGCCGGTGATGCTCTTCGGCAAGAAGATCGAGACCGTCGAGGCGGCGCGGTCCGCCGCCGACTGGTTCACCGCTTACCTGGGCGTACCGGCCCACCTGGTGCACCTGGACGACCCGGCGGTCCGCCGGCCGGTCGATCCCCAGTACGCGCTGCCCGGCGAGACCGTGAGCCTCGCCGACGGCTATCCGCTACTGATCACCACCCTCGCCTCGCTGGACGCGCTCAACGCGCTGATCGCCCGGGGCGACCATCCGGACGAGGGCCCGCTCCCGATGAACCGGTTCCGCCCGAACGTGGTGGTGTCCGGAGCCGAGGCCTGGGCCGAGGACCACTGGCTGCGCGTCGCGATCGGCGACGCCGTCTTCCGCGGGGCGCGCGAATGCGGGCGCTGCATCGTGACGACCACCGACCAGACGACGGCGCTCCGGGGCAAGGAGCCGCTCCAGACCCTGGCCAGGCACCGGCGGATCGGGAAGTCGCTGGCCTTCGGGCGGCAACTGGTGCCGGTACGGCTGGGGACCCTGCGGGTCGGCGACGAGGTGCGCGTCCTGGAGTGACGGCGCGAGGGACCGATGAGCCGCCAGAGGGCCGGTGAGACCACCCGGAATGACACCTTCGAGGGGCTCTCGCGTCACCCTGGAACCAACCGCCACCGCCTGCCCGTTGGAACGTTCGGGACGTGAGTACCGGATCGGGTGACACACGTCTCGCGCGTCCCGGAATGCGGGTGACCGGGGCATGCGGGAGGCTGGGACGGCAGGCAGGCGCAGACTGGCACAAGTAGGGGGAGCCGGACCGTGCGGACAGCAATGGGAGTGTGGCGTTGGCGGCGCAATCCGCTGCGCCGCCAGACGGATCTATTCGAGGCCTGGGTGGCCTTCGCGGCGCTGGTGTGCGTCCTGTTGGTGGCTCCGGCCATCGGCTGCGCGGCCGGCCTGAGGGTGGACGGCACCCTGCAGCGAGCCGTGCGCGAACAGCGCGAGGAGCGCCATCTCGTACCGGCGGTGGTGGTCCGGCCGACACCGGATCCGCTCCTCGGCGCGGCCACCGAACCGGCGGCGCAGCGCCAGGCCCCGCAGCGTACGCAGATCGTGGCCTCGTGGACGGCGCCCGACGGCAGCAACCACCAGGGCACGGTGCCGGCCGCGGAGGAACCGCCGCATCCCGGCGACCGGTTCCGGATATGGACCGATACGCACGGCCGGCTCGTCGGGCAGCCCCTGGATCCCTCCTCCGCCAGTTTCCACGCGGGCGCGGCCGGGCTCGCCGCGGCCCTGGGCATCGCCGCGCTCGTGGAGACGCTTCGCCGTCTGGTCGTACGAAGGCTCATGCATCGGCGGTACATCCGCCTGGACCGCGCGTGGGCCGCGGCGGGACCTGACTGGGGCCGGGCGGACGCGGGCAACTGACCTGGCAACTCACCGGCTCCGCGCGCGCTACGGTGGAGCGCCGGAGCGGCTGCTCCGACCAGCGGCCGGACACGATCAGCAGCCGGGCACACGGAACCGGACACACGGAACACGAGGGTGGGGGCACGACAGCACCATGGCTCAGGGCACGGTCCAGGTGACGCACGGCGGTTCCTCGCGGTGGCGTCGCCGCTCCGGTGATTATCCGACGCTGACCGCCGCGCTGGCCGCGGCGGGCGACGGCGACGTCCTGTCCATCGCGCCCGGCACCTACCGGGAGAATCTGGTGCTGCACCACGCCGTGACCCTGCGCGGCCCGGAGGGCTCGCTGGGTTCGGTGCGGATCGCACCGCTCGACGGGGTGGCGCTGACCGTCCGCGCCTCGGCCGTCATCCAGGACCTCCACCTGGAGGGCCAGGACCCCACGGCGCCCGCGCTCCTCATCGAGGACGGCTCTCCCGAGCTCACCGACCTGCGGGTGAGCACCCGCTCGGCGGCCGGCATCGAGGTCCGCGGGAGCGGCGCGCGCCCGCTGGTCCGGCGCTGCACGGTGGAGAACTCCGCCGGAACCGGCATCGCCGTACTGGACGGCGGCGGCGGGGTGTTCGCCGACTGCGAGGTGGTGGCCGCCGGCCAGACCGGCGTCTCCGTGCGCGGAGGCGGCCGCCCCCGGCTGGAGCGCTGCCGGATCCACCACACGACGGGCGCCGGCATCGCCGTGACCGGCGACGGCTCGGGCCTGGAGGCGCTGGGCTGCGAGGTCTACGAGATCAAGGGCGCCGGCGTGCAGGTCGCCGCCCGTGCCACGGCCGTGCTCACCGACTGCGCGGTCCACCGCACCACGGCCGACGGGGTCACCCTCGACACGGACGCCGTCCTCACGCTCGCGGGCTGCGACATCCACGACATCCCGGAGAACGCGGTCGACCTGCGCTCCCGCTCGGTGCTCACCCTCAGCCGCACCACCGTCCGCCGCTTCGGCCGCAACGGCCTGTCGGTGTGGGATCCGGGCACCCGCGTCGTCGCCGACTCCTGCGAGATCCACGACAGCACCGGCGACTACCCCGCCGTCTGGATCAGCGACGGGGCCGCCGTCTCGTTGGACTCCTGCCGGGTGCACGACGTACCGGACGCGCTGTTCGTACTGGACCGCGGTTCCCGGGTGGACGTCGTGGACAGCGACATCTCCCAAGTGCGCAACACCGCCGTCTCGGTGAGCGACGGGGCGACGGCCCAGCTGGACGACTGCCGGATCCGGGAGGCCGCCACGGGCGCCTGGTTCCGCGACCACGGCAGTGGCGGCACCCTCGCCAACTGCTCCATCGACTCCGTCCAGACCGGAGTGATCGTCACCAAGGGCGCGGACCCCGCGCTGGAGCGGTGCACGGTCAGCTCCCCCGCCGAAGCCGGCTTCTACGTGTCCGCGGGCGGGCGCGGCACCTTCACGGCATGCCGGGTCACGGGCAGCGCGGGCTTCGGTTTCCACGTCATCGACGGCTGCCGGACCTCCCTGCACCGCTGCCACACCGAGCGCTGCGCGCGCGGGGGCTACGAGTTCGCCGAGGACGGTCCCGTCGCCGAGGACTGCACGAGCGACGAGTCCGGACCGCGCCTCGCGGCCCGGTCGGCCTCCGGCGCGGGCGCCGGCCCGGGCACGGGCACGGGTGCGGGCTCGACGGCGGCCGGGGAGCGTACGGGGATCCGTACGGTATCGGCGGCGCCCGGCCCCGTGGCCGCGGCCACGGCCGAGCGGGTGCCGGCCCAGCGGCCGGCCGACGAAGCGGACGCCCCCGCGGCCGGGCAGTCGGCGGCTCGCGGATCGGTCGAGGTGCTGGGGCACCTGGACGCGCTCGTGGGACTGGACAGCGTCAAGCGCGAGGTCCGCGCGCTCACGGACATGATCGAGGTCGGCCGGCGCCGGCAGGAGGCCGGACTCAAGGCCGCTTCGGTCCGCCGCCACCTGGTCTTCACCGGCTCCCCCGGCACCGGAAAGACCACCGTGGCCCGGTTGTACGGGGAGATCCTGGCGTCCCTCGGGGTGCTGGAGCGCGGCCACCTCGTGGAGGTGTCCCGGGTCGACCTGGTCGGCGAGCACATCGGATCCACCGCGATCCGCACGCAGGAGGCCTTCGACCGGGCCCGCGGCGGGGTGCTGTTCATCGACGAGGCGTACGCGCTGGCGCCCGAGGACTCGGGCCGCGACTTCGGACGCGAGGCGATCGACACGCTGGTGAAGCTGATGGAGGACCACCGGGACGCGGTGGTGGTGATCGTCGCCGGGTACACGGCGGAGATGGACCGCTTCCTCACCGTGAACCCGGGGGTGGCCTCCCGCTTCTCCCGCACCATCACCTTCGGGGACTACGGTCCCGGCGAGCTGCTGCGGATCGTGGAGCAGCAGGCCGAGGAGCACGAGTACCTGCTCGGCGAGAAGACCTCCGACGCGCTGCTGACCTACTTCACGGACCTGCCCAAGGGCCCCGCCTTCGGCAACGGCCGCACGGCCCGCCAGACCTTCGAGTCGATGGTCGAGCGGCACGCGGGACGGGTCGCACAGCTGACCGAACCGAGCAAGGACGATCTCACCCTGCTCTACCCGGCGGACCTACCGGAACTCTGACCGGACGCCGCCTCCCCGGACGGAGCGACAACTGACGGGCCGACAGCTAGGGTGACAGCCCGCCGCCGGACGCCGCCGGCCGGCCGTCGAACCGAGGGAGTTCCCCATGGCCCGCCGACTCCGCCCCGTAGGGCTGGACTTCATCGAGGTGGCCCCCGTCCGCCTGGTCTTCGCCGGCCGTACGACGGCCGCCCCCGAGGACGTGTACCGGGCGCTGGCCGAGGAGCTGGAGGGCTGGCCGAGCTGGTTCCGGGCCGTCACCCTCGCCCGGCCCACCCACGGCGGCGCCGGGCGCGAGATCAGGCTGGTGGGCGGGGTCCGGTTCCAGGAAACGATCATGGCCGCGGATCCCGAGCGCCGCTACGCGTACCGGGTCGACGAGACCAACGCCCCCGGCATACGGGCCCTGCTGGAGGAGTGGCACCTGACCCCCTCCGGCTCCGGCACCCACGTCCAGTGGACCTTCGCCGCGGACGGTCCCACCCCGGTCCGCCTCGCGCTCACCGCCGCCCGACCCGCACTCGGGCACTCGTTCCGCTCCGCGGTCCGCGCGCTGGACCTGCGGCTGGCGCGGCGGCGGCGCGGGGCGGATCAGTAGGGGGGTACCCGCCCGGAGGAGCCGTCCGGGCGGATGCCGACGATCCGGTCGACCTCCCGGTACCGTTCGGCCAGGTCTCCGTAGCCTCCGGCGGTCCACACCCGGAGGCGGAACTCGTGCAAGGTCAGGGCCGCCCCTTCACCGTCGAAGTGGACCCTGGCGCAGCGTCCGCAGTACCAGCCCTGGAGCCAGAGCCGCTCGGCGGCGGGCAGGCCGGGCCGAACCTTCGCGCCGTACGCCCGGTTCGCCAGGGCGATCGCGACGAAGAGACAGACGGCGCCCAGGAGCGCGACCGCCGAGATCACGCCGAGGAGGAGCAGGTCCGCCTCCTGCCCGGGGGGCTCGTTCCATCCCGGGTACGGATACTCCGGCCCGGGCTCCGTCGTGAACCAGTGTCCGGCCAGGGAACCGGCCAGAAAGGTGCCGATCGACACGAGCACCAAGACCGCGCCCAGGCAGCCGCGTCCCTGGACGGACGGGGTGGGCGGGGTGGGCGCCAGGGCCCGGGCCAGGCGCGAGACGACCTCCCGGTTCACCGTCCGCCGGTCGCTGCCGGCGCCGGTCTCCTCGCGGACGTCGCGGTGTCCCTCCAGGAACACCGCCTGCACCGCCCGTACTTCGTCGGAGGCGCCGCAGCCGGGACACACGGGGAGCGAGCGCGCGTCCCGGTCCGGCCTGTTGTACTCGATGCCTGCCATGGTCCCCCCGAGGCCCGCCGTGATCGAAGTCGGCCCAGCGTAAGCAGTCGGCGCCGCCGCGCCTACGGGTTTCTCGCCGGCGGCCCGTCCCGGTTCAGACCGCGGGGTGCCGCACGGCCAGGTCCCCGTAGCCGCCTGCCGACCAGACCCGGGTGCGGAACTCCTGCAAGGTCATGGCCCGTTCTCCGGCGAAGTGCACCGTGCCGCAGCGTCCGCAGTACCAGCCGTCCGCCCAGACCCGGTCGGCGGCCACCCGGCCCGGCTCGGTCCGGCGGCGCCAGACCCGTTCCGCCCGGCCCGACAAGGCCAGCAGGAGGGGGGCCAGGACGAGCGAGGCCGCCGAGATCCAGCCCAGGTAGGCCGTGGGGTCCTCGACTCCCAAGGGGAGGTCACCGTCGCCCCCGTAGAACCGCGGGAACCCGTCGCCCTCGAACCACTTCCCCGCGATTCCGCCCCAGATGAACGCGCCGACCGCCACCAGGACGGACAGCACGCCGAGGCAGCCCTTGGTGTCGCCGTCCGGCTCCTCCGGGGCGACGGCGAGGGCCTTGGCCAGCGCCGAGTTCTCCTCGCGGAGCGTGACGCTGTCGTCCTCGCCGCCCCCGCGCTCCACCCGCATCTTGGCCTTGGACCGCAGATACGCGGCGGACACGCCGAGCACCTGGTCCTCCCGGCCGCACCGGGGGCAGGCCAAGGATCCGTCGCCGCCCCCGCCTTGGGCCCGTACGTCCTTACCGTCGCCGTCCGTGAACTCCGCCATGGCTCCCCGCCCCGCGCCGCGCCCCGTCCAAAGTCAGCACAGCGTAGCCAGCGGACCGGGCACGGACCAGGCGGCCAGGACAAACGTTTCAGCTGATGGGCTCGCTCCACACGCCGGTCTCCAGCATGGTGTCGAGGGTCCGCGCGTACGGGGTGATGTCGAGCCCCTGCTCCGCCAGCCACGCGTCGGAGTAGTACTTGTCGAGGTAGCGCTCGCCGCCGTCGCAGAGCAGGGTCACGACGCTGCCCGTGCGGCCCTCAGCGACCATCTCCGAGATGATCTTCAGCGCGCTCCACACCCCGGTACCGGTGGAACCGCCCGCCTTGCGGCCGATCACCCGCTCCAGCGCCCGGCACGCCGCGACGCTCGCGGCGTCCGGGACCCGCATCATCCGGTCGATGGCCCCGGGGACGAAGCTCGGCTCCATCCGGGGCCGGCCGATGCCCTCGATGCGCGAGCCGCAGTCGCTGGTCGCGTGCGGGTCGCTGCGGGTCCAGCCGTCGAAGAAGCAGGAGTTCTCCGGGTCCGGGACACAGATGCGGGTGTCGTGCTGCATGTAGTGCACGTAGCGGGCGATCGTCGCGGAGGTGCCGCCGGTGCCGGCCGTGGCCACGATCCACGCGGGCTCGGGGTAACGCTCCAACCGCAGCTGCTGGTACATCGATTCGGCGATGTTGTTGTTGCCGCGCCAGTCCGTCGCCCGCTCCGCGTACGTGAACTGGTCCATGTAGTGGCCGCCGGTGCGGGCGGCGAGCTCGGCCGACTCCTCGTACATCTTCATCGAGTCGTCGACGAAGTGGCACTCGCCGCCGTGGAACTCGATGAGCCGGCACTTCTCGGGGCTCGTCGTGCGCGGCATGACGGCGATGAACGGAACGCCGATCAGCTTGGCGAAGTAGGCCTCCGAGACCGCCGTGGACCCGGACGAGGCCTCGATGACGGGGCGGCCGGGCCGGATCCAGCCGTTGCAGAGGGCGTAGAGGAACAGGGAGCGGGCGAGGCGGTGCTTGAGGGACCCCGTCGGGTGGGTGGACTCGTCCTTGAGGTAGAGGTCGATGCCCCAGGCCTCGGGGAGCGGGAAGCGCAGCAGGTGGGTGTCGGCGGAGCGGTTCGCGTCCGCCTGCACCTTGCGGACGGCCTCTTTCAGCCAAGCGCGGTAGTCAGCGTCGCTGCGGTCGACGTCGACGGTCGTGGCGGTCGTACCGGTGGTGGTGCTCATGCGCCGTGCTCCTTCGTACTTCTCGATGTCCCGAGTGCGCGCCGGGCGTTTCAGCCCACCGCCCGCTTTCGAAATGTACTCCGCCCACCTGCACAAACGGTCACTTTGGGTATCTATGCGAATCCCTTTCGATCGCGTTCGGTTGCACACCGGCCCACAGTGGGTGACCCTGGGGAGGCGTCACCGAGGGTGCAGCACCCGTAACACTGATGTCGGGGAGTCGCAGCCGTGATCAGTCATTCCCGCAGGCACTGCGTCGTCGAACTGCAGGCCCTGCCCTTGCGGATCGGACAGATCCGCCGAATCGTTTCGGCGCAACTGCGCCACTGGCAGCTCGACCCGCTCATAGACCGGGCTGCGCTCGGCGTGACGGAGCTGCTGAGCAACGTCCACCGTCATGCGCAGCCGGACAAGACCTGCACGGTCGAGATCGAGCTGCGCCTCGGCCGGCTGACCGTGTCCGTCTACGACAGCGATCCCCGCCTCCCGCAGCTCAGGGACTCCGCGGCCGCCGGGGCCACCCGGCCCGCGGCCGCTCCCCCGGCCGCTTCCCCGGTCGACGCCCTGGAGACCTCCGGCCGCGGGCTCGCGCTCGTGGAGGCCCTCAGCGAGGCGTGGGGGGCCCGGCAGCAGGACGACTGCCCGGGCAAGGTGGTGTGGTTCTCCCTGCGCGCCGCCCCCGGGCCGGCCGCACCGGAACACCACCCGGTGCTCCTGGCGGAGAAACCGGCACACCGGGCCGCGAAGAAGCCCGTACGGGAACCCGCGCCGGCCCCGCCCGTCGCCGCACCCCCGGAGCCGGTCTCCGCCGGCCTGTCGGTGACCGCCTCGGTCGGCGCCCGGCCCGGGTAGCCTCCGGTCGCCGAACCCGCCCGGAGCCGTGGGAACAGCGGTCAGGCCGCCGTCCCCAGGGTCCCGAGCGGGTCGTCCAGCACCGGCTGCCACGCCAGCTCGGCGGCGCCGACCAGGCTGTTGTGGTCGAGCGTGCAGGGCAGGATCGGCACGCCGCCGCTGCGCCCCCACAGGCTGCGGTCCGCGACCACCGCGCGCAGCCGCTCGGGGTCCGCGTAGAGCAGCTCGCGGTGGAGTCCGCCGAGGATGATCCGGTCCGGATTCAGGATGTTGACCAGGCCCGCGAGGCCCAGGCCGAGCCGGTCGATGAGCTCCTCGGTGGCCGCCCGTACTCCGGGGTCCGCGGACTCCTCGCGCAGCAGGTCGCGGGCCTGCTGGAGCAGGGACACCTCGGGGCCCGGGGTGCGCCCGGCGGCGGTGAGGAAGGCCAGCGGGTCGGCCTCCACGTCGAGGCAACCCCGGCTGCCGCAGTGGCAGGCCCGCCCCTCGGGGTTCACGGTGAGGTGGCCGACCTCCAGGGCCAGGCCCGAACTCCCGCTGTGCAGGCGGCCGTCCAGGACCAGCGCGCCGCCGACCCCGCGGTGTCCGGTGGCCACGCACAGCAGGTGCTGCGCACTGCGGCCGGCGCCGTGCCGGTGCTCGGCGAGCGCGGCGAGGTTCACGTCGTTGCCGGTCAGCGCCGGGCCGTCGATGCCGGCCTCCTTCACACAGTCGGCGAAGATGGCCCGGACGGGGGAACCCGCGGGCCAGGCCAGGTGCAGCGGGTTCAGCGCCGTCCCCTCCGGCTCCGCGACCGCCGAGGGCACCGCGAGGCCGGCTCCGATGCAGCGCCGGCCGGTCTGCGCGAGCAGTGCGGCCCCGGCTTCGACGACCGCGCCGAGCACCTGCGCGGGGTCGGCCGACACGGGGACCCTGCCGGGAGCCGTGGCGACGATCCGGCCGCCGAGGCCGACCAAGGCGGCCCGGAACCCGTCCGAGTGCACCTGCGCGGCCAGGGCCACCGGGCCGTTCTCGTCCACGGAGAGCCGGTGCGAGGGGCGGCCCTGGGTTCCGCCGGCCCCACCGGGGCGGGAGTCCACGCGGATCAGCCCGAGCGCCTCCAGCTCGGCGGCGACGGCGCCGGCGGTGGCGCGGGTGACGCCGAGTTCGGCGGTCAGGACCGCGCGGGTCGGGGCCCGGCCGGTGTGGACCAGCTCCAGCGCCGGGCCGAGCGCGCCGCGGCCCCGCTCCAGCTTGGTCCGTGCGGAGCCGGCTGCCGCTGCCGCCGCTGCCACCGTGGGAGCCGCGGCGGACCCGGAGGCGGACGCCGGAGCGGATCCCGACGCGGATCCCAGAGCGGACGCCTTCGGCGCGATGGACGCGCCGGACGCGTCCGCCCTGCCGGATCCCTCGGCCGTGCCGGCCCCTGCGGTCCCGTCCGTCCCAGCGGACACCGCGGTCACATCCCCCACCCGCCGCGGGGCCCCGTTGCCGTTCATGACAGCGATCCTCGCATGATCGGAGCGCCGAGGACGCCGCCCGCTACCCGAGCCCGCCGACCCGGAGCGTGATGTTCAGCCGCCCGGTCAGCCCGAGGCCCGGCGGAGCGGTGCCGGGCAGGACTTTCGGCACCCCGTGGAAGGCCCGTCGGACCGGCCCGCCGAAGACGAACAGATCCCCGCTGCGCAGCTCAACGTCCCGATACGGACGCCCGCGCGAGGCGGTGTTGCCGAAGCGGAAGAGGCAGGAATCACCCAGGCTCAGCGAGACCACCGGGGCATCGGAGCGCTCCTCGGCGTCCCGGTGCATGCCCATGCGGGAGTCGCCCTCGTAGAAGTTGACCAGCGCGATGTCGTAGGCGATGGCCGGATCCGGAGCCTTCCCGTACGCCGCGGCCACGGCGCCGCGGGCCAGCAGCGCCAGCCAGTCCGGCATCGCCTTGACCGGAGCGCCGTCCCCGTCGACGGCCGTGGGCGCGTATCCGTACGGGTACCAGTGCAGCCCCAGGCACACCTGCCGGGCGCTCATCGTCCCCCCGCCCGGGGTGCGCACCGTGCGCAGCCCGGCGGGCGGCCGGGCCCACCCCCGGCACGCTTCCACCAACTCCCGCTGCCGCCCCGGCCCCAGCCAGTCGGGCACGTGCACGGCGCCGGGCACGATCTCGGTGCGCTCGCGCGGGAAGAGTTCGCCCTCCGGATGTCCCATGACCTCCATCATCCTTCGTTGTGCGTGTCCGCGGGCGGCTGAGAGACTCCCGCCATGGAGATCATCAGCTATGTGAAGACCGTGGCCCGCGAGGGCGAGCGGCTCGCCGACATCGCGGAACGGGCCGGTACGGACGCCCTCGTGCCCACCTGTCCGCAGTGGCGGGTCGCCGATCTGCTGCGCCACACCGGCTCCGTGCACCGCTGGGCCACCGGATACGTGGCGCAGGGTCTGAGCGAGCGGGCTCCGTTCCCGGACGCGCCGGAGCTGGTGGGTGCGGAACTGCTGGCCTGGTTCCGCGAGGGCCACGCGACGCTGGTACGGACCCTGACCGGGACCTCCGCCGACGCGCGGTGCTGGACCTTCCTGCCGACCGCGCCGCCTTCGCCGCTGGCCTTCTGGGCGCGCCGCCAGGCGCACGAGACCACCGTGCACCGGATGGACGCGGAAGCCGCGCTCGGCGTGCCCTTCGGGATCGTGGCCCCCGGTTTCGCGGAGGACGGGGTGGACGAGCTGCTGACCGGATTCCACGCGCGGCCGCAGAGCCGGGTACGGACGGCGGAGCCGCGGGTGCTGCGCGTACGGGCCTCCGACACCGGCGCGGTGTGGACCGTACACCTGTCGCAGGAGCCCGCCCGCACGGTACGCGCGGACGCCCACGGCGCGGACGGCGCGGAGGCCGACTGCACCCTGACGGGCGAGGCCGCCTGGCTCTACTCGGCGCTGTGGAACCGGCAGCCGCTCACCGGGCCGGGCGTGACGGGCGACGCCGAACTGGCCCGGCTCTGGGTGGACACGGCCGGAATCTGACCTCCGGGCGCACCGGGAGCCCCCTTGTCGTGGTGCGGCTCGGGCGGCGAGACTGCGGGCATGGAACGACGCAGCCAGGCCGACCGGGACACGGTCACCATCGAGATCGTGTTCGCCTTCGTCAGCGGTGCCTTAGCCGCCGGACTGGTCTTCGCGGCGCTGTACGGTCCCGCCCTGGCCTTCGACCTCTCCTCCACGACCGACCGGACCCTGGCGATGGTGGGCGGCGTCCTGGCCGCGACGGTGTTCCTGCTCCGGATCACCCACGTCCTGTGGCGCTTCGCCCGCCGCCCGGGAGGGGACGGCGGCCCGGCGTGATCCCTGACGTCCCCGGCCGTGAAGGGCAGGCGTCCGCGGTGCGGGTGTCGCTCCTGGTGCTGTACACAACGCGGTGGGAGGAATGCCGCCGGTTCTACGGGGACCTCGGCCTGGCCTTCACCGCGGAACGCCACGGCCGCGGACCGGAGCACTACGCCGCCGTCCTCCCGGACGGCATGGTGATCGAGCTCTATCCGGCCCGGGACGACCGTCTCACCGGCGCCCTGCGGCTGGGCCTGGCCGTCCCGGCCTTCGACGGCTCCGCCGGCGGCCTCGCCCCGGGGCGCCACCGGCTCGTGGATCCCGACGGCCGTACCGTCGAGGTCACCGCCGTCGGGCGGACGGAGGCCGGCTCAGCCCAGGGTTGAGGCGTACGAGGTCTGGGCGCGGTACTTCCAACCGGGCTGGGCGTCCCAGGGGTTCGGCATCTGCGCGCTGGTGGCGTAGGCGTACCCCGCGCCGCGCTCGAAGGCCGTACGGAGCGTCGCGCGCATCGCGGGGGCGTCCGGGACGTCGTGCACGAGGTGCCAGAACGCGGTGCCGCTCGGGTCGAGTTCGGCGCCGGAGCGGTAGCCGGTGAGCGCGTTGAAGACGTTGCCGCCGAGCCAGCCGGCGCCCGTGTAGGCCGCGTACGTGTCCTCGAAGGTGACGAAGACGTCGGCCGTGCGGCGGCCTGGCTCCAGGAAGCAGTCGGCGATGGCCGTCCCGGGGTTGTTGACGACCAGTTCCGGCGTGCCGGGGGCGACGGCCTCCATGGTGTCCTGCACGTAGCGGCGCAGCTCCGCGTAGTGGTCGCGGGTGGCGTTGGCCGGGCCGCAGTCGCGGCTGACCACGTCGAAGAAGATGCCGTCCACGTGGAGGCCGTCGGGGGTCTTCAGGTAGTTGTCCACGGAGGCCTTCACGGCGGCGATGTCGCGGTTGCCGTGGTCGGTGTGGACGTAGCCGAGCACCTTGGTCTTCTCGCCGGTGGCGGTGGTGCCGGTGCGCAGGACGTCGGCGCGGGCCCGCCAGGGGGCGTCGAACGGGGAGTCGCCGTTGCCCGGGTTGAGGACCACCACCGAGGCGGCCGGGCTGGTGGCGGTGAGATCGACGAGCATCGGGTCGTTGGCCCAGACGTACGCCGGGACGGCTATCTCCAGGCCCCGTACGCCGGCCGCCCGGGGCGTCGGTCTCACCTCGGGGGTCGGGGCCGGGGCGAGGGCCGGGGTTCGGTCCCGGGCCTGGGACCGGCCCGGCTCCGAACTCGCCGACGCGGTGACGGCCGGCGCCGGCGCGGCGAGTAAGAGGGTGGCCAGGACGGCGTAAACGGCCTTCGCGGCGCGGGTCATGACTGCTCCTCGGGGCGACGGCAGAGCGACGGAGGGGTCGGCGCCGGGGCGATGGCCGGGCGCCGGGGACGGCAACCGGGGCGGACCCCGGCCCGAGGAACACTAGACGGGCCGCCGGGCGCACCAGGGCCGATTCCCCCGCTTCCGTACGAGGAACTGACAAGCGAACTATCCCCGACCCCGCCGGTACGGCCCGGCCCCGCCCTATACGGCGGGCAGTCCGACCCCGTGCGCCAACTGCCCGGCGGCGTGCGCGAAGAAGGCGTCCCGGTCCTCGACGACCCGGTTGAACTGGCCGAACAGCTCGAAGGAGATCAGTCCGACGAGCTGCGCCCAGGCGGCCACCAGGGCCGCGGCGGCCTCGGGGGGCAGCCCTTCGGCGAAGTCCGCGGCCATGCGGGCGGCTTCGGGACGCAGCTCGGCGGGGAGCGGCGGGAGGGCGATGCCACGGCCCCCGTAGGCGGCGCGGACGATGCCGATGAGGGTGTTGCCCACGCGGGAGGCCGGGCCGACGGTGTCGATCGGGGCGGTGTAGCCGGGGACGGGCGAGCCGTAGATGAGGGCGTACTCGTGCGGGTGCTCCAGCGCCCAGGCGCGTACGGAGGCGCAGACGGCGGCCCAGCGGGCGCGGGGGGTGTCGCCGGCGGCGAGCGAGCGGGCGTCGGCGGCCTCGGCGGCGGCGCCCACGCTGTTGTAGGCGTCGACGATGAGGGCGGTGAGGAGCTCGTCGCGGCTGGGGAAGTAGCGGTAGAGGGCGGAGGAGACCATGCCCAGCTCGCGGGCGACGGCGCGCAGCGAGAGCTTGGCGGCGCCCTCCGCGGCGAGTGCGCGGCGCGCCTCGTCCTTGATGGCGGCGGTGACTTCGATGCGGGCTCGTTCCCTCGCCCCTCGCACGGTGCTCATGGGGGCCAGTGTGCCACGCGGCCAGAGCACCGCCCACCAACAAGAGCAGTGCCCCATTCCGAGAGCACTGCTCTTGTTTCGGAGCGCCGATCCGTGCACACTGTTCTCAAGCGAGAGCAGTGCTCTCCCAACGCCCCGGAGGCCACCATGAACGCGCCCAAGCCGTACTACGTCCAGGCCGGCCCGCTCGGCACCCGCTTCAACGCCCTCATCGGCAAGCTGGCCCGCTCGGGGATGAGCCTGGCCGGAACGGCCGAGCTGTCGGTGCGCGGCCGCACCTCCGGCACGATGCAGCGGATCCCGGTGAACCCCTACCTCCAGGACGGCACCCGGTACCTGGTCTCCGCCCGCGGCCACTCCCAGTGGGTCCGCAACATGCGCGCCGCGGGCGGCGGCGAACTGCGGCTGGGCCGCACCGTGCAGACCTTCACCGTCACCGAACTCACCGACCCGGCCGAGCAGGCCGTGGTCCTGCGCGGCTACCTGAGGAAGTGGGGCTGGGAGGTCAACCGCTTCTTCAACGGAGTCACCGCGAAGTCCTCGGACTCCGACCTCCGAGCCGCCGCCCCGGACCACCCGGTCTTCCGCATCACGATCACCTCCTGACCCGGCCCCCTGACCCGGCCCGCGAACCCGGCCCGGCCCTCCCGGCCCTCCGCCCCTCCCGGCCCTCCGCCCTCCCGGCCCTCCGCCCTCCCGGTCCCCCGCCCCTCCCGGCCCCCGGCCCCGGGCCCAGCCCCAGCCCCAGCCCCAGCCCCAGCCCCAGCCCGCGAAACGCGGCGGCGGCCTCGCCGATTACCCCCGGCAAGACCGCCACATTCCGCACTTAGTCGCCACCGTTCTCCACCGGAGACGGCGACTTCACCCCGGGTCCAGCCCTGGGATCAGCCTCGGGATCAGCCCTTGGCCCCTCCCTGGGCTCCGCCCTGCTCCCCCGACCCGGACACGGACCCGGAATCGGCCCCGGTCCCGGCCCCGGAGCCAACCTCGCCGCCGGCCTCGGCGTCGGCCCCGGCCCGGCCCCGCGCCTGCCGTGCGTCCAGCACGTGCAGGGCCTTGCGCGCCAGCGGGTACGTACGCACCATCTCCGCCAGCGTCAGCGACCCCCGCGCGATCCGCGCGAAGGCCAGCCAGGCCGGCCGGAAGCCGGTGATCGCCGCGTGCAGCAGCCCCGGCTTGGCCTCGAAGAGTTCCAGCATCCGCTTGCCGACGCCCATCTCCACGCCCAGCCCCGCCTTGACGGCGAAGGCGTAGTTGAGGGCTTGGCGGCGCGCGTCCACCGGGTCCTGCGCCTCGGAGATCTTCACGGCCCACTCCCCCGCGAGCCGCCCCGAGCGCAGCGCGAAGGAGATGCCCTCCCGGGTCCACGGCTCCAGCAGTCCGGCCGCGTCGCCCGCGACCAGGACCCGCCCGCGCGAAAGCGGCGATCCGGGCTTGCGGCAGCGGGTCAAGTGCCCGGAGGAGAGCGCCGGTTCGAAGCCGGACAGGCCCAGCCGGGCGATGAAGTCGTCCAGGTACCGCTTGGTCGCGGCGCCCTCGCCCTTCGCCGAGATGACCCCGACGGTGAGGGTGTCGCCCTTGGGGAAGACCCAGCCGTAGCTGCCGGGCAACGGCCCCCAGTCGATGAGGACCCGGCCCTTCCAGTCCGCGGCGACCGTCTCCGGGACGGGGATCTCGGCTTCCAGGCCGAGGTCGACCTGGTCCATTTCGACGCCGACGTGCGCACCGATCCGGCTCGCGCTGCCGTCCGCGCCGACCACGGCCCGGGCCAGCACGGTCTCGCCGTCGGCGAGGATCACCGCGACGGTCCGCCGGTCCGGCACGGACGCCCCGTGCTGTTCCACTCGCGCGACGGCCGTACCCGTACGGACCGTGGCCCCCGCCTTCTCCGCCTCGGCGACCAGCGCCGCGTCGAACTCGGGCCGGTTGATCAGCCCGAACAACATCTGCTTCGAGCGCCGGGTCCGGGCGAACTTCCCGTCCAGCGAGAAGGTGACCGCGTGGACGCGGTCCTTGAAGGGCAGCACGAAACCCGGCGGGAGGGCATCGCGCGAGGGGCCGATGATGCCTCCGCCACAGGTCTTGTACCGGGGCAGTTCCGCCTTCTCCAACAGCAGAACGCGCCGCCCCGCGGCGGCCGCCGCGTGCGCGGCCGAGGATCCGGCCGGCCCGGCGCCGACCACGACCACGTCCCACACCTCGCCGGTCTCCCCGGCCGTCTGCGCGTCCGCCCCCTGAGCGGTCTGTCCTGCCGCCGCGTCGCGTACGTCGCCGCTGTCGCTCTCGTCGCTGCTCACGATGTGCTGCTGCTCCTGATCATGCGGTTCATGCCGTTGCTCCGATGCCGGGGAAATCCTACGGCGCGAGATCGACTGCCCCGTTGTGCGAGGATCGGAAGAGTCCTTTGCCGTAGCCCGCATACGCACACCCCGCGCATGCGGGTCGCGTATACGTAACCCGTACACGTACACCAACGTCGCACCCAAGAGGAGCGTGCCCATGCCGTCTCAGTCGATCGCCGAGACCGTCGCCTCGCTGATGCCCCGCGCCAAGCAGGAGCTGTCCGAGCTGGTGGCCTTCCAGTCGGTGGCGGACTGGGCACAGTTCCCGCAGAGCGAGAGCCAGGCGGCCGCGAACTGGGTGGCCGACGCGCTGCGCGCCGAGGGCTTCCAGGACGTGGCGCTGCTCGACACCCCCGACGGCACCCAGTCGGTGTACGGGTTCCTGCCCGGCCCGGCGGACGCGCCGACCGTCCTGCTGTACGCGCACTACGACGTGCAGCCCCCGCTGGACGACGCGGCCTGGATCTCCCCCGCCTTCGAGCTGACCGAGCGCGACGGCCGCTGGTACGGCCGCGGCAGCGCCGACTGCAAGGGCGGGTTCATCCTGCACCTGCTCGCGCTGCGCGCACTGAAGGCCAACGGCGGCGTCCCGGTGAACGTGAAGGTGATCGTCGAGGGCTCGGAGGAGCAGGGCACCGGCGGTCTCCAGCAGTACGCGACCGCCCACCCCGAACTGCTGGCCGCCGACGCCGTCGTGATCGGCGACGCGGGCAACTTCCGTACGGGCCTGCCGACGGTCACCGCGACCCTGCGCGGCATGTGCCTGCTCAAGGTCAAGATCGACACCCTGGGCGGCAACCTGCACTCCGGCATGTTCGGCGGCGCCGCCCCCGACGCGATGGCCGCCCTGATCCAGCTCCTGGCCTCGCTGCGCGCGCCGGACGGGTCGACCACGGTGGACGGGCTGGCCTCGGACGCGGTGTGGGAGGGGCTCCAGTACCCGGAGGCCGACTTCCGTTCCGACGCGAAGGTGATCGACGGGGTCGAGCTGATCGGCGCGGGCACGATCGCGGACCGGCTGTGGTCCCGGCCGGCCGTCACGGTGCTGGCGATCGACTCCCCGCCGCTGGTCGGCGCCACCCCCTCCGTGCACGCGAGCGCGGGCGCGCTGGTGAGCCTGCGGGTGCCGCCGGGCGTGGACACGGCCGAGGCGATCAAGCTGCTGGAGGCGCACCTGGTGGCGCACACCCCGTGGAAGGCGCGCCTGGAGCTCGAGGTCGTCGGCCAGGGACAGCCGTTCCAGGCGGACACGGACAGCCCCGCGTACGCCTCCATGGCGCAGGCCATGAAGGTGGCGTACCCCGGCCAGGAGATGCAGATCAGCGGCATGGGCGGCTCCATCCCCCTGTGCAACACGCTGACCGAGCTGTACCCGGACGCGGAGATGCTGCTCATCGGCCTGAGCGAGCCGGAGGCGCAGATCCACGCGGTGAACGAGAGCGTCTCCCCGGAGGAGCTGGAGCGCCTGTCGGTCACGGAGGCGCTGTTCCTCCTCAACTACGCGGAGTCCAAGCGCGCCTGACGGTGTCGCGGGCGGTTCCCCGACTCTCCGCTACGGGCGAACCACGCTACCGGCGCAATCTCCGCCGATGGTGTGGTTCGCCCTCGTACGTTCGGGTCATGGATCTTGCAGAAGTCATCCCCGGCCGCCTCCACATGCTCCGCTTCCCCATCGGCCAGGCCTACCTCTGGCGCGACGGTGAGGCCCTGACCCTGATCGACGCGGGCCACGCCGGTTCGGCGGACGCGATCGAAGGGGCGATACGTTCCCTCGGGCTGCTGCCGGAGCGGCTGGAGCGCGTCGTCGTGACCCACTGCCATGGCGACCACTTCGGCTCGGCGGGCGACCTCTCCGCCCGCTGGGGCGCCCCCGTACTGGCGCACACACTGGACGCCCCGGTGATCCGCGGCGACCGGCCGGTGCCGGATCCGGTGCTGCTGGACTGGGAACTCCCTCTGTGGGAACACGCGATGACGGTTCCTCAGGCCCCCGCGACCCCGGTGGAGCAGGAGTTGACGGACGGGGAGGTACTCCCCTTCGGCGGCGGGGCGGTCGTCGTCCACGCCCCGGGTCACACGCCGGGCAGCATCGGCGTCCATCTCCCGGAGCACGGGGTGCTGTTCACGGGCGACTGCGTCGCCGGTGTCGGCCAGGTGATGCTCGGCGTCTTCAACGTGGACCGCACCCGGGCCGTCGAGTCGATGCTCCGGCTCGCCGCGCTGGCCCCCGCGGTGGCCTGCTTCGGCCACGGCGACCCCCTCACGTCGGACACCGCGGCCACCCTCCTCGCGGCGGCGGCGGAGGCGGCGGCGAAAGCGGAGGCCGGATCGGAAGCCGGGTCGTAGGCCGGGGCCACACCCGCCGCTCAGGCCCCGCCGACCCCGACGGGCTGACGCGGACTGCGGCGCCGGGGCCCACCCAGGCCCCACACGCCCCAAGCGCCCGCGCCCGCCGCCCCAAGCCCCGGACCCCCGCCCGCCCGCCCGACCCCTACGGAACCGCCCGCCCCGCCTCCAAGTACGCCGCCCGTCCCCGTGCGCGCGCCCGCAGGGCCCACCGGAGCCGCTCGTACCGCACCGGCGGCAGCAGGTCCGCCGCTTCCTCCTCCGACACGAACCGCCAGGCCCGCAGTTCCGGCCCGGGCAGCCGCAGCCGCCCGGTCTGCGCCGCCGACAGCCGGCCCCCGTCGAACAGCAGCCGCAGGCCGCCGTAGCCCGCCGGGGGCTCCGGCGACTCCCAGTCCACGACCAGGAGCTCCGGTAGGCGCTCCAGTACGAGACCGAGTTCCTCCTCGACCTCCCGCACCCCCGCGCACGCCGGCGCCTCCCCGGCCTCGACGACCCCGCCGGGGAACTCCCACCCCGGCTTGTACGTCGGATCCACCAGCAGCACCCGGTCCGCGTCGTCGAAGAGCAGCACCCCGGCCGCGACCGTCTCGCGGGTCGGCGGCGGAGTCTGCACGATGTCGCAGACCCGGGCCGCGTCGGTGCGTACGGCCTCGGCGATCCGCTCGGCCGTCTCCCGTACGGTCAGGGCTCCGTTGTCGATGACGTGCGCGTCCGCCGCGAGCCAGCCCAGCGCGTGCTGGTAGGCGGGGATGTGGTCGTAGGCCCACTTCCTCACCCGCAGGTCCACGTCCGCGGGCGCCCCGGGCTCCTCACGGGTCGCGATCCGCTCCCGAAGGATCGTTTCCTCCGGGGCCAGCAGCACATGCCGCACCGCGATCCTGCGCGCCGCGAGACCGCCGAAGATCTCGTCGCGGTAGTCCTGCCGCAGCAGCGTCATCGGGACCACCAGCACCCCGCCCAGCTCCGCCAGCATGGCCGCCGCCGTATCCACGACCAGTCGCCGCCAACTCGGCAGGTCCTGGTAGTCGGTCACCTCCGCGAGGCGTTTGCGCGGCAGCAGCACGCGGAGCGCGTCACCGATGAACTCCGGGTCGAACAAGGTGCTCTCCGGCAGGAGGCCGGTCAGCTCGCGCGCTGTGCTGCTCTTGCCGGCGCCGAACGTGCCGTTGATCCAGACAATCACGACTACCCCTCTCCCGATGCCCCCAGTGGCTTGCCCGCACCACCCTGCCACGGAAACCCCGGCGCCCCGCCGAGTGCTTATCCTCAAGGTCAGGGGCCTGTCGGCAGCGCCGGGCCCGCACCGTCCAGCACCAGCCCTCCCGGAGGTCCGACACCGTGCCGCACACCCGCCGCCCGTCCGAACCCCGCTACGGCAACCGGCCGACCATGAAGGACGTGGCGGCCCGGGCCGGCGTGGGCCTCAAGACGGTGTCCCGCGTGGTCAACGGGGAGCCCGGGGTCACCCCGGACACCGAGCAGCGGGTCCAGGAGGCCATCGACACCCTCGGTTTCCGCCGCAACGACAGCGCGCGCGTGCTGCGCAAGGGCCGCACCGCCACCGTCGGTCTGGTCCTGGAGGACCTCTCCGACCCCTTCTACGGGCCGCTCAACCGGGCCGTGGAAGAGGTGGCCCGCGCCCACGGCGCCCTGCTCATCAACGGCTCCAGCGCCGAGGACCCGGACCGCGAGCGGGAATTGGCGCTCGCGCTGTGCGCCCGCCGGGTGGACGGCCTCATCGTCATCCCGGCCGGGGACGACCACCGCTATCTGGAGCCCGAGATCCGCGCCGGGGTGGCCACGGTGTTCGTGGACCGGCCGGCGGGCCGGATCGACGCGGACGTCGTGCTGTCCGACAGCTTCGGGGGCGCCCGGGGCGGGGTGGCCCACCTGATCGCGGGCGGCCACCGCCGGATCGGCTTCATCGGCGACCAGCCGCACATCCACACGGCGACCGAGCGGCTACGGGGCTACCGCGCGGCCATGGCCGACGCCGGCCTCCCGGTCGACCCCTCCTGGGTCTCCCTGGGGACAACGGCCCCGGAACGCGTCTCGGCCACGGCCCGGTCGATGCTGTCGGGCCCGGAACCGGTGACGGCCCTCTTCGCCGGCAACAACCGCGTGACGGTCACGGCCGTACGCGTCCTCGCGTCCCTGCCCCGCCCGGTCGCCCTGGTCGGCTTCGACGACTTCGAACTCGCCGACCTGCTGAACCCCGGCATCACGGTCATCGCCCAGGACGCCGCGACCCTGGGCCGCGTGGCCACGGACCGCCTCTTCCAACGCCTGTCGGGCGCCGACCTCCCCCCGTCCCGCATCGAACTCCCCACCCGCCTGATCCCCCGCGGCTCGGGCGAGATCCCCCCGGTCAGCGGATGAGACTCCGCAGCACGGGCACGGCCCCGCCCGCGGCGCCGAGCCCGGCGAGGACGGACAGGGCCGGGTGCACGCCGCCGAGGGAGCTCAGCCCGCTGGTGACGAAGCCGGCGAACAGGGCGCCGAGGAGCACGACTGCGGTGTGCAGGCTCAGGAAGGACGGTTCGGGGTCCGAAGGTGTGGTCATGCCCCGATTGCACCGCCCTGCGTCCCCACGCACCGCCCGGACCGAACGACCCGGACCGCCTCCGAACACCGCCGAACACGAGCGCTGACCGGCACTGACCGGCACTGTTCGGGATCGTCCGGCGGAGCGCCCGGCACGGCCCTAACCTGTGCGGTGATGGACAGCGTGCGCGTATTCAGCGAAGAACTGGAGTCGTTCGCGGCGGACTTGCGTCGACTGCGACTCGACCGAGGCAAGCCGTCCTACCGTGAACTGGCCGCGCGTGCGGCGAAGTCCCAGACCGGCATCCGGCTTCCCGTGTCCACCCAGAGCGACGCGTTCCGCGGGGACCGCCTTCCAGGCCTGGACCGCCTCATGGGCCTGGTCCGGATCCTCCACTCGTACGACGAGTTCGGGCAGGAACGGCCCGTCCCACCGCACAACTCCCCCGAGCTGGAACCCTGGCGCCGGCGCTGGCGCGAACTGGCCGCCCTGGATCCGGTCCGGCGCTCCCCGGCTCCCGTACCCCTCAGCACACAGCGAGTCCCCCTTCCGGGGCCCTCACCCGCTCCCGTCGGCGAGACCGGCTTCGCCGTGGCCCATGTGCTCACTACCCGGGCGGACAACAACTGGTGTGCGGCATTCTCCCCCGACGGCCGGATCCTCGCCGTGTCCGGAGAACACGGGGAGAACGCAGAGAGTTCGGCGGTTCAACTGTGGGATCCCGTCCTCGGAGTCCCCGTCGGCCTGCTCGAAGGCGCATGCGTGGCCCACGCATTGGCGTTCTCTCCCAGTGGCCGCCTCCTGGCCGTCGGTGACGACGGCGGCACGGTCACCCTGTGGGATACCGAGACATTCCAGCGGGCGGGGCCGCCCCTGCTCGGCCACGACAGCTGCGTCGACTTGGTCGCCTTCACGACGGACGGCCGGACACTGGTCACAGCCGACGACGCTGTCGTCCACCGGTGGGACATGACGACCGGCGAGCCCGCCGGATCACCTCTCATCGGCGAGATCAAGGCGATGTTCTGCCGTTCCGACGATGGCATCCTGGCCGCGCTCAGGACCAAGAGCACGCTGTACCTGTGGGACCTGCCGACCGGTAGGAGCATCGGCAGACCCCTCGTCGAGAAGATCACGGAGACCATCGGGGCCGCGTTCTCCGCCGACGGGGCCTTGCTGGCCACGACTTCCAGGGAAGAGACCCTGCTGTGGGACACCGCGACCGGCACCGTCGCGTACAAGCTGCCCACAGCTGCGGGCCGTGGGGACAGCACGGCCTTCTCCCGGGACGGCCGCCTGCTGGCCACCCTCCGCGACCACGGCACCGTACGCCTCTGGGACCCTTCGACCGGTGCTCTCCTGGGACCGCCCCTGGAGGGGCACAAGGGTCCGTTCGACCGGTTGGCCGTGTCCCCCGACGGCCGCATGCTCGCCGTCTGCGGCGAGACCGACACCCTGGTGATCTACCACGCCGAGCCGGACGCGCCACCCTCGCCTTCTGCGCCCCTCGCGGCACAAGCCCTCGCATCCGCCCTGCGCACCCGTCACGCCGTGGCGCTGCCCGCCCTGTCGACGGACAGCGGAGTCGCTCTGCGCAGGCTGGCCTTCTCGCCGGACAGTACCCGGCTCCTCGTCCACTCTGAGGACAACCGGATCCTCACGTGGGATCCGGCGGAACGCGTCCAGGTGTCCGAGTCCCTGTCCGTGCCGACCGACGTGGCCACCTGGGGGCTGGAGTTCCCCTCCTATGGCGAGCCCGCCCGGCTGTGGACACCCGGCGGACCGCCCCACCACCCCGTGTCACTGGTACGGCACGTCGTGTTCCGCGCCGCGGCGCGGCAGACGATCTCGATCGGGTTCGAAGGTCGGGTAGCGGTCCTGGACTGGTCCGGCGGCCGGAGGGCAACCTTGCTCATTTCTTCCGGCCTGTCAGACGTGTCCACCCTCGCCGCATCCCCGAACGAGGACGTGCTGGCCGCAGCCGTGGGCGAGCGGGTATTCCTGTGGTTTCCGGCCTCCCCGGAAGGATCTGACCTGGAGCTGGCGGCTCACTCCAGCACCGTCTGTGCCATGGCCTTCTCTCCGGACGGCCGCCGGCTGGCGACCGGCGACGCCGACGGACACATCCTGTTGTGGGACCTGAGTGTCCCGGCTCCCCCCAGCCGTCGCCTCCCGGGGCATGCCGGGGCCGTGTACGACCTGGCCTTCTCCCCGCTGGGGGACCGGCTGGCCGGCGCGGGTGCGGACGGCACCGTGCAGCTCTGGGACCCTGACACGGGCGAGGCCACCACCGCCTTGCCGCTGACCGGTCACGGCGGAGCGGTCCGCGGAGTCGCCTTCTCCCCCGACGGGAGCCTGCTGGCCTCCTCCGGGGACGACGGCACCCTGCGCTGCTGGCTCCTGCCGACCCCGCACACACCGAGGGCCCGGCCCCGGTGATCCGAGGCCGGGCCCTGAGATGCCGAAGGCCCGGCCGGGGGCAGACCGGCCGGGCCTTGTTCGGGGGCTACTCGCCTCAGTTGGTCGCCGTCAGCGTCGCCGAGCGGCGCGGGATGGCGAAGGCGTCGAGTTCCGCGCGGGTCAGGCCGGTCAGGGCGGTGACCTCGTCGGCGCCGACGGCGCCGCAGTCCAGGCCGCGGACCAGGTAGCCGGCCAGGGCCTTCGCGGTGGCGGGCTCGTCCATGACGTCGCCCTCGATCTTGGCGACGTACGCCTTCAGACGCGCGGCGGCCGTTTCGAGGCCCTCGCGGTAGAAGACGAAGACGGCCGCGTAGCGGGTGGGCAGGTGCGCCGGGTGCATGTCCCAGCCCTGGTAGTAGGCACGGGCCAGGGCGCGGCGGGTGAGGCCGTAGTGGAGCTTCCAGGCCTCGTGGACATGCTCCGTGGTGCCGATCGGCAGGACGTTGGTCGAGCCGTCGGAGACGCGTACGCCGGTACCGGCGGCCGCGACCTGCATGATCGCCTTGGCGTGGTCGGCGGCGGGGTGGTCGCTCGACTGGTACGCGGCGGAGACGCCGACGCAGGCGCTGTAGTCGAAGGTGCCGTAGTGCAGGCCGGTGGCGCGGCCCTTGGAGGCCTCGATCATCCGGGCGACCGCGGCGGTGCCGTCGGAGGCCAGGATGGACTGGCTGGTCTCGATCTGGATCTCGAAGCCGATCCGGCCCGGGCGCAGGCCGCGGGCGGTCTCGAAGGCCTCCAGCAGCTGCACGAAGGCCGTGACCTGCTCGGGGTAGGTGACCTTGGGCAGGGTCAGGACCAGGCCCTCGGGCAGGCCGCCGTGCGCGAGCAGGCCCGAGAGGAAGATGTCGGTGGTCCGGATGCCGCGGTCGCGGACGTTGGACTCCATGCACTTCATCCGGATGCCCATGTACGGGGCGTTCGTGCCGTTGGAGAAGGCTTCGGCGACGAGGCGGGCGGCGCGGGCCGCGGCCTGGTCCTCCTCCTCGTCGGAGCGGACGCCGAAGCCGTCCTCGAAGTCGACGCGCAGGTCCTCGATGGGCTCGGAGGCGAGCTTGGCGCGGACGCGGTCGTAGACCGGTACGGCCAGCTCGTCGGAGATGCCGAGTACCTTGGCGAAGGTGGCGGCGTCCGGGGCGTGCTCGTCGAGGGCCGCGAGGGCCTGGTCGCCCCAGGTACGGATGGTGTCCGCGGCGAAGACGTCACCGGGCACGTAGACCGTGTGGATGGGCTGACGGGTGCCGGGGTCGCCCGGGTAGTGGCGCGCGAGTTCCGCGTCCACCGGCTTGAGGGAAGCGCTGATGCCCTCGCTGACCGCGCCTGCGAGGCTCGTCGCCACCTTCTCCTGCTGACCCATCGTGCACTCTCCTCTTTTCCGCTTCACGGAATCTTAGATCCGCATTACAGAATTTAGTCACGGGGTTCCGCTCAGTCAATGGTCCCTCCGCCGTCCTGGACAAACGACTCGGGGCCGTGCGGTGAGAAACACCACACGGCCCCGGAGACCACTTACTCGCAGGTCAACGCCTGCGACAGGGTTTTAGCCCTTGCGCGCCTTGATCTCGTCGGTCAGCTGGGGGACGACCGCGAAGAGGTCGCCGACCACGCCGTAGTCGACGAGGTCGAAGATCGGGGCCTCGGCGTCCTTGTTGATCGCGACGATCGTCTTGGACGTCTGCATGCCGGCGCGGTGCTGGATCGCGCCCGAGATGCCGGAGGCGATGTACAGCTGCGGGGAGACCGACTTGCCGGTCTGGCCGACCTGGTTGGAGTGCGGGTACCAGCCGGCGTCCACGGCGGCGCGCGAGGCGCCGACGGCCGCACCGAGGGAGTCCGCGAGGGCCTCGATGATGTGGAAGTTCTCGGCGCCGTTGACGCCGCGGCCGCCGGAGACCACGATCGCGGCCTCGGTCAGCTCGGGGCGGCCGGTCGACTCGCGCGGGGTGCGGGAGGTGACCTTGGTGCCGGTGGCCAGGGCGCCGAAGGTGACGGCGAGCGCCTCGACGGCGCCGGCGGCCGGAGCGGCCTCGACCGGGGCCGAGTTGGGCTTCACGGTGATGACCGGGGTGCCCTTGGAGACGCGGGACTTGGTGCTGAAGGACGCGGCGAAGGCGGCCTGCGTCGCGACCGGGCCCTCGTCACCCGCCTCCAGGTCGGTGGCGTCGGTGATGATGCCGGAGCCGATGCGGACGGCCAGGCGGGCGCCGATCTCCTTGTTCTCCGCGGAGGAGGGGAGCAGTACGGCCGCCGGGGACACGGCGTCGTACGCGGCCTGGAGCGCGTCCACCTTCGGTACGACGAGATAGTCGGAGAACTCCGGGGCGTCGGCGGTGAGGACCTTGACGGCGCCGTGCTCGGCGAGCACGGCGGCGGTGGCCTCGGCGCCGTTGCCGAGGGCGACGGCGACGGGCTCGCCGATGCGGCGGGCCAGCGTCAGCAGTTCGAGGGTGGGCTTGCGGACGGCGCCGTCGACGTGGTCGACGTAGACGAGGACTTCAGCCATTGGGGATGCTCCTGCGAATGCGAAGTAGTCAGGGGGCGTTGTGAGAGGGGCCGAAGCTCTTAGATGAACTTCTGGCCGGCCAGGAACTCGGCCAGCGACTTGCCGCCCTCGCCCTCGTCCTTGACGATCGTGCCGGCGGTGCGGGCCGGACGCTGGGTCGCGGAGTCGACCGCGGTCCAGGAGCCTTCGAGACCGACCTCGTCGGACTCGATCTCCAGCTCCTCCAGGTCCCAGGACTCCACCGGCTTCTTCTTGGCGGCCATGATGCCCTTGAAGGACGGGTAGCGGGCCTCGCCCGACTGGTCCGTCACCGAGACGAGCGCCGGGAGGGAGGCCTGGAGCTGCTCGCTCGCGGTGTCACCGTCGCGGCGGCCGGTGACGACACCGTCCTCGACCTTGACCTCGGAGAGCAGGGTGACCTGCGGGACGCCCAGGCGCTCGGCCAGGATCGCCGGGAGGACGCCCATGGTGCCGTCGGTCGAGGCCATGCCGGTGATGACCAGGTCGTAACCGGCCTTCTCGATCGCCTTGGCGAGCACCAGCGAGGTGGCCATGACGTCACTGCCGTGCAGGTCGTCGTCCTCGACGTGGATGGCCTTGTCGGCACCCATCGACAGCGCCTTGCGCAGCGCGTCCTTCGCGTCCTCGGGGCCCACCGTCAGGACGGTGATCTCCGCGTCGTCGGCCTCGTCGGCGATCTGCAGCGCCTGCTCGACGGCGTACTCGTCGAGCTCCGACAGCAGGCCGTCGACGTCGTCACGGTTGACGGTCAGGTCTTCGGTGAACTGCCGGTCGCCAGTGGCGTCGGGCACGTACTTCACACAGACAACGATCCTCAGGCTCACGCCGGCTCTCCTACCGCATCGACATTTCTGGTACCGCCTTGTTCAGGCAGCATAGGCGCCATCTCGGGCCGTTCCCGCCGGGGCGACCCGCGCCCCGTCAGGAATGTTACTCGTCAGTACACAGCGGGTGCCGCCAGGTTGCAAGGCCGGTGAACTGTGATCTGGCCAACGCCGGCGGAACCGGCCCCAGCAGGGACGATTCAGTCCCGCAACGCGTTGAAGCGCCCCTGGTGGTACAGCAGCGGACGGGCCTCGCCGCCCGGATCCCCCACGGGGTCCCCCGCCGGGTCCCCGGCCACCGCCTCCGCGATGATCACCCGGTGCTCGCCGGCCGGAACCCGCGCCACGACCCGGCACACCAGCCAGGCCAGGACTCCGCCCAGGACCGGCACACCGTGCGGGCCGGGCGCCCAGTCGGTGGCGGGCCCGAAGCGGTCGGCTCCGTTGCGGGCGAACAGGCCGGCCAACTCCCCCTGGTGCTCGCCGAGTATGTGGACCCCGAGGTGCTCGGAGTCCCGTATCGCGGGCCAGCTGGAGGACCCGGTGCCGATGGTGAACGACAGCAGCGGGGGGTCGGCGGAGACCGAGTTGAGCGAGGTGGCGGTGAAACCGGCCGGCCGGCCGCCGCTCTCGGCAGTGATCACGGCGACGCCCGCGGCGTGCCGGCGGAACACCGAGCGCAGCAGCGCGGGCGAGCCGGGCAGGCCGGCGCCGGCCCGCGGGGACGGAGCTGTCGGAGCCGTCATCAGAAGGTGCCCCGTCCGTAAAGCAGGAGTTCATACCGCATATCGCAAGCCTGGCGATCTCTCGTGTACACAGTCAAGCCTCAACGGGCAGATGTAGGGCGCGTCACGCTGCGTGCGGACGTGTGTACCGGCTCACCGGACGCGCCCGGCGTCACACGGCGGCGCCCAGGGCGGCGATCACGTCCGCCTTGCGCGGCATGCCGACGGCCCGCCGCACGATCCGTCCGGCCCCGTCCAGGACCAGTACGGTCGGGGTCTTCTCGATGCCCAGGACCCGTACGAGGTCCAGGTTCTTCTCGGCGTCGATCTCGATGTGCCGGACGCCCCCGACCATGGCCGCGACCTCGTCCAGGATCCGCCGGGTGGCCCGGCAGGGCTGGCAGAAGGCGCTGGAGAACTGGACGAGCGTCGCCCGCTCCCCCGGCTCCGCACCCAGCTCGGCGGCACCCAGCCGGCACGCGCTCTCGCTCTCGCCCGTGCCCGAGCCCTTGCCCGCGCCATCGTCCCGCTCGCCTGCGCGCACCCGGTCCCCCGTCTCCGCCGTCACCCGGCCCGTCCGGCCGCTCGTCCATCATCCCGGTACGGTCGTACGCTGATCGGAGCGCCCCGCGGACCCGCCGCATTCCCGGCGTGACGAGAATCTCGCCGGGCACGGGCGCCTGGGCTGGCCTGCGGCTCCCGTATGGGGCACGATCCCCATGGCCGCGTACCTACGCTGCCGTAACTTCCGGCCGGGAGCACCTCCAGGCAGAAAGCGGGGTCTCCCCACCATGGCTGAGCTCGTCTACCCCCCGGTTATCGGTGCCGCGCACACCCTCTTCCGTGCGCTCGACGTCCGCATCGACATGAAGGGCACCGAGAACATCCCGCGCAAGGGCGGGGCCGTCCTGGTCTCGAACCACATCGGCTACCTCGACTTCATCTTCGCCGGGCTGACCGCGCGCCCGCAGAAGCGGCTCGTCCGCTTCATGGCGAAGGAGTCGGTGTTCCGGCACAAGGTGTCCGGTCCCCTGATGCGCGCCATGAAGCACATCCCCGTGGACCGCTCCCAGGGCGAGACGGCCTACCAGCACGCGCTCGACTCGCTGCGCTCCGGCGAGATCATCGGCGTGTTCCCCGAGGCGACGATCTCCCAGTCCTTCACGCTCAAGAGCTTCAAGTCCGGTGCGGCGCGCATGGCCCAGGAGGCCGGTGTCCCGCTGATCCCGGTGGCGCTGTGGGGAACGCAGCGGATGTGGACCAAGGGTCGCCCCAAGGACCTCAAGCGCAGCCACATCCCGGTGACGATGCGGGTGGGCGAACCGCTGGAGGCGCCCGCCGACCAGTACGCCGGCGCCATCACCCGCCGGCTGCGCGAGCGCGTACAGGAGCTGCTGGACGCCGCCCAGGCCGCCTACCCGGCCAAGCCCAAGGGCGCCGAGGACTCCTGGTGGCTGCCGGCCCACCTCGGCGGCACCGCGCCGACCCCGGCGCAGGTCAAGGAAGCCGGCTGAGGCCCGTTCTCACGGCGAGCGAGTGCGGCCCCGCCCATCGGGCGGGGCCGCACTCGCTCGGTGTCGTACTCGCTCGGTGTCGCACTCCGCGGTGTCGCGGGTGCGTCAGTTCGGGTTCTCCGCGTGGGTCAGCGTCTCCCACGCCTCGAAGTGGTTCTCGGTTCCCGCCGGTCGGCGGCCCTCGGTGAGCCGGCGGGTGTTCTCCATCGTGACGCCGAGCCGGGTGTGCAGCGCGTTGTAGCCGACCTCGGTGGCCGGACCCAGGCCCTTGGTCAGGCTCCCGCCGCACAGCCAGGAGGGCACGGCCTCACCGAGTTCGTACTTGGCGTGGAAGCCCAGCGCGTGCCGGAACCGGTCCTTGAACTCCGGGTACAGGTCGCGCCC
The DNA here is from genome assembly GCF_042888445.1 of Streptomyces sp. NPDC002886. Lineage (NCBI taxonomy): Bacteria > Bacillati > Actinomycetota > Actinomycetes > Kitasatosporales > Streptomycetaceae > Streptomyces > Streptomyces sp. NPDC002886. The sequence goes on from NZ_JBIAPV010000004.1 coordinate 778,290, forward strand.
TTGGATGCGCGAGGTCTCCGCCACGTGCATGGCCGCCGCGATGCCCATGCCGGTGTGGCCGAAGTCCCGGCAGGTCTCCTGCGCCAGGCCGTCCACGAAGGTGCTCTGGCCGTGCCAGTAGTCGATCAGCTCGCTCCTGGTGTCGATCGTGGAGCGAGGCGGGTACGCGGGCTGCGGCCCATCGGAGGCCAGGTAGAAGTAGGCGGGCACCCGGCCGAGGTAGACCGTCAGCGCCTTGTCGTAGCTCGCGCGGTCGTCGAGGTGGACGGAGATCCCGACGGCGGCGTCCATCATGATCAGTTCCCAGTTGCCGTTGCTGTTCGGCTTGCCGCCGATCACCTCGGGCAGGTAGACCTCGCGCAGCATCGTGGCGAAGCGCCCCTGGTTCGGCCAGCCGCCGGTGTAGGTGTGCTTGACGATCTCGGCCGCGCGCGGCCAGGTGGAGCCCGCCCAGCCGCTCTGCAGCGGGGCGTTGCTGTTGGTGTGGTCCTTGATCCGCGCGGACCAGGCGTCCATCAGCTCGATCGACTTCTTCGCGTACCGGGCGTCGCGGGTGATGTACCAGGCGAGCGCGTCGGTGTACGCGGCTATCGCGTCCTCCCGCTCTTCGGTGCAGCCGAGGTTGGGGTTGGAGAAGGAGCCGCATTCGACGATCTCGCGCGGCTTGGGCGTCCGGGACAGCGAGCCGTACCGGCTCGCGAGCATGTCGTCGAACGCCGCCTTCCACGGCTGCTGCCCTGCCTGCACCTTGGCCCGTACGAAGTCCAGTTGGGCGCGACTGTTCAGGACCCCGGGGTGGGCGAAGGCCGTGGGGGCGGCGGCGAGTACGGCGGGGGTGGGGGTGTCCGGGGTGACGGCGGCGGAGGTGGGGGCGAGGGTCAGCGCCGCGACCAGGCCGAGGGCCGCGGCGAGCAGCCCGGCGGGGACTCCGTAACGCATGAAGCGCCTTCCTTCGGAGGGTCCGTGGGGGGATCGGGGGTTCCGTGGGGGGGTTCCGTGGGGGGAATCCTGCGGCCGAAGATACGCATGCCCGCGCCGCGCTGACAACGATGTCAGACAGGAAAGTTTCCTATTGACCGAAAATCGCGATGCTTTCGCCCTACACCCGTATGACGTAACCTCGCATCCTTCTGCCACGTCATCCGGACACAAGGCGAAAGGGGCCGGAATGCCGGGGCTCGGACGGTACTTGGCCGCCGCACTGGCGGCGCGCTTCGCCTCCGAGGGCATGGGCATGGCCGTCGTGCTGCTCGCCCTCCAGCGCACCGGGAGCGCCGCCCACGGCGCGTTCGTCCTGACCGCCTGGCTGGCCCCGCACGTGCTCGCGGCTCCGCTCGCGGGCGCCGCCGCGGCCAGGTCGCGCCGGCCCCGCCTCTTCCACGTGGGCGCCCTGGCGGGTTTCACCACGGCCGTGGCGGCCCTGGCGTTGCTGCTCGGACGGGCTCCGACGCCCGTGGTGCTCGCGGTGGCGGTGCTCGGCGGCTCCTGCGGGCCGATGGTGACGGGCGGGCTGTCGAGCCTGGTGGCGGGCCTGGTTCCGGCCGGCCCCGCGCGCGACCGGGCGTACGGCTGGGACGCCTCCACCTACAACGGCGCGGCGGTGACCGCCCCGGCGGCCGTGAGCCTCGTCGCGGCCTTCGGTTCGGCCGGGCCCGCGATGGGGCTCCTGGCCGCGTCCGGCGCGCTGGCGGCGGCGCTGGCCGCCACCCTTCCGTACGGGAGTCCGCACGGAAGCCGGGAGCCGGGCCCCGGCGCGCCCCGGGTCGGGATGGGCGCCGGGCTGGCCGCCCTGTGGCGGATCCGGCAGCTGCGGGCCATCACCTCGGCCACGACCCTTGCCTTCCTGGGCCTCGGGGCGCTCACCGTGACCTCGGTCCTCCTGGCGACCTCGCTCGGCAGCCCGGGCGGCGGCGGCGTACTGATGACCGCATTCGCCCTGGGCGCCCTCACGGGCTCCCTGACGCTGGGCAGGATCACGACCGTCCCCCCGGGCCGGCTCGCCCGCTGGGCCATGGCGGCGACGGGGGTGGCGCTGACGGTGGCGGCCTTCACCCCGTCCCTCCCGCTCGCGGCCGTGGCGTTCGCCGCGGCGGGGGTGTGCGACGGGCCGCTGCTGACGGCCACCCTGCGGATCCGCTCGGAGTTCGCACCCGACGGGACCCGGACCCAGGTGTTCACGCTCGGCGCCGGGCTGAAGGTGACGGCCGCGTCCACGGGCGCCGCCCTCGTGGGGCTCGCCGCCGACGCACCGCCCTGGATCCTGGTCCTGGCGATCGCCGCCCTGCAACTGGCCGCGGCCCTGCTGCACACCGCGGTGGCGGCGCGCGGCCCCGACCGGGAGCCGGCCGCGGCCGCCGACTCCGCGGTCGCCGACCCGTCGGCTACAGCCCCGTCGGCAGGTTCCGCCACAACTGCGCCCGGTTCGCGGACTCCTGGAGCGCCTTGAGGGTGGCCGGGTGCGCGGCCGCGTACAGCCCGGGGTAGTCGATCTCGCCGAGCTCCGGGCGGACGGGGAAGGCGAGTTGTTCGCGGTCCAGGGTGAACTGGGCGTCCACGCCGGGCTTGTTGCCCCGGGGGTCCACCCGGGACCAGTCCTCGCCGTCGGGCAGGCGCAGTGCGACGAGGCCGTGGAGGACGAGGTCGGCTCCGTCGTCGTCGCCCAGCAGCTGATAGCAGAGGCCGGCCGGGATGCCCCGGGCGCGCAGCAGCGCGGTCAGCGCGTGCGCCTTGGCGTAGCAGATCCCGTTGCGCGTACCGAGGACGTCCGAGGCGCGCCAGGCGACGCGGTCGTCGCCGGAGTCGGCGGAGTGCGGGATGGTGTCACGGACGAATTCGAAGGCCGCTTTGGCGTATGAATATGCATCGCCTGTGGCGGTCCAGAGGGCGTCGGCGGTCTCTTCCACCAGTGGATGCCCGTGATCGACCACGTCATCGGCGGCCAGATAGGCGGCAAGGTCAGTATGCTCCTGGATCAATTCCATGATCCAGGAGCATACTCATGCATTTGACTGCATGCCTATAGATTTATGACGTGGAACGCGAGGACGGCCGGCGGGTCTAGCGGGCCAGCTCTTCCTTGAGGGCCTGGAGGAAGCCGTCCACGTCCTCCTCCTGGGTGTCGTAGCTGCACATCCAGCGGACGTCGCCCGCGATCTCGTCCCAGAAGTAGAAGCGGTAGCGCTCCTGCAGCCGCCGCGAGACCTCGTGCGGGAGCCGTGCGAACACGGCGTTGGCCTGCACCGGGTAGAGGATCTCCACCCCGTCGGTCTCCCGCACTCCGGCCGCCAGCCGCTGCGCCATCGCGTTGGCGTGGCGGGCGTTGCGCAGCCACAGGTCCTTCGCGAGCAGCGCTTCGAGCTGTACTGACACGAAGCGCATCTTGGAGGCGAGCTGCATCGACATCTTGCGGATGTGCTTCATCTGCCGGACGGAGTCCGGGTTCAGCACCACGACGGCCTCGCCGGCCATCATGCCGTTCTTGGTGCCGCCGTAGGACAGCACGTCCACGCCGACCGCGTTGGTGAAGCTGCGCATCGGTACGTCGAGCGAGGCCGCGGCGTTGGCTATCCGGGCACCGTCGAGGTGGACCTTCATGCCCTTGGCGTGCGCGTGCTCGCAGATCGCGCGTACCTCGTCCACGGTGTAGACCGTGCCGAGCTCGGTGTTCTGGGTGATCGAGACGACCTGCGGCATCGCCCGGTGCTCGTCCTCCCAGCCCCAGGCCTGCCGGTCGATGAGCTCGGGGGTGAGCTTGCCGTCCGGCGTGGGGACGGTGAGCAGCTTGAGGCCCGCCATCCGCTCGGGCGCACCGCCCTCATCGACGTTGATGTGCGCCGACTCGGCGCAGATCACGGCGCCCCAGCGGTCGGTGAGCGCCTGCAGGGCGGTCACGTTGGCGCCGGTGCCGTTGAAGACCGGGTAGGCCTCGGCGTGCGGGCCGAAGTGACCGCGGAAGACCTGCTGCAGGTTCTCGGTGTACTCGTCGTCGCCGTAGGAGACCTGGTGGCCCCCGTTGGCGAGCGCGATGGCCGCGAGGATCTCCGGGTGGATCCCGGCGTAGTTGTCGCTCGCGAAACCGCGCACCGCCGGGTCGTGGTGCCGGCGGGCGTCGGTCTGCGCGGCTGACTTGCGTATCGCGGTCTTCACGGCACCGGTCTTCACGGTTGGGGGGTGAGCCACAGGCGCTGTCCGTTCACATCGGTGGCGGGCCGCTCCCAGACGCCGGCGATGGCCTCGGCCAGCTCCTTGACGTCGGTGAAGCCCGCGAACTTCGCAGTGGGACGCTCGGCGCGCATCGCGTCGTGTACCAATGCCTTGATCACCAGGATCGCAGCAGCGGCCTGCGGACCGTCCTCGCCACCCGCCTTGCGGAAGGAATCCGCCATCGCGAGCGTCCAGGCCTCGGCCGCCGCCTTGCCCGCGTTGTACGCGGCGTTGTTGGCGACCGGCTTGTGCGCACCGGACTGGCTGACCAGGACGTAGCGTCCGCGGTCGCTGCGCAGCAGCCCGTCGTGGAAGGCGAGCGAGGTGTGCTGGACGGTGCGGATGAGGAGCTTCTCCAGGAAGTCCCAGTCCGCGAGGTCCACGTCGGTGAAGGTCTTGCTGCCGCGCCAGCCGCCGACGAGGTGGACCAGGCCGTCGATGCGGCCGAACTCCTTCTCGGTCTGCTCGGCCCAGGCCTTGGTGGCCTCCAGGTCGAGCAGGTCGACGGTGTCACCGGTGATGGTGGCGCCGCCATGGGCGTAGCGCGCGGCGTCCACCGCCTCGGCGAGGCGGGCCGCGTCGGCGTCGGACGCGATGACCACGGCTCCCGCCTCGGCGAGGCGGAGCAGGGTGGCGCGGCCGGCGGGCCCGCCGGCCCCCGCCACCGCCACTACCGCCCCGTGGAGCTTCCCGTTCCCGTTACCGGAGCCGTTCATCTGTGCAGCCTCCTGTGGGCGAGCGCTCACGCGGCGACCCGCGCGGCGGTCTCGCGTTCCGCGGCGTTCCCTGCCGTGATGCCCTTGGTCGAGGCGATCACGCCCTTGAGCTTCTTGGCCAGGGCCTCATAGAACATGCTCAGCGGAAACTCGTCCGGAAGCACGTCGTCCACGAGCTTGCGCGGCGGCTGCGTCAGGTCCAGGGCGTCGGGACCCTTGGCCCACTTGGAGCCCGGGTGGGGGGCGAGGTACTCGGCGACCAGGTCGTACGCCTTGAACCAGTGGACGAGCTTCGGGCGGTCGATGCCGGCCCGGTAGAGGTTCTCGATGTCGGCACACAGCTGGTTGGTGACCTGCGGGGCGCGCATCCAGTCGATCTTCAGCTTGTTGTCCGTCCAGCGCACGACGTCGTGCTTGTGGAGGTACGCGAAGAGGAGCTGGCCGCCGAGGCCGTCGTAGTTGCGGTTGCGGTCGCCGGAGACCGGGAAGCGGAACATCCGGTCGAAGAGGACGGCGTACTGCACGTCGCGGCCGTGCTCGTTACCCTCGGACTCCAGCTTCACGGCCTCCTTGAAGGCGGTGAGGTCGCAGCGCAGCTCTTCGAGGCCGTACATCCAGAACGGCTGGCGCTGCTTGATCATGAAGGGGTCGAACGGCAGGTCGCCGTGGCTGTGGGTGCGGTCGTGGACCATGTCCCACAGGACGAAGGCCTTCTCGCAGCGGTCCTGGTCCTCGACCATCCGGGCGATGTCCTCGGGCAGCTCGATGCCCAGGATGTCCACGGCGGCCTCGGTGACCTTGCGGTAGCGGGCGGCCTCGCGGTCGCAGAAGATACCGCCCCAGGTGAAGCGCTCGGGGGCCTCGCGCACCGCGATGGTCTCCGGGAAGAGCACCGCGGAGTGGGTGTCGTAGCCCGGGGTGAAGTCCTCGAAGGTGATGCCGAGGAAGAGCGGGTTGTCGTACCGGGTGCGCTCCAGCTCGGAGAGCCACTCGGGCCACACCATCTTCAGCACGACGGCTTCGAGGTTGCGGTCCGGGTTGCCGTTCTGGGTGTACATCGGGAAGACCACGAGGTGCTGGAGCCCGTCGGCGCGCTCGGCGGCCGGGGCGAAGGACAGCAGGGAGTCGAGGAAGTCCGGCACGCCGAAGCCGCCGTCGGCCCACTTGCGCAGGTCGCCGACGAGGGCGCGGTGGTACGCGGCCGCGTGCGGGAGCAGCGGCGACAGCGCCTCGATGCCCTCGATCACGCGCTCGACCGCGGCCTTGACGGTGGCACGGGCGTGCTCACCCTCGGCCTCGAAGTCGATGGAGCCGTCGGCCGACTGCCAGGGCCGGATCTCCTCCACGGCGGCCTTGAGCTCGGGCCACGCCGGGTGGTCGACCACCCGTACACCGGCGGTTATCACGGCACCGCCGATACCCGGCACAAGAGTTTCCGTCATGTCACTTCCTCCACAGGAGAACCTCACGTCGGCACAGCGTAAGCGGGTGAGGCTCTTCCACTCAAGAGGAGATCCGGGAAATTATCCTGCGTCACCCCCAGTTTCACGGGAAGTCTTCCCGTTCTCGTGCGTGGAGACGATTGCTTCGCCCAGGCGCGCCAAGGCCTGGCGGGCCTCGGGGAGCACTCCGGTCAGCGCGAGGAATCCGTGGAACATCCCGGGGTGGGAGTCAAGGGCCGAACGGACCCCGGCGCCGAGCAGCCGGTGGTGGTACGCCTCCCCCTCGTCCCGCAGCGGATCGCAACCGGCGACCACCACGTGGGCGGGTGGCAGCCCGTGCGGGTCCCCGGCGAGCGGGGAGGCCAGCGGATGGCCGCCGTCGCCGTCGGGGCCGAGGTACTGCTCCCAGAACCAGCGCAGGTGCGCGGCGGTCAGGAAGTACCCCTCGGCGTTGCTCCGGTAGGAACCGGTGTCCTGCGCGGCGTCCAGACAGGGATAGATCAGCACCTGGAGCGCGACGGCGGGGCCCCCGTGGTCACGCGCCAGCAGGCAGCAGGCGGCGGCGAGGTTCCCGCCCGCGCTGTCGCCGGCCACGACCAGGGCGTCCGGATCCCCGCCGAGCTCGTCGAGGTGCGCGGCCGCCCAGCACAGGGCGGCGTACGCGTCGTGGACGGCGGCGGGGAAGCGGGCCTCGGGCGCCCGCCGGTAGTCCACGGAGACCAGCACGGCGCCGGAGGCCCGGCACAGAGCCCGCGCGGTGGCGTCGTAGCCGTCGAGGTCGCCGAGGTCCCAGCCGCCGCCGTGGCAGAACACCACGGTCGGCCGGGGACCGGGCCACCGCTCGGGGTCCGGGTAATAGACGCGTACGGGGACCGGCGGCGCCCCGGCCGGCCCGGGGACCTCCCGGTCCTCCACGGCCCCCACGACGGCCGGCCGGGCCGTCGCGGGCACCGCGGCGAGGATCCGACGGGCCTCGTCGGCATCGGTGACGCGCCCGCCGAGGTCGGGAAAGAGTGAGGCCAGCGCGTCGGCATAGGGCCGCGCGGCGGGATCGAGCCGGTCGCCCCCACCGGCCCCGCCCCACCCGATGGCCCCACCAGCCCCGCGGGCCCCGTCGGCCCCGTCGGCCCCGTCGGCCCCGTCGACCCCATCCGCCCGGCCGGCCCCGGCGGTCATCGGATCCGTCATCGCGGCCCTACGCCCGCTGGTTCGCGAAGTGCGGGATGACCTTCTCGCCCCACTGGCGCAGGGTCTCCAGACAGGCCGCCTGCGGCACGGTGCCCATCTGTATCAGGCACATGATCTCGTCGGCCCCCGCCTCCCGGAGCCGCTCCACGTACGCGATCGCCTCGTCCGCGCTGCCGTAGGCGTGGTCCGCGTTGAAGGTGGCCGTCGCGGTCGGCCGTACCGGGATGTCCTGCTCGTGCAGCCGGGCCACCACCTGCTCGGCCGCCCTGCGCATCTCCGCCCCCTCGTCGGCACCCGCAACCACCGCTTCGTCCGGCACCCCGGCCCCGCCGTACCAGTGGCCGATCGACTGCGCGAAGAACCGCTGCCCCCGGATCCCGATCCGCCGCGCCTCCTCCGGGTCGTCGAGCACGATCGTCGGGCAGAGCACCGAGAAGTGGTCGTTGACGGCCGTCGAGACGAACCGGCCGCCGTCCCGGCCGGCGATCGCGGCGTCGTAGACGGAGCGCATCCCCGCGATGGACTCCGGCCCGGCGAATCCCATCACGAGCGCCCCGACCCCCAGTTCCGCGGCCTGCACCAGGGTCTCGGCCCGGCTGCACGCGAGGAACAGCGGCGGATGGGGCCGCTGGCTCGGCCGCGGCAGGATCGGGTGCGGATCGATATCGATGAGCTCCCCGTGGTACTCCAGTTCCTCCTCCTGCCAGGCCTTCCCGATGATCCGCAGCGCCTCCTCCACCTCCGCCGTGGTGCGGTCCCTGTCCACCCCGCACAGCGAGGTCTCCTGCACGGTGCCGCCCCGCCCGGCCCCGAGGTCGACCCGCCCACCGGAGAGCAGGTCGAGCATCGCGGCGCGCTCGGCGACCCGGACGGGGTGGTTGAAGGCGAAGGGCATGCACACGACTCCGTGGCCGATGCGTATGGTGTTGGTCCGGGCCGCCACCCAGGTCAGGAAGATCTCGGGAGCACTCATGTGGGCGTACCACTTCAAGGAGTGGTGCTCCACGGCCCAGATCCGGTCGAACCCCATCCGCTCGGCGAGCACCGCCTGCTCGACGCAGTCCCGGATGACTTGGTGCTCCCGTTCCACGGTCGGGTCGGCGAGCTGAGCTTCGAAGATCACGGAGAATTTCACGGTGCCTCCAGGGTTGCGTCCCGTACCCGGTCTCACTTCTATTCGGAATATGACTAGTAGTCAGACGTCGAAGAAGCAAGAGCTGCCACCGACCGCGTGGGCGGTCCTCGGCCTGCTCTCCTTCCCCGGGGAGCGGACCGGCTACGAGCTGAAGAAGTGGGCGGACTCCTCGCTGCGCTTCTTCTACTGGTCCCCGGCCATCAGCCAGATCTACGCCGAACTGCGCCGCCTCGAGGAGCTCGGCTACGCGGCCTCCGTGCGCTCCGGACCCGAGGAGGCGCGGGCCAAGCGCCGCTACGGCATCACCCCCGCCGGGCGCGAGGCGCTGGCCGGCTGGGCCTCCGACGTCGCCGAGGCGGGCCCCCCGGTGCTCAAGCACGGTCTGCTGCTGCGGGTCTGGCTCGGGCACCTGGCCGAGCCGGAGCGGCTGCGCACGATGGTGACGGAGCATCTGGAGCGCACCACCGAGGAGTTGGCCTCCGTACGGGAGGCCATGGCACACGCGGCCACCGAGCCCGACTGGGCCTTCCCGGTGCTCGCCCTGCGCTGGAGCGAACGCCAGCACCTGGCCGAACTGGAGCTGACGCGCGCCCTGCTCGCGGACCTGGACGGCCCGGAGGGCCCGCACGCGCAGGAACGTCAAGCCGGTGGGGACGCGCCCACGCCCGGGTGACCACGCTTGCCGCGCCGGGGGCTTCCCAACCCCCGGCGGGCCCGTCGGGGAGCGGCCGGACGGCATTGCCGAGGCCCCGCAAAGGCGGTTTCATCGCATGCGGGGCGCACTAGCATGCGCCTCACATCACGCGCGGCCGGTCGGGACACCGCGACCGCGCGGGGAGCCGCCGTCGACGGAAGGATGAGAACCTTGACTTTCCTCACCATCGGACACCGCGGGGTCATGGGTGTCGAACCGGAGAACACGCTGCGCTCGTTCGTCCGCGCGGAACGCTCCGGCATGGACGTCGTCGCGCTGGACGTGCGGCTCAGCAAGGACGGCGCCCTCGTCGTCCTGCACGACGCCGAGGTCGACCGGACCACCGACGGTTCGGGATCCGTCGCCGACCTGACCCTGGCCGAACTGCGCGAGCTGGACGCCGGGGACGGCGAGCACGTGCCGGTCCTGGACGAGGTCCTCGACGCGGTCCGCGCCCCGCTCCGGATCCAGGTCCACGACCTCGCCGCCGTCGGGACCTTCGCACGGCTGCTGCTGAGCCGCGACCTGACCGGCCGGGTGGAAGTGGCCTCCTTCCGCGACGAGGTGCTCGTGGAGGCGGCCCGGCTGGTGCCGGGCGTACGGACCGTGCTCTACGCGAACCAGACCCCGGCGGACGCCGCGGAGGTCGTCGCCCGGGCGGCGCTGGCCGGCGCGGAGACGGTGGCCCTGAACATCGGCCACCTCACCCTGCACACCGTGGAGGCCGCGCACGAGGCCGGACTGCGCGTGACGGGATGGACGGTCAACACGCTGGAGCGGCTGCGCCTCGCGCGGGCCCTCGAACTCGACGGCGTGCTCACCGACTTCCCGGAGATCCGCTCCACGGGCCGCTTCACCGCCTGATCCCCGGCGAACGCGTACGGCACGCGCGGCACGTACGAAGTGCCGCACGGCGGACGGCCCACGGACGGCCCGTCCCGTGGGTCCCGCCGCCGCGACTACAGCGTCTTGACCAGCAGCTCGAAGGCCAGGTCGTCGCGGAGCGGAACACCGAACCGCTCGTCTCCGTAGGGGAAGGGGCTCATCTCGCCGGTGCGCTCGTAACCGCGGCGCACGTAGAAGGCGATGAGCTCCTCCCGTACGTTGATCACGGTCATGCGCATCTCCTTGGCCGCCCACTGCTCGCGGGCGCGACGCTCGGCCTCCAGCATGACCGCCTTGCCCAGCCCGCCGCCCTGCTGTCCGGGACGGACCGCGAACATGCCGAAGTAGACGTGGTCGCCGCGGTGTTCGAGGTGGCAGCAGGAAACGATCTCGCCGGCGCGCTCCACGACGAGGAGCATGCCGTCGGGGTGGCCGACGATCCGGGCCACGTCCTCGGCGTCGGTCCGCTGTCCGTCCAGGAAGTCCGCCTCGGTGGTCCAGCCGCCGCGGCTCGAATCCCCCCGGTACGCCGATTCCACGAGCTCCACGAGCGCCGGGATGTCCGCCTCCACGGCACTGCGGTAGGTCAAGGCCTGGGGGGCGGCGCTCGGCATCGAGGGCTCCGTTCTGCGCTGGGTCACGCGAGGTCATGCGACATGCGTCTTCCGGTGGTCGCACAGAGCCTAACCTCGCCCGGCGTGATGGCCGTGTGAAGGGGGCATCTCTTCCGGTGAAGCCGACGAACCGGGAGGTTCCGCCGTGCACGGTCCCGCCACGTCCCTCTCCACCTCCGTCTCCGCCTGGCTCCTCGTCCTGCTCTGCGCGGTGAGCGGGGCGTACTGTCTGCGGCGCGCGGGGAGAGCCGGCGGCGGGGCGGCGGCCGGGGAGGCGGCGATGGGGTTCGGCATGGCCCTGATGGCGGTGCCGCTGCGGCTGGGCGGCGGCTGGCAGGCGCCCGTGCTGGGCGCGGTCTTCTGCGGAGCGGCGCTGCACGCCCTGTGGCTGCTGCGCGGGGGCCCGCACCACACTCACCATCTGGTGGGCTCGCTGACCATGGTCTACATGGCGCTGGCCGCCGGGACGGGCGCGGACGCGGCGCCGGGGTCCGCGGGCCACGCCCACGGGCAGGGCGCCGGGCTGCCGCTGCTCACCGGCCTGCTGCTCGTCTACTACGCGGGGTACGTGGTGCTGGGCGGCGCCCGGCTGGTCACCGTCGGCGCCTCGGGCGCCGCGGCCACCACGGATGCCGGGGGTGCCGCGGTCGGCACCGGCGCCCCCGCCGGACCGGCGGAAGTGATCCGTGCCTGCCGACTCGCCATGGGAATCGGCATGTTGGCGATGCTGCTCACGATGTGAGGCCGCGGAGCCGCGGACGGAACGGAACGGCCAAACGTGTCCTGCGTCACCCTTGGCCCGGACCATACCCGCAGGTAGCCGCACGCTCCTAGGCTGGGCCCATGATGGTCCCCGCCGTTCTCCTGCTGCTCGGCGCCCTGACCGCGGTGCTCGCGCCCCGCCTGCTGGCCCGGGCCGAATGGCCCGAGCGCGAGCCCGTCGTGGCCCTGTGGGCGTGGCAGTGCGCGGTGGGCGCCGTGCTCCTGTGCTTCGCCCTGTCGATGCTGCTGAGCGCGGCCGCCGCCTGGCACGCCGTGCGGGGCCGCCTGTTCGCCCCGGCCCCGCACGGCGTGGTCGACGCCTACGCGCTGGACGCCGTGGGCGGGCTCTGGGCCGCGGGCACCGCCGTCGCGCTGGCCGGCGGCGGGCTGTGGACCGGAGCGATGCTCGCCCGGGAGATCTTGCGGGCCCGTGCCCGACGGCGGGCTCAGGGCGCTGAACTGCTGCTGCGGGCCCCGCTGTTGCCCGGCGAGCAGGCCACCGGGGCGCGGCTCGTGGTCCTGGAGGGGCAGCGGCCCGACAGCTGGTGGCTGCCGGGTCCGGTTCCGCAGCTGGTGGTCACGACGGCGGCGCTGGGCCGGCTCAAGGGGAGTCAGCTGGACGCCGTACTGGCCCACGAGCAGGGGCACGCGGCGGCCCGGCACGACTGGCTGCTGCACTGCTCGCGGGCACTGTCCGGGGGGTTCCCCCGGGTCCCGGTCTTCGCCGCGTTCGAGGCGCAGATGCACCGGCTGGTGGAGCTGGCGGCCGACGACGTGGCCTCGCGGCGGTACGGGCGCCTGACCACCGCCCTCGCCCTGATCGGCCTGAACGAGGACCGCGGGGTCTTCGGCCCGTCCCCCGCGCCGCACGGGCACGTCCCCCAACGGGTCCGGCGGCTGCTGGCGGCCGCGCCCCGGCTGTCGGCCGTGCGCCGGATGCGACTGACGGCCCTGGCGACGCTGGCTCCGGCGGTTCCGCTGCTGGTGGCCTTCGGACCGGGACTCGGCGCGCTGACCTGAGGGCGGCCGCGCGCCGGGGATCACGGGCGCCGGGATTACCGGCGCCGGGAATCGCGGGCTCCCGGAATCACGGGCTCCCGGGATAACGCGCGCCGCTCTTGCCGAGGATGAGCCGGGCCGGGTGCGAGGATCGGCCGATGCGGAGCGATCACGTACGGATGCGGATCCCACTGGTGTGCGCGCTGTCCGCCGCGGCGATCGTGCTGACGGTCTTGGTGGCCGTCCGCTGGGGTCCCCTGATGTCCCTCGACGGCCGGATCGCGCGGGGGCTGCACTCCTACGCCGTCTCCCACCCCGGGGTCACCCGGCCGGTACGGGTGCTCAGCGACTGGGTCTGGGACCCGTGGACCATGCGGATCCTGGCGGGCGCGGCCTGCCTGTGGCTGTGGTGGCGGGGCGAGGTCCGGTGCGCGGTGCGGATCGCGCTGGCCACCCTCGCGGCGTCGGCGGTGAGTCAGGGGCTGAAGTTCCTGGTGGGGCGGGAGCGGCCTGTCTGGCCGGATCCGGTCGTCTCCGCGGACTACGCCGCCTATCCGTCGGGGCACGCCCTGACCGCGACGGTGGTCTGCGGCCTGCTCGTGTGGCTGGTCGCACGCGGGCCGGCGCGGCCGTCCTCCCACCCGCTCACCCGCCCCCGCCGGGGCCTGGCCCTGCTCGGCGTCTTGGCAGCGGTCTCGGTCCTCGGGGTCGGCTTCACCCGGATCTACCTCGGCGTCCACTGGTTTTCGGACGTCCTGGCGGGCTGGCTGCTGGGCGCGGTGCTGCTGGCGCTCGCCGTCTCGGACGGTGCCTGCTCTGGGCGATCCCCCGTGTCGCCCAGAGCAGGCGGTCCGGCGCGCTGAGTATACTGGCCGCGAGCCAGTCAACGCAGGAGCAAGCATGTCCCCGCGCAGCGCATCGGTCAATGAAGAATTGCGCAGGCGTTCCCGGGAGCGACTGCTGCACGCCACGGTCGAGCTCGTCGCGGAGCGCGGCTTCGAGGCCACCACCCTCGGCGACATCGCCGACCGGGCCGGAACCGCCCGTGGCCTGGTGTCCTACTACTTCCCGGGCAAGCGCCAGCTCCTCCAGTCCGCCGTGCACCGGCTGATGCACCTCACGCTGGAAGCGGCGCTGGAGCGGCCGCCCCTGCCCGACGGGCCCGACGCCGGCCGGGAGCTCCTGGCACGGGCCATCGACGCGATCCTCGGACTGACCAAGGAGCGGCCCCGGCTGATGCGGACCCACATGGCGGGGATCCTGCAGGCCGAGGGTTTCGTCCAGTGCGCCGAGCAGCGGCGGCTCGCGGAGCTGCTGCGGGGCACCGTCGTACGGTACGGATCGGCGGACGTGGACACGGACTATCCGCTGCTGCGGGCCCTGTTGATGGGCGCGGTGGTGGCGGTGCTGCTGCCGGGAGCGCCGATGCCGGCGGCCCGGCTGCGGGCCGAGCTGTTCCAGCGGTACGGGCTGGACTGGGAGCTGGGTGTTCCGCCGGACGGTGGGCCGCCCGGCGGAACGTTTCCCACACCGCGTCAGCGGTAGTCGGGTGCGTCAGCGGTGATCGGGGTGCCTCGGCGGAATTCGGGCCGCGTCAGCGGTAGTCGGGCTGGGTCTGCACGTTGAGCCGGTCCAGCCACACCCACTTGGCGCTGTCGGTGCGCCAGTCGTCGAGCCGCAGCACGTCGAGGCCCTTGACGATGTCGTTCGAGTAGATGTGCCCGTTGTAGTAGTACGCGGACCAAGAGCCGCCGAGACCGAGCTTGTCGGTGGTCAGCGGGCCCCGCTCGAAGTAGGCGATCTCCTTCGGTCGGGTGGAGTCGGTGAACTCCCAGACGGAGATGCCGCCCTGATACCAGGCCTGGACCATGATGTCGCGGCCGCCGCCGACCGGGATCAGCGAGCCGTTGTGGGCCACGCAGTTCTCGGTGTCGGCCTGCATGCGCGGGATCTTGAAGTAGCTCTTGAAGACGAGCTTGCGCTGGTCGCCGCGGCCGGTGATCTCGTAGATGCCGTCGGCTCCCCGGGTGGGTCCGGTGGCCTCGTTGCAGGTGGGGCCGCCACCGCCGCCCAGCTCGTCGGTGAACACCACCTTGTTGGCCCGCTCGTTGAAGGTGGCCGAGTGCCAGAACGCGAAGTTCACGTTGTCCTGGACGCGGTCGATGACGCGCGGCTGCTCGGGCTTGCTGATGTCGAAGAGGATGCCGTCGCCCATGCAGGCGCCCGCCGCGAGGTCCTTCGAGGGCAGCACGGTGATGTCGTGGCAGCCGGTGGTCTTGGAGACGCCCGGGTTGGTGGGCGCGCCCGGGTTGCCGCCGTCGGGGAAGAGGATCGGGAAGGCCACGACCGCGGCCTGCGTCGGGTTCTTCTTGGGAACCTTCACGACCGAGATGCCGTCGTGCGGCGGCTTGCAGTCGGGGAAGGCGTCGCTCGGGTTGTACGAGGAGACGTAGAGGTAGGCGTCCCGGCCGCCCGGCACCAGCGTGTGGGTGTGGGAGCCGCACGGGGTCTCGACGGACTTGACGTACTTGGGGTTCTTCTTGTCCTTGATGTCGAAGATCCTGATGCCCTCCCACGAGGACTTCTCCGTGGCGGGCTGCGAGACGCTGGTGCAGGAGTCGTCGCTGCGCGAGGAGTCGGTGGACAGGAAGAGCAGGTCCCCGTCGACCGAGACGTCGTTCTGCCCGCCGGGGCAGAGCACTTCGGTGACCTTCTTCGGCGCCTTGGGGTTGCCGATGTCGTAGATCACGAAGCCGTTGTAGTTGCCCGCATAGGCGTACTTGCCCTGGAACGTCATGTCGGAGTTGATCTGGTTCGGGTCGGTGCTCGGGATGTTGGCCAGGGGTTTGATGTTGCGGCTGTGGACGATCTCGTCCTGGCCGGGTATCTCGCCGGGTGCCAGTTCCCGTCCCGCGCCGGCCGCGGTGGCGGCGCTCTGCGGCGCACCCGCGCCCGGGACGAGGTCCCCCGGGTCCGGGGTGGCGGCCGCGGGTCCGGCCGCCAGTAACGAGGTGAGGAGTCCGGCCGCTGCCACGGCCGCTCCCAGGGATATGCGCCGCGCTCTGCTGGTGTGCATCGAGGTCACTGTGCCCTCCCAAAGGTCCGGTCGGTTCCGCCCGTGGTGGGAACGGAACGCGGACCCCGGCAGTATGGTCCTTTGCATGGACATGGCGAAAGTCTCACTCGGGCGAATCGTCGGAGCGGCCCTGGCCCTCGGGCTCCTGCTCCCCCTCACCGGCTGCCGCGACGGCGGCTCCGCGGACGCCGCGGACGGCGGCGGGCCGGCGGTCATCGCTCCCGGCAAACCCGGCGAGAAGGCCCGCACCCTCTCCCCCGAACAGGCGGCGAAGGAACTGCCCGACGACAGCCCCAACGCGGCGGACCGAGCGTACGTGCGGAACATGATCGAACACCACGGGCAGGCGCTGACCATGAGCGCGCTGGCCCCCGACCGGGCCTCGGCCGACGGGGTCAAACGGCTCGCCGAGCGGATCGCGGCCGCGCAGAAGCCCGAGATCGGCGCGATGGAGGGATGGACCGCCCGCAACCCGGCGCCCGGCGGCGCCCCCGGAGGCCACGACCACGCGGCCATGCCCGGGATGGCCACCGAGCAGCAGCTGAAGGAGCTGACCGGTGCCAGGGGGCCGGACTTCGACCGGCTTTTCCTCTCCCTGATGACCGCCCACCACGAGGGCGCCCTGAAGATGACCGGCGAGGTGCTGGCCGCGGGCAACAACGCCGCCGTGGAGGAGATGGCCAACGAGGTGGCGGCCACCCAGAGCGCCGAGATCCACCGGATGCGCGCGATGGGCTGACGGCCCCGGCACCCGGTGTCATGCTGGGAACACCTGCGGGAGGAGCTCGGCCGTGCTTCGTATCGCCGTCGTCGGATCGGGCCCCAGCGGGGTCTACGCCGCACAGACACTCGTACAGCAGCGTGAGGTGCCGGGGATCCGGGTCGACGTGATCGACCGGCTGCCGGCCCCGTACGGGCTCGTGCGGTACGGGGTGGCCCCCGACCACGAGAAGATCAAGTCCCTCCAGGGCAGCCTGCGCACCGTGCTGGAGGACGAGCGGATCCGTTTCCTCGGGAACGTCGAGGTCGGCGGGGAGGCCCTGCCCACCGCCCGGCTGCTGGAGCTGTACCACGCGGTGGTCTACTGCGTCGGCGCCGCCCGGGACCGGCTGCTCGGCATCCCCGGCGAGGACCTCGCCGGGGTGCATTCCGCCACGGCCTTCGTGGCCTGGTACAGCGGCCATCCGGACGCCGCGGCCGAGGCGTTCGGGCTGCCCGGGGTGGATGCGGCGATCGTGGTCGGCGCCGGGAACGTGGCGGTCGACGTGACGCGGATCCTGGCCCGGGGCGTACCGGAGCTGGCCCCCACCGACATGCCGCAGCCCGCCCTGGGCGCGCTCGGCGCCAGCGCGGTGCGCACGGTCCAGATGGTGGCCCGGCGCGGGCCCTCCCAGGGCAAGTTCACCACCAAGGAGCTGCGCGAGCTGGGCACCCTGCCGGGCGTGGACGCGCTGGCCGACCCGGCGGAACTGGCCCTCGACCCGGCGTACGCGGACCCGGGCGCGGCCCTGCCCGCGGTGAACCGGCGCAACGTGGAGGTGCTGCGCGGCTGGGCCGCGGATCCGGCGAGCGGCGGGGACCGGCGGATCGCCCTGCGGTTCTTCCTGCGCCCGGTGGAGGTGCTCGGCGGCCCGGACGGCCGGGTCAGCGGGATGCGCTTCGAGCGGACCGCCCCCGACGGCCTGGGCGGGGTCACCGGCACGGGGGTCTACGAGGACGTGCCGGCGCAGCTGGTACTGCGCTCGGTGGGGTACCAGGGCGTGCCGCTGGCCGGGCTGCCCTTCGACGAGCGGCGCGGTACCGTCCCGCACGCCGCGGGCCGGGTGCTCAGGGAGGGCCGCGCCTCCGTCGGCGAGTACGTGGCGGGCTGGATCAAGCGCGGCCCGACCGGGGTCATCGGCACCAACCGGCCCTGCGCGAAGGAGACGGCCTCCTCGCTGCTCCAGGACGCGGGGGCGCTGGCCCGGCGCGACCGGGAGCGGGACCCGCTGGAGGCCCTGCGCGAGGCCGGGCTGCGACCGGTCCGGTGGCCGGGGTGGCTGGCCATCGAGACGGCGGAGGCGGAACTGGGGCGCTCCCTGGGCCGGCGCTCCGTCAAGATCCCCGACTGGGCGGGGCTGCTGGGAGCGGCGGGCGGCACGGACTGACTCCCCGGCCGGGGTCCGGCCGCCTCGACCGTCCCGTCTCATGAGGCCTGCTCGCTCGGCAGTCCCGCCTCAGGCGAGGTCGCGCGCCTGCTCGGCGGCGGCCGCGGCCAGGACGCCGTCGAGGAGCCCGGGGAACAGCTCCGCCAGCTCCGCGCGGCGCAGCCCGTTCATCTTGGCCGTGCCGCGGTAGCACTGGCGCACGACACCGCTCTCGCGCAGGACCCGGAAGTGGTGCGTGGTCGTGGACTTGGTGACCGGGAGCTCGAAGTACGAGCAGGCCAGCTCGGCTTCCGTGGCCGCGAGATCGCGGACGATGGAGAGCCGGACCGGGTCGGAGAGGGCGTGCAGGACCCCTTCGAGCCGGATCTCGGCGGCCTCGGGGTGGGCGAGGACACGGGCCGCTTCACGTTCCGTCATGTCCGTACTCCACTCACTGGGTGATGCCGCGCTTCCTGCCGTGCCCCATCGTACGAGAACCATCGTACGAGAACGGTCGTAGGAGCGGATCCGACCGGTGGGTGCGGTGCGGGACCCCCGTCCCCGCACCGCACCGGTTCACCAGGAGCGGTGGTACTGCTCGGGCGTACGGATCTGCGCGCCGAGCTCGGCGGCCGCGCGGCGGGCCCAGAACGGGTCGCGCAGCAGCTCGCGGCCCAGCAGGACGGCGTCCGCCTCGCCGTTGGCCAGGATCTTCTCGGCCTGCTCCGGCTCGGTGATCAGACCCACGGCGGCGACGGGGAGGGTGGTCTCGGCCTTGACCCGGGCCGCGAAGGGCACCTGGTAGCCGGGGCCGACGGGGATCGTCACCCCGGGGGCGAGCCCGCCGGTGGAGACGTCGAGGAGGTCCACTCCGTGCTCCTGGAGCAGTCCGGCCAGCCGGACGGTCTCGTCGGCGGTCCAGCCGTCCTCCTCCAGCCAGTCGGTGGCGGAGATGCGGAAGAACAGCGGCAGCTCCTCGGGCCACACCGCCCGTACGGCGTCGGTGACTTCGAGGGCGAGGCGGGTGCGGTTCTCGAAGGATCCGCCGTACGCGTCGGTGCGCTTGTTGCTGTGCGGGGAGAGGAACTCGCCGATCAGGTACCCGTGGGCGCCGTGGATCTCGACGACCCGGTAGCCGGCGGCGAGCGAGCGCCGGGCGGCGGCCGCGAACTGCTCCACGACGTCCTGGATCTCACCGACCGTCAGCTCGTGCGGGACCGGGTGGTCCGGGGAGAACGGCACCGGGCTCGGGGCGCTGGGCAGCCAGCCGTGCGCCTCGGGGCCGACGGGCTGCCCGCCCTTCCAGGTGCGGTCGGTGGAGGCCTTGCGGCCGGCGTGGGCGAGCTGAATGCCGGGGACCGCCCCCTGGCCGGCGACGAAGGAGGTGATCCGGCGCAGCGCCTCGACCTGGGTGTCGTTCCAGATGCCGAGGTCGTAGGGCGAGATCCGCCCCTCGGGGGCGACGGCCGTGGCCTCCTGGATGATCAGGCCGGTGCCGCCGGTGGCGCGGGCCGCGTAGTGCGCGAAGTGCCAGTCGTTGGCCACGCCCGCGTCCGGGCCGGAGGGCTCGGCACTGTACTGGCACATCGCGGCCATCCACACCCGGTTCGGGATGGTGACCGAGCGGATGGTCCACGGCTGGAACAGCGCGGCGAAGGAAACGGGGGCAGCACTCATGAGGGGTCTCCAGAGGCGACTGGAAGCGCACCGGGGAATCGGCGCCGCTAAGTACGAGATTCACCGTACTACGAAATCTCTCGTAGTACGAGACCTTTCGTATGACCGGGCGGCGGCCCGGAGCGGGCCCGCGCGCGGCGACCTGCCGCTGTCAGTGGCCGGGTGCAGACTGACGGAAAAGCTGCCGTGCAGGACAAAGACGTCCGGAGGTGTCGGCCATGACCGACGTGCTACTGCTCGCGGGGACCCGCAAGGGACTGTTCATCGGCCGCCGGGGTTCCGGCGGCACCTGGGAGTTCGGCGATCCGCACTTCAACGCCCAGGCGGTCTCGGCCGTCGCCATCGACCGGCGGGGCGGCGCGCCCCGGCTCCTGGTCGCCGGGGACAGCACCCACTGGGGGCCCTCCGTCTTCAGCTCCGACGACCTGGGCGCGACCTGGCAGGAGCCCGCCGCGGCCGCCGTGAA
This sequence comes from Streptomyces sp. NPDC002886, assembly GCF_042888445.1. Classification (NCBI taxonomy): domain Bacteria; kingdom Bacillati; phylum Actinomycetota; class Actinomycetes; order Kitasatosporales; family Streptomycetaceae; genus Streptomyces; species Streptomyces sp. NPDC002886. The sequence continues at coordinate 798,273 of NZ_JBIAPV010000004.1, forward strand.
GTTCCCCGAGGACACCGGAGCCTCCCTGGAGCGGGTCTGGCAGCTCCACCCGGCCGGCCCCGAGGCCCCCGGCGTGGTCTACGCGGGGACCGAGCCGGCCGCGCTGTTCCGCTCGGCCGACCGTGGCGAGTCCTTCGAGCTGGTCCGCCCCCTGTGGGAGCACCCGACCCGGGACAAGTGGGTCCCGGGCGGCGGCGGCGAGGGCCTGCACACGGTGATCACCGACCCGGGCGACCCGGACCTGGTCACGGTGGCGGTCTCCACGGCCGGGGTATTCCGGACCACGGACGGCGGGGCGAGCTGGGCCCCGTCCAACCGCGGGGTCTCGGCGGTGTTCCTGCCCGATCCGGATCCCGAGTTCGGCCAGTGCGTGCACAAGATCGCCCAGGACGCGGGCGACACCGACCGGCTGTACCTGCAGAACCACTGGGGCGTGTACCGCAGCGACGACGCCGGGGCCCGCTGGACGGACATCGGCTCCAGTCTGCCGTCCGACTTCGGCTTCGCGGTGGCCGCCCACCCGCACCGGCCCGGCACCGCCTACGTCTTCCCGCTCAACGCCGACATCGACCGCGTCCCGGCGGAACACCGCTGCCGGGTCTTCCGGACGCGGGACGCGGGCACGACCTGGGAGCCCCTGACGAAGGGGCTGCCGGCCGGGGACCACTACGGCACCGTGCTGCGCGACGCGCTCTGCACGGACGACGCGGACCCGGCCGGCATCTACTTCGGCAACCGCAACGGCGAGCTGTACGCCAGCCATGACGACGGCGACAGCTGGCAGTTGCTGGCGGAACACCTTCCCGACGTCCTGTGCGTCCGGGCCGCCGTGCTGAACGGCTAGCGGCGGCGGCCCGGGTCTGGGGCCGGGCGCCCGGCCCCAGACCCGGACCCGGACCCGGGCCCTGGCCCTGGCCGCGACCTCAGCCGGTGAGCCCGCGGGCCTGGTAGACGGCCTGCGCCAGGTCGCGTACGGCCGGATCCTCGGTGCTCCCGGCCAGCCGTTCCGCGTGCCCGGCCAGGCTCGCCAGCGGGACGGAGCCCGGCACCCGCTCCCAGCCACCGTCGCGCTCGCGCAGGGCGGAGGCGAAGTAGGCGGCCACCGCGGTGACCTGGAACCGCGGGGACGCCGCGGTCCACACGTCGCCGGACAGGGCCCCCGCCTCGATCCGGCCGGACTCCTCGTGCGGCGCCCGGGTGCGCGGGTCCAGCCAGCGCACCGTCGCCGTCGCCAGGTGTCCGGTGGCGCCGGGGCGCAGCCGTACCGCGTACAGGGCGGTCACGGAGTGGCCTGAGCCGACCTCTCCCCCGTCCACGGCGTCGTTCCTGAAGTCGCCGTCGGCGACGCGGCGGTCGTCGTAGCCGATCAGCCGGAACCGTTCGACGGTCCCCGGATCGAAGGCGACCTGGGCCTTCGCGTCGCGGGCCCGCAGCTGCACCTGCGCCGGGAGGTCCTCGCAGAACACCTTGCGGGCGCCCTCCTTGTCGGAGACGTAGGTGGTGTGCCCGTCGCCCTTGTCGGCGAGCTGTTCCATGAAGGCGTCGTTGTACTCGCTGCCCACGCCCACCCCGAACAGGGTGATCCCGTGCTTGGTCCGGGCCTCGCCGATCCGCTTCAGGATGGTGTCGGCGGAGGTGGCCCCGGTGTTGGCCAGGGCGTCGGAGAGCAGGACGACCCGGTTGGTGGCGCCGGGGCGCAGCGAGGCGACCGCGACCTCGTACCCGGTGGTGACCCCGGCCTCCACGTTGGTGGAATCGGCGGTGCGCAGCGCGGAGATCACCTCGTGGATGCGGTCGCGGTTGCCTTTGACCTGGGTCATCGGCAGCCGGATCTGGGCCTTGCCGCTGAAGGTGACGACGGCGACCGAGTCGTCTTCGCGGAGCTGGTCGGTCATCAGGCCCATGGAGCTGCGGACGAGGTCGAGGCGGCCCGGCTCGGCCATGGAACCGGAGACGTCCACGACGAAGGTGAGCGCCGCGGGCGGCCGGGCCTCGGCGCCGTCCGCCCCGCCGTTGCCGACCCGGGTGGCGAGGCCGACGCGGACCAGCGACCAGTTCGGCTCGGTGGTGCGGGCTCCGTCCACGGTGACGGAGAAGCCGTCGCCGTCGGGCTCCTGGTAGTCCTGCCGGAAGCTGTTGACGAACTCCTCGGGGCGCACGGTGGCCGGATCGGGGAGCTTGCCGTCCGCGAGGGTGCGGCGGGCGTACCCGTAGCTGGCGGTGTCCACGTCGAGCGCGAAGGTGGAGAGGTAGTCGGCGGGCGGTCCGGTCGGGCGCCGCCCGTCGCTCTCCCCTTCCGCGGCTTCCCCGCCGGAGCGGGTGGCGGACGGCCGCGGCCCGGCGTCGCCGCCGTTCCACCGCCCGTCGGCGCTGCGGTTCGAGCCGCCGCTCCCGCAGCCGGCGAGCAGGAGGCCGCCGACGAGGAGCGCGGCGGCCAGTCTGCCGTGGGTTCTCCGTCGTCCGGGGCCGCCTCTGCGGGGTGCTCCGGGCGTGCGGGGTGCGCTGTGCGTGCGGTCCTCGTGGGGCTCCATACGGTCTCCCTCGAACGTCGTCGGTGTTGAATGGGACGTCCGGGACGTGGAGTTGGAGCAATCGAACCTGTTGCGAACAGATATCGAAGCGACAACGGGGGCCGGGTTTCCCGCCGCCGAAGGCAGGAGCGCTCCGTCGTGGCGATGAGTTTTCGGGCACCGGAAGGTCTATCCCTGTGAAGGAACCCTCCAACGCACCGGGAGTACGCCATGGGCCTCATCCACATCGAGCTGTTCGCGACCCTCGACCTCGTCGGGCAGGCGCCCGGCGGCCCCGACGAGGACCCGGCGGGGTTCTCCTTCGGCGGCTGGCAGGCACCCCTGCTGGACGAGGTCACCGGGGCGCAGGTCGCAGCCGCGTACGAGGGGACGGACGCCCTGCTGCTCGGCCGGCGGACGTACGACATCTTCGCCGCCTACTGGCCGCGCCAGAAGGGCGGCGAGGACGGCGCGATCGCCACGCTCTTCAACGGCGTCCCGAAGTACGTGGCCTCGCGCGGCAGGCCCGACCTCTCGTGGGCCGGCTCCACCCACCTCGGCCCGGACCTCGCCGGCGCGGTGCGCGAGATCCGTGACCGGCACGAGCACGTGAAGGTCGTCGGCAGCCTGAACCTCGTCCAGACGCTGCTGCGGGAGAAGCTCTTCGACCGCCTCGACCTGTGGGTGCACCCGATCGTGCTCGGCGTCGGGAAGAAGGTGTTCGAGGACGGCGCCGTGCCCACCAACCTCGCGCTGCTCGAGCCCCCGGCCACCGGCGCCAAGGGAACGGTGTACCTGCGCTACGGCCTTGCCGACGGCACTCCCGGAACAGGCGACATGAGCGCCCCCGGCCGCGGCGTCGAGGACAGCGCCTGAGGCGGGCCCCGTGACGGGTGGCGGCGGGCGGCGGACTGGGCCAGTAGAGTGATCCACCGTGGCAGCACGACCGTTGAACGAGATCGTCGAGCCGGGCTGGGCCCGGGCTCTGGAGCCGGTGGCGGCGCAGATCGCCGCGATGGGCGACTTCCTGCGCGCGGAGATCGCGGCGGGCAGGACCTACGTACCCGCGGGGGCGAACGTGCTGCGCGCGTTCCAACAGCCCTTCGACGAGGTCAAGGTGCTGATCGTCGGGCAGGATCCGTACCCGACGCCGGGGCACGCGATCGGCCTGTCCTTCTCCGTCGCCCCCGACGTCAGTCCGTGGCCGCCGAGCCTCGACAACATCTTCCGCGAACTGCACGCCGATCTCGGCACGGGCAAGCCCCTGAACGGGGACCTGACCCCATGGACCCGGCAGGGCGTCCTGCTGCTGAACCGCTCGCTCACCACCGCCCCGCGCAAGCCCAACGCCCATCGCGGCAAGGGCTGGGAGGCGGTGACGGAGCAGGCCATCCGCGCGCTCGCGGCCCGCGGCAAACCCCTGGTGTCGGTGCTGTGGGGGCGCGAGGCGCGCAACCTGCGGCCGCTGCTGGGCGATCTGCCGGCCGTGGAATCGGTGCATCCGTCCCCGATGTCCGCGGACAACGGGTTCTTCGGGTCACGGCCGTTCAGCAGGGCCAACGACCTGCTGGTCCGCCAGGGCGCGCAGCCCGTGGACTGGCGGCTTCCCGCCACCGGGTGACCGGCCGCGTCACCGACCGGGTGACCGAAGAGCCGAACGGTATCTGACATTCCCCGGATAAATACGGACAGATGCCGCCGGAGAAGGCCCTGCCCGAACACCCGGTTTCGATAAACCAGTAGCATGCGGCGCCATGAGCTCCCCCACTGGGCCCGCAAATGGCCTGCCCGTACGAATGCCGCGACCCCGCCAGACCGGACGGCACCGCCGGCCCGAGCCCGCGGTGGCGCCCGAGGGCGCGCCCGCGCTGGTGCTCGCCGTGCCCGGTGCCCCTTCGGCCGCCTCGCGGGGGCTCGCGGAAGAGATCATCAGCATCGGCCGCTCCGAGCTGCCCGGCCTGGACGCCCGGGTCGGTTTCCTCGACGGTGACGACGCCACCGAGTTCCCGTCCCTGTCGGGCGTGCTGACCACCGTCGCCCGGGACCGCGCCGCGCGCGCGGAGTCCGCCCGCGCCGCCGGGCAGGAGGTGCCCACGCCGACCGGCCCGGACGCCGTGGTCGTTCCGCTGCTGGCCGGCCCCGACGGGGACCTGCTGCGCCGCATGCGCCAGGCCCTCATGGACTCCTCGGCCGCCGCCGAGCTCGCCGACCCGCTGGGTCCGCACCCGCTGCTCGCCGAGGGGCTGCACGTGCGGCTGTCCGAGGCCGGTCTCGCCCGCGCCGACCGGGCCAGGCTCTTCAGCGTTACGACGGCCGCCGACGGCATCGTGCTGGTCACCACCGGCGGCGAGGAGGCCGTGCAGGCCGCGGGCATCACCGGCATGCTGCTGGCCGCCCGCCTCGCGGTGCCGGTGATGGCCGCCGCGCTGGACGAGGAGGGTTCGGTGGCCGCCATCGCCGACCAGCTCCGCCGCGAGGGTTCGACGCAGCTCGCGCTGGCCCCGTACCTGGTCGGGCCGGAGGCCGCCGAGGGACTCCTCGACACCGCCTGCAAGGAGGCCGGCTGCAGCGCCGCCGACGTGCTCGGCGCGTACCCCGCGCTCGGCAAGCTGGCCGTCGCGCAGTACTCCACCGCGCTCGGCATCACCCAGGGCGCCGCCGCCCACTGACCTCCCCGGCTCATGCCGTACGTACGAGGGCCCGCGCCCCGGACCGTTCTCGATCGAACGAACCGGGGCGCGGGCCCTCGTGCGTACGGCGCCGGAACCGCGGCGGCCCCGGTGTCAGCCGAAGACCACGCAGGTGGCGGCGGGTACGGCCACCGTGCCGGCCCGGCGCGGTTCGCCGGTCAGGGGGTCCACGTCGAACCAGGTGACGTCGCCGGAGCGCTCGTTGGCCGCGTACAGCCGGCGCCCCGACGGGTCGGCGGCGAGATCGCGCGGCCACCGACCCCCGCACGGCACGGTGCCCGTGAGCTGCGGCTTCTCCGCCCCGTCGGCGAGGGAGAGGGTGACGATCGTGTCGGCTCCGCGGACGGCCGCCCAGACGAAACGGCCGTCCGCGGAGGCCACGATCGCCGAGGGGTAGGGCGTCGGGGCCCCTGGGGCGCCCGTGAGGGCGACCGGAACCTCGGCGACCGGTTCCAGCTCACCCGCCTCCCCGTTCCAGCGGCAGACGGTCAGCTGCGGCTCCAGCTCGTGCAGTACGTAGACCACCTCGCCGGAAGGGTGGAAGGCGAGGTGCCGGGGGCCGGTCCCGGCGCGCAGCACGGTCTCGGCGTGGAGCACCGGGGCTCCGGTGGCGGGATCGAGCGCGCAGACCCGTACCGAGTCGGTGCCGAGGTCGACGCTGAGCACCCAGCGCCCGCCGGGGGCCGGCACCACCTGGTGGGCGTGCGGGCCCTTCTGCCGGCCGGAGTCGGGGCCGGAGCCCCGGTGGGCCAAGACGGCGGCGGGCTCCCCGATCGAGCCGTCGGCGGCGAGCGGCAGGCTGCTGACGCCGCCGGAGGTGTAGTTGGCGGTCAGCAGCCTGCGCCCGGCCACGCTGAGGTGGGTGGGGCCGGCGCCGCCGACGCGGACGGCCGCCCCGAGGGGGACGAGCCCCGCGAGGGTGGTCCGGAAGGCGCCCACGGCGCCCTGTTCGGCCTCGCTCACGGCGTACAGCACGCCGGTCGCGGGGTCGTGGGCCAGGTACGAGGGCTCCGCGACCGCGTCCGTGGCCGAGAGCGGGGTCAGCGCTCCGGTGGCCGGATCCACGGCCGCGGTGGTGACACCGCGGCCGCCCCCCGAGGTGAACGAGCCGATCCAGGCCAGGTGTCCGCCGCTGTGGGCCGTAAGGTCCGTACCGCCCACACCACTGTCCGCGTCGTCCACGGGAGGCCCCTCTCCGCCGTTCCGGATCCGTTCGTGAGCGACGGTAACAGAAGGTCTAGACCAAGTCCCGCCCCTGGGCACGTTCCTGGGCGCCGGGATGGTGGACGTAGGCGGTCGAGCTCGGGCGGTCCTCGAAGGTGCGGTGGAAGACCGGGGTCGCGGAACCGGAGATGGGCGGCACGATCCAGGACCAGTCCGCGCCCACGTCACGGCCCTTGCGCTCCTCCTTCTCCAGGTGGGTCAGGAAGCGCCGGGACTCCGTGTGGTGGTCGGCGATGGTGACCTTGGCGCGGTCGAAGGAGTGCAGCACCGCCCGGTTGAGCTCGACGAGGGCGCGGTCCTTCCAGAGGGAACGGTCGCTGGCGGTGTCGAGGCCCATGCGGCGGGCGACCGCGGGGAGGAGGTTGTAGCGGTCGGTGTCGGCGAGGTTGCGGGCGCCGATCTCGGTGCCCATGTACCAGCCGTTGAAGGGGGCCGCCGGATAGTGGATGCCGCCGATCTCCAGGCACATGTTGGAGATCGCGGGTACGGCGTGCCAGCGCAGGCCCCAGTCCGACCAGCCGTCACCGCCGGCCGCTCCGTCGGGGTGCTCGATGGGCACCTCCAGGACGGCGTCCGGGGGGACGTCGAACCAGCGGGGTTTGTCGTCGACCCCCTGCACGACCAGCGGAAGGAGGTCGAAGGGGGTGCCGGGGCCGCGGGACCATCCCAGCGCGAGCAACGCGCTCGTGAGCTCGGCGTTGCGGGCGTCGCCGACGGTTATCGAGTGGTGGTCTCCGTACCCGGCGTACCGGACCAGCTGCTCGCTCCAGATGACCGGGCCGGGGCGGTCCGGGGCGTCGGGGGCGAAGACCGTGATGGTGGGCCGGACCCGGCCGCCGTTGGTGGCCTCCCGGAGGTGCTCGAAGCACTCCTCGGCGATCCCGTCGGCGTCGGTGAGCCCGCGGCGGTCGCGGACGCGCAGCGAGTTCCAGTACAGCCTGCCTATGCAGCGGTTGCTGTTGCGCCACGCGACACGGGCGCCGTGCTCCAGTTCCTCGGGAGTGTGCCGGTACGTGTCCGTCTCGGCGAGCTCGGCCCGTACCGCGGCGAGCCGCTCGCGCGGATCACCGGCGGCCGGATTCTCCCTGTGGAACAGGCGGATGAACTCCTCGGCCGCTTCCCACACCCGAGCGGTGCTGGAACGCTCTCGAAGTATTTCCATTCCGGGCGGTTACCCCCTGTCCGACCAGGTCCACCCCGCGCGCCGGGAAGCGGCGCCCTGCCGGATGAATGTGCAATGAACAATCACCCGTTGTACACGTCGCAGGTCAGCGGCGTACGGAAGGCGCGCCCGGAACACTCCTCCGTGTGATCTTCATCGATCGGCCTGCGGACGGGAGTTGGGGAGTCGTATCATCCGCGACATCGCCGGAGCCTGCGGGCCTCCGGGATCAGGTCCCCACCAGCGGGGCGCGCGACGTGGTGCGCAGGGGTCCGTCGAGCTGCGCGAGGAGCCGCTCCAGACCGTGCAGGTGCGCCAGCGCGGGCTCCGCGGCGGCCCGCACCGGGTTCACCGACGGCGCGGCCGGCCGGTGCTCCGAGTCGCGTTCCGCTTCCGGTGCCAACAGGGCCTCCACGGCGGCCTCCACCCGCCAGCACGCCGCCGCGAGCCGGGCGTCGTGGCTCGCGTCCGGGTCCGCCGCCACCGCGACCAGCCCGCGGACCTCCACGGCGCACTCGTCGAGCAGCGCGAGCACCCGGCGGGCCCTGGCCTTGCGGCCCCGGTAGGGGCTCAACGGGTGGACGAGCGGAGCAAGCGAAAGCCGTACCCGGCCCAGGAACAGCTCCAGTTCCGCGGCGTGCGGCGCCGGGTCGGCGACCGGGGAGCCGGCGAGCCGGGCCGCGGCCTCGGCGGTGCAGGTGCGCACGCAGCGCAGGGCGCGCTGGATCCACATGTCGTTGGTCGCGTGGGTGGTCACCGGGAGCACCAGGATCACGGCCAGCCCAGCGCACACCGCGCCGACGGCCGTCTGCTCCAGGCGCAGCACGAGCAGACCGGGATCGAGCACGCCCAGCAGTCCGTAGAGCAGGCCGGCCATCACCGTCACGGCCAGCATCATCCAGCTGTAGGACACGGCGGCGGTGTAGAAGATCCCGAAGACGCAGAGCGCCACGAGGACGGCCGTGGGCGCCGGCGCCCCGTTCAGCGGGATGGCGATCAACAGGCCCGCGCCGATCCCGAACACCGTGCCGAGGACCCGGCGGAAGCCGCGGACCAGGGTCTCGCCGCGCGAAGCGGTGTTGACGAAGATCCACCAGGCGGTGCCGACCGCCCAGTACCAGCGGTCCTCCGACAGGCTCTGGCCGATGCCCAGCGCGACCGCGCAGGCCGCGGTGGCCTGGAAGGCCTGGCGGGTGGTCGGCCGGGCCAGCCCGGTCCCGGGCGGCGCGGGCGGTACCGCGGCGGGCGGTACGCGGCGCTCGATCGGCCACAGCACGAACCGCACGGCGCCGGCCGACAGGAGGGCCAGTCCGACGGCCGCGTAGAGCTCGGGCAGCTGCGCGGGCCGGGCGTGCAGGAACTGCGTGATGAAGAAGTTCATGAACGCGAAGATGCCGAGGGCGTGGCCGCGCACCCCCCACCTGCGGGCGTAGACGCCGGCGAACACCACCGCGACGAACACCGCGTCACGGGCGAGCGGTACGCCGTGCAGGGTGGTGGCCAGGGCCAGTACGGGGAAACCGGCGGCCGGCAGCAGGAGGGTGGTCACGCGCTGGGCGCGCACGGTGGAATCGGTCACCGTGAACAGGGCGAGCAGGGCCGCCAGTCCCCCGGTGATCGACGCGACGAGCGAGAGCCCGCAGAGCTCGGCCACGGCCACCGCGAGGGCGACGCCGATGACGGCCCGCGACGCGTTCCTGAGTCTTGCCCGCCCCGGATCCGGAGCCACGAACATCCTCTTCACGGCGGTGTGCCGCCCCCCTTGCGATGGAGCACGCCGGACCCGCGTCCGCCCGGGGGTGGTGGGCGGTTCACGGGCACGGCGAAGGCGCCACGGTCCGGAGCGGCCTCGTTGCCGTCCGGCGCTGCGTGGCGCCGTAGATACATGGATAGGACACAGATAAGCATCCACAGGGGCAATGGCTCAACTCGGGAGGTGATGAGTGGGCCATTGGTCCAGGAGGGAGCGGCGATCTTCGGCCACGGCGAGGCCAACGGACCCGCCGCGGCGGATCAGTCCCCGGGAGCGTGCTCCGTCGGGACGCACAGGACCGGGACCGGGGAGAGGTGCAGCAGTTTGTGCGGGGTGGATCCGAGCAGGGCGCCGCGGATCGGGCTGTCACCCCAGCTCCCCACGATGATCACCCGGGCGTCGTGCCGTTCGGCGGCGTCGAGCAGCGCCTGGGCCGGTTTCGCGTCGGCCACCTCGACCATGGACGGCACTCCCGCCTCGTCGGCGGCCTCCACCGCCCGGGCGAGCGCGCTGCGGCCGGCCTCCCGGACGGCCGCCTGGTGCGCGCGGTACTCCTCGCCGGTGAGACCCGGGGCGGCGGCCCCGTAGACGAGCACGAGCGGCTCGCCGAAGGCGGTGGCCACCTCGAGGGCCACGCGCAGGGCGCGCTCGGCACCGGGCGACTCGTCGTACCCGAGGACGACGGACATCGGGGCTCCTCTCCGGCTTCCGGTCGGGGTTGGGGTGGGGGTCGGGGTTCCGCGGTGAGTCGGTGAGTCGGAGATTCAGCGGGTCAGGGCTTCCTGACCGCGTGCACGAGGGCCGGGTCGGCGACGCCGCGGCGCTCCAGCCAGAAGCGGCCGTCCCTGATCCGCCAGAAGCACATGACGAGCACGCCGACGACGGCGATGCCGATCCCGATGACCAGCGGCGGGCCGAGTCCGAACCAGGAGACGCCGCCGGCCGAGTTCTCCGGGTCGGACATGTCGCCGACCGACTGCACGAGCAGCCAGGCCAGCAAGCCGGCGCCGAGCACCGGCCCGAGCCCGATCAGCAGGAAGTTGTGCACGCTCTCCAGCAGGTGGCGGCGGTAGTAGACGGCGCAGGCCAGGCCCGTGAGCGCGTAGTAGAAGGAGATCAGCAGGGACAGGGCGGTCAGGGAGTCGAGGAGCGCGTTCTCGCTGATCTGGTTGACGGCGAGGTACCAGACGATCGCGATGCCGGCCACCCACCAGGTGCTCACGTCCGGGGTCCGGAACCGGGGGTGGATGTGCGAGAGCTTCGGCGGCAGCGCGTGCCGGCGGGCCATGGACAGGGCGGTACGGGAGGCGGGGATGATCGTGGTCTGGGTGGAGGCGAGGGCGGAGGTGCAGACGGCGAGCAGGACGATCCAGTCCCAGCCGCCCATGACCTCGTGGGCGAGGACCGCGAAGACGGCCTCCTCCTCGCCGGCGTTCGCGGCGAGGAACTCCGTACCGGCGTAGGCGACGACCGCGAAGCCGACGGACAGGTACGTGACCAGCAGGACGACGGTGGACCAGATGCCGGCCTTGCCGGGTGCGGTGGCCGAGTTCTCGACCTCCTCGGTGAGGTTGACCGCCGACTCCCAGCCCCAGTAGATGAACACGCCGAGCAGCAGTCCGCCCGTGAGGGCGGCGCCGCCGGCGCCGAAGGGGTTGAGCCACTCGATCGCGGGTCTGGTGCCGTCGAGGCTGCTGGTGCCGGCGTAGACGCGGTAGAGGGCGACCACGGCGAAGACCAGCAGGAAGAAGACCTGGGCGAGGATCAGGACGTCCTGGAGGCGCGCCGACATCTCGGTGCCGATGACGCAGACGGCGGTCATGGCCAGGATCACGACGACCGTCAGGGTCTGGCGCAGGGCCTCGTTCGCCGCCCAGCCGTCGAGTCCGGCGGCGAGCAGTCCGAAGTGGACGGCCACGTCGGCCAGCGAGCCGATGACGAGGACGCCGGTCATCGCGATGGCCCAGCCGCCGAGCCAGCCCGCCCAGGGGCCCATGGCGCGCGTCACCCAGGAGAAGGTGGTCCCGCAGTCCTGGTCCACCTTGTTCAGGTAGTAGAAGGCGGCGGCGATCAGCAGCATCGGGACGAAGGAGGCCAGCATGACGCCGGGGGCGTAGATGCCGGCGAGCGCGACGATCGGCCCGATGACCGCGGCCAGGGAGTAGGCGGGCGAGGTCGAGTTCAGGCCGATGACGAGCGCGTCGAGGAAGCCGATCGCGTTGGCCTTGAGCCCGGGTTCCCCGGCGGCGTCGGCGGGGTCCGTGACGGTCCTCGCTCCCGGAAGCGGTGGTTCCGGGGGCTCAGGGGGCACGCCGTCCGAGCCATGGTGGGCCATGTACGCATCGTCACGCAGAAGGCGGCCGCGCGCGAGGCGAGGCGGGAGGGACGGGAGCGGGCCGCGTGCCCCAGGGGCGGGAGTTCCAGCTCGCGATGACCGGCAGGCCGTGCTCCGTGGACAGCGCGCTGAAGGTGCCCGTCCGGAGCATGAAGAGCCGTCCGGCCTCGGGCGGCAGACCGAGATAGCGGGCGGTCAGTACGCGCAGCAGGTGTCCGTGGGCGACCAGGACGACATTGCCCCGGTCTTCGCCCAGTACTCCGGCCACCCGGGCGAGCACCCGGTCCGCGCGGGCTCCGACCTGGGCGGCGTTCTCGCCGGGGTGCTCCGCGTCCCCGGGCGGTACTCCGTCGGTCCACAGGGACCAGGCGGGGTGCTCGCGCTGGATCTCGACGGTGGTGACGCCCTCGTAGGCGCCGTAGTCCCACTCGTACAGGTCGGGGTCCGTGACGCCCCCGGTCAGGCCTGCGAGCTCGGCGGTGGCGGCGGCCCGGCGGAGCGGGCTGGTCAGCACCAGGGCGGGGTGCTTGTCCCGGAAGTACGGGAAGAGCGAGATGGCCTCTTCGACCCCGTGCGGGGTCAGCGGGACGTCGGTGCGCCCGGTGTGCCGTCCCGTCGCGCTCCAGGCGGTCTCGCCGTGCCTCACCAGCAGCAGATCGCTCACCCTTCGGACCCTAGCCCCTGCGGCATGTCAGCGCCGGACGAGCGGGCCGGATCTGTCAGTGTCGGGGCTCATGAGCTCCGGTTCCTCCCGTACGACGCGGCCTCCTCTGACCCTCCTGCTGCTGGTGCTGACCGCGGTGACCGGACTGATCGAGGCGGTCAGCCTGCTGGCGCTCGGGCCCGTCTTCACGGCGATGCAGTCGGGCAATGTCCTGTTCCTGGCCTTCGGCGTGGCCCACGCCGGCCCGGTGCCCTCGCTGGCACCCGCCGTTTCGCTGTCCGCGTTCGCCCTGGGCGTGGTGTGCGGGGCCCGGCTCGAGGCCTTCGTGGAGGGCCGGGGCCGACGCTGGTTCGTGACCGGGCTGTCGGCCGAGGCGGTGCTGATCCTGACGGCCGCGGCCGCCGGATGGGGGGTGGCGCCCCGCTTCGGAGCTCCCGGCGCCCGGCAGCTGCTGGTCTCGGCGGCCCTGTCGCTGGCGATGGGGATCCGGAACGTGACGAGCCTGCGAGTGAACCTGGCCGGGGTGCCGACCACCCTGGTGACCCGCTCGCTGACCTCCTTCCTCGGCGGCTCGGTCATCGGGCAGGACCGGGCCTTCGGGTACGGAACCGCGGCCTGGGTGCGGCGGGCGTGGTCGGTCGGCGCGATGTTCGCGGGCGGACTGGCCGGGGCGCTGCTCGTACGGACCGGCTGGTCGGTGGGGTGGCTGCTGCTGCCGGCCGCCGTACTGGTCCTGGCGGTGGCGCTGGCGTACCTGACGCAGCCGCTGATGCACCCCGGCGGGGAGTCATCGGGCTAGGGCGTCTCTTTCGGATCTTGCCGGGCCCGCGACGCCTGGTGCCGTGCCTGGCCGCACTGCCAAGGCGACCACGTACGCCCAGTACGCGAGCGCCCCGACAGCACGCCCAGGCACGGCACCAGACGCCGCGGACTCGGCCGACAAGATCCGAAAGAGACGCCCTAGGCCCCTCTCTGTCGCGTGCTGAAAACGCTGCGGAAACGGTGCAAGTTGGCCCTGGGTGCCGTCCCCGCGAGGCTCGGGGCATGGACGACCAGGACGACACCCGGCTGGCAGCGGGTTTCACGGCGGGCGACGAGGACTGCGTGGCGGCGGTGTACCGGCGCTGGCGGCCGCTGGTGCACGCGCTCGCGCGACGCTCCCTCGGTGACGAGCGGGAGGCCGAGGACGTGACCCAGCAGGTCTTCCTCGCCGCGTGGCGGGGCCGCGGCGGCTACCGGCCCGGACCGGGCGGTCTCGGGGCCTGGCTCACCGGCATCACCCGGCACAAGGTGGCCGACGCCCTGGAGGCCCGAACCCGGCGGGCCCGGTCGGCCCAGGCCGCCGCGCGGGTCTGCGCCCAGGTCCGGCCGGAACCGGAACCGGGACCCGAACGGGCCGTGGAACGGGTGGTGATGCTCGGCGAGCTCGCCCGGCTGCCGTCGGCGCAGCAGCGGGTGCTGCGGCTGGCCTTCTACGCGGACCTGACGCAATCGCAGATCGCGGACCGCACCGGGCTCCCGCTGGGCACGGTCAAGAGCCACATGAGGCGGGCGCTGCACGTCCTGCGGCAGTCCCTTGAGCGCGGGGTGCCACAACCGATTCGATGACGGCCAGCCCCGAGCGGAGACCGAACAACCGCTCGGCGCGGGCGGGCGGGGCAGCGGCTCCCGCACCCCAGCCGGGTCCGGCGAGCAGCAGCGCCGAGTGGCCGCGGGCACCGCGCGGGCCCCACTCGATTCCCGCGACCGCCCTGGCGAGAGCGGCGTCCGCGGTGGTACGGGACTGCGCCCACAGGACGACGGCCCGCGGACCCGTCCGCCGGACGGCCTCGCACAGGGCGTCGGCGGGCAGGGCCGCACCGAACATCCGCACCGGCAGGGCCCGTTCGCCGAGGGCGGCGGCCAGCGCCTCCATCGGGAGGCTGTGCAGCTCCCCGGGCGTGCAGGCCAGCAGCACGGGCGGGGCCGGGAGCGGCTGGGAGGCGGGCCGGATCCGGTGCAGGGCCGCGGAGACGTACCAGGACAGCATGTGTTCGACCTCGACGTAACGCTCCCCCGCCGAAGCCCACTTGCGGCCCACCGCGTGCAGGGTCGGCGCGATGACCTCTTCCCAGGCCGTGACCGGGCCCAGGTCCGCGAGCACGGACGCCAGCAGGTCCTCCACGGCCGGCGCGTCCAGTCGTACGGCGGCCCGCGCGAGCCCTCTGCACTCCGGACGGACGTCCCCGAGGCGCAGCTCGCGGGGCCCTCCGGGCGTCGGGGCGGCGGGAGCGGCCGGGCCGTCGGTGGGGGCTCCCCGGGCCACCCGGGCGGCTTCGGCCGGGGGTGCGCCCTGGGCGGTGAGGCGGCACATCAGCTCCAGCCGGGCGATGTCCGCGGGGCTCCAGAGCCGGTGCCGGCCCGCTTCGCGGCGGTCCGGGCCGATGGCGTAGCGGCGCTCCCAGGATCGCAGCGTGGTCGGCGAGACCCCGAGGCGGCGGGCGACTGCCCCGGTGCCGAGGCCGACGGACGGGGGCTCGGGCTGTGACTGCGGCTGCGGCCGGGGCTGATCCTGCGGTTGCGAGGGGTCGGGCTCCACCTCTCCACCGTACGGCGCGGCCGACCGGCGGGCGCTCACCCCGGCCCCGGGCGGCCCGTGGAGCCCGGCTCCGGCCCGTCCGCGGACTCCGCCCCCGCCTCGCGGCCCCTGCGGAAGCGGTCCAGCCCGTCGGCGAGGCCGATCACCGGGTCGGGATAGTCGTAGCCGGCCCGCTCCAGGCCGGGGAGCCGCCAGGGCTCGTGCACGCGCGGTGCGGGGAGTCCGGCCAGTTCGGGGACCCAGCGGTGGACGTAGCCGCCGTCGGGGTCGTAACGCAGGCCCTGGCGCACGGGGTTGAGGACCCGGTTGGGGCGGGTGTCGGTGCCCGTGCCCGCCGCCCACTGCCAGTTGAGCTGGTTGTTGGCGAGGTCCCCGTCGACGAGGAGGTCCATGAAGTGGCGGGCTCCGACGCGCCAGTCGACGTACAGGGTCTTGGTGAGGAAGCTCGCGACCAGCAGTCGGCCGCGGTTGTGCATCCAGCCCTCGTGGGCCAGCTGGCGCATGGCCGCGTCCACGACCGGGTAGCCGGTGCGGCCCTCCTTCCAGGCCCGGATCTCCTCCTCGGCCGCGACGCCGGTGCGCCAGCGGTCGCCCCGGTCCCGGTAGTCCGCGGCCGCGGCGGCCGGCCGGGCGGCGAGCACCTGGTGGTGGAAGTCTCGCCAGCACAGCTGCCGTACGAAGGCCTCCGCACCGGGGCCACCGGCGGCTCGGGCCCGGTGGACGGCCTCGGTCGGCGAGAGCGTGCCGAAGTGCAGGTGCGGGGAGAGCCGGGAGGTGGCGTCGCCGGCCAGGTCGTCGTGGGTCTCGGGGTAGCGGTCGATGCCGGAGCGCAGCCACCGGGCCAGCAGCCGGCGCGCCTCGGGCTCGCCGCCCGGGGCGAGGCCCGGGGAGGTGCCGGTGACGGCGGCGCGCTCGGGCAGGGCCTCGGAGCCGACCGCGTCGGGCACCGAGACGCTGCGGGGCGCGGGTGCGGCGGCCCGCAGGGGGTGCTCCGACCAGTGGCGGTGGTACGGGGTGAAGACGGCGAAGTGGTCGGCGGCCGACCCGGAGGGGGTGACGGCCCCGGGGGCGACCGCGGTGATCACCGCGTCGTGGACGTGGAACCGCCGGCCCTCCGCTTCGAGGGCCTCGCGCAGCCGCGCCTCGCGTGCGTGGGCGTAGGCGCTCACCCCGGCCGCCATGTGCACCTCGTCGGCGTCGGCCTCCCGTACGACCGCCATGACCGCGGCGACCGGATCGCCGGACCGTACGACGAGGCGGCCGCCGCGGGCGCGCAGCCCGTCGTCGAGGCCGGCGAGGCAGTCGGCGAGGAAGGCGAGCCGGTTGGGCGGGGCGGCGACCGCCGGATCGCGCACGAAGAGCGGCACGACCTGCCCGGAGGAGGACAGGGCGGCCCGCAGCGGCGGATGGTCGTGCAGCCGGAGGTCGGACGTGTAGAGGACCACCGCGACGTTCATGGGGTTCGCTCCGCGTGGGGATGGGGGTACGGGCTCGGTCTCACGGGGTACTTCGCCCCCGGACCCCGTCCCGGATGCGATGACACTGCCGCGCAGTGCCCGGGAGCCGCCGGGGACCCCCCGGGGCTTCGCCCCGACCGCACCGGGTCCGCCGAGGGGTGGCAATCGGGTTCGGTCCGGGGGCCGTACGGGGTCGGGCGCCCGGGGGCGTAGGGTCCCGCACGGGGCCCGCACGGGGCCCGCACGGGGGCTGCCCAGGGCGGAGCCGCCGGGGACCCCCGGGGTTTCGCCCGGACCGCACCGGCTCCGCCGAGGGGCCGCAATCGGGTTCGGTCCGGGGACCGTACGGGGTCGGGCGCCCGGGGCCGTCCGGGGTTGGGCGCCCTGGGGCCGTACGAGTCCCACACAGGGGCCGTCCAGGGTTGGCCGCCCAGGGCCCGGCGGGGGCGCGCCCCGTCCCCCGAGGGGGCACCGGTGCCGCAGCGTCCTGGATGCGGTGGCGCGCGGCGCCCGGGTACTGGCGGGGCCCCGAGGCTTCGCCCCGGCCGCACCGGCTCCGGCCGACAGGGCGATCGGCGGGGGCCCCACCCGGCGGGGGCTACGTCGGGCTCGTGTGCTCGGCGTCCGCGCGCTTCGCCGCGCGGGCGATGTTGCGGGCCATGCCGCCGAAGACGACCGCGTGGAACGGTGAGACGCTCCACCAGTACATGTGGCCCAGCAGGCCGTGCGGATGGAAGAGGGCTCGCTGGTGGTAGCGGGATCCGGTCTCCCCGGGGGCCGGCGGATCGGCGTGGAGTTCCAGCCAGGCCAGCCCCGGCAGCCGCATCTCGGCGCGCAGCCGCAGCAGCCGGCCCGGTTCGATCTCCTCCACCCGCCAGAAGTCCAGGGAGTCCCCCACCCGCAGCCGTGCCGCGTCGCGTCGGCCGCGCCGGATGCCGACCCCGCCGACGAGCCGGTCCAGCCAGCCCCGTACGGCCCAGGCCAGCGGGAAGGAGTACCAGCCGTTCTCCCCGCCGATGCCCTCCACCACCCGCCACAGCGCAGCGGCCGGGGCTTCGACCGCCAGCTCCCGGCTGTCGGTGTAGAGGCTGCCGCCCGCCCAGTCGGGGTCGGTGGGCAGCGGGTCGCTCGGCGCGCCGGGGACGGCGGCGGAGGACCAGCGGGTGGTCACCTTGGCCTCGCGGATCCGCCGGAGGGCCAGCTCGAGGGCCTCGTCGAAGCCGATGGGCGCGCCCGGCGGGTCCGGGACGTGGGCGGCGATGTCGTGCTCCGCGCACACCACCTCGTGCCGCAGGGATTCGGCGAGCGGCCGGGCCAGCGCCCTCGGCACGGGGGTGACCAGGCCGATCCAGTGGCTGGACAGCCTCGGGGTGAGCATCGGGACCCGCAGGATGAGGCGGGCGGGGAGGTGCGCGACGACGGCGTAGCGGCGCATCATCTCCTCGTACGTGAGCACGTCGGGCCCGCCGATGTCGAAGTGCCGGTTCACCTCGGGCGGCATGCCCGCGCTGCCGACGAGGTAGCGCAGCACGTCGCGGACGGCGATCGGCTGGCAGCGGGTGCCGACCCAGCTGGGGGTGACCATGACGGGCAGGCGTTCGGTCAGGTAGCGCAGCATCTCGAAGGACGCGGACCCGGACCCGATGACCACGGCGGCGCGCAGCACGGTGGCCGGAACGGCGCCCGCGAGGAAGATCTCCCCGACCTCGGCGCGGGAGCGCAGGTGCGGTGAGAGGTTCCGCGGCGGGACGTCCACGGGGGTGAGCCCGCCGAGGTAGACGATGCGGCCGACACCGGCGGCTTCGGCCTCGTCCGCGAAGGCCCGGGCGGCTTCCCGGTCGCGTTCCTCGAAACGGGATCCGGTGCCGAGGGAGTGCACGAGGTAGTAGGCGACGTCGATGCCGTCCATCGCGGCGGCGAGGGACGAGCGGTCGGTGACGTCTCCCCGGACGATCTCGGCGTCCCCGGCCCAGGGGTGGTCGCGCAGTTTTTCCGGGGTGCGGGCCAGGCAGCGGACCCGGTGCCCGGCCTCCAGGAGGTCGGGCACGAGACGTCCGCCGATATATCCGCTGGCCCCGGTGACCAGGCAATTCTTGCCCGTCATGGCTGTCTCCGCTCCTCGATCCCTGTCCTTCGGTACCCCGACCCCCTGCCTTCGGTTCCCCGCGACGCGCCGGATCGGATGCGGGATTCCCCCGTACGGCACATCCAAGACCCCCCTCGGCTCCGAAGAGGGGGTGACGGGGGGCGGGTGACGAGAGGGGAACACGATGACCGAGCGAGGGGCGCCGCGCCCGCGGACGGCCGTGATCGGTGGGGGCGTATCGGGGCTGACGGCGGCGTACGTGCTGGCGCGCTCGCACGAGGTGACCGTCTACGAGGCGGACGACCGGCTGGGCGGGCACGCGCACACCCACGAGGTCAAAGGGCCGGACGGGGTGGTGCGGGCGGTGGATTCCGGGTTCATCGTGCACAACGACCGCACGTACCCGCATCTCCTGCGGCTCTTCGGCGAGTTGGGGGTGGCCACCCGGCCGACGACGATGAGCCTGTCGGTCCACTGCGAGGGGTGCGGGCTGGAGTACGCGGGTGCGCGCGGGCCGCGCGGGCTCTTCGCCCGCAGCCGATCCGCCGTGAACCCTCGGTACCTGCGGATGCTGGCACGGATCCCGGCGTTCCACCGGCGGGCGAGGCGGCTGCTGGCCACGGCCGACACCGTCGGCACCGAAGGGGCGGGCGGTGGCGAGATCACCCTCGCCGAGTTCCTCGAACAGGGCCGCTTCGGGGCCTACTTCACCGCCCACTTCGCGATCCCGCTGGTCGCCTCGGTGTGGTCCTGTCCGCCGGACACGGCGCTCGGGTACCCGGCCCGGTATCTGTTCCGGTTCCTGGAGCACCACGGCCTGCTGTCGGTGGGCGGCTCGCCGGCCTGGCGTACGGTCGAGGGCGGCTCGGCGCGCTACGTGGAGCGGGTCCGCGAACGGCTGGACGCCGTGTACACGGCGACGCCCGTACGGGCCCTCGCGCGCACCCCGCAGGGCGTGTCGGTCACCACCGCCCGCGGGGCCACCGCTCTCTACGACGCGGTGGTCGTCGCGGTCCACGCCGATCAGGCGCTGCGCCTGCTGGCCGATCCGACGGACGCGGAGCGCGCCGCGCTCGGCGCCTTCCGCTACTCCCGCAACCGGACCGTGCTGCACACCGACGACTCGGTGCTGCCGAGCGCGCCCGGCGCCCGGGGCTGCTGGAACTACCGGCTGTCGGGGTGCCTGCCGGACGACGCGCACGTACGGGTCAGCTACGACATGAACCGGCTCCAAGGGCTGGACGGGCCGGAGGCGTACGTGGTCACGCTGAACGCGGGCGATGCCGTACGGCCGGGGTCGGTCCTGGCCGAGATGGAGTACGAACACCCCGTCTACACCACGGAGTCGGTGGCCGCCCAGCGGCTCCTGCCGGCCCTGTCGGGTCCGGTGACGGCCTTCGCCGGGGCGTATCACGGGTGGGGGTTCCACGAGGACGGCTGCCGTTCGGGCGTGGAAGCCGCCGCCGCGCTGGGGGTGTCGTGGTGAGCCCCGCCCCGGCGGACCCGCGTCCGGCGGAGCCCCGCCCGGCGGAGCCCTGCCTCTACCTGGCCGACATCCGGCACGTCCGGTCGGGCGGGAGCCGCTACCGGTTGCGGCACCGTACGTACCTGTGGCTGGTGGACCTGGACCGGCTGCCCCGCCTCCCCCGGCCGCTGCGGTCGCTCGCCCGGTTCGAAGCCCGTGATCACTTCGGCGGCGGCGCCCCCTCGATCCGAGCCGGACTGGACGCGTTCCTGGCGGCGCGCGGCGCCGGACTCCCGCCGGGTTCCCGGGTGTCGATGCTGGCGCACGCCCGCGTGTTCGGCCACGTCTTCAACCCGCTGACCGTGTACTGGTGCCGCGGCCCGGACGGCTCCCTGCGCCAGGTGGTCGCCGAGGTGCACAACACCTACGGCGAACGGCACTGCTACCTGCTCCCGCCGGAAACCGCCGGGTGCGGCCGGGGCGCCAGGGGTGACCGCGGCGACCACGGTGACCGCGGCGATCTCGAAGTGTCCCCCGTCCCCAAGGAGTTCTACGTCTCCCCCTTCCTCGCCGTGGAAGGGGCCTACCGCATGCAACTGCCCGAACCGGGCGAACACCTCGCACTGACCGTCCGGCTGGCCGGCGGGACCGACGGCGCCCGCCTGACCGCGACCGTCCGCGGCGAACGCCGCCCCGCCGGCGCCCGCGGGCTGCTGCGCGCCGCGCTGCGCCGGCCCTGGTCCACCGCCGCCGTCAGCGTCGGCATCCGTTTCCACGGCGTCCGGCTGTGGCTGCGCGGCCAGCCGGTCCGGCCGCGCCCCGTACACGTACCCCAGGAGGGCCTGAAGTGAGCACGTCGACCACCACCAACACCGCCGCCGCCCCGGCCGTGCCGCCCTGCTCCCGGGCCAGGGCCGCCGTCGGGCGGCTGCTGATCCGCCGGGCCCTGGACCGGCTGCCGCTCCAGGTCCGGATGGGCCCCGACGGGACCCTGGGGCGGGGCGGCCCCGCGATGGCGGTGTACGACCCGGACGCGTTCGAGCGCCGGATCGCGGCCGAGGGGCTGATCGGGTTCGGCGAGTCGTACCTGGCCGGGGAGTGGGACGCGCGCGACCCGGTCGCCGTCCTGACGGTGCTGGCCGGGCACGTGACGGGGCTGGTGCCGGCTCCGCTCCAGCGGCTGCGCGGCCTGTGGGCCTCGCGGCACCCGGCCTCGGACCGGAACACCCCGGACGGCTCGCGGACGAACATCCAGCGCCACTACGACCTGTCGAACGAGCTCTTCGCCGAGTTCCTCGACCCGACGATGACCTACTCCTCGGCGGTGTTCGCCGCCCTGCCCGCCACCCCGGAGCTGCTCGCCGAGGCCCAGCACCGCAAGATCGACATGCTGCTGGACCTGGCGGGGACCGGCCCCGGGACCCGGCTGCTGGAGATCGGCACGGGCTGGGGCGAGCTGGCCGTCCGGGCCGCCCGGCGCGGTGCGCACGTGGTCACCCTGACCCTCTCGCGGGAACAGCGGGAGCTGGCCCTGCGCCGGATCGCGGCCGCCGGGCTGTCCGACCGCGTCGAGGTGCGGCTGTGCGACTACCGGGAGGCCGAGGGGAGCTACGACGCCATCGTGAGCGTCGAGATGATCGAGGCGGTCGGCGCCGAGTACTGGCCGGTGTACTTCGCCACGCTGGACCGGCTGCTGGCGCCCGGCGGGCGGGTCGCGCTCCAGGCCATCACCATGCCGCACGAGCGGATGCTCGCCACCAGGGACACGTACACCTGGATCCACAAGTACATCTTCCCCGGCGGCATGCTGCCGTCGGTACGGGCGGTGGAGGAGGTGGCGCGCTCGCACTCCGGGCTGCGCGTGACCCGATCCGAGGCGTACGGGGCCCACTACGCGCAGACGCTGCGGCTGTGGCGGGAGCGCTTCGCCGAGCGGGCGGACCGGGTGGCGGAGCTGGGCTTCGACGCCGCGTTCCGGCGGATGTGGACCTTCTACCTGGCCTACTGCGAGGCCGGTTTCGCCTCGGGCTACCTGGACGTGCACCAGTTCCTGCTGACGCGCACGGCCCCGGAGGGGCTCGCCGCGGGCGGTGGTGCCCGGTGAACTGGGGCGCCTTCGGGCTCAACCTGGCCGTCTCGGCGGGGGCGGCCCTCGCCGTGATGCTGGCCGCCTTCGCCATCGGGGTCCGGCTGCGCCGGCACCGCGGGGTGGACGTGGCCTGGGGCCTGGGCTTCGTCGCCGTCGCGGTGGCCACGTACGCGCAGTCGGGCGGCCGGCATCCGCTCCCGGCGGTCCTGGCGGTGGTGTGGGGCCTGCGGCTGGCCGGGCACATCGCGTGGCGGGGCCGGGGGCACGGCGAGGACCCGCGCTACGAGCGGATGCTCGCCAAGGCTCCGGGCCACCGCAACCTGTACGCGCTGCGCATGGTCTACCTGCTCCAGGCGGGCCTGGTCTGGCTGGTCTCGCTGCCCGTGCAGGCGGCGGCGTACGCGACCGGGCGGCCCGGGGCCCTGGCGGTGGCGGGCACGGCGCTGTGGCTGTGCGGGCTGCTCTTCGAGGCGGTCGGCGACCACCAGCTGGCCCGCTTCAAGGCCGATCCCGCGAACCGGGGCCGGATCATGGACCGGGGCCTGTGGTCCTGGACCCGGCACCCGAACTACTTCGGTGACTTCTGCGTGTGGTGGGGGCTGTCGCTGACCGCCTGGACCTCGGGCGGAGCGGTGGCGGTGTCGGTGGTCTCCCCGCTCGTGATGTCGTACCTGCTGATCGGCGGCAGCGGGAAGCGGCTGCTGGAGCGGCACATGGCGGACCGGCCCGGCTACGCCGCGTACCGGGCCCGTACCAGCGGTTTCCTGCCGCTGCCGCCCCGCCGGCCGCGGCGCCAGGGCGGCTCGGAGCGGGCGTGATCGGCCGGCTACCGATATCGGGACGCGTTGGTACAGTCGCGGCATGGCGGTGGACGAGCTCGACACACGGATCCTGCGCCTGCTGATCGAGCAGCCGCGCACCAGCGTCCGGGAGTACGCCCGGATCCTCGGCGTCGCGCGCGGCACCCTCCAGGCCCGGATCGACCGGCTCGAACGCACCGGGGTGATCACCGGGACCGGGCCGGCGCTCTCCCCCGCCGCCCTCGGGCATCCGGTCCTGGCCTTCGTGCACATCGAGGTCACCCAGGGGCACCTGGACGAAGTCGGCGACGCGCTGGCCTCCGTGCCGGAGATCATCGAGGCCTTCTCCATCACCGGCGGCGGGGACCTGCTGACCCGGGTGGCCGCGCGGGACAACGCTCATCTGGAGGACGTCATCCAGCGGCTGATCCGGCTGCCCGGTGTGGTGCGCACCCGTACCGAGGTCGCGCTGCGCGAGCGGGTGCCGCACCGACTGCTCCCCTTGGTCGAGTCCGTGGGACGAGCAGCACGGAAACCCTAAAAATGCTGACAAGATGGACGGGACAGGAGCAGGACAGGCACCGGCAGGACCGGCACCGGCAGGACGGGCACAACGGATGATCTCCGTCATATTCGATCTCGACGGCACCCTCGTGGACAGCGAGCCGAACTACTACGAGTCCGGGCGGCGCACCCTCGAGCGCCATGGCGTCCCCGATTTCACCTGGGAGCAGCACGCCCGGTACATCGGCATCGGCACCCTGGAGACCCTGGAGATCCTCCGGGACGAGTACGGGATCACGGCGCCGGTGGAGCAGCTGCTCGCCGAGCAGAACGCCGCCTATCTGGAGCTGGCCCGGACCCACACCGAGGCCTACCCCGAGATGCGCGCGTTCGTGCGGCGGCTGCACTCCGAGGGCGTCCCGATGGCGGTGGCCTCGGGTTCCTCGCTCGAGGCGATCGACGCGGTCCTGGCGGGCACCGGGCTGGACGCGCTGCTGACCACGGTCGTCTCCGCCGAGGAGGTCGCGCAGGGCAAGCCCGCCCCGGACGTGTTCCTGGAGGCGGCGCGCCGGCTGGGCGCGGAGCCCGCCGACTGCGTGGTCGTCGAGGACGCGGCGCCGGGCGCCCTGGCCGCCCGGGCGGCGGGCATGCGGTGCGTGGCGATCCCGTACGTGGCGGCCATGGCGGACGACCCCGCCTTCGCGGCGGCCGGACTGCTCTTCCCCTCCGGGCAGGCGGAGTTCAGCGCGGAGAGCGCCTACAGCTGGCTGACCGCCGCGCAGGCGGCCTGAACCGTCCGGACCACCCCGGGCCCGGCGGCCTCCGCCGGCGGTCCGGGGTCCCGTACGCTCCAGCGTTCCCTGACGTGCTCTGGTTTCCTGGCGGCGGCGCTGTCACCATGCCGGGGTGACCGCCACCCTGACGCCCCCGGGCTCCGAGCGCGGACCGCGCCGCTGGCCCCTGGTGGGGAACCTGCCCGCCTTCGCCCGCGATCCGCTGGCCTTCTTCGAGTCGCTGCGCGACGAGTACGGGGACTGGGTGCCCTGGGCGCTCGGCCCGCAGCGCAACGTGCTGGTCTCGCGGCCTGAGCACGCCGGTGAGCTGCTCGGCGCGGTGGAGTCCACCTTCAGTCCGACCGAACTGGGCTGGGCCTTTCGGCAGTTGCTGGGCAATGGGGTGGTCGTGGCCACCGGTGAGGACTGGCGGCGCAAGCGGGCGCTGGTCCAGCCCTCGGTGCGTCCGCGCCAAGTGCGCGCGTACGCGGCCACGATGGTGGAGTGTGCCGACGCGCTGGTCTCCGGCTGGAGCGACGGCGCGCGGATCGACGTGCACCGGGAGATGGCCGGACTCACCCAACGCATCGCGGTGCGCACCCTGTTCGGGAGCGACGCCGCCGGCCGGGAGGCGCCCATCAGCGCGGCCATGGCCACCGCGCAGCGCGAACTCGGCGCCGAGTTCCGGGGCGTGACGATGTTCCTCCCGCCCTGGGTCCGGACTCCGGGCCGGCGCCGGATGCGGGCGGCCGTGGACGTGCTCGACCGCGAGATCGAGCACGTCATCCGGGAGCACGAGGCGGCCTCGGCGGCCGGCGAGGAGCGGGACGACCTCCTCGGCAGGCTCCTCGCCGCCCGCGACGAGAACGGCGCGCCCTTGTCGCGCACGGAGCTGCGGGACGAGTCGATCACCCTCTACATCGGCGGCCACGAGACCACGTCGACCACCTTGACCTGGGCCTGGCAACTGCTCTCGGGGGCACCGGAGGCCCGCGAGCGGCTGACGGAGGAGCTGAACCGGGTACTCGGCGGCCGGCTGCCGACCTACGAGGACTACGCGCGGCTGCCCTGGACCCAGCAGGTGGTCAAGGAAGCACTGCGGATCTACCCGCCGATCTGGCTGATCTCCGCGGTGGCCGGGGAAGGCGCCACGCTCGGCGGCCGTCCGGTACCGGCCGGCCTGTCGGTGTGGATCAGCCCGTGGTCGATGCACCGGGACGCGCGCTGGTTCCCGGAGCCGGAGGCCTTCCGCCCCGAGCGGTGGTCCGCCGAAGGGACCGCCGCCCACCAGATCCCGGAGCACGCCTGGTTCCCCTTCGGCGGCGGCCCGCGCGCCTGCCTGGGTGCCCGCTTCGCCCTCGTCGAGGCCGCACTGGTGCTGGCCGTCGTGGCCCAGCGCTTCCACCTGGACAGCGGCCCGACCCGCGCGAGGGTCCTCCCGGGCCTCACCCTCCAGCCCCGCGACCCGGTGCTGGCCACCCTCCGCGCACACCGCCCCTGACCGGTCTTGTCCCGACGGGAGAGATCGCCGTCCCAGAGCGCGAGACGCCATTGACCCGGCGCGGGCGAATGGCTAAGTTTCGCCGCATGTTGCGTTCAGTCATGCTCACCACGCGCGGTCACATCGACCTGCTGCGGGTGGCCTCCGCCGCGTGTTGTCGCGGCTGCTGACGCCCTTTCCCCTGTGACACGAGCGCTCCGCGCTCTCCTTTCGCACGCCCTGATCCGCTGATCCCCTGAGCCCCGGCCCTCCGCGGCCCCGGCTCCCGCGGCTCCGCCGGCTCCGGCTCTCCGCACCCCCGCAGCCCCACGAACTCCGCCGCCGTACACGGCGGGTGGGGTCGATGGGCGTGGAGACCGAGGGGCGTGCGCTTCCTCCTGCCCCACCCCTCCCCTCCCCGCCCCTCCCTCTCCCCTTCCGTGGAGCACCCATGACTCTCACCAGCCATGCTCGACCGGACATATCCGTCAAAAGAGCATCCGTGCACTCGGTCGGCGCCGCCCCCGTACTCGTACCCGTCGTACCCGCCTCGGCGAAACGGCGCTCCCCGCCCCGCTGGGCACGGCGCACCATCGGACCGCTCCTGCTCCTGGCCGCGTGGCAACTGGCCAGCAGTGCCGGCTGGTTGCCCGCCGACGTGCTCGCTCCGCCCTCGACCATCGCGCGCGCCGCCGCCGGCCTGATCGGGGACGGCACCCTGCCCGCCGCGATGGGGGTGTCGCTGCAGCGCGTGGCGATCGGCCTGGTCCTGGGCGGCACGGTGGGGACGGTGCTGGCGCTGCTGTCCGGACTCTCGCGGCTGGGCGAGGACCTGATCGACGCGAGCGTGCAGATGCTGCGCACGGTGCCGTGGGTGGGGCTCATCCCGCTGTTCATCATCTGGATGGGCATCGGGGAGGCGCCGAAGGTGGCGCTCATCGCCCTCGGAACGGCCTTCCACCTGTACCTGAACGTGTACGCCGGGATCCGCGGGGTGGACGAGCAACTCATCGAAGCGGGCGGGGCCTTGGGGCTGGGCCGCTGGGGCCTGGTACGGCACGTGGTGCTGCCCGGCGCGCTGCCCGGTTTCATGACCGGGCTGCGGTACTCCCTCGCCACCGGCTGGCTGGCCCTGGTGTTCGGCGAGTCCATCAACGCCGACGCCGGGATCGGGTTCCTGATGAACCAGGCCCGCGAATTCTTCCGCACGGACGTCATCGTCGTCTGCCTCGTCGTCTACGCCTTCCTCGGCCTCACCGCCGACCTCATCGTCCGCGCTCTCGAAAGGCTGCTGCTGCAATGGCGACCGACCTTCACCGGCCAGTGACGGCTGCCGCCGCCACCGGCACCATCGCGGCGGACCCGGCCGACCCGACCGACCCAACCGACCCGACCGGCCCGGCCGATACCGCCGTACGGGTCCGGGGCCTGACCCGGTCCTTCGACGGCCGGGCCGTCATCGACGGACTCGATCTGACCTTGCGTGCCGGTCAGTTCACCGTGCTCCTCGGCCGCAGCGGCTGCGGGAAGTCCACCCTGCTGCGGGTGCTCGCCGGTCTGGACCGGGAGATCGAGGGCGAGGTCCTGGTGCCCGAGCGCCGGGCGGTGGCCTTCCAGGCTCCCCGGCTGATGCCCTGGAAGAAGGTCTGGCGCAATGTGCTGCTCGGCCTGCCCGGGCGCCCCGAACGGGAGCGCGCGGAGCGGGCGTTGGCCGAGGTCGGGCTGGAACACCGGACCGATGCCTGGCCGAAGACCCTGTCCGGCGGCGAGGCGCAGCGGGCCTCCCTGGCCCGCGCCCTGGTCCGGGAGCCCGATCTGCTGCTGCTGGACGAGCCGTTCGGCGCGCTCGACGCGCTGACCCGGATCAATGCCCAGCGGCTGGTGGCCGAGCTGTGGCAGCGGCGCGGCTGCGCGGTGCTGCTGGTCACGCACGACGTCGACGAGGCGGTGCTGCTGGCCGACCGCGTGCTCGTGATGGACGAGGGCCGCATCGCCCACGACACCGAAGTGCCGCTGGAACGGCCGCGCTCGGTCGGCGACCCCGGGTTCGCCGCGCTGCGGGCCCGGCTGCTGGCCGAGCTCGGCGTCGGCTGAGCTCCGACCGACCCCCTCCGCCTTCCCCGCCCTGATTCCCGTACGAGAGATCGAAGAGAAGCGACATGAGACGTCACACCCTGCCCCTGCTCGCCGCGCTGCTTCCGCTGTCGCTGGTCCTGACCGCCTGCGGCGGCAGTTCGGCCGCCGACACCGGTTCCGGTGCGAAGGACGGCGCCAAGAGCGGCGCCAAGGTCACCCTCAACGTGGGTGACCAGAAGGGCGGTAACGAGTCGCTGCTGCGGGCCGCCGGTGAACTGGACAAGCTCGACTACCAGATCAAGTGGTCCACCTTCACCTCCGGGCCGCCGCTGCTGGAGGCCGTCAACGCCAAGGCCGTCGACATCGGCGGCGTCGGCAACACCCCGCCCGTCTTCGCCGCCGCCGCCAAGTCGAAGATCGTGGTGGTGGGCGCCACCCACGGCTCCTCCACCGGCGAGGCGATCCTCGTACCCAAGGGCTCGGCCCTCCAGACCCCCGCCGAGCTGCGCGGCAAGAAGATCGCGGTGGCGCAGGGCAGTTCGGCCCACTTCCAGCTGATCGCGAGCCTCCAGCAGGCCGGTCTGACCCCGGCCGACGTCCAGATCACCCTGCTCCAGCCGGCCGACGCGCTGGCCGCCTTCAACAGCGGCAAGGTCGACGCCTGGGCGGTCTGGGACCCGTACACCTCCCAGGTGCTGCGTTCCGGCGCCCGCATCCTGACCAGCGGCGAGGGGATCGTCAACGGACTCGGCTTCCAGGTGGCGGCGCCCGGCGCGCTGGCCGACGAGGCCAAGAGCAAGGCCATCGGGGACTACCTGGAGCGCCTCCAGCGCGCCCAGGACTGGGTGTTCAAGCACCCGGAGGAGTGGGCCAAGGTCTGGTCGAAGGAGACGGGACTGCCGTACGAGGTGGCCTTCGACGCGGTGAAGCGGAGCAACGGCACCCGGGTGCCGGTCGCCGTGGACGATGCGGCCGTGGCCTCCGAGCAGAAGATCGCCGACACCTTCACCGAGCTGAAGCTGATCCCGGGCAAGGTCGTCTTCAAGGACTTCGTGGACACCCGCTTCAACAAGAACCTGCCGCCCTCCACCACCCCCGCGCGCACGTACGGGAAGGACTCCTGATGACGGTACGACTGCACTGGTTCCTGCCGACCGGCGGCGACGGCCGCACCCTGGTCGACCGGCACGCCTACGCCAACAACCACGCCGCCGCCGGGGTGCGCGAGCCCGACATCGAGTACCTCGCGCAGATCGCGAAGGCGGCCGAGCGGCTCGGCTTCGAGGCGGTGCTGACCCCGACCGGCACCTGGTGCGAGGACGCCTGGCTGACGACGGTGGCGCTGGCGCAGCACACCGAGCGGCTGAAGTTCCTGGTGGCCTTCCGGCCGGGGGTGATCTCGCCGACGCTGGCCGCGCAGATGGCGGCGACGTACCAGCGGATCACGCGCGGCCGGCTGCTGCTCAACGTGGTGACGGGCGGCGACTCGGCGGAGCAGCGGCGGTTCGGCGACCACCTCGGTCACGATCTGCGCTACGCGCGCACGGCCGAGTTCCTCTCGGTCGTACGGGGCGTCTGGGGCGGGCAGCCCTTCGATTTCCACGGCGAGCACTACCGGATCGACGGCGGACTGACGGCGCTGCCGCCCGACCCGCTGCCGGAGATCTTCTTCGGCGGCTCCTCGGCCGCGGCGGGGCCGGTGGCCGCCGAGCACGCGGACGTGTACCTGACGTGGGGCGAGCGGCCGCAGGAGGTGAAGGAGAAGATCGACTGGATCCGTTCGCTGGCCGAGGAGCGGGGCCGGACGGTGAAGTTCGGCATCCGGCTGCACACCATCTCCCGGGATTCGGCGAAGGAGGCCTGGGCGGCGGCGGACCGGCTGCTCGGCGACCTGGACGACGCGTCCATCGCCGCGGCGCAGACGGCGCTGGGCGCGAGCGAGTCGGTCGGCCAGCAGCGGATGCTGGCCCTGCACGGCGGCTCGCGCGACAAGCTGGAGATCTCACCGAACCTGTGGGCCGGGGTCGGCCTGGTGCGCGGAGGCGCCGGCACCGCCTTGGTCGGCAGCCACGGGGACGTGGCGGACCGGATCGAGGAGTATCACGCGCTCGGGATCGAGAACTTCGTGCTGTCGGGCTATCCGCACCTGGAGGAGGCGTACTGGTTCGGCGAGGGGGTGACTCCGGAGCTCGCGGCGCGCGGCCTGCTGGCGCGCTGAGCCGGGGCCGGGAAGATCTCGGCGCCGCTCCCAGTTGGTAGAACCGTGAACGAATTCGCGGTGCAGGACGTGGACGTGGTGGTCGTGGGCGCGGGGCAGGCGGGACTGTCCAGCGCCTACCACCTGGCGCGGGCGGGCATCGGCCACGTGGGCCTGGACCATGCGCCGCGCCCGGGCGGTGCGTGGCAGTTCCGCTGGCCCTCCCTCACCTACGGCAAGGTCCACGGCATGCACGCCCTGCCCGGGATGGAACTGACCGGCGCCGATCCCCTGCGGCCGTCCTCGGAGGTGATCGCGGAGTACTTCGCCGCCTACGAGAACCGCTTCGACCTGCGCGTACGCCGACCCGTGGACGTCACCGCCGTACGCGACGGGGAAGACGGCCGGCTCCTGGTGGAATCCCGGTCGGGGACCTGGTCGGCGCGGGCCCTGATCAACGCCACCGGGACCTGGGACCGGCCGTTCTGGCCGCGCTATCCGGGACAGGAGCTCTTCCGGGGCCGCCAGCTGCACACGGCGAACTACCCGGGCCCGGCGGAGTTCGCCGGAGCACGGGTCGTCGTGGTGGGCGGTGGCACCTCGGCGGTGCAGCACCTGCTGGAGATCGCCGAGGGCGCGGCGCGGACCACCTGGGTCACCCGCCGCCCCCCGGTGTTCCGAGACGGGAGCTTCGGCGAGGAGCAGGGCCGTGCGGCGGTGGCCCTGGTGGAGGACCGGGTCCGGCAGGGTCTGCCGCCGCGGAGCGTGGTCAGCGTCACCGGGCTGGCGCTGAACGACGCCGTCCGGGGCGGGCTGGAGTCGGGGGTCTTGGACCGCCTCCCGATGTTCGACCACCTCACGAGGACGGGGGTCGCCTGGTCGGACGGCAGCCGGGTGGAGGCCGACGTGATCCTGTGGGCCACCGGCTTCCGGCCCGCCATCGACCACCTGGCTCCGCTGCGCCTGCGCGAGCCGGGCGGCGGCATCCGCCTCGACGGCACCCGGACGGTCCGCGACGAGCGGATCCACATGGTCGGATACGGCCCCTCGGCCTCCACCATCGGCGCCAACCGGGCCGGCGGCGCCGCGGTCCGCGAGATCCGCCGCCTGCTCGCCCGCACCGGGGCCGGTATCCGCTAGGCCGGCCCGCCCGGGGCCGGAGCACGCCGCCGGCTCAGGTCGCGCGCGAGGCCGACCGGAGCCGGTTGAACTCGGCCACGTGCCGCTTGTGTTCCTCGTACGTCGCCGAGAAGCGGGTGTCCCCCTGCTTCACCGTGACGAAGAAGAGCCAGTTTCCGGGCGTCGGGGCCACCGCGGCAGCCATGGCCTGCAGGCCGGGGCTGTCGATCGGGGTGGGCGGCAGGCCCTGGCGCTCGTACGTGTTGAAGGGGCTGTCGATCTTCGTCTCGCTCAGCTTGGTGTCCACCGCGGAACGGTTCAGCGCGTAGTTGATGGTGGAGTCCATCTGGAGCGGCATCGATTTCGCCAGCCGGTTGTGCACCACCCGGGCGACCTTGCCCATGTCCCCGCGGGTCTCGGCCTCCGCCTCGATGATGCTGGCGAGGGTGGCCGTCTGGTACGGGGTCATTCCGTGGGCCTTGCCGCCGTCCGCGACGGCCTGGGTGGAGAGGCTCTTGTTGGCCGTCTCGACCATGTAGGTGAGCAGGGCGGCCGGGGTGGACTTCGAGGTCACCGGGTAGGTGGCCGGGAAGAGGTACCCCTCCGGGTTGCCCTTCGCCTCGGCGGGCAGCGGCAGGGCGGTCGTTGCGGCCGCGGCCTTGGCGGAGCCGGCGGGGAGCTTCAGTTCGCGGTCGATGGCGGCGTAGACCTGCGGGGCCCGCCAGCCCTCGGGGATCAGCAACTGGCGCGGCTTCTCGGGCGCTCGCTCCCCTGGAAACAGGGGGATCAGGAGGGCTGCCCCGAGTCCCAGGACGGTTCCGAGGAAGAGCGCCAGCCTGCCCCGGCGGGTGAGCCGGGAACGGCGCGGTGACGGCGGCCGGTTCTCATGACGCATGCGGGCACGCTAACCCGCGAACCGTCGGATTCCCGACATCCGACCCGTGCGCCGGTCATACGATCACACGTTCACCGGGGTCGGCTCGGTGCCGCGCAGGGTGTCCGGCTTGAACGTCCCCGGCTTGAGCAGGCCTGCCGTGCGCAACGCGGAACCGGGCGCCCCGGACAGCAGCCCCCCGGCCATCGGGGTCTCCGGCTTGAGCGTGGTCTCCCGGTCGCGGCGCACGAGGGCGGCGTACCGGCCGTCGGCCTTCAGCAGTTCCTCGTGGGTGCCGCGCTCAGCTATCCGGCCTCCGTCGAGGACGACGATCTGGTCGGCGTCGCGGACGGTGGAGAGACGGTGGGCGATGGTGATGGTGGTGCGGCCCTCGGAGAGATTGTCGATGGCTCGCTGCACGGCGTGCTCGGTGCGGGTGTCCAGCGCGCTGGTGGCCTCGTCGAGGATCAGCACCGGCGGGTCGCGCAGGATGGTGCGCGCGATGGCCAGGCGCTGCTTCTCTCCGCCGGAGAACCGGTAGCCCCGCTCGCCGACGAGTGTGTCGTATCCGTCGGGCAGGGACTCGATGTGGTCGTGGATCTGGGCCGCGCGGGCCGCCTCCGCTATCTCCTCGTCGGTGGCGTCCGGCTTGGCGAAGCGCAGGTTGTCGGCGACGGAGGCGTGGAAGAGGTAGGTCTCCTGGGACACCACGCCGATGGAGCGGGCCAGGGAGTCGAAGTCGAGGTCGCGCACGTCCACGCCGTCGAGGACGACCCGGCCGCCGGTGACGTCGTAGAGCCGGGGCACGAGGTAGCTCAGCGTGCTCTTGCCGGATCCGGTCGGGCCGACCACCGCGAGGGAACCGCCGGCCGGGACCGTGATGTCGATGCCGGTGAGGGTGGGGCCGCTCTTGGCGTCGTAGGCGAAGTGGACGTCCTCCAGGCGGACCTCGCCCTTGGCGCGGTCGAGGCGGACGGGGTCCTCGCGCTCGGTGATGTCCACCGGCAGGTCGAGGTACTCGAAGATGCGGGCGAAGAGCGCCAGGGAGGTCTGGATCTGGACGCCGGTCGACAACAGGCTCACGGCGGGCCGGAACAGGCCCTGCTGGAGGGTGACGAAGGCGACGAGGGTGCCGACCGAGAGCGAGGGGGCTCCGGTCTGCAGGGCTATGCCGGCCGCCCAGTAGATGAGCGCGGGCATGGCGGCCATGACGATGCCGATGGTGGACATCCGCCAGCGCCCGGCCATGCTGGAGCGCACTTCGAGGTCGACGAGCTTCTCGGACTCCTCCGCGAAGGAGCTGGTGAGCGAATCGGCGCGGCCCATGGTGCGGCCGAGCAGGATGCCGCTGACCGACAGGGACTCGGTGACCGTCGCCGCCATCGCGGCCATCTGCTTCTGGCGCTGCGCGGTGATCTTCTTGCGCTCGCCGCCGACGCGGCGGCTGATCCACACGAAGACGGGCAGCAGGGCGAGCGAGACGAGCGTGAGCCGCCAGTCGAGCGCGAGCATCGCGACGACGGAGGCGATGACGGCCGTCGCGTTCGAGACGAGGGAGGTCGCCGTGGAGGTGACCGTGGCCTGCATGCCGCCGATGTCATTGGCGATGCGGGACTGCACCTCGCCGGTGCGCGTACGGGTGAAGAAGGCCAGCGGCATCCGCTGGAGCTGTGCGTAGACGGCGGTGCGCAGATCGTGCATGACGCGCTGGCCGACGGTGGTGGATATCAGGGTCTGGAGCACGCCGAAGATGCTGGTGACGACGGCGGTCGCGATCATGCCGAGGGCGAGCAGGCTGAGCAGCCCGGTACGGCCCTGCGGGATCGCGACGTCGAGGATCTCCTTCAGCAGGAAGGGGGTGGCGACCCCGACCAGCGAGGAGGCGGCGACCAGTACGCCGACGACGGCGAGGCGGCCCCGGTAGGGCCGGAACAGTCCGACGATGCGGCGCAGCTCGCGCGGCCGCTCGTCCGGGGCGGGACCGCTGGGGTCCAGGGATTCTTTCGAGGGCTCCCACTCGGGTTCCTTGGGGCGCATGGGCCTCCTTCATGACAGGTGACGAGACTCGAATGAGCATAGCTCATTGTTACCTATACTCACAATGAATCTGGTCCTGATATCGTTCCCATTATGAGGACCGCAGCATGAGCACCGCTTCCGAGACCGACAGCAGCCAGGGCGCCGGCACCGACGGCGCCGACACCACGGACGGCGTGCTCGCCGAGCAGCTGCTCCGCCTGACCCGGCGGCTGCACCGCATCCAGAAGCGCCATCTGGAGCCGCTCGGCATCACCCCGGCCCAGTCCCGGCTGCTGCGCACCGTCGCCCACCTCTCCGCGGTGCGGCCGCCCCGGATGGCGGACCTCGCCGCCCGCCTGGAGGTGGTGCCCCGCGCCGTGACCACCCTGGTCGACGGTCTGGAGAGCGCCGACTGCGTCCGCCGCGTGCCCGACCCGGAGAACCGCCGCGTCATAAGGATCGAGCTCACCGACACCGGCCGCGCCACGCTGCGCCGTCTGCGCAACGCGCGAACCGGCGCCGCAGAGGAGATCCTGGCTCCATTGACCGCCGATCAGCGCGAGGTGCTCGGCGGGCTGCTGAACGCTCTGGCGGACGCTCCGGCGGAGCACGGCTGCTGACGGGCGACGGTCCGGCCGGAACCGGGCCGGCGCTGCGCCGAACGAGTGAGATCGACTGAGCGTGATCGACCGACACGGCGCGAGTTGAGGGGCTGCAGATGCCACTGCTGGAACCAAAGCCGGGGGCCCTGCGCCCGCGCACCATCAGTGGTCCCGCCCCCGACCGGGTGCCGGACCGCAGGTCGACGGGCACCCCCGAGCCGCTGCGGAGCGAGCTGGCCGAACTGCTGGGCGCCGGCAAGGTGCTCTCAGGCGTCTCCGACCTGGTCCGCTACGCCTCCGACGCGTCCCCGTACCGGTTCCTGCCGCAGGTCGTCGTGATCGCGGAGGACATCGACGACGTCTCCGCCGTCCTGTCCTACGCCCACGGCAAACAGCGCGAGGTGGTCTTCCGGGCCGCCGGGACCTCCCTGAACGGTCAGGCCCAGGGCGAGGACATCCTCGTGGACGTCCGCCGCCACTGGGCCGGGATCGAGGTGCTGGAGGAGGGCCTGCGGGCCCGGATCCAGCCCGGCACCACCGTCGTGCGCGCCAATGCCGCGCTCGCCCGGCACGGCCGCGTCCTCGGCCCGGACCCGGCCAGTGCCATCGCCTGCACCCTCGGCGGGGTCGTCGCGAACAACGCCTCGGGCATGACGGCGGGCACCACGAGGAACTCGTACCGCACCCTGTCCTCCCTCACCTTCGTCCTGCCGAGCGGCACCGTCGTGGACACCGCCGACCCGCTCGCCGACGAGGAGCTGGCGCACGCCGAGCCCTCCCTCTGCCGCGGGCTGATGGAGATCAAGAAGGAGATCGAGGCGGATCCGGAACTCGTCGCCCGTATCCGGGCCAAGTACGAGATCAAGAACACCACCGGCTACCGGCTCGACGCCTACCTCGACGGCACCACCCCGGTGGAGATCCTGCGCGGGCTGATGGTCGGCTCCGAGGGCACGCTCGGCTTCATCGCCGAGGTCGTCTTCGACACCCTGCCGCTGGACCGCGAGCTCACCAGCGCCCTGCTCTTCTTCCCCTCGCTGCCCGCCGCGGCCGCCGCCGTTCCGCTCTTCAACGAGGCGGGGGCGCTGGCCGTCGAGCTGATGGACGGCAACACCCTGCGCGCCTCGGTGAGCGTCGCGGGCGTCCCCGCCGACTGGGCCGAGCTGCCCAAGGACACCACCGCGCTGCTGGTGGAGTTCCGGGCCCCCGACGAGGCCGGCCGCGCGGAGTACGAGCGGCGGGCCGCCGGGGTGCTGGCCGGGCTGGACCTGGTGGCCCCGGTGGCCTCGGTGACCAATGCCTTCACCCGCGACGCCAAGACCATCTCCGGCTACTGGAAGGCCCGCAAGGCCTTCGTCACGGCCGTCGGCGGCGCCCGCGCCTCCGGCACCACCCTGATCACCGAGGACTTCGCCGTCCCCCCGTCCCGGCTGGCCGAGGCCTGCGAGGCCCTCCTCGAACTCCAGGCGGAGCACGGCTTCGACGCCGCCGTCGCGGGCCACGCCGCCCACGGCAACCTGCACTTCCTCCTCGCCTTCGACGCCGCCCGGCCCGCGGACGTCGAGCGGTACGCCGCGTTCATGGACGCCTTCTGCCGGCTCACCGTGGAGCGGTTCGACGGCTCGCTGAAGGCCGAGCACTCCACCGGCCGCAACATGGCCCCCTTCCTGGAACTGGAGTGGGGGCCCCGGGCCACCGAGATGATGTGGCGCACCAAGCGGGTCGTCGACCCCGACCTGGTCCTCGCCCCGCGGATCCTCCTGGACCGCGACCCGAAGGCGCACCTGCGCGGCCTCAAGACGATCCCGCAGGTGGAGGCCGTCGCCGACCCCTGCATCGAGTGCGGGTTCTGCGAACCGACCTGCCCCAGCGAGGACCTGACCACCACCCCGCGCCAGCGGATCGTGCTGCGCAGGGAGATGATGCGCCAGCAGCCCGG
Organism: Streptomyces sp. NPDC002886; assembly: GCF_042888445.1. NCBI lineage: Bacteria > Bacillati > Actinomycetota > Actinomycetes > Kitasatosporales > Streptomycetaceae > Streptomyces > Streptomyces sp. NPDC002886. The sequence goes on from NZ_JBIAPV010000004.1 coordinate 834,669, forward strand.
CTCCCCTGTGCTCGACGGCCTGCTCGACGCGTACGGGTACGACGCCGTGGACACCTGCGCCGGCGACTCCACCTGCAAGCTCGCGTGTCCCGTGGGCATCGACACCGGCGCCCTGATGAAGGACTTCCGCCACCGCCGGCACAGCCCGCGCGAGGAGCGCGCCGCCGAGCTCGCCGCCCTGCGGTTCGGCGCGGTCGAGGTGGCCGCGCGGCTGGCCGTGGCCGCCGCCGACACGATCACCGACGCCGTCGGGGACGGGATCCTGCGGGCCGTGACGGGGGCCGCGCGCAAGGCCGTACGGCCCGACCTGGTTCCGGAGTGGCTTCCGCAGATCCCGGGCGCGGCGGCCCGCAAGCTGCCCGCCACCCGGCGCGTGGGCGCCGCCGCGGTCTACTACCCGGCCTGCGTCAACCGGATCTTCGGCGGCCCCGACGGTGGGTCCGGGCCCTCCCTGCCCGAGGCCGTGGTGGCGGTGTCGGAGCGGGCGGGCAGGCCGGTGTGGATCCCCGGAGACGTCCGGGGAACCTGCTGCGCGACGATCTGGCACTCCAAGGGGTACGACGCCGGCAACCGCGTGATGGCCAACCGGATCGTGGAGGCGGCCTGGGGCTGGACGGCCGGCGGGCGGCTGCCGCTGGTGGTCGACGCGTCCTCCTGCACCCTGGGCATCGCGCACGAGGTCGTCCCCTACCTGACGGACGACAACCGCTCGCTCCACTCCGAGCTGCGGATCGTCGACTCCATCGTCTGGGCCGCCGAGGAGCTGCTGCCGCACCTGGAGGTACGGCGGACGGTCGGCTCGGCGGTGCTCCACCCCACCTGCTCGATGCGGCACCTGGACGACGAGGCGCAGCTGAGGGCGGTGGCCGAGGCCTGCGCCGACGAGGTGGTGGTCCCGTACGACGCGGGGTGCTGCGCCTTCGCCGGCGACCGCGGGATGCTGCACCCGGAGCTGACGGAGTCGGCGACGGCGCGCGAGGCCGCCGAGGTGACGGCGCGGGAGTTCGACGCGCACCTGTCGGCGAACCGGATGTGCGAGGTGGGCATGGACCGGGCCACGGGCCGCAGCTACTACTCGGCGCTGCTGGAACTGGAGCGCGCCACCCGCCCCTAGGGGCGGGTGGCGGAGCCCGCTCGGCCGCTCGGGTCAGACCACGGTCACCTGGTGGTGCACCACCGCGTCGAACAGGTAGCCCTGCGTGTTGTGGGGCGTGGTCGCCGGCTGGGTCCGTCCGGTGGTGTCGGTGGCCCGCGCGAGCAGCGCGGTCGGACCGGTGGCCCGCGGGGTCCACGGCAGTGACCAGCGCACCCAGCCGCCCCGGCGCGGGGCATCGTGCAGCCGGGCCCGCTGCCAGCGGACCCCGCCGTCGGTACTGACCTCCACCCGGTGCACGGCCGCCGCGCCCGACCACGAGCGCCCGGTCAGCAGCCGCGTCCGGTGGGCCGGGACGGTCGCACCGTGCTCCAGCTCGAAGGCGCTCTTGAGGGTCTGGCGGGTCAGGGGGGCGCTGCCCTGCGGGGGCTGGTCGGGCCCGAACAGCCGGTACAGGTCGGTGTTCCACGGTGTGTAGAGGGGCTGCCCGCTCACCTCGATGTCCCCGACCCACTTGATCGAGGAGATCCCGATCCAGTTCGGCACGACCACCCGGACCGGACCGCCGTGGTCGGGCGGCAGCGGCTCGCCGTTCATCTCGTAGGCGAGGATCACGTCGTCGAGGGCCTTGGAGACGGGCAGCGGGCGCCGCACCCGGCCCAGGTTCACCCCGTTCGTGACGACCTCGTCGTCCAGCCCGCGGGGCAGTACGTCCACGGCCCGGCGGTCCAGGCCCGCCCGCCTGAGGACGTCGGACAGTCGGGCGCCGCGCCAGCGTGCCACGCCGATCGCGCCGAGGGTCCACGCGGTCCCGCTCACCTGCTGCCCCTGCTGGGTGGTGTAGAAGCTCCGGCCGTTGCCCGCGCACTCGATGAACAGGGTCCGCTCGACGGCCGGCAGCGCGCGCAGCCGGTCGTAGGAGAACTCGACCGGCCCGCCGGTCAGGGCGTCGCCCCACACCTTCAGCCGCCAGTCGTGCGCGTCGAGGCGCGGGGTGACGGTGTGGTTGCGTACGAAGAACCGGTCGATGGGGGTCAGGGGGCCCGTGTCGCGCAGGGCGGCGAAGTTCGTCTCCGCGTTGGTGCCCCGGATGGTGAACAGCTCCGGCGGCAGCGGCTTCACGGTCCCGGGCGCGGCGGCGGCGGTCGACGCGGCGGCTCCGGAGGCTCCGTTCGCGGCCGCGCCCGTTGCGGAGGCTTCGGCGGTTCCGGCGGCGCCCAGGCCCAGGGAGCCGGCCGCGGCCCCCGCGGCGAACAGCTTCAGCAGGTCGCGGCGGTCCACCCCGGAGGAGCGGGCGCGGCCACGCGCCCACTGCCGCAGGCGCGCACGGTCGTACTGGCTCTCGTCCGACAGGTCGAGGGGCATGGCGGGACACTCCTTGGTCGTGATTCCCGACGGACCGTAGAAGCCGGGCCCCACCTGCGGGAACCTCCTCGCCCGGATGGCCACGAACCTGCAACACGGCCGCAATGAGGGACGGTTCGCGCATCAGGGGCCGGTATCCAGTTGCCGGAAGAGCCGGTTCCCCAGGCATTGCGTCAGGTACGGAACGCCGTCGGTGTAGCCCGAGCCGTGGGCGTCGCCGAGCATGCGTGCGGCGAGCCCGCGATGTGCCGACTTCCACCGCTGGTGCCCGCCCTCCAGACGACTTATCGCCGTGTCGAGGCGGTTCCACCGCGTCCGGTCGAGACCCCCCGCGTTCCGGAGGTCGAGGTAGGCCCGAGTGACGGTGTCGTGGCCGGGATCTTCCGCCTCGGCCCGTACGGCGGGCACGCTCGTGAACGCGGACGACCGCAGGCGGGGGGCGGGCGGTACGCCGCAGAGACTCTCGAACCGTTTGTACTGTTCGGACTGAATGGCGCTTGCGCCCTGGGTGTACTGCCGGAAGGCGGAGAACTGCTCCGCCCTCATCGTGGCCACGACGCGAAAGAGCGTCGCCGTCCGCTCGAACATGACCACCGCGTGCTCCACCAGCTCCGCAGCCCCTTCCGGATTTCCTGCGCGCAGCACCCCGATCACCTTCCTCATGGATTCCGCCATGGCGGTGAAATGCATTTCGTGGGTCTGGAGGACGCGAATGAAGAAGTATTCGTCGTGCACGAGGGAGACGGGCTGGACGGTGACGTCGAACCATCGGGCGCAATCGTTCGCCGGCGGCCGGGGCAGGCGATCGGCAAGGCCTTCGAGGCGGGATCGGGGCGTGTGCGCCAGCCGCGACGGAAGGTCGTCGGACTCCGGCGTACCGAGCCCCGTCGTCACGAGCCGCAGGGAGTGCCTCAACCTCGTGCTCAGCGTCGCCGCATCCGGCCGGTCCCGCCCGGGCCCCGCAGGCGCCACGGCCGCCGCTCCGATCTCGAAACGCACCACATCGGCCATCAGCAGGGTCGACATCCGGTCCGCGCTCAGCGCGGCGCCCCGGTCGTCCATGAGCAGCTCCAGGACCGGCAGCGCGAGGTAGGTGCGGTTGTGGAAACGTCCCTCGTGTTTGTCGAGGGCACAGTCGAGAAAAGCACTGAGGAACGGGCGGTCCACGCCGTGGCGTCGCCTGATGTCACTCAGCATGACGCGTACGCGATCCGACAGGAAATGCTTCCCTTTCCCCCGCACGTGTTCCGCCACGGACCGGGCGAGGGAAATGCCGTCGGATTCCTCCGGCATTCGGTCGGCGGTCGCCCAGCGCTTGATCTCGCGCAGGGCAGAAGCCTGAGATCCGCACATGCCACGAAGCGCGCACGCGCGGCCTCCGGTCTTTTGTCCGGCGCACTCGACCGTATCGATCTCCGGGTTCGTCGGCATTCGTCTCTCCCAAGCCGTCATGCGGGGTGAAGGGTCGCCTCTCACTAGGCATGATCGAAAGACCGCGCGTCATGTCTCGGGAATTCGTGCCTTGACAGCGGACACCGAACCCGCCTCGACGGGTGAGCGGCAGGTCCGCCCGCGCAGAGCTCCGACCGACGGAAAATCGATTGCCCCGTACCGGTCCGGAACGCGAACCTTGCACGGTTTGGAACTCTCGACCAGTCATGGGGCGTCATGCAGATCAGCGATCTTCCGTATCCGGACCCAGGGGTACCCGATGCGCGCTCCGGCCCCCGCTTCCTCTGGTGGCTGGGGCGGGGCCAACTCGGCGGACAGGCCAAAAGCCTGGGCTGGGGGCTGCTCCACTTCGGCGGCATCGCGGGGCTGCCGTACACCGTGGGCCTGGGCATCGACGCCGTCGTGGACGGCGACGGCGGCCGGCTGCTGTGGGTCGGCGGGCTGATCGCGCTGCTCGGCGTCGCGATCTCGCTCGGCGACGCGATGCTGCACCGTACGGCCGTCACCAACTGGATCACCGCCGCCGCGCGGGTCCAGCAGCTGCTCGCCCGCAAGACCGCCGAGCTGGGCTCGGCCCTGACCCGGCGGGTCGCGGCGGGCGAGGTCGTGGCCGTGTCCACGGGCGACGTGGAGAAGATCGGCTGGTTCGTCGAAGCCGTCTCCCGCTTCCTGGCCGCCGCGCTGACCCTGGTCATCGGCTGTGTCGTCCTGCTCTTCTACGCGCCGACGATCGGCGTGGTCGTGGCCGTCGGCATGCCGGTGCTCGCCCTGGCCGTCCTTCCGCTGCTGCCCCGCGCCACCCGGCGCGCGGACGTCCAGCGGGAGAAGGCGGGCAAGGCCACCGAGCTGGCCTCGGACACCGTGGCGGGGCTGCGGGTCCTGCGCGGCATCGGCGGCGAGGAACTGTTCCTCGGCCGCTATCGCGAGGCCTCGCAGCAGGTCCGCGAGGCCGCCGTGCACAGCGCCCGGATGTGGGCGCTGATCTCCGCGATCCAGGTGCTGCTGCCGGGCGCTCTGCTGGTCACGGTGGTCTGGTACGGATCCTCGCTCGTGCTGGACGGCCGGCTGGACGTCGGCGAACTCGTCGCCGCCTTCAGCGCGGTGGCGACCATGCTCTACCCGTTGCGGCACTTCGAGGAGATCGCGATGGCGTACTCCTTCTCCCGTCCCTCCGCCAAACGGGCGGCGCGGGTGCTGTCGCTGACGCGGACCGAAGCGCGGGCGGAGTCCGGTGCGCGGCCGGAGGCCGGTACGGAGCCGGAGGCCGGTACGGAGCCGGAGGCCCGTACGGAGCCGGTCGTCGCCACCGAGGTGCCGCGGGCCCCGGCCCCCGGCGCCGACCTGTACGACCCCGAGACCGGGCTGCTGGTCCCGGCGGGCCGGCTCACCGCCGTGGTGTGCGGGGACCCCGATCTGGCGGGCCGGCTCGCCGAGCGCCTGGGCGGGCACCCGATGGACGCCGAGACCGGGCCCTCCGTCCTGCTGGGCGGGGTCGCGCTGGACGAGCTCGCGCTGGCCACCGCGCGCGAGCTGGTCCTCGTACAGGACAAGGATCCGGTCCTGCTGTCCGGGACGCTGCGCGAGCTGTTCGACGTACCGGCGTCCGGTGCGGTCGCACCGCCGGCAGCGCTCGCGGCGGCCCAGTGCGCGGACGTACTGGACGCCCTCCTGCAGTCCGCCCCGGACGGGGTGGACGACCCGATGGACGCCAGGATCACCGAGCGCGGCCGCTCGCTGTCCGGCGGGCAGCGACAGCGGCTGGCGCTGGCGCGGTCCCTGGTGACCGACCCCGAGGTGCTGGTGCTGGACGAGCCGACCTCGGCGGTCGACTCGCACACCGAGGCCCGGATCGCGGACGGGATCTCCGCCCTGCGCTCCGGTCGCACGACGGTGGTACTGGCGTCCTCGCCGCTGCTGCTGGACCGCGCCGACCGGGTCGTCCTGATCCACGACGGCAAGGCGGCGGCGAGCGGCACGCACCGCGAGCTGCTGCACGCCGACCCCCGCTACCGGGCGGTCGTCACCCGCCAGACCGAGGAAGAACAGCGGGCCGAGGAAGAACAGCGGCTCCCGCGGCTGGAATCCGTACTGACAGAGATCGAGGAATCCGCATGATCGGCGTGGCGCCGCCGGACTACGATCCGGCCGCTCCGGAAACGGCCGCGACCCTGCCCGTGGGCAGCTCCGCGACGGTACGGGGCTACGTGCGCGGCCTGTTCCGCCGCCACCGGCGGGCCTTCCTGGTCCTGGTGGGGGTCAACACGGTCGCGGTGATCGCCTCCATGGTCGGCCCGTACCTGCTGGGCCAGGTCGTGGACCGGCTCTCGGAAGGGGCGCGCGACCTCCATCTGGGCCAGGTGGGGCTGCTGTTCGCCCTGGCGCTCGGGATCCAGACCGTGTTCGTGCGGCTGGTCCGGCTGCGCGGGGCGATGCTCGGCGAGGAGATGCTGGCCGACCTGCGCGAGGACTTCCTCGTGCGGTCGGTGGGCCTGCCGCCGGGCGTGCTGGAGCGCGCGGGAACCGGTGACCTGCTGTCGCGGATCACCACGGACATCGACCGGCTGGCCAACGCCATGCGCGAGGCCGTGCCGCAGCTGGCCATCGGTGTGGTGTGGGCGAGCCTGCTCTACGGGGCGCTCGCCCTGACCGCGCCGCCGCTGGCGCTCGCCGCGCTGGTGGCGCTGCCGGTGCTGGTGATCGGCTGCCGCTGGTACTTCAAGCGGGCGCCCCGGGCCTACCGGTCCGAGGCGGCGGGGTACGCGGCGGTCGCGGCCGTGCTCACCGAGACGGTGGACGCGGGCCGCACCATCGAGGCGCACCGCCTGGGCGGGCGCCGGATCGAGCTGTCGGAGCGCCGGATCAAGGAGTGGACGGCGTGGGAGCGGTACACGCTGTTCCTGCGCACGGTCCTCTTCCCCGTCGTCAACGTCACCTACGTGACGATCCTCGGCTCCGTCCTGATGATCGGCGGGTACTGCGTGATCCAGGGCTGGATGTCGGTGGGGCAGCTGACCACGGGCGCCCTGCTCGCGCAGATGATGGTCGACCCGATCGGTCTGATCCTGCGCTGGTACGACGAGCTCCAGATCGCGCAGGTCTCGCTGGCCCGGCTGGTGGGCGTGCGGGAGATCGAGCCCGACGCGGGCGACGCCGGCGTCTCCCCCGACGGCCGGGACGTCCGGGCCGACCGGGTGCACTTCGGATACCGGGAGGGCGTCGACGTACTGCACCAGGTGTCGATGTCGGTGCCGCCCGGCACCCGGATGGCGCTGGTCGGGCCCTCGGGCGCGGGCAAGTCCACGCTGGGCCGGCTCCTGGCGGGCATCTACGCGCCGCGGACCGGTGAGATCACCCTCGGCGGGGCGCGGCTGTCGCAGATGCCGGCGGAGCGGGTGCGCGAGCACGTGGCCCTGGTCAACCAGGAGCACCACGTGTTCGTGGGCTCCCTGCGGGACAACCTGCGGCTGGCTCGTACGGAGGCGGGTGACGCCGAGCTGTGGGCGGCGCTCGGCGCGGTCGACGCGGAGGGCTGGGCGCGGGCGCTGGACGCCGGTCTGGACACCGAGGTCGGCTCGGGCGCCTCGGCGCTGACCCCGGCGCAGGCGCAGCAGATCGCGCTGGCCCGGCTGGTGCTGGCCGATCCGCACACGCTGGTGCTGGACGAGGCCACCTCGCTGCTGGACCCGCGAGCGGCACGGCATTTGGAGCGTTCGCTGGCCCGGGTGCTGGACGGCCGGACGGTGATCGCGATCGCGCACCGGCTGCACACCGCGCACGACGCGGACGTGATCGCGGTGGTCGAGGGCGGCCGCATCACCGAGCTCGGCTCGCACGACGCCCTGGTCGCGGCCGACGGCGCGTACGCCGCCCTGTGGCGCTCCTGGCACGGCTGACCGGCGCCGGGCCGCCTGGCCCTGGACCCGCCTACGTGGTCCAGGGCAGGCGGACGGCCTCGATCTCGGAGTCACGGAGCAGTGCTTCGACCAGGTGCTCGGGTCCGGAGACCTTGGTGGCCCACAGGTCGTAGTCGGTGTACAGGATCCAGGAGCGGTCCTCGGCCCACAGGTTGGAGGGGCTGAAGTCCACCTCCGGGTTGTCGTAGAGGGCGTGCGCGTCCCCGAGCCTGCCCGCGCGAACGTGGAGGTTGTCGAAGTCGCAGGCGGCCAGCATCAACGGGTTGTAGTACGCCAGGCAGCGGGTGTCCGCGCCTTCGGGGGCATGGGCGGTGAGCAGGCCGATCAGCCGGTCCCACGTGGGACGGTCGAGGCTGCCTTCCGTGGGCGGCTGGAGGCCGACGGGCCAGCTGTTGTCCAGCTTCGCGGACGGGAAGCAGCGCCACGACGGAAGGCTCCCTTCCGGGACCATGGGGTCCCCGCATCGGGCGGACAGCTCGGCCCAGCGCAGGCGGCGGTGCTGGGGCCCGGGGTGTTCCGCGCGTCCCAGTGCGCCGCCCGTGGCAACCCCCATTTCCGAGTCGATGCCGCCGAACCGGACGGGTGTGACGGCGCCGGCGGCGATGGCCGCCTGCCGCGCCTCGTGGTAGGAGATGCCCAGGATCCCGCCAATGTGCTCGTACATAGCGTTCAGTACCCAGGCCGCGTCCGGCTTGCGGGGCGGGGCAAAGCCCAGAGTCCCGTCCCCGCAGAGCTCCGTCAGCCAGTCGGTCTCGGAGGAAGGCGCCAGGGGCCAGAGCTCATGGATTTCAGGCATCCCGCCAGGCTACGACCTCAGAAGAAGCCCAGGGCCGAGGCTGCGCCCACTCCGCCGAGGAGCATGAAGACGGGCATCAGGACCTTCAGTTCCACCCAGCTCCCGGCACGGAAGCGCATCATCTTCGGCGGGCCGATCGGGTACCAGCGCTTGCCCGCGATGGGCAGGGGCCACAGGATCGGGCAGCCGGAGACGGTCAGGGCGTCGCCGATGTCGTGGACCAGGGCGCCGAGCACGATCGGGATGCCGAGCCACAGGTATTCCTGGCCGGGGGCGGTGAAGAGCCAGTCGGAGCCGTTGCCGGGCTGGTCGAGCACGCCGGCCAGTATCCAGGCGCTGGTCGCGCCGAGCAGCCAGACCAAGACGTCGCTGGACATGCGGGCGGCGCGCCACAGCAGGCCTTCGACGGCGAGGACCAGGTGGATGAAGAGGAGCGCGAGCACGCCCCACCGGTCGGCGGTGACGGCGATCGCGGAGGAACCGGCGCCGATCAGGACGGCCCAGACCCAGGTGTGGGTCAGGGTGCGGTGGCCTCCGGTGCGGCGGGCGTCGCGCGGCGAACGGGTCGCCTTGTAGACCCCGTAGGAGATCTTGTCGACCACCTCGCACAGGACCCGGGAAAGCGGGCCGAAGGCGCGGGAGATCGTCGCCGACTTGTGGTCCAGGTCGGGGGCGAGCGCGGCTCCGGCGCAGATGAGCGCGCCGACGACGAGGACGGGCCAGGGCATCGCGTGCCCGGCGGCCGCAGCCGCGGCGCCCACCCCCAGCCAGGCCGCTGCCCCGGACAGTGAGTGCGCCGGACCCATCATGGTCGTTCCCCGCCCCGGTGGTGTGCTGGTCGGACCCTGTTGACGGTGTCGTTCGGGCCTCATCGACGGCACAGCGTACCGCCGATGATCTTCCTTCTGTCCTCCGGTTCCCTGATCCGGGGCGAAGCCAGGCAAGATGGGGGGTGTGACCCTCATTGATCAGCTCCCGCCGAACGCCGACCCCGACGCCCTCTTCGAGGCTTTCTCCTCGTGGGCGGAGGACCAGGGCATCACCCTGTACCCGGCTCAGGAGGAGGCGCTGATGGAGGTGGTCACCGGCGCGAACGTGATCCTTTCCACCCCGACCGGCTCCGGCAAGAGCCTGGTGGCGGCCGGCGCGCACTTCACGGCGCTGGCGCAGGACAAGGTCACCTTCTACACCGCGCCGATCAAGGCGCTGGTCTCGGAGAAGTTCTTCGACCTGTGCAAGCTCTTCGGCACCGAGAACGTCGGCATGCTGACCGGCGACGCATCGGTGAACTCGGACGCGCCGGTGATCTGCTGTACCGCCGAGGTGCTGGCCTCGATCGCGCTGCGCGACGGCAAGTACGCCGACATCGGCCAGGTCGTGATGGACGAGTTCCACTTCTACGCGGAGCCGGACCGCGGCTGGGCCTGGCAGATCCCGATCCTGGAGCTGCCGCAGGCGCAGTTCATCCTGATGTCGGCGACGCTCGGCGACATGAAGCGGTTCGAGGAGGACCTGACCCGGCGCACCGGCCGGCCCACCTCGATGGTGCGCTCCGCGACCCGGCCCGTCCCGCTGTCGTACGAGTACGTCACCACGCCGATCACCGACACCATCACCGAACTGCTGGAGACCCGGCAGGCACCGGTCTACATCGTGCACTTCACCCAGGCCCAGGCGGTCGAGCGGGCGCAGTCGCTGATGAGCATCAACATGTGCACCCGCGAGGAGAAGGACAAGATCGCCGACCTGATCGGCAACTTCCGCTTCACCACCAAGTTCGGCCAGAACCTCTCCCGTTACGTCCGCCACGGCATCGGCGTGCACCACGCGGGCATGCTGCCCAAGTACCGCCGCCTGGTGGAGAAGCTGGCCCAGGCCGGCCTGCTGAAGGTCATCTGCGGCACCGACACCCTCGGCGTCGGCGTCAACGTCCCGATCCGCACCGTGCTGTTCACGGCACTGACCAAGTACGACGGCACCCGGGTCCGCACGCTGCGCGCCCGCGAGTTCCACCAGATCGCGGGCCGCGCCGGCCGGGCCGGCTTCGACACCGCCGGCTACGTGGTCGCCCAGGCGCCCGAGCACGTCATCGAGAACGAGAAGGCCCTCGCCAAGGCCGGCGACGACCCGAAGAAGCGCCGCAAGGTGGTCCGCAAGAAGGCCCCCGAGGGCTTCGTGGCCTGGTCGGACATCACCTTCGAGAAGCTCATCGGCGCCGACCCGGAGGCGCTGACCTCGCGCTTCAAGGTCACCAACATCATGCTCCTGTCGGTCATCGCCCGCCCCGGCGACGCCTTCAAGGCGATGCGCCACCTGCTGGAGGACAACCACGAGCCGCGCAAGGCCCAGCTGCGCCACATCCGCCGGGCCATCGCCATCTACCGCTCGCTGCTGGACGGCGGTGTCGTCGAGAAGCTCGACACCCCGGACGCCGAAGGCCGCACGATCCGGCTGACCGTCGACCTCCAGCAGGACTTCGCGCTGAACCAGCCGCTGTCCACCTTCGCGCTGGCCTCCTTCGACCTGCTGGACCCGGAGTCCCCCTCCTACGCGCTGGACATGGTCTCGGTGGTGGAGTCCACGCTGGACGACCCGCGCCAGATCCTCGCCGCCCAGCAGAACAAGGAACGCGGCATGGCCGTGGGCGCGATGAAGGCCGACGGGGTCGAGTACGAGGAGCGGATGGAGCGGCTCCAGGAGATCACCTATCCCAAGCCCCTCGAAGAGCTGCTCCTGCACGCCTACGACGTGTACAGCAAGAGCCACCCGTGGGTCCGCGACCACCCGGTCTCGCCGAAGTCGATCATCCGCGACATGTACGAGCGCGCGATGACCTTCACCGAGTTCACCTCGTACTACGAGCTGGCGCGCACCGAGGGCATCGTGCTGCGCTACCTGGCGAGCGCCTTCAAGGCCCTGGACCACACCATCCCTGACGACCTCAAGTCCGAGGACCTCCAGGACCTGATCGAGTGGCTCGGCGAGCTGGTCCGCCAGGTCGACTCCAGCCTCCTCGACGAGTGGGAGCAGCTGGCGAACCCGGAGGTGGAGACGGCGGAGCAGGCCCAGGAGAAGGCCGACCAGGTCAAGCCGGTCACCGCGAACGCCCGCGCCTTCCGCGTCCTGGTCCGCAACGCCATGTTCCGCCGGGTGGAACTGGCGGCCCTGGACCACGTCAACGTCCTGGGCGAGCTGGACGGCGACTCCGGCTGGGACGCCGACGCCTGGGGCGAGGCCATGGACGGCTACTGGGACGAGTACGACGACCTGGGCACGGGTCCCGACGCGCGCGGCCCGAAGCTTCTCCAGATCGAGGAGGACGCGGCGCACGGCCTGTGGCGCGTCCGCCAGACCTTCGCCGACCCCAACGGGGACCATGGCTGGGGGATCAGCGCCGAGGTGGACCTCGCCGCCTCCGACGAGGAGGGCCGCGCGGTCCTGCGCGTCACCTCGGTCGGCGAACTCGGACAGCTCTGACCCCCCTCCGGTTCCGCCCGGGCGGGCACCCCACCCGCCACCGAACCCCGACCCGCAACCGACCGGCGCCGCCGCGGCGGCCGGGCCCGACAGTGGAGATCCTCTGATGACGAACCCCGCCGAGAGGCTGGTCGATCTGCTCGACCTGGAGCAGATCGAGGTCAACATCTTCCGGGGCGCCAGCCCCCAGGAGTCCCTCCAGCGCGTCTTCGGCGGCCAGGTCGCCGGCCAGGCGCTGGTGGCGGCAGGCCGCACCACGGAGGGCGACCGGCCCGTCCACTCCCTCCACTCGTACTTCCTGCGCCCCGGCATCCCCGGAGTGCCGATCGTGTACCAGGTGGAGCGGGTGCGCGACGGGCGCTCCTTCACCACCCGCCGGGTCACCGCGGTCCAGCAGGGCAAGACCATCTTCAATCTGACCGCCTCCTTCCATCAGCCGGAGGAGGGCAGCATCGAGCACCAGCTGCCTCCCCGCCTCGACTTCCCGCACCCGGACACGCTCCCGAAGGTCGTGGACGAGATCCGCGAGCACCTGGGCACGCTGCCGGAGGCGCTGGAACGGATGGCCCGCCGCCAGCCCTTCGACATCCGCTACGTGGACCGGCTCCGCTGGACCCCCGAGGAGCTCAAGGACGCCGATCCGCGCAGCGCGGTGTGGATGCGCGCCGTCGGCCCGCTGGGCGACGACCCGCTGGTGCACACCTGCGCCCTCACCTACGCCAGTGACATGACCCTCCTCGACGCCGTGCGCATCCCCGTGGAGCCCCTGTGGGGCATGCGCGGTTTCGACATGGCCTCCCTCGACCACGCCATGTGGTTCCACCGGCCGTTCCGGGCGGACGAGTGGTTCCTGTACGACCAGGAGTCGCCCATCGCCCACGGCGGCCGGGGCCTGGCACGCGGCCGCATCTACGACCTCGAAGGCAAGCTGCTGGTGTCGGTGGTCCAGGAGGGTCTCTTCCGCCCGTACGGCTCCAAGGCCTCCAAGCCGGCCGTTTCCCCGCAGTAGTCCCTCACCTTCCCGAAGAACTGAGCGCTTCCATGCCCACGCCGGCTCCCGCCCCAGCCGTTCCCTGCCCCTGCGGGCTGCCCGCCGCCTACCCGGAGTGCTGCGGCCGCTTCCACTCCGGCGAGCGGCAGGCGCCCACCGCCGAGCTGCTGATGCGCTCCCGGTTCAGCGCCTTCGCCGTCGGCGACACCGCCTACCTCCTGCGCTCCTGGCACCCGTCCACCCGGCCGGGCGTGCTCGACCTGGATCCCGGGCAGCGCTGGGAACGGCTGGAGATCATGGCCACCGAGCGCGGCGGGATGTTCGAGACGGAGGGCTCGGTGGAGTTCCGGGCCCACTACCGCGAGGGCCGGCACACCGGCTCGCTGCACGAGCACAGTTCCTTCGCCCGGGAAAACGGGGCCTGGGTCTACGTCGGCCCCCTCTCCCCCGTCGACTTCGACTGACCCCTGGCTCCGGTCAGGGCGAAGTCGAGGCTGGTGCGGTACCACCCGATCTCGTCCGGTGGCCCGGCCCTCAGCAGCCGGGCCGCCACCTCGGCGGCCGCCGGGACCTGAGGGTGTCCGTAGGGCGGGGGCGGGGCGAGGGCGCAGAGCAGGATGCGCTCCGCAGGGTCGGGCACGGTCGCGCGCACGTCGTCCCCGGGGAGCACGGAGGCCAGTACGGCAGCCCGCTCCCAGGGGTCGGCGGTCCGTCTCAGCAACAGCCCTACGTGCCGTTCGCGCCACTTCCGGGGGCGCAGGTCGGCCCTCGCCGCCGTCAGCTCCCGGTCCGCCGGGGGCGCGCTCCCCGTCAGCATCGCGGGCTCGCGGGCCGCGAAGTCCCGTAGCTCCGCGGTCAGATAGAGCCACACCACCGCCCGGTAGCGGTTGATCCGGTATCCCACCGGGGTGAGGTGTCCGCAGCGGGCAAGCCGGGTGAACCGGCTCGGGCCGACCCCCAGGACGGCCGCCGCGGCCTCCGCTCCCGCGACCGTCTCCACGCGCTCGATCAGCGCCTGCGGGAACCCCGCGGCCGACCGGACCCGCTCGAGCTCGGTCCGGGTGTACCGCGCCGCCCCGGCGACCCCTGGGGGGCCGGCCCGTACCAGGCCCAGCTGCACGGCACGGGCGAACTCGGCTCGGGTCAGCCCCAGTTCCCCCGCGGCACGCCCGCCGCCCAGCAGTCCGGCGACCTCGCCACACACCGCCACCGCGGACTCCGCCATCGCCTCCGTCGCCGTGGCGGTCGCCGTAGCCGTAGTCCGCGGCGCCTGAACCGTCTGTGTCATCGCGCTCTCCCCACCAGAGTGATTACTGTGTGTGAAGAACGTAACTCAGAGCTACGACGCCCCGCAGGGCCTGTGGACAACCCGGAAAGGACGAACCCGCCGCCCGCCTCAGCCGCCGGTGATCCGCCGCTCCGCGACCCCGAGGTGCTCCCCCACCCGGTTCACCAGCAGCGTCATCTCGTACGCCACGTGCCCGATATCGGCCTCGGAGGCGCTCAGCACGCACAGGCAGCTGCCCGCGCCCGCCGCCATGACGAAGAGGACCCCGTCGTCGTACTCCACCATCGTCTGGCGGACCTCACCGGCACGGAAGTGCCGCCCCGAGCCCTTCGCCAGGCTCTGCAACCCCGCCGCGACGGCCGCCAGGTGCTCCGCGTCCTCCCGTGCCAGCCCCGCGCTCGCGCCCGTCACCAGGCCGTCGTTGGAGAGCACCACGGCGTGCCGCACCTGCTGCACCCGCCGCGTCAAGTCGTCCAGCAGCCAGTCCAGCTGCTTGTCCAGCGCCATATACAGTCCCTCCCCGTCGACGCGGCCGGTCCGGCCGCGCCCCACCCCGCATGGTCGTGCCGCCAGCCTTCCCCACCAGGGGCTTTCCGGCAAGGAGGATGGGCCCATGGTGAAGAAGATGACTCAAGAGGAATGGCGGGAGTTCGTCTCCCACTCCACCCGCACCGGAAAACTGTCCACCGTCCGTGAGGACGGAAGCCCGCACATCGCTCCCATCTGGTTCGTTCTCGACGGCGACTCCTTCGTGTTCAACACCGGGAAGGACACCGTCAAGGGGCGCAATCTGGCCCGCGACGGCCGCGTCGCCCTCTGCGTCGACGACGACCGGCCGCCCTTCTCCTACGTCGTCCTCCAGGGCCGGGCGGAGATCAGCGAGGATCTGGACGCGATGCTCCCCTGGTCGACCAGGATCGGCGCCCGCTACATGGGAGCGGAGCACGGCGAGGCCTTCGGCCGTCGCAACGCGGTCCCCGGCGAGCTCCTCGTGCGCGTCCGCATCGACAAGGTGATCTCGGCCGCCGGCGTGGCCGACTGACGGCGCCCCCGTCCGCAGACAGACCCATGGGGCCTCAACACCCCCTTCGCCGTGGGCCGGTTCACACCGAGTCGGCCCGCGGCTCCACCGACTCCAGCAGCCGCGCCGTGTGCACCCGCCCCGCGTACTCCACCAGCCGGATCAGCACTTCCTTCCCCGAGTCCTTGTCCCGCGCGTCGCACAGCACCACCGGCGTCCCCTGATCCAGGTCCAGCGCCCGCGCGACCTCGTTCGAGGCGTACCGCCGCGCGTTGGCCCAGCAATTGACGGCCACGACGAACGGGATCTTGCGGTGCTCGAAGTAGTCCACGGCCGGAAAGCAGTCCTCCAGGCGCCGCGTGTCGGCGAGGACCACCGCGCCCAGCGCGCCCTGTGACAGCTCGTCCCACAGGAACCAGAACCGGTCCTGCCCCGGGGTCCCGAACAGGTAGAGCGACAGCCCCGACCTGATCGTGATCCGCCCGAAGTCCATGGCCACGGTGGTCGTCGTCTTCTGGTCGACCCCTCCCGTGTCGTCGACCAGCTCACCGGCCTCGCTGAGCAGTTCCTCGGTCCGCAGCGGCCTGATCTCGCTGACGGCGCCGACCAGGGTCGTCTTCCCGACTCCGAAGCCGCCCGCCACGAGTATCTTCAGCGCGAGCGCGGCCAGTTCCTCGCCGCCTTCGGCGGCCGGCGCCTGCCCGTTGTCGTGCAGTCCCATCACAGCGCTCGCAATCCCTCGATGACTTCACGCAGAATCCGCTCGTCCGGCAGCTGTGCGGGCGGCACCGGCCGGCTGACCTTGACGTGCCCGGCCTCCAGCAGGTCCCCGAGCAACACGCGCACCACGCCCACGGGCAGGTCCGCGTCCGCCGCGAGTTCGGCCACCGACTGGGTCTCGTCCCGGCAGAGGCCGAGGAGCGCCCGGTGCTCCGGGCCCAGCAGCGACTCGGCCGCCTCGTCGGTCCCCGCCGGGTCCACGGCGACCAGCGCGATCAGGTCGAACCGGACCCCGTGGGGTCCCGGCTTCGTGCGCCCGCCCGTCATGGCGTACGGACGGACGAGCGGGCCCGCGTCGGCGTCGTACCACCGGCCGTTCGTGCTCAAGGCCGCCGCCCTCAACCGGCGGCCGGCGGCCGCGCCGCGAACCGGGCCGGGGTGTACAGGTGCTCGCCGACCCGCTTGACCAGCCGGGCCATCTCGTACGCGATCAGCCCCATGTCGGCGCCCGCCCCGCTGAGCACGGCCAGGCAGGAGCCGTCTCCGGCGGCCGCCACGAAGAGGTAGCCCTCGTCCATCTCCACCATCGTCTGGCGCACGCCTCCGGCGTGGAAGTGCCGGCCCGCGCCCTTGGCCAGGCTGTGGAAGCCGGAGGCCACGGCCGCCAGGTGCTCGGCGTCCTCCCGGCTGAGCGCGCTGGAGGCACCCACCGCCAGGCCGTCGTTGGACAGGACCACGGCGTGCCGGACCTCGCGCACCCGGACCACGAGGTCGTCCAGGAGCCAGTCGAGCTCGCCCGACCTGCGGACTCCGTCGAGGTCGATCCTCTGATGTTCGATCATCATCGTGCTCCTTCGCCTTCGCCAGTACTGCCTGTGCCGCCCGGACCGCCCGCGGACCCCGCGCCGCCCGCGCCGCCCGGACCGTCCGCACGGGACTCGCCGCTCGCCTGCGTGCCCCGCACCCAGCCGGCCCGGTACGCCGCCATCCGCTCGCGCGCCTGCTCCGGGCTCCGGCCGGGCGGCCCCTCCGCCCCCCGGACACCGGCCGGGGCCTTGGGGGCGGGAGCCTCGCGCAGCTGTGGGACGAGGCTTGCCTGCCGGACCCGGCGCGGCAGTTCGGTGACCGAGGCGGCCGGACCCGAGGCGGCCGCACCCGAGGCGGCCGACGGGCCCGAGGGCGCCGCCGTGACCGCCGGGGCGGGCGCCGCTGCCGTGGCGGGCGTACGGGGAGCCGCCCCCGCCGAGCCGCGCGGCCGCAGCGGGGCCACCGGGGAAGGCCGCGGTTCCTCCCGTACGGGGCTCCGGTCCGGGACCGGCACCCCGCGCGCGTCGTCCCGTACGACGCTGATGACCTGGGACGTCTCCCGGAACCGCTCCCGTACCGGCTCGGTGACCGGCTCCTGGGCCGGGGTCGGGGCCGGGGCGGCGGTGCGCTCCTCCTCGGGCTGCGGGGAGGCGGCCGTCAGGGCGCCCTGGAGCAGGGAGTTGGGGAGGAGCACCACCGCGGTGGTGCCGCCGTACGGTGACATGCGCAGGTGCACCTTCACACCGTGGCGGGCCGAGAGGCGGCTGACCACGAAGAGCCCGAGCCGGTCGCTGTCGAAGAGGTCCAGGGCCTCGGACTGCTCGATGCGCCGGTTGGCCTCCTGGAGGGATTCGCGGCCCATGCCGAGCCCCCGGTCCTCGACCTCCAGGACGTAGCCGGCGCCGACGGGTTCTCCGCTGACACGGACCTTGGTGTGGGGCGGGGAGAACTGGGTGGCGTTCTCGATGAGTTCGGCCAGCAGGTGGGTGAGGTCGGCGACGGCTCCGCCGACGACGGCCGCCTCGGCGAGCTGGCGGACCTCGACGCGCGGGTAGTCCTCGATCTCGGAGACGGCGGCCCGGACGACGTTCGTCAGCGGGATCGGCATCCGCCAGGCGCGCCCGGGAGCGGCGCCCGACAGGATGATCAGGCTTTCCGCGTGCCGCCGCATCCGGGTGGTGAGGTGGTCCAGCCGGAAGAGGTCGCCGAGCTCGTTCGGGTCGTCGGCGCGCCGCTCCATCGAGTCGAGCAGGGTGAGCTGCTTGTGCACCAGGACCTGACTGCGCCGGGCGAGGTTGACGAAGACCCCGCTCACGCCGCTGGCCAGTTCGGCGCGTTCGACGGCGGCGCTGAGGGCGGCCCGGTGGACCGTGTCCAGGGCCTCGCCGACCTGGGCGATCTCGTCGTCGGCCGCCGGGCCCCGCGGGGTTTCGGCAGCCACGTCGATGTCCTGGCCGGCCCGCAACCGGTCCATGGCCTGCGGGAGTTTGCGGTGCGCGATCTCCAGCGCGGTGTTGCGCAGCGAGACCAGTTCGACGACGAGGGCCCGGCCGATGCGGACCGAGATGACGAGCGAGGCCGCCACGGCGGCCAGGCCCAGGAGGACGGCCGCTCCGGCGGGACTCAGCGCACCCTCGCCGAACGGGTCGCCGCGGTCCGCGGAGGCGGCGTGGGCGGCGTCTCCGATCTCCCGCATCGAACCGGCGACCGAGGTGTACGCGGCCTCCCAGCCGGCGGGCGGGGCGGAGGTCCCGGCGCCGGCCGCGGCGGCCAGCGCCCGGTCCTCGGCCCCGGTGAGGTCGGCGTAGGCGGCGCTCTTGGCCACGGACTGCCAGGCGTCCTGCTGCGCGGCGGGCAGGTCCCGGGCGGCGGAGGCGGTCAGGGCCCGCCGGGTCTCGACCGCGCCGGTCAGACGGCGAAGCGTTTCGGCGGTGCGCGGCCCCGGCGCCGTCAGCAGGGCGTCCTCCCGCGACAGTTGCTCCGCGGCCCGCGCGAACTCCAGCAGGATCCTGGCGTCGACGCCCAGTTCTGCGTCCTGGCCACCTCCGGAGAGGGCTCCGCCGACCTCCAGCGCCGCCTCGATCACCCGGCTGTACGTCTCGTACGCCGCTTCCGGGGTCGCCCGGTGGTCGGCGACGTCCTTGCGGACCGGGCCCAACCCCTCGGCGGCGGCGACGAAGCCGCGCATCCGGATCACGATGTCGGTGCGGTAGTCGCCGGAGTCGGCCACGGTGTTGCGGTCACCGAGCCGCAGGGCCCGTAGCGAGCCGTCGGTCCGGCGGGCCTGTTCCTCCAGGGCCGCGGCCTGACCGGGGGCCTGTGCGGCGGCCGCCTGACCGCTGGTGGGATCGGCCAGCAGCCTTACGGCCGTGCGCCGTTCGGCCTGCAACGCGGTGATGGCGGCCTCGACCGGTGCCCGTAGCTCCCGGTCGACGCGCTGGACCCGGCCGAGGCGGGCGACGTCCTGGGCCGCGTCGACGGTGGCGAAGGCCCAGAGGGCGAGGAGCGAGACCACCGGCACCATCAGCAGCGAGACGATCTTCGCCCGGACGGTGGCGGGACGCAGGCGGAGCCGCGGACCGCCGCCACCGCTCCCGGCGGCGCCGGATATCGCCGCGAGCGCGTCGGACGCCGCGCGCTCCGCCGGCTCTTCGGCGGGCGGTCCGGCGTGCGCCCGGCGGCCCGGACCCTTGCCGCGGCCACCCGCCGGCGCGGGCGCGGGCGGCCGCGACGCCGCTGCTTCCGGTGTTCTGCGGGGTCTGCGCATGGGCTCCTCGTTCCGGGCGGTGCGTACGTACGTGACGGTCGCGGGGGCGGTGGTGTGGGTGGCCGGCGCGGCGGTGCCTGGGGTGGCCGCGCCTCAGCCGCTGGGCGCGGGGGCGGCGGTAGTGGCGGCCCGCTCCTTCAGGCGCAGGTCGGCGGAGGCCGCCGCCGAGGCCTCCCGCTCGTCGGCGGTCGGTGAGAGGGCGACGAACGCGGAGGTGATGAAGAGGTAGGAGCCGAGGCCGACGGCGAGCGGGAAGATGAACTGCATGGCGGTGGCGCCCGGCAGGGCCGCGTCCGAGGGGGTGACCTCGACGGCGACGGCGAGCATGCCGGTGTAGTGCATGCTGCTGACGGCGGCGCCCATGACGAGCGAGGCGACGGCCACGGCCACCGGGGACTTGATGTTGAGGGCCGCCCAGAGGGCCGCCGTGGCCGCGACGACGGCGATGGCGACGGAGAGCCCGACGGTGAGCGGCGCGTAGGAGACCGAGCCGTGCAGGCGCAGGGCCGCCATGCCGAGGTAGTGCATGCTGGCGACGCCGAGGCCGGTGGTGAGGCCGCCGACGACGAGGGCCCGGCCGCGGTCCTTCCCGTAGCCGACGGCGAAGACTCCGGCGCCGACGACGATCATCGCGACGAGGAGGCTGAGGATGGTCAGCGGTACGTTGTAGCGGATCTCGGTCCCGGTGACGTGGAAGCCGAGCATGGCGACGAAGTGCATCGTCCAGATCCCGGTGCCGATGGCCGAGGCCGCCGTGAGGAGCCAGTTGCGGCGGGAGGCTCCGGTCGTCGCGGCGAGCGCGCGAACGGTGCAGCGCAGGCCGAGGGCGGCGCCGATGGAAGCCATCACGTATGACAGCGCGGGGGTAAGCCAGCCATAGGCGGCGTGGTCCAGGTGTCCCATGGCCACGGAAGCTAGTCCGGGTGAGGGAGCGAACACGGGCCGCATTTCGAAAGCCACTGGAACTGCTGGAATATGACAGAGATACGTTCTTCTTCGATCACGCCACGTACCACCTTGCACACGTTCCGCAGGCATGTGCCGGAGCGCCGGTGAGGGATCATGGGCACATGAGCGAAGACCGCACACAGGACCACACCCGGAACCCGGCTCAGGACCCGGCTCAGGACCCGGCTCGGGACGGGACTCAGGACCCCGCTCGGGACCGGCCTCGGGATCAGACGCAGGACCGCGGCCACGTCCAGGAGTTCTTCGGAGCGCGCGCCGCGGCCTGGGACCGCAAGTTCCCCGGGGACGGGCCCGCCTTCGCGACCGCCGTGGGTGAGTTCGGGCTGCGTCCCGGGGACCGTGTGCTCGACGCGGGCTGCGGCACCGGGCGGGCACTGACCGCGCTCCGCGCGGCCGTCGGTCCGTCGGGGACGGTGCTCGGCGCCGATGTCACCCCGCAGATGCTCGCCGCCGCGCGCGAGGCCGGCCGGGACGCGGAGGGCGCCCTGCTGTTGGCGGACGTGGCCCTGCTGCCGCTGCGCGACGGGGTGCTGGACGCCGTGTTCGCCGCCGGTCTCGTCGCCCATCTTCCCGACCCCGGGGCCAACTTGCGCGAGCTCGCCCGGGTCGTCCGCCCGGGCGGCCGGCTCGCACTGTTCCACCCGATCGGCCGGGCCGCCCTCGCGGCGCGCCACGGCCGCGAGCTGACCCCGGACGACATGCGCGCCGAGCACAACCTCGGCCCGCTGCTCGCCGGTTCGGGCTGGCGGCTCACCTCGTACGCCGACGAGGACACCCGCTTCCTCGCGCTGGCGGTCCGTACGCCCTGAGCGGCGCGGCACGACTCCCGAGCACCGGGGCGCGCCGTCACCGGCGCGCCGAACCGCGTCGGTGGCGGGGCGGCCGGCCCTCCGTGCAGGTGGCGGGCTCGGAAATCGGCTCCCGTCAGCTCTCGACGCGGTGGTTACTCGCTGGTTAGGGTGCGCCGACGAGAGAACGACCGGGAGGCCACGTGTCCGAAGAGGAGGACGGCGGTTCGCTGTACGTGCTGACCGCCGTGCTGCTGACCCCCGCGCAGTTCCCGAGCATCCTGGGTGACGACTACCCCGAGGCCTGCTCGCTGCTCGGCGTGTCGCCGGCGGCCGCCGGGTACGGCCTGGTGCTGGGACAGGACGAGGAGGGCGCGCGCTGGACGGTCGTGGTCGACGACGTCTCGCTCGTGGCCGTGGCCATCGCCTCGTGGGACTGCGGGATGGAATACGACCTGTCCCCCGACGAACGGTCCATCGTGATCTCGCTGGCGGGGTGGCCGCTGGACCTCGCGGTGGCCACGGCCGGCATACCCGACCCGCACGATCCCGAGCAGGGCGCGGACGGCACGGGGCGGGTGCCGCTGGCTCCGCCGTCGGCGGAGGCCTGGGGTCCGGTACAGCGGCGTATGGGAGCCGACCAGATCGCCCGGGAGTGGACCGCCTGGAGCGAGCGCGTGGCGACGGACGGCGGCGCCGCGGCGGCCGCGCACCCGGGGCTGGCGCGGGCCCTGGAGGAGGCCCTGGGATACACGCAGAGCCCGCCGCCACCCGGCAGGGTGCGGTCGGCCTTCGCGGGCGACCAGGCGCGGACGCTGCGCGTCGACGGGCCGGGGTGGTCGCTGGTGGCCCGTACGGACGGGGCCGCCTTCGTCCTGCTCGACGCAGAACCGAGCGAGGTGCTGGCCGTGCCGCACGAGGCCCACGGAAAGCTTCCGGAGCTGTCGGAGCTGCTGGCGGCGCTGGACCGGGTCGCCGTGCGGCCTGCTTGAGCGGGTTCTGTTCGCTCGGGTGAGCCGCGTGTGGTGCGGGGCTGGGCTGGGCTGGACTGGGTTGGGCTGGAGGGGGAGGAAGCGTTGATGGATCCGGTGGAAGTGGTCCCGTTGGAACTGGTCCCGGTGGGCACGGTGGTGGGCGGCCGTTCGGAGGTCGTCGACGACGACTGGGGGCGGGAGGTCGCGGTGATCCGCCTGGACCGGGAGCGGTTCGGTCCGGAAGCGCTCTACGGACTGGAGGACTTCTCGCACGTCGAGGTGGTCTTCCACTTCGACCGGGTGCCCGAGGACAGGATCGAGACGGGTGCGCGGCGCCCCCGGGGCAATCCCGACTGGCCGCTCGTCGGCATCTTCGCCCAGCGCGGCAAGAACCGGCCCAACCGGCTGGGGCTCTCGCGCTGTCGCGTCCTGAAGGTGGACGTACGGGCGGCGGACGGCCCGGAGTTGCACGTGGAGGGGCTGGACGCGGTCGCGGGCACGCCGGTGCTCGACCTCAAGCCGTACATGACGGAATTCGGCCCGCGCGGCGAACACCGCCAGCCGGAGTGGGCGACGGAGCTGATGCGCGACTACTACTGAGTCGCGCGGGGTGGGGGCCGGGCGCCGAGTGTAGGCTCCGGGATTCCTTGATCGAGGAACAGGTCCGAGCTTGGGGCGAGCCGACAGGAGTGCGGCATGACTGGGGTGACTCGCTTGGTCACTTACACCGATCTGGACGCCGACCAGACGAACGCTCGGCAGTTGGCCGTGTCGGCACGGCTGGAGGCCGTACTCGCTGACGGCCGCAACGTGGTGTTGCTCGACGATCGCGGCTGGAGCAGCTCCGGTCCGGCAGGCCTCCCCGCGCGCACCTCCGCCGAGCACATCGCGGAGACGGCCCGGACGGTGGTCGGGCCGGACGAGCCCTTCGGCGACAGGACACGGGAACAGATGGCGGCCGGGCACTGGGGCTACCTGGCCGGTGTCCTGGGGCGGCACGGGGTGGACGTGCCCGCGGGCGAGCTGGAGCGGCTGCCCCATGAGGTGGTGCTCAGCGAGCGTCTCCGCGCGTGGATCGGCTGAGACACCCGCCGGGACCTACCGGGACCGGCCGGGACCTACCGGGACCGACCGATACCTACCGCGACCAGCCGCAACCAGCTGAGACCGGCCGAGAAGGCCCGCCCGGTCCGTGGATCGGCCGGGCCGGGCCCCTGGCCCGGTGGGTCAGACCCGTTCGAGCGGGATGTGAGGGGTCGGGGGGAGCGTGACCTCGATGGTGTCGCCGGGGTGGATGGTGCCGCCCCGGTGGACCACGCCCATGATTCCGGCCTTGCGGAGCAGGTTCCCCTCGTCGTCCCTGCCCACCACCTGCTTGAGCAGCCCGTGCTGGAAGTTGTCGATCTGCAGGCACGGGTTGCGCAGCCCGGTGACCTCGACCACCGCGTCCGCACCGAGGCGCAGCAAGGTGCCGGTCGGCAGGGCGAGCAGGTCTATGCCCGTGGTGGTGACGTTCTCCCCGAGCTGGCCCGGTTCGACCTGGTGGCCGGCCTCGGCCACCTCCTCGAAGAGCTCCCGGTGGATCAGGTGCACCTGACGGAGGTTCGGCTGCGTGGGGTCCTGGGCCACACGCGAACGGTGCTTGACCGTGACTCCCGCGTGGACGTCCCCCTCGACCCCGAGCCCCTCGAGGAGCCTGATGCTCTCGCGCGTGGGCTTGGTGAACGAATAGACCCCGTTGCTGCTGACCGCCGCGACCTGCGCCGCGCCGGCCGTAATCCCCACGCTCATGGTTGACCCCCCTGCCGCCGTCAGCGGCCGATCTGCTTCCTGGATATACCCCGCAGCCTACGACGCTGGGAGGAGTCCAACAGCAGGTAGGCGGCTGCGGGGACGCCGATCAGGACCAGCAGCCCGGCCCAGAAGCCGACCGCCCAGAACAGCACGATGGCTGCCACCACACCGGCAACCGCGATCTTTCCGCTCGTGGACATCTGCGGCACCCTCTTTCTCCGTCGGCCACTACCCCACACAACGCGTGCTTCCGCCCCCGCGTTCCCGCCCCGCCGTCCCGCTCCCACATTTCCGTTCCGGCTTCCCGGCCCCGCCGCATTGCGTCCCCGTGGTCCCGCTTCCCGCTCGCGCGGACGGAGAAAGGACGTGACCCGGGTCACGGTGTCGCCACGGGCCGGGGCGGCCTCGGGTGAGTTACTCTCGGCCACCCCGTATTCGGTAGTCAAGTTTGAGGAATGTGTGCTCCCGACGATCTCCGGTCTCATCCCTTGCTCCGCCGTCTTCCTGCCCGCCGAGCCGGCCCGCGACGGCCGCATCGCCTTCTGGCGGCCGGACCCGGACGAGGTCCTCCACCTCGAAGGCCAAGGCACCACCGAGCAGCTCACCGTCGTCACGCCCGACCTGCGGCACACCACCGTGACCGCCCTCGTCCTGCCCCTCGCCGAAGCCCTGCCCCTGCTCACCCGGGTCCGGTCCGCCGCGTCGGCCGGCGCCGCGCCGTTCTGGGGCGCCGCCGCCCTGCTGGCCCTGCGCCTCGCCGCCCGCGGGCTGCTGCTGCCGGGCCTGAGCCCCGCCGGGTACGACGCCTGGCGGCTCGGGCCGCTGGACGCCGCCGACTTGGAGGAGGTCCGGGAGCTGGCGGCGGCCATGCCGCCCGCCGCGCACTGCGTACCGCTCGCCCCAGGTCCAGGTCCAGGCCCCCGCACCGGCACCGGCACCGGCTTCGACGCCGACGGCAACGCCAGGACCGGCGGAAGCACCGCCACCGTCACCGGCGGGCGGCACGACACCGCCGCACCGCCGCTGCTGCCCGCCCCGGAGCCGCTGCTGCGCGCCTTCCTCGACGCCGTCGCCGACACCCTGCCCCGCTCCCCCGCCGCACCCGCAGCCGCCGGCGGCTCCGCCTACGCCGCCCGCCCGGCCCGGCGCCACCCCGAACTGCGCGACTGGGCCGCGGAGGTCGCGGCCGGGCACGACGCCGGGGTCCGCGTCTCGCTCCGCATCGAGGTGGACCCGGACGTCCAGCCCCCCGCCTTCCGTGCCGTCCTGCAGATGCACGGCCTCGCCGACGCCACCCTCGTCGCGGACGCCGCCGACGTCTGGGCCGGCTCCGGACCCGCCGCGGCGGCCTTCCCGCCCCGTGCCCGCCTGGACGCGCTCCGGGCCCTGCGCCGCGCCGCCCGGCTGTGGCCGCCGCTCGCGCCCCTGCTCGGCGCCGCCGTCCCCGACGCGGTGGACCTCGCCGACGAGGAGGTCGTGGAGCTGCTCGGGGAGGCCGCCGGAGCCCTGGCGGCCGACGGGGTGCAGGTGCACTGGCCGCGCGGGCTCGCCCGTACGCTCACCGCGCGGGCCGTCGTGGGCGGGCCCGCCACCGGCTCCGGCCTGCCGGGGCTGTCCGGGCCGCCCTCCGCCACCTCGGCGCACCCCGTCGGGTGGCGCTACGGCCTGGGCGGCCGGGGCGATCTGACCGCCGACGAGCTGGACCGGCTCGCCGAGGCGAAGCGGCCCCTGGTCCGGCTGCGCGACCAGTGGGTCCTGATCGATCCGGCCGCGGCCCGGCGGACCCGTGCCCTCGCCCGCCAGGTCCACGAGGTGACGGCCGCCGACGCGCTGGCGGCCGTACTGACCGGCTCGGCGGAGCTCGACGGCACGCGGTACGACGTAGAGGCCACCGGTCCGCTGGAACGGCTCCGCACACTCCTCACCACAGACCCCGAGCAGGCGGGTCCCGGTCCCGGGCCCGGCGACCCGGGGCGTTCCGAGACGCGGGCCGACGTACAAGCCCCGGCCGCCCTCCGCGCGACCCTGCGCGACTACCAGCTCCGCGGCCTGCGCTGGCTCGCCCGTCTCACCGGGCTGGGCTTCGGCGCCTGCCTCGCCGACGACATGGGCCTCGGCAAGACGGTCACGCTGATCGCCCTGCACCTGCACCGCCAGGAGCACGGGCACGAGGGACCGACGCTCGTGGTCTGCCCGGCCTCGCTGCTGGGCAACTGGCAGCGGGAGATCGAGAGGTTCGCCCCCGGCACACCGGTGCGACGCTTCCACGGCGCCGGCCGCGAGCTCGACGGGCCGACCGGCCAAGGCGTCGGAGGAGTCGGGGGATTCGTCCTCACCACCTACGGCACCATGCGCCTGGACGCGCCCCGACTCGCCACCGTGCGCTGGGGCATGGTCGTCGCCGACGAGGCCCAGCACGTCAAGAACCCGCGCTCCTCGACCGCCAAGGCCCTGCGCACCATCCCCTCAGCCGCCCGCGTGGCCCTCACCGGCACCCCGGTCGAGAACAACCTGTCCGAGCTGTGGGCCGTCCTCGACTGGACCACGCCCGGCCTCCTCGGCCGCCTCGGCACCTTCCGCACGCGCTACGCCGATCCGGTCGAGAGCGGCCGCGACCCGCGGGCGGCGGCCCGGCTCGGGGCGCTCGTCAGGCCGTTCCTGCTCCGCCGCAAGAAGTCCGACCCGGGGATCGCGCCCGAACTGCCGCCCAAGACCGAGACCGACCACGCCGTGTCCCTGACCCGCGAACAGGCCGGGCTGTACGAGGCGGTCGTGCGCGAGACCCTCGCGGCGATCGCGGGAGCGGACGGGATGGAGCGCCGCGGGCTCGTCGTCAAACTGCTGACCTCGCTCAAGCAGATCTGCAACCACCCCGCCCAGTACACGAAGGAGCAGTACACGAAGGAGCGGCACCCGAAGGAGCGGTACGGCCCCGAGGAGGCCGCCGGGACGGGCTCCGGCAAGCTGGAGCTCCTCGACGAGCTGCTCGACACGATCCTGGCCGAGGGCGGCTCGGTGCTGGTCTTCACGCAGTACGTGACGATGGCCCGCATCCTCGAGCGCCATCTGACCGCGCGCGGCATCGCGTCCCAACTGCTGTACGGGGGCACGCCCGTGCCGCGTCGCGAGGAGCTCGTGGACCGCTTCCAGGCGGGCGAGGTGCCCGTGTTCCTGCTCTCCCTCAAGGCGGCCGGCACCGGGCTCAACCTCACCCGCGCCGGGCACGTCATCCACTACGACCGCTGGTGGAACCCGGCCGTCGAGGAACAGGCCACCGACCGCGCCTACCGCATCGGCCAGACCCAGCCCGTCCAGGTCCACCGGATCATCGCCGAAGGCACCGTCGAGGACCGCATCGCCGAACTCCTGGAACGCAAAAGGGCCCTGGCCGACGCCGTCCTCGCGGGCGGCGAGGCCGCACTGACCGAACTGAGCGACGCGGAGCTGGCCGAACTCGTCGCCCTCCGCCCGACCGCCTCCGGGGAGCGACACGGATGAACACGCAGGACTCCTACGAGCGGCACTCCTACGAGCGGGACCCGTACGAGAGGGACCCGTACGAGAAGACCTTCCCGCCGTTCCCGCCGGCCCCGGGCCGCGGCTTCGCCCACACCTGGTGGGGCCATGCCTGGCTGCGCGCCCTGGAGGACAGCGCGATCGACGGGCAGCAGGTCAAGCAGGGCCGCCGGTACGCGCGTTCGGGCGCGGTCGGGGCCGTGTCCGTACGCCCGGGCGGGCTGACGGCCGTGGTGCGCGACCCGGACGGGACGGCGCACCGGACCGACGTGCTGGTGCAGGAGTTCACGGAAGCGGAATGGGACCGGCTGCTCGGGATGGCCGCCGCCGAGTCCGGCCACATCGCGGCGCTGCTCGACCGGGAGGTCCCGCCGGAGCTCGCGGAGGACGCGGCAGCGGCCGGGGTGGACCTGCTGCCCGGGATAGGGGACCTCGACCCGCGCTGCGACTGCGAGGAGTGGGACCACTGCCCGCACACGGCGGCGCTCTGCTACCAGGTGGCGCGGCTGCTGGACGAGGACCCCTTCGTGCTGCTGCTGCTCCGCGGGCGGGCGGAGGCCGGCCTGGTGGCCGAGCTGGAGGAGCGCAGCACGGCGGAAGCGGGGGGTGCGGAAGCGGAGGCAGGAGCGGGATCCCCCGGCTCCGCGCCCGACGCCGGTGTCCCCGCCGCCGAGGTCTACGCGGCGGCTTCCGCCCTGCCCCCGCTGCCCCCGCCCGCGCGGCTGCCGGACGCGCCGGGCCAGCCTCCGACGCTGGACACGGAGTCGGGGACGGAGCCGCCGGGCCTGGATGTGGACGGGGTGGAGTTCCTGGCGCAGGCGGCCGCGACGCAGGCGTACCGGCTGCTCGCGGAGGCGCTCGCTCCGGCGCACGCGGAGCGCGCCCCGCAGCCCGGTCCCACGCTCGCGCAGGACGCCGTACGGCTCACGGCGCAGGCCCACGACCTTCGGGTCCGCTCCCGCCTGTCGGCGGCTTCCGACAGGGACCGGGCCGCCATGGACCGGGCCGTACTCGCCTGGGGCTTGGGCGGGGCACAGGCCGTCGCGGTGCTGGAGGAGGACTGGACCCCGGACCGGGCGTCGCTGGCCAGGGCCAGGGCCGCGCTGGCGGCGGTACGGCCCGACGGGGCGGAAGCCACCACGGACGCCGGCCCCGACGTCGACGCCCCGGTGCTGCGCCGGATCCGGTCCCGCTGGACCGAACCGGGCGGCGACCGCCAGCTCCGCCTGGGCCGCGACGGCCGCTGGTGGCCGTACCGCCGCGCGGCGGACCACTGGCTCCCGGCGGGCCCGCCGTCCACGGACCCCGCGGCCGCGCTGGCGGCGCTGGACCCGGAGGAGACGGCCTAGGCCGTCTCTTTCAGATCTTGCCGGGCCCGCGACGCCTGGCACCGTGCCTGGCCGCACTGCCGAGGCGCCCCCGTACGCCCAGTACGCGAGCGCCCCGACAGCACGCCCAGGCACGGCACCAGACGCCGCGGACTCGGCCGACAAGATCCGAAAGAGACGACCTAGCGCGGCCTCCCCGGGGCGCGCACCGATCGGGACCGGCCGAGTTCGTCCGCACTGGCCGACGCACCGCTTGCCGGGGCGGCGGGCCGGTACGACGATGGGGCGCTCCGGGTACCAAGGCACCGCGAGAGGGCGACATGGACGATCCTTCGGTGGCTCTGCCGGGCGGGGCCGACCCCGCCGAGCGGACGCGGGAACTACGGGCGGCCCACGCCGCGTTCACCCAGGACGGGCGGGTCGAGGCCCCGGTGCGGGCGGTCATCGCGAGGTCCTGGCGCCGCTGCGCCCGGGCCCGGGTCAGCCCGGAGTGCACGCCGCGTCTGGAGCTGGCCGGGGCGGAACTGCGGTCGTACCGGGAGCAGCATCCGCTGGCCCGGGTGCTGCCGCTGTTCCGGGACCTGGTGGGCGCCTTCGCCTCGGACGGGGCCCATCTGCTGGCGGTGTGCGACGCCCGGGGCAGCCTGCTCTGGGTGGAGGGCGAACCCGCCACGATGCGGCGTGCGGAGGGCCTCGGCTTCGTGCCGGGCGCCCGCTGGGCGGAGACGGCGATGGGCACCAACGCCCCCGGCACCGCGGTGGCGGTCGGGGAGCCGGTCCAGGTCTTCGGCGCCGAGCACTTCAGCCGTCGGGTGCACCCGTGGACCTGCGCGGCGGCTCCGGTCCGCGATCCGCACACCGGAAGGCTGCTCGGCGCCGTCGACGTCACCGGGGGCGACTGGCTGGCCCATCCGCACTCCCTGGCCTTCGTGCGTGCGGTGGCGTGCGCGGCGGAGGCCCGGCTCGCCCTGCTGGATCCGGGGCCCGGCGCACCCGGGGACTGCCTGACGGCGCTGGGCCGCGACGAGGCGCTGCTGACCGGCGGTGGCCGTGAGCTCCGGCTCGGGCGGCGGCACAGCGAGATCATGGCGCTGCTCGCGCACCACCCCGAGGGACTGTCGGGGGAGGAACTAGCGATCGCCCTGTACGAGGACGAGTCGGTGTCACCGGTCACCCTGCGCGCCGAAATGTCACGACTGCGCGGCCTGTTGGGCCCCCAGGCCCCGCTCTCCCGCCCGTACCGCACGGCGGCCCCGCTGGAGGCCGACTTCACCGCCGTCACCCGCCATCTGGCCTCCGGCGCCGTCTCGGGGGCCCTGGCCCGCTACCCGGGCCCGCTCCTGCCCGCCTCGACGGCGCCCGGCATCGTCCGGCTCCGGCGCCGCATCGAGGAGCAAGCGCGGGCCGCGGTGATCGCGCGGGCCGACCCCGGGCTGCTGACGGACTGGGTGTGCAGCCCGTGGGGCGCGGAGGACGCCGAGGTCTGGCGGGCCCTGGCGGCCGTCCTCCCGGCTGCCGGCCGGACGGCCGCGCTGGCCCGCGTACGGGCCATCGACGCGGAACTCGGGACGCCACCGGCGCATGCCCCGGTCCCCGGATCACCGGCGCGGCGCCGCGACACCCCGGCGGGGAGCGCCCCGACCGCCACCGCACCGCCGCCCGCGGGCCGTTCACCGCGCGGCCGTGCAACGTACCGGCAACCTGCCCGCCCCTAGCCTCACGGCGAGCACCGGCCGACGGCGGCCGACGCCCGGCAAGGGGAGGACCGTCCATGGCCCGTTACGCTGCGCCCGGTACCGAAGGCGCGCTGATGTCGTACGCGTCCCGCTACGGCCACTTCATAGGCGGCGAGTACGTCGAACCCGCCCTCGGGCGGTACTTCGCCAACCCCTCCCCCGTGACCGGCGAGACCTTCACCGAGGTGGCGCGCGGTACGGCCGAGGACATCGAACGCGCACTGGACGCGGCGCACGCCGCCGCGCCCGCGTGGGGACGCACCTCGACCACCGAGCGGTCCACGATCCTGCTGCGCATCGCGGACCGCATCGAGCGGAACCTGGAAGCACTCGCGGTCGCGGAGACCTGGGAGAACGGCAAGCCGATCCGCGAGACCCTGGCCGCAGACATGCCGCTCGCCGTGGACCAGTTCCGCTACTTCGCGGGCGCGCTGCGCGCCCAAGAGGGCGCCCTCAGCCAGATCGACGAGGACACGGTGGCCTACCACTTCCACGAGCCGCTGGGTGTGGTCGCCCAGATCATCCCGTGGAACTTCCCCATCCTGATGGCCGTGTGGAAACTGGCGCCGGCCCTGGCCGCGGGCAACACGGTGGTCCTGAAGCCGGCCGAACAGACCCCGGTGTCGGTGCACTACCTGATGAGCCTGATCGCGGACCTGCTGCCGCCGGGCGTGGTGAACATCGTCAACGGCTTCGGCGAGGAGGCGGGCAAGCCGCTCGCGTCCAGCCCGCGCGTGGCGAAGGTGGCCTTCACCGGGGAGACCTCCACCGGGCGGCTGATCATGCAGTACGCGGCGGAGCACCTCAAGCCGGTCACGCTGGAGTTGGGCGGCAAGAGCCCCAACCTCTTCTTCGACGACATCTGGACCGCCGACGACGACCTGCGGGACAAGGCCCTGGAAGGCTTCACGATGTTCGCCCTCAACCAGGGCGAGGTGTGCACCAGCCCGTCGCGCGCCCTGATCGAGCGCGGCCGCTACGGCGACTTCCTCGACGCGGCCGTGGCCCGCACCGAACTGATCGTGCCGGGGCACCCGTTGGACACCGACACGATGATCGGCGCGCAGGCCTCGGCGGAGCAGCTGAAGAAGGTCCTCTCCTACGTGGAGATCGGCCAGCAGGAGGGCGCGAAGCTCCTGACCGGCGGCGGGCGCATCGACCACGGCGGGGAACT
Source organism: Streptomyces sp. NPDC002886 (assembly GCF_042888445.1). Lineage (NCBI taxonomy): Bacteria > Bacillati > Actinomycetota > Actinomycetes > Kitasatosporales > Streptomycetaceae > Streptomyces > Streptomyces sp. NPDC002886. Next base: position 866,639 of record NZ_JBIAPV010000004.1, read on the forward strand.
GGCGGGCGGCTTCTACGTCCAGCCGACCATCTTCGAGGGCGACAACCGCATGCGGATCTTCCAGGAGGAGATCTTCGGCCCGGTGGTGTCGGTGACCTCCTTCCAGGACTTCGACGACGCGGTGCGCATCGCGAACGACACGGCGTACGGCTTGGGCGCCGGCGTCTGGACCCGCGACATCAACACGGCCTACCGCGCGGGCCGAGCGATCCAGGCGGGCCGCGTCTGGACGAACTGCTACCACGCCTACCCCGCCCACGCAGCCTTCGGCGGCTACAAGCAGTCGGGCATCGGCCGCGAGACCCACAAGATGATGCTGGAGCACTACCAGCAGACGAAGAATCTGCTCGTGTCGTACTCGCCACAGAAGCTCGGCTTCTTCTAGGGGCACGCGAAATGGTGCCTGACCTGGTGTTTTCCCCAGGCCAGGCACCATCGGCAGATCATCGCCAGGCTACGGCGCGGCCACGGGCATGACGTGGCCCAGCAGGCCCTCCTTCGTGTAAGGCCCCTCGCAGTCGGCCCTGTTGGAGACGAAGTGATCGAACACCGAGGGGGCGTAACACCGGTAGAGGGGCACCGAGCCCGGCACCGGCCTGGTGTACACGTATCCGACCGCGCCGAGGGGCTGTTGGCCCTCGCACCCCGGGTCGGCGGTCAGCAGCGAGTGGTTCGCCACCTTGCACTCGTAGAGGCGGACGGTGCCGGGCGCGGGGTCCCTCAGCACCTTCCAGACCCCTTCGTGGGTGAACCCGGAGGGCAGGGAGCGCGAGGACGCCAAGTGCCCGGCGTGGGGTCGGTGGCCGCGGACCAGCGGTACGTACGGGGTGGTGTGGCGACTGGCTCCCTCCCAGGTGCGCAGGTAGCCCTCGGCTCCCCGCATGAGCTCGTCCACCACGTCCTGGCCGCCGGTGACCCGGATGTCCTCGATCCAGTCGGGTACGAGGCCGTAGTGGGTTCCGCCGCCGTCCGTGTTGACGTCCCAGACGCGCGAGCCGGTGACCTGGCGGTCGAGGACCGATCCGCCGTCGGGGCTGCGGAAGGGGTAGCGGACGGGGTTCCCGGCCGCGGCCCGGGGGCCGGGGAGCCAGGCGAAGCCGTTCATGTCGGTGCCGATCCCGTATCCGGCGCCGTACTCGGCGCGCAGGGCGGCGTGTCTGCGCGCCTCGGCGGTGAACGCGGGTGCCTCGTACATGTGGCCGGTGATGAAGCCACCCAGGCGGTAGACCCGCTCGGTCCAGTTGTCGTCCATCCAGCCGTGGGTGGAGAGCACGCCGGAGTAGCGTTCGGCTTCGAGTACGCGCAGCGCCTGGTTGGCCGCCTTGACGCTCATGTGGTCGATTTCCAGCATCATGTTGCGCTTGGTCATGCCCAGGACCGCGTACTCGCCCAGCGCGGTCAGGCCCCGGCGGTTGCACTGTGCGGCCTGTGCGGCCTGTGCGGCCTGTGCGGCCTGTGTGTCCTGCGAGGAGGCGCCGTACTGGGGAAGTTCGACGCCTTCCGGCAGAGATTTCCGAATCCGGGCCTCGGCCTCGGCCTGCGCCTGCGCTTCGGAGGTGCCGGGGGCCGAGGCCTGCACGGCGGCCCCCGCCTCCGCACGGCCCTCTGCGGCCAGTCCGAAGCCGATCGGGTTGTCGTGCTCGGCGCCGGGGCAGGGTTCCGTGCTCCAGAAGGTGCCCGTCGACAGGAACTGGCCGGCGTTGATGGCCATGCCCTGGGTGCCCGAGTCGAACCTGACGCCGCACAGGGCGTTGTCGAACTTGTGGCACAGGAACATGCTGCGCACGCCCAGACCGTGCAGTTCGTCGAGGCCGCGGTCGATGTCGGCCATGGTGCAGCGGGCGCCGTCCAGTACCTGCTTGCAGCCGAACGGTTCGGAGGTCTCCACCCCGAGGACGACCGCCAGTTTGCCCTCCTGGATGACCTTGCGGGCCTGGTCGGGCTCGGTGACCACCCGGAACCAGCCCTTGCCGGGGCCGCCGTACATCGTGTCCACGTGGTTCTGGAGTTCGTACGTCTTCTGGATCTGGAGCCTGATCGCGGTCATCTCGTCACAGCCGCGGTCCTTGAAGAAGTACAGCGAGCAGATGACCCCGTTGGTGACCATGTCGTTCACCAGGATCCGCTGGCCGCCCCGCCACGCCCGCTCCACCCAGGCGTAGTAGGTCTGCTGGTGGGTGGCGGAGTCGTGGGCCGGCCAGTCGCGGAACGTCGGCCAGCCGGTCGGGTCGTGCCGGCCGTCACCCCCCTTGGTGATCATGTCGAAAAGGGCGAGGACACCGTTCGGGTAGTGCTCGGGACAGTCCCTGAGGGCGTCCGCCACCCCCGCCGCGGAGAAGGTCTTTCCGCAGACCAGCCGTCCGCCGAAGCCCTCGTCGGACATCAGGTGGACGTGCCCGTCGACGTATCCGCGGACCCGGCCCTGGGCGTCGGTGCCGGTGAACGGCTCCCCGGTGACGTTGACCTGTGAGTCCGGGGCCGGGCGCGCCACGGGCTCCCACCACTGCGGGCCGGCCGCCGCGCCGACGGCCGGCGGGCCGAGCAGCAGGGTGACCAGCGCGAGGACCAGGCCGGCTAACAAGTACCGGCTTCGCCCGGGGGCTCTTCGACGGTTCATCCCCATCCCTTTCTCCTTCACGGTGCGTTCACGACGTGACATGGGTACGGACCAGGGCCAGGTAGTCGGCCGCCAGGCGATGGCAGTCGCCGGGCCACCGCGCGGAGACGTAGTTGCCGTCCTTGACGGTGAAGCCACGTCCGGGCCTCGCGGCGGTGTCGCGGACGGGCAGCGGCGGCCCGGCGAGGAAGTGACCCGGATCGGCGAGCGCCTCGGTGACCTCCTGCTGCACCGTGGTGCGGTAGGTGCGGTAGTAGCGCCCCAGCCAGAACCGGGTGAGGTTCCACCCGGTCAGCTCCAGCAGGGACGTCAAGGCCGTCGTCCGCCGGCCGTGGAGGACCGAGCGTCCGGTGGCGGGATCCTTGGCCCGGGCGGCGAGGAGCACTCCGTGGCAGACGGCCCCCACCGGCAACCCCTGGGTGAAGACCCGGGCGAACAGGTCCTGGGCGGTGGCGTCCTCGAGCAGGGTGCGCATGCCCGCGGCGTGGCCGCCGGGTACGAACAGGCCCGTGATGTCGGCCGGGTCCACCTCCTCGTACGAGGAGGGGGCGAGGAAATGGGGGTCCTCGGTGAGGTCCCGGTAGGCGGCGAGCTCGGCGCGGCGGGTCATCAGCCAGGGCGACAGCCAGGAGAAGCCGAGGTCCGTGAGCCGGGGGTCGGCGTACGCGGCCTTGCCGCCCGGGGTCGCGAACCGCACCTCGAAGCCGGCCTTCCGCAGGGCGGCCCAGGGCACCGCCGCCTCGGTGGGGTCGTAGTCTCCCGCGGGGAGCAGGAAGAGAATCACGGCGTACTCCTCTGAGCGGTGGCGATCGCGACAGCAAGAGCGGCACGCTCCCCGAGCGGGGGGGCGCTGGAGCGTGCCGCTCTTGGTGCCCGAAGGCCGACCTTAGGAGCAGCCCCCGGTGCCGTCATTGACTTAGGCGGCCAACCCGTTGACTCTCCGGACCGACCACGGCGTCGCCCCGGGGAGCTGCGCCGGGGCCGTGCTGACGCGGGCCGTGGTGACGCGGGCGGTGTTGACGCGGGCGGTGCGTCCGCATTGACTGACCGATGTGTCAGCCATCGAGCCGCCCTCGGTCACCGCGTGCTACGCCCTCGCCGTCCTGAGCGCCACGGCGGAAGGCACCGGCGGGTCGGCCGCCTGGGCCTTGCCCACGGACCGGCTGGAGTTCGGCGAGATGCGCGCCCTGTGGGACGAAGTGCTCGGCGCCGTGGGCGCCGGCCCGCACACCGGACTCCTCGTGGGCGACCGCATCAGGCCCGAGGGACTGCACATCCTGGGCCACCTCGTCCTCACCTGCGCCAGCCTCGCGGACGCCGCGCGGGCGGCCGAGCGCTACCACCCCCTGGTGAGTCAGGCGGGCACGGTGACCCTGCAGCGCCGCGCCGGCGTCGGGCGGGTCTGCTACCGGCCGAACGTCGCGCCGGGGGCCATGCACCCGCAGCAGGTGGAGGCGGTCGTCAGCAGCATGGTGCGGGCGGGCCGCTGGATCGCCGGTGACGGCTGGGCGCCCCTGGCCGTGTCCTTCACCCACCCCCGCAGGGGCTCGGCGGAGCCGTACGCCGACGTCCTCGGCTGCCCCGTCGTCTTCGATGCCCCGGAGACCGCGATCACGGTCGCCGACGACGACCTCGACCGGCGCCGCCCCCTCTACGACCCGGCGCTCAACGCCCTGCACCGGGCCTACGCCGACCGGCTCCTGCGCCGGCTGTCCACGGCCGTGACCTTGACCGTCGCCGAGCACGTACGGCAGTGGCTGGAGGACGCCTCACTCGCGGACGCGGGCCCCGACGGCCCCGCCAAGGAGCTCAGCCTCAGCGTCCGTACCCTGCGCAGGGCCCTGCACGCGGAGGGCACGTCGTGGCGCGCGCTCCTCGACACCGCCCGCCACGGCCGGGCCGGGCGGCTGCTGGAGACCACGGACCTGCCGCTGGACCGGATCGCGCCGCTCGTCGGCCTGAGCGGTGCGACGGCCCTGGTCCGCGCCTTCAACCGCTGGGAGGGCATGCCTCCGGGGGCGTACCGCAGCCGGCACCGGCCCCGGTCCGAGGAGCGCGGCCCGGTCTGCCACGGGTGAGGAGGGTCACCGCGGGCGACGCCCCGGCCGGCCTTCTCCGTTGCTAGATTGTCCGGCGGCCGACCCCAGGCCCCGGACGAGACGCGCCGTACCCGGTTACGCACGACGACGCGCGAGGTGCCGCACCAGCGGCGCCTTCCGCTGTCCGCACCCGGGCAGCGTCCTCGTCGAGCAAGATGGGCCGAACGCCATGACCGTGCCACTCACCCGCAGCCTGTACCGGACGACCGCGCACGCGGCCGGGGGCCGCACCGGATCCGTCCGCACCGAGGACGGCCGCGTGGACGTCCGCCTCGCCCCGCCCCGCAAGAACGTCCCCGGCACCACCAACCCCGAGCAGCTGTTCGCGGCCGGTTTCGCCGCCTGCTTCACCTCCGCGCTCGCGGAGGTCGCCGCCGAGTTCGGGGCGGACGCCTCCGCCGCACGCGTGGCGTGCGAAGTGCAGCTCGGCACCACGGACACGCCCGCGGGCTACGGTCTGGCGGTGGCCCTCACCGTCAGTCTGCCCGGGTGGCGGGCGGCGGACCTCCAGCCGCTGCTGCACCGGGCGGACGCGGTCTGCCCCTACTCGCAGGCCGTACGCGGCAACGTACCGCTGACGCTCCTGGCCCTGGACGACCCGGCTCCCGCCGACGGGGCCTGAGCCCGGCCGCCACGGTGACGGCATCCCTCGCGGCCCCGGTCACAGCATGACGTGCTTGGCCTGGGTGTAGTCCAGGAGGCCTGACAGGGAGAGGTCGCTGCCGTAGCCGGAGTGTTTGACTCCGCCGTGCGGCATCTCGGAGACCGTGGTGCCGTGGGTGTTCACCCAGACGATGCCCGTGTGCAGGGCGCGGGTGGCGCGCATCGCGCGCTCGTGGCCGGTGGTCCACACGCTCGCGGCCAGGCCGAAGCGCACTCCGTTGGCGAGGTGCAGGGCCTCGGCCTCGTCCGCGAAGGACTGGACGGTCACGACGGGTCCGAAGATCTCCTCCTGCACGATCTCGTCGTCCTGGCGGACGCCCGCGATCACGGTGGACTCGTGGAAGAAGCCGGGGCCCGCGGACCGGCTGCCGCCGGTGACGATATCGGCGTGGGGCGGCAGCCGGTCCAGCAGCCCTTGTACGGAGGCGAGTTGGCCGGCGTTGTTGAGGGGGCCGAAGTCGGCGCCGGCGCGGAGCCCTGCCGCCTCGGCGGCGAGGGCCGCGAGGAACGCGTCGTGGATCCGGTGGTGGACCAGGAACCGGGTGGGCGCGGTGCAGTCCTGGCCGGCGTTGTAGTAGGCGACCGCGGCGAGGGCGGCGGCGGTGGCTTTCACGTCCACGTCCTCGTGGACGATGACGGGCGCGTTCCCGCCGAGTTCCAAGTGGACCCGCTTGAGGCCGGCCGCGGCGGCCGCCGCGATCTCCCGTCCGGCTCGGACGCTGCCGGTGACCGCGATCAGGGCGACCGCCGGATGGGCGGTGAGGGCGCGGCCCGCGTCGCGGTCCCCACAGACGACGTTGAGCACGCCCGGCGGCAGGTACTCCGCGGCGATCCGGGCCAGGAGCACGGACGAGGAGGGGGTGGTGTCCGCGGGCTTGAGCACGGTGGTGTTTCCGGCGGCGATGGCCGGAGCGATCTTCCACGCGGCCATCATCAGCGGGTAGTTCCAGGGGGTGATCTGGGCGCAGACCCCGACCGGTTCGCGGCGCAGGAGGGAGGTGCGGCCGTCGGTGTACTCGGCCGCGGCGGCGCCCGGGAGGTTCCGCGCGGCCCCGGCGAAGTAGCGGACGGCGTCGACGATCGCGGGCAGCTCGTCGTCCCTGAACTGCTCGGCGGGCTTGCCGGTGTCCCCGGTCTCGGCGGCCGTGAAGGCATCGGCGTGCGCCTCGATGGCATCGGCCACGGCGAGGAGGGCGCACTGCCGGACCGCCGGGGTGGTGAGGGACCACTGCCCGTACGCGGCCGCTGCCGCGAGGCAGGCCGCGTCCGTGTCGGCGGGGCCCGAGCGCGGGGCATGGCCGTGCACGCGGCCGGTGGCGGGGTCGGTGAGGGGCATGGTCTCGCCCGAGGCGGCCGGCCGGTCCACTCCCCCGATGTGGTTGGAGAGGGGACCGGTGTGGTGGTCCACGGGTCCCGTGCGGTGGTGCGGGGTGTCAGCCACGGCGCAGGGCCTCCTCGGCGGCGGCGCGTCCGGTGCGGACGGCGCCCTCCATGTAGCCGGCCACCCACTGGTCGGATCCACAGACGTAGAAAGGGGGTTCGTGGGTGCCGTGCCGGGGGCCGACGGCCATGACGTCGCCGGGGGTCCACTGGGTGACGTAGCCCTGGGTCCACGGGTCGGTGCCCCACATCCGGACGAACGTGGCGAGCGGCCGGTTGGCCTCGTCGCCGTAGAGGCGCGCGATGTCGGCCAGCAGTTCGGCGGTGCGCAGGGGGGCGGGCGCACCGAGGAGGACGCCGTAGCGTTCGGGCGGCACGAGGGCGGAGAGGATGCCTTCGCTCTGCGGCCAGGTGCTGCCGAGGATCCCTTCGCTTTCGGAGAGGCCGCTGAGGCCCCGGTCGCGCCAGAAGGGCCGGGCGTAGGCGGCGGTGAACTTGGCTGCGAGGGCGTGGCGTTGGCGGTGCAGGGAGGAGAGTCGCTCGTCCGTGACCCCGGTGACGGCGACCGCGCGGAGCGGCCCCACCGGGAGGGCGCTGACCACGGCGGCGGCGGTGAGGGTTTCGCCACCGGCCAGGCGTACGGAGCTGCGGCCGGGCCGGCGTATCGCGACCGCCTCGACGGGTGAGCCCGTACGGATCCGGCCGCCGAGGGCCTCGGCCATGCGCAGGGCCACGGTGGCCGAGCCCTCGGCGACGCGCAGGCCCTCCCACGCCTCGTACTCGTAGTGGCCGGTGCCGGGTACGGCGGCGTGTTTGCGGAGGGCCGCGAGCAGGGAGGTCCGTTCGCAGGAGCCGTCGGCGAGGGCGAGTTGGCCGATCTCCCAGAGGCGGACGACGGCCTGGGTGGCGCCCTGGGCGCGGAGCCAGGCGCCGACGGACAGCCGGTCGAGGTGCGCGGCCTCGGGGTGGGACCAGGGGTCGGCCGGGTCGACGGTCTCGGCGAGCGCCGTGAAGGCGGCGGTGACCTTGGCGTGGCAGGCGTCGTCGCCGGGGCCGAACCAGTGGGGCGGATCCGTGGCGGAGACTCCTTCGGGGGTGGCGCGGACGAGGGCGCCGGGCTCGGCGACGTAGCTGGGGACCAGGGTCAGGCCCAGTTCCGCGGCGAGGGCGGTGTAGGCGGTGTGGGCGCGGCCCACCACCTCCCCGCCGAGCTGGACCAGCCGGCCGTCGGGGAGGGTGGTCTGTTCGACGCGTCCGCCGACGCGGTCCCGTGCCTCGACGACGAGGACGTCTGCCCCGCCCGCGGCCAGGTCGCGGGCGGCGGCGAGGCCTGCCAGTCCGGCGCCGAGCACGATGACGTCGTGGTTCATGGGGTGTGCTTCCTTCGGTCGGTGCCGGATGGCGGCGGGGGCGATGGGAGGACCGTCGGTCGAGAACCGGGTCGAGGACCGGTCGGTTCGCGAACCGGTCCGTCGCGAACCGGTCCGTCGCGGACCGGTCGGTCGAGAACCCGTCAGTCGAGGACCAGGCAGTGTTCGGGGTTCCAGCCGATCTCGACCTGCTCGCCGCCGCTCCAGCGGTCCTCCATGCGGGAGCGGACGGTGTTCTGCTCCAGCACGGACACCGTGACGCCGGGGGCCAGTTCGATGAGGTAGGTGGTGGTCGGGCCGGAGTAGACGGTCTCCCGGACGACTCCGCCGACCTTGGCCATGCCCGGTTCGAATCCGGAGAGCCAGATCTTCTCGGGGCGGATCGAGAGGCTGACCGGGCTGCCGTCGGGGACGCCGGACCGGGGACCGACGGGCAGGGCAGGCCCCTGGTCGAGGACGACGCGACCGGAGCGGTAGGTCCCCTGGACCAGGTTGGAGGTGCCCATGAAGGTGGCCGTGAAGCTGCTCGTGGGGCGCTCGTACACGTCCTCCGGCGTGCCGCACTGCTCGATGCGGCCCTCGTTCATGACGGCGAGGCGGTCCGACATGGTCAGGGCCTCGTCCTGGTCGTGGGTGACGAAGACGAAGGTGATGCCGACCTCCCGCTGGATCTGCTTGAGCTCGACCTGCATCCGCCGGCGCAGTTTCAGGTCGAGGGCGGCCAACGGCTCGTCCAGGAGCAGCACTTGGGGCCGGTTGACCAGGGCGCGGGCGAGGGCGACGCGCTGGCGCTGGCCGCCGGAGAGGGTGGGCGGTTTGCGGCCGGCCAGTTCCCCGAGCTGTACGAGGTCCAGCATGTCGCCGACCCGTTGGCGGATCTCGGCGCGGGGCACGCCGCTGCGCTTGAGGCCGAAGGCCACGTTGTCGGCGAGCGAGAGGTGGTCGAAGAGGGCGTAGCTCTGGAAGACGGTGTTGACGTTGCGCTTGTTGGGCGGCAGACCCGTGACGTCCTCGCCGCCGAGCAGGACGCTGCCCTCCGTGGGGTCGGTGAAGCCTCCGGTCATGCGCAGGAGGGTGGTCTTCCCGCAGCCGGAGGGGCCGAGGAGGGAGAAGAACTCGCCCGGGGCGATGTCGAGGGTGACGTCGTGGACGGCGTAGGTGTCCGTGTTGCGGTACTGCTTGGCGACCCGGTCGAGCCGGACGGCGGGCTGGGGGTTCGGGTGGTGCATCGGTGTCACTTCCCCGGGAGCAGATCGAGGCCGCCTCGGCGGCCGAAGAGGCGCGGGATGGCAAGGGCGAAGGCGATGAGGGCGATGGACCCGACGAGCATCAGGGTTCCGACGGCGTTGATGGTGGGCTGGACGCCGAACCTGATCGCCGAGTAGATGCGGACGGAAAGCGGCTGCGGGTCGACGCCGGTGGTGAAGTAGGCGAGGACGAAGTCGTCGAAGACCAGGGCGAAGATGAGTACCCCGGACGCGAGGATGCCGGGGAGCAGCGCGGGCAGGGTCACCAGGCGCAGGGCTTGGCGGCGGGTGGCTCCGAGGTCCATCGCCGCCTCCTCGACCTCCGGGTTGAGGGCCGCGATGCGGGAGCGCAGGATGACCGTGACGTAGGAGATGGAGAAGGTGACCTCGGCGAGCATCACGGTGGTGGTGGACAGGGTGATGCCGAGGCCCTTGAAGAGCATCATCGACGCGACGCCGGTGACGATCTCCGGGGTGACCAGCGGTACGAGCATGACCAGGCCGGCGAAGGAGCCGAGGCGGCCGCGACCGCGGACCAGTCCGAGGGCGAGGAGCACTCCGAGGACGAGCGAGACGGCCATCGCGACCAGGGACACCCGCAGGCTCATGCCGAGCGAGCCGACGAGTGCCTCGTCGCGGAGGAACGCGCGGTACCAGCGCAGGCTCGCGCCGTCGAAGACGGTGAGGGACTTCTGCGCGTTGAAGGAGAAGAGGACGACGACGCCGACGGGGAGGTAGAGCAGCGCGAAGAAGACCGCGGTGACGGCGATGGCGAACCGGGGCCGGCGGTCGGCGCCGCGGCGCCGCCTGCCGCGCGGCGTACGAGGTGACGGAGCCGTGCCGGGTGACGGTGCCGTACCGGGTGACGGAGCCGTACGAGGTGAAGGTGCCGTACGGGCAACGGGGCGCGGGGTCATCGGACCGCCTCCGCCTCGTCCTTGCGGGTGCGCCTCAGGTAGCCCAGCATCCCGATGAGCAGGACCGCCATCAGCAGGATGGTCAGGGCCGAGCCGAGCGGCCAGTTCTGGCCCTGGAAGAACTTGTCCTGGATCAGGTTGCCGATCATGATCTGGTCGGGGCCTCCCATGAGCTGTGCGCTGACGAAGTCGCCCATGGCGGGCAGGAAGACGAGGACGCAGCCGGCGGCCGCGCCCTGGCGGGTGGCGGGCACGGTGACGAAGAGGAAGGTCCTCAAGGGGCCGCCGTAGAGGTCCCGCCCGGCCTCGATGAGCGAGGTGTCCATGCGCTCCATGGCCGCGTACAGCGGGATGATCATGAAGACCACGAAGCCGTAGACGAGGCCGGCGATGACCCCCGGGGCGGTTTGGAGGATCTTGGTGTCGCCGTCGGCGAGGCCGATGGCGCGCAGGGCCCTCAGCACCGGCCCGTCGTCGGAGAGCACCACGGACCAGCCGTACATCCGTACCAGGTAGTTGGCGAAGAACGGCACGACGATCGCGGCGATCAGCAGGCTCTTGAAGCGGCCGCCGCGCAGGGCGATGGCGTAGGCGACCGGGTAGGCCACGGCCAGGCAGATGAGGCAGGTGATCAGCGCGTAGCCGAGCGAGCGCAGCAGGACGGTGCGGTAGGCCGGATCGGCGAGCGCGGCGAAGTTCTCGAAGTTGAGCCCGAAGCGCGGGTTCCCGAGCGGATCGGTGGTGCCGAGGGCGAGGGTGGCCACCAGGAGCAGGGACGCGACGAGGAACCCGGTCATCCACAGGGTGCCCGGGAGCAGGAACCAGGTCCACAGCCTCGCCTCCTTCCCCGCACGTCCTCCGCGTGGCGGACGGGGCGGGACGGACCGGCTCCGCGGACCCCGAAGATCAGGTCGTGGCATGTCAGCCGGCCTTCACATCGGTCCAGGCGGCGTCGCGGTGCTGCTCGCCCTTGGCCGTGCCGTTGCGGAAGTAGAGGTCGTCCTTGAGGTCGGCCGCCGTCACCTGGCACTGGGGGAACGGCTCCACGAGCGCGGTGTAGGTGTCCTCGGTGCCACGGACCGGCATGGGGTAGCCGATGTACTCGATGTTCTTCTTCACGTTCTCCGGGCGGAGCATGTAGTCGATGAAGAGCATCGCCGTGCCGGGGTGCTGCGCGTTGGCGGGGATCGCGTAACAGTCGGAGTTGAGGGGAGCGCCCTCGCGGGCGACCTCGAAGCCGAAGACGGCGGGGTCCTCGGCCTGGGCGAGCATGGCGGCCATGTCACCGCTCCACGCCTGTGTCATGTCGGCGTTGCCGTTGAGCAGGTTGTTGTAGCTGTCGCTGGAGAAGCCGCGCAGACGGGGGCGGAGCGAGCGCAGGGTGTCGGTGACGCGCGCGAGCTCGTCCTGGTCGTCGGTGGTGAGGCCGAGGCCGAGCTTCAGCGCGCCCACGCCGAGCACCTCGTCACGGTCGTCGAGTACGAAGACCTTGCTCTTGGCCTGCTCGTTCCACAGGTCGTCCCAGGAACCGGTCAGGTCACCGAGCCGGTCGCGGCGCCAGCCGATGCCGGTCTTGTACATGGTGAAGGGCACGGTGTGCCGGGAGCGGGGGTCGTACCAGGGGTCGGCGAAGTAGTCGTAGCCGGCGAACACGGCCTCGGCGTTCTTCAGCCGGGTGTGGTCGATCGTCCGCAGCTTCCCCCCGGTGACGAGGCGCTGGGACCATTTCGCCGTGGGGAAGATGATGTCGTACTGGTTCCCGGAGTTGAGCTTGGCGGCCATGCCTTCCATCGAGTCGAAGTTCGACTGGACGACCTTGACGCCGTACTCCTTCTCGAAGCCTTCGAAGACGGCCGGGTCGACGAAGTCGGCCCAGTTGAAGTAGACGAGGTCGCCGTCGACCTTGACGTCGATCGGCGTCGCCTCGGCCGCTTCGCCGGCCGCGTCGTCACCGGCCGCGAACCCGCAACCGGCTGCGGCGAGGCCGAGTGCGGCGGCGGTGCCGGCGCGGAGGAGGGAGCGTCTGGACAGGGGGTGTGCCTCGGGGGACATGCGGGGTCCTCTCCGTAGGGGGCCGTGGGGGGCGCGGTTCAGTGCTCGGCGTCGGCCGTGTCGGGATCTGCGACGGCGTCCAGCTCCGCTCGGATGCGGCCGGCGAACCAGCCGACCGCCGACTCGCGGCGGGACAGCGGGCCGGGCTCGAAACCGGGTGTGGAGAGCCCCTTCTGCACGCGGGCGACCAGCTCGACGTCCTCGTCGTTGGTGATCCAGCCGATGTGGATGTTCAGGCGGCGGGCGATGCGGGTGCGCAGGCTCGTACCGCGACGGGTGTAGAACGCGCCGGGGACGGCCACCCGGTCCACCGCCGTCGGGATCGCGGTCCAGGCCAGGACGTGGTCGGGGTAGAAGTCGATGAGGGTGTTCGGGTAGATGACCGCGTACCGCCAGACCCGCCGGTCGGCTTCGGTGAGGCCGGGCATGGGTGCGGCGATGCGCTGGTAGAGGCGTTCGGCCCAGTTCGAGGACGGCTTGTCGCGCAGGGGCGAGGCGAAGAGTGCGTAGGACTCCTCGAGCTCGCAGGTGTAGCCCTGGTAGTCGAGCAGCCGCATCAGTCCCGGGTGGGCCACCGGTACGTGGTAGCCCTCCAGGTAATTGTCGACCGTCACCTTCCAGTTGGCCTCCTGGACCTCGGCTGCGGCCAGGTCGTGGATCCGGGCGCGGCCGACCGGTACCAGGCCGGCCCCGGCGTAGTGGCCGACGGCCTCCGCGAGCCCGGCGCACTGCTGCGCCAGGGGCACCGCGCCGGGGTCGAGATTGACGAACACGAACCCGAGGAAGGATTCGACGCGGGCCGGGAGAAGGCCGAGCGCGGGTTTGTCGAGGCAGGGGATCTGCCGTGCCTCGGGGGCTCCGACCAGGCTTCCGTCGAGGCGGTAGGTCCAGCCGTGGTAGGGACAGCGGATCGCTTTGCCGGCCGGTTCGGGAGCGGTGACCAGGCGCGTTCCGCGGTGTCGGCACACGTTGAGGTGGGCGGCGAGGGCACCGTCCTCGGTGCGGACGACGAGCACCTCGCGGCCGGCGACGGTGGCGGCGAGCCGGGCGCCCGGGTTCGGCAGGTCGGACTCGTGGCAGACGAGCTGCCAGGACTTCGCGAAGACGTGCCGGATCTCCTCGGCGGCGATGTCGGGATCGGTGTAGTAGCGGGCCGACAGGGCGGGCCCGGGGACCTGCGGGACCGGCTGGTCGGCCGGGGGCTTTTCGGGTGCTCTGGAGTGCATCGGGTGACTCCTCCGTACCTGCGGTGCGGCGATCGGTCTCGGCGAAGGGCAGCGAGACGACCCGGCGGTGGGCAGCGGGCCGGGGCGGACGCCGAGACCTTGCTGACCGATTGGACAGTCAGATTGCTGGCTGATTTCCGCTGGGTCAAGACTTGTACGCTGACCGATCGGTCAGCTAGCGTAATTCTCGTCGCCGCACCGGAGTTCATCCTCTTCTGAGCCATTTGTCTGACCCGATGCGGCCCCGCGAGCCCTGGCATCCGCCCGGACCGCACCCCTCCACCCCCTCCCCCATCTCCCGCCACACGCCATCGGCGTCCCCGCGGTGAGCCCCGGGCATCCCCACACCGCCCCCGGCACACGGCACCGGCCCGGTCGCTCACGGCACCCCCACTCCTCCCGGAGGCACGCATGAGCGGTCGTCGGCGTCTGGACTGGCTCGGGCTCACCCCCGAACCGGAGCGGGAACTGCCCGCTGCGGTCGCCGCCCTGCGCGCTTCCTCCCACCGTCCCCCTACGGAACCCACGGGGCCCACCGGCCCCGCACCCGCACCCGCACCACCGGCCGAGCTCGTCGCCTCCGAGCGGCGCCGCCTGGAGCACCTGGTCCTGCGGGGCAGCCGGCGCGACTGGCTGCGCTACCTGGCCGAAGTCGCCGCGCTGGTGATCGCCGCCGCCGCCGACGGCGCCGGTCAGGGCGATCACCCGGCCGCCCTGCTCGCCGGCGAGGTGGTCCTCGACCACCACCGCATGCTCATCGGGCTCCCGGGACCGGGATACGCCCGAACCGCCGCGGACCGTGCAGCACTTGAGCGCGCGGTGCTGACCCTGCGCTCCACCTCCCTTACAGGAAGCATCCGATGACCACGATTCGACTCCCGGCGGGGCAGCCACCGGGTTCCGTACTCGGAGCCGCTCCGGACGCGCCGGAAGACGTCGAGGCGTACCTCGCCACCGGCGGCTACGCCGATGCCACCGGCCCGGACGAGCTGCTGGGCCACCTCGCCGCATCCGGTCTGTGCGGGCGCGGCGGGGCCGGCTTCCCGGCCGCCGTCAAGCTGCGCGCCGTCCGCGAGCGCGGCGGCGTCCCGGTGGTGGTGGCGAACGGCGAAGAGGGCGAGCCCGGCTCGGTCAAGGACCGCTGGCTGCTGCGGGCCAGGCCCCATCTGGTCCTCGACGGCCTCGCCCGCGCCGCCGCGGTCACCGGCGCCGTACGCGGCTACGTCTACCTCTCGGACCCGGTGGCCGCCGACCGCGTCCGCCGGGCCCTCGCCGAACGGGAGCCGTGCCTTCCCGTCGAGGTCGTCGAGACCGCGCACACCTACGTCGCCGGGGAGGAGAGCGCGGTCGTCCGCCGGATCGACGGCGGGCCGGCCCTGCCCACCGCCAAGCCTCCCCGTCCCTTCGAGCGCGGCGTCGGCGGCGCGCCGACCCTCGTCTCCAACGTCGAGACCCTCGCCCGCATCGCCCTCATCGCCACCAGCCCCGGCCTGCGGGAGTCGATCGCCCGCTCCACCCTGGTGACCCTGTCCGGGGGCGGCGCTGCCGCCCCCGTCCTCACCGAAGTCCCCTACGGAGTCCCCCTGCGCGTACTGGCCGCCGCTCTCGGTGTCCCGGACGCGGCCGGGGCCCTGATGGGCGGACTGTTCGGCGGGTTCGTCGACGCCCGCGCCCTGGATCTCCCCCTCGAACCCGGCGCGCTCACCGCGGCGGGCACGGCACTGGGCTGCGGGGCGATCCGCTTCCTCGCCGCCGGAGCCTGCCCGGTGAGCACCGCCGCCGATGCCGTCGGCCACCTCGCGGCGGAGAGCGCACGGCAGTGCGGGGTCTGCGTCTCGGGCACCGCGGCCGTCCGCGACGCCGTGTACGCCCTCGCCACGGGGACCGCCGGCCCCGACACCCCCGTCCACCTGGACCGGTGGTCGCGGGGCCTGCCCGGGCGCGGCGCCTGCGGCCTGCTCGACGCCGCCGCGGGCATCGCCGGGAGCCTGCTGCGCTCCTTCCCCGAACCCGTCCGGTCCCACCTGCGCGGGCCCTGCCCCGGCTGCGCCGCCGTCTCCTCACCCGCGGGCGGTCAAGGGCGCCGCCTCACCGTGGCCGTACCGGAGATCGCCGGCACGGCCGTGGGCGACGGGACCGTACCCCGCTCGCCCGTGCTGAAAGGAACACCGTGAACCTCCTGCTGGACTCAACCCGCTGCCAGGGCTACGGACTGTGCCAGGAACACGCACCCCACCTGGTCGAACTCGACGAGTGGGGCTACGCGAAGGTCATCGCCGTCCCCGTCCCGCCCGGCGCCGAGGAAGCGGCGCGCGACTGCGCCGCGAGCTGCCCCAACTCCGCGCTCCGAGTGGAGAAGTGACATGGGACGTGATCTGACCGCTCGCCGTGATCTGACCGCTCTCTTCGACCCCCGCTCGGTCGCCGTGGTCGGCGCCAGCGACGATCCGGCCAAGTACGGCCACGCCGTGGCCTCCCAGGCGCTCCGCGCCGAGGGCCGGCGCCCCGTGCACCTGGTGAACCGGCGCGGTGGCACCGTCCTCGGCAGACGGGCGGCCCCGTCCCTCGCGGCGATCGGCGAACCCGTCGAGCTGGTGGTGATCTCCGTCCCCGGCAGCGGCTTCGAAGCGGCCGTGGAGGACGCCCTGGGCTGCGGGGCGAAGGCGATCGTCGGCATCACGGCCGGCTTCGCCGAGGCCGGCCCCGCGGGGGCGGCCCGCCAGCGCGCGGTCGTCGCCAGGGTCCGGGAGGCCGGAGCCGTGCTCGTCGGGCCCAACTGCCTGGGCATCGCGGACAACACGACCGAGCTGTACCTCGCCTCGGACCGCTTCGCGCCCGGCGGCACCGCCCTGCTGAGCCAGAGCGGCAACCTCGCCCTCGAACTCCAGCTCCGCGGCGCTCCGCACGGCCTGGGCTTCTCCCGGTTCGTCTCCCTCGGCAATCAGGCCGACGTCACCCTCGTCGACCTCGTCGAGGACTGCGCCCGCCACGAGGCCACCACCGCGATCGCCGTGTACGCCGAGGACTTCGGCGACGGCAGGGCCTTCGCCGGGGCCGCCGCCGCGGCGGGCAAACCGGTGGTCCTGCTCACCGCCGGGCGCGGCTCCGCCTCGGCGCGCAGCGCCCGCTCGCACACCGGGGCGCTCACCACGTCGGCCGACGTCGTGGCCGCCGCCTGCCGCGACGCGGGAGTGGAACTGGTGCGCACGCCGCGGGAGATGACCGTCGTACTGGCCGCGGTGAGCAGCCGCCCAGGGCCCCGTACGGGAGGGCGCCGGACCGCGGTCTTCACCGACGGCGGTGGCCACGGGGCGATCGCGGCCGACGCCGCCGAGGACGCCGGGCTGGACGTGCCGGAGCTCGCGGACACGACCCAGGCAGGGCTGCGGACCGTGCTGTGGCAGCAGTCCGCGGTCGCCAACCCGGTCGACCTGGCGGGGATGGGCGAGCAGCAGCCCCTGTCGTACGCCGACACGGTCGGGCACCTCCTCGCCGCCGAGGAGGTCGACGCGGTCCTGATGACGGGCTACTTCGGCGGGTACGCGGCGTCCGAGGGCGGCCTGGGCGGCGGGCCGGCGGGCGGCTCCGTGCTTGCGGAGGGCGAGACCCGGGCCGCCGAGAAGATCGTCACCCACCTCGCGGAGTCACCCAAACCCCTGGTGGTGCAGTCGATGTATCCGCAGTCGCCGAGCTGCCGCGTCCTGGCCGGGGCCGGGATACCGGTGTTCGCCGCCACGGAGGACGCCGCCCGCGCGCTGTCGGCGATGACCCGCCGGGCGGCTCGCTCCGGCCCGGAGCTCCCCGCACTGCCCGCCGCCGCCGCGCCGCTGCGGGACCCGGGGTACCACGCGGTGCGCGGACTGCTCGGCGCCGCCGGAGTGCCGTTCCCGTCGGCCCGCGAGGTCACCGACGAGGCCGCGGTACTGGCCGCGGCCGGTGAGTTCGAAGGCCCGTACGTACTGAAGGCCCTGCACCTCCTGCACAAGTCCGACGCGGGCGGCGTGGCGCTGCGCCTGGCCGGCCGGGACGATCTCCTGGCCGCCTACCGGGACATGCGCGCCCGGCTCGGCCCCGGCTCGTACTCGGTCGAGGCGATGGCCGACCTCTCGGACGGCATCGAGCTGATCGTGGGCGTGAACCGCGACCCGCGCTTCGGACCGGTGGCCATGGTCGGGCTCGGCGGGGTCCTCACCGAGACCCTGCGCGACGTGGCCTTCGCGCTGGCGCCGGTACCGGCGCGGCGGGCCGGGGAACTGCTGCGGGGGCTGCGGACCGCCGCCCTGCTGTCGGGGGTCCGAGGCCGGCCCGCCGTCGACGTGGCGGCCGCGGCCGACGTGATCGAACGCATCACGACCGTGGCCGCCGCGCATCCGGAGATCGCCGAGCTGGAGGTCAACCCGCTGCTGGTCCGCCCCGACGGCGCCCTGGCGCTGGACGCACGGGCCGTCCTGGGCTGACCCCGCGCCACTCTCCGCGCACCTCGACTTCCCCATCCCTTCCGCCCCTTAGGCCCCGGAGAACACCATGGACTTCCGCTACACGCCCGAGCAGGCCGACCTCAAGGCCCGCGCCGCCGCCTACGCACACCTCCTGATGGGGTACGAGGAGCAGTCCGAGGAAGCGGGCGGTCCGCTGCCCGCCGAAACGGTCCGCGAACTGACCCGCGCCGCCATGGACGCCGGCGTCTACGCGATCAACATGCCCGCCGCCTGGGGTGGGGCCGGCCTGTCCCTGCTGGACCAGGTCATCGTCGAGGAGGAGTTCGGCAAGGTTACCAACTGCCTCTGGGACATCCCCTGGCGGCCCGCGAACGTCCTCGCCCACGGCACCGAGGCGCAGCGCGAGAAGTACCTCCTGCCCGTCATCCGGGGCGAGCGGTTCGACGCGTTCGCCGTCACCGAACCGGGTGCGGGCTCGGACCCCGGCTCGTGCACGAGTACGGCGACCCGCACCGCGGGCGGCTGGCTGCTCAACGGCGAGAAGTGGTTCGTGACCTGCGGTGACATCGCCGATTTCCTGCTGGTGCAGGCCGATGCGGGCCCGGAGCGGGCCGCGACGCTGTTCTTCGTGGACAAGGGTGCGGCGGGCGTCGAGATGACGCGGGTCCCCCGGTTCATGCACTCCGCGGTGAACGGGCACCCCGAGTTCACCTTCACCGATGTCTTCGTCGCCGACGAGGACGTCCTCGGCGGTGTCGGCAACGGCTACGAGCTGACGAAGGAGTGGTTCACGGACGAGCGGCTGATGATCGCCGCCCGGACCGTGGGAGCGGCGGAGCGGGCCCTGGAGCTCGCCCGCGACTGGGCCGTCGGCCGTCGCCAGTTCGGCTCCCCCATCGCCGACTTCCAGCTGATCCAGGGCATGCTCGCCGACTGCGCCGTCGACATCGCCGTCAACCGCGCCTACACCCACCAGGTCGCCTGGGAGGCCGACCAGCCGCACACCGACCCCAAGACCCTGCACGCCAAGGCGTCGACGGCGAAGCTCGCCGCGAGCGAGGCGGCGGGTCGGGTCATCGACCGGTGCGTACAGATCTTCGGGGGCCGCGGCTACGACCGCTCGTACCCCGTCGAGCGGATGTACCGCGAACTGCGCGTCGACCGGATCTGGGAGGGCACCTCCGAGATCCAGCGCCTGATCATCGCCAACGAGCTCGTCAAGCGGGGTACGCGGGCACTCGCGCTGCCCGGCCGCTCCTGACGGGCCCGC
The DNA here is from genome assembly GCF_042888445.1 of Streptomyces sp. NPDC002886. Lineage (NCBI taxonomy): Bacteria > Bacillati > Actinomycetota > Actinomycetes > Kitasatosporales > Streptomycetaceae > Streptomyces > Streptomyces sp. NPDC002886. The sequence continues at coordinate 885,919 of NZ_JBIAPV010000004.1, forward strand.
CCCACCACCGCCCGCCACCCCGTCACCGCCATCACGATCACGAGGACGAACACCACATGGACTTCCGCCTCACCGCCCGCCAGGAAGAGCTCCGCGACTCGGCGCGCGCCCTCACCGAATTCATCACGAAGTACGAGCTCGACTGCGAGGAGAACAACGGCCTGCCCCCGCAGGCGCACACCGAGATCCGCGACGCCGTCCTCGACAGTGGACTCCAGGCCGTCAACATGCCCGTGGAGTGGGGCGGCGCCGGCCTGACCATCCTGGAGCAGGTCACCGTCCAGGCCGAACTCGGCCGGCTCACCGGCGCCCTGTGGGACATGGTGTGGCGGCCGGCCAACGCACTGTCCTTCTGCACGCCGGAGCAGCGCGAGCGCTACCTCGTCCCGGTGATCCGGGGACAGCGCCGCGACTGCTACGCGGTGAGCGAGCCCGAGGCGGGCTCCGACCCCCAGAGCCTGCGGACCACGGCGACGCGGACCGGTGACGGCGGCTGGGTGCTGAACGGCGAGAAGTGGTTCGTCACCGTCGGCGACCACGCCGACTTCATAATCGTGCTCGCCGCCGCCGGGGAGGAGCGGGCACCGACCCTGTTCCTCGTCGACAAGGACACCGCGGGCATCGAGATGACGCGGGTGCCCCGCTGGATGCACACCTTCGTCTACGAGCACCCCGAGTTCACCTTCACCGATGTCCGCCTGCCCGCGGACGCCGTGCTGGGGGAGGTGGGCACCGGCTACGACATCACCCGCTCCTGGTTCACCGAGGAACGGCTGATGATCGCCGCCCGCACGATCGGAGCGGCGGAGCGGGCCCTGGAACTCGCCCGCGACTGGGCCGTCGAACGCCGCCAGTTCGGCTCCCCCATCGCCGACTTCCAACTGATCCAGGGCATGCTCGCCGACTGCGCCGTCGACATCGCCGTCAACCGCGCCTACACCCACCAGGTCGCCTGGGAGGTCGACGAAGGCGTCCTCGACCGCAAGACGCTGCACGCGAAGGCCGCCATCGCCAAGCTGTCGGCGAGCGAGGCCTCCGGCCGGGTCATCGACCGCTGCCTGCAGATCTTCGGAGGCCGCGGCTACGACCGCACGTACCCCGTCGAGCGGCTCTACCGCGAACTGCGCGTGGACCGGATCTGGGAGGGCACCTCCGAGATCCAGCGCCTGATCATCGCGGGCGAACTCGTCAAGCGCGGCACCGGCGTGCTGCGGATGCCGTCGGCCGTGTGACCTCCGCATCCGAGGCATCCGAGGCATCCGGCCCATCCGACGTACACGAGGCATCCGACAGGTCCGAAGGGAGAGAACCGATGAGCGATGTCGAACGCGTCGGGATCGTGGGGTGCGGCCTGATGGGCTCCGGGATCGCCGAGGTCTGCGCCCGCGCCGGGCGGGACGTCGTGGTGGTGGAGTCGAACCAGAGGGCCGCGGACGCCGGCCTGGAGCGGATCACCCGCTCCCTGGCCCGCGCCACGGCCGCCGGAAAGCTCACCGTCGCCGAACGCGAAGCCGCCCTGGGCCTGATCGTGATGACCACGGACATGGACCGGATGACCGACCGGGACCTCGTCGTCGAAGCGGTGGCCGAGGACGAGCGGGCGAAACTGGAGGTCTTCGCCCGGCTCGACCGGATCGTCGGGCGCGGGGACGCGGTACTCGCGACGAACACCTCCTCCATCCCGGTCATCCGGCTGGCGGCGGCAACGTCCCGGCCGGAGCAGGTCGTCGGCCTCCACTTCTTCAATCCCGTCCCGGTGCTTCCCCTGGTCGAGCTGGTGCCCTCCCTGCTCACCTCCGCGGAGACCGTCCGGCGCGCCGGGGAGTTCGCCTCCGGCGTGCTGGGCAAGCAGGTCGTCCACGCCGAGGACCGGGCGGGGTTCGTGGTGAACGCGCTCCTCGTCCCGTACCTGCTGGCCGCGGTCCGGATGGCCGCATCGCGGACCGCTTCGGCCGAGGACATCGACCGGGGCATGACCCTGGGCTGCGCGCACCCGCTCGGGCCGCTGGCCCTGGCCGACCTCATCGGACTGGACACCGTCCAGGCGATCTCCCGGTCGATGTACGCGGAGTACCGGGAGCCGCTCTACGCACCGCCGCCCTTGCTGGCGCGGATGGTGGACGCGGGCCTGCTCGGCCGCAAGACCGGCCGGGGCTTCCACACCTATTCATGACCGCGGTGCCCCGGCGGCCCGAGCCCGAACGCCCCATGCGCGAGGATGGGGGTCCGGCGGGCGGGGCCGCCGGGGCCCTTCCACCCACCCACGCACCCCGACCGACGGGTGCCGACCCGGGGAGCAGCCCACGTGACCAAGGCCGAGCGGGCACTCGAAACGCGTGAGCGAATCCTCACGGCCGCGTGCGAAGTGATCGCCGACATCGGCTTCGAACACGTCAGCATGCGCAAGGTCGCCGAGCACGCGGGTGTCTCGAAGGCCCTGCTCCACTACCACTTCGACACCCGCGAGAAGCTCTTCGCCGAGGCGATGACGCACTCCTTCGCCAAGACCGGCACGGACACCGGCAGCGAGGACGCCTCGCTCCCGGCCGCCGCCGTCCTGGCGCGGATCGTACGCAGCATGCTGCCCACGGACGCCGAACTCCGCCAGGACTGGAAGCTCTGGCAGGAGCTGTGGGTGCGCGCCCTGCGCGACGCGGCGGCCCGGGACCTCGCCGTCGACCTGTACGACCAACTGCACGCGTGGGTCGCCGGGGTCGTGGAACGGGGCATCGCTTCCGGAGAGTTCACCGACTGCGACGTCGCCGAGGTGGGCACGCTGGTGCTGGCCCTGTGCGACGGCCTCGGCAACCGGCTGATGCTGGGGGACCCCCGGATCGACCTCGCCACGGCCCAGTCGACGATCTGGCGGGCGATCGCGCCGGCCCTCGGGATCGCCCCCGCCTTCCCCGAGGTCGCGCCGGAGGTTCCCCCGGCGGTCTGAGAGCTCGCGCCCGAGGTCTCCCCGGCGGTCGGACGACGCTGCCCTCAGCCGGCCTTCACCGGCCGCGCGGCCATCCCGTACGCCGCCGGGAGCCGCGCGACGCACGCCCGGACGGCAGGGGTGCGGCCAGGCCGAAGACCACGGTGATCCGGGCGCCGCCGCGGGGGCCGCGGGCGATGCGCACCGAGCCGCCGGTGACGGACCCGGCCCTGCGGGCGATGTCGAGGCCGAGCCCCGAGGAGCCGGTGCTGCTTCCGCGGGAGAGTGCCTGGTCCGGTTCGGGGATGCCGGGGCCCTCGTCCTCCACGACCAGTTCCACGGCCTGGGCGGTGCGGGCGACGCGGACGGCGAACGCGGTGCCGGGCGGGGTGTGCCGGAAGACGTTGCCGATGAGCGCGTCCACCACGGCGGCGACGTCGTCCTCGGAGAGGCCGACGGCCGCGGGCTCCTGGGTGAGGTCGAGGGAGCAGGGGCGGTCCTGCTGCTCCGCCAGGACCGCCCAGAAGGCGGTCCGCCGGCGCACGACGTCCGCGGCCTCGCAGCGGGGTCCGGCCGGTCCGGGGTTCGTGGCGCGGTGTGTCCCGCCCGTTTCCGGGCCGAGCATGCCCTGCCCCATCGGGCCCACGGCGAGCGGGGTGCGGGCCGCGGTGATGATGGCCCGGAGTTCCGTTTCCAGCGCGCACACGGCGGCCTCGACCCTGGCCGACTCCGGTGAGCCGGCCATGCGTTCCGTTGCCAGGTGCAGGGCGGTCAGCGGGGTGCGCAGCCGGTGGGACAGGTCGGCGACCAGTTCGCGTTCGACGGCGAGCAGTTCGGTCATCCGGTGGGCCATGGTGTTGAAGGCGATGCCCGCCTCGCGCAGTTCCCTGGGCCCCATGGGGTCCACGCGGGCGTCCAGGTTGCCCCGGCCCAGGGCCTGGGAGGCGTGGGCGAGCCTCTTGGAGGACCTGACGACCTTCGCGCCGAGGCGGTCGGCGACCAAGACGGACCCGCCGACCAGTCCGACGGCGAGGAGGAGCATGACCGTCCAGGAGGCGGTGACCCCGCGGGTCAGCTCCTCTTCGGGGACGAAGTTCTCGATGACGGCGACCTGGTCCCCGGGCAGTACGACCGGCTGCAGGCAGATCCACCCGCCCGACATCCGCTGGGAGATGGACTCGCGGCCCTGCTCGGCCCGTTCGAGCAGGGCCGCCGGAGCCCGGGACGTGCCGAGGGCGGGCTCGTCCGGCAGGTGCACGACCACGTACTCGGCCGCGTCCAGGCTGGCTGCGGATTCCCGCAGGGCGGACGGATCCGTGGTCAGGGCCAGTACGGGGGCCAGGGCGGCGGCCCGCTGCTCGGCCGCGGTGACGCTCTGCTCCTTGACGAGCGACATCACCAGGGCGGCCAGCGGTATGAGGAAGGAGAGGGCGACCATGGACGTGACGGCGAGCGCCACTCCGGCGAGCGAGCGTCTCACCGCGGTGCCACCAGCTTGATGCCGACACCGCGGACGGTCAGCAAGTAGCGCGGGGCCGCGGCGCGTTCGCCGAGCTTTCGGCGCAGCGAGGACAGGTGCACGTCGACGGTCTGGTCGTCGACGTAGGGTTCGCGCCAGACCTCGGTCAGCAGCCGCCGTTTGGAGACGACCTGGCCGGTGTGGTGGGCGAGGAAGGCCAGGAGGTCGAACTCGCGCCGGGTGAGCCGCAGTTCGCGGCCCGACAGGTACGCGGTGCGCGCCCCGGGGTCCACCGCCAGCTCGCCCACGGTGGTGGGGCGCAGCGGCTCGGCCGCGGGGGCCGGCCGCGCACCCCCGCCGCCGTGCGCGGCATGGGCCGGCGGCAGGTGGTGGGTGCGCCGCAGGACGGCGGAGAGGCGTGCGATGAGCTGTCCCCCGGAGAAGGGTTTGACCAGGTAGTCGTCGGCGCCCGCGTTGAGGAGCCGGATGATTTCCGCTTCGTCGTCGCGGGCGGTGGCCACCAGGACGGGAACGGAGGAAATGCCCCGGATCATGCGCAATGCGTCTCCTCCGTCCAGATCGGGCAGCCCCAGGTCGAGGACCACCGCGTCGACGGGTGACTGGGTGACCTCGCGCAGGGCGCCGAACCCGTCGCCCGCGCTGCGTACGGCATAGCCGTGCTCCGCCAGGACTTCGATGAGTGACTGGCGGATGCTGGGGTCGTCTTCGACGACCAGGACGCTCGGCATGGGCACACCTTAGGTGAACGCTCGTTCCTATTGGTTGCCGGCTTGGTCGCCGAAGGCCGGGCCCTCGTCGGTGACGTGCAGGTGGACGGGGCGGTCGGAGACCGGAATGGTGCAGCCCTCCCGCGCACTGCAGCTCGCGTACCCGAGCAGTAGGGTCCCGTCCCCGTTGCCGTCCAGGCGGACGGGCAGGGTGGTGGTGACCGGGCCGTCCGGGTAGACGGGGACCGGGGCGTCGACGCCGGGCACGCTGATCGTCCGTACGTCCGCCGCGGCCGTCAGCTTCCCGTCCGCCCGCAGCACGCCGGTGACGGCCAGCGAGGTCGGCCGGCCGACGCCTTCGATTCCGGTGGCCGGCAGATCGGTGCTGTAGAGGTGGAACCCCTTCTCCTCGGGGGTGAAGACCGCGGTCAAGGTGGCCCGCGGTGGTTGCCACTCGGAGACGGAGAGCGTGACGGTGACGCCGTTCTCGGTGAAGCTCGTCGTGGGCGCGGAGCCGGTCACGGAGCCGGTCACGGAGCCGGTCGCGGAGCCGGTCGCGGAGCCGGTCGCGGAGCCGGTCGCGGCGGGCTGCTCGCCGCATGCCGCGAGGGCGCCCAGGGAGAACAGGGTGACCAGGGCCGCGGCGACGCCGGCCTTGCGGGAGTGCCTCGCGTACGGGGAATCGTTCATCGGCTGTGCCTTCGTGAGGAGAGGACGGGACAGGGGCGGGGCCGGTTCTAGACGGCGGTGGTGAACGCCGCGCTCCACGACTGGAGCCGGTACACCAGGTCGTTCCACACCCCGGTGGCCAGCAGGACGCCGACGAGGACGAGCATTCCGCCGCCGGTCCGCAAGACCCACTGGTAGTGCCGTTTGACCAGGCCGAAGGCGCCCAGTGCCCGGCGGAAGGCCAGGGCCGCCAGGAGGAACGGCAGGCCCAGCCCCAGGCAGTAGGCCGCCATCAGCAGGGCCCCGCGGGCCGCGCTGGCCTCGCTCCAGGCGAGCGCCTGTACGGCGGCCAGTGTCGGGCCGATGCACGGGGTCCACCCGACCGCGAACACCGCCCCCAGCAGCGGCGCGCCCGCGAGGCCGAGCACGGGCCGCCGGTGGCTGCGGAACTCCCGCTGCGCGAAACCCGGCAGGAAGCCCATGAAGGACAGCCCCATCAGCACCGTGAAGACGCCGAGCACCCGGGTGACGGCCTCCTGGTGGGCCAGCAGGGTGCGGCCGAAGTACCCGAACAGGGCGCCTCCGGAGACCAGTACGGCCGTGAAGCCGAGGACGAACAGCGCCGCGCCGGCCGCCATGCGGCTGCGCTGCCCGCCGCGGGCGTCCGCCAGGTCGGAGACCGACAGGCTGGTCACGTAGCTGAGGTAGCCCGGCACGAGCGGCAGTACGCACGGCGAGAGGAAGGAGACCAGTCCCGCGAAGAACGCCACGGGGGCGGCCACGGCCAGCGTCCCGTGGAGGAGGGAGGGGGCGACGTCGGCGGCGGTGAGCGTCGCCGTGCCGGTGAGCCCCGTCATGCCGCCTCCTCGGCGACGCGGAGGAGCAAGGGCCTCAGTTCCTCCTCGGTGACCGCTCCCCCGATGCTGACGGCGATCCGGCCGCGGCGGTCGATCACCAGCGTCGAGGGGATGGTCTGCGGGTTGAGGAGTGCGGGCGGGAAGCGGAGCAGGAGCTTGCCGGTGGGGTCGTGGAGGCTCGGGAACCCCAGGCCGTGCGCGCGTACGAAGGACTGCGCCGCCGCGCGGTCCGGGTCGCGGGTGTTGATCCCGAGGAACCGGACGCCCTGCGCGCGGGTCTGCCCGCTGAGCCGTTCCAGGTCGTCGGCCTCCGCCCGGCAGGGCCCGCACCACGATCCCCAGACGTTGAGGACGACGACCTGCCCCCGGAACTCGGTGAGACCGAGCGGCTTTCCGTCCAGGTCGGCGCCCGCCAGCACGGGCGCGTGGGGCCGGGCGCCCGTCTCCACGACCACGGCCTCGGACATGGGCCTGACCGCGGCGCCGTCCGGGCCGGGCGGCGCCCCGCCGCCGTCTCCGTGGGTGGGGCCCGCAGCGGCGTAGAGGCAGCCGGCGACGGCGACCGCGAGGCCGGCGCCGGCCAGGACGGTGCGGCGCGGGACCGCTCGTCTCATGACGCCCACTTGCGGAGGAAGGAGCCGATGCCGTCCGAGGTCAGGGCGGGATTGCCGGTGACGTGTGTGTCGGTGCGCACCGTGCCGGACGGCGAGACCACGACCAGGACGGGCATCTTGTACGTCCCGCCCGAGGGGCTGTACTTGCGCAGGAGGGCGGAGTTGGCGGAGCTGTTCCCGCCGATGTCCACCTTGACCAGGTGGTACGAGGCTCCGAGGACCGATGCCGTCCGGGGCTGGGCGAACACCTTGTCGGCCGCCTTGCAGTTGCCGCACCAGTTGGCGCCGAAGTCGAGCAGCACCATCCGGCCGTCGGCCTTGGCCGCGCGCAGCGCCGCGTCGATCAGCTTCTGCGCGTCGGCCGAACTGTCGTAGCCGGGGCCCGGTATCCGGGCCGGCGGGGCGGGCGCGGCGGTGGTGCGGGACGGCTTGGGGGCGGGCTTGGCGGGCTGGGCGGGCTTGCTGCGCGAGGAGGTGGGCGAGGCGCCGGCCGGGGTACCGGCGGACGCGGACGCCGACGCCGACGGCGGCGCGGACGGCGTGCCGGACGCGGTCGGGGAGGCCTCCGCGGACGCGGACTCCGTCGCGGCCGCGAGGGTCTGCGACGGCTGTCCGGACGTGGGCGGCGCGGCGGCACCGGTGGACTGGGCGGACGGACCGCACGCCGCGGTCAGCGCGGCGGCGACCACGGCCGCGGCCACCAGGGGCAGCCGCACGCCCAGGGGTCCGGCGGTGCGCGGGCGCGGCGTACGGCGGGTGGCACGGGCGGGTCGGAGTATGCGAGAAGACATGGCGAAGACACCCCAGGGCACGGTTCGGAGTACGGAAGCGCGGAACGCCTTCCGGATCGGTGGAGCCGATGGCACGGCGGCACGGCGGCACGGCGACTCAACGGGGCTGCCGGGCAGTCGTGCCCGGGCGCCGAAGGCCGCTCGGCTGACGCGAGCATATGACCGCCGGGGGCCGCAGGAACCGGTTGGGCGTGATCTTGAGGTTCCCCTAAGGAACAGCTCACCTTCCGCTTCACCGGAGCCCGGCGGATAGGCGTGCAGAAGGGGGCGAAACCCGGAAAGGGAATCAGAAGGACGTCTCGCGCACGCTGGCCTTCGCCGACGGGGTGATGGTCGCCGTGATCACCGAGCGATGGTCCGCGCCGGTGAACGTGACGGTCAGGGTGTCGTCCGCGGTCTGTGACGTGGCGGCCTTGTATCCCCGGCCGGGTACCGCGGAGATCAGGCACACGCCGCGGCTGCCGTAGCGCACGGTGACCTTGCCGCCCTCCGAGGGGACGGTGTGCAGGCCGAACCCGCCTCCGTTGCAGTCGACGGGTGGTTTGGCCGCCGTCGTCCGGGGCGTTGCCGTCGGGGGCTTCACGGACGTGGATGGCGAGGCCGGGGGTGACTGCCGCTCGGTCGCGACGGGCGAACCACTGGCGGTGGCGCCCGGGGACTGCGGGCTCGGTGACTGGTCCGGCGCCGCCGTCCAGGCCGGCGGGGTCTCGATGACCACGGGGGCGGACCGCGCGACCGGGGGCGTGTGCCTGGTCGAACCGACGACGAACTGGACCGTGCCGAGTACGGCGGTCACGCTGGCGGCCGTACAGGACAGCCATATGAGCAGGTAGCGCGGAATTCGGGGCACGGCCCCATAGTGGCGGACCCGCCCGGCCGCCCGTCACCGCCTCCCCCGCAAGGGAGCCGGCCCGCCGGAGAGCCCCCGGACGGCACCGGACGCGCCGGGGGAACGCAGACGTCCTCCTGGCCCGCGTACAGGTCGGAGGACGTCGTGTGCCGGGCCCCGTGGATGCGGGGCGGGTGAGGGTTCCTACCTGGCCGTTCCGAAGTCCTGCGTCCACCAGGGACCGCCGTCGCCCTTGTGGAAACCTATGCCGATCTCCTTGAACCCACAGTTGAGGATGTTGGCCTTGTGACCGGGGCTGTTCATCCATGCCTTCATGACCGCGGCGGCGTCCGCCTGGCCCCGGGCTATGTTCTCGCCCAGGCGGGACCAGCCGTATCCGGCGGCTTCCACGCGGGTGGTCATGGTGGAACCGTCGGGGCCGGTGTGGGACATGACGCCGCTGCGGGCCATGGTGTCGCTGTAGGCCCGCGCCGCGGCGCTCAGCTTGGAGTTCACGGTCAGCGCACGGCACCCGGCCGCGGCCCGCTCCTTGTTGACCAGGGACAGGACCGCGGACTCCGTACCGGACGCACCGGAGGAGCCACCCGAACCGCCCGAACCGCCGGAGCCGCTGGAACCACCGGAGCCGCCACCCGTGGTCGCGGTGGGCTTACGGGTCGGGGTCTTGGGCTTGGCGGCCTCGGTCGACGCCGCGGGGGTCGGGCGGGTCGCCGCCGCCGGCTTCGTGGGGACGGCGGATCCGGTGGCACCCGCGGTGGGCGTCGCGGACGGCGTCGTGCCCGTCACGGACGCGGCGACGCCGGAGACCGTGGGGGCGGCCGGAGAGGGGCTTGCCGTCGCGCCCTCACCAGCGGACCCCACCGTCCCGGAGCTCGGGCCGGCGGCACGGGCACGTACGCCGCCGTCGGAGTCGGCCACCGCGACCCCGACCGCCACTGCCGCGGCCGCGGCCGCCGTGGTGAGGGACAGCAGGACGCGCGTGCGCACCGTCTTCTTCCGTCGCGTCTCGACGCGGGACGGCACTGCGGGGGTTCGGCTGCGGCTCATGCCGGTGACACCTCTGCGGGAAAGGAGGGACGGGCCCCCGAGCCTAGGTTGATGACCAGCGAAAACAGCGGCCCGGGGGCGTTCTTCAAGGTCCCTTAAGGAAGCCCGCAGACTCGCCACAGGAACGCCGCAGCACCGGAGGCCGCCGTGATCCGGAAGGCGCCGGGCCTCCACCCCGTAGACCCGCAGGCCGCCCTGCTGGGCGGTGGCGATCACCGGGCTGCCGGCGCTGCGGGCGCTTGCGGGCGCCGGTCGGGCGGGAAAACCTGGCGAAGCCCGGGCCAAAGGTGCCGTATGGTGGAGACATCGACGCGGGGTGGAGCAGCTCGGTAGCTCGCTGGGCTCATAACCCAGAGGTCGCAGGTTCAAATCCTGTCCCCGCTACTGCTCACAAGGGCCCGGATCCTCACCAAGGATCCGGGCCCTTGTGCCGTATCCGGCGCGGACGATCCCAGGTGCGACGCGCTGACGCCCTTCGTGCGCCCTGCCTTCCGAACCCGTCATCCCCCCCGGCACGAGAAGTGCCCCCGCTGCGACGGGTTCCCCGCATTCATCACACCCTGACCGCGGGCATCCCCGGCGCATGACGGCGCCCAACCGATTGACCACACCAGTAGTTAGGTGCCATATTACTTCCATGCCCCAGGACGCCGATCATCACCAAGCCCAGCCGACGCTGGATCAGGCCGCCCGCCAGATCCGGAGTTACGGGCTGACCGCGGACCCGCAGGCCGTTCTGGTCGCCGTCCGGCTGATGGCGACCGGCGCCCGGCTCGGCCAGGCGACCGAAGTGCACTTCGGCAGGTTCGGCCTCTCCACGGGCCGCTACCGGCTCCTGGCCGACCTCGAGGACTGCGGGGGCGAGAAGTCGCCTTCACAGCTGGCGGCCGGGCTCGGCGTATCGCGGGCCACGGTCACGGGGCTGGTGGACGGACTGGAACGGGAAGGGCTGGTGGCCCGCCGTTCCTCCCGGGAGGACGGTCGGGCAACGGTCGTGGTGCTGACGGCGCGCGGCGCCCAGCGCCTGCGGGACATGGCGCCGGAGCACTTCCGGCGACTGGAGTCGATGGTCGGCGGACTCACCGAGGCCGAGCTCGGCACGTTCCTGGAGCTGCTGGACCGGATCACGCGGGGCATCGGCGCCCTGGTCGAGGAATAGGGACCCTACGGGTAGCACGCTCCCCCGCCTGCCGGCGGGGGCCTTTTTCAGCCCATGCAGTTAGCCAGCTAATTATCTGACTCTCTTAGCTCCGTGAGGACTGCATGACCAAGATGGACCAACAGACAGTCGATCGCAGGCCGTTCACACTCTGGCGCGAGGTCGCGACGGCCTACGTCGCACCCGCGGTGTCGGCGGGGGCGGGCGCGCTCATCGGCGGGAACAGCCGGCTCCTGTGGGCCGCCGGCACCTCGATCGCCGGAACCTCGGCCGTGGTGGCCGCTCTCATCGGCACGTGGCTGCAGCTCTTCGGCAGCCGGCGCCCGGCCGGACGGGCGCGCCGCGCCGCACTGTCCCTGACGGGGGCCGCCCTCACGGCCGCTCTCGCCTTCGCCCTCGCCTACGCCGTCCAGCACGCCCGGCCCGAAGGCCTCGGGCTGCTCCACGGGGCGGCGCTCGACCGCCTCTCGCTCGACCTGCCCCTCTCCGCGGCACTGGCCGCCACGATCGTGGGCTGGCGCTGGCGCGCCCGGTTCACCACTCGCCCCTCGAAGGGAAACCGATGATCATCGTCATGGGAGCAACCGGAGCGACCGGCGGCGCGCTCGTCCGCAGTCTGGCCGACGGCTCGGCGCCCTGCCGGGCCCTCAGCCGCGACCCGCGGCGACTGCAGGCCCTCCTCGGCTCCGGTGCCGGGCCGTCCACCGAGGTCCAGTACGCCGACGCGGCCGACCCCGTTTCGCTGCGGACCGCGTTCAGCGGCGGCCGCCAGCTCTTCCTCGCCATGGAGAACGGCCCGCGGCAGGTCGAGTTCGAGCTCGCGGCCATCGAGGCCGCCCTGGACGTCGGCATCGAGCACATCGTCAAGATCTCTTCCCCCGCCGCCGAGCCGGACTCCCCGGTCGCGATAGCCCGCGGCCACCACGCCGTCGAGTCCCGGCTGCGCACGGCCGGCATCACCGCCACCGTCCTGCGCCCCTACGCGTTCATGCAGAACCTCCTGCTGCTCGGGCCGGGCGTGGTCCACGGCGGCCTGCTGGTAGGGGCGATGGGCCGGGCCGCGTGCAACTACGTCGACTGCCGGGACATCGGCGAGGTGGCCAAGGCCGTCCTCACCCGACCCGAACTGGCGGGCCACACGTACGCGTTGACCGGAGCCGAGACCTGCTCCTTCGACCGTCTCGCCGCGCTGCTGACCCGACTGCGGGGGCGGCCCGTGCGCTACCTCGACCTGCCGCCGGAGCAGTTCCGCGCGCAACTGAGCACGCAACGAGGACTGCCGGACTGGCTGGCCGCCCACATCGTCGAGATCCAGCAGCTCGCGCTCACCCGACCGGAGCAGCCCACCGACACCGTCGCCCGGCTGCTGGGGCGCGCCCCGCGCGGGCTGGAGGCGTTCCTGACGGAACACGCCGACACGTTCCGCTGAGAGCGGCCCCGCCGTCCCCCTGACAGGACCGTCCTTGTCCCGTCGTGCGTCGCGGGTCCGGAACTCACCCGCCGTTTCGCTCTTGAGCAGCCATGACCTCATCGCCGTGCTCGAAGGCCCAGACACCGAAAGCGCCGATCGGGCCGATCAACGTCCTTCCCAGAGGGGTGAGTTCGTACTCGACACGGGGCGGGGCCTCGGCAAAGGCGTGTCGTTCCACCAGACCGCTGAACTCCAGCCGCCGCAGCGTCTCGGTGAGGACCTTGGGGCTGATGCCGCCGATGCGCTCGCGGAGTTCGCCGGGACGCATGGGGCCGTCCCGCAGGACCCAGAGCAGTACGGCGTTCCAGGTGTTGGAGAGCAGGTCGAAGGCGAGGCGGGCGCGGCAGTCGGCGAGGCGGGCGTCGGTCGTCACGTACCACATGGTGCCTGACGGGTTTCCTACTGTCGTCCCGGAAGCGGTCGGAGGAAGCGCGGAGAGGGGTGGATCCATGAGGATCGGTGTGCTGGGGACGGGGAACATGGCAGACGCACTGGCGACGCACTGGGTGCGGGCCGGGCACGAGGTGTTCATCGGAGGCCGGGACGAGCCGAAGGCCCGACGGCTCGCGGGACGCGTCGGGGGCGGTGCGGGGCACGGGAGTCCGCACGCGGCGGGACGCTTCGGTGAGGTGGTGCTGGCCGCGCTGCCGTACGGCGCGGGGGAGGTCGTCGTCGCGGAACTCCAGGCGGCGCTGGGCGGGAAGGTCCTGCTCGACTGCGCCAACCCGGTCGGACCCGGCTTCCGGCTGCTGACGGAGGGCGGCCCTTCGGCGGCTGGCCGCCTTGCCGCGGCCGCACCGGGTGCGCACGTCGTCAAGGCCTTCAACCTCTGTCACGAGGATGTGTGGCGGATGACCCCGCCGGTCTTCGACGGTCGGCCCCTCGCGGTTCCGGTCTGCGGGGACGACGAGGCGGCGCTCACCCGGGTCTACGAGCTGGTGCGGGACGCGGGCTGCGAGCCGGTGCCCGGAGGCGGGCTGGAACGCGCCGGCCTGCTGGAGGCGACCGCCGCGCTGTTCATCGGCCTGTGGGTGGCGGAGCGGGTCGACGTGCGGGCGATCGCGCCGCCGTTGGCCTTTGCGGCGGGCCCGAGTACGGAGAGCGGGGCGGCGGGTCAGGTGCGGCCGGGGCGCTGGATGTCCTCCGGGTAGGCCGTGTGCAGTACGGCCTCCTCGTAGGCGATGGTGCCGGCCGCCACGAGGGCGTTGATGCTGGTTTCGAGGGTCTGCATGCCGTCGCGGTGGCCGGTCGCGATCATGTTGCGGAGCTGGCGGGTCTTGCCCTCGCGGATCAGGTTGCGGATCGCCGACGTACCCACCAGCACTTCGAAGGCGGGCGCCCGGCCCCCGCCGACCCTGGGGATGAGCGTCTGGTTGAGGATGCCCACCATGGTGTGCGCCAATTGCAGCCGGATCTGCGGCTGTTGTTCGGCCGGGAACACGTCGACGATGCGGTCCAGCGTCTGCGACGTGTCGTTGGTGTGCAGGGTGGCGAACACCAAGTGCCCGGTCTCGGCAATGGTCAGGGCCGCGGAGATGCTCTCCGGGTCACGCATCTCGCCGAGGAGCAGGACGTCGGGATCCTCGCGCAGGGCCGCGCGCAGGGCGGCGGGGAACGAGTCGGTGTCGGTGCCGACCTCGCGCTGGTTGACCGCCGCGCGCTTGTGCGGGTGCAGGTACTCGATCGGGTCCTCGATGGTGAGGATGTGGACCGGGCGGTGCGTGTTGACGTGGTCGAGGAGGGCCGCCAGGCTCGTCGACTTCCCCGACCCGGTCGGTCCCGTGACCAGTACGAACCCGCGCGGCTTGGCCGCCCACCCGATGACGACCGGGGGGAGCCCGAGCTGCTCGGACGACGGCACGTCGAACGGGATGATCCGCAGGGCCAGCGCCGACGCGCCGCGCTGCACGAAGGCGTTCCCGCGCAACCGGGCCCGCTCCCCCCAGCTGAACGCGAAATCGACCTGCTTCTCCCGGCGGAACCGATCCGTGAGTTCCTTGCCCAGCACCCCGGTCACCAGGCGGTCGACCTCCGGCTCGGACAGCGCGGGCCCTTCGACCGGCCGCAGGGCGCCGTCGACGCGGAGGAACGGCGCCGATCCGGCGGTGAGCAGCAGGTCGCTGCCGCGCCGCGCCCACAGCTCGCCGAGCAGGTGGTCGATGATCGCGGAATTCGGCCCGGACATGGTGGTCTCCAAGGTGGTGTGCTCGTTCATGGCAGGACCGTCCACTGCTTGACGGTGCCGGCGTGGCCGTCGAAGGACACGGCGGCCCGGACGAGCGGGCCGGACAGCAGGTCGATCCGGGTGCCGTCGAGGTGCTCGGTCGCGCCGCCGCCCCCGGCGGTGACGGTGTAGGTCACGGTCAGCCCGGCCAGTTGGGAGGCCCGGGTCAGGCCGCATGGTGTCAGGTCGACCCGGTCGGTCACCGGACCGCCCGAGCCGAGATGGACCGGCAGGGGTAGTGCGTTGACGCCGGCGCAGGTGCTGCCGGTGAACTCCACCGACATCTTCACCGACTCCACGTCGCCGTCCTCGTGGTGCGCCACCTGCAGGACGGCATGGTCGAGCGGTCCGGTCGTGGCCGGTACCGGTGCCTCTGCCGGTGCCGGTGCCGGTGCCGGCTGGGCGTAGCCGCCGAGCGTGAGGGATGCCTGACCACCGCCGGGGAGGGTGGCATCCGTGACGTCGACGGGTGCGCCGGGGGCCGGGGTGGTGAACCTGGTGAGCGCGGTGACCGACGCCGGTTTCGCGCTCACGGCCGGGTAGGTGGTGAACAGGACGGGCTCCGGTGGGACGCCGATCACGGGGCGGAGGTACCTGGCGGTCGGGCTGATGCCGAGATCGATGGTCCGGGCGATGATGCCGCGGGTGACGACCTGCGAGCTGACCTGACTCATCGACAGGTCCACGGCAGCGGTCGGCGCGTAGACGGTGCCGTTGATCACCAGGCGGCTGTGCCGTGTGGCCGTGTCGGCGTCGTCGGTGGACTTCAGCACCGCGCAACGGCTGTCCTCGGTGGGGCAGTCGGACAGGGCCCGGATGGACGGGGCCCGGAACACGATGTCGAGCTCGACTCCGTCGAGCCGGGCGGCGGCGTCGGTGCTGCCCGGGCTCAGGTTCGCCGCGTAGTCGACGGCGAGGCTGGACAACTGGTCGCCCCTCGTGACCCCGCAGGCGCCGAGGTCGACCACGTCGACGCCGAGTGCCGCTTCATGGGTGGTCAGCGTGTGGTTCGCGTCGCAGGCGGTACCGGTGCCGGAGACGGTCAGCGCGATCGTGGGTGGCTTCGTGGGTGCGGGCGGCACGGGTGGCGCGGGCGGCGCGGGCGGTTCCGTCGGCGCGGGCGGTGCCGGGGTGGTGTCGTTGGCCTGGTGCGATACGCGCAGCACGACCTTGTCGATCACCGCCCCCGCCGACAGGGGCAGCATCGCGAACGCGCCGAGCTGGATCGACGCCGACGGGGTGGCCGTGGCAAGCGTCGCGGTCGCGGTGGCGGTGTCGATCGCCTGCGCGCGCGTCGGGTCGAGGAACGCCACGGCGGTGGGCGTCGCGGTACTGGTCGCCTGGGTGGGCCGCACCGGGAACGGGGATCGGTGGGCCAGCTCCAGGGTGACGCCGTCGAGCTGGTCGGTGGCGCGGGTGCTGCCGGCGCCGAGGGTGGCGGCGTAGGTCACGACCAGCCCGGTCAGCTGGGCGGGGTCGGTCAGTCCGCAGGCGGCGACCAGGTCCAGGGTGTCGGTGGCCAGGTCGTCCTGGTGCGGGGCGAGCTTCTGCGGGGTGGTGCAGGAGCGGGGTATGCCGGGCCCCGTCAGGGTGACCGCGACCGTCGGCGACGACCCTCCGGTCACCCCGGGGTCATCGCGATGCGCCACGTGCAGCAGGGCCCGGTCCAGGACCGAGCCGGGCGCCGCCGCGGGGGTGTCGTAGCCGCCGAGGGCGATCGTGGCGCTCGGCGTGGTGACCGCGTCGAGTGTGGCGCGGGCCGTGTCGGCGCCGTCTATCGCCTTGGCGTCGGCCGCTCGGCTGAAGGTTGTCGACTCCGCGCTCGTCGCCGGCCGGGGCCGCGGCGGGTCGTAGACGATCTCGAGCCACATGCCATCCAGAGCGTTGGCGCCCGCGGTGCCGTCCGCGTTCAGTGCGGCGGCGTAGGTCGCGGTCAGGCCGGTCAGCTGCGCGGGGTCGGTGATCCCGCATGCCTTGAGGTCGACGCGGTCGTCGCCCAGGCCGGCGCGCGCGGTGAGCGGCAGGTTGGTACACCTGCCACCGCCGCCCGCGGGCGTGACGTTGATCCTGGGCGCCGCCGCGTCGCCGGTCTCCCGGTGGGCCACCCGCAGCACGGCGGAGTCGATCGTCGAACCCGGCGGCAAGGAAGAGCGGCTGAACCCGGCCAGGGTGATCGACGCGGACGGGGCGTCCTTGGTCAGATCGGCGTCGGCCAGCAACGATGTCGGCTGCTCGCCGATCTCCAGGGCGTTGTCGGGATGGGCGGCCGTAGCGGTGAACCCGGTCGATGCGGTCACGGCGGTCGGCTTGAACGTGATCGCCGTGCGGTACGCGACCTCCAGCCGGATGCCGTCCAGGCGTTCCGTGGCGTTGGCGCCGTCGGTGTCCAGGGTGGCGGCGTAGGTCACTGTCAGGCCGGTGAGCCGAGCCGGGTCGGTGAGCCCGCACGCGCCCAGCAGGTCGATCGGGGCATCCTCGGCGAGCGCCGCGTGCCGGGGCAGGTCGTCGGTGCGGCAGGCTTCTCCGCCCACGGCGGTGGTGACCTTCACCGCGCCGGGGGCGGTCAGGCCGCCCTCGTCCGCGTGCCTGATGCGCAGCGTCGCGCGGGTGATGACCGAGCCGGGCGGCACCCGCGGGGCGAAACCGGCGAGCTGCATCGAGGCCGACCGACGCGTCGCCGGGTCGAGGACGGCGTCGGCCGTGCAGCTCGCAGTGCCCGTCGGCTGCGCGCACCCGGGCAGGGTCGGCCGTTCGCCGCTGGTCAGGGCATGGCCCGGGTTGGCGAAGCCGGTGTTCGCGACCACCGCTGTCGGCTTCAGCGTGTGGGACGGCTTCGGCGGCTGGACCCCGTACACCGCCACCTGCTGCGCGCCCGGGGTCACCGGGGCGCACAGTTCGACGTGTCCACGGTCGACCTGAAACCGGCTGCCGCCGCCCATCATGACCTCGACGCCTTCGGGCCGTGTGGCGGCGCAACCGCCGGGGTTGGGGACCGTCGGGCGGGACGGAGCCGCGGGATCCCAGCCCGCCTGCGTGCCACCGACGACGCTGACCGTGGGGTCGTCTACCGTCCAGACCGCGGCGGAGCCGGTGAAGGTGAAGTCGAAGTAGTAGATGCCCGGCTGAAGCCACACGACGTGGTTCGGGCAATCGCCACCCGTGAGGCGGGTGAGGGCGCGGGCGTCGTCGTAGTAGCCGGGCCGCAGCCGCACCAGCCAGGATCCGGGGCCGGGCGCGGGGCACGCGGGCGCCGTCTGCCGGACCGGGACGTTCGTGGCGGGCGGGGCGTAGTCGGGGTCGCCTCCCACAGCTTCGTCGGCGGGAGCCGGCGGGGTGTCGTTGGCGCAGGCGCGCACGTACGGTGCCTGGGTCCGGGGCAGTTGGGGCTGTGACACGGCACCGGAGCAGTCGCCGAGGGCGGACACATCGCCCGACACGACCATCGAGGCGCCGGCGCCGGTGGTGATGTTCGCGTGGGAGAACACGCTGCCCTGCACGCGCAGGCCGCGCGTGGTCACGTTGATGCCGTCCTTCGCCGCCTTCCCCAAGCTGCTCAGCGCGTCACGCGGTTGGGTCGCGCGCGTGGCCGCGGGAGACGCGTTGAGGGAGTCGCAGTGGACGATCATCTGCCGGCCGTTGATCGGCGGGGCGGTGTAGTCCGCGCACGGATTGCCCTGCGAGAAGTTCTTGATCGCGAGCTGCGTGGCACCGTCCGCGCTGTAGCCCTGCTTGCCCTGGTCGGCGTACACCTTCGCGGCTTTCAGTCCCGTGGCGGCGAAGGACAGGACCGACACGGCGACCAGGCTGAAGACGACGATGAAGGCCAGCGCGAGGATCAGGGTGGCCCCCTGTTCGTCGCCGCGCGGGCGGCGCGGACCCCGCGGGCGTCGCGGGTTCAGGTGGCGCGGAATCGGGCGGCGCGGATGCGGGCGGCCGGTCATGACGCGCTCGATCGCCGGACGGCGGTGAGGGCACGCGGGGGCGCGGCGGGGTCGCTCTGCACGGTCAGTGTTACCTCCATGGGCGAGGCGCACGAGGTCTCGGCACCGCAGCTCAGAGTCACCGGATGGGTCGATGTGGTGCTGTCGAACCGGCCCAGCAAGGTGGTGACGACGTCTCCGTCGGCGCACGTCACCCGGTTGAGGTCGCCGGTCGCCCGGTCGTAGGTGTAGACGACGTCGGTGCCGGGCCGGCTCAGGTGGACGATCAGGTCGTCTACCCCGCACGCGGGCTCGGTCGTGACCTTGTCCGCGCTGTGCACGTCGCCGTAGAAGTAGCGGTTGAGCGTGCCGGCAGCGCTGGTGGCGGCCACCCGCTTCCCGGTGCCCGCGGTGAACCGCAGCCCGAGGATGATCGCCTGGGGCAGCAGGGCCCCGATGATGCCCATGATGACGATCGTGACCAGCAGTTCGGTCAGGGTGAACCCCGACTCCGAGCGGTTGATCGGCTGTTGGGTCGTCATGACAGCATCGACTCCCGCTTGACCACCTCGAGGGTCGCGTCCCTTACGGGGCGCGGGCCGGTCGAGTGCACGGTGAGCGTCACCTTCTGGACTCCGGTATCGGCCGCCGGGCAGTCCTGGCCGAACGCACCCACCCCGTCCCAGTACTGGACCTCGACGGTCACGGTGTACCCGGCCGGCGGGGTCGGAGTCTCGTAGCCACGGGCGCAGGACACGTACGGGTCGCTGACGACCTTCTCGGCGGCGCTGCGGATGACCGAGTCGGCGCCGGTCACCTTCTCCTGCGTGACCGAGCTGATCATCGCCGTGCCCATGCCCCCGAGGATGGCCACGAAGGCAACGCCCATGAGCACCACGGCGACGAGGACCTCGATCAGCGTCTCGCCCTCTTCGCCGCGGCGGTGGCGCGGGCGGCGTTCCGGGCTGTGTATCGGGCTGTGTGCCGGGCTGTGTGCCGGGCCGGTCACTGGACGCTGACCTGGTTGAAGACGCCGTAGATCGCCGAAAGGAGGGCGACGGCCACGAACCCCACGACGACCCCGACCATGATCACCATGGCCGGCTCGAACAGACTGGTCAGCCGCTTGAGTTTGTGCTGCAATTCCTTCTCGTAGAAGTCGGACACGTTCTCGAGCTGGTCGTCGAGGGTTCCGGTCTCTTCCCCCACGCGCATCATCTGGGTGACCGCTCCGGGGAACAGCTTGGTGCGGGCGATCGGCCGGGACATGCCGCCGCCTTCGAGCATCTCCGTCCGGGCCGTCCCGATGGACCGTTCGTACACCCGGTTGTTGGCCCCCGAGCCGGCCAGGTTGAGCGCCTCCGGGATGGGCACACCGGCCTTGATCATCGAGGTCAGGATGCGGCAGAACCGTTCGATGACCATGTAGCGGACCACGTCGCCGACCACCGGCATGGCGAGCAGGAAGCGGTCGCGCAGCACCCGTCCCCGCTCGGTCCGCAACCCGGCGATCAGTGCCGCGACGAGTACGACGAGCGCGCCGGCGATGACCGGGTACCAGGCCGTGACGAAGTCGGTGAAGCCCAGCAGAATCCGGGTCGGCAAGGGCAGTTCCGCGTTGAAGGACTCGAAGAACACCTTGAAGCGGGGCAGCACGAAGAGGACGAGGACGAGGACGACGGCGAGGGCCAGGCCCATCACCAGGCCCGGATAGGTCAGGGCGGAGCGGATGCTGCGCCGGGCCTCGACATCGCGCTCGATGTAGCGGCCCAACTGGGCCATCACCACATCGAGTTCACCGGTCGCCTCCGCCGAGCGGAGGACGGAGATGTAGAAGGGTGGGAGCGCCTTGGAGTGGGCGGCCATCGACGCGGCGAAACTTTCGCCGAACCGCAGCGAGTCCATGACGTCGGCGATCACCTTGCCCAGCTTCTTGTCCTTGGTCTCGGCGCGGATGATCTCCAGGGCGTCCAGTATGGGCACGCCGGCCTTGATGAAGGCGGCCATCTGGCGGGAGAAGTTGCTCAGCTCGACCAAGTCGGCTTTTTGCGGGGTGACTTCAAGCTGCAGCAGGTTCCGGCCCTCGGCCTTGACCGACTGCACGTCGTAGCCCTGCCGGGTCAGGCTCTCGGTCACGCCGTCGACACTGGAGCCCTTGAGCACTCCGGTGGCCCGCTTCCCGTCCGGGCCGACCGCGACGTACTTGAAGGTGGCCATGCCGGTGTTCTCCTGGGTTCCAGTGTCAGCGGTTCGTGTGTTCGGAGGTTCGTATGGTCAGAGATTCGTGTGGTCAGAGGTCCGCGTCGTCAGCCTTCGGGCGGGGCATTCGCCGCGGGCCCGGCAAGATCCGAAAGAGACGGCCTAGACGACGTACACGCTGGACATGATCTCGGCGATGGTCGTGACGCCTTCCTCCACCAGACGGACGCCTCCGTCCAGGAGACTGTCCATGTGCTCCTCGCGGGCGGTCCTGCGCAGGCTGTCGATCGACGCGTTCTCGACGAGCAGCCGCTTGACCGCGTCGCTCATCACGAGCAGCTCGAAGACGCCGATCCGGTCCTGGTAGCCGGTCCGGGAGCAGAAGTTGCAGCCCCTCCCCTGCCAGAAATCGGCGTCGGTCGACCCACCGGCCTTGGCGAAGAAGGCCAGTTCGTCCACGCCCGGCCGGTAGGGCTCGCGACACTGGTCGCAGATCCGCCGCACCAGTCGCTGGCTGACCACCCCGGAGACCGTGGAGGTGATCAGGAACGGCTCGATGCCCATGTCGGCGAACCGGTGCAGCGCGGAGCAGGCGTCGCCGGCGTGGATGGATGACAGGACGAAGTGGCCGGTGAGAGCGGATTCGACCGCGATCCGCGCCGTCTCGGCGTCCCGGATCTCGCCGATCAGGATCACGTCGGGGTCCTGCCGCAGGATCGAGCGCAGCCCGGTCGCGAAGGAGATGCCCGCCTGGTCGTTGATCTGGATCTGGTTGACCGACGGGAACACGTACTCCACGGGGTCTTCGATGGTGGTGATGTTGCGCTCGCTCTGGTTGAGCTCACCGAGCGTGGCGTACAGGGTGGTCGTCTTGCCACTGCCGGTCGGTCCGGCGCAGGCGACCATGCCGTACGGGGAGCGGAGCAGGGAAGAGAACCGTTCGTACGTGGCCGCGGGCATGCCGAGCTCGGCCAGCCGGAACAGGGTGCGGTTCCGGTCGAGCAGTCGCAGCACCGCCTTCTCGCCCCAGATGGTGGGGGTGGTCGCGACCCGGATGTCGACCGACCTGCCGTCGATCTCCGTGGCGATCTGCCCGTCCTGAGGGCGCCGCCGGTCGACGATGTTCATGTTGGCCATGATCTTGATCCGGCTGACCACGGACGGGCCCATGTTCTCCGGCAGGCTCAGCACGTCGTGCAGCGCGCCGTCGATGCGGTACCGGACCCGGACCCGGTCGGCGTGCGGTTCGATGTGGATGTCCGAGGCACGGTCGCGCAGGCCCTGGGTCAGCATGAGGTTGACCAGGTGCACGACCGGCGCGTCCTCGCTCACCACCCTGGCTCCGGAGTCGAGGTTGCGGCCGGTCTCGGTCGCCTCGAAGGCCTCGACCAGGCTGCCGGCGCCGGCCAGCGCCCGGTAGGCGCTGTCGATCGAGCGCCGGATGTCCGAGGGAGCCGCGATCGCCAGCTGCACCCGGTCCGGCGCCACGGCCCGGCCGACCTGGTCGAGCACGCGCGGGTCACCGGGGTCGCCCGCCGCGATCAGCAGCGCGCCCTCGGACCGCTGCACGGCGACGACCCCCAGCGAACGGGCCAGCGCCTCCGGCACCCGGGCGGCAGCCTCGGGATCCGGCTCGCTCTGGCGCAGGTCGGCGACCGGGACGCCGAGTTGAACCGACAGCGCCTCGATCAGTGACCGCTCGTCGACCATGCCGAGTTCTACCAGCAGGGCGCCGAGCCGTTTGCCCGACGCGGACTGCTGCAGGAGCGCCTCGTCCACCTGCGCCGGTGTGAGCTGCCCGCGCTGCAGCAGCAGTTCCCCGATGCGCGGCCGCTCCTGCCCCTCGGACGAGGCCTGCGCCGCGGCGGACTTCGCGTCCGGGGCGGGTTCGTCAGCCGGGGCCGGAGACGGCGCCGAGCTCAGGGCCCCATCGGGCGGGGTGTGCTCCTCGCCCGCGGGACTTGTCGTCGCCGTCCGGCGCCGGAGGAAACGGCCATTCGCCAAGGAACCCACCCCTTTCGTCCATCCAGAACAGCGGCGGTCGATCATCTGCGGCAAGCACATCGCCTCAGTCGTCAGCCACTGATTAGTCAGCGGAACACTACAGCACAACAGTGCACCGCTTCGGGGCCCCGTCGGTGGATTCGCCCCTTGTAAGTCCATCACCCACTAAGTAGTCTACGGCTGATTAATCAAGCAGTTACTAACGCTCGGTTTTTCTTGAACCGGTCGCCGTAGATGGAGAAAGATGTTCACAAACCTGCAAGGCGCGTTGCGTCAGCGAATGCGCGCACGGAACGAGACCCCGGAAGCCGGCTTCACGCTCGTCGAGCTTCTCGTGGTCATCGTGATCCTCGGCATCCTGGCCGCCATCGTCGTCTTCTCCGTCAGCGGCATCAACGACAAGGGCCAGGACGCGGCCTGCAAGACCGACAAGACCACGATCCAGACCGCGGAAGAGGCGTACTTCCTCAACAAGAACGCCTACGGCACCGTGGAGGAGCTCAAGACGGCCGGGCTCCTGTCCACCCTTTCCGAGTGGCACGAGGTCAAGGACCCCGGCGCCGCGTTCGTCGTGACGCCGAAGGACACGCTCGCCAACGGCAAGCCGAACCCCTGCAAGACCCCCTGACGCAAGAGGATTCCTCACCTCCCGACGCCGCTTGGCGGCCGTCGGGCGGTCGCGTTGGCCAGGTGGCAGCGCAAGCGCCGCCTGGCCACTCCCGCTCGACGGGCGGGTGGTGACGGGCGGCATCCGGTACGGCACCATTGCGCCCATGTCATCCACATTTGCCGTGTTTATGGGCCTGTTGGGGCTCGCGGTCGGATCGTTCCTCAACGTCGCCGTCTCCCGGGTGCCGGCCGGCCGCTCGGTCCTGCGGCCCCGCTCCGCCTGTCCGGGATGCGCCACGCCGATCGCGGCCCGGGACAACATCCCCGTCGTGTCCTGGCTCCTGCTGGGCCGGCGCTGCCGCGCCTGCCGGATTCCGATTCCCGCGCGCTACCCGATCGTCGAAGCGCTCACCGGGCTCCTGTTCGCCGCCGAGGCACTGCGCTTCGGCTGGTCGGAAACCCTTCCCGCCGCACTGGTCTTCACCGCAGGACTACTGGCCCTGGCCGCCTGCGACGCCGAGCTCTTCCTCCTCCCCCTGCGGCTGGTCTATCCGACGCTCGGGCTCACCGCGGCCTGCCTGCTCACCGCCGCCGGTGCCACCGGCCAGTGGCACCGGCTCGGCGTGACCGCAGCGTGCGCAGTGGGCGCCTTCGCCCTCTTCTTCGCCCTGCACTGGGTGCGGCCGGCCTGGCTCGGCTTCGGCGACGTGCGCCTGGCCGGGTTGCTCGGGACGGGGCTGGGCTGGCTCGGTCCCTGGCATCTCGTCTTCGCGGTGGTAGCCGGCAGCTTCGCGGGGTTGCTGGTGGGCCTCGCGCTCATGGCGGCGGGACGGATGACCCGCCAGACCCGCCTCCCCTTCGGCGTGATCCTCGCCGGCGGCGCCATCGCCGCCCTCCTCGTCGGTGCTCCCGTCGTCCGCTGGTACGACAGCCTGAGTGACCCGTACGCGAACACGATCGGTACGTCGCTCACAACGGGCGGCCATCGACCGTAAGAACCGGGGCCGGAAGTCATCCATGGGCTACCGGCGGACCCGAGGCGGCGCTTCTGGGTTTACCTACAGGGCCGCGGGCCGCACGGGCGTCGGAACCTGGTTCATCGCACAACCACCTGGACGGACCGATTGGTAACCTGGTCACCATGGAGAAACCCGACCGCCCTGATCTGCCGCTGGCCGAGTGGATCGTGCTCGCCCTCGTGGCCGAACGACCGAGCCACGGCTTCGCCATCGCGGCCCTGACCGTAGAGGGCACGGACATGGGTGAGTTCTGGCACATCTCCCGGCCCATGGTCTACAGGTCGATCACGCGGCTGGTCGAGCGCGGACTGATCACACCGGTCGGCACCGAGGAAAGCGATCGCGGACCGCAGCGCACGATCTACGCCGCCACCCGCTCGGCGAAGACGATCGTCAACCGGTGGCTCGGCGAACCCGTGGGTCACCTGCGCGACATCCGCGCCGACCTCACGAGCAAACTTCTCCTGCTCCAGCGCCGCGGCATCAGCCCGGCCCGCCTCGTCGAGCGCCAACGGGTGGTCCTCGACGAGATCGAGGAGGCGCTGCGCGTCAAGGAGCACACCGGCGATCACGTCACCCGTGCCATCTACGCCTGGCGGCTGGACCTCGTCCACGCCGCGCGCCAGCTCCTCGACGCCGTGAACGTCGACTCGACGCGGCCGGCCGCCAAGGCGAGCTGACCTCACGCTCGCGGTACCCGAATGACGCGCGCGTACCGAGCGGCAAGACGGGCCCGACGATCGCATCGATCGCGATCACCGAGCCCACCCGCGACGCACGTCAGCGTCTCTTGGCCGTCCAGTTGGCTAGTCAGCCGCAGAATACGCCTCGTCGGCTACGGCACCTCGACCACGGTCTCGCAGGAGCCGCCGGACGCGATCGAATCCGTGCCCGGGAGCGTCGGACCGCCGTTGGCGTCGCCCGCGCAGACGTCCGTGTCGCTGCCGCCGGAGAGGATGTCGCTGCCGGAGCCGCCGACCACGGTGTCGTTGCCGGAGCCGCCGGAGAGCGCGTCGTCGCCGGCCCCGCCCTTGACGCTGTCGTTGCCGCTGCCGCCGCTGAGGGCGTCGTTGCCGTCACCGCCGTCGAGGTAGTCGTTGCCGCTGCCGCCGGACACGGCGTCGTTGCCACCGAACGTGCAGATCGTGTCGTTGCCCCCGTTCCCGGCGACGGCGTCGTTCCCGTTGCCGGTCACGATCACGTCGGAGCCGCTCGTACCGCTCACGATCCCGTTGCCGGTGATCGTGGCGGCGAGACCGTTGCAGCCGGTCGAGACGTTGATCGTCACGGTCGCGATGTTGGAGTCGACCGTGCCGTCCGTTGCCTTGTACGTGAAGCTGTCGCTTCCGGTGTAGGCGCTGGTGGGCTGGTAGCTGAACGAGCCGTCCGGGTTGAGCGTGAGGGTGCCGTGCGTCGGGCCGGTCACGAGGGACGCCGTGAGCGTGTTGCCGTCGGGGTCCGTGTCGTTGCCGAGCACACCGGGAGCGCCGACGACCAGCGGGGTGTCCGCCCCGACGTGGCCGTACGAGTCGTTGGCGGCCGTCGGCGTCCGGTTCGTCGCGTTGAGCAGCACCGACGCGTCCTTGACGAACGTCGCCGAGCTGTTGCTGTTGGCGGTGACGACGTCGGGACGCCCGTCGCCGTTGAGGTCGGCCACCGCGGTGGCCTGCGGGTTGGTACCACCGTTGAGCCCGAATGCGAGCGGGCTGCCGAAGGCACCCGTGCCGTCGCCCTCGAACACCGCGACCTCGTTCGAGCCGTAGCTGGAGACGACCAGGTCGACGTGGCCGTCGCCGTTCAGGTCGGACACCGAAGCGGAGGTGAGGTTCGACCCCGCCGACAGCGGGTTCGCGGTACCGAAGCCGCCCGTCCCATCGCCCAGCAGCACGGCGACGCGACCCGGCGTGCCGGGTGCCACGAGGACGGCGTCCGGCTTGCCGTCCTCGTTGACGTCGGCGAGCTTGAGCTTGGACGCCAGTGTCAGGCCGGCCGCGACGCTCGACGCGGTACCGAAGCCCCCGTCTCCGTCACCCGGCAGCACGGAGAGGGTCCCGCTCGATGCGTTCGACGTGACGAGATCCAGGTGTCCGTCGCCGTCGAGATCGGCAGCCGCGACGCCCTGCGGGTTGGTGCCGCCGTTCAGCCCGAATCCGGTCGCGGCGCCGAACGTGCCGTCGCCGTTGCCGAGCACGACCGAGACGTTGTTCGTGTTCGCGTTGTTGGTCGCGAGGTCCGGCTTGCCGTCCTCGTCGAAGTCGCCCACGGCGACGCCGAACGGGAAGCGCGCGACACACGGGTTGTCGCCCGTGGTGTCGCACCCGGGCGTCGGGTTGAGTTCCACCACCGCTCCGGCGCCGAGAGCACCGGAACCGTCGCCGAGCCAGACCAGAGCGACGTTGCCGCGCGCGTCCTGGCTGACGACGTCCTTGTGGCCGTCGCCGTTGACGTCGCGGATCTCCGCCGAGTTGAGGAAGCGGCTCGTCGAGGTCAGCGGCGCCGCGTACTTGGTCACACCACCGAAGCTGCCGCCGCCGGACCCGAGGAACACACCGAGGCCTTCGGTGCGGATCGCCGTCACGAGGTCCGGCGTCCCGTCGTTGTCGAGGTCCCCGATCGCGACGGCGGAGCTGCCGCGGCCGTTGTCGTCGAGGTTCGCCGCGGTCGCGAAGCCGGTCGTGTTGGTGCCTGTCGCCGAGGCCGGGGTCGCGGCCATCACGACGGTCGCCACCGCGAAGACGAGCGCCGGGATTCGGCGTGACCGCCTGCGCGTGACCGCGCCTGAGGTGCCGGCCGACGTGAGGTGGCGACGTGGTGATCTATGCATGGGTGAGGACCCTCCTAAGGGCCTGATGAATGGGAATGGGTTACACGGCTCGGCCTGACGGCCGGCGATCGGCGATCGGCGAAATGCCGTGCCGATCGCTATCGGTCCGGCCGGAATTCACGGCGGGATGGCGTCGGGTGACCGACGACGCTAGTCAGTGATTGACAACCGGGGTAGCAAAGCGAGCCATTCGCCTCATGCGGTCTGCCGGGACGCGCACTCCGGCGGTTCTGCCGTCGGCGGTCACTGGGACCGCCGCCGAGGATCCCCCGAGCCCGGACTGTCGGCGGGCGCTGCTCGCGCCCGCCGACAGTCCGTTGCCCGGCGTTCCGGATCGCCTAGTAGCCGTAGGCGGCGAGGGTCCCCTGGACGGTGCCGTCGAAGTCCCAGTCGTTGGTGAACAGGTCGCTCCAGATGGCCGCCGCGCCGGCGTGTCCACCGCTCAGGGCGACGCCGTACTGCTCGATGTCCCCGTAGCCGGAGTACGCGCTGGCATTGAGCTCGGTCCACGTGTTGGGGTCATTGGCCGTGGTGCCGCTCAGCGAACTCGACGACCAGCTCACGTTCACGACGTTCGACTTCGCGACGAGACCCAGCTGGGTGTTTCCGCCGGCGTTCGCCGTCACCGCGCCGCGCACCTGGCTGATCCCTGATTCCAGGCGCACCTTGCACGCCGCGCCCGCGCTGTCACACGCGCTTCCCCGGAACACGTTCTGACCCGCTCCGCTGTCGGTCCACGGGAACCCGGCCTGCACCAGAGCCTGCTTGGACGCGGCACCGAACGGTGCGGAAGCCGGGTCGGCCACCGCGATCCGCTTCCCGCTCCCCGTCAGCCAGCTCACCACTTGGGAGATCGTCGTGGGAGCGCCGGAGATCGGCGAGGCATCACAACGAGGCGACTGGGCCTTGCCGTTGCCGCTGCCATTGACGTCCGAACCCAACGCCAGCGGGGGGCTTCCCGCGTTGGACGGGTCGTCACCCTTGGTCGAGCCCGCCCAGCTGCCGCTACAGCTGTAGATCGCCAGGCGTCCTATGGCCACGAGGTGCTTGCTGTTGACATCGCCGTTGCACTCGACGGACCCGCTCGCCGTGCACGTCCCGCCATCCGAGGTCGGGATGACCGCGTCCACGTTGGTCTCGTCCGCCGACAGGAACGCATCGATGTGCAAAGGCCCATTGACGCAGTTGTTCGAGGCGGCGGGATTGCAGGTGGTGTAGGGGCCGGCGCTCTTCAGCTGCTGACGCAGGCTTCCCGAGGTGATCCCCCGCATCGTCGACGTATCGATCACCGGCTTGTTCCAGAACCCGCCGATCTGCGAAGCGGGGTTCGCCACGAACGGCGTGAACGACTTGTAGGTCGCGATGTAGGTCCTCAGATCCTTCAACGCGGGGTACATATTGTTCGCGACGCCGACCTCCGAGTCCGTGGTCGCGGACGCTGCCGGTGCCGCGGCGGTGATCAGCGCCGTCGCGAGGGCACCCACCGCGAACGCGTTCCGGACCCGGCGCATCGCGGTGCGGACGGAGTTCGGACCGCTTCGAGCGCGGCTGAACCTTGATTGCATCTGCTACTCCTAGTTGTTCTGACTCGCGGCGACTGCCGGACGGTCACCCTGCTGATGGGTCCAGGCGAATGCCGGAAACTCATGGGCATCTGCGAGGTTTCCGGCATGAAGGTGCCGCACGCGCCTAGATGGTGCTCACGTGGGGCTCCAGTAGTCAATCTCTGACAACTCCACTTGCTGTGGATCTAATGCACGTATCCAGACTGCAACGGGCCTGGTGGGCGAGTGTCGTCGGGCCGCTGCAGGAAGCAGAGAAGAGACTGGCGGCACGATGGGCAGAGGCGCGGTATGGCAGTGGTGAGCAGATGGTCGGGCTCGCGCGCGATCAGGCGGGGTGTGCTGGTTCTCGCCGTGGTCGCAGTGGCACTGGGCGTCGCGGTGTTCGTACGCGGTGGGTCGGATACGGCTCCCCGAGCCCAGAGGCCCGACCGCGAGTGGTGCACGCCGGGTACCCCGCGCACCGTGCTCTGCCCGAACAACAAGTCGTTCGACGCAGAGGAATACGCCACTCACGGCGACGCCTTCGACTGCATCAACTTCGCCAATCAGGCGGATGCCCAGGCCGTGTTGCGGGCCGACCCCAGCGATCCGAATCACCTTGACGACGGAGGCGGCGTCGCGTGTCGCGGATTGCCGGAACCGCGCGATGCCAAACCGATTCCGCAGATCGCGCAGCAGTTCAAGTGCCGTCCCGGCGACGCCCGTAGCGGACTCTGCCCGCAGCCGGATCGAGCCTTCGAGGCTCGCTACTTCCTGCGCCACGGCAACGACGCCTACGACTGCCAGGACTTCGCCAGCCAAGCGGACGCGCAGGCCGTCCTGCGCTTCGCGCCGTCCGACCCGAATCACCTTGACGGCGAACGGAAGGGCATCGCATGCCCGGATCTGCCGGAACCCAAGGACGTCAAGCCCGTGCGACGGGGAACACCGTGACGCGGCGAGGGCTCGCGCGTCCGCTCGGGCTGGACGTGACCCATCGATTGAAGGAAACCCCGACTGTCATGAGACCGGACCATCGTCTGTTCCCCTTGCGCGCCAGACGCGAAGACGGCTTCACACTCATCGAGTTGCTCGTGGTCATCGTGATCCTGGGCGTCCTCGCGGCCATCGTGGTGTTCTCCGTCAGGGGCATCGGCGACAAGGGCCGCGGGAACGCGGTCGCCGCGGACGCGGCTACCCTGCGGACAGCGGAAGAGTCCTACTGCGCGAAGCACGGGCACTACGGGACCATCGATGATCTGAAGACCGACGGGCTGCTGGCCGGCGAACCGGCCTACAACATGGTGGCGGTCGGCGAGGAGAACAAGTGCGGGCGGGGCGCGAAGTCGTCGTTCACGCTGTATGACTTGTCACCGTCGAAGCCCACAGGTGATCCGATCCCGGCGGGCCGGCGTCCGACGGACCTCGCGGTCGATGAGAAGACCAACCGCGTGTACGTCGTTTCCGACACCGACAACACCGTGACGGTGATCGACGGCAAGACCGACAAAGCGATCGGTGCTCCGATCGACGTCTCCGGCGCGGTGTCGAACCCGATCCGGATCGCGATCGACTCCGGCACGGGGCGTGTCTACGTCGGGGGTACGAACAGCGTCGCGATCATCGACACGGCCAATGGCGATCAAGTGACCCGCGTCGACTTCCCGGGGATCGTCAGCGGCCTGGCCGTCTCGCCCGAGAACGGCGACGTCTACGTCGGCGGTGGTCCCAACCCGAACACCCCGGCGGTCGCCTATATCGCGGCCGGCAGCTCATCGGCGACGCTGATCCCTCTGCCCGCCGGGGGTCTCCTCGCGTCCGCAGCCTCCGGCATGGACTTCTCCTTTGACGCCGCGCGTCACACGGTGTACTTCGCGAAGCAGGGAGCCGGCCAGAACGCGAGCGCCAACATCGGCCTCTTCGCCATCTCGACGCAGACCCATGAGGTCAGGGTCGTAGCGGACTTCCCGACCAAGGCCTGCACCAGGGCCAACGGCTACGGACACCTCTCGCCCACCTCCGTCAAGGGCGTGACGGTCGTCGACCCGAACCGCAACTTCGTCTATCTCCTTGCCAGTAGGTGCGTTCAGGACCCGAAGAGTACCGTCGGGGTGAAATCAGTCGGGACGACGATCGTCCTGAACCTCACCGACGGCAAGTCAACGGAGATCAACGAACACCCGGATACGAATACCAGTCCTTTCTACGCGGTCTACAACGCCTCGGCAGCGTCGGTCTTCACCTTTTCCACCACCAAGGGGGAAGGAGAATGCGGCCAGTCCGGCGGCCTGATCACCCTGATCCAGGGAAACGCGGTCACGACGCAGGCGCCGGCCTGCGGAAACTCGGGTGCCGCCGCGAACCCGGCGCACAAGCTCACCGTGCTGAAGAATTCCAACAGGGTCTTCGTCTCACAGCAATTGACAGACGTCGCGCCGGGCGGCCTCGCGGTGACCGACGGCACCACGATGCTGACGCAGGCTCCACTCGGCAGGCCTCACCAATTCGGCTCGCTGGCCGTGAACAACACCACGGCGAAGCTGTACGCACTCGATCCGGCAAACGGGAATGTCAGGGTGTTCCGGACGGGATCGGCCTAGGACCATGGCAGACCAGTCACGCACCGACCACAAGGGCCGGTATCACCGGCTGCGACCGGGTCGTCGTACCTCCATCGCGGCCATCGGTGTGATCGCGGCGATCACATTGACCGCGTGCACCGGCAATGACGCCCCGAAGCACACGTTCGACGTCGCTCCGTACGTGAACAAGGGGCACGTGGCCGACTGCGACGCGTTCAAGGCCCAGGCCGACGCGCAAGCGGTGCTGCGGGCGGACGCACTCGACCCGAACGAACTCGACCGGGACGGCGACGGCATCGCGTGCCCGAGCCTCCCCAAGCCGACGGACAAGAAGCCGGTCCACCGCGACTTCATGACCGATCTCGACGGTGCCCCGATCACCGAGCCGGTCGACCCGTCGTCGACGTAGCAACGATCGACGTAAGGCCCCTCCCCGTTCGTCCTTCCGGGAGGGGCCCGCGTGCGTGAGGGCGACGGCCGCGATGGCGGCGGCGAGCCGGTAGCCGTAGAGCGGCCCGCGGGAAACACCCGCCCGGATGGTCGTTAGGCTCGCGCCATGTCTAACAGTCTCGGTTTCAGGTGCTCACGCTGCGGCGACCACCACGCGGAACTCCCCATGAGCTACTCGGCCATGGCTCCTGACGTCTGGGAACCCGCCTTCGAGAGTGATCCGGACAGCACGCTGTCGTCCGACCAGTGCGTGATCAAGGGACAGCACTTCTTCGTCCGGGGCCTGATCGAGATACCCGTGATCGGCGGTGAGGACGTCTTCTCGTGGGGCGTCTGGGTCTCTCTGAGCAGGGACAACTTCTCCCGTGCCCTCGACGTGTGGAACACGGAGGGGCGTGAGGCGGAGAAGCCGTACTTCGGCTGGCTCAGCACCGAGCTCGCGCTCTACTCGGAGAGCACCACCGACCTGAAGACCAACGCCCACACCCGACCGGTCGGCAGGAGGCCCCTCATCCAGTTGGAGCCCACCGACCACCCGCTCGCCGTCGAACAGCGCACCGGAATCACGCGGGACCGCGTGCGCGAGATCGCCATGGCCGTACTGCATCCGGCCTGACGGGCCGCGGACCAGACCCGCCAGTACGCGACGCGCCGACGGCGCGCCGCTCTGCCGGCCTCGAGACCGGGCACGGTTCATCCAAACCGCACCTAGGAGCCCACTGGTCGAATCAACAAGCATTTGCTAGTTGATTCACAAAGATAGCCTCGCGGATGCAAGATGGTGTCGTGAGGTTGCCGGGGCCGGATGAGCTGGAGGAGCCGAGGATGACAGCGGGCTCGGAGCAGGTGGACGGTGTGTGCGATCCGCACGCGATGGGCCGGAGCACGGCCGCCGGGTCAGGATCCGCGGGCCCGTGACGCCCGGCCCCGGCGAGGTTAACGCCGCCGGCTGGGAACGGTCGCGGCTCTGGTCGCAGCGGCCGTAGCGGCACCGCACCCGCCCGCACCCTGCGACGTCGGTACCTCCGGCGGGCGGCGGGCACATCCCCCTGTTCCTGCTCACGAGGCGAGGTAAGGACCCATGAATACGCGCACCCGCGACGGCGGCGCCGGCGATGTCGACTACGGCACCATCGGCGCCGAATACGCCTCCTACCGCCAACCCGACGCGCGGATAGCCCAGTTCATCGCCGAGGCCCTCGCCGGTGCGCAGGCCGTCCTCAACGTCGGTGCCGGCGCCGGTTCCTACGAGAGCGCCGCCCGCTCCGTGACCGCCGTCGAGCCTTCCGAGTC
This sequence comes from Streptomyces sp. NPDC002886, assembly GCF_042888445.1. Classification (NCBI taxonomy): domain Bacteria; kingdom Bacillati; phylum Actinomycetota; class Actinomycetes; order Kitasatosporales; family Streptomycetaceae; genus Streptomyces; species Streptomyces sp. NPDC002886. Next base: position 919,152 of record NZ_JBIAPV010000004.1, read on the forward strand.
CATGCGCGCCCAGCGTCCGGCCCGCCTCGCACGCGCCGTCGACGCCGTCGCGGAGGACCTGCCGTTCGCCGACGGGGAGTTCGACGCGGCGATGACGCTGTTCAGCGTGCACCAGTGGAGCGACGTCGCGGCCGGCCTGCGCGAGATGCGGCGCGTCACCCGCGGCCCGGTGGTCGTCCTGACCTGCGACCCGAAGCTCGTACGCGACTTCTGGCTGTACGAGTACGCCCCCGAGGTCCTCGACACGGAAGCCCGCCGCTTCCCGCCCATCGAGGACATGGCCGCCGCCCTCGGCGGAACCGGCACCATCCAGACGGTCCCGATCCCCCTGGACTGCACCGACGGTTTCAACGAGGCCTACTACGGGCGTCCGGACATGCTCCTCGACCCCGCGGTCCGCCAGGCCTGCTCGGCATGGAGCTTCATCGACGACGGCGTCCGCGAACGCTTCGACGAACGGCTCCGCCGCGATCTGGAGTCCGGGGCCTGGGACGAGCGCTACGGGCACCTGCGCACGCAGCCCACGTACGAGGGTTCGTTGGTCATCGTGCGCGCGAATCCGTGACGACGAACAGGACCAGGACCACGCCCGAGGGCCCCGCACCGGCCGGTGTGGGGCCCTCGGGCGTGACGCGGGGGCGATCAGGCGGTGGCGAGGGAGATCTCGGTCGACTTGATCAGCGCGACGACGGAGGATCCGGCGGCCAGGCCGAGGGCCTCGACGGCGTCCTTGGTGATGGCGGCGGTCAGCTCGCCACCCTCGACGGAGACCTTGACGGAGCCCATGGCGCCACCGGTCGCGACGTCGGTGACGGTGCCCGCGATCTGGTTGCGGATGGAGATGCCCTCGACCGGACCGGTGGCGAGGGAGACCTCGGTGGACTTCACGAGCGCCTTGACGGCGGTGCCCTCGGCGAAGCCGAGGTCCTTGACGGCGTCGGTGGTGATCGCGGCGGTGATGTCCTGACCGCCGGCCAGGCGGACCTTCACCGTGGACATGGCCTCGCCGGCCGTGACGGAGGTGATGGTGCCGGGGATCTGGTTACGGATGCTCAGGCTCATGGAGTTGGCGCCTCGCCTTGAATGGGTGGGGAAAGCGACCTGTTGGCCGCCACGAAGATCACGCTATCCGCAGCGGTCCCCCGCTGCTGGACGCCTATCTCATCCGCTAGGCGAACAACCCGTATGACATGGCATTTTCCGTCCATTCGACCATCTCGACCATTCGGGACGTTCGACCGTGCCCCATGGGGCCCCGCACTCCGGGCACGGCGCTCACCACCCCGATCCACCAGAATCGGCATTTGCGGCACACTTTTACAATTTCAGCTCGCAGATACCGGCAACTATGGCGCGTTCGCCTCTTGGATGATTTACTGCATTCAGACCGGCCCGCGTGGCCGGTTTCCGTATCCAGAACCAGTCGCCCTGCCCGGTCGACAGTTGGTTCACTGGGCACGAACACCCGCCCCTGGGCTGCTTGCGGCTCTCGCTGCCACAGCGGGCGCGGTGGAGGAAGCCCCTGCTTGCCGATCGCGGTGTTCGGCGGGCGGGGGCTCCGTCATGCCATGGAGTTCGCGCCGACGGCGCGCGGCAGGCGGCAGGCGAACCCCTCGCAGGGTCTGGCATATGCGCCACCATTCGCGTCATCATTGCGCATGTGCGGCTCAAGACTGCCGCAACAGCTTGCACGTAAGGAGTTGCCGGTGGCCGTCGTCGTCCTGCAGCACACACCTGGGGCTGCACCCCAGACCATCGCCGCCGCCATCGAAGCCGCCGGCCTGGAGCTGCGCGTACACCAGGCCTGGGCGGGCGACCTGCCGGACGGCCTCGCCGGGGTCGACGCCCTGGTGGTGACGGGCGACCCCACGACCACCCGCACCCAGGAGGGCGCCACGACGAGGGGCGCCGAGCTCACCCTGCTGCGCGGCGCGCTGGCGGCGGAGGTTCCCGTGCTCGGGGTCGGCCACGGCGCTCAGCGACTGGCCCTGGCGGCCGGCGGTACCGCCGTCTCCGCGCCGGAAGCGCACCTCGGCTGGGGCCCGCTGGCGATCGCGCCCGCAGCCGCCTCCGACCCGCTGTTCGCCGGGGCACCCGGGCAGAGCCGGGTTCCGCACCTGCAGGGCGACCTCGTCGAGCTCCCCGCGCAGGCGGTGGTCCTGGCCGCGGACGACCGCCAGGCCGTCCAGGCGTTCCGCATCGGCGGTAGCGCCTGGGGCCTGCGGTTCCCCCTCGAACCCGACTCCGGAGCAGGGGAACCGGCCCCGGAGGAACCGGGCGCGTCCGCCGTCCCGGAGACGTGGCGGGAGCGCCTGCTGGCACGATTCACCGACCTTGCCGCAGGCCGCGCCGAGCACACCGCCACCCGCGCCTTCTTCACGCAGCGGGCCGGCTCCTGGGAGGACCGCTTCGCCTACCAGACCCCGGCCTACGATGCCGCGGTCGCCCGCATGGCACTGGAACGCGGCCAGACCGCGGTCGATCTGGGCTGCGGCACCGGACGGGCCATGCCCGCCCTACGCGCCCAGGTCGGCGCCGAGGGAACGGTGCTCGGCGTGGACGTCACCCACGCGATGCTCGCCTCGGCCGCCCGCATCGGCCGCGGCGGCTGGGGACAACTCCTCCTGGCGGATTGCACCCAACTCCCCCTGCCCTCGGCGTCGGTGCACGGGATCTTCGCGGCGGGACTCCTCGACCACCTGCCCCACCCGCGTGCCGCGTTGCGCGAATGGGCACGCGTCAGCGCGGCCGACGGCACCCTCCTCCTGTTCCACCCGGCGGGCCGAGCCGAGCGGGCGGCCCGGCACGGCCGCCCCGTCAGCCCCGACGACCCGCTCGCCGAACCCAACCTCCGGCCGACGCTGCACGCCACGGGCTGGAAGCTGACGGTCTACGACGACGCCGAGCAGTACTTCCTCGCCCGCGCCATCCTCACGGGATGACCGTGCCGCCCAGGAACCCCATCACGGGGTCGATGCCCGCTCCGTCTCCGAGCCGAACCAGCTGTGGGTCGGTGTAGTCGATCCTGTGGTCGACGGTGGACAGCACTGACACACACCAGTACGGGAAACCGCCGGCCGCCGAGTCGGCTGAACCCGGGCGCACTTGGCGTTCTCAGCGCCGGGACCGCGGCCCGGCCCCGCCGCCCGCCCGCGCCTGGGCGGCGGCAATGCCTCGAAAGGGTGGTCCGCCCGGTCGAACAATCGCCGGTGCCCGCTGCCCGGCCGGCACTTGACCGACCGTCCAGACTGGGACATCCGTTCACGGTCTGCCCCCGGATCGGCCGTTACGAGCCGGAATCCGGGCCGTTCTTGGAGCATACGTACCCCTGACTCCCCCATCCGGAGGATCCCGTGCATCCCAGCTCCGTCCCTCGGCTCACCCGGCCCACCCGGCCCGCAATCGAACAGCGCGAGAGCGAATGCCGCCCCCGGCCGTCCTCCGGGCATCGGCTTGGCGCCGTCGGCCGGGTCCGCCGCACCGCACGACCGGATGCGGAGGTGGGGAAATGATCCGGTCCAAGGAACAGGCGGCGGAGGAGACGCCCGCTGCCGCCTCGGTGTCGGACTCCGAGCGGCTGCTGTTCGGCGGGGAGCTCGCGTACGACGTCGGCTGGGACCAGCACGAGGGGGCCTGGCTCAAGCTGGGGCTTTGGGCCATGGCCAAGGGCTTACCCCGGATGATCGGCACGGGGCTGCGGCTCGCGCACCTGGCCGACGCGCGCGCCCTGCGCGTCGTACTCGGCGCCGAGGTGGGGCGCGGCATCGCGCAGGCGGCCGGGCTGGTCGCGGTCAATGCCGTCCTGGGGCACATACTCGCCGGGGGTGGCACGAACGAGCGTCTGAGCAGCGCGTTCCCGGCACTGGCGGTCGTCGCCGTCGCCGCGCTGCTCGGTTCGCTGCTGCGGTCCGCGTCCACGGCCGCCACCGGTGAGCTGGAGCCGAAAGTGCAGCGGGTCGCCACCGAGCAGTACCTGGGGCTGGTGCACCGGGTGGAGCTCGCGGCGATCGAGGACGACGAGTTCCACCGGCTGCTGGACGCCGCCCGCTACGGGGCCGACTCCGCCCGGCGCATGATCCGGTACTGCACCAACACGTTGAACTCCGGGATCTCCCTGGTCGCCGCGGCCGGTGTGCTCACCGTGCTGCACCTCGGACTTCTGCCCCTGCTCGTGCTGATGACCCTGCCGAGCGGATGGCGGTCCCTGACGATCTCCCGGCAGCGCTACCTCTCCTTCCACGCCTTCGTCCAGCACGCACGGGCCGGACACCTCCTGGGGCAGCTGCTGACCCAGCGGGAGGCGGCCGCCGAGGTCCGTGTCCACGAGGTCGGGCCCTTTCTCCTCGGTCACTTCCGGGAGATGGCCGAGACGAGCGAGCGCGAGCAGACCCGCCTGGCCCGCAACGCGGCGAAGATCGGCCTGATCGCCGACGGCGCGTCCGGCGTCGCCACCCTGCTCACGTACGGGGCGCTGGGGCTGCTGCTGTGGAGCGGGCGGATGGACCTCGCGGTCGCGGGCACCGCGGTCCTGGCCATCCGCACCGGGTCCTCCAGCCTGGACGGTCTCGTGCTGCAGATGGCCGACCTGCACCAGGAGTCCCTGTTCGTCGCCGACTTCGAGCGCCTGTGCACGGAGGCGAAGGCGCGGGCCATCCCCGAGAGCGGTGTGGACCTGCCCGAGCGGGTGCGGGAAGTCCGGTTCGAGAAGGTCACGTTCACCTATCCCGGCAGCGGGGGCCACGTGCCCGACCCCACGCTGCGGGAGGTGTCGATGGCCTTCCCCATGGGCAAGGTCATCGCCCTGGTCGGGGAGAACGGCTCCGGCAAGTCCACGGTCGTCAAGCTCCTGGCCGGCCTCCACCAGCCCGATCAGGGCGGAGGAACGGTCTGGTGGGACGACGTGGACGCCGCCGCCGCCGACCGCGGCCAGATCTTCGCCCGCGTCGGGCTCATGTCGCAGTCCTTCTTCCGGTGGCCCTTCACCGTCCGCGTCAACATCGGCATCGGAAATCCGACCGTCCCGATCGACGACCGGGCGGTGCGGGAGGCCGCGGCGTTCTCCGGCGCCGACCGGTTCATCGCCGGCCTGCGCCGCGAACTCTCCACTCTGCTCGGGCGCGGCTACAGGGGTGGCCAGGAAGCCTCCGGCGGTGAGTGGCAGATGGTCGGGATCGCCCGCGCCTGGTACAAACGCGCTCAGATCCTGGTGGTCGACGAGCCGACGAGCGCCCTCGACGCCGTCGCCGAACAACGCGTCTTCGACCGGATCCGGGCCCTGGCCGCGGCCGGCCAGACCGTCGTACTGATCACCCACCGCCTGCACTCCGTACGGCACGCGGACGTCATCCACGTCATGAAGGACGGACGACTCGCCGAGTCCGGGACCTTTTCCGAGCTCATGGACGAGAACACCGGTACGGGCACGGGGGACTTCCGGACCGCGTACCGGATCCAGGCCGCCGCGTTCGCCGACACCCTGCCCGGCCCGCGCGGGGAATCCGCCGCGGCCGACGCGGAGGAGGTGTCGTGACGCGGATGCTTGAGCCGTTGCCCCGCCCGGGCCGCCGGTCCACCCGGCCGCGGACCGGGCCCCGCCCGTGCACTCCCGGGATCGGCGGTGTCGGTAGCGTGGACAGCCGCCGCATGGGGTGTCCATGTGTCCTGTGTCCCTGTGTGCGGGCCGGTCCGTGCGGGGCTTCCGTTGGAGAGTGTGAGGCTGCGATGAATGAGCTGACGAAGCCCGAGGTCGAGGTTCCGGAGGGTGCCGCTCCCGCCGAGCTGACCATTCGGGACCTGGTCGTCGGGGACGGGCCCGAGGTCACGTCGGGCATGGTGGTCAGGGTCCACTACGTCGGGGTGACCTTCGAGTCCGGCAAGGAGTTCGATGCCTCCTGGGACCGGGGCGAGCCGTTCAAGTTCGCCTTGGGCGGCGGCCGGGTCATCAAGGGCTGGGACCGCGGGGTGAAGGGGATGCGGGTCGGCGGTCGGCGCGAGATCGTCGTTCCCCCGCGTCTCGGCTACGGCAACCAGTCGCCCTCGCGGCTGATCCCGGCGGGCTCGACCTTGGTCTTCGTGGTGGACCTGCTGGACTGCTATTCCGGCACGACCGGGTGGAGCAAGGGCTAGGTCGTCTCTTTCGGATCTTGTCGGCCGAGTCCGCGGGCCCGGCAAGATCCGAAAGAGACGGCCTAGGCCCTGAGGGCGGCCCCCTTCAGTTCGCCCGCAGGGGTGGATCCCTGACTCGGAGGGCTTAGTGCGGACCGCGCCTCGGGCGGACCGCGCGCGGGCGGGACGAAGCTGCTGCCTGCTCGTTCGCGCCGACGCGACTCGGAGGTCCGTACGCCCATGACCCGCTCCTGCCCCAGACCATCTGAAGATCTCCTCCGCCCCGGCCGGCCCGGAGGGCGGGCGGGCAGGGTGGTGGCGGCCTCGGCGGCTGCCGCCCTGGCGCTGGTGCTCGCGCTGCCCGGCACCGCGCTGGCGGCTCCGGGGGACCTGGACCCCGCCTTCGCCGGCTCCGGCAAGGTGCAGACGTACTTCCCCGACGACGGCGGGCCTTGGGACTACGCCGAGGGTCTGGACGTCGCCCGGCAGGGTGACGGCAAGCTGGTCGTGGCCGGGCGGGTGACAGGGCCGGGCGTCCCCTTCGACATGGCGCTGATCCGGTACAACGCCAACGGCAGTGTCGACACCGGGTTCGGTGGCGGGGACGGCCGGGTGACGAGCGACTTCGGGGGTGACGACCAAGCCGAGGCCGTGGCGGTACAGCCCTCCGACGGGAAGATCGTGGTGGCCGGCCGTACGGAGGTCCCGGACGAGGGCGGCGGCTGCTGCTTCTTCTCCCTCGCCCGCTACAACGCCGACGGCTCGCCCGACCAGGGCTTCGGCTCGGCCGGACTCGTGCGCGTCGACGCGTTCGGCAGCGCCTCGGGCGCCGCCGACCTGGTCGTCCAGCCGGACGGAAAGATCCTCGCGGTGGGCCTGAGCGGCGGGGCGGGCTTCGCGCTGGCCCGCCTCAACCCGGACGGCAGTCCCGACCCGTCCTTCGGCGGGGACGGCACCGTGGTGGCGGGCTTCGCCCCCGCCTTCCCCGGGGACGCGGGCGGCCAGGCCACCGGCCTGGCGCTCCGGCCGGACGGCAGGTTCGTCGCGGTCGGCTACGTGGGCAGTACCGCCTTCGACTTCGGTGTGGCCCGCTACCTGTCCGACGGCAGCCTCGACACGTCCTTCAGCGGCGACGGCATGGCCACCGCGGACTTCGGCGGCACGGACTTCGGCCGGGCCGTGGCGGTCCAGTCCGACGGCGCGGTCGTCGCCGCCGGGTCGACCAACACCGGTTTCGCACTGGGCCGGTTCACCGCCGGCGGCAGTCCCGACCCCGCCTTCGGCACCGGCGGCAAGGTCACCACCGTCTGGCCCCTCAGCACGGCGGTGGCGTACGACATGGCGCTCCAGCAGGACGGGAAGATCCTCGTCGGCGGCACGGCCGACGACCCGGACAGCCAGGAGGCCTCCGACTTCGCCCTCGCCCGCTACCTGCCCGGCGGCAGTTTGGACACCGGCTTCGGCGGCGGTGACGGCCGGGTGTACACCGGCATGCTGGGCGGGGAGGAGATCCGGGGCCTGCTCGTGCAGCCCGACGGGAAGACCGTGGCGGCGGGCCTGGCCGGGCTGGGGGCCTTCGGCATCGCCCGCTACGAAGGGGGCGGCGGCACTCCCCCTCCGCTCCCGACGGCCGACCTGTCGGTGACGAAGACCGGCACGACGACCGTGAGCATCGGCGACCAGGCCTCCTACACGGTGCGGGTCTCCAGCGCCGCGACGTCCACCGTGACCGCGACGGGCGTGACCCTCACCGACACGCTCTCGGGAGCCGGCGGCACCCTCCTATCGGCCGTTCCCTCCCAGGGCACCTGCACGACCACGGCGACCGGGGCGAACTGCGCTCTGGGCAGCCTCGCACCGGGGGCGAGCGCCACGGTCACGGTGACGGCCGAGCCGCGTGCCACGGGCACCCTGACGGACGACGCCTCCGTCACCGCCTCGACCCAGGACCCGAACGCGGGCAACAACAGCGCGGGCGCGTCGACCTCGGTGAACAACTCCCGCGGCTGCACGATCATCGGCACCAGCGGTACGGACACGCTGAACGGCGGCTACTCCAACGACGTGATCTGCGGCCTCAGCGGCAACGACACCGTCCGCGCGAGCTACGGCAACGACACCGTCCACGGCGGCCCGGGCAACGACGACATCGACGGGGGCTTCGGCGACGACACGCTGGTCGGCGGTCCGGGCAACGACACCCTCACGGGCTACTACGGCAACGACCGTCTGACCACCACGGACGGCGTCGGCGCCAACGACACCGCCAACGGCGGCATGGGAACCGACACCTGCGCCACCGACCCGGGCGACACCCGCGTCAGCTGCCCCTGACCGTTGGCACCGCACCCCGAAGGAGCGGCAGATGACCGATACGACGATGATCGACCTCGAACCGCAGTGCCGGATCGTGGCCCGGCTCGCGGCGAGCGTCCCGGACGCCTTGCTCACCGGCCCGACGCCCTGCCCCGAGTACGCGGTCCGCGACCTGCTGGGCCACGTCACGGGGCTGGCCGTCGCCTTCCGTGACGCCGGCCGCAAGGACCTGGGCCCCACGACGGACACGGCCCCCGGCACGGCCGCACTCGCCCTGCCCGCCGGCTGGCGGGAGGAACTGCCCAGGGTGCTCGCCGAGTTGGCGGAGGCTTGGAGGGATCCGGAGGCCTGGACCGGCATGACCCGTGCGGGCGGCGTGAACCTGCCGGGCGAGATCGCGGGTCGGGTGGCCGTCAACGAACTGGTCATCCACGGCTGGGACCTGGCGCGGGCCACCGGCCAGGAGTACGCGCCCGATCAGGCCGCGCTGCGGAGCTCGTACGCGTTCCTCCGGGCGACGGCGGAGGAAGAGGGCGGCGGCGGGGGCATCTTCGGCCCCGTCGTCCCCGTACCGGACGACGCCCCGCTTCTCGACCGGGCGGTCGGGCTGAGCGGGCGTGATCCGGGCCGCCGGCCGGGCGGTACGGGGTGACGGGCTGACCAGGTGACGCGTTCGGCGACGGGGGCCGCCCCGGCGGCCCCCGTCAGTAGGCGGACCGGCGCTTGCCCCGCCGGCGGCGCGGGTACGGCAGGAGCCGGGGCGGGCGTCGGGCGGCCACGTCCTCGACCCAGCCGAAGGTCAGCACCAGCAGACCGACCAGCGGTATCGCCACCAGCAGCGTGAACCACTGGCTGGACAGCAGCCACTTGAGGTTGTCGTAGACGAAGGGGACGCTCCAGAGCGGGTCGATCAGCGGGATCGCGGCAACCAGGGCCACCTGGTGCCACAAGTAGACGCTGACCGCGCGCGAGTTGAGCAGGCTGACCAAGCCGTTCCAGCGTTCCAGAACTCTGGGCCACTGGTCCCAGGACGGGCTGACGTGGAGCAGGATGGCGACGAAGCCCAGGGACCACAGGGCCTGGGCGATCGGCCAGGCCTCGATGTCGGTCGGCACGGTCGGGTCGACCGGCCGGGTCTGCAGGTACCAGAGGCCGGCCACCATGACCAGCGGTGCGATGGACGGCAGGACGTACTGCGGGATCCTCTTGAGCAGCCCCTCCTGATGGGCCATGCCGAGGATCCAGCAGGAGCCGAACATGGCGAAGTCGTTGGCGGTCTCCCAGACCCGGCCGTAGACGAACTCCTGGTCGGGGAAGAACGAGTTCATGACGATCAGCACCGCCAGGGGGCTGAACAGCGTCACCCACGGAAGCCTGCGCAGCGCCCGGAGCATCAGCGGGGAGAGCAGCACGTACCACAGGTACGCCCGGAGGTACCAGAGCGGGACGGTGACCTGCAGGGCCCAGCCGCCCTCCGTCAGCCCGAGACCGGGCAGGGATTCCGCGTACGGCGGGGTGCTCAGCGGCAGGATCCAGAACGCCATCTTGGCCCACCACCAGGTGGGGTGGCCGTCGGAGTCGGGGCCCCAGCCGTCGAGGAGCTGGAGGGCGATCAGGACCGCGCCGAACAGCCACATCGGCGGCAGCAGGCGGCGCAGTCGGCCGCGGATCACGCCGAGGGCGGGACGGCTGAGCGAGCGGGCCATCAGCGAGCCGGCCAGCGCGAACATCACGCCCATCGACGGAAAGAGGAGGGGCAGCCAGAACCAGCCGAAGTTGTGGTAGAAGATCACGCGCACGAGGGCCAGTGCGCGCAGCAGGTCGAGGTAACGGTCCCGGCCGCCCTTGCGCGGGGCCGGATCCGCGGTGACATCCGGATCGGGATCCGGCGCCGGATCCGCACCCGGCCCCTGGAGCGGAAGGGTGAGGACCCTCAGCTGGACCGTGTCCCGGATGCGCCCGGGGTCGGTGTACGCGCTCACGGTCGGACCTCCACGGGTACGGCGACCTCACCGGTGCGCCGGAGCTTCTGCCAGCGCAGGCGGCCACCGGTCATCGCCGTGATCGCGGACTGCAGCAGGACGATGTACATCAGCTGCCGGTAGACCAGCTGCTGGATCGGCAGGCTGATCAGGTACCAGGGCTTCTCGCCGTCCAGGTGGAAGGCGTACCAGGACAGTGCCGCCTGGAGCAGGATGAAGCCGCCCCAGCTGGCGAGGGTGATGCCCGCGTCCCCGAAGAACACGCCGTACAGCAGGAACATGTCGACCAGCGGCGCCAGCAGCGGGGCGACCACGCCGAACAGCACGACGAGCGGCAGCCCGATCCGGCCGAAGCGCTTGGCCGGGCCGCTGGAGGTCACCGCGTGGCGGTGCTTCCACATCGCCTGCATGCTGCCGTAGCTCCAGCGGTACCGCTGGGACCAGAGCTGCTGGAGGCTGACGGGTGCCTCGGTCCAGGCGCGGGCGTGCTCGGCGTAGACGATCCGCCAGCCGTCGCAGAGCACCGCGATGGTGATGTCGGTGTCCTCGGCGAGGGTGTCCTCGCTCATCCCGCCGACCCGCCGCAGGGCCTCCTTGCGGAAGGCGCCGACGGCGCCGGGGATGGTCTGGATGACGTTCAGCATGTCGTACATCCGGCGGTCCAGGTTGTGGCCGAGGACGTACTCGATGTGCTGCCAGGCGCCGATCAGGCTGTCGCGGTTGCCGACCTTGGCGTTGCCCGCGACCGCGCCGATCGCCTCGTCGCCGAAGGGCTGGACCAGCTCGCGCACGGTGGACGGTTCGAAGACGGTGTCCCCGTCCATCATCACGATGATCTCGTGGGAGGCGGCCGCGATACCGGTGTTGAGGGCGCTGGACTTGCCGCCGTTGGCCTGGCGGATCAGGCGGACGAACGGCAGGTTCATCGCCTCGACGATGTCCGCGGTGCCGTCCGAGGAGCCGTCGTCGATGACGATCACCTCGATCGGATGATCGCTGACGGCCAGGGAGTTGAGAGTGTTGGCTATGCACTCGCGCTCGTTGTACGCCGGGACCAGCACGGTGACCGTCCCGGTGACGGGCGGTCCCCAGGCGTCGCGTTTCTTGGCGCGGCGGGCGTGGAGCGGTGCGAGCACGAGCATCAGGCCGAACCGGCCGAAGTTGAGGAAGCCCACGAGGGCCAGCAGCCCGACCAGCACCGGCAGGGTGTGCACGGCGAACTGGGTGGCCCAGATGTAGCCCTTGCCCGCCCACAGCTGGTACCCGGTCACCGGCACGGTGGCGCTGGAGGCGCCGAGCGCGTCGGAGATGGTGGTGAAGCGGTAGCCCTGGGCCTTCAGCTTGTCGATGATCTGCTCGAGCGCGGCGATGGTCTGGGTACGGTCGCCACCCGCGTCGTGCAGCAGGATGAGCGCGCCCGCGCCGGGCTTGGACGGCATCGCCGCCTTGACGATCTCCTCGACACCGGGGCGCTTCCAGTCGTCGGTGTCCCGGTCGATGAACGCGGTGAGGTAGCCGCGTGCGCCGACGTACTTGATCACCGGGTAGTTCCAGTCGTCCATCGCCGTGGCGTCGGAGGAGTACGGCGGGCGGAACAGCGCGCTGTGCACGCCGGCGACGCCGGCCAGCGCGAGCTGCGTCTGCGCCAGCTCCCAGCTGATCCGGGTCTTGGACTGGTACACCAGGTCGGGGTGGGTGAAGGTGTGCACGCCGAGCTCGTGGCCGCCCGCGACGATCTGCCGGATCAGCTCCGGGTTGCGGGTGGTCATGGCACCGGTCACGAAGAAGTCCGCGCGGACGTCACGGTCCGCGAGCACGTCCAGGATCTTCGGAGTCCACTGCGGCGAGGGGCCGTCGTCGAAGCTCAGGACCGCGGTGCGGTCCGGGATGTGATAGCTCACGGGCTTCTCGTTCTTGCTGCCGCGCGCGTCGATGACCGGACCACCCTTGAGCAGGTTGTTCGGCACGGTCGTCTTGTCGACCGAGATCGCGATCCGGTCGTCGTGGAAGGCCTCGTTGGTGGCGAGGCCGCGCAGGACGAGAAGCGCGAGCAGGCACGCCAGCAGCGACAGCGGCATGAAGAAGCGCAGCGGCGGCGCGGCCAGTCGGCGCGGCCTGAGCAGGGACTGCCGGCGGCGCTGATGGCGGGACAATGACGCTCCTGGAGATGGGTGGTGCGGACGGTCAGGCAGAAGACCAGGCGGGGGATCAGGCAGAAGATCAAGCAGAGGATCAGGCTGAAGATCAGGGGGTGTTGACCGGGCGGCCCGCCGGGCTCGCCCCGGGCGGCGCCACGGTGGCCGGGGCGTCCGGGGTGGTGGCCATGGGCTTGGGGCCGGTGGCCGTGGGCTTCGGCTTGGCCCCCGGGGGTTTCGGTTTGGCGGGCGCGGACTTCGACGGGGCGGCCGACGGCTTCGGTGGGGTGACCACCGGCTTCGACGGCGTGGCCGAGGGCTTCGGCCGGGGTGTAGCGGACGGTGAGGCCGGCCGCGGCGAGGACGGCCCGGGCGACGCCGACGGCACTGCCGACGAGCCGGGGGACGGCGGCGGTACGGCCGAGGGCAGTGCCGCGGGTTGCCGTGAGGGCTGTGTGGGGATCCCCATCGTCGGGGCGTCCGCCTGTATGCCGATCAGGCTGCTGCCCATGGCGACCGCCAGCACCGCGCCGACGACCGAAACCGGCCAGCCGAGGCCCCGCAGCAGACGGCCGCGCAGGCCCGACTGGTCGACGAAGACCGGCGTCTGAGCGGGCTCCTCGACGTCCGATCCGGACATTTCAGGCTGCGTGGGGTACGCCGATCCGCGATCAAGGGAACCGTTGACTGAGCGCACCTTGCGGGGCCTTTCATTGCAGGGTACGTAGACCGTTGGATGGCAGGGCGAACGCTAGTGCACCGGGCCAAACCGACTTGGGCCCGATGTGCGGTTTTGGAGCGTTCTGCTCCGGTGCCGTAATCGGATTGGAATACCAATTGGCCGTACCGGCAAGTAGGCCCGCATGCGCGATTGCCCGACAATCGTCGGCACCTATACGGCCGGGGAAACAGAGGCCATCGCGAACCTTAGGATGACCCTCTCGTGCGATCAGTCACTGATCCGCTGATCTTTTGTACGCCCCAAGGAGCCCGTGTGAGTCAGCCCCGCCGCACCCCTCGTCGCCGCGCGTGGACCGCGCTCACGCTGCCCGTCCTCCTGTGCGCACTCGCCGCGTGCTCCGGCGGAAGCACCCTCGCCGGATCCGCCGCCGGATCCGGCGCACGCACCCCCAGCGCCTCACCGACGCCGTCCGGACCGCCGGGAACCCTGTTCGACGACTTCCGGTACAGCGGCCCCGACGACCCCTCGCTCGGCGAGCACGGCTGGGAGGTCCGTACCGGTGGCGGCGGCCCGGGGATCAAGGACACCTGGTCCGCCGCCGGTGCGAGCTTCCCCTCCGACTCGACCGCCCAGGGAGGCAGGGTCCTGCAGCTGCAGTCCTCCACCGACGGCACCAAGCAGGGAACGCGGCAGGTCGAGGTGCAGACCACCGGCACCCCGCTCTTCACGGGAACATTCGCCGCCCGGGTCTACCTGAGCGACAAGCCCGCCGCCGGCCGGGGCGGAGACCACGTCGTCGAGACCTTCTTCCCGATATCGGCCGCGGACTCCTCGGCGAACTACAGCGAGCTCGACTACGAGTACCTGCCGAACGGCGGCTGGGGCGCCCCGGGCCCGCAGCTCGACACCACGAGCTGGTTCAAGGCCGATCCGCCGGACCGGGTCACCCACGCGCTGAAGAAGCAGCGCCTGGGGGGCTGGCACATCATGATGGTCACATTCATGGACGGGAAAGTGACCTATTCACTGGACGGCAAGAATCTGTTCACCAGTTCCGGCAAATACGTCCCGCGCGAGAAGATGGACATGCATTTCAGCAACTGGTTCATCGACCTCCCCTTCACCGGCGGTTCACGCACGTGGAACATGAAGGTCAACTGGTTCTACTACAAGGCCGGTGAGGCCGTTTCCCATGCGGATGTCCAGAAGACCGTCGCCGGCTTCTACAGCGCCGGAACCAACTTCATCAACACCGTGCCGAAGTCCTGACCCCCGGCTCCTCCGCCCACGGGAACCGCAGACGAGAACCGCGTACGGGAAGAGCCCCGCCGCCCCGGCCCCAGGTCCAAGTCGGCGGGGCCGCACCGCTCCTGTCGGACCGACAGGTTTCGGCCAAGACCCGACCCGGTAGGGCCGCGGCCCGCCCGTCTCACTCCGCCCGCAGAGCCCGCGCCGTCCGCGTCCGCGCCGCCCACCCGGCCGGCAGCAGCGCACCCGACACCGCGATCAGCACCCCGGCCAGCGTCAGCGCGCCCAGCAGTACGGGGCCGTACACGTCCACGTCCGCCGGAGGGATCGTGGTGCCGACGGCCCGGCCCATCTCCGGCATCACCCAGCCGTGCAGCGCCACCCCGAGCGGTACGCCGGCCGCCCCCGCGGCCAGGCCGATCGCGCCCACCGAGGTGAGGACCTGGGCGACCGTCTGCCGGGGCGTCATCCCCAGCGCCTTGAACACTCCGAGGTCGCGCACGCGGTCCCGGGTGTCCAGCACGACGGTGTTGAGCACCCCCAGGCAGGCCACGGCCACGAGCATCAGCGTGAGCATCCCGATCAGGGCCTGCATCGCGCGGATCACGCTCGACTTGCCCGGCCCGGCCGCCTCCGCCCGCGCGCCGAGCGGCTTCAGCGCGGCGTTCAGGGAATCGACGTAGCTCCCGGCATCCGTCCCGGGGGCGAGGCGCACGCTGAAGTCGCTCGGCAGGTACGGGCTTCCCAGGTCCGCGACCGAATCCGTGCCCGTACGCAGCGCCATCCCCTGGTCTCCGAGGTCGAACACCTCCCCGACGATCCGCAGCCGGACGGTGCGCCCCTGCTCGGACAGGACCACGGTGTCCCCCACCGCCACACCCGCGACCTGCAGGAACCGGGTGGCCGCGACCGCCTCGCCCCGGGCCGCGAACCAGCGGCCGGACACCATCGTGTGGTCGGCGCCGGGCGCCTCGCCCTCGTACGCCACCAGGGGGGCGCCGCCCTTCAGGCCCGCCACCGACACCTGGGTCCTGGCGGTCCGGTACGAGGACGCGGTCCCGGGCCGGGCTCCGATCACCCCGGCGACCGCCGCGGGGTCGGCGGGGGGCGGGGGCGTGCTCGCCGGGCCCTCGCCGTCGGGCCGGGCCAGCGTACGGACCGTCACGTCGCCGCCCCGGTCCGGGTCCCCGTCCTGCTGGACCGCGACGAGCGTGCTGCCCAGACCCACCGCGAAGGTCACCGCGAGCGCGCCGAAGGCGACCGCCGCCGCCATCGTCGCCGAGCGGGCCGGGCGGGCGAACGGGCTCGCCAGCCCGAGGCTGACCGCACGCGGCAAGGGCAGCCGGCCGAGCAGGTTGCGCACCCGGCGCCCCCGACCGCCCCCGGCGCCCCGGCCCATGCCGATGACCTGCGCGGTCCGCAGCCCGGCGGCCCGCAGCGCGGGCACCGAAGCCGTGGCCGCCACCAGTGCCAGGGCGCCGGCCGGTACCGCGAGGTTCACCCAGACCGGGATCAGCACCGACCCGGTCCCGTACGTCCGGGCCACCTCCGCCATCAGCGGTACGGCGAGGGCGTTGCCCAGGGCCACGCCCGGTACGGCGCCCGCCGCGGCCGGGATCAGCGCCTGGGCCACGTACGCCCGGCCCACCTGGAGCGGAGTGAAGCCGAGGGCCTTCAGGATGCCGATCCGGCGGGTCGCGGCGCCGACCGCCCCGCTCACCACGATGCCGATCACCAGGATCGACATGGCCAGGCCGAGCACCGCGAAGGCGGTCACGAAGGGGATGTAGGCGGCCGTGTTCTCCTGGGCGGCCCGGCGCACGTCGAGGTAGGACTGGGCGCCGGTGACGGCACCCGGCGCCAGCGCCGCGGCGATGGAATCGCGTACGCCCCCGACGGCGGCGGCGGTCCCGGCGTCGGTGAGCCGGTACAGCATCTGGTAGCCGGCCCGCTCCCCGGCGAGGCCGTCCAGTTGGGCGGGCACGACCCAGGCGTCGGCGCTCTCGCCGACCGACTCGGCGATGCCGACGACCGTGAGCGTGGCGCCGCCGGGGACGTCGGCCCCCACCGTCCCGGCGGCGCTCCCGGTCCCGGTAGCGCTCCCGGTCCCCCCGTTGCCCCCGGTCCCGCCCGTCCCGCTGGTCTCCAAGCGCGTCCCGGGCCGCATCCCCGGCTGCCGCGAGCCGGCCTCCAGCACGATCTCGCCGGGCGCTTCGGCCCACCGGCCCTCCACCAGCGCCGCGCGGTCCACCTCGCCCCCGGCCGACGGCCGTCCCGCCACGGTCAGCGGCGGCGGCCGGAAGCCGGGCGGCGTACCACCGCCCGTCGGCAGGAAGCGTACGGAGGCCACGGCGAACGGCCCCGTCGCGGCCGCGACCCCGGAGAGCCGGGCGGTGTCCGCCAGCTGCCCTGCGGTCACCACGGAACCGTCGAACTGCACGGTGAGGTGCGCCCCTTGCTGCCGGGCGAAGGCCCGGTCGAAGGGTGCCTGCGAGGCCACCAGCAGTCCGAGGGCGAGCACCGAAGCGGCGACCGAGACGAGCGTCGTCAGGACCATCACGGCGGTCTGCGCACGCCGCCGCCCCACCCCGGCCCGCACCACGCGTCCCAGGGCTCCTCCCCGCCGCCGGCCACCCCCGCGGGCCGTCGGCCCGCCCGGTTCCCGGACCGCCGGCCCGGTCATCGCCGCACCGCCGCGACATCGCGCGCGATGCGCCCGTCGACGAGTTCGATGGTGCGGGTCGCGCACGCCTCGGCCAGCGCCAGGTCGTGGGTGACCAGCACGATCGTCTGACCGTCCGCATTCAACTCCCGCAGCAGGTCGCGCACTTCGGCGCCCGAGGCGCTGTCCAGCGCGCCCGTCGGCTCGTCGGCGAGCAGCAGCGGCGGACGGTTCATCAGCGCCCGGGCCACCGCCACGCGCTGCCGCTCGCCGCCCGACAGCCGGCCGGGGAAGGCCTGGGCGTGCCGGTCGATGCCCAGCTGCGCCAGGAGTTCGGCGGCGCGTGCGGCGGCCCGGCCGCGGGGCGCGCCGGCCAGCTGGGCGGGCAGCAGCACGTTGTCCAGGACGGTGAGGTCGTCCAGGAGGTTGAAGAACTGGAAGACCATGCCGATCCGGGAGCGCCGGTACTTCGCGGAGGCGGTCTCGGTCAGCTCGTCCACGCGCACCCCGTCGACGCTCACGCTGCCCTCGGTCGGCCGGTCCAGACCCGCGAGCAGGTTGAGCAGCGTGGACTTGCCGCTGCCGGAAGGGCCGAGCACGGCGAGCGCCTCCCCCGCCCGCACCCGCAGGGTGAGTCCGGCCAGCACGGCCGGGCCGGCGTCGTACGTCTTGGTCACCCCGCGCACGTCGATGAGGTGGTTCTCGGTCATGGATCCTCCACGGTCGGTGCGTCCCCGGTCGGCGGCGACCGGGTCAGGTCGTCCCGCGCCCCGTTCCCGGTTCGCCCTTCCGACGCTAGGAGTCGGGGTCCGGGCGCGGCGTCGGCCCGGTTGCGGATCTTCGGTACCGCGGCGGGGCGATGCCCCGCGGCGTCATCCCCGCGGGGTAGGCGGGAGGCGTACGCCACCGGTCCCAGCGGATGATCCGCCGCCGTCCGGCGCTGGGCACACTGGTCCGATGAGCACACGAGACGCCCTCCTCCAGCGGGCCCGGGGGCTGAGCATCGGGGCACCGCCGCGGCCGGCACGGCTGTCGCACGCGTCGTGGGCCTTCGACGCGGTGCTCGCCCTGGCGCTCGCCGTGTGGACGGTCATCGGCGACCTCAACCGGGCGTACGTGCAGGTGCAGGCCGGCCCCGGCATCGCCGTTCCGCCCCCGGCGCGGCTCCCGTCGCCGCCCCCCGTGCCGCATCCCGTACCGGTCGTCGAGCACCTCCTGCCTCCCGCGGAGCCCTGGGAACTCCTGGTCGCCGTGCTGACCGCCCTGCCGCTGCTGGTCCGCCGCCGGTACCCGCTGGCCGCCTACTGGGCCGTGATGGGCGCGACGCTGCTGCTGCACCGGGGGGCGGTCGCCGCGGACGCCACCACGGTCACCTTCGCCTCGGGCCTGATCGCGGCGTACAGCGCGGCCTTGTACAGCTCCCACCGCAAGGCCGTGGCCGGTTCCCTGCTCGGCGGAGCCGTTCTGTACGCGGTCTTCCCCCTGGTCCCCGAGGTGGACAAGGGGTTGGTGCCCGTACTGGTCCTGCTTCCGGTCGGGCTCGCCGCGCACGGCGTCCACACCTGGCGGCAGCGGACCCGGACCCTCCAGGAGGAGCAGCAGGCGGCGCTGCGGAGGGCCGTGGAGCAGGAGCGGGCGCGGATCGCCCGGGAGCTGCACGACGTGGTCACCCACAACGTCAGCATGATGACCATTCAGGCGGGCGCGGCGCGCAAGGTGCTGGACACCTCCCCCGACCAGGCCCGGGAGGCGATGCTGGCGGTGGAGGCCGCCGGACGGTCGGCGATGTCGGAACTGCGCCATGTGATGGGCCTGTTGACCATGACCTCCGACGGACCCGACCCCGCCGCCGAAGCGGACCTGGCGCCTCAGCCCGGTCTGGACCGGCTGCCGGAGCTGGCCGATCGGGCGCGCGAGGGCGGCGTTCCGGTGGAACTGACGGTGCGCGGAACTCCGGCCGGGCTTCCGGGGGGTGTGGACCTGGCCGCGTACCGGGTCGTGCAGGAGGCCCTGACGAACATGGTGAAGCATGCGGCGGGCGCGACGGCCGTGTCGGTGCTGGTGGAGTACGCGCCCGGGGAGCTGCGGGTGGAGGTGACCGACAGCGGCGGCCGTGCCCGGCCCCCGGATCCGGGCGGTGGCCACGGCTTGGTCGGTCTGCGCGAACGGCTGGCGCTCTACGGCGGTAGCCTGCACACGGGCCCCCGTCCCGGTGGCGGTTTCCGGGTCCGCGCCGTCATCCCGGTGGAGGGTCCGTGACCGAGGCACCGCGTGTGGTGATCGTCGACGACCAGGCCCTGGTGCGCACCGGCTTCCGGATGATCCTCGCCGCCGACGGCATCGAGGTGGTCGGCGAGGCCGCCGACGGCGAGGAGGCGGTCGCCGTGGTCCGGCGCACCCTGCCCGACGTCGTGCTGATGGACGTCCGGATGCCCGGCACCGACGGGCTGGAGGCCACGCGCCGCATCCTGCGGCACGAGGGCCCGGCGCCCCGGATCGTCATCCTCACGACCTATGACCTCGACCGGTACGTGTACGCCGCCCTGAGCGCCGGGGCGAGCGGCTTCCTGCTGAAGGACGTCACCCCCGAGCATTTGGCGGCCGCGGTCCGGCTGGTGCGCTCCGGCGACGCCCTGCTGGCCCCGGCCATCACCCGCCGGCTGGTCGAACGGTTCGCCTCCGCCGACGACCGCACGGCTCCCCTCCACCGGGACCTGTCCGCGCTGACACCGCGCGAACTGGAGTTCCTCGAAGCCCTGGCCCGCGGCCTCAGCAACGCCGAACTGGCCGTCCGCTTCCACGTCAGCGAGGCCACGGCGAAGACGCACGTCGCCCGGATCCTCGGCAAGCTCCGCCTGCGCGACCGTGCCCAGGCGGTGATCGCGGCCTACGAGACGGGGCTGGTCGCCCCGGCCGCACCGGGGAGCCCCGGGAGCCCGGGCCGGGGCCGGGGCGCCGGCCCGTCGGGCTGACGCGCCGGGTTCTCACGCCGGGGGCGCGACCAGGCCGATCTCGTAGGCGAGGATCACGAGCTGGACCCGGTCGCGCGCGTCGAGTTTGGTGAAGAGCCGCGCGAGGTGGGCCTTGGCGGTGGCCACGCTGATGGTGAGCTCCGCGGCGATCTCCGCATTGGACAGGCCTCGGCCGACCAGCGTCAGCACCTCGCGCTCGCGCTCGGTGATGCCGCCGACGGCCGCCCGGCGCGCCGGGGCGGGGGCGGGTCCCGGTTCGGGTTCGGGTTCGGGCCGCGCCGCGAATTCCGCGATGAGACGGCGCGTGACGCCCGGCGCGATGAGGGCGTCCCCGGCGGCGACGACCCGGACACCGTCGAGGATGGACTCCAGGGGCATGTCCTTGACGAGGAAGCCGCTCGCCCCGGCGCGGAGCGCACCGTAGACGTACTCGTCGTCGTCGAAGGTGGTGAGGATCAGGACGCGGGTCGCCGCCCCCGTCGTCCCCGTCGGCGAGGTCTCCGCGTAGATCCGGCGGGTGGCTTCGATGCCGTCGGTGCCGGGCATCCGGATGTCCATGATGGCGACGTCGGGCCGCAGCCGCGCCACCAGTTCCACGGCGTCGGCGCCGTTCCCGGCCTCGCCGACCACTTCCAGGTCAGGGGTGTCGGCGATGAGGACGCGCAGGCCCGTACGGATCAGCGGCTGGTCGTCGACCAGTACCACCCGGATCATCGCTCCGCCTCCACCGGTATCGGGAACAGGGCCGCCACCCGGAAGCCGCCGTCCGGCAGCGGTCCCGCGCTGAACTCGCCGTGCAGCAGTCCGACCCGCTCCCGCATGCCGACGATGCCGTATCCGGAGCCCCCGGCGGCGGCGCCGCGGCCGTGGCCCCGGTCGACCACGTCGACGGCCAGCTCGCTCCGGCCGTAGTCGACGGTCACCGTGCACTCCCGGGTGCCGGAGTGCCGCACCACGTTGGTGACCGCCTCCTGGACGATGCGGAAGGCCGCCAGGTCGACGTCCGGGGGCAGTTCGCGCCGCTCCCCCCGCCGGCGGACGTCGACCCGGACACCGGCGGACGCGCTCCGCCCCACCAGGTGGCCGAGGGCGGCGAGGCCGGGGACCGGATCCAGCGGCGCCGGCTCCTCCTCGCCCTTGCGCAGCGCGCCGAGCATCCGCCGCAGGCCGGCGAGGGTCTCCCGGCCGGTGGCCTCGATGGCCTCGAGCGCCTTGCGCGTCTCGGCGGGCTGGGTGTCCATGACCCGGCTGCCCACGCCCGCCTGGATGGTGATGATGCCGATGGCGTGGGCGACCATGTCGTGCAGTTCCCGGGCGATCCGCAGCCGCTCGGCGGTGATCGCCTGGCGCGTGGCCTGGGCGCGCACCGTCTCCGTGTGGGCCCGGTCCTGGCGGATCGTGTTGCCGATCAGCCAGGCGATGGCGACGGTCGACGCGAGCCCGGCCGGCGCCGAGGCGTTGAAGAACGTGCCTCGGGCCAACTGCCAGACCGAGTAGCCCGCCAGCGTGGCGAGGCAGAGCCCGGCGGCGGGCACGGAGAGCCTTCGTGAGCGGGTCGCGGCGGTGTAGCCCACGGCCGCGTCGGCCAGCAGGAACAGGACGAAGGTCGTCTCCCGCACCGCCATCCCGATCGAGAACACGGTGCCCACGAGCGCGACGGCCACGGCCGCCAGCGGTGCCCGGAAGAGCAGCAGCGCACCCAGGGTGGTGACGATGGCGGTGGCCAGCAGCGGCGCGTCCTCGATGTTGCCGTCGTACTGGACCAAGTGACTCAGCTCGTCCGGTCGTTGCAGCATGCGAACGAGGATGAGGGTCACCCAGAAGGCGCCCACCCACGCACCCGGTGGTACGCGTCTGAGCAGGGGTGGAGGAGGGGCTGCGGTCATCGGCCGATCGTAACCGCGCCCGCCCGCGGGGGCATTGGCCCACGGACCTAATCCCCCGGGCCACCTGCGGGACCCGGCGGTGTGAACCCCCGGCCGATGCACGGGCGGTGCCCGTACCGGCAGCGTGGAGCCCGTGATCGAATCGACTCGGCTGACCAAGCGGTACGGCGACACCGTCGCCGTCGACGACCTGACCTTCACCGTGGAACCGGGCCGGGTGACGGGCTTCCTCGGCCCCAACGGCGCGGGCAAGTCCACCACCCTGCGCATGATCCTGGGCCTGAACGCGCCGACCGGCGGCAGTGTCACCGTGGACGGGGTCCCCTTCGGCCGCCGCCCACGGGGCCTGCGCCACGTGGGCGCGCTGCTGGACGCCCAGGACGTGCACGGCGGACGGAGCGCACGGGCCCACCTGTCCGCCCTGGCCCGCGGCAACCGCATCCCCCCGTCCCGCGTGGACGAGGTCCTGCGGGAGGTCGGGCTGGGAAAGGCGGCGGGCCGCCGGATCGGCGGGTTCTCCCTCGGCATGAAGCAGCGCCTCGGCATCGCGGGCGCGCTGCTCGGCGATCCGCCGGTGCTGCTGTTCGACGAGCCCCTCAACGGCCTGGATCCCGAGGGGGTGCTGTGGGTGCGCGGGCTGTTCCGGCGGCTGGCGTCCGAGGGCCGCACCCTCCTCGTCTCCAGCCACATGATGGCCGAGATGGAGCACACCGCCGACCGGATCATCGTCATCGGCCGGGGCCGGCTGATCGCCGACGAGAGCCTGGCGGAGTTCTCGGCGCGGCAGGGCTCCCGGGGCGTGACGGTCCACACCCCCGACCCGGCGGCCCTGGAGGCCGTACTGGTCGGCGCGGGCGGGTCCGTGCGGCGGGAAGGCGGCCCGGCCGTCCGCGTCACCGGTCTGACCGCGGCCCGGATCGGCGACCTCGCCCACCGGCACCGCATCGTGCTGCACGAACTGGCCCCGCACGCCTCGTCCCTGGAGGCGGTGTTCCTGTCCCTCACCGCCGACAACGCCGAATACCTCGCGGGAGACCCCCGATGACCACACCCGGCAGCCGGGCCCCGTCCGGCAGCAGGCGGTCCGCGCGGACGGCCGAGCCCGCGCGGGCCGCTTTCACCGATCTGCTCGCCGCCGAGTGGATCAAGATGCGGTCGCTCAGGTCGACCTACTGGGTGCTCGCCCTCAGCGCCGTCGTGGCGATCGCGATCAACGTGAACGGCGTCCACTCCGACCTGCCGTACATCGACCAGTCACATCCCCCGGTTCCCGGCGAAACCCCCTACGCGTACGACCCGTTGTTCCACGGCCTGAGCAGCGTCGCCGCCGACGTCATGGCCCTGGCCGCGGCCGCCTTCGGGGCCATCACCGTCTTCGGCGAATACGCGACCGGGATGATCCGCACCACCTTCGCCGCCGTTCCCGACCGGCGCGCGGTGATCACCGCGAAGGTGGTCCTCGTCTCCGCGACCACGCTCCTGCTGGGCGTTGTGGTCTCCGTGAGCTCGTTCTTCACGGTCAACGCGATGCTGTCCTCCCGGCACGTCGGGCTCTCGATCCACGACCCCGGCTGCCTGCGGGCCGTCGCGGCCTACGCACTGGTCGTCCCGGTGTGCGCGCTGACCGGCATGGCGTTCGGGGCCGTCCTGCGCCACGCCACGGCCTCGATCGTCGCGGTCGTGGGCCTGCTCTTCCTGATGCCCCTGCTCTTCGGCGGCGATCGGTACCGGTTCCTGAAGGAGATCGGCAACCACCTGCCGCTCGCCGCCCAGGCCCGGCTGGCCCTGAACCCGGACTCCCCCACCTCTCTGGGCGCCCACCCGGGCACGCTCACCGGCTCCTGGATCGCGCTCGCGGGCTGGGCGCTCGTCTCGGTGGTCACGGCCGTGACGGTCGTACGGCGCCGGGACGTCTGAGGTGGCCCCTGCCCGCCCACGGGCCCCTTCGCCCGGCGCGCGGCGGGGCGCCGGTCAGGACTGGCTGTTGAGGAATCCGATGACGCAGGCGCCCCACCAGCCGGCCTGGCTGACGGTGGCGGCCGCTCCCGACTGGACGAGGAAGCGAACGGGGACACGGGTGTCCCGGTAGCGCTCCAGGCGCTGGCCGAGCCAGTGCGCGTAGAGGCCGTTCAGGGTGATGGCCAGGACCAGGGCGATCTTGGTGAGGGTGAGCTTCGATTCCATGTTGGGGCTCAGGAAGAGACCCGTGACGAGGAGCCCCGCGAGGCCGCCCCAGATCGGAACCTGCAGCGTGGTGGCGGTGTTCAGGATGTCGGCCAGGCGGCGGCGCCCGCGCAGCCACAGGATGGCGAACCAGTCGACGGCCAGTACGGCGCCCAGGCCCACGACCATGGCGGCCAAGTGGAGGAAGCGGGCGGTGGTCTGGAGCGTCGGGTCCGCGTGGACATGGCCGGACACCCAGCACGCGCCGGTCAGAGCGGCGGTACTGAAGACCCCGAGCGCTCCGAGCACCCATACCGGGGTCGGCTGCGGTCCGTCCCTCTCGGAGCGGTGCGCCGGCGCGACCGGAACGGCCATCTGCGTGTCGACGGAGAGGGCCATGAGTCAGCTCGCCGCCTTGTACGCGGCGGGGCGGTGACTGAGGACATTCCGACGTCCGGGCGATCTTCGCATGGCTGATTTCTTCCGTAAGAACAAGATAAAGGTTAGGCAAGGCGAACCTAAGTTATTCCCGGGGTCGCCCGCCAGCCCGTCTCGCCATGCGATCGCGAGCCAAAGCCGGACACAGTCGGACACAGCCGTACGGAAGCGGAAGGTGTGCGTCCGGAATCACATCGTGCGACGCCCGCCCGCCCCGCGACCTCACGGGGCCGGGCGGGGCAGGGCAGATGATCCCGCCCCACCCCGCCCGGTCACTCAGTGGGCGTGGCCGTCGGTGTGCGGCGCCGCCGAAGGAGCGGGCTTCGCGGTGGGCGAGGCTCCGGGGGCGGGGGCCGCCGGACTCGCCGGAGTGGCGGCGGGGTCGTGGCCGTCTTCCGCGGGTTCTTCGGCCCCACCGTGGCTGTGGCCGCCGGCGGGCGCGTTCTCCATGGAGGCCGCGACTTCCCGCAGGCCGAGGAAGGCGAGGGCCGCGGTGACGAGGACGGCCAGGCCGACGAGGCCGAACACCCGGCGCGCCGGAGTGTCCGCGTCCTTGATCACGTAGGCGACGAAGGAGACGACGAGTCCGGCGGGGACGAGAACGGCGCCGCGGGCGGGGAAGTCGTCGAAGTGCTGGAGGCCGCCGCTGAGCATGCCGATGCCGAAGGACAACAGCAGCGAGGCGCCCATCACCAGCAGCAGACGGGGCAGTCCCGGACGCTCCCTGGTGAGCACGAACTCGTTGAGGACGGTGGCGGCGAGGAAGACGAGGGCCCCGTACGCGGCGATGCGGGTGTAGCGGTCGGGGTCGAGCGGGTGGTGGACGACAGCGCCGCTGATGAGGCCGGCGCCGACGAAATAGCCGACGTAGCCGAGGTACCGGGCGGCCAGGGGCCGGGTCCGCGCCGGACCGGCGTGGCGTTTGCGGCGGGCGGCGCGTCCCGTGGCGGGAGAGCCGGGTGAGGCGACCGCGGTACGGGTGCCGAAGAGCTGGGGCGAAGTCACGTGCGAGTTCCTTTGGTGCTGCGTGCGCGGCTCATCGCCCGGCCGGCCACGAGGGGGCGGACCGGGTCTTCGATGAGGGTCGGGTCGGATCGGGGCGAAGGGCCCGGATCTATACCCGGCGCACCACCGAGCCGAGGACACTGCGCAAGGGGGGAAGGCCGGACGGAACGGTCCGTTCCCACGAGGCCTTCCGCATCGCACCGACGGCGGGAGACAGCTCGCCGAGGGGGACCAGCGGCGGCGCGGGCAGCTCCGCACCCTGCTGCGGGTGACCGGAGGCGCACGCCTCGGCGGGATGCCCGTGCCCGGTGCCGTCATCGCGGCCGGTGCCGACATCCTGCCCGCGGGACGCCGCTTCGTCGTGAAGGCCCGCGCCCGCGCCCGCGCCGTCGAGCCCGATGACATCCAGGTGGGCCACCGGAACCGCACCGCGGGCGACGTGCGCCGAGGCACTGTCGGCTCCGGCGGCGTGCGTGTAGAGGAACGCGAACAACAGGGCGGCCAGCCACACCAGTCGCAGCGCACCCGCCGGACGGCGGGCCCGCTTCGCGCCGGATGCGACGGGGGCCGTGATCATGCCGAGACCCTATCCGGCGGCCGGGATCCGCCGTGCGGCAGCCCCGGTGCCGCGAGGTGTACGGGCGTGGTCCGTCTTCCGTCGCGCGCCGCCGCCACCTGCCGCGGCTCCCGTGGTTGCATCCTCAGCAGAGGGGTGCGTTCACCGGGACCTGGAGGAGGCTGGATGTCCGGCTCGGCCGACGACCCCGCACGGCTCCGCGGGCGGGAACGCCGCCGCGGGTGGCGTGCGATCTTCCGCCCTCCGCCGCGGGCGATGCGCAGGGATCTGGCCCAGCTCGTCTGCGCGGTCGGCGGAGGGGCCCTGGGGGTGGCCCTCCCCAGGCTCTCGCTCGGGCCCGAGGTGGATGCCGGGCCCGTCGTGACGCTCCTGTTCACCCTCGGATTCGGTGTCATCAGCCTGGTGAGCATCATCTATTCGATGCTGTTCCTGGTGATCCAGTTCTCCGCCAGCACCTTCACTCCGCGCCTCGGCCTGTTCCGGGACGACCCGATCGTGTGGCGCACCTTCGCCTTCACCGTCGGCGTGTTCGTCTTCAGCATCACCTCGGGGCTGGCCATCGGTGCCCGCCGGACGGCCGTCTCGACCCTCGTTCCGGGTACCGCCATGGTGCTCACCCTGATCGCGCTCACCCTCATGCGGACGCTGCAGACGAGGGCCTTCCACTCGATCCAGCTCGGCCATTCCCTGACCGCGATCGCCACGCGCGCGCACCGGCTGTTCGACGAGCTGTACGTCCGGCCGTACGACCCGGAAGCGGCGACGGCCGCGCCCGCACCGCCCCCGGGCGCCGTCACCACCGCCGTACGGTGGTCCGGCCCGGCGGTGGTGGTGCAGCGGATGGACGCGCGCGCCCTGGTCGGTCTGGCCGAGCGGCACGACTGCTCCCTCACCTTCCTCGTCGCCCCGGGAGCGACCGTGTCCCGGGGCGTGACGCTCGCGGAGGTGACCGGAGGCGAGCTGTCCGAGGCCGTTCTGCGCGACGCCCTGGAGACCGGGGTCGAGCGCACCTTCGACCAAGACCCCGATCTGCCCTTCCGGCTCCTCGCCGACATCGCCCTGCGCGCGCTCTCCCCGGCGATCAACGACCCGGCCACGGCGGCGGACAGCCTGGACCGCCTCGAAGACCTGCTGACCCGGCTCTCCGGACACGACCTGGACATCGGCCGGTTCACCGGCGAGGACGGCCGGTTGCGGGTGACGATCCCGGTGCCGGACTGGGAGGGGTACGTGCGCACGGCCGTCGACGACCTCCTCTTCCCCGCCGCCGGTTCCCCGATGGCGCTGCGCAGGATGCACGACCTGCTGGGCCGGCTGGCGGAGCGGATCCCGGAAAGTCGGCGCGAGGTCGTACGGGAGCGCCTCCAGTGGGTCGATCGGACGGGCCGGGAGAGGTTTCCGCTGCTCTGGGCCCGTACCGGAACGCCGTGAACGGCGGGACCGGGAGCGCCGTGAGCCGCGGGACCGAGAGCGCCGTCGGCAGCGGGACCGGAAGCGCCGTCAGCGGAACGGAACAGCCCCTCCCCCGGCCCCGCGTGAGCCGCCCATCCCGCCGAAGGCGTCGACCTGGGCGGTGGGGACGTGGCTCTCGTTCGCCTCGCTGCCCCGTCCGAAGTGGTTCAGGAGCAGGTTGAGGAGGACGGCGACGAGGCAGCCCGCCGTGATGCCCGACCCGAGCACCATGGCGACGGGCGCGGGGAGCCGTTCGTAGAAGTCGGCCGATGTGACGGGGAAGAGACCGAAGGCGAGGGCGACGGACACGATGATGCCGTTGTGCCCGGTGGCCAGGGAGGCCTTGGTCAGGGTCCGGATCCCGGCGACGGTGATCGAGCCGAAGAAGACCACCGCCGCCCCGCCGAGTACGGGCAGCGGCACGAGCGCGACGAGCGAGCCCAGGACCGGCACCAGGCCCATGAGGACCAGGATCGCCCCGCACAGGGTGACCGCGTACCGGCTGCGGATGCGGCTGATCGCGACCAGGCCCACGTTCTGTGCGTAGGCGGTGCTCACGAAGGCTCCCAGGACGCCGCCGAGTGCGGTGCCCAGCCCCTGGGCGCGCAGGCTGCCCGCGATGACGCGGGCGTCGACCGGGCGGTCGACGACCGATCCCACCGCGATCAGGGAGGCGGTGGACTCCGTCATGGAGACGAGCATGATGACGAGCATGGTGGCGATGACCGGCGCCTCGAACTGCGGTGCGCCGAAGGCGAAGGGTTCCGGGAACGCGA
The DNA here is from genome assembly GCF_042888445.1 of Streptomyces sp. NPDC002886. Taxonomy (NCBI): domain Bacteria; kingdom Bacillati; phylum Actinomycetota; class Actinomycetes; order Kitasatosporales; family Streptomycetaceae; genus Streptomyces; species Streptomyces sp. NPDC002886. The sequence goes on from NZ_JBIAPV010000004.1 coordinate 947,551, forward strand.
ACAGCGGCGCCTGGGACAGCGGTTGGAAGTCGACCTTGCCCATCGCCGCCGCGGCGGCCGTGCCGGCGACGAGGCCGAGCAGGATGGCCACCCGCTGCAAGAAGCGTCCGCTGAGCAGCCGGTGGAGCAGGAGCGTGAAGGCGAGGGTTCCGGCGGCGAGCGCGAGGTTGGACGGCGAGCCGTAGCCGGCGGACTCCGGATCGCCGCCCCGGGCCCATTCCCCGGCCACCGGCAGCAGCGAGAGGCCGACCAGCGTGATGACGGAGCCGCTCACGACGGGCGGGAAGAAGCGCAGGAGCCGGCAGAAGGCCGGCGCGAGGAGGAAGCAGACGGCCCCGGCGACGAGGGTGGCACCGAACACCAGGGGCAGGGCGTCCTGCCCCCGCGAGACGGAGGCGGCCAGGAGCGGGGACACCACGGCGAAGGAGACGCCGTTGGTGACGGGCAGTCCGGCCCCCACGCCCCAGAAGCGGAACGTCTGGGCGACGGTGGTCAGGCCCGCGACCACCAGGCTCGCGGCGAGGAGGGCGGTGAGCTGGGCGGCGGTCAGCCCCAGGGCGCCGCCGATGATCAGCGGAGGCGCCGCGAGGCCCGCGTACATGCTGGCCACGTGTTGCAGGGCGGCGGGGACCATCCGCCGCATGGGCAGCACTTCGTCGGCGGGATGGACGGGGGCGGACGGGGCGGGCGGCGCGGACAGGTCGGGCGGGACGGGCCGGCCGGACGGGTGCAGCGGGTCGGGCGGGGTGGATCGTTCGTGTGGGAAGGGCGTACGGGAGCGCAAGGGGAGAGTCCCTCCGAGAGACCTCCCGGCCGGCGGGCGGCGGGGATGGTCGGGGGCGAAGCACGGCCGGAAGAGCCGGACAAGTGGACGGACTTGCCCGGAGGGATACGGAAGTCGTGCCGGTTTCCGGGGTACGGAGAACGACTCGATTCCTCATTGCGGAATTTACTTTCCACTGTGGACGACAGCGACCCTACGAACCGACCCCCCGGCCGTCAACTCCTCCAGGGCGGTGAATCGATTCCTCCGATTCTTTGGATGTACGCACAATCGCCGTTGACCACGCCCTTTCGGCGCGCACGGACCCCCGCCCCGAGCGCCTGCCGGACTCCCGGGCCTTGGCGGGGGCGCTCCCTCGCCCTACGGTGTGCGGCTATGCCACCCCAAGACGATCTCCACAGCCCCTCCGTGGGCGAAATATCCCCCTACCCCCCGCTGGACCCGCGCCGCGCCGTCGGCGTGCGCGAGCGGCTCGGACTCACGCCCGGCCAGGTCGCCTGGGCCGTATCGGCCTTCCAGGGACATCCACTCCACCCCGACACGCTGCTGGCCTGGGAGCAGGGCACAGAGGTCCCGACGGGCCATCAGATCAAGGCGCTGGCCGCCGCGTTGTGGTGTTCACCGGGCGAACTGCTCGGCGAACCGGCCACGCTCCTGCAGTGCCGGACGCTGCTCGGGCTGACGGTGGAGCAGGCTGCCGTGGGGGTCGGCATGACGCGCGACCGCTACGCCGAAGCGGAACGGCGCAATCGCTGGCGCGGGTCGGGACGGCAGACCCAGGCACTGTTCGAGGTGCTCCGGCCGCCGCCCGCCTGCTTCGTCTCGGCGTGCGGCAGGACGGGGCAGTTGCGCGTACTGCTGCGCGAGGCGGTCACCGGGTGGTGGCCGAACTACGTGGGCCCCGTCGCGAAGATCGCTCCCGTGGAACCGGCGGAGATCCACCGCGCCCTGGAACAACTCCACTGGGAGTACCAGCGGATCGACAACCACGGCCGGACCGGCTCCGCCGCCGAAACCGTCGAGCACGAGGCCCTGGCCTTCCTCGACCGGATCGACGAACAGCTGTGGCAGCGACTGCGGGAGCCGACGGCCTGATCCCGCCGCGACCGCCTCCCGTCTCCTCCCACCCCCTCTCGCCTCAACCCGCCTCCTCGATCCCGGGTCTTGACACGACCCCCTCGGCGTGAGGCACTAGAGCCACCCAGCCATACGGAAACTGCTTTCCGCATCGTGGACGATCCGTTCATGCAGTCTTCGGCAGGGCCGTCGGGGCTCGCTCACCCCACGGCACCCCGGTTCGGGCAACTCTTCCGCGCCCCGTCACCTCAGGGCACTTCCCTGCCCCCGGGCCCTTCTGCCGCCCGCTCGACTGCGTCCTCGAACCAGTCCACACGGCCCCCCGAGGCACAGGCCGCGCCCCAGCGCGCCCTCCCCCCGGCGATCGCCGTGCCACAGCAGTCCTGGAGGTCCTTTCCATGTCGTCCACCGCCGCACCCAGCCCCACCCCGGCACCCGCCCCGGACCCGGACGCGGCCCCCGCCGGGAAGCATCCCGTCGACCAGACCCTGCCCTTCGGGAAGCTCCTCGGCGCCGGCCTCCAGCACGTGGCGGCCATGTACGCCGGAGTCGTCGCCCCGCCCCTGGTCGTCGGCATCGGCGTGGGACTGAGCCAGGGCGAGATCGCGTTCCTGATGAGCGCCAGCCTCTTCGCGGCCGGCATCGCCACCCTGCTGCAGACGCTCGGCTTCTGGAACATCGGCGCGCGCCTCCCCTTCGTCAACGGCGTCTCCTTCGCCGGCGTGGCCCCGATGCTCGCCATCGCCAAGGCGGAGGGACCCGAGGACGCGCTGCCCGTGATCTACGGCGCCGTGATCGTGGCCGGAGTGTTCGGCTTCCTGCTCGCCCCCTGGTTCTGCAAACTCATCCGGTTCTTCCCGCCCGTCGTCACCGGCACCGTGATCACGCTGATCGGCCTGTCCCTCCTGCCCGTCGCCTTCAACTGGGCCCAGGGCGGCAACCCGCAGGCCCCTGACTACGGAGACGTCGAGTACATCGCCCTCGCCGCGGTGACCCTGCTGATCACCGTGGTGCTCCGCAGGGTCCTGCGCGGATTCCTCAAGCAGATATCCATCCTGCTCGGCCTCGTCGCCGGCACCCTCATCGCCCTGCCCCTGGGCCTCGCGGACTTCAGCGCCGTGGCCGACGCCGACGTGATCGGCTTCCCCACGCCCTTCCACTTCGGCGCCCCCCAGTTCGCCGTCGCCGCGATCGTCTCCATGATGATCGTGATGGTCGTCTCCATGACCGAGAGCACCGCCGACGTCATCGCCCTCGGCCAGATCGTCGACAAGCCCGCGGACGAGAAGACCCTCGCCGCGGCGCTGCGCGCGGACGGCCTGGGCACCGCGCTGAGCCCCCTCTTCAACGGCTTCGCCGCCAGCGCCTTCGCGCAGAACGTCGGGCTGGTCGCCATCACCAAGGTCCGCAGCCGCTACGTCGTGGCCGCGAGCGGCGGCATCCTCATCCTGCTGGGCCTGTGCCCGTTCCTCGCTTCGGTCGTCTCCCTGGTGCCGCAGCCCGTTCTCGGCGGCGTCGGCCTCGCCCTGTTCGGCACCGTGGCCGCCAGCGGCATCCAGACCCTCGCCCAGGCCGGGCTCGAGCGCGGCGACAACGTGCTCATCGTGGCCATCAGCCTCGGCGTCGGCGTGATCCCCATGGCCAGCGAGGGCTTTTACCACGGCTTCCCGGAGAGCATGCGCATCATCCTCGACTCCGGGATCAGCACCGGCTGCGTCGCCGCGGTGCTGCTCAACCTCGCCTTCAACCACATCGGCCGCACCGACCAGGACGACACCCCGGACAGGGAGCCGGCTGCCGCCGGGTCCGTGCACTGACCCGGCGACAGGAGGGCGGCGGGCACACGGGAACTCCGTGTGCCCGCCGCCCTGTTGAGGCTCAGGCGCTCGGCGAGATCTCCGACCGCACCCGGCGGGCCGCCTCGACGAGGTTCTCCAGGGAGGCCCTCGTCTCCGGCCAGCCGCGGGTCTTCAGACCGCAGTCGGGGTTGGCCCAGAGCCGTTCGGCGGGGATCGCCCCAAGTCCCCTGCGCAGCAGGGCAGCCGCTTCCGAGGCCGAGGGGACGCGCGGGGAGTGGATGTCCCAGACTCCGGGGCCGACCTCGCGCGGGTAGCCCGCGCCGGCGAGCTCGTCGGCGACCCGCATGTGCGAGCGGGCCGCCTCCAGGCTGATGACGTCGGCGTCGAGGTCCTCGATGGCCCCGACGATGTCCCCGAACTCCGCGTAGCACATGTGCGTGTGGATCTGGGTGTCCGGGCGGACGCCGCTGGTGGTGAGGCGGAAGGATTCCGTGGCCCACGCCAGGTAGCCGGCGTGGTCGGCGGCGCGCAGCGGCAGGGTTTCGCGCAGGGCGGGCTCGTCGACCTGGATGACGGACGTGCCGGCCGCTTCGAGGTCGTCGACCTCGTCGCGCAGGGCGAGTCCGACCTGGCGCGCGGTCTCGCCGAGGGGCTGGTCGTCGCGTACGAAGGACCAGGCCAGCATGGTCACGGGACCGGTGAGCATGCCCTTGACGGGCTTGGCCGTCTGCTGCTGGGCGTACGTGGTCCAGCGGACGGTCATCGGGTCGGGGCGGGAGACGTCGCCGGCGAGGACGGGCGGGCGGACGTAGCGGGTGCCGTAGGACTGGACCCAGCCGTGCCGGGTCGCGAGGTAGCCGGTCAGCCGCTCGGCGAAGTACTGCACCATGTCGCTCCGTTCGGGCTCGCCGTGCACGAGCACGTCGAGGCCCGCCTTCTCCTGGAAGGAGAGGACCTCGCGGATCTCGGCCCGGATGCGGTCCTCGTAGGCCGCCGCGTCGATGCGTCCCGCGCGCAGGTCGGCGCGGGCGGTGCGCAGGTCGGTGGTCTGCGGGAAGGAGCCGATGGTGGTGGTGGGGAGCAGCGGCAGGCCCAGGTGGGCGCGCTGCGCGGCGGCCCGCTCGGCGTAGGACTGGGCGCGGTGGACGTCGGCTTCGGTGATCGCCGCGGTGCGGGCCCGGACCGCCGGGTCGTGGGTGATCCGGGAGGCGGCGCGGGAGGCCAGGTCGGCCCGGTTGGCGGCGAGTTCGGCCGCGATCGCGTCGGTGCCGCGGGCGAGGCCCCGGGCCAGCGTGCTGATCTCGGTGGTCTTCTGGCGGGCGAAGGCGAGCCAGCGGTGGATCTGCGGATCGATGTCGCGCTCGGCGTCGGCGTCGAGCGGGACGTGCAGCAGGGAGCAGGAGGCTGCCACGTCGACCCGGTCGGCGAGGCCGAGCAGGGTTCCGAGGGTGGTCAGCGACTTCTGGTAGTCGTTGATCCAGATGTTGCGGCCGCCGACCACGCCCGCGACCAGTCGCTTGCCGGGGATGCCGCCGACGGCGGCGAGGTCCTCGAGGTTGGCGGCGGCCCGGTCGGTGAAGTCGAGGGCGAGCCCCTCCACGGGCGCCTTCGCCAGGACGGGCAGGGCTTCGCCGAGCCGGTCGAAGTAGGAGGCGACGAGCAGCTTGGGGCGCTCGGTGAGGCCGCCGAGCTCGCGGTAGGCGCGGGCCGCCGCGTTCAGTTCGGCCGGGGTGCGGTCCTGGACCAGGGCGGGCTCGTCGAGCTGGACCCAGTCGGCGCCCGCCGCGCGCAGGTCCGCGAGGACCTGGGCGTAGACGGGCAGCAGCCGGTCGAGCAGGGCGAGCGGCTCGAAGCCGGGAAGCACTCCGGGGGCCGACTTGGCGAGGAGGAGGTAGGTCACCGGTCCGACCAGGACCGGGCGGGCGCTGTGGCCGAGGGCCAAGGCCTCCTTCAACTCGGCCACCTGCTGGGCCGGTTCGGCGGTGAACACGGTGTCGGGTCCGAGTTCGGGGACCAGGTAGTGGTAGTTGGTGTCGAACCACTTGGTCATCTCGAGCGGGGCCACGTCCCGCGTGCCGCGGGCCATCGCGAAGTAGCCGTCCAGGCCGTCCGCCGCGACGGCGGCCCGGTGGCGGTCGGGGATCGCGCCGACCATGACCGTGGTGTCCAGGACGTGGTCGTAGTACGAGAAGTCGCCGGTCGGAACCTCGGTGATGCCGGCCTCGGCGAGCTGGGCCCAGTTGGCCCGGCGCAGGTCGCGGGCGGTCTCCCGGAGGGCTTCGGCGGTGACGCGGCCCTGCCAGTAGCCCTCGATCGCCTTCTTCAGTTCCCGGTTCTGTCCCTGGCGGGGGTAGCCGTACACGGTGGCCCGTACGGGCGCGGCTGCGGACTCGGTGGTCACGGAACTCTCCTTCGCGAGCGTGTCTCCATGAACCCGGTGACGGGTCGCGGAGGCGAAGGGTGCCGGAACGGGCGGGCCGCCGGGGTCGCGTACGACGGGGTACGCGACGGAAGGACCCGCCTGAGGTGCACGCCGACCCGCCCACGAGGTCACCGGGAAACCGCGCGCGGTCGATCGCGCACGGGCAACGGGCAGGTCTTCGGACTCGCGGGCGCGCGGACCACGAAGGTCCGCACCTACTGGCCGTCGCTTCCCAGGACCGTTTCCGGTCCCAGTGCGTATGACGGCGGTCGTTCCCACTCACCGCTGCGGGGCAGTCCCGGATTCCCACCGGGTTCCCTCTTACGACGCCTCCCGCCTGGCGGACGGGGGCGAACCAGCTGCGCGGCCCACACTAGATCGACCGACCGGGGAACGGGCACGGCTTCCCACATGTCGGACGGTGAAATGAGACACGGGGAGAGCGCCCGTCGTGACCGGCCACTTCTCCCGCCTGGACACCTGGGGCATCTGGAACCGCACCGACTGGGGCGCCCTGACGGCGGTGATCCCCAAGCTCTTCGACTACGACGAACAGCGCCGCACGGCCTACCTACCGGCCGCCCGCACCCTGCGCGTCGGGCACCCGCTCGCGGTCGAGCGCCCCGACGACCCGTACGCCGAACGGGCGAATCACTCTGACGACTCGACAGGTGACAGCAAGTCACTTTATGGGAATTGTGGTGAATTGTCTGATTCTGGGTTGTACTGGACGCCGGCAACACCGTCCATGAACTGGAGCGTTACGTGGCATCCACGACTCTCACCGTCTGGAAGTTCCCCACTCCCGAGGGAGCGCAGCAGGCGGAGTCCGCCCTGCTCGCCCTGCAGAAGGAACAGCTCATACAGGTGCACGACGCGGCCGTCGTCACCTGGCACGAAGAGGCCAAGAAGCCGAAGACCCAGCAGCTCAACAGCCTCACGGGAGCGGGCGCGCTCTCCGGCACCTTCTGGGGCATGCTCTTCGGGCTCCTGTTCTTCGTGCCGCTGCTGGGCGCCGCCGTGGGTGCGGCGGCCGGGGCCATCGGCGGATCCCTCTCCGACGTGGGCATCGACGACCAGTTCATCGACGAGGTGAAGTCCGAGGTGAAGCCCGGAACCTCCGCGCTGTTCCTGCTCTCCTCCGACGCCGTGGTCGAGCGGGTCCGCGACGCCTTCCCGGGCGGACAGGCCCAGCTGATCCGCTCCAACCTCTCCGGCACGCAGGAGCAGCAGCTCCGCGAGGTCTTCGCGGCCTGAGCGGGCACCCATCGAGACACCGCCGCGGCTCGGGACCGGGGGCCCCTCCCCCGGTCCCGGGCCGCGGCGGCGCGACCGCCGCCCCGTGCGGGATTTTCGCCGAGCTGAGGAAGGGGCCCGAGCGGTGAGCGTTCCGCGGACGGCAGGACCCGAGGACAGGAAAGCGGCGGGCCTCGTGGCCCCCTGGCTGCGCCGCTACCGCGGCAGGCTGCTGCGGGGCGACACGCTGGGGGCCCTCACCGCGTGGGCGCTGATCGTGCCCGAGTGCGTGGCCTACGCGCAGATCGCCGGAGTTCCCCCGCAGAACGCCTTCTACGCGGCCCCGGTGGCCCTGCTCGTATACGCCCTGCTCGGCCGCTCCAACTTCCTCCTCATCGGGGCCACTTCGGCCGCGGCCGTACTGTCGGCCGCCACCGTCTCGGCCGTCGGCGCCGCCCCCGAGGACGCCGTGGGGCTGTCGGCCGCCCTGTCGGTGATCGTGGGCGCGGTGCTGCTGGCGGCAGGGCTGGCCCGGCTCGGGTTCCTCACCGCCTTCCTCGCCGAACCGGCCCTGGTGGGCTTCCTGTTCGGGATGGCCCTGACCATCGTCGTCCGGCAGGCAGCCAAGCTCGTCGGAGTCTCCGGCGGTGACGGCGACTTCTTCGAGCGGCTGTGGACCGTCCTGTCCGGAGCCCCGCACTGGTCCCTGGTCACGCTGGCCGTCGGCGCGGGCGCGCTCGCCGTGCTGTTCCTGCTGGAGCGCTTCGTCCCGCGCCTGCCCGCCTCCCTGATCGTCCTGGTGGCGGCGCTCCTCCTGTCGGCGGCCCTCGACCTCGAAGGCCACGGCGTCGACACCGTCGGGCACATCCCCTCGGCCGTCCCGGTCCCCCACCTGCCCGGGATCCCGGCCGCCGACTGGATCGCACTGTTCGGCGGCGCCCTGGGCGTGGCCCTGGTCGTCTTCGCCGAGGCCTTCAGCATCGCCAACCGCTTCGCCCGGGAACACGGCCAGGAGGTCGACGCCGACCGGGAGATGGCCGCCATCGGCTTCGCCAACATCGCCGTCGGGTTCTTCCGCGGCTTCGTCGTCTCCGGCAGCGCCTCGCGCAGCGCGGCCGCCGCCGGAGCGGGCGGCCGGACCCCGATGGTCTCGCTGATCGCGGCGGGGCTGATCCTGCTGACCGGCGCCTTCCTCACCCCGCTGTTCACGGACCTGCCCGAGCCGGTCCTCGGGGCCATCGTCATCTTCGCCGTACGCGGCTTCCTGCGGGTCGGGGAGCTGCGCCGCTACTTCCGCCTGGACCGGCGCAGCCTGTGGGTCGCGCTCACCTCCCTGTTCGGCGTGCTCCTCTTCGACCTGCTGCCCGGGCTGCTGCTCGCCGTCGCGCTCTCCCTCGCGCTGTTCATCGGCGCGGCCGGCCGGCGCAACGTCGCCCTCCTCGGCCGGCTGCCCGGGACCCGGCTGTACGGCGACACCGCCGGGCACCAGGACGCCGCCACCGACCCCGCCGTACGCGTCCTGCGCCCCGACGGCAGCCTCTTCTTCGGCAACGTGGACCGGGTGCGGCTGGCCGTACTGGAGCAGACGCGCGGGGCCCCGGTGGCGCCCCGGGCCGTGGTCCTGGACCTCACCGCCTGCTACCGGCTCGGCGTTCCCGTCCTGGACACCCTGGAGGAACTCCGCGAGGAACTCGACCGGCAGGGCGTCGCCCTGCACCTGGCCCGGCTGCGCTCACCGGCCGCCGCCGAACTGTCCCGCCATCCGCTGGGCGATCACCTGGCCGCACACGGGATACACCGCACCGTGGACGAGGCGGTATCGGCCGCCGGGAGCCGGCTGCCCGAACTCCCCCCGGATGCAGCTCATTAGTTTGTATGTCAGGTTTTGAGCAGAAGTTCCGAATGGGAAGGATTTCCATGAAGCGTCTCCCGATGACCGCGGCCCTGGGCGCGACCGCGGCCCTGTTCCTCACGTCCTGCTCCTCGGACGACCCGAGCCCCAAGGCGCAGGCGACCCAGGCCGCCTCGGAGCTCTGCACCGGCTTCTCCACCCTGAAGGCCGACCAGGCCAAACTGGCGGCCCTGGACCCGGCTTCCGCGACGAAGGACCAGGTCAAGGATGCCGTCGACGCGGTCCAGAAGGACTGGGACAACGTCTCCTCCTCCTTGAAGGACCTGGAAGCCGCGAAGAAGTCGGCGGTGGGCACCGCCGTCGGCGACCTCAAGTCCGGCTTCGGGAACCTGCCCGGCGACACCACCGGATCCGAGGCCCTGACCCAGCTGAAGCCCCAGATCCAGAAGTTCGACGAGACCCTCGTCGCGGCCCGGGTCGGCGTCACATGCCCCTGACCCCCGTGCACCACAAGACCCGCGCGCACCACAAGAAGGCGATCCGCGGCGCCTGCGGCGCGCTGCTCGCGGTGGCGCTACTCGCGACGACGGCCGGCTGCTCCGATTCGGACGGCGACGTGTCGAGCGGGGTGTCCAAGGCGGCCTCGGCCGCCGCCTCGGTCCAGTCGGAGGCCGCCGACGCGGTCGACTCGGCCACCGCGGCCGCGAAGAAGAAGCTGGACGAGGTCAAGGAGGGTGTCGACGCCAAGGACGCGGTGACGCTCGGCGGCGTCACCACCGACGGCGACGGACTGTCGGCCGTCACCGTCACGGCCCGCAACACCGACGCGTCGACGAAGTCCTTCGCTGTCCAGGTCGACTACAAGGACGCCTCCGGCAACCCGCTGGACACGGTGGTCGTCACCGTCTCCGACGTGCCCGCCGGGCAGCCCAAGGACGCGACGGCGCGCAGCACCCACAAGCTCTCGGGCGAGGTGCGCGCCTCCCTCGGCACCGCGCTCAGGTACTGACCCGGCCCGCCGTACGCCCCGCCCGACCCCCGCGCCCCCAAGGGCCCGGCGGGCCGGGCGGGGCGTTTCGCGCTCCCGGGCGGGGCGTTTCGCGCCCCCACCGGGAGGGACCTTCGGCCCGGCCGACGGGACCAAAGGCCCGGATCGCGCCCCTGAGCTGCTGTTAGCGTTGAGGTGTCGCCGCCCGTGAGCCCCCTGCGCTCGCCCGTTCGACGGCCGATGGCCGCGACCGCGTATGACCTACGCCCTGCCGAGAGGAGGCGATCGCCCCATGGATCACAGTCCGAGTCCGCTGACCCACCCGCGCCGCGTCGCCTCGTCCTCCGCCGCGCTCTGACCCGCGTTTTCGCGTAGCCGGAGCTCCCTCTCCACCCCTCGGCGGTCCGCAGGCGTTCCGCGCCCGGCCGTCACACCCCTTCCGGTTCTCCGGCCCGTTCCGGCACCGCCGCGCCCAGCCCTTCCGGCGGGCTCCCCGGGCATGCCCCCAACACCTCCGCGCGACGTCTCGCGCACCGGCATGCCCTCTTCCCCTTCTCCTTTCCTCACCACCCAGAAGGAAGCTCCCTCATGACCATCAACACCCACGCCATCACCGACACGACCGCGACGACCTCCACGACCGCCGAAGAGCAGGCTCAGGCCCTGGCCGTGCTGCACGAGATCCGCGACGAACTGCGGGACTTCAACCGGGACATGGACCGCCTGAACGAGCTGACGGAAGATCAGGTCAAGTCCACCGTCGAGAACCGCAAGCTGACGGCCCTGACCCTCATGTTCGTCATTCCGTCCACCTTCGCCGCGATCCCGGGCGCCAACTTCGAGCACCTCAACGAGTACGGCTTCGACAACTTCTTCGCCCTGCCGGTCCTCCTCGGCACCGTCCTCGCCGCTTCGCTGGGCACCTTCGTCTTCGTCAAGAAGAAGGGGTGGCTCTAGGACGCCCACCCGTGGATTCCGCGTCGGTGCCGTCGGTGCCGACCGGGCCACGGGGAAGCATCCGGTCCAGCCACTTCGGCAGCCACCAATTGGCCCGGCCGAGGAGTGTCATGGTCGCCGGTACCAGCACCATGCGCACGACTGTGGCGTCGATGAAGATCGCGGTGGCCAGGCCGAGCCCGAACATTTTGGTGGAGGGGTCGTCGGCGACGGCGAAGGACAGGAAGACCGCCACCATGATGAGGGCGGCCGAGGTGATGATCCGGGCGGTGCGCGAGACGCCCTCGACGATCGCCGTGCCGTTGTCGCCGGTGCGCAGGTACTCCTCGCGGACGCGGGAGAGGAGGAACACCTCGTAGTCCATCGACAGGCCGAACAGGATGGCGAAGAGGAACATCGGGATGAACGACACGATCGGAACCGTCGCTTCCAGCCCGATGAGTGCTCCTCCCCAGCCCCACTGGAAGACCGCGACCATGATGCCGTAGGCCGCGCCGATGCTCAGCAGGTTCAGCAGTACCGCCTTGAGCGGTACGAGTATCGAGCGGAAGACCAGCATCAGCAGCAGGAACGACATCGCCAGCACGGCGCCGACGAACACCGGCAGGCGTTGGCTGGTGCGTCGGCCCACGTCGGACAGGCTCGCGGTGGCGCCGCCGACGTGGGCCTTGGCCGGGCCGTGCCCGATCGCCGTGGGCAGCACGTCGGCGCGCAGCCGGGCGATGGTGTCGGCCGTGGCCTTGTCCTGCGGGCTCGTGGTCGGGAACACCACGAGGGTCGCGATGCCGGTGGCCCGGTCGATGTGCGTCGGCGCGACGGATGCGATGCCCGGATCCGCCGCGACCGCCCCGACGAGCCGGTCCAGCGCTCCCGGATCACCAGCGGCGTTCGCGGCGATGACGAGGGGACCGTTGGTGCCCGGGCCGAACCCCTCGGCGACGAGGTCGTAGGCGCGGCGCTCGGTACGGCTGGGGGGCATCGAGCCGTCGTCGGGCAGGCCGACTCGCAGGCCGAGCACGGGCAGCGTCGCGGTCAGCAGCAGCCCTGCCGCGCCGACCGCGTACGGCACCGGGTGCCGGCTGACGTGCCCGATCCAGCGACGCCACCCGGCGGCTCGGTCGGCGCCTGCCTCCCGGTCCCGCCGCCGTGCGAGTCGGCCCGGCTTCCCAGTCCGCCTGGCCCGGCCCAGCAGGCCGGTCCGGGCCAGGCGCGGGCCCGCCGCGCCGAGGAAGGCCGGCAGCAGCGTCACCGACGCGAGCACCATCGTCAGGACGACGATCGAGACGGCGACCCCGCCCACCGTCATGAACGGCACGTTCGCGACCGCCAGGCCGAGGATCGACACGACGACGGTGCCGCCGGCGAAGACCACCGGCCGACCCGCCGTGGCCACCGCTCGTCCGGCCGCCGTCTGCGGATCGAGCCCGCACGCGAGGTACTCCCGGTGCCTGGCGAGCACGAACAGCGCGTAGTCGATGCCCACTCCGAGCCCGACCATGCTGCCCAGGACCGGTGCGAAGGTGGGGACGTCCGTGACCCCCGCCAGCACCGTCATCGTGGCGACCCCGATGGTCAGCCCGAAGACCGCCATGCCGATCGGCAGCGCGGCGGCGACGAGCGAACCGAACGCCAGGAACAGGATCGCGGCCGCGGCGAGGAGGCCGATCAGCTCGCTCGCGCCGCCGTCGGGGTCCGAGAAGGCGTAGAAGAGGTTCCCGCCCATCTCGATGCGCAGGGGCAGTTCGGCGCGCATCCGGTCGCCGAGATCGACGAGGGCGTCGAGGTCCTCGGCCGACAGCCGGCTCTGGTCGGGGTACTGCACCCGGACGACCGCGATCCGCCCGTCGGCCGAGACGAGGCCGCCGCGCACGGCGGTGTCCCCGCCCGTGTCGAGCGCCCCCGCCGGGTCGCTCGTGCCGAGCACGTGCGGCAGCCGCTGCACCTCGGCCCGCAGCCGCGTGAGAGCGGTGCGCGCGCCGTCGTCGAAGAACGTCGCACCGGCGCCGAGGGGGGTGACGACCACTTGGGCGGTCATCCCCTCCTGCCCGGTGCCTGCCCGTTCGATCAGTTCCGCGGCCCGTTGGGAGTCAAGCCCCGGAACGGTCATCGAGTCCGCGGTCCGCCCGCCGAAGGCGACGGCGGCGAGGACGGCGAGCGCGGCGGCGAGCAGCCATGCCGCGATCACCCGCCAGGGATGGCGGGCGGCGCTTGCGCCCAGGCGCAACAGGGCTTTCGAGAGCATCGGGTCCTCCAACCACCTCGGTGGCCGTCCTTGTACGGCCACCGATGCCGAGGCTCGTCGCCACGGCGCTCCGCGGCATCGGCCCGCGGGCCGCGAATCCCCCGGCCCCGGGGCGGAGTGACGACCCGTCCTTTCGGCCGATGCGCGCCGCGCCGCGGTCCCTAGGCTGAGAACCGTGCTCCGAGACGACCTGCGAACCCTGTGGACCGAACCCCGGCCGCCCGACGCGCCCGCCCGGGTGCGGCGGGACTGGGCGCTGCTCGCCGCGGGCCTTGCCGGTGTGGCGCTGGAGGCCGGCCTGCGCGAGAACCTCGTGTGGCGGCCGGTGGCGGTGGTGGTCGCCGTATGGCTGTGCCTGCTGACCCTGTGGCGCCGGAGCCGCCCGCTGGCGATGGTGACGCTGGCGTTCGGCTCGGTGATCCTCCTTCCGGTGGCCTCGCTCGTCGCCGCACCGCTCGAGCCCGTCGGCCTGGACACCAGCGCGGTCGTGCTCGTACTGGTGTACGCGCTGACCCGGTGGGGATCGGGACGCGAGATCGTGCTGGGCGGCGCGGTGATCCTCGCGGCCGGCGCGCTGTGTGTCGTCACGGAAGAGATCCCGGTCCTCGAAAAGGTCTTGGCCTTGCTCTTCCTGCTGCTGCCCGGCGTGGTCGGGGCCGCCGTGCGGTTCCGGGTGACCGCTCGCGAGCGGCTGTTGGAGCAGGTGCGCTCCCGCGAGCGCGAGCAGCTCGCCCGGGAACTGCACGACACGGTGGCCCACCACGTGTCGGCCATGGTGATCATCGCCCAGGCGGGCCGGGTCGTCGCGGGCACCGAACCGTCCGCCGCCGTCGAGGCGTTGGAGGGGATCGAGGAGGAAGGGGCGCGCACGCTGGAGGAAATGCGCGCCATGGTCGCCGCGCTGCGCGACCGCGGGGTCGGCGCCGAGCTGGCGCCCCCTGCCGGAGTCGCGGATCTGGAGCGCCTGGTGCGCACCCCGGGTGGTCGTCTCAGGGTCGACCTGGGGCTCGACGGCGAACTGGACGCGCTGCCCCCGGCCGTGGACGCGGCCGTCTACCGGATCGTGCAGGAATCGGTGACCAACGCGCTGCGCCACGCGGTCGACGCGACCGAGCTCGTGGTTCGGGTCGCCGCGGAACGGCACACGGTACGGGTGAGCGTGCGCGACAACGGCCGGCGCACCGGCCGGGGTCGCGAGGGATACGGACTTACCGGACTGCGCGAGCGCGCGACCCTGCTCGGCGGCACACTACGAGCAGGCCCGGGTCCGGACCGGGGCTGGCGTGTCGAAGCCGAACTGCCGAGAGCGAGGAGCGCGAGCGGTGTCCATTCGCGTCCTCGTCGCTGACGACCAGACGATCATCCGCACCGGGTTGCGGATCATGCTGAACGCCCAGCCCGGCATCGAGGTGGTCGGAGAGGCAGCCGACGGGCGGGAAGCGGTCCGCCTGGCCCGCGAACTACGCCCCGACGTCTGCCTGTTCGACATCCGCATGCCCGTGCTCGACGGGCTCGAGGCCACCCGGCTGGTCGCCGGCCCGGGCGTCGCCGACCCGCTGGCCGTGGTCGTCATCACCACGTTCGACCTCGACGAGTACGTCTACGGCTCCCTGCGTGCCGGCGCCCGCGGATTCCTCCTCAAGGACACGGGACCGGACCTTCTGGCGCAGGCCGTCCGGTCGGCGTCCGACGGTGAGGCGCTCATCGCGCCCAGCGTCACCGTCCGTCTGCTCCGGGCCTTCGCGGACCTGCCCGCCGGCCGGCCCGCGACCCAGCCGGTCGCCCCCGTCACCGCCCGCGAGGAGCAGGTGCTCCTCGCCGTCGCTCGCGGGCTGACCAACACCGAGATCGCCGACGCTCTGCACATCAGCCTCAGCACGGTGAAGACGCATCTGGCCAGCCTGATGGCCAAACTCGGCGCCCGCAACCGGGTCGAGATCGCGATGTGGGCCTACGAAACGCGCCGCATCCTCCCCGGAACCTGAGCCGGCCGCCGGGCCATGTCCTACGAGTCCCCGGCCTAGGACGTCCCGACCCGCGAAGGCATCGGCGGGAGGGCCGGCTCGCAGAGCCAGGCCCTGAAGAGGTCCTCCAGCGGTTCGTGCGCGTAGCGGGCCGCGTGCGCGGTGAAGCCGGCCGTGGTGACCACGCCGTGGCGGTTCACGGTGGCCCACTCCCGCAGCATGCGGAAGAACGGGCCGTCCCCCAGTGCGCAGCGGATCGCGTGCACGGCCAGGCCGCCGCGCTGGTAGAGGCGGTCGTCGAACATCAGCTTGCGTCCCGGGTCGGCCAGCAGGAGGTCCTGCGGCTGCCCGGACAGCAAGCGGTGCGCGGCGGCGGCCAGTTCGTGCGCGGTGCGGCCGCCCGAGCGCTCCGACCAGAGCCATTCCGCGTACTTCGCGAAGCCCTCGTTGAGCCAGATGTGCCGCCAGTCGGCGATGGTCACGCTGTTGCCGAACCACTGGTGCGCGAGCTCGTGGGCGATGAGCCGCTCGGAGCCCCGTACGCCGTCCACGTGGTTGGCGCCGAACAGCGAGAGCCCCTGGGCCTCCACCGGCACGTCCAGCTCCTCGTCGGCGACGACCACCGCGTACTCGCCGAAGGGGTAGGGGCCGAACAGCTCCTCGAAGAGCTGCATCATGGCGGGCTGCCGCGCGAAGTCGCGGGAGAACCGGGGCAGCAGGTGCGCCGGCACGTGGGCGCTCTGCGGGACCCCGCCGAGCCCGGGGTCGCCGAGCAGCACCGTCTGGTACATGCCGATGGACAGCCCGACCAGGTACGTGGAGGTCGGCGCGGGCTGCTCGTACACCCAGGTGGTCGTGGAGGCCCGGGTCGTCCGTGTGAGCAGCCTGCCGCCGGCCACGACGGTGTAGGCGGAGGGGGTGTTGACCGAGATCTGGTACGAGGCCTTGTCCGCGGGCCGGTCGTTGCAGGGGTACCAGGAGGGCGCGCCGACGGGCTGGCTGGCCACCAGCGCGCCGTCGGTCAGTTCCTCCCAGCCGAGCCCGCCCCAGGGGCTGCGCACCGGTGTGGGGTTGCCCGCCCAGTGCACCTCGACGGTGAAGGCGGCGCCGGCGGGCAGCGGCTTGGGCGGCCGGATGCGGAGTTTGCCGCCGCGGTGGCTGTAGTGCGGGGCGCGGCCGTTCACCAGGACGCGGCCTATTTTGAACTCGGCCAGGTTGAGGTGGAACTCGGTGAGCGGAGCCCGCCCGGCGATCGCGCTGAGGCGGGCCGTCCCGGCGAGCCGGTTGGGGCCGGGACGGTACTCCAGAGCGAGTTCGTACCGGTGCACGCGGTAACGGTGGTCGCCGTTGGCCGGAAAGTACGGGTCCGATGCCGCTGTCTTCTGGCCGTTCACTGCCGCTTCCGCTCCCTGCGTTGTGCTCGTACGACGTGCTGGTGCCGCCCGGCCCGGACGCCCGTTTCCGATCGCCCGGACCCGCCGTTCAGGACCGCCACGCCTCGATCGGGTTGCCCAGCCAGCGGGTGTCGGCGGGAACGGATTCCCCGGCCATCACGAGGGAGGCGGGACCCAGAGTGCTGCGGGCCCCGACCGTGCTCCCGGGCAGGACGATTCCGCCCGGGCCCAGGGTGGCGCCCTCACGCAGGACCACAGTATCCGTCCTCAAGATCCGGTCGTGGAAGAGGTGCGTCTGCAACACGCAGCCCCGGTTCACGCTGACCGCGTCACCCAGGGTGACCAGGTCGGTCTCGGGCAGCCAGTAGCTCTCGCACCACACGCCCCGGCCGATCCGGGCACCGAGTGCGCGCAGCCACAGGGACAGCACCGGCGTGCCGGGCACCGAGCCGATCAGCCAGGGCACGGCCAGCACCTCGACGAAGGTGTCGGCCAGTTCGTTGCGCCACACGAAGCCGCTCCACAGCGGG
Organism: Streptomyces sp. NPDC002886; assembly: GCF_042888445.1. Taxonomy (NCBI): domain Bacteria; kingdom Bacillati; phylum Actinomycetota; class Actinomycetes; order Kitasatosporales; family Streptomycetaceae; genus Streptomyces; species Streptomyces sp. NPDC002886. Next base: position 964,796 of record NZ_JBIAPV010000004.1, read on the forward strand.
TGCTCGCCCGTCCGGTGCCGGCCGACCAGCAGCCACTTCGCGGCCGCCGAGACCACGCACGCGGCCGCCCCGGCGGCGAGCAGGACCGCACCGGACAGCAGCGCGGTCACCCACGGGCCGGGCCCGTCCGCCGCGGCCAGCGTGCAGAACGCGGCCACGGTCAGGACGCCCAGCGCGGCCGAGCAGAACACCGGGACGAGCCGGCACAGCTCCACCAGCCCGCGCGCCCACAACAGCCGCGCGGGCGGATCGTACGTCCGGCTCTGGTCGGAGTCCGCGGTGGACCGCGGCAGCCGGACCGGCGGCAGCCCCAGGTAGGAGCTGCCCTTCTTGGCCTTCTTCGGGGTGGCGGACAGGACGCCGACCAGCCCGTCGTCCGGCACGGAGCGGCCCGGCGCGGTCATGCCGGAGTTGCCGAGGAAGGCCCGGCGGCCGATCTCGGAGTGTCCGATCCGCAGCCAGCCGCCGCCCAGCTCATAGGGGGCGGTCAGGGTGTCGTCGGCGAGGAAGGCGCCCTCGCCGACGGTGGTGAGGCTCGGCAGCGCGAGCACGGTGGAGACCTCGGCGCCCCGGCCGATCTTCATGCCGAGGAGCCGCAGCCACACCGGTGTGATCAGCCCGGCGTACAGCGGGAAGAGGGTTTCCCGGGAGAGGTCCATCAGCTGGGTGACCGTCCAGGCCTGCCAGCCGATCCTGCTGTGCGTGGGGTGGACGCCCGTGCGCAGACCGAGGCTGAGGAGGCGTACGGAGACGAGGATGAGGGCCGCGTACGCGAACCCGAAGGCGAGCGCCCCGGGCACCACGGCGAGCAGCGCTCCGGCCAGGGCCCGGCCCGCTCCGGCGTCGGCGGGCACGAACCGGGCGGCCACCAGGAGGGCCGGCAGGGCGGCGAGCACGGGCAGGGAAGTGAGGCAGAAGCCGGCCGCCCCGTAGGCGGCGCGCCAGGGCAGACCGCGCGGCGGGCGCTCCTTGGGCCAGTTCCGCTTGGCCTTGCCGAGCTTGCCGGCGGGGGCTCCGGCCCAGCGCTGGCCGGTCGGGATCTGGCCGACCACGGCGGAGCCGGGGGCCACCTCGGCCCGCTTTCCGACGCGGGCGCCGGGGAAGAGGATGCTGCGGGTGCCGACCACGGCGCCCGCGCCGACCTTCACGGCGCCGATCTCCAGGCGGTCCCCGTCCAGCCAGTGGCCGGAGAGGTCCACCTCGGATTCCACGGCGCAGCCGCGGCCGAGTTTGAGCATGCCCGTGACGGGCGGCAGCGAGTGCAGGTCCACCTCGGGGCCGATCTTGGCGCCCAGGGCCCGCGCGTAGCGCTCCAGCCAGGAGCCGGTGAGCGAGGTCGCGCCGGAGTACTCGGCCAGCCGCTCGGCCGTCCACAGCCGCAGGTGAACGTTTCCGCCGCGCGGGTGGCGCCCCGCCTTCACCCCGCGCAGCAGCATCCGGGCGCCGCCGGCGGCGATCGCGAGGCGGCCGGGCGGGCTGAAGAGCAGCGCGGCGCCGGCGGCGACGAGCCACCAGGAGGCGGCGGGCGCCCACGGGTAGGCCCCGAACCAGTGCAGGACGTTGCCCAGGGCGAGCACCGCCACCGTCCAGCGCAGTCCGACCAGGGTGAACAGCGGGATCAGCAGCAGGGACTGGATGACCGCGGTCCGGCGCGGCACGGGCGCGATGGTCCGGACCGCTCCGTCGTCCTGTGCGGACTTCTCCAGGTGCCGGGCGAGCTTGCGCAGGGTGGGCTGCTGGTAGATGTCGACGACGGCGGCGCTCGGGTAGCGGGTGCGCAGCCGGGTGGTGAGCTGGGCGGCGGCGAGGCTGCTGCCGCCGATCGCGAAGAAGTCGTCGGCGGCGCCGGTGACGGTCACGCCCAGGGTCTCGCTCCACTGCTCGGCGAGCCAGGCCTCGGTGCCGTAGAGCTGCTCGGTGGGTCCGCTGGTCTCCAGTTCCGGGAGCGGCCAGGGCAGTGCGTTGCGGTCGACCTTGCCGGAGGTGCGGGTCGGCAGCTCGTCGACCGGTGCGAGCAGCGGTACGAGGGCGGCGGGCAGCTCGGCGCGCAGCCGCGTCACGGCAGCCGCGTGGTCCCAGCCGTCCTGGGTGACCAGGTAGCCGACGAGGAGCTGGTTGCCGCTGCGCGCCGTGCGGACGGCGGCGGCCGCGCCGGCGACCCCGGGCAGGGCCTGGAGGGCGGCGTCCACCTCGCCCAGCTCGATGCGTCGCCCGCCGAGCTTGATCTGCTCGTCGCCGCGGCCCAGGAAGACCAGGCCCTCGGGTTCCGCGCGGACGAGGTCGCCGCTGCGGTAGGCGCGCTCCCAGCCGAGGGATTCCAGCGGGGCGTACTTCTCGGCGTCCTTCGCGGGGTCGAGGTAGCGGGCCAGGCCGACGCCGCCGATGACGAGCTGGCCGCTGCCGCCCATGGGCACCGGTTCGCCGGATTCGTCGACGACGGCCAGTTCCCAGCCGTTCAGCGGGAGGCCGATGCGGATCGGCTCCTCGCCGGTCAGCAGGGAGGCGCAGGCGACGACGGTGGCCTCGGTGGGGCCGTAGGTGTTCCAGACCTCGCGGCCCTCGGTGACCAGCCGCTGGGTGAGCTCGGGCGGGCAGGCCTCGCCGCCGAAGATCAGCAGCCGGACCTCGTTGAGCGCCTCGGGCTCCCACAGGGCGGCCAGGGTCGGCACCGTGGAGACCACGGTGATCTCCTGCTCGGCCAGCCAGGGGCCGAGGTCGGCGCCGCTGCGGACCTGCGAGCGCGGGACGGGGACCAGGCAGGCTCCGTAGCGCCAGGCCAGCCACATCTCCTCGCAGGAGGCGTCGAAGGCCACGGACAGTCCGGCCATGACCCGGTCACCGGGGCCGATGGGCTCCTCGGTGAGGAACAGCGCGGCCTCGGCGTCCACGAAGGCGGCGGCGCTGCGGTGGCTGACGGCGACGCCCTTGGGCTTGCCGGTGGAGCCGGAGGTGAAGATGATCCACGCGTCGTGCTCGGGGCCGGGGCGGGCGGCGGGGGCGCTCGCGGGGGCGGGTTCCTTGCCCGGCGCGGCGACCTCGATGCGCTGGTCGGCGCCCAGCACGGCCCGTACTCCGGCCTCGCCGAAGACCAGGTCGGCCCGCTCGTCCGGGTCCTCGGCGTCCACGGGCACGTAGGCGGCGCCCGCCGCGAGGACGGCCAGGATGCCCGCGTACAGCTCGTTGGTGCCGGACGGCACCCGGACCCCGACCCGGTCCCCCAGCCCCACTCCGGCCGCCGCGAGGGCGCGCCGCCGGCGCTCCACCTCGACGGCGAGCGCCCGGTAGGTCAGCCGGGTGGCTCCGTCGTCCAGGGCGAGCTCGTCGGGGTGGGCCCGTACGGAGGCCTCGAAGACGTCGACGAGGGTACGGGCCGGGGCGGCGGGTCCGGCCGTGAACAGGGCCTGCTTGCCGGGCTCGGCGGCCCGGTCCCCGGCGTCGGGCGCGGCCCCTTCGTCGAGCCCGTCGAGCCCGGTTCCGTCGTCGAGCAGAGTGACTTCACCGTGCTCTGGTGTGGCTGCCATCGGCCCTCGCGTCGTGTTCCCGGAAGCCTCCGGGTCGCCGGGCGGAGCCCGGGTCTGCCCAGGTTGTTCCGGTCCAGCGCCAAACAACCCGCCAGTCTAGTGCGACATCAAGGATTTTCTGTCTCAAGGCTTGCGCGTGGCCGGGAAGGGACGGTACAAGCGGGCGCGGGGGGGGGGGGGGCCCCCCCCCCCCCCGCGCGCCCCCCGGGGGGGGGGGGCGGGGGCGCCCCCCCCCGGGGGGGGCGGGGGGGGCGGGGGGCCGCGGGTCTGCACCCCCCCC
>NZ_JBIAPV010000004.1:968606-1152561 GCF_042888445.1 Streptomyces sp. NPDC002886
CCCACAACCCCCGGCTCTTTTGTGCCCACCTTCTGTTTTTTTTTTCGTGGGGGGGGGGGGGGGGGGGGGGGGGGCCCCCCGGGGGGGCGGGGGGGCGCCCCCCCCCCCGGCCCCCCCCCGCGCCTGGTGAGCGGTGGCCCGGCCTCAGCGGCTCGCGAGGAGTTCGAGCGTGTCGATGACCCGGTTCGAGAAGCCCCACTCGTTGTCGTACCAGGCGACCACCTTGATGTGGCGGCCTTCGACGCGGGTGAGCTGCGAGTCGAAGATGGAGGAGGCGGGGTTGCCCGTGATGTCGGAGGACACCAGCGGGTCGTCCGAGTACTCCAGTACGCCGGCGAGCGGGCCCTCGGCCGCGGCGCGGTAGGCGGCCAGGACGTCCTCGCGGGTCACGTCGCGGGCGACGGTGGTGTTCAGCTCGACGATGGAGCCCACCGGAACGGGGACGCGGATGGAGTCGCCGGAGAGCTTGCCGTCCAGGTTCGGCAGGACCAGGCCGATGGCCTTGGCGGCGCCCGTCGTGGTCGGCACGATGTTCACGGCGGCGGCACGGGCGCGCCGGGGGTCGCGGTGCGGACCGTCCTGGAGGTTCTGCTCCTGCGTGTAGGCGTGCACCGTGGTCATGAACCCGTGCTCGATGCCCGCGAGTTCGTCCAGTACGGCGGCCAGCGGCGCGAGCGCGTTGGTCGTGCAGGAGGCGTTGGAGACGATCGTGTGCAGCGCCGGGTCGTAGGAGTCGCTGTTGACGCCGAACGCGAGCGTGATGTCGGCCCCGTCCGCCGGTGCGCTGACGAGCACCTTCTTGGCACCGGCGTCGATGTGGGCGCTCGCGGCCTTGGCGGTGGCGAACCGGCCGGTGGCCTCCAGCACGATGTCCACGCCGAGTTCCGCCCAGGGCAGCTGCGACGGCTCGCGCTCGGCGAGCACCTTGATGCGGCGGCCGTCGACGACGAGGACGTCCCCGTCGACGGTCACCGGGCGGCCGAGCCGGCCGGAGGTGGTGTCGTAGGCGAGCAGCCGCGCGAGGGTGGCGGGTTCGGTGAGGTCGTTGACGGCGACGACCTCGAGCTTGCTGTCGCGTTCGAGCAGCGCGCGGAGCACGTTGCGTCCGATGCGGCCGAATCCGTTGATGGCGATGCGAGTCATGGTGTCTCCCTGTTCCCTGTCCCTTGGGTTCTCCACCAGGTTCGCGGGTCGGGAGCGTCGGCGACAGCGGCGCGATCGCCACGGTCCGCAAGGATCGCGCCACTCGCAGGCGGCCGCGGACTCACTCGCCCCGGGCGAACGTGCGCCGGTACTCGCTCGGCGTGGTCCGCAGGATGTGCTGGAAGTGCAGGCGCAGGTTCGCCCCGGTGCCGAGGCCCACGTCCGCGGCGATCTGCTCCACGCTCCGCTCCGAGCGCTCCAGCAGCTCCCGGGCCACGTCGATGCGGGCGCGCATCACCCACTGCATCGGCGTGTAACCGGTGTCCTCGGCGAACCGACGCGAGAAGGTGCGCGGGGACACCGCCGCGTGCCGGGCGAGTACCTCCAGGGTGAGGGGTTCGCCGAGCCGGTGCAGCGCCCACTCGCGGGTGGCGGCGAACCGCGGGCCGAGCGGCTCGGGCACGCTGCGCTGCACGTACTGCGCCTGCCCGCCGCTGCGGTAGGGGGCCGCGACCAGCCGGCGGGCCGTGTGGTTCGACGCGGCGACCCCGAGATCGCTGCGCAGGACGTGCAGGCACAGGTCGATGCCGGAGGCGGCTCCGGCCGAGGTCAGCACGGAGCCCTCGTCGACGAACAGGACGTTCTCGTCGACCCGGACCAGCGGCCACTTCGCCGCGAGCGCCCGGGTGTAGTGCCAGTGCGTGGTGGCGCGCTTGCCGTCGAGCAGGCCCGTCGCGGCGAGCGCGAAGGCTCCCGTGGAGATGGCGGCGAGCCGCGCGCCCCGGTCGTGGGCGGCGATCAGCGCCTCGACGACGGCCCGCGGCGGGTCCTCGCGGTCGGGGAACCGGTAGCCGGGGACGAAGACGGTGTCGGCCCAGGCGAGGGCTTCGAGGCCGTGGGCGACGGAGTACGACAGGCCGTCACCTCCGGTCACGAGCCCCGGGGCGGCGCCGCACACGCGGACCTCGTAGGGCATGCTCGCGCGGGTCGTGAACACCTGCGCGGGGATGCCGACGTCGAGGGGCTTCGCCCCTTCGAGGACGAGCACGGCGACGTGGTGGGGGCGGGAGGCTGGCACCGCGACATGCTTCCGAAGGGGCGGGAGGCTTGTCAAGCATCACGGTTAGTAAACCTTCCGATTGAGATAACCACCTATCAGTTGGTCCAGACCTGTTGACGGCGGTCCTTCCGGAGGATTAGGTTCCCGGCCACGGAGCGCACACGAAGCGGATACGACATCAACTGCCCACGCCCGCCCGGCCGCAGGCCCCCCACCCACGGGCCCGCCGCCCCGTCCCCACGCGTCCCCGACGGGCCGCACGACGCCCACGCCTTCGCGTCTGCGCTCCCCGCCGTCCCCCCATTCCACTGGAGGCACTTCCTTGCGTACCCCATCCCGAACCCGTACCCGGCTGGCCTGCGCCGTCGGCGCGACCCTGCTCGGCGCGGCCGCGGTACTGACCTCCCCCGGGGCGGCCTTCGGCGCCAACGTCCTCTCCAACGGCGACTTCGAGTCCGGCACCACGGCCGGCTGGTCCTGTTCCGGCGGGCTGGGCTCCGTGGTCGGCTCGCCCGTGCACGGCGGGAGCAAGGCACTGGCCGGCGCGGCCAGTGCGAGCGACAACGCCAAGTGCGTCCAGACTGTCGCCGTGCAGCCGAACACCGCCTACACGCTCTCGGCCTGGGTCAAGGGCAGCTACGTCTACCTCGGCGTCACCGGCGGCGCCTCCACCTGGACCCCCTCGGCGGCCTCCTACACCAAGCTGACCGTGTCCTTCACCACCGGCGCCTCCCAGACCAGCGCCGAGATCTACCTCAACGGCTGGTACGGGCAGGGCACTTACTACGCCGACGACATCACCCTGGACGGCCCGGGCGGCACCGTCGACACCCAGGCCCCCACCGTGCCCGGCAGCCTCACCTCCACCGGCAAGACCTCCACCACGGCGTCCCTGAGCTGGTCCGCGTCCACCGACAACGTCGGCGTGAACGGCTATGACGTCTACCAGGGCGGCACCAAGGTCGCCACCTCGGGCACCACCAGCGCGACCGTCAGCGGCCTGACCCCCAGCACCGCCTACGCGTTCACCGTGCGCGCCCGTGACGCCGCGGGGAACACCTCGGCCGCCTCGAACACCGTCAACGTCACCACCGACACCGGGACCACGCCGCCGACCGGCTTCAAGCAGGCCGCTCCGTACCTCTACCTGGGCTGGGGCAACCCGCCGAGCCCGACCACCGTCATGAACGCGACCGGCACCAAGTGGTTCACCATGGCGTTCATCCTCTCCTCCGGCGGCTGCAACGCCTCCTGGGACGGGCAGCGCCCGCTGACCGGCGGCGTGGACCAGAGCACCATCGCCTCGATCCGCGCGGCCGGCGGCGACATCGTTCCCTCCATCGGCGGCTGGCAGGGCAACAAGCTCGGCCCCAACTGCTCCAGCGCCGAGGCCCTGGCCGGTGCGTACCAGCAGGTCATCAGCGCGTACGGCCTCAAGGCCATCGACGTGGACATAGAGAACACCGACGAGTTCGAGAACGCCGTGGTCCAGGACCGCATCCTCGGCGCCCTGAAGATCGTCAAGCAGAACAACCCCGGCCTGAAGACCATCCTGACCTTCGGCACCTCCACCACCGGCCCGACCAGCTGGGGCAACCGGCTGATCGAGCAGTCCAAGGCGCTGAACGCCGGCATCGACGTCTTCACGATCATGCCGTTCGACTTCGGCAACGCCTCGACGGACATGTACGCCAGCACCGTCAGCGCGACCGAGGGCCTCAAGGCCAAGCTGAAGTCCGTCTACGGCTGGGACGACGCGACCGCGTACTCCCACATCGGCATCTCGGGGATGAACGGCATCAGCGACACCCAGGAGACCACCACCGTCCAGAACTGGACCGACATCCGCAACTGGGCCAACTCCCACCACATCGCGCGCCTCGCCTTCTGGTCGGTGAACCGCGACCGCGGCTGCCCCGGCGGCGGCCTGCAGGAGACCTGCTCGGGAATCGCGCAGAGCGACTGGCAGTTCACCTCCATCACGGCCGGCTTCACCGGCTGATCCGGCGCCTCGCACCCGTGGGGGCCGTCGCGGTGATCCGCGGCGGCCCCCACGGCCCGTACGGGGTCAGGAACCGCTCGGGGCCTGCCCTTCGGCGCCGGCCCGGACCCGGGCCCGTACGGCCTCCGGATACTTCTCGGTGAAGCGCAGGGCTCCGACGATGGTGAGGATCTGGATGATCCATCCGGTCCAGATGTTGTTCGGATCGCGCAGCACCAGGTCCCCGTACGCCCCGACGATCGCGTTGATCAGGAAGGCCAGCCCCCAGACCCCGGTGATCAGGTAGTTGGTCCGCTTGAAGACCGGCGTGTCCCAGAACTTCCGGTCGACCTGCTCCCGCGCGTACTGGAGGGTGAACGGCACTCCGGCCAGGATGGATCCGAAGGCGATGAGGAACAGCGAGACGTTCGCGACCTCGCCCGCGTAGGTCTCCAGCCAGCGTCGCGTGCCGTCACTGGCGAAGATCCCGACGACCGTCAGGACCGCGAAGAACACGACGTCGGAGAGTTCCAGGATCTTCAGGGAGGATCCCGGATTCAGCAGGCGGCTGCCGACGACGAGGCAGACGGAGATGGCCAGGGCCAGCCCCACCGCCCATTCGAAGCGTCCGGGCCCCACCACGAAGGCGAAGAGGATCCAGGGGGACAGCCCCACGAAGGGGCTCTCCAGGAAGTGCGCCACCTTGTTCGTGCCGTGGGCACCAGCCGTGTGCGCCATGGGTCAGCCCTTCCTGCCGCGGCCTCGCCCCCCTTCCTTCCCAACGTACGCCGACACCCCCGGACCGACCTGCCGTGGCCGGATCGGGGCGACGTGCGTGCCGGATGGGGCCGTGCCACGCCCCCGAGGCGCGCCTCTCCCGCGAGGCCCTGCCGGTCCTCGGGGTCGGCGGCCTGCCGGCCGAGAACTGCCGGGACTGCCCGGCGCGCGGCAAGGTGTGCGCCAAGACCGGCGCCGCGGTGGGGCTGGACGCCCTCAACGACCGCCTGGGCGTCGGCGCCATCACCATCGCCGGCTACCTGGACAAGGGCGACGGCCGCTTCGACGTGTTCTACGCGGGCGTCACCGGCGCCTCGACCCCGACGACCGATCCGAGCGGCATCCTCGACATCGCCGACGACCTCGCCATGATCGCCGCGCACCTCCAGGAGGCGGCCGCAGCGCCCACTCCCGGGCGCCTGTCAAGTAACGAATAGCCGGGTCTACGCCCCCGCGCCGCCTCCGGGCACGGTGGAGAGCGACCGTCCTGCGCACCGCAGGAGCGACGCCGTCCGGACCGGAGGCAGACCACCATGACCGACATCGCCATCATCGGACTCGGCCGCCGCTTTCCCGGCGTCCCGGGCACCCCCGGTACCCCCGGCATCCCCGGCCACCGGACCTCCGTGGACCGCCCCGGCGCCCCGCACCACGTGGTCGCCGGTGTGCACCTCGGCCCCACCCCCGGCAGCCCGCTCGGCTCCTCCGGGCTCCGGGCCCCGTCCGGAACCGGGGTGCGCCACCCGTTCGACGCGGTGGGCGGCGGATTCGTCCTCGGCGCGGGCGCCGGTGTCCTCGTCCTGCGGCCCTTCGCCGAGGCCCTCGCCGCCGGAGACCGCGTCTACGCGGTGCTCAAGGGAGACGGCCCGGCCGACGGCGACCTGGCCCTGTGCCACCTCGCCGCGGGCACGGCCCCGACCGGGCACCCCCTGTCCGCGGCGGCCGTCGCGGAACTGCTCACGTCGGCTCTGATGCTCCCCCGCCACACGGTGGTCCTGGGGCCGGCCACGACCCCGCGCCCCGCCCGTGCCCCGGAGGACGCCCGGTTTCCGGACCGCGCGGCCGGCCCCGCCCGGTTTCCGGACCGCTCCGCGGACACCGGGAGCACCGGAGGCGCCCACGGCTCCGGAGGAGTCCCCGGCACCGGTCGGCCCCAGCTCGTCTTCCTCTCGGCCGGAAACCCGGAGCTCCTGGACCAGTACATCGGCGAGCTACTCGACGTACTCGACGCGGCGGACCGTACGCCGCTGGCGGCCCTGGCCCACGCCCTAGGCGCGCGGGCGCCCCGGGTGGCCCGGCTCGCGATCGTGGCCACCGACACGGCCGGACTCCTCCTGCGGCTGCGCCACGCCCGTGAGCAGCTCCTCGCCGGAGCCCGGGGCGACCTCGGCGACGGCGCCTTCGCCGCCGACGCCCCGCTGCCGGCCGCGCAGCGCCGTACCGCCTTCCTCTTTCCGGGTCGGGGCAGTCAGCGGCCGGACATGATGCGGGACCTCTACGCGAGGTTCCCCGCCTACCGGTCGGCCGTCTGCGTCCTGAGCGCCGTGGCCCGGGCCGACCTCGGCTTCGACCTGGCCGACCTGCTGTACGGCGAGGCCTCCGCGTACCGGACGTCGCAGACGTCCGGGGTCTCCCACGTGTTCCCCGTGGACAACGGGGAGCTCGGGCGCAGGCTCGCCGCCAGCGAGGTGTGCCTGCCGCTGCTCGGCGCCGTCCAGATCGCCGCCACCCGCGTCCTCGCCGACTGCGGGATCAGCCCCGACCTCGTCCTGGGCCACGACTCGGGCGAGTTCGCGGCCGCCGCCGCGGCCGGGGCGCTGACCCACGTGGACGCCGTCCGGCTGCTGGTGCACCGGGGCGCCGCCCTGCGGCGGGCCGCGACCGGGCTCCGCGCCGAGGAGGCCCTGCGCCCGGGCCTCGCCACCCGCCGCATCGCCGTCCCCGCCGTGCCCTTCGTGTCCTCCGTGAACGCGGAGGTCTGCACCGACCCCGAACGGCTGCGCTCCCTGTGGCTCCGGCAGGCCTCGGCGCCGGTCCGCTTCGACGATGCCGTCCGCACCGCCTACGGCCAGGGGGCCCGCGTCTTCCTCCAGGTCGCCGGCGGGGACTCGCTGCTGGCCGCGGTCCGCCGGATCCTGCCCGGCCGCGACGTCCACCTCGTCCCCGTCACCGGGGAGGTGCCGGACGACGGACGCACCTTCGTCCTGGCACTCGCCCGGCTCGCGGTCCTGGGCGCCCCGGTCGACCCGCGCGCGGTGGTCCCCGCGCGGGAGCGCGGGCTCCCGGACCCCCCGGTCCAGGGGCGCCCGGGCAGGTGACCGCACTGCGTTGGTGCTCCTTGCCGCTCCGGATGATGCTTGTCAGTGGAGCCCCTGGCCAGCGAAGGCGAGATGAGCGGCGATGGAGCAACTTCCCACCCCTCCCGGTGAGCGGGCGGCCCGGACGACGCACGCCTCCCCGGAGGCCCCGGTGCACGCCTCCCCCGGGGCCTCGTACACGGCCACGGCCACCGTCAGCGACCAGGGCGTCGTGACCGGGTGGAGCGAGGAGGCCCGCCGGCTGCTCGGCTACGCCTCCTCGGAGGTCGTGGGGCGGCCCGCCGCGGACCTGCTCGCGGACCGGTCCGACCGATCCGGCGGGCCCGCCGGATCCGGCGGTACGGGTCCTGCGGCGCGGCCGGTCGCGCCCGGGCAAGAGCGGTGGAGCGGCACGGTCCCGCTGCGCCACCGGGACGGCCGCCGGCTGGACTCGGCGCTGCTCGCGCACCGCAGGGCGACACTCGGCGAGGCGGCCGAGTGGTTCGTGGTGTCCGCCGTGACGGGGGCGCCCGACGCCTCCTGGGAGGGGCCGCTGGGCGAATGGGCCTTCGACCGCTCCCCCTGCGCCATGGCGGTCTTCGACGAGGACCTGCGGCTGGTCCGGGCGAACGCGGGCATGCACCGCGCGCTCTCCCTGACGGAGGCCGAGATGCGCGGGCTGCGCCTGTCGGAGATCGCCCCCGACCCGGTGAGCGAGGAGACCGAGCGGGGGATGCGCCGGGTGCTGGAGACGGGCGAGCCGCAGGCCGTGGACGGCTTCGTCCGGCCGCCCGGCGCGGGCTCCGCGCACGGCTGGGCGACCTCCCTGGCCCCCGTACCGGGTCCGGACGGCCGGGTACGGGCCGTGTACCTGAGCGCGCAGGACAGGCCGGCCGGTGACGCCGCCCCGAGGCAGCCGCTCCCGCCGACCCTGGCCGGTGCGCGCGTCGACACCCCGCCGGACAATGCCCGTACCGCGCAGGAACTGGCCGACGCGGCCGTCCCCCGGCTCGCCGACTTCGCGGTCGTCGACCTGCTGGAACCCTCCGCGCGCGGCGAGACCCCGACGCCCGGGAGCGGTCCGCTCACGGTGTCCCGCAGCGCCGTGCGCTCGGTGCTCGGCGGGAGCCAGGAGGCCCGGTTCGCGGTCGGCGACCGGGCCGTCTACCCGGCGCTGTCGCCCCCCGTCGAGTGTCTGGCCGCGGGACGCGGCGCGGTGTACGGGACCGCCGACCCGGCCGTCGCCCGGTGGGTCGCGCAGGATCCCGGGGCGGGCTGGATCGGTGAGCACGGGACCCATTCGATGATGCTGGTGCCGCTGCGCGACGGCCGGGTCACCCTCGGCCTGGCCCTCTTCAGCCGTCAGCAGGGCCGGGAGCCCTTCGACCTGGAGGACCTGCGGCTGGCCGAGGAGCTCACCGCCCGGGCCGCCACCGCAATCCACCGGGCGCGCAGGACCGTCCGGGAGCACACCACCACGATGACGCTGCAACGCAGCCTGCTCCCGCACACGCTGCCCGCGCAGTCGGCGCTGGAAATCGCCTCCCGCTACCTGCCCTCCGGCGGCGAGGCCGGTGTGGGCGGCGACTGGTTCGACGTGATCCCGCTGTCCGGGGCCCGGGTGGCCCTGGTCGTGGGCGATGTCGTCGGACACGGCATGCGCGCCTCCGCCACCATGGGCCGGCTGCGCACCGCGGTGCGCACGCTGGCGGACGTCGACCTGCCGCCGGACGAGCTGCTCACCCACCTCGACGACCTGATCATCCACCTGGCGGCGGACGAGACGGGCGGGGAAACGGCCGGGGGCATCGGCACCACCTGCCTGTACGTGGTCTACGACCCGGTGACCCGCCGGTGCACCGCCGCCCGGGCCGGTCATCCCCCGCCCGCCGTGGTCTCCCCCGAGGGCTCCGCGTACCTCCTCGACGTCCCGGCGGGGCCACCGCTGGGCCTGGGGGGCCTGCCCTTCGAGACCATCGAGGTCGACCTTCCCGAGGGCAGCCTCCTCGCCCTGTACACCGACGGCCTCCTGCAGACCCGCGAGCACGACATCGACGAGGCCCTGGACGGCATGCTGGCGGCGCTGATCCGGCCCGCCTCCAGCCTGGACACCGTCTGCGACCGGGTGCTGACGGCGATGCTGACCCACCGCCCCGACGACGACGTGGCCCTGGTCGTCGCCCGGACCCGGGCGTTGCACACGGACAAGGTGGCCGTCTGGGACCTGCCCTCCGATCCCTCCTTCGTCGCGCAGGCCCGCCGCAACGCCACCGACCAGCTGGCCGCCTGGGGGCTGGAGGAGGCCGCCTTCGTCACCGAGCTCGTGGTCAGCGAACTGGTCACCAACGCCATCCGCTACGGCTCGCCGCCCGTGCAGCTGCGGCTGATCCACGAGGGCACCACGCTGATCAGCGAGGTTTCGGACTCGAGCGGTACCGCCCCGCACATGCGGCGGGCCCGGATCTTCGACGAGGGAGGGCGCGGGCTGCTGCTGGTCGCGCAGCTCACCCAGCGCTGGGGCACCCGGCACACCCTCGTCGGCAAGACCATCTGGGCCGAGCAGTCCCTCGTCGACTTCTGAGGACCTTCTCCCCTGCCCTGTTACGCGCCCGTGACGGACGACGGACAGGCTGGTGAACTCCCCCCGACATGCTCTTTAACACGGACATACACACACATTCGTGGATATGTCTTCTGCTTTCAAAGGTGCGAGCAGCCGTGATGACCGAGCCCGATGTCGGAGGAAGTCCCATGAGCCTCACCCTGGTCGCACCGCACACCGAAGCCGAAGCCCCCGCCACCGTTCTCGCCCCGCGCGAGCAGGAGGCCCTGCGCCACATCGCCGCCGGCCGCACCTACGTGCAGACGGCCCGCTCGATGGGACTCTCCAAGCACACGGTCGACGCCTACCTGCGCCGCATCCGCGCCAAGCTGAACATCAACACCACGGCGGAAATGACCCGCCTGGCCATCTCCATGGGCCTCTGAACCCGAAGCCCGTGGACCCGAAGCCTGTGGACCCTAAGGATCCGTGAACACCGGCCGGGCCCAGTCCGGAGGCTCCCGGGGCGGCGCCTGGCTCCCCGGTTCCGCCGGCCCCCGAGCGGCCCGCCGGGCCGGTGCGGCGGCGGTGGCGACGGCGGTGGCCGCACGCAGCGCCGCCACGAATTCCAGGCAGGAGTCGTAACGGTCCTCCGGGACCTTCGCCAGGGCCTTCGCCAGCACGTAGTCGGCAGCCGACGCGATATCGGGCCGCTTCTCCGTCAGGGGAGGCGGCTTGTCGTACTGGTGCGCCCACAGCAGCGCGGGGGCGTCGTCCCGGACGAAGGGCGGCCCGCCGGCGAGGGACTCGTAGACGACACAGCCCAGGCTGTAGACGTCGCACCTGCCGTCGACCGGGCGCCCCGAGATCTGCTCCGGCGCCACGTAGTCGATCGTGCCGACGAACTCGCCCGCCGTGGTGAATCCGGTGAGGGCCAGCGATTTCTTCGTCAGCCCGAAGTCCGTGAGGTAGACGTGCTCCGGGTGGTCGCTGTCGGTGCCCTCGGCGACCAGGATGTTGGCGGGTTTGACGTCCCGGTGCACCAGCTCGTGCTCGTGGGCGGCGTCGAGCGCGGAGGCCACCTGGGCGGCGATGCGCAGCGCGGTCGGGACGGGCAGCGGGCCCTCCCGGTCCAGCAGGGTCCTCAGGTCCGGTCCGATCACGTACCGCATGGCGATGTACAGGACCCCGTCGGTCTCCCCCGCTTCGAAGACGGGCACGATGTGCGGGTGCTCGATCCTGGCGGCGACCCGGGATTCGTGGGCGAAGCGGCGCCGGAAGACCTCGTCCCGGACGCGCTCCGGGGCGATCAGTTTGAGCGCGACCGTACGGTCCAGGCGCAGGTCCTTCGCCTGGTAGACGACGGCCATGCCGCCCCGGCCGATGATGCGCTCGATCCGGTAGCCGGCGATCTGCCGTCCGATCAGGCCGGAGGCCCGCCCCGTGTAAAGGCCCCGGTTCGCTGCCGTGCCCATCAGGCGCCTCCCGCCGCAAGTCTATCGAGTGATCCACACGCACGCCCGTGGGGCGAGCGGCGCTCGCCCCACGGCCGGGTGCCCCGTCCGTTCAGATGCCGCGGCGGCCGCGCAGGGCCACCACGGAGATCCAGAGCAGCGCCGTGACGGCTCCGACGGCCAGGGTCAGGGTGCCGGCCCGGCCGCCGGCCATCGCCCAGCCGTTGCCGATCAGGAGGGCGGTACCGGCGGCCCTGGAGGCGATCGCGTAGCGGCGGTTCCCGGCCCGGCCGAAGTGCCGGCCCAGGACGTAGCAGGCGACGATCAGCGAGGTGAAGGTGACCGACCCGGCGGCGAAGTGGGCGTAGCTGTGCCAGGTGAGCGCGGCGGTCTGCGCGGAGGGGGCTCCCACGGGGAAGCCGTCGATCGGGTCCATGACGAAGGCTCCGGCGGCGATCATGCCGATGCCGGCGATCCGGACCAGCCGTGGCGCCCAGGTGCCTCCCGGGGTACCGCCGAGGACCCGGCGCAGGCCGGTCGCCCCGAGGGCGAGGAGGGCTCCGGCGAGCAGGAAGTTGGTGATCTGGAGCCAGCCGAGGCTTCCGTTGCTCAGCGCGCTCAGCGGGTGGTGGGTGATGTCGAAGCCCTGCCGGGTCGCGGCTTGGGTCAGGGAGACGGCCGCCCACAGCGGGGAGGCCACGACCGCGCAGGTGAGCAGGGCGCGGGTGGTGGCGGCGGAGGAGGAAGCGGAGGAGGAGCGGGTGGCGGTGGCGGTGGGGGCCTGGGTGCTCATGGCGGGTGCCTCTCGGGTTCGTCGTACGCGGCTCTCGTTCGGTTCTCGCTGATACGTCGAACCAGAAAACCGACAGGGAATGCGCGCGTTCCCTGTCACATCGCCCGTTCGACGTGTAGGCAAGGTGCGGGCAGCAGCTCGGCACCACGAGACGAGGAGTCCCCATGCGCTACCTGATGACGACGAAGCCTTCCGACACCGCCCCCGACGAGCGCCTGTACGCCGAGATGGGCAAGTTCATCGAGGAGCTGACCGCGGCCGGCGTCCTGCTGGCCACGGGCGGCCTGGAACCGGGCGGCATCCTGGTGGCCTCCTCCGGCGAGGAGATCACCGTGACGGACGGGCCGTTCGCCGAGGCCAAGGAGGCCGTGGCCGGTTTCGCGCTGATCGAGGTCCGGTCCAGGGAAGAGGCGATCGAGCTGGCCCGCCGCTTCCGCCGGATCGTCGGCGACGGCGAGAGCGTGGTCCAGCAGGTCTTCGGCCCCTGATCCGTGCCGGACACCTCGCGGACGATCGACGCGGTCTGGAAGCTCGAATCGGCCAAGATCATCGCCACGCTCACGCGCATGGTGCACGACGTCGGCCTGGCCGAGGAACTCGCCCAGGACGCGCTCGTCGCCGCGCTCGAACAGTGGCCGGGCGCCGGGGTCCCCGACAACCCCGGCGCCTGGCTGACGACCACGGCCAAACGGCGGGCGGTCGACCACATCCGGCGCTCCCGGATGCTGGCCGGCAAGCAGGAACAGCTCGCCCACGAGCGGGAAGAGCGCGAGGAGCGGCAGGAGCCCGAACAGGACGACGTCCTGCGGCTGATGTTCCTCTCCTGCCACCCCGTGCTGCCGACCGAGGCCCGTGCGGCGCTCACGCTCCGACTACTGGGCGGACTGACGGCCGAGGAGATCGCCCGGGCCTTCCTCGTCACGGCGGCCGTCGTCACCCGGCGCATCGCCGCCGCCAAGCAGACGCTGGCCGAGCGCCGCGTGCCCTTCGACCTCCCCGGGGAGTCGGAGCTGCCCGAGCGGCTGTCCTCGGTGCTGGAGGTCATCTACCTGATCTTCAACGAGGGTTATTCGGCCACCTCGGGCGACGACCTGATGCGCCCGGGGCTCTGCCTCGAGGCGCTCCGGCTGGGCCGGCTGCTGGCCGAACTGGCCCCCCGGGAGGCCGAGGTCCACGCCTTGGTCGCGCTGATGGAGATCCAGGCCTCCCGTTCGGCGGCGCGCACCGGGCCCTCGGGCGAGCCCGTCCAGCTCCACGAGCAGAACCGGGGACGCTGGGACCAGTTGCTCGTCCGCCGCGGGTTCACCGCGATGCTGCGCGCGCGGGAGGCCGGCGGGGCCCCGGGCCCGTACATGCTGCAAGCGGCGATCGCCGTGTGCCACGCGCAGGCACGCACGGCCGAGGAGACCGACTGGGCGCAGATCGCGACCCTGTACGGGGCGCTGGCCCGGCTCCTGCCGACGGCCGTGGTCCGGCTCAACCGGGCGGTGGCGCTGGGGATGGCGCACGGGCCGCAGGCCGGCCTCGACTTGGTCGACTCCCTGGTCGCCGATCCCGTGCTCCGCGACTACCACCTGCTGCCCAGCGTCCGCGGAGACCTGCTGCTGCGCCTGGACCGCGGCCCGGAGGCGCGGCTGGAGTTCCTCCGGGCGGCGGCCCTCGCCAAGAACGCCGCCGAGCGCGCCTTCCTGCGCCGCCGTGCCGAAGCGGTACCCGCCGACGGCGGCCCGGCCGGTCCGGCGCCGGGTCCGACCCTCGGCCGGGCCGCGGAGGGCTTCCTCGGCCGGGCGGAGCTGGACGCGGCGACGGTCCGCTCGTACGGCCAGACCCTGCGGCGCCTGCGCCTGGACCTCGGCGACGCGGCGCCGCTGTCCGGGCTGACGGCCGAGGAGGTGGCCCGGGTGTGCACGGCCGCCTGGGGCTCCGCGGCGGCCAGGACCTGGAACCGGCACCGTGCGGCCGTACGCTCCTTCGGTGCCTGGGCCGGCCTGGAGGAACTCGCGGCAGGGCTGGAGCGGCGCCCCGAGCCCCGGCTCCGGACGACCGCGCCGGACCCCGCGATGCTCGACGCGCTGTGGAGCGACCCCGGAGTTCCGCTGCGCGAACGGACGTTGTGGCGGCTCCTGCACGAATCGGCCGCGGGGGTCACGACCGTACTGTCCTTGAACGTGGAGGACCTGGACCTGGAGGACCGCCGGGCCCGCGCGGGCCGCACGTGGGTGAGCTGGCGCTCCGCGACGGCCCGGCTCCTGCCCCTGCTGCTGGCCGGCCGCACCCGGGGCCCGGTGTTCCTCTCCGACCGCCGCCCCGGCCCGGCCCGCACCCCCGCCCCGGCCGACCTCTGCCCGGACACGGGCCGGCGCCGCCTGTCCTACGAACGGGCCGAGTACCTCTTCAAGGAGGCCACCAAACCCCTGGACCCGGCCCACGAGGGCTACACCCTGCGCCGCCTGAAACCCGACCCGCAGGCCACGCCCCGAAGCTAAGCCGCCAGCAGGGCGATGGTCCGGGCGAGTTGGGCGCGTACGGCCTCGTCGGTGATCGTGCCGTCCGCGCCGACCGTCCCTCGGTCCACGGGGATCCGTACGCACGCCGCGTCCCTGATGTCGGCGCCGGTGTAGCCGAGGACGGTCCGCAGGGTGTCCTCCGCGCCCTGGCCGCGTCCCGGGGCCGCCGCGTTCACCCAGGCGGCGGGCTTGTCGCAGATCTCGGTGCCGCCGACCGTCCAGTCGAGCAGGTTCTTGAAGGAACCCGGCAGGGTGCCGGCGTACTCCGGGGTGCAGATCAGGATTCCGGCCGCCTCCGCGATTGCGGCGCGCAGCCGGGCCACGGGAGCGGGCAGCGGATCGGCGTCGTCGTCGGGGTTGAAGTGCGGAAGGTCCGCCAGCCCCTCGTAGAGGACCGTCCGCACCCCCGAGGGGGCCGCGGCGCGCGCGGTGCGCAGGACGGTCTCGTTGGAGGAGCCGGCCCGCAGGCTCCCCGACAGCAGAAGGATCACGGGCGGCGTGGACGGCGTAGGCATGCGCCCCAATGTAGTGATCCGTCGCCCCGCCGTGGTCATCCGTCGCCTCGCGGAGCCCGCGGAGCCCGCGGGGTCAGCCGAAGCGGCCCTGGACGTAGTCCGAGGTGCGCGGGTCGGCGGGGGTGGAGAACATGGCCGCCGTGGGGCCGTGCTCCACGATCTGGCCGGGCGTGCCCTGTTCCGCGAGGAAGAAGGCGCACTGGTCGGAAACCCGGGCCGCCTGCTGCATGTTGTGCGTCACGATCACGATGGTGACCTCGTCGGCCAGTTCGCGCACGGTCTCCTCGATGCGGCGCGTGGAGGTGGGGTCCAGGGCCGAGCAGGGTTCGTCCATCAGCAGGATCCGCGGCCGGACCGCGAGGGAGCGGGCGATGCACAGGCGCTGCTGCTGGCCGCCGGAGAGCGCGCCGCCCGGCTGGCGGAGCCGGTCCTGGACCTCCTTCCACAGCCCGGCCTTGGTCAGGCACTCCTCCACGAGCGCGTCCTTGTCGGCCGCGGAGGCGCGGGTGCCCGTCAGCTTGAGGCCCGCCGTGACGTTGTCGTAGACCGACATCGCCGGGAAGGGGTTCGGCTTCTGGAAGACCATGCCGATCCGGCGGCGGGCGTCGGTGAGCCGGCGGCCGCGGGCGTAGACGTCCTCGCCGTCGAGCAGGACCTCACCGGCCAGTTCGGCGCCCGGGATCAGCTCGTGCATCCGGTTGAGGATCCTCAGGAAGGTGGACTTGCCGCAGCCCGAGGGGCCGATCAGAGCCGTGACCTGCCCGCCGGGCATCGTCAGGGAGACCCGGTTCAGGACCTTGCGGCCGCCGAACCACGCCGAGATGTCCCGGGCGTCGAGGGTGGACGCGCCCGTTGCCGGGACGGTGGGGAGGGGAAGCGTCTGGGTGGTCATCACGGCCTCGTTCACAGGAGGTTGGGCAGGAGGAGGGCGGCCTGGTCGGCGACCGCCAGGCCGAGGGCGGCCAGTACGGGGAAGCCGACGAGCCAGGTGTGCGCGCGGCCCCAGCGGATCCGCGCCCAGGCCAGGGCCGCCGCGGCGAGCAGCAGCGCCTGGGCCCACAGGACCAGCGGGAACCAGGCCGAGGTCTGGCTCCCGAGCGGGGCCTCGTCCGCGGCCAGCCGCCCCGGGGTGCGGCCGCCGGACTGCTGCACGGGCGAGGTCAGTTCGGCGTCGACGTGCACCACGCCGGCCGGCATGTACGGGGTCCCGTCCGCGGTCATCAGGGTGAGCAGGGCCGCGTCACCGGTCGGCCGGGCCGGTCGCGGGTCGCCGGCGCGCCGGACGCCCAGCACCTTGTACGTGTGCTCGCCCTGGCCGGTGACGACCCGGAAGGTCTCCCCGCGCTCCAGGTCCGCGATGTGGGCGAAGGGGCCGCCGTAGCCCGCCTGCCGGCCCATGAGGATGCTCGTGCCGGGCTGTCCGGGCAGGACCGTGTCGCGCCGGTGGCCGGGCCCCGAGGCCAGTACCCCGGAGGTGGTCGCCTCGCGGACCACCTCGCGCAGCCCGATCTGCGGGATCTCCAGCAGGGCGACGGGGGTGCCGGGCTCGGTCGGCCCCAGCGGCGCGGTGGCGTTGGCGAGCCCTTCCCGCAGCTGCGCGTACCCCACCCGCCGGTCCCGCTCGTGGCGCAGGTGTCCGAGCGGGCCCACTTCCGCGACGAAGCCGAGGAGCAGGGCGCCCAGGATGGCCAGGGCCGCGCCGGTGGCCCACAGGCCGGGTGAGCCCGTACGCCCCGCCGGGGCCCCGGGGGCTCCGGCGGGGTCGGGGCGCACGTCCACCGGCGGGGTGGAGGTGGCTGTCATCTCGTGTCTTCTCCGAACGCGGCTGAGGATGCGGGTGCCGCGGGGACGCGGGTACTGCGGCCGGTGCGGTGGCCGGTGCGGTCAGTTGCCCGCGAAGGTCAGCAGGCCGCGGCGGCGTGCCCACCAGACGAGCCCGCCGCCGGTGAGGACGAGGGCCCCGGAGAGCAGGCTGATCGTGGTGGCGTCGGCGCCGGTGTTGGCGAGGCCGCCGCCGGGGCCGCCGGATCCGCCGGCCGCTCCGCCCGTGACGTTGGTGGAGACGCCCACGCTGCCGCCGCTCGTGGTCGTCCCGGTGGAGGCCGACCCGGTCGGGGAGGGGGTGTCGGTCGGGGTCGGCGTAGGGGACGTCGAGTCCGAGGGGGTCGGGGTCGGCGTGTCGGTCGGGGTCGGGGTGGGCGTCGCGGTAGGGGTGGGGGTCGACGTGGGGGTCGGGCTCGGGCTGGGCGTGGGGGTGGGCGTCGGGTTCCCGGTTCCCGGGTCCGTCGTCTGGTAGTCGGTGCCGGAGGTGAACCACATGGAGCCCGCGAACTCTCCGTAAATATCCGGCCCGAAGGGCATGCGGCACACGACCGTCAGGTCGTAGCGGCCTTCCAGGGTGGCGAAGCCGGCCTGCTTCGCGTAGTCCTTCATGGTCATCGTCAGCGGGATTCTCAGGCCGCCCGTTTCCGTCGGCGGGTACGTGGTGATGGGCGCGTTGCCGACCAGATTGAGGCCCTCGGCCGGGAAGCCCTTGCCGACCACCTTGACCAGAACGTACGTGGCGGGCTCCGGACAGGCGGCCGACGTGGTCACGTCGACGTTGCTGTCGTCGTGACCGGTGGCCGGGTTGATCGTCGCCGAGCCGGTCGGGGCGGCGTGGGCCGTCGTCGGCACGGTCAGGGCCAGGCCCACGAGGGCGGCGGCCGCGGCGGCGGCACCTGCCGCGGCTCGGCGGCGGGGGCGGGTGAACTGCACGATGGACTCCTTCTTGGCGTTCTGGCGTTCGTTGGTATCGGAGGTGGCGCGCCTGCGGCCCGACGCGGCGGCCGCGGCCCGGGCCAGACGCCGGCGGCGCCACACCCACAGCCCGCCCCCGGTGATCACGAGGACCATCGCGAGCAGCGCCCACGGCACCGTCCACAGCGACACCGAGCGGGTCAGGGACGGAAGTTTGGGGTCCACGCCGTCGCGGGCGGCGACCGGCTGGACGGAGACCACGGCGGAGGACCGCACCACCTGGGCCACTCCGTCGGCCTTGGCGGTGATCGTCAGCGCGGTGCCGGGCAGCACGTCGCCGAGGTCCTTGACGCCGGACGCGGTGACGGAGGTGCCGAAGAGGCCGTTGACGCGTACGGCCTGCCGGGCGCCGAGCCGCACATTGCCGGTGTTGCGCAGGGTGTACGTGACGGTCGCCGAACCCGTGGAGAAGGGGTTCGCGGATCCTTCGTACGAGGCGGACACCTGCTGTACCTCCAGGCGCGGGGTCAGGGTCCCGGCGGCGCGGACGTAGACGCGGGCACCGACCCGCTGGTCGAGCTTGACCTTGTTGCCCTGGGCGTCCGTGGCTCCGGCGGCGAGCGAGGCGACGATGCCGCCGGTGTGGTCCCCGGGGGTCACGTCGCGGGGGACGGTGACGGTGAAGGGGACGATGACGTTGCCCTTGGGCGGGACGGTCACCTTGGCCTTCTCCAGCTTGATCCAGCTGCCCGCGTCCTTCGGCGCCTGGCCGGCCGGGAGCAGGTCGAAGCCGCCGTCGAGGGTATTGACCGCGTCGCTCGCGTAGACGGCGAGGGTGAGCGGCTGCTCGCCGTAGTTCCAGACGGCGATCTGGTCGCGGGTCGTGGCTCCGCCGGTGACCCCGTAGGAGAAGTGGGCCCGGGCGTCGGGTCCCTTCGGTCCGGCGGGCTGCACGCCGAAGGTGGACTTGCGGTCCTCCCCGGGCGCGTGCGGGGCCGAGGCCGCGGCCCGCGCGGGTGCTACGGCCACCAGCACGAGCAGCCCGGCCAGCGCGAGCAGCATGAGCAGCAGGTTGGGGAGCGGGGCGGCCGCGGCCGACGGGCCGGGGCGGCGGCCGCGCCGGGCGGCGGGGGCGGTGGGGTTCATGGCTCGGGCGTCCGATCCGGAGAAGGGGTGCGGTGGGTCCAGGCGTCAGGGGCGGGCCGGAGCGGCCGCGGGGAAGCGCGGCCGCTCCGACCCGGAGCTCACGCCTGGATCAGATGGCGGTGAGCGTGAGGGTGGCGGAGTACGTGCCGGCCACCGTGGAGGTCGGGACGTTCAGCGCCAGGTCGGCGGTGACGTGCGCGGTACCGAGACCGGTGCCGTTGGCGAGGGTGCGGGCGGACTTGAGGCCCGCGGTGCCCGGGTCGGTGGCGGCCGCTCCGTGCGCGGCGGGGACGACGGAACCGGCCGTCACCGTCTGCGCGGGAGCCTTGTCGACGAGCTTCGGGCTCCAGCCCAGGTTCTGGCCGTTGATGGCGTGGGTGGCACCGTCGGAGAAGTCGGTGACCTGGCCGCTGACGGTCCAGCCGGGGTTGCCGGCGCGAGTGTCGGTGAGGGTGACCGGGTTGATGGAACCGGCCGTGGTCAGCAGGTCCCCGTCGGCGCCCAGCAGCGGCGAGGGCAGGGTGACCTGCGGGTTGGCGACGCTGATGGCCAGCGCGCCCGAGGTGACGGTGGTGGTGATCGTCTCGGAGGCGGAGACACCGGCGAAGGCGCCCACCACGTACGGGATCGCGCCCGAGTCGGAGCCCAGGAACGCGCCCGCGTTGGCCGGGACGAAGACGGCGGTGAAGGAGTGGTTGCCCACCGGGAGGCTGCTGGTGTTCAGCACCGCGGTGCCGTTCGCCACCGGGACGGTGCCCAGGGTGCTGGTGGAACCGCCGACGGTGTCGGTGAACTTCACCGAGCCCGCCGCGCCCGCGGGGGTGACCGTGCCGGTCAGGGTCACCGGGCTGTACTGCGGCGCGGTGCCGGCCGGGGAGACGGCCAGGGCGGTGGTGGTGGCCGTGGCCGCGGCGGCCGTGACCACGTAGGAGACGGCGGAGGAGGCCGAGCCGTTGTACGAGGCGCTCGCCGGCGTGAAGACGGCCGTCAGGCTGTGCGTACCGGCGGTCAGGTTGGACGTGGTGAGCGCCGCGGTGCCGTTGTTCACGGTGACCGGGGTGCCCAGGTCGGCCGCGCCGTCCCTGAACTGGACGGTGCCGCCGGCGCCGGCCGGGGTGACGCCCGCGGTCAGGGTGACCGGGGTGCCCGCCTGCGAGGGGCCGGCCGGGGCGACCGCGAGGGAGGTCACGGTGTCGGTCTTCACCGCCGGGTCGGTGTTCTGGTAGGTGGTGTTGGAGGTGAACCAGATCGCGCCGGTGTAGTCGCCGAGGCTGGTGCCGTTGAAGGCGGTGCGGCAGATCACGGTGAAGTCGTACTTGCCCTGCAGGGTGGTGAAGCCCGCCTGGCTGGCGTAGTCCCGCATGGTGGAGGTGAGCGGGATGACCATGCCGCCGTTGGCGGCGGTCGGGTAGGTCGCGATGGGCGAGTTGCCCACCACGTTCAGGCCCTCGGCCGGGAAGCCGGAACCCGCCACCGTGACGAGCACGTTGGTGGCGTTGGCCGGGCAGGCGGCCGAGGTGGTGAACGCGATGCCGGACGTGTCCGCGCCGGTCGCCGGGTTGATCTCGATGGTGCCGATCGGGGCGGCGTACGCGGCGCTCGCCCCGGCCAGACCCGCGGCGAAGGCGGTGGTCACGGCGGCGACCCCCAGGGCCATGGTCCGCAAAACTCTGTTCTTCAGCACAACGTCTCCAGAATGTGAAGCTCGAGCGGCGATCAGGGTGAGGGGCAGGGTCAGGGGGTCTGCTTGGTGATGTCGCCACAGTTCGGGCTGGTGGCAAAGCCGTAGGTGTTGATCACCGAGGTCTGCTTGCAGATCTCGGAGTTGGCGCCGACGAAGACGGTGCTCCACGGCGCGGTGGCGACCTTGCTCGTCGGGATCACGTTGTAGACGTCGCGCTTCACGCCGAACCCGCTGTTGAGGACGGTGGGCGCCGTGCCGTCGACCGTGCCGAGGATGGCGCGGCCGCGCAGGTCCGCGATGGTCTGCGAGGACTGCGACTGGTACTGGGCGATGGAGAACGGCACGATCGACTTGTCGTCGAGGAGGCGGCCGTCGTGCTCCTGCACCGGGGTGGTGCCCTTCTTGTCCTTGATGCAGGGGTGGATGCCGGCGACGACGTCGGCGTCCGTGATCCCCATCTGGGACTCCCAGAAGCTGCGGGTGCCCGAGCCGGCCTGCGGCAGGTAGACCGTCATGGCGTAGTTGGGGCCCGAACCCACGTAGTTCGGGTCGCAGTGGTAGATCGCCTTCAGGTCGGTCAGCGACAGCTTGCGCGGGATCGCCGAACCGGGGGTGATGGCGTACGTGACGCCGTCGACCGCGAAGGGCACGTAGGTCAGGCCGGGGGCCGCCGCCGCCAGGTTCAGCGAGGAGGAACGGGCGAAGTCCAGACAGCCGTTGCCCGCCTGCAGCGAGGTGAGCAGCGCGGAGCGGCCGGCGCCCGAGCCGTTCGGGCGGGCGATGGTGCAGTTCCCGTTGGCCGGGTCCTTGGTGGTGATGTTCGCGGAGCCGGTGGAGTCGTAGGAGCCGATGACCTTCTGGCCGCCCACGGTGATGGCCGAAGCCATGCCGTTCATGACGTCCTGGGTCGTGTCGGAGCCGACGCCGGAGAGCTGGCGGTACGTCGGCGCGCCCGACGGGTCGGCGGCGGCGAGGCCGGCTCCGGCGACGGTCGCCGCGAGGGCGAAGGCCGAGATGCCGAAGGCGATTTTCTTCTTGTTCACTTGGGATGACCCCTCAGCTAGGCTGCGCCCGGGGTGGTGCCCGGCGCGCGTGGGATGAAGTTCCGTTGGCGCGGATTGGTCAGACGGTCGTCGCCGGGCATCACCTCCTCTCGTCGTGGGAGCCGCGGCGCGGACTTCAGTGCTGGTCCGCGGACTTCAGTCCTGGTCCGGCGGGCTCCAGTCCCTCGGGCCGGGTTTCTTGTGGGTCGCCCAGTCCGCCGGCAGACCCACGGCCGCCCCGCCCGCCGCGCCGCGCAGCGACCGCAGCCACGACAGGGCCCCGGGCAGGAAGCGCGGGAGCAGCGGCCCCGCGAAGGCGGCGAGCGCCCCGACCACGAGGCAGATCAGCAGGACGTTGCGGATGGCTCCGACGGCCCAGTCCGGGGTGCTCCCCACCGCCTGCGCGGCCGGGGCGCCCGAGGTACCGGTGGCGCCCGTGGTACCGGCGCCGCCCGTGGTCGTCACGGCGGCGCCGGGTGAGGCCGGGGCGGGCCCGGGCGCGCCGCCCGCGGCCGAGCCGGCGCCCGCGGCCGAGGTCCCGGCGCCGGAGGTGCCCGTACCCGCCGAGCCGGAGCCGCCCGCCGCGGCCGCGCCGCCCGTACCGGACGGCGTACCGCCCGAGCCGCCCGGCGCCGGGCTGCTCGGCGCCGGGGGCTCCGGCGACGGCGTCGGCTTCTTGCCCGCCTCGGTGCTCACCCGCTGGGCCGCCGCCCGGGTCTGGGCACGCAGGGCCTGCGGCAGCGGGGCGTAGCCGTGCGGCAGGCTGCCCGCGGCCACGCCCGGGGTCTGCCCCTGGGCGGCCGCGTAGGCCAGCATGGCGCCGTAGTCCTTGCCCTCCGCCTCCGTAAGGTCCGCGGGTACGGTGGCGGCGTAGGTGAGGACGGTGAGCGGGTACGCCGCCGGGTCCGCGGCCGCCGGGTCGGGTGAACTGAACCCGTCGGCACCGGCCTTGCGGGCCTTCGCGGCGGCGAGGAGGGCGGCCGGCTCGGGAGCGACGAACTTCCCGCCCGCGTTGAGCAGTTCGGCGCGCACCAGGCCGTACCGGTCGGCGGTCGCGGTATCGGTGACGGCGAGCACGGCGCGCGAGCCGGCGAGCTGCGGCGGGTCCTTCTTGTACGTGGGCGGGGTGGCCGTGGCGTCCCAGGAGGTGCGGGCCAGGGTGTCGCCCCGGCTCGCGGCGCGCGCGGCCGCGTGCATGTCGGTGGCGTAGGGGTGCTTGTCCTGGATGCAGAGCGGGGACTCGGGGTGGTCCAGGGGGAAGGGCTGGCAGTACGGGTCGCTCTTGGGGAAGGTGTCCACCGGCAGGGCGATCCCCCGGTAGTTCGGGTTCACGGCCATGCCGGCGTACGAGGCGTCCCCGTGGGCGCCGGTGTTGTCGGGCGTGCCGTCGAGGAACTCCCGGGCGGCCGGGTCCCGGGTCACCCACTCCCACAGTTGCCGGGTGGTGTCGGCGAGCGGTTGCGGGACGAGGGCGTCACCGAGCTTGCCCGGGAAGTCCAGTCCCGCGTAGTCGGGGTTGTGGTGCATGAACTCCGGGTCGTGCCCCAGGTTCACCGGGTTCTTCGCGGTGCTGTCGGCGAAGCGCGAGTTGCCGTCCTGGTAGGACTCGGTCAGCAGCTTCGCCACCAGTCGGGGGGTGAGCCGCAGGCTGCTCAGCCGGACCCCGTTGCGGGCCTTGACCTCGTCGGGCGCCTCGAATCCGGCCTGGCTCTCGATGAAGAAGCCGATGGTGATGCCGGAGAGGGCCACGGGTGCGTAGACGGGTTTGCGCACGGGGTCGGCCGGCGCCGGCCGGCCGAGGAAGACCAGCCCGGGGGTGCCGGAGAGCAGCTTGACGCGGGCGGTCTCGTCGGGGACCTGGGCGTAGCCGTAGATGGCCTTGCCGCCGGTCTGGCACAGGGCGGGCTGCCAGCGCGTGATGGCCTCGGCGGCCATCTCGCTGCCGATGGTGCCGCGTTCCTCGGCGCCGATGGGGCAGTAGCTGCCGAGGGGTTCGAAGCCGAGCGGGACGACGAGGCGCTGCTTCCAGTTGGCCGGGCTGAGCGGGGAGGACTGGAGCTGCCCGCTGGACTGCGCGGTGTACGGGCTGCCGTCGACCTCCTTCTCGCCGCGCGGCACGATCACCAGCCAGCAGCCGCGTCCGGTCGGGGCGCCCTGGGAACCGGGGACCGCGGTGCCGCAGCCGAGGCCGGGGGCCTCGACGGCGGTCTGGGTCTCGAACCAGACTTCGCCGGTTCCGCGGGCGTTGGTGCGGGCGTACGGAACCTCGTTGGTGCTGTTGACGTCGTAGAACTCGTTCCAGTTGCCCGGACTGACCGGGTCGCCGCCCACCGTGCGGAAGGGGGCGAACGAGATCCCGCTCGGGGTGGGCGGCGGCAGCGGCTCGTGCTCCGCGTCCTGGAGGTTGGCTCCGTAGTTGAGCTGGCGGGTGTTGGTGTAGGCCCCGGCCTGGTTGCCGGCGGAGCCCAGGGCCGAGGAAGCGCCGAACTGGCACTGGTCGGCGGCGGGCCCGGTGGCCTCGTCGCCCCAGCACTGCATGATCTGGAGGTAGTTGGCGCTGTAGGCGGTGTCGGAGACCGTGGGCTTTCCGCCGGTCCAGGAGATCTTGACGACCTGGCCGACGAGGTTGCGGGTCTGGCCGACGGTCACCTTGAGGTCGGCGAAATCGCCGGCCCCGGACACGGTGACCTCGGAGCTCGCGTCCACCCCGGCGGCGTACGCGGCCTGCGGCCCCAGGCCGCCGGGCCCGGAGGTGGCGACCACGGGGAGCAGCACGAGGCAGAGCGAGCCGAAGAGCAGCCGGATCCGGCGCGTGCGGAGCGGGCTTCGGAGCGGGGTTCGGGACGACGCGCGGAGCGGAGTACGGAACGGGATGCCCATCAGGACCCGCCTCCCGTGCGCCCGCGCCGGGAAAGGCGCCGGGTGACCAGCGGAGGGGCGACCGTGACGGCCAGCAGGATCAGGGCGCCGAGCACCATCAGGACGGTCTGCAGGGACCCGCCGATGCCGGTCGAGGTGGTGACGGGGATGCCGAACAGGTCGGCGGCGCCCGCCGCGAGGGGCTGACCGGTCACCGGGTCCACTCCCCCGCCGTCCGCGCCGCCGCTGGCCGAGCCGTCACCCGTACCACCGCCGGAGGCCGCGGCGCCGCTTCCGCCGTCGGCTCCGCCCGTACCGCCCGAGGCGGTGCCCGCGGTGCCCCCCGTGGCTCCGCCGGAGCCCGTGCCGGCCGTACCGCCCGTGGCTCCGCCGGAGGCCGCCGCACCGCCGGTGCCGGTGGCTCCGCCGGAGGCCGCGGCGCCGCCGCCACCTGAACTGCCGCGCTGCGTGGGGTTCTTGTTGCCGCCGGTGCCGGTCTCGCACTGGGTGGGGCCCTGCTTGTCGCAGGCGGGGGGCTTTGGGGCGGTCTCGGCCAGGATGTTCCGGCCGTCGGGCGAGAAGGTGGGGTTGCGGCAGTTCTTGATGTCGATGTTGGCCACGACCACGCCGGGAATGCGGCGCACCTGCGTCAGACCCGCCTGGACGAGGTTGATGGGGAGCGGCGAGTACCCGAGCCGGTCGACGGAGCGCTGGCCCTCGCAGAGGAAGTAGTAGGCGAAGGCGCCGAGCGCCTTGCCCTTCTGCGGGTTGAAGTTCGACTCCTGCGCCGTCGGGATGATCATGTAGCTGTAGCTGGAGAGCGGGTAGGTCCGCTCGTCGGCCCCCGTGTAGACGCCCTCCAGCTTCTGCGTGAGGTCGACGGGGTCGATCTGCGCGTTGCCGAGCGACACGGCGACGTTCTGGGCGGTGGGTTCGGTGTAGTAGCCCGACTTGTTGAGGACCTTGACGACCGGGAAGCCCGTCGTGGAGACCGCGTAGGAGTACTCCACGTACGTGATGGTGCCGATGTTGCCCTCTTGGGCCACGTAGCCGGAGACGCCGTTGGAGCCGGACTGACCGACGAACCCGCGGCCGGCGATGGTCGGGTAGTTGGAGGTCTGCCCACAGGGCGTGGAGCGCCCGGCCTTGCCGCAGTAGGCGTCCCACAGCCCCCCGTGCTGCGTGCTCAGCCACTTGGTGAGCTGGGCCGTCGTGCCCGAGCCGTCGGAGCGGACGACGGGGACGATCCTGCGGGCGGGGAGGGCGGCGGCGAGGCCCGGGTTGTCGGCCTTGATCGCCGGGTCGTTCCAGGTGGTGATCACGCCGGTGAAGATCTTGGCCACGTTCTCCCCGGAGAGGCGGAGGTTGGTGACCCGGCGGTTGCCGATCTTGAGGTTGTACATGAAGGCCGTGCCGCCCGCGACGATCGGCATGTAGGCGAACTTCCGCGAGGGCGGCGGGTCCACGACCCCCGAGTCCTTGATCCCGTAGGGGATCTCGGAGACCGCGAAGTCGACGGTGCCGTTGCGGAACTGGTTGCGGCCGTCGGACGATCCCGTACCGCTGTAGTTGACCGTCATGCCGTACTGCTTGACGTTGGCCCGCCACTGGTCGAGGGCGTTCTGGCTCCAGGTGGAACCCGCGCCGGAGACCGGTACGTAGCTCTCGGCCGCGGCCGGCACCGCGCCGGGCAGGACGGCGGCCAGCGCCGCCAGGAGCAGCGCGAGTCCGCGGACGAGCAGGCGTCCGCGCCGGGCGGGTGCGCGGTCGCCCGAAGGGGCACGCACGGGGTATGCCGGGGGTCGTCCGGGCATGGGTAACTCTCCTGATCGGTCACAGATCGTACGAATGGACGCGGCGCGGTGCCGCGAGGAGCGGGGCGGCTACGCCCGGGGCGGAGGTACGGCCGGCCACCCCTGTGGCTCCGGCCCCCCGGCCTCCTCTTCGGTCAGGGCGAGGTCCCGCTCGGCGGCCCGGGCCCGCATCCGCTCCAGGTCACGGGCGGAGGCGAGCACCCGGCGGTGCTGGGCCCCGCGGCCGAGCCGGCCCGGGGCCTTGCCGCCGATGACGCGGGCCAGCACGAAGAGCAGCAGCACCAGCCCCATCAGCAGGGCGGCGCAGCCGAACCCGCGGGCGATCATGGACTTCTCCGGGGACTGGACCAGGCTGAAGACCGCCAGCGGAAGCGAGAGTTGCGGCCCCTCGAAGGGATCGGCGTTGAGCCCGTTGGCGATGCCCGAGGTGAGCAGCACCGGGGAGGTCTCCCCGATGCCGCGGGCGGTGCCCAGGATGACGGCGGTGGTCAGTCCGGACCGGGACGTGGGCAGGACCACCGTCCACACGGTGCGCCACTGACCGGCCCCCAGGGCGTAGGAGGCCTCCTTCAGCGCGCCCGGCACCAGCCGGATCACCACGTCGGAGGCCCTGATGACGATCGGCAGCATCATCACGGACAACGCGAGGGCCGCCGCGAAGCCGGACTTGTCGAAGTGGAGCAGCAGGATCCAGGTCGCGTAGACGAACAGGCCGGCCACGATGGAGGGCAGCGCGGTCATCGCTTCGACGATGGTGCGCACGAACCGGGCGTAGCGGCCCGGCACTTCGTTGAGGAACACCGCGCAGGCCAGCCCCAGCGGTACGGACACGGCCAGCGCGATGCCGATCTGCTCCAGGGTGCCGACGATCGCGTGCAGCGCCCCGCCCTGACTCAGCGGCTCCAGCGGGCCGGTGGAGGCCATGTCCTCGGTGAAGAAGTTGAGGTGGGCCAGGGCCGACCAGCCGCGCATCAGCACGTAGCCGACGACGAACACCAGGGCCGTCATCAGCAGGGCCGCGACGCTGTGCACGAGGACCTGCGCGAGGCGGGCCCGCACGGTGGCGGCTGATTCGTCGAGGGACACCAGGACGGCGTAGAGGGCCATGAAGGCCAGGTAGAGGACGACCACGAAGCCGAGGGGCGCGTTGAAGGGCAGGAGCCGGCCGAACAGCAGGGCGGTCACGGAGAGCGCGGCGGCGGCCGCGCCCGCCATGGCCAGGACGTCGCGCAGGTGCAGCGTCGCGGTGTTGCGCCGGTGTTCGGGCGGGACCCCGGCGCCGTCCCGCACCACGGGCGGGCGGACGGTGGCGGCGGGGCCGTCCGTGGCACCTGGACCGTTCGCGGCACCGGGACCGTCCACGGCGTCGGCGGCGCCCGGGAGGTGCGGCTTGTGCGTGAGGGCGGTCATGCGTCCGCCCCCGCTCCGGAGCGGCTGCGGGCCACGACCGAGGAGGCGATGAAGTTGACCACCAGGGTCATCAGGAAGAGGGTGAGGCCGGCCGCCATGAGCGCGGATATCCCGAGGGGGCTGGCCGAGCCGTAGCGCAGGGCGATCAGGGCGGACACGGAGATGGCGCCGTTCTGGAGGACGTGCGGCTGGATCACGAAGACCGGGGAGATGATCAGATAGACGGCGATGGTCTCGCCCAGCGCGCGGCCGAGCCCGAGCATGGCGCCGCCGATGATCCCGCCCCTGCCGAAGGGCAGGACGACGGAGCGGATGACGCCCCACGGGGTGGCGCCGAGCGCGAAGGCGCCCTCGCGCTCGCCGGGCGGCGCCTGGGCGAAGGCCTCGCGCATCACGGAACAGGCGATCGGCGTCACCATCAGCGCGACGACCATGCCCGCGATGAAGGTGGAGGAGGTGTAGAAGGTGTTCGGGCTGAGCGGATCGCTCGGGTCGTCCCCGTCGACCGCGAAGGGCGGGAACCAGCCCAGGTACGTGGTCAGCCAGCGGGACAGCCCGACCACGTGCGGCTGGAAGAGGAACAGGCCCCACAGGCCGTAGACCACGCTGGGCACCGCGGCCATCAGGTCGACGAGGCTGATCAGGGTCTGCTTGACGCGGCGCGGCGCGTACTCGGTGATGTAGAGCGCGGTCCCCATCGCCAGCGGCAGCGCGAAGGAGATCGCGACGCCGCCGATCAGCAGGGTGCCGACCAGCACCGCCGCCACACCGAAGTTGTGGGAGTCGGGTTCCCAGGCGGAGGTGGTGAGGAAGGTCCAGCCGGCATCGTCCAGGGCGCTCACGGCGCGGACCCCGAGGAAGACGCCGACCAGGGTCATGACGAGCAGGACGGCGGCGCCGGCGGTTCGGGCCGAGCCGCGGAAGATCCGGTCGGCCGGATCGCCGCTCCCGGAGAGGGCGCGCGGGGTGATGAGCTCGTCCTCGGGGACGGCCGGGGGGATCACCGTGGTCGCGGTCATCGCGGGCCTCCCCCGCGCAGGGCCAGCCCCGGGGCGTCCCCGGCACCGGGCAGCCGCAGACCGCGCAGCCGCCGGGTGTGGGTGACCCCGGAGGCCACCTGCGCCTCGGCGGCGGCGGACAGGAACAGCTGGAGGCTGTGCCGGCATTCGCGCTGGCGGCGGAAGGTCCGGACGGCCACGGCCACGCACTGCTCGTCGAGGACGAGCTGCCAGGTCCAGGCGCCGACACCGGAGCCGGACAGGGCGCCGGATCCGCCCTGGACCACGCCGCCCACCCCGCGGGGACCCGTAGCCGTACCCGTACCCGTACCCGTACCCGTACCCGTACCCGCGCCCGCCGTCGCGGCCCTGGCCGTACCCGCCGTCGCGGCCGTGGCCGCGGCCGTGGACATCGCCACGATCGGGACGGCCTCGGCGATCCGCTCCCGGAGCCGTTCCACGGCGGCGCCGCAGGCGCCGAGGGCGCGGAACACGGAAGGACTGCGGCCGAGTTCGTGATTGTTGGAACCGACCAGGCGCCAGGTGACGGCGTCGGGCCCGCCTCCCAGGCCTCCCTGGCCGCCGTGGCCTCCCTGGCCGCCGTGGCCTCCCTGGCCACCATGGCCGCCGCTCCCGCACACCCCGTGCGGTCCCCCCGCCATCGGTGCAGGCGCCTGACGTCTTTCTACATCCACCCAGGACACGAACAGAAAACGTGGCTGAGACACCGGACCGCCCCCCTTCCCCACAAGCCGTGCGTGGCCGGAAAACGGCCACCCACCCATGGCCGCGGGCATGACAATCCACGGGGCGTAGGGCTCTGGGACACACGGATCGGTGAAGCAGAAACGGAGAGCACGTGAACGGGCGGCGGAGGCGTGTTTCGCGTCCGATGGCTCGCCTCCCCCGTGATGCCGGGGATCAGGCCGGGAACGGCCCCCGGGCGACCTCCACAGAATCACCACGAACGGGCTCAGGAACTGGCGCCGGAAGCGCCCCGCGCAGCACGGGGCGGGGCCCCCGTGCCGGGCCCCGGGACCCCCTGCGGGCCGCGCCGCAGCGACCCTGCCCGACCACCGGGTGGCCGAAACGGCATCCCGCCACCGGTTCGGCTCCCGGCGGCTCGGGGGGCACTCACTGGTGCATGCGGGCCCCCTTGAGCACCTTGTCCACCGCGTTGCGCGCTCCGTGGACGGCGATCCCGACCAGGTCCAAGTGGTCCCTTCCCACCGCCGCCACGGCCGCCCGGTTGGCCCGGTCGTGGCCCGTGCCGAACAGGTCCGAGGTGAACACCGCCGTCGCCAGGCCGCGTCCCACCGCCCGCGCGTGAGCCGCCGTCACCGTCTCCTTCCCGCCCTCGAAGACCAGTACGGGCTGGCGGAACATCGGCAGGTAGGGGGTCCCGTCGGCGTCCTCGTAGGGCTCGCCGACCACCTCGGGGAGAGCCGTACCGAGCCCGCTGACGAGGAACGCGGTGACGTTCAGCCGCTGCCAGGCCTCCAGGTCCTCGCGCAGCAACACCGCGATCTTGGTGTCGAACCGCACGGGCGCGTCCGCACCGGGCTGCTCGCCGCGCCCGCCCTGCTCCTCGGTCTTCGTCTCGGTCTTCGTATCGGTCTTCGTCTCGTCGCTCATGCCCTGAGACTGCCGGGCGTCCCCGCGCGCGGTCTTGTACGTTCTTTGCGTGCAGCCCCAGCAGGAGGTCTCGGCCTGGCGTCCGCGGGTCGCGGGGGTCGTCGAGGTGTTCCACGCCCGCTTCACCGCCCACGCCTACCCCATGCACGTCCACGACGCGTGGACCCTGCTGATCGTCGACGACGGCGCCGTCCGCTACGACCTGGACCGCCACCGCCGCGGCACCCCGGGCGGCACCGTGAGCCTGCTCCCGCCGCAGGTTCCGCACAACGGCTCGGCCGCGACCCCGGACGGGTTCCGCAAGCGCGTGGTCTACCTCGACACGACCCTGCTGGACGAGCGCTTCATCGGCGCCGCCGTGGACGGCCCCGACCTCGCCGACCCCGTACTGCGCCGCCGCGTCGGGCAGCTCCACCGGGTGCTGGCGGCCCCCGGTGACGAGTTCGAGGCGGAGAGCCGGCTGGCCCTGATCGGCGAGCGGCTGCGCACGCTGCTCCGGCCCCGCCTCGAGCTCCCGGGCACCCCGGCCGCACGGTCCGGCCCCGGCCCCGGTCTCGCGCGGAGCCTGCGCGAGCTGCTGGACGAGCGGGCGGCCGACGGCCTGTCCCTGGAGGAGGCGGCCGGCCTGCTCCAGGCCCATCCCGCCCATCTGGTGCGCGCGTTCAGCGGGGCCTTCGGCATCGCCCCGCACCAGTACCTCGTCTCGCGCCGGATCGCCCTGGCCCGCCGGCTGCTCCTGGACGGCCGCCCGGCCGCCGAGGTCGCGGTCGCGGCGGGCTTCTACGACCAGTCGCACTTCACCCGGCACTTCAAGCGCGTCGTCGGCACCACCCCCGGGCGCTACGGCCGGTTCTCCGCATCCCGCTGACGGCTGCCCGCCATGCCGCTAAGGTGACGATCCATCAGGTCATCTGACCCGGACTCTTGACTCTGTACCCGGCAGTAGCGATTCTCGACCCAATGCTTGCGCGGGACATGACAAACAGGTGCCAAGGCGGCCACGCCTCCGGTGGACCGTGTCCTCGACCGCGCCCTCCGCCGACCGAGGACGTGAGTAGTGGCCATGACCCACGAACGCCGAGAACCCCGAGCACCACGAAGGCAACGACCGGAACCACTCCCCCGCCCGCGGCGCAAGCCGTTCGCGGTCCTGTCCCTGCTCCTCGGCCTGCTGGCCCTCACCCTGGGCCCGGTGCCCGGGGCGGCGGCCGACAACGGCTGGTGGAACCCGACCGCACGGCCCGCGCCCGACTCCCAGATCAACGTGACCGGCGAGCCCTTCAAGGGCACCGACGCCCAGGGCAACGTCCGGGGCTTCGTCGACGCGCACGACCACATCATGTCCAACGAGGGCTTCGGCGGCCGGCTGATCTGCGGGAAGCCGTTCTCCGACGCCGGGATCGCCGACGCGCTCAAGGACTGTCCCGAGCACTACCCGGACGGCAGCCTGGCGATCTTCGACTTCATCACCAAGGGCGGCGACGGCAAGCACGACCCCGACGGCTGGCCCACCTTCAAGGACTGGCCCGCCCACGACTCGCTGACCCACCAGCAGAACTACTACGCCTGGATCGAGCGCGCCTGGCGCGGCGGCCAGCGCGTCCTCGTCAACGACCTCGTCACCAACGGGGTGATCTGCTCGGTCTACTTCTTCAAGGACCGCGGCTGCGACGAGATGACCGCCATCCGCCTGGAGGCGAAGAAGACCTACGACATGCAGGCGTACGTCGACAAGATGTACGGCGGCGCCGGCAAGGGCTGGTTCCGCATCGTCACCGACTCCGCCCAGGCCCGCGAGGTGATCAAGCAGGGCAAGCTGGCCGTGGTCCTCGGCGTCGAGACCTCCGAGCCCTTCGGCTGCAAGCAGATCCTGGACATCGCCCAGTGCGGCCAGGCGGACATCGACAAGGGCCTCGACGAGCTGTACAACCTCGGCGTGCGCAGCATGTTCCTGTGCCACAAGTTCGACAACGCCCTGTGCGGGGTCCGCTTCGACGAGGGCGCGCTGGGAACGGCCATCAACGTCGGGCAGTTCCTCTCCACGGGCACCTTCTGGAAGACGGAGGAGTGCAAGGGCCCGCAGCACGACAACCCCATCGGCCTGGCCCCCGCGGCTTCGGCGGAGAAGCAGCTGCCGGCGGGCGTGAGCGTGCCCTCGTACGCCTCGGGCGCCCAGTGCAACACCCGCGGCCTCACCGACCTCGGTGACTACGCGGTGCGCGGCATGATGAAACGCAAGATGATGCTCGAGCTCGACCACATGAGCGTGAAGGCGGCCGGCCAGGCCTTCGACATCATGGAGAGCGAGAACTACCCGGGCGTGATCTCCTCGCACAGCTGGATGGACCTCGGCTGGATGGAGCGGCTCTACAAGCTCGGCGGCTTCGCCGCCGCGTACATGGGCGGTTCCGAGGGCTTCAGTGCCGAGGCCAAGCGGACCGACGCGCTGCGCGAGAAGTACAACGTGGGCTACGGCTACGGCACCGACATGAACGGCGTCGGCGGCTGGCCCGGCCCGCGGGGGGCGAACACGCCGAACCCGGTGACGTACCCCTTCCGCAGCACCGACGGCGGCTCCGTCATCGACAAGGTGACCACCGGCCAGCGCACGTGGGACCTCAACACCGACGGCGCCTCGCACTACGGCCTGGTGCCCGACTGGATCGAGGACATCCGCATCGTCGGCGGACAGGGCGTGGTGGACGACCTGTTCAAGGGCGCCGAGTCCTACCTGCGCACCTGGGGCGCGTCGGAGCAGCACAAGGCCGGCGTGAACCTCGCCGCGGGCCGGCCCTCCTCGGCGAGCACGTCCGAGTGGTGGAACCCCTTCGTCAGCTTCGCTCCCGGCCTCGCCTTCGACGGCAGCCGCGGCAGCCGCTGGGCGAGCGAGTGGCACGACGACGAGTGGCTTCAGGTCGACCTCGGCTCCTCGCAGCTGGTCAAGCGGGTCACCCTGGACTGGGAGGCGGCGTACGGGCGTTCGTACCGCATCGAGGTCTCCGCGAACGGGACGGACTGGACGACGGCCTGGTCCACGGTCGAGGGTGACGGCGGGGTGGACACGGCGAGGTTCTCCGGGGTCCCGGCCCGGTACGTACGCGTCCACGGAGCGGGACGCGGCACCAAGTGGGGTTACTCCCTGTACGAAGTCGGCGTATACAGCAGCTGACGGCGTCGAGCGGGGTGTCCGGGGCCGGTGCGCCCGCGGACACCCCGCTCGGGGCGCACCGGAGCGAAGGGGAACCCGTACATGGCACGGATGCCGTTGACCGACCGGCGCAGGCAGCTGACGGAGGCGGCGATCCGCGCGATGACCCGCGACGGGGTGTCCAGGACCACGACCAGGTCCATCGCCGCCGAGGCGGGCGTCTCCCTGAGCGTGTTCCACTACTGCTTCGACTCCAAGCAGGCGCTGCTGGAGTCGGTCATCGAGACCATCACCGCGCACTACGTCACCCTCGTGAAGGCCGCGATCCTGCCGAGGCCCACGCTGCGCGAGACCATCCGGGCCGGCTTCCAGGCGTACTGGGACCACGTGGCGGCCAGCCCCGGCGCGCACATGCTCACCTACGAGCTGACCCAGTACGCTCTGCGCCAGCCGGAGTTCGGGCACCTGGCGCGCAAACAGTACGAGTCCTACTGCGACACGTACACCGAGCTGCTCGAAGAGCTGCGCCGGATCCACCCGTTCGAGCTCAGCGTGCCGGTGGGCGTGCTGGCCCGCTACCTGTCGGCCATGACCGACGGGGTGACCCTGAACTTCCTGGTCCTCGGCGACGACGAGGCCGCCGCCGAGATCCTCGACATGGTCACCGACCACGTGGCCGGTCTCGTCGTCCAGGTGAGCTGATTTGTCCTCAGGCGGCCACGCGGAAGCCGATGTTGGACGTGGAGCTGTCCGGGGTGTTGGAGCTGCGGGCCGCGACCCGGTAGCGGTTGCAGTACGAGTCGTGGCAGAGGAAGGATCCGCCGCGCATCGCCCGCGAGGGGTGCCCCGGGGCGAAGGGGTCCGCGCTCCATTCCCACACGTTGCCCACCGCGTTGTACAGCCCGTGGCCGTTGGGCCGGTACGACTTCACGGGCACGGTGCCCAGCCGGGGCCCGGTGGGGCCGTCGGGGAACTCGCCCTGCCAGATGTTCAGCATCTTCCGCTCGCCGGGCGCGAGTTCGTCCCCCCAGGGGTAGCGGCGCTGCTCCAGCCCGCCGCGGGCCGCGTACTCCCACTCGGCCTCGGTGGGCAGCCTGGTGCCCGACCAGGCGCAGTAGGCGATCGCGTCGTTCCAGGAGACGTGGACGACGGGGTGGTTCTGCCGGGAGGCGACGGAGGTCCCGGGCCCTTCGGGATGTTTCCAGTCGGCTCCGGACACCGCCCGCCACCAGGGGACCCCCTCCACGGCGGGCGCGGTGGCGGCGAGTTCGCCGACGAGCAGACCTGCGAAGACGAAGGAGAACCCGAACCGCTCCGCCTCCGTGACGTGTCCGGTGGCCTTGACGAAGGTGGCGTACTGGGCGTTGGTCACCGTGGTCGGCGCGATCCGGAAGGGATCCACGGCAACCTCCCTGACCGGGCCCTCCCCGTCCGCCGGAAACCCGTCCGCGTCCTCGGTGCCCATGAGGAACCGGCCCCCGGGCAGGTCGAGCAGACCGCGTACGGGCCGGGGCGCGGGCGCGGCGGGCGCGGCGAGCAGGGTCAGGGCGCCGGCCGGGGCGTCGTGACCCGGAGTGCAGCAGGAGGAGGACATGGGGGCTCCGGTGAACGTGCGGGATGGATGCGGTCCGGCCGGGCGCGGAGTGGCGCGCCCGGCCGGAGGTCTGGTGGCTAGCCGACCCGGTCGGCGGCGAGCTGGGCGGCCAGGGCGGGGATGCCCAGGTTCCGTTCCTGCGTCGGGGTGGCCTGGTACAGCTTGTTGACCAGCTGGTGCGGGTCGGCGGCGAGGTCGTAGTACTCCCGGAAGGTGACCTCTCCGGTGCCGGACACCGTGCCGTTGGCGTCGGTGTGCAGCTTGTAGTACTCCACGTACTGCTTGTCCTTGGCCACGTAGGAGGACCAGGTGCGGTGGTCGGGGCCGGTGCCCTGCTTCCACCATTCGACGAGCAGGTGGTCCCGGCTGTACGAGCTCAGCAGCGAGCGGCCGTCCTGCGGGGTGTTCGGGGTGATGCCCGCGGCGTCGAGGATGGTGGGCGCGATGTCGATGTTGGCGACGATGCGGTTGTCCACCGTGCCGGCCCCGAGGCCTCCGGCGGGCCAGGAGAGGTAGAACGGCACCTCGTGGGCGGGGCTGTAGGGCACCGACTTCGCGGTCCATCCGTGGTCGGCCCAGCCGAAGCCGTTGTCGCCGATGTAGATGACGAGGGTGTTGTCCAGCTGGCCGATCGCCTCCAGCTTGTTCTTGAAGGCCTGGACGGCGTCGTCGACCGACAGGAGGACGCGCAGCTGCTCCGCGCGGATGCGCTTGCCGTCCTCCAGGGTGCCGGTGGCGTCCTGGATGTAGGGCGGCTTGTCGCTGCGGTCGGCCTCGGTGACGGAGGGGCGTCCGTTCCACTCGGGTACGGGCACGCCCGCGTACTTGGCCTCGGGCGTACGGGGTCCGTGCGAGGCGTACGGGGTGACGTAGGCGAACCAGGGCCGGGTGTCGGTGGTCGCCTTGTCCAGGAAGCCCAGTGTCCGGTTCTTGATGACGTTCGTGGTGTAGCCGTTGATCGTCTGGACCGTCCCGTTGACGTTCCACTTGCCGTCCACGTACGAGGGCTGGAGCAGCGCGAAATCCTCGAAATGCGGGGGCGCGTCCGCGATGTTCCAGGAATTGAGGTATTTGCCGAAGAGGCCCGTGCGATATCCGGCCTGCTTCAAATAGCGCTGAACGGTGGTGTTCTGGTCCAGGGCCGCCGAGGAGGCGTTGTTGCGCACTCCGTGGTTGTGGGCGAAGCGGCCGGAGAACACCGAGGAGCGGGAGGGTGCGCACAGGGGGGTGGTGACGTGTCCGTGGTTGAACTTCACGCCCTGCCCGGCGAGCCAGCCGATGGTCTTCTGGAGGGCCCAGTCGGTCTGTTTGGGCTGGTCATCGGTGACGATCAGCAGGATGTTCGGACGGCCGGCGGCCGCTGCCCCGGAGGCCGCGGCGGCCTGGCCGATCGCGGGCACGGTGGCGGCGGCCGCGGCCGCGGCGGTGCCGGCGAGGAAGCCTCTCCGGCTGACCTGCGTACGGACTCTCTTGCTCATGCGTATTTCCTCCCGCTCTCCGAAGGCGCCCCATCAACTTCAAAGGATGGTGTGGCTGCCACTGCCATGCGGAGAGCGTAAAGGGATGCCAATACCCGTTCCATGTACGGAGTATGAAATGACGTCAGCTTCTGTGAACGGCGTCAGTCGAGGACCGGGTGGGCTTCCGGATGCTCGTCCCACCACGCCCGGTGGAAGGGGTTGTTGTCCACATTGGCGAGGTACGCGTAGGCCGCCGACCGGTAGAAGAGCTCCGCCTGGCGGGCCGAGACCGCCGAGCGGTTCCAGGCGAGCCGGATGCGGCCCGTGATCGGCGCCCCGATCAGCGGCCGCATCACGGTGCCGGCCACGGCGGGCGCGGTGGGCTGGCTGAGGGAGACGGCGCGGCCCGCGGAGATCAGGTCGTACTGCATCATGCGGTCGGTGATCCGGTAGCGCAGCGCGGGGACGAAGCCGGCCTTGGCGCAGGCCTCGACCAGCGCCTCGGGTCCGCCGTCGTCGTCCTCCACCAGGGTCATCCACTGCTCGTCGGCGAGGTCCGCGAGATCCAGGGCCTCCAGCCGGGCCAGCGGATGGCGGGCCGACATCCGGATGCAGAAGGGCTCCTTGGGGACCAGGGTGCGGGCCGTCACCCCCGCGGGCAGCGGCACCTCGTGGTCGTTCACCTCTCCGTACACGATGACGTCGTAGCGGCCCGCGCCCAGCATCCGCACCAGGGCGGTCACCGAGTCCTCCAGGTCCACGGTGATCTCCCGGCCCGACAGGACCAGGTCCTGCCGGGCGATCAGCCCGTCGATCAGCACCAGCAGGATGCAGCCCAGGCGCAGCGGGGCGTCGGCCGTCCGGGCCCGGGTCTCCGCGCCGAGGGCGTCCATCTCGCTGAGCACCCGGCGCGCCTTGGCCAGGACGAACTGGCCGAGCGGGGTGGGTTCGACCCCGAGGCGGCCCCGGACGAAGAGTTCACCGCCGGTGACCCGCTCGATCCGGCGCAGCTGGGCGGAGAGCGCCGGCTGGGAGACCCCGAGTATCCGCGCCGCACCCCCCAGGCTTCCCGTCTCCGCTATCTGGCAGACGGCTTGCAGATGTCTCAACTCCAGCTGCATCCGTGCAGCGTACGCAGCGTCACGCGTCGGCACCATAACGCCGGTCTTATGTCGGCAGGGATGTCCCGATCTCGTCATGGACACACCCATACTCGGCCGCGAACAGCCAGACCGCCCCACCGCCTCTCCCCGCCCCATCCCCGTCCCATCCCCCCCACACGATCGGAGTGGACTCTTGCAGCCCACCAGATGGATGGCCGCCCTCGCGGCCATGGTGCTGACCACGGGCCTCGCCGGCACGCTGGCCACCACCGCCACCGCCTCGCAGAACGCGGTTCCCGGCCCGGCCGCCTCTGCCGAACGGGCGGTCGCCGCGGCCGACGCGGCCGTGCGCAGCGGCCTCGACAGCCTGGTCAACTCCCCGCAGCAGCAGTACGACCGGCGCCTGGTCACCCCCTGGGTGAAGGACCTGTACTCCGTCGCGTACGAGCGCAGCTACCGCGGCCTGCCGGTCGTCGGCGGCGACGCGGTCGTCCTCGCCGACGGCCAGGGCCGGGTACGCGCCCTCCAGTCGGCCTCCGCGACCGTGATCGACGTGTCGACCACCGCCTCGTTCTCGGCGAAGGCCGCCGAGGCCGTCTCGCGCGGCCGCCAGGTCAAGACCGACAAGGTGGACAGCAGTCGGCTCGTCGTCAAGCTCAAGGACGACAAGGCGGTGCTGGCCTGGGAGACCGTCCTGACCGGGCGGACCGCCAAGGCGCCCAGCAAGCTCCACGTGTTCGTGGACGCCCGCACCGGCAAGGTCGTCGACACCTTCGACGAGGTGGTCGCGGGCAGCGGCAACAGCAAGTGGAACGGCCCGAACCCGCTGACCATCGACACCACGGCCTCGGGTGGCACGTACTCCCTGCGCGACCCGAACCGGACCGGTCTGAGCTGCGCCGACTACAGCAGCGGCACGGTCTTCTCGAAGTCCTCCGACTCCTGGGGCACGGGCAACCCGACCTCCAAGGAGACCGGTTGCGTGGACCTCATGTTCGCCGCGCAGAAGCAGTGGGACATGCTGAGCCAGTGGCTCGGCCGCAACGGCGTCAGCGGCAACGGCCGCAGCTTCCCGGCGAAGGTCGGCCTGAACGACGTCAACGCGTACTGGGACGGCAGCTCGGTCAGCATCGGCCACAACAACGCCAACGAGTGGATCGCCGGCGTGGACGTGGTGGCCCACGAGTACGGGCACGCCATCGACACCAACACCCCGGGCGGCACCAGCGGCCAGGAGTCCGGGCTCGGCGAGGCCACCGGTGACATCTTCGGCGCGCTGACCGAGGCGTTCATCAACGAGCCCTCCCCGTACGACACCCCGGACTACACCGTCGGCGAGATGATCAACCTCGTGGGCAACGGTCCGATCCGCAACATGTACAACCCGCCGGCCGTCAACAACGACCCGGCCTGTTACAGCTCCTCGATACCGAACACCGAGGTGCACGCGGCCGCCGGCCCGCTGAACCACTGGTTCTACCTGCTCGCCGAGGGCACCAGCCCGGGCGGCGGCAAGCCGAACAGCAGCACCTGCAACCAGTCCACGCTGACCGGCGTGGGTGTCCAGAACGCCGGCAAGATCTTCTACGGCGGCATGCTGCTGAAGACCTCCAGCATGTCCTACAAGAAGTACCGCACGGCGACGCTGAGTTCCGCCAAGTCGCTGGACACCACCTGCGACCTGTTCAACAAGACCAAGGCCGCCTGGGACGCCATCAGCGTGCCCGCCCAGTCCGGTGACACGACGTGCA
The DNA here is from genome assembly GCF_042888445.1 of Streptomyces sp. NPDC002886. Classification (NCBI taxonomy): domain Bacteria; kingdom Bacillati; phylum Actinomycetota; class Actinomycetes; order Kitasatosporales; family Streptomycetaceae; genus Streptomyces; species Streptomyces sp. NPDC002886. The sequence goes on from NZ_JBIAPV010000004.1 coordinate 1,008,060, forward strand.
CCCCGAGCGGCCAGAACAGCGACTTCTCGCTGGCCCTGAACCCGTCCTCGGGCACCGTCCAGCAGGGCGCCTCGGTCACCACCACGGTCGCCACCGCCATCTCCACGGGCACCGCCCAGCAGGTGACCCTCACCGCGTCGGGCCTCCCGGCCGGGGTCACCGCGTCCTTCAGCCCGGCCACCGTGCAGTCCGGCCAGTCCTCGACGCTGACGCTGACCACCTCCTCCAGCGCGGCTCCGGGATCCTCGACCGTCGTGGTCAAGGGCCAGGGCACCAGCCTCTCGCACACCGTCGACTACGCGCTCACCGTCGGCGGCACCACGCCCAACCCCGGCGCGCCGAACATCGACGTGGCCGCCGTCCAGGCGCACCTGACGCAGTTCAACACCATCGCCTCCCAGAACGGCGGCAACCGCCGTGCGGGCAGCGCCGGTTACACGGCGTCGGTGGCGTACATCAAGGGCAAGCTGCAGGCCGCCGGATACACGGTGACCGAGCAGAACTGCACCTCGTGCACCTACCCGTCGAACAACCTGATCGCCGACTGGCCCGGCGGCCCCGCCGACCAGACGATCATGTTCGGCTCGCACCTCGACAGCGTCTCGGCGGGTCCGGGCATCAACGACAACGGCTCGGGCTCCGCGACCCTGCTGGAGAACGCGCTCGTCCTCGCCCAGAAGAACCCCACCATGACCAAGCACGTCCGCTTCGCCTGGTGGACCGACGAGGAGCAGGGCCTCAACGGCTCGAAGTTCTACGTCAACCAGCTCACCAGCACCCAGAAGACCGCCATCAAGGCCTACTACAACTTCGACATGGTCGGCTCGACCAACGGCGGCTACTTCATCAACAACGTCAACTCCACCGCGGCCGCCCCGCTCAAGGCCTACTGGACCTCCCTGAACCTCGCCCCCGAGGAGAACACCGAGGGCCAGGGCCGCAGTGACGACTACTCCTTCCAGCAGGGCGGCATCGCCACCTCCGGCTACGCGGCCGGTGCCAGCGCCCGCAAGACCTCGGCGCAGGCCACGAAGTGGGGCGGCACCGCGAACGCGGCGTACGACCCCTGCTACCACGCCTCCTGCGACACCACGAACAACATCAGCGCCACGGTCCTGGACCGCAGCGCGGACGGCGTGGCCTACACGATCTGGAACCAGGCCGTCGGCGGCACCACCCCCGGACCGGACTTCTCGATCAGCGCCTCCCCGGCCACCGGCAGCGCCGCCCAGGGCGGCAGCACCAGCTCCACGATCAGCACCGCGACCACCAGCGGCGCCGCCCAGACCGTGGCCCTGTCGGTGACCGGCGCCCCGGCCGGCACGACCGCCTCGCTGAGCCCGTCCTCGGTCCAGTCGGGCAGCTCCTCGACGCTCTCCGTCCAGGTCGGCGCGAGCACCGCGCCCGGCACCTACACCCTGACCGTCACCGGCGCCGGCTCGGTCAGCCACACCACCACCTACACCCTGACCGTCACCGGCACCGGCCCCTCCTGCACCCCGCGCCAGCTCGTCGCCAACGGCGGGTTCGAGAGCGGCACCACCCCGTGGACGACCACCACGAACGTCATCACCAACCAGGCCGGCCAGACCCCGCACGGCGGCACCTACAAGGCCTGGCTCAACGGCTACGGCACGACCCGCACGGACAGCGCCTCCCAGTCCGTGACCATCCCGACCGGCTGCTCCTCGTACCAGCTCGGTTTCTACCTGCACATCGACACCGCCGAGACCGAGAACACGGTCTACGACACCTTCACGGTCTCGGTGGGCGGCCAGACGCTGGCGAGCCTGTCCAACGTCAACGCGGCCTCCGGCTACCAGCTCAAGACGTTCAACGTCTCCCAGTTCGCCGGGCAGACGGTCACGCTGAAGTTCCAGGGCGTGGAGGACGCCTCCCTGCAGACCTCCTTCGTCGTGGACGACGTCACCCTCCAGGTGAGCTGACACCCACCGGCACCCTGAGCACCACCTGAGCACCACCCGGGCGGCACCCGCCCCGGCCACACGGCCGGAGCGGGTGCCGCCCGGCCGTGCGCGGTGTATGCAGGAGGCATGGACCCCTCAGCGGCGCACCCACGCTCCAGCAGGTTCCGGGAATCACGCGCGGTGCTGCTGTCGGTCCCGTTCGCGCTGATCGCCGTGGTCACGGTGGTCGACGTGCTGGCTCCGCCGGACGTCCACCTGGGGCCCTTCCTGGTGGCCGCCCCGGCCCTCACCGCCTCCTTCGCCGGTCCGCGCACGACCGGGTTCGTCGGCGCCGTGGCGGTCCTCGCGCAGGTGGCGGTGGCGATCGCGCGCACTTCCCTGACGGACCTCAACCACACCTTCCAGATCATCGCCCTCGTGCTGATCTCGGCTTTCGTCACTTTCTTCGCACACTTGCGCGAGGTCCACGAGCATCAGCTCACCCGGCTACGCTCCGTGGCCGTCGCGGCGCAGCAGGTGGTCCTACGACCGCTGCGCGACCGGATGGGCCCGCTGCGGATCGCCTCGGTGTACCTGTCGGCCGAGGCCGAGGCGCAGATCGGCGGCGACCTGTACGCGGCCACCCGCACCGCCGACGGCACCCGGCTGCTCATCGGCGACGTGCGCGGCAAGGGACTGGAGGCGGTCGGAGAGGCCTCGGTGGTCCTGGGCGCCTTCCGGGCCGCGGCCCATCTGGAGGCCGACCTGCCGGGCCTGGTGGGCTATCTGGAGGCGGCCGTGGCCGCCGACCCGGACCGGGGCGCCGACGGGCGGGCCGGCGCCCCCGGCCGGCCGGAGGAGGGGTTCACCACGGCCGCGGTGCTCGACGTCCCCGACGCGGAGCCCTCCCTCCGGCTGGTCAGCTGCGGGCACCCGCCGCCGCTGCTGCTGCGCGGCGGCCGGGTCGTCCCCCTCCAGGTGGACCACCCGGCGCCGCCCCTGGGCCTGTCCGAACTGGCGGAGACCGGCTTCACCGCGCAGTCCTTCGCCTTCGAGCCCGGTGACGTGGTCCTGCTGTACACGGACGGCGTCATCGAGGCCCGCGACGCGTCCGGGTCCTTCTACCCGCTGCCGGAGCGGGCCTCGGACTGGTCCGGAGACGGCCCCGAGGCCCTCCTGCGCCACCTCTGCGCCGACCTCCTCGCCCACACCCCGGACGGCTTCCTGGGCGACGACGCGGCGATGGTGGCCATCGAGCGCATGGTGGTTCAGCCGCCGTCGCGGACCGCGACGATGCCGTTGAAGACGCCGACGTAGGCCGTCCCGTCGGGGCCCAGCGTGATCGGGGCCCAGTTGTTGTCGTACAGCGGGCCGGTGCCGGTCAGCTGACGCCAGCGGCGCTCGCCGGTGCGGAAGTCGACGGCCGTGAGGTACCAGGCGTCGATCCCCCAGACGTTCGGCTCCTTCTCGTAGAAGTAGAGCAGCCCGTTCGCGGTGGAGAGCTTCGGGACCACGGAGGGCGAGCGGATCGCGCTCTGCCAGACCGTGTCGCAGCCGCTGCCGTCGGCGCGGACGTCGATGCGGCTGACGCCGCCGACGACCGACTTGCCGAGGACCAGCGAGGTGACGTTCTCGTAGCCGTAGTTGTTCTCGACGACGATGCTGTTGCCCCAGGTGATCAGGGAGTTGTCGGTGGTCGAGGCGCCGGACTGGAACACCGGGACCTTGCACACCAGGCGCTGCCCCTCGGGCACGTCCAGGCCCCGCTTGAAGACCAGGACGTTCATCCGGTCGTCGGCGTTGTCGGTGATCGCGACATAGCCGTCGCCGAAGAGGTCCGGGGTGGTGCCCGAGCCCTGGTTGACCGAGCCGGGCTTGGTGCCCGTACCCCGGTCGTAGGTCTGGCGCCACTGGACGAGGGGGGTGCCGTCGGCGGCGGCGGCGAAGCTGTACAGCGCGTGGTCGGTGACGATCGAGACGCCGTCCTCGCCGACCGAGAAGGAGTTCTGGATCTCCTCCCCCGCCAGCCGGACCGAGCGGATCACCGAGGTCGCCGGGTCCACGGTGCCGACGCGGCCCTGGCGGGTGACCCACCAGATGCGGCCGTTCCAGTCGGGCATCACCGAGGTGACCGGGTCACAGGTGCCGGTGGGCCACAGGTTGGTCCAGTCGACGCAGTCGTGCGGGACCTGGCCGGTGAGGTCCCAGTCGTTGTCGACCGTGAACTGCCAGCTTCCGTCCGGCTTCTGGGCGTGCGAGAGGCGCAGGACGTGCTGGCGGGAGTCGGCCAGCACCGCCCGGTCCTGGTTGTCCAGGTAGAAGTAGGCGCCGCCGGAGGTGTCCTTGAAGATCTTCGAGAAGTCGAGCGAGGTGATCGCCTGGACCGTCGAAGATCGCTGCGGGAGCTGGTACTCCGCGAGCGTGGCGAGCGTACGGGGCTCCAGCAGCTTGACCTTGAAGCCGCCGAAGGTGCCGCACACCGTGACCAGCCGGCCGCCGGAGTCGAAGGTGGCGGTGGCGCATTCGCCGCCGAGGGCGGCGATCTTCTCGCTGGTCACCTTCGGGTTCTTGCCGAGCGGTCCGGACCAGGGCGAGGTGGCGCTGCCCGCCGCGTCGGAGTGCATGCCGCTGCGGCCGTTGGGCGCGAGGAAGGGGTGCTGCGGCGGGGCTTCGCCGGGGAGCGGGGCGGCGGTGGCGGGACCGCCCTGGTAGTGGCTGACCAGGCGGTGGCCGGGCGCCAGGGGTATCTCCTCGGCGGCGGCCGGCGAGACCCCGTACAACACCGCGCATGCGGCGAGAGCGGGTGCCACGGCGCAGTTCAGCGCTCTTCGGAACATCCGGACTTCCTCCCTTGTCCTCGGTTATTGACATTGCGTATGACATCGCGCCGGGGCCAGACGCTAGATCGCACTGCCTGAGGAGTCCATGGAAGAGCCGGATGATTCACGAAGGCGCAACAGTTGATCAACTCGCTTGTGGAGAAGGTCCGGTAGGGGATGCGGGTCAGGGCTTGAAGCCGCTCACCACGTTCGCCGTGGCCGAGACCCCGTTGTGGATGGTCTGCGCGAGGCTGCTGCTCGCGAGATAGAAGCCGAGCAGGACACAGACGAGCGCGTGCGAGAACTTGAGGCCGCCACCGCGCATGAAGATCCACGCGAGGACGAGGAGCAGGACGAGGACGGAGAGGGAGATCACCATCGGAACACCTCCTTACGCGCCGCCATGGTGGCGCAGCGGGAGGGCCCTTCGGGCGAAACTCGTGTCCGCCAAACGGGTGTTGACGGTCCGTGACCGGTGCTCAGTCCTTGACGATCTCGTCCCAGTGGGCCGTTTTGGCGCACCAGCGTCCGAGCAGCACGGGATCGTGCCCCACCGCCAGCAGGCCCGCGCCGGACTCCGCCCGGTACTCCTCCACTACGCCGACCAGCGCGGCCGTGGTCGACGCGTCGAGCATGGCCGTCATCTCGTCGCACACCAGCCAGCGCGGTCGCAGCACCAAGGCCCGTGCCACGCAGGCGCGTTGCAGCTGGCCGTCGCTGACCTCGTGGGGCCGCCGGCCGAGCAGGTCCGCGCCCAGGCCGACTCGGTCCGCCAACTCGGGCACGGTGGCGTCGATTTCGCCGCGCCGGCCGGTCGCGCGGAGCGGTTCGGCGACGAGCTCGCGCAGCGTGAGCCGGGGGTCGGCCGCCAGCCGGGGCTGCTGGAACACCATGCCGACCGAGGTGCGCAGGGCCCGCGGCGCCCGGTGCCGGAAACCGGCCACGGCGCGGCCGTCGAAGGCCACGGTCCCCCGGTCGGGCCGGTGCAGCAGTGCGGCGACCCTGGCGAGGGTGGACTTGCCGCAGCCGCTGGGGCCGAGCAGTCCGAGGGATTCCCCGGGGGCGAGGCTGAGGCGGGCGCCGCGCACGACGGGGGCTCGGCGGTCGTAGCCGGCGGTGATGCCGGTGAGCTCAAGCATGGTGGCAGGCCACCCCTTCGGTGAGCACGGGCCGCTCGGCCCGGCAGCGGGAGTCGGCGCGCGGACAGCGGGCGGCGAAGGCGCAGCCGGCCGGGAGCGCGCCGAGCTCGGGCGGGGCGCCGGGGACGGCGGCGAAGGCCCGCTCGGGGAGGGCGTCGAGCAGTCCGCGCGCGTAGGGGTGGCGGGGGCCCGGAGCGCCGAAGAAGGCTCCGGCGGGGGCGGTTTCCACGATGCGGCCCGCGTACATGACGGCCACGGTGTCGGCGATGCGGTGGGCCGCCGCGAGGTCGTGCGTGATCATCAGCAGCGCGCGCCCGGCGTCCCGGGTGTGGGCGCGCAGCTCGTCGACCGTGCGGTGGACTAGGTCCCGGTCGAGGCCGGTGGTCGGCTCGTCGGCGAGCAGCAGGGGCGCGTCGCCGATCAGCGCGAGCGCGGTGGCGGCCCGCTGGGCGAGCCCGCCGGAGAGCTCGTGGGGATGGCGGTCGAGGTGGGTGGCGGGGAAGGCCGCCCGCTCGGCCGCCGCTTCGGCGGCTTCCCGCAGGTCCGCCCGCCCCGTCCCGGTGAGTTCGCGGACCGTCTCCTCCAGGTGGGAGCGGATGGTGCGGACCGGGGTGAGGTGCGCGGCGGGGCTCTGCGGGACCAGTGCGACGCGGCGGCCCCGGATGCTCCGGGCGAGGGTGCGTTCGTCGAGGGCCAGCAGGTCGGTCCCGTCGGCGAGCCGGGCGGCGCCGGCGGTCTCGGCGTTGCCGGGGAGCAGGCCGAGGAGGGCGGAGGCGAGCACGGACTTGCCGCAGCCGCTCTCGCCGACGAGGGCGAGGCATTCGCCGGGGGCCAGGGCGAGGGTGGCTCCGGTGACGGCCTCGACGTACCGGCCGCCGCGCATCCGGAAGCGCACGGAGAGCCGGTCCAGCTCGAGCACGGGCCGGGCGTCGCCCTGCTCCGGTGGGACGGGGGTCTTCACAGGCTGAGCTCCGAGCGGCGGCGGGGGTTGAGGCGCTCGCGCCAGGCGCCCGCCAGGCCCGCGATCGCCAGGGTCGGGACGATCAGGAGGAGCCCGGGGAAGAGCGTGGGCCACCAGTCCCCGGCCAGCAGCGAACCGCGGGCCGTCTGGACGAGGTTGCCCAGGCTCGCCTGGTGCGCCGGCAGGCCGAGGCCGAGGAAGGACAGGGCCGACTCGTGCCACATGGCGTGCGGGATCATCAGCACGGCGGCGAGCCCGGCCTGCGGCAGGACTCCGGGCACGAGGTGGCGCACGGTCACCCGCCACCGCGAGGCGCCGCCCGAGACGGCCGCGTCCAGGTAGGGCCGCGAGCGCAGCGAGAGGACTTCCGCGCGGACGATGCGGGCCGTGGACAGCCAGTGGGTCAGGGCCACGGAGACGACCACGGGCCACACCCCCGGCCTGAACATCGCCACGATGAAGATGCCGAGCAGCAGGTGCGGGATCGAGGACAGCGCGTCCACGATCCGCATGACGCACCGGTCAGGCCACCCGCCGAGCGCCCCCGCGAGCGCGCCGACCGCCGTGCCGAGGACGGTGGCGACCAGCGCCGCCACCAGCCCGACCAGCAGGGAGACGCGCAGCCCGTACACGCAGCGCAGCAGCAGGTCGCGGCCCACGTCGTCGGTGCCGAAGGGATGGGACCAGGAGGGCGGCAGCAGCTTTGCCGACAAGTCGACCGCCTGCTGGTCGAGTTGGACCAGCGGCGGTACGAGCAGGACCGCCAGCGCGATCAGGACGACGATCGCCGCCGAGGTCCGCACCCGCAGCTTCCGTGTGGAGCCGCGGTCGCGGCCGTGGGAGCGCCAGACCAGCGGAGTCGCGCGCGTCACCGGTGTCGTGTCAGCCATCGAAGCCCACCCTCGGGTCCGCCAGCCCGTAGAGCAGGTCGGACAGCAGGTTCCCGGCCAGCACGGCGGCCGTGGCCAGCACGGTCAGCGCGGCCAGCAGCGGGAAGTCCACCGAGGTCGCCGCCTGCACGGTGGCCGCGGCGATGCCGGGCCAGCTGAAGACGGTCTCCACCAGCAGCGCGCCCGTGATCAGTTCCGGCACCCGGGACCCGATCAGGGTCAGCATCGGGAGCATGCCGGAGCGCAGCCCGTGCCCGAGCAGCACCCGCCGCTCCCCCAGGCCCCGCGCACGGGCTCCGCGTACGGGATCCTCCTCCAGCGCGTCGGCCACGCCCTGCCTCACGTACAGGAAGAACCAGGGCAGTTGGGAGATGCCGAGCACGAGCGCCGGCAGCACCAGGTGGCGGGCCACCTGCCCGGCGGTGACCACGTCGCTGCCGGCGTCGGTGAGGCCGCCGGAGGGCAGCACGCCCAGGCGCACCGAGAAGAACCAGACGGCGAGCAGGCCCAGCCAGAAGGCGGGGGCCGCTTCGAGGGTGTACGCGAGCCCGGAGACGGCCCGGTCCAGGCGCCCGCCCTGCCGGCGCGCGGCCGCCACGCCGAGCGCGGTGCCGAGCAGTACGGCTACGGCGAAGGCGCACAGCGCGAGCAGGGCCGACCAGCCGAGCCGCTCGGCGATGACGTCGGAGACGGGCTGGCGCATGACGGAGGAGGTGCCCAGATCGCCGGTCAGCGCCGAGGTCAGCCACTCCCACCAGCGCGCGAGCAGGGGCTGGTCCACGCCGAGGTTGGCCCGCAGCTGGTCGAGTCCGGCCTGCGAGGCGGTGAGCCCGGCGGTGCCGGCGTAGGCCTTGACGGGGTCGAAGGGGGACAGTGCGGCGACCGCGAAGACCCCGAAGGTGACGACGAGCAGCACCGGACCGGCGAACAGCGTCCGCCGCCCCGCCATGCGCGCCATCGGCCCCCACGGGAGACGACGGAGCGGGTCGAGACGACGGAGCGGGCGGGGACGGCGGAGAGGGTGGGGACGGTTGAGCGGGTGGGGACGGCTCACTTCTGCTTCGGCTTCCAGCTCTCGACGTTCCACCAGGGGCCGGTTCCGAGGCCGTGGTCGTGCGGCTCGGTCTGGGTGGAGGGTCCGTCCCACCGGTCGGCCACGACGTAGAGGTGGTCGATGTGGGTGAGGTAGACGTAGCCCGGGTCCTTGACCAGCTCGTGCTGGACCGTGTCGTACGCCGCCTTGCGCACGGCCGGGTCCGCGCTCCGGCGCCCGTCGAGCAGCGCCTTGTCGACGGCCGGGTTGTCGTAGCGGGCCATGTTGTTGAAGCCGTCGCCCGCGAGCGCGGAGTTCAGCGTCAGGTACTGGTCGAAGTCCGGGTCGGCCGGGGAGCCGCCGCCCGCGAGGACGGCGTCGGTCCGCATCCGGGGCTCGATGACCTCCCAGCTGCCGGACTCGGTGGTGACCTGGATGCCGGCCTTGCGGGCGTCTGAGGCGAAGGCGAGCGCGTGGTCCTGACGGAGCTTGTCGCCGGAGGTGTACCAGAGCGGGAAGGCGGCCCGGACCCCGTTCTTGGCGCGGACGCCGTCGGCGCCGGGGATCCAGCCGGCCTCGTCGAGGATCTTCTTGGCCCTGTCGAGGTCGTGGGCGCGCTCCGTGCCGGCCGCGAACCAGGGGCTGCCGGTCGGGACGGGGCCGTAGGCGGTCTTGCCCGCGCCTTCCAGGAGCTTGTCGACCATGGTGGCGCGGTCCACGGCGATGTCCAGGGCCCGGCGGACGGCCGTGTCTCCGGTGACGGGGTGCTCGGTCGGCAGGGTGACGTTGCGGTAGTCGAAGCTCTTGGCGGCGTACGTCTTTCGCGCCGTGTCGGCCTTGAACCCCTTGGCCAGGTTCGGCGGCAGGACGGCCCCGTCCAGTTCGCCGGAGCGCAGCCGGGTGGCGCGCACGTCGTCGTCCTTGATGACCGCCATGGTGAACTTCTTCACCGCGGGCTCACCGCCCCAGTAGGTCGGGTTGGCCTTGAAGCTCAGCTTCTCGCCCTTGGACCAGGCGGTGAGCACGTACGGTCCGGTGCCGACGGGCTTGGTGGTGAACTCGCCGCTGTTGACGTCCTGTCCGCCCGCGAGGTGCTCGGGGGCGATGGGCAGGACGGTCCGCTCGGCGAAGGGGGCGTAGGGGTACTTCAGGGTGAAGACGACGGACTCGTCGCCCCGCGCGGTGACGTCCGCGATCGCGTCGAGCTCGGACTTGGACGCGTTGTTCGTCTTCGCGTCGAGGATCGTCCGGTAGGTGAAGACCACGTCCTTGGCGCCGAAGGGCCGTCCGTCGCTGAACTTCACGCCCCGGCGGAGCGCGTAGGTGTAGGTGAGCCCGTCCTGGGACACCTCCGGGAGGGACTCGGCCAGCGCGGGCTTCAGCTTCATGCCGGCGTCGTGCGCGAGCAGTCCGTCGAAGATCTTCGAGTTGCCGTCCTTGCCGTAGCCCAGCAGCGGGCTGAGGCTCTCCGGCTCGGTGGCTATGCCGACGACCGCGGAGTCGGCGGCGCCGGCGCCCGCCGCGGCGCCTCCCCCGGGGTTCGAACAGGCCGCCGCGCCCGTGACGATCACCGCGGCCGCGGTCGCCCCGGCCATTCCCCGTACGGTCCGGGCCTTCATCTGGTGCACTTCCTTCGTTATTGCAAAGAGCTCGCAATAATGCCAGACGAGAACGGAAGGACACGAACCGGGCACCCTCGGCGGGAAGGGGCCGCAGGGGTCTTGCCCGGCCGCGGCGGAGCGTGCCATATATGTCTAGACCTTTCCAGGAAGCCGGGAGAACCAGAAGACCCGAAGGGCCGCAAGACCCAGAGCCGCAGGACCCGAAGAGCCGGAAGAAGAGGGCGCCCGCCGTGCACGACCCCGCACCCCGCATCGCGCCGCACTCCCCGCGCCGCTCCCGGCGGCCTTCCGTACGGGTACGGGCAGCGGCGGCGCCCGCCCTCGCCCTGGTTCTCGCCGCCGCCGCGCTGACGGCTTGCGGCGGCGGCTCCGACACGACGCCCCCGGCGGTCCCGGCCGGGCTCACGGCCCAGGCCGGCAGCGCCACGACCGTGCACGTCATGTGGCTGTCGGCCGCCCCCTCCGACGGGGTGACGTCCTTCCTCGTCTACCAGGCCGACCGCCTGGTCCGCGAACTGCCCGCCGACAAGACGATGACGGACATCACCGGCCTCACCCCGCGGACGGCCTACGCGTTCACCGTCCGCGCCCGGGACGCCGCCGGGAACACCTCCCCGGCCGGCCCGGCCGTCTCCGCCACCACCCCCGCCGCGACGGCCGAGGACCGGGTGGCCCCGAGCGCGCCGCCCCGTACGAACGGCGCGCCGCTCGGGCCCACTTCGGCCCGGCTGACCTGGGCCGCGGCCACCGACGACACGGGCGTCACCGCCTACGACGTCTACCAGGGCGACGCCCGGATCCACACGGTCGGCCCCGGCGTCACCACGACCGTCCTGGAGGACCTCCGGCCCGACAGCGTGTACACCTTCACCGTCCGGGCCCGCGACGGCGCCGACAACTCCTCCCCCGACGGCCCCGCCGTCGACGTGAGCACCCCGCCCGGCCCCGGACAGCGGACCGGCACCGCCCCGGCCGAGTTCACCGCGGCCGCCTCGCCGGGCACGGTCACCCTCGCCTGGACCCCTCCGGAGACCGGCCGGGAGACCAGCGAGTACGAGCTCTACGTCAACGGCCGCCCCACCACCGTCATCCAGTTCGGCGCCGGCGCGGTCCCGGTCGGCCGGGCGGAGCACCGCCTGACGGTCGCCGAACCACCCGGAACCGTATGGACCGTGAAGCTCCGCGCACGGCTGCCCGACGGCACCTGGGGGGCGTTCTCCGCCGAGCGGCGGATCGTTCTGACCTCCTGAACTCCCCGGTCGGGAAGCGGTATCTGACAACCTGTTCGTCCGATCTGGCCCGAACGGCACTATCGCGAAAGAAGATCGCGCAGAATACTCCCGTGTTCGGTGAGTACTCGGTCAACAACAATCAGGCAGATTCCATGGACGGCATTCCTGGACCAGACTCTGGCGCCGTGCCGGGAAACCTGCCGCCGGAAACGGCGAGCTTCGTGGGCCGCGAGCGTGAACTCGGCCTCCTGTCCGACCTGCTGCGCGAGCGGCGACTCGTGACGCTCACGGGTGTCGGAGGCGTCGGCAAGTCCAGGCTGGCCCTCCGGGCCGCCGCCGACCCGCGCCAGCGCAGGCGCGACGGGGTGTGGTGGGTGGAGCTCTCCCCGCTGCGCGACGCCGAGCTGCTCACCGACACGGTCGCGCACACCATCGGCCTGGCCCACCAGTCCCCTCGCCCCCTGGACGAGGAACTGTGCGCGTGGATGGCCGACAAGGAACTGCTGATCGTCCTCGACACGTGCGAGCACCTGGTGGCCGCCTGCCGCCACCTGGTGGGCGAACTCCTGCAGTCCGCGCCGGGCCTGACCGTGATGATCACCACCCGCGAGCCGCTCCGCAGCCCCGGGGAACACCTTCTCGAGGTCAGCCCGCTGCCCAGCGAGGGCCCCGAGAGCGACGCCCTCGCCCTGTTCCGGGCCCGCGCGCTCGCCGCCACCCCGCACGCCGCGGCCGCCTTCGCCGACCCGGAGCGGGCGGGCCTCGCCGCGGACATCTGCCGCCGCCTGGACGGGATCCCCCTCGCCCTCGAACTCGCCGGCGCCCGGATGCGGCTCTGGACCCTGGAACAGATGGCCCAGCGCCTCGAAGGCCGCTTCGACCTGCTCTCCGGCACCACCACCGCCCGCCTCCCCCGCCACCAGACGATGCGCACCGCGATCGGCTGGAGCCACGAGCTGTGCGAGCCGGTCGAGCGGCTGCTGTGGGCCCGGCTCTCGGTGTTCACCGGGGACTTCGACGTCGCCGCGGCGCGCGCGGTGTGCTCGGGCGGCCCGCTGCCCGCCGCGCGGGTGGAGCGGGTGCTGGCGGGGCTGGTGGCGAAGTCGGTGGTCCGGTGCAGCCGGGAGCGGGGCGCGGGCGCCCGCTACCGGCTGCTGGACACGATCCGCGAGTACGGCCAGGACTGGCTGGCGGAGCTCGGCGAGGAACGGGTGATCGCCGACCGGCACGCCCACTGGTACGCGGCGCTCTCGAAGGCCGCCGACCCCGCCTGGATGGGCCCCGGCCAGGTGGACTGGTACCGCAGGATGACCGCCGAGCACGCGCAGCTGCGCACCGCTCTGGAGCACCTGCTCCGCTCGGATCCGACGGCGGCCCTGGAGACGGCCGGCGCGCTCTGGTTCTTCTGGTTCTCCTGCGGCCACGTCGGCGAGGGCCGGTCCTTCCTCGAACGGGCCCTGAGCAGGGGCCCGCGCTCGGGGGCCGCCTACGTCCAGGCCCTGTGGGCCCTGGGCCTCACCACCCTGCTCCAGGGCGACCTGTCCACGGCCGAGGAGCTCGGCAAGGCGTGCACCGGCGCCGCGGCCACGCTGGCCGACCCCGAGCCGGAGCTGCGCGCCGCGTACCTGCACGCGGTGTCGGTGCTGATGCCGGGTGATCCCGTACGGGCCCTGGCGCTCGCCGGCCCCAGGGCGCGCGGGGGGCACGGCGGGAGAACCGCCGGCGTGGGGTGGCTGCTGTGCCGGCTGGCCACCGGCTACGCCCTGTGCGACCTCGGGCGCTTCGAGGAGGCCGAGCGGGAGGCGGAGGGCCTGCGCGAGGCCTGCGCGGAGCTCGGCGAGCGCTGGCTGCGGGCGTACGCGGACTACATCCTGGCCATGGCGGCGCTCGGGCTCGGCCACCACGGGGAGGCGGCCCGGCACGCGCGGGCGATGCTGTCGGGCAAACGGCTGCTGGGCGACCGCTTCGGGATCGCGCTGGGCCTCGACCTGCTCGCGGCGGCGGTGGCGGGGCTGGGCGACGGCGAGCTGGCGGCCCGGCTGCTGGGCACGGGGCACGCCTGGTGGCGCACGGTGGGCCGGCCGCAGATGGGGTCCCCCTCACTCGCGGCCGTGCGCGACCAGGGCGAACGCCAGGCCCGGGCGGCGATCGGCGACGAGGCGTACGAGAGCGCCTTCCTGGGCGGCGCGGCGGCGACCACCGGCTGACTCCGGCCCGTGCGGGCCCAACCGGTGGCGCCGTGGCGTAACTCGAGGGCTCCCGTCAGTACGGGAGGGGTCTGCCCGACGGGGTACGCAGATCCAGGTCTCGGGGTGCGGGCTTCGGAACGGGCTTTCGGATCAGCTGCTGGCGCATGCTGCCTCCTCGCTCAGACAAGGGCCGGGCGGCGGGGTTCCACCGTGCGGCCGTCGGGGAGCAGTTCACCTGTGTCGTCGAATACCACGGCGCCGTTGCAGAGCAGATTCCAACCCTGTTCGGGGTGGAAGGCCACGGTGCGTGCGGCGTCGTGGTCGACGCTGTCGGCGGACGGGCAGGGGGGCTGGTGGGAGCACATGGCGCACCTCCTCGCAGTGTGGGGCGGGAGGGCCGGTGGTCACCCGGTCGAATCCGCGATCCACGGTGGCGGTGAGTATTGCTGATCGCCACCCCCGGACGGAACCCATATTCGCCGCCCAGTTCAGGGTGTGTATGCCCGCTTACGATGCGCTCATGCCCGCTATCCGGATCATTCGCCACACAGTTCTCGAGCCCGGGGAGGCGTGGAGGAGGCTGACGGACTGGGAACGCCACGGCGCCGCCGTCCCGCTCACCCGGGCGATCATCGAAACGCCGCCGCCGACGCACACCGGGACCCGTTTCACCATGCGTACGGGCGTGGGGAGGATCACTTTCGACGACCCCATGGAGGTCACCTTCTGGCAGCCCCCGCTGGACGGCTCGGCGGGACTGGTCCGGCTCGTCAAACACGGCCGCGTGGTGACCGGCCGGGCGGAGATCGAGCTCCGTCCCTCGCCGCGGGGCGGCAGCGAGGCCGAATGGCGCGAGGAACTGCGCGTGCGCGGCCTGGGCCGCCCCTTCGACCCCCTGGTCGCGGCGGCGGCCCGGCTCTTCTTCACCCGCGCCCTGGACCGACTGCTGCGGCCCTGAGGGCCGCGGCTAAGGTTCCCTGATCACCGCACCCGGTGATCACCGCACGACCGAGGGGGATCTCCGTGGCCACCCCGCCACCTCCGCAGGCAGGCCCGTACGGCCCGTACGGCCCGTACGCGGCCCAACAGCCGCAGCAGCCGGGGCCGGCGGGCCCGTACGCCCCGCCGCGGTCCGCGGGCCCCTACGGGCCTGCGGCGGCCCAGGCGCCGCACGCGCCGCACGTGCCGCCGCAGCCGGGTCCGTACGGCTCCTGGTCCGCGCCGCAGCCCTCGTACGGCTGCCGGCTCTGCGGGGCCGGTCCGGCCGCCGAGGCCACCGTGCGCGGCCATCAGGGCATGATCGTGCTGATGCGGTTCCTGAGCCTGCGGGGGCCGTTCTGCCGGGACTGCGGGCTCGCCACCTACCGCCGCATGTCCTCGAACACCCTGTGGCAGGGCTGGTGGGGTCCCCTGTCGATGTTCGTCACGCCGGTCACCCTGCTGCTGAACCTCGGCCCGCGCGCGGCCTTCCGCCGGCTCGCTCCCCCGACGGGCGGCCACCGGCCCCCGCTCGACCCGGGCAAGCCGCTGCGCCGCCGGCCGGCCGCACTGCTCTTCCTCCTACCGGCGCTGTTCCTGTTCCTGGCGATCCCCGCCCTGATCGTGATCGGCGCGCTGGCCGGGGACGACACCGTGCGCCCGCTGGTGTCGGGGCAGTGCGTCCGCAACGAGGGCGACTGGAGCGACCAGAAGCTCCTGGTCACGGACTGCGCCGCGCCGGAGGCCCAGTACCGCGCCACCCGCCCCTCGCTGGCCCCGGGCGGGACCTGCGCCCCCGGCGACTACCTGGCCCGGCCGGACTACAGCCCCGAAGGCACCGTCCTCTACTGCCTTACGCCGCTGCGCTGACCGGGCGACCGGCAGCGGAAGGGCCCCCGGCGCCGCGTGGCGCCGGGGGCCCTTCCCCGTTCGAGCGGAGCTCCGCGCTAGCGGATCGGCATGCCCGAGAGGGTGCGGGCGATCACCAGGCGCTGGATCTCGCTCGTTCCCTCGAAGATGGTGTAGATCGCGCTGTCGCGGTGCATGCGCTCCACCGGGTACTCGCGGGTGAAGCCGTTGCCGCCGAGGATCTGGACCGCCTGCGCGGTGACCTTCTTCGCGGTCTCGCTCGCGAACAGCTTCGACATCGAGCCCTCGGCCGAGGTGAAGGGCTTGCCCGCGACGGCCATCCACGAGGCCCGCCAGACCAGCAGCCGGGCCGCGTCGATGGAGGTCCGCATGTCCGCGAGCTGGAAGGCGACGCCCTGGTTGTCGATGATCGGGCGGCCGAACTGCGTACGGGTCTTCGCGTAGTCCAGTGCCACCTCGTACGCGGCGCGCGCCGTGCCGACCGCCATGGCGCCGACGGCCGGGCGGGAGGCCTCGAAGGTGGCCATGGCCGCGTTCTTCACGCGCTCCCCGCCGCCCGCCTTCGCCCGCTCGTGGGCCCGCGCGAGCCGCTCGTCCAGCTTCTCCTTGCCGCCGAGCAGGCAGGAACCGGGGATCCGTACGTCCTCCAGCACCACCTCGGCGGTGTGCGAGGCGCGGATGCCGTGCTTCTTGAACTTCTGCCCCTGGGAAAGGCCCCGGGTGCCCGGCGGCACGATGAAGGAGGCGTGCCCCTTCGTCCCCAGCTCCGGGTCGACGACCGCCACCACGATGTGGACGTTGGCGATGCCGCCGTTGGTCGCCCAGGTCTTGGTGCCGTTCAGCACCCACTCGTCGGTGGCCTGGTCGTACACGGCGCGGGTGCGCATCGCGCCGACGTCGGAGCCGGCGTCGGGCTCGGAGGAGCAGAAGGCGGCGACCTTCACGTCGTCGGGGGTCCCGTACATCTGCGGGATCCAGGTGCCGATCTGCTCCTCGGTGCCGTTGGCGACGACGCCGATGGCGGCGAGCCCGGTGCCGACGATCGACAGGGCGATGCCCGCGTCGCCCCAGAACAGCTCCTCCATGGCCATCGGGATGCCGAGGCCGGTGGGGTCGAAGAACTGCTGGGCGTAGAAGTCGAGGGAGTAGATGCCGACCTTGGCGGCCTCCTGGATGACGGGCCACGGAGTCTCTTCGCGCTCGTCCCATTCCGCGGCGGCGGGGCGGATCACGTCGGCGGCGAAGCCGTGGATCCAGTCCCGTACCTGCTTCTGGTCGTCGTTCAGATCCATGGTGAACTCCGCCATGTCCCCTCCATCTTTCGTCTAGAAGTTGTTACCAACGGTAACCCCCACGCCGACTCCAGTCTGTTACCGGCCGGTAAGCACTGTCAAGCAGCCGCGATCGCGGGCGGCCGATGAGATCACCGGGGTGTGCGGGGTGTTACGTTGCGTGGGCCTGAAGGACATCGCAAGGGCGGGGAGTGACACGGCATGGAGACCACACGGCAGTCCGGCGAGCCGGGAGCGGGTGAGCGCCGGCGGCGGGAGCTGCTGGAGGCCGCCGACCGGGTCGTCCTCAGGGACGGCCCCAAGGCGTCCATGAACGCCATCGCGGCGGAGGCGGGGATCACCAAGCCCATCCTCTACCGCCACTTCGGCGACAAGGCGGGCCTTTACCAGGCCCTGGCCGTCCGGCACACGGACGCCCTGCTCGACTCGCTGCGCGCGGCCCTCGACGCCCCCGCCGAACGGCGGCGCCGGGTGGAGGCCACCCTCGACACCTATCTCGCCGCGATCGAGGCCCGCCCCCAGGTCTACCGCTTCCTCATGCACCCGGCCGAGGATTCCCAGGCCCCCGAGCGCGGCTTCGACGTGGGCCTGCACTCGGCCCCGCTGCTGCGCCGCCTCGGCGAGGAACTGGCCCAGGTGATCGGCGAACGCGTGGACCTGGGCCCCGGCGGCGAACGCCTGGCCCGGGTCTGGGGCCACGGCATCGTCGGCATGATGCACGCGGCGGGCGACTGGTGGCTCGGCGAACGCCCCTGCGATCGCACGGAGCTGGTCGGCGCGCTCACCGACCTACTCTGGGGCCGCCTGGCCACGGCGGGCAACAGAGCAGACGGCCCGGGGTTCTGAGCCCCGCCGGCGTTCGAGGCGCGGGGTCCGGGGCGAAGACCCAGGACTCCCGGCCCCGCCGGGACGTCACTCACCCAGCGCGTGGATCCCGGCCGCACCCCAGTCGGTCTTGCGGATCTGCCGCCGCAGCTTGCGCAGGCGCAGCCCGGTCACCCGGTCCGCGTACACCACACCGGCCAGGTGATCGCACTCGTGCTGCAGGCACCGCGCGAAGAACCCGGTCCCGGAGATCCGCACGGCCGCGCCGTCCGACGTGACGCCCTCCACCACCGCGCTGTCGTGGCGGAGGGTTCCCGCCTCCAGCCCCGGCAGGGACAGGCAGCCCTCGGGACCGAGGTACTCGTCCCCGTCGGCGGACACCAGCCGCGGGTTGACGATGTGCCCGACGTGGCGGACGTCCTCGTCGTCGGGGCAGTCGTATACGAACACCCGCTGCCCGACACCGATCTGGTTCGCGGCGAGGCCCACGCCCTGCGCGGCGTACATCGTGGCGAACATGTCCTCGATGAGCCGGTCGAGGGCCGGTCCGAACTCGGTGACCTCCGCGCAAGCGGAATGGAGCACCGGGTCGCCCAGCAGGCTCATGGTGCGGACGATGCCGGAGGTACCGGGGAGGGGGCGCTGTCGCATGGCCGTAAGAGTACGACGGGCGACTATATGAGGAGATCTTCGGCGGACCGGGGGCGCCGCGGTCAGGGCGCGGGCAGGTCATGGATAGGCTGGGGGCGACCGACGCAAGGAGGACAAGGGACGATGGCAGGCAACACAGAGCCGCTTTCGCCGCGGGCCAAGCTGGCCGTGACGGCGGGCAAGGCCGCGGCGGCGGTGTCGCGGGCCGCGGGACGCGGAAGCGGATCGGTGATCGGAGGCAAGGTCGCGCTCAAACTCGACCCCGATCTCCTCGGCGCACTGGCGCAGCATCTCGACGTCGTCCTCGTCTCGGCGACGAACGGCAAGACCACGACGACCCGGCTCATCGCGGAGGCCCTGCGGGCCAGCGGTCCGGTCGTCTCCAACGCCCTGGGCGCGAACATGCCGGCGGGCATCACCTCCGCCCTGGCGGGCGGCTCCGACGCCCGGTACGGCGTCATCGAGGTGGACGAGAAGTACCTGGCCGGAGTGGCCCGGGACGTCACCCCCAAGGTGATCGCCCTGCTGAACCTCTCCCGCGACCAGCTGGACCGCGCCGCCGAGACCCGCATGCTCGCGGAGAAGTGGCGCGAGGGCCTCTCGGGCTCCAAGGCGGTCGTCGTCGCGAACGCGGACGACCCGCTCATCGTGTGGGCCGCCTCCTCCTCGCAGAACGTGGTGTGGGTCGCGGCCGGCCAGGAGTGGAAGGACGACGCCTGGTCGTGCCCCTCCTGCGGTGGCGTCATGCAGCGTCCGGGCGACGACTGGTTCTGCGGCGAGTGCGGCTTCCGGCGGCCCACCCCCAGCTGGGTGCTCTCCGGTGACCACGTGCTCGACCCGCACGGCAGCGCCTGGCCGATCAGCCTGCAGCTCCCGGGCCGCGCCAACAAGGCGAACGCGGCCACCTCGGCCGCCGTGGCAGCCGTCTTCGGCGTCCCGCCGCAGGTGGCGCTGGAGCGGATGTACGAGGTGCAGGCCGTCGCCGGACGCTACGACGTGGTGAGCTTCCAGGGCCGCGAACTGCGCCTGCTGCTCGCGAAGAACCCGGCCGGCTGGCTGGAGACCTTCTCCCTGATCGACCCGCCGCCGACCCCGGTGATCCTGTCGGTCAACGCCCGCGGCGCGGACGGTACCGACACCTCCTGGCTGTGGGACGTGGACTACCCGCGCCTGGCCGGCCACCCGATCTTCGTGATCGGCGACCGCAAGCTCGACCTGGCGGTCCGTCTGGAAGTCGCGGGCCTGGACTTCCGGGTGTGCGAGACCCTCGACGAGGCCGTGCAGCTGGCGCCGCCCGGACAGATCGAGCTGATCGCCAACTACACCGCCTTCCAGGACGTGCGCCGCCGCGTCGGCAACTAGTACCCATAAGGACAAGAGCATGAGCGACAACAGCCTGCGTCTGGTGTGGGTCTACCCCGACCTGCTCAGCACGTACGGAGACCAGGGCAACGCCCTGGTCGTCGAGCGCCGGGCCCGCCGGCGCGGCCTGGACGTGCAGCGCGTGGACGTGCGCAGCGACCAGCCCATCCCGACCTCGGGCGACATCTACCTGATCGGTGGCGGCGAGGACCGGCCGCAGCGGCTGGCCGCGGAGCGGCTGGTGCGCGACGGCGGTCTGGAGCGCGCCGTCTCGAACGGGGCGATCGTCTTCTCCGTCTGCGCCGGGTACCAGATCCTGGGCCAGGAGTTCGTCAACGACGTGGGCGAGCGGCAGCAGGGCCTCGGCCTGCTGGACGTGGTGACCGTGCGCGGCGAGGGCGAGCGGTGCGTCGGCGACGTGCTGGGCGACATCGACCCGCGGCTCGGGCTGCCGCAGCTGACCGGCTTCGAGAACCACCAGGGCGTCACGCACCTCGGCCCGACGGCCAGGCCCTTCGCCCGCGTCTCGATGGGCCGGGGCAACGGCACCGGCGACGGCACCGAAGGCGCGTACAACGACACCGTGTTCGGCACGTACATGCACGGTCCCGTGCTGGCCCGCAACCCGCAGATCGCGGACCTGCTGCTGAAGCTGGCCCTCGACGTGAACGCGCTGCCGCCCATCGACGACCGCTGGTACGACGCGCTGCGCGCCGAGCGGATCGCGGCGGCCACGCAGCCCGCCTGATCCTCGCGGCACCCTTCGTTCGGCCCGGATTCCCCTGGTGGGGTCCGGGCCGACGTGTTTTCGTACGACTCGTCTGACCAGCATGTGGAGGATGGTTCAGTCCACCCTCGATCCGCTTGTAGGGTGCTGGGTAGTTCCAACCGGACGACGTGGTCCGGTCGTCGGCCCACGTTGCAAAGGTCCTCCTGCCATGCGCATTGGTGTGCTCACTTCCGGAGGCGACTGCCCCGGGCTCAATGCCGTCATCCGCTCCGTCGTACACCGCGCCGTCGTCGACCACGGGGACGAGGTCATCGGTTTCCACGACGGCTGGCGCGGCCTGCTGGAGTGCGACTACCGCAAGCTCGACCTGGACGCCGTGAGCGGCATCCTGGCCCGTGGCGGAACGATTCTGGGTTCCTCCCGGGTCCAGCCCGCCCATCTGCGCGACGGCGTGGAGCGGGCCCGCGGCCACGTCGCCGATCTCGGCCTGGACGCCATCATCCCGATCGGCGGCGAGGGCACCCTGAAGGCCGCGAACCTGCTGTCGCAGGGCGGCCTGCCGATCGTCGGCGTCCCGAAGACGATCGACAACGACATCGCCTCCACCGACGTCACCTTCGGCTTCGACACCGCCGTCGGGGTCGCCACCGAGGCCCTGGACCGGCTGAAGACCACCGCCGAGTCCCACCAGCGCGTGATGGTCGTGGAGGTCATGGGCCGCCACACCGGCTGGATCGCCCTGCACTCGGGCATGGCGGCCGGCGCGCACGCCATCGTCGTGCCCGAGCGCCCCTTCGACATCGAGGAGCTGACGGCGGTCGTCGGCGAACGCTTCGAGCAGGGCAAGCGCTTCGCGATCGTCGTGGTCGCCGAGGGCGCCAAGCCCGCCGAGGGCAGCTCGATGGCGCTGGAGGAGGGCGGCACCGACATGTACGGCCACGAGCGGTTCGCCGGCATCGGCAACCGGCTCGCCGTCGAGCTGGAGGAACGTCTCGGCAAGGAGGCCCGGCCGGTCATCCTGGGCCACGTCCAGCGCGGCGGCACGCCCACGGCGTACGACCGCGTCCTCGCGACCCGCTTCGGCTGGCACGCGGTGGAGGCCGCCCACCGGGGCGAGTTCGGGATGCTGACGGCCCTGCGCGGCACGGACATCGTCATGGTCCCGCTCGACGAGGCCGTGCAGACCCTGAAGACGGTCCCCTCCGAGCGCTACGCCGAGGCGCAGAACGTCCTGTGATCTTTCCCCTTTTCATCGTGTGACTCCCGCAATGGCCGCCCCCTGACGATTTTCCGTCCGGGGGCGGCATTACTGTGGTGGGGCACCACGGGTCAAGGAGTGAAGAGATTGAGTTACCTCGCGCACGACGGCATGGACATGCCCGGCATGGACATGGACCTGCCTCCCTTCACCCTCGGGCGCGGGCTGGAGTTCTCCTTCGACGCCTTCTTCCTGATCGGCTCGCTCCTCGGCCTCGCCCTGTACGGGTGGGGCGTGGTGCGGCTGCGGCGGCGCGGGGACGCCTGGCCGGTCGGGCGGACGGTCGCCTTCGCCATCGGCGTGCTGAGCGTGGCCCTGATGATGTGCACCAAGCTGAACGACTACGGCATGGTCATGTTCAGCGTGCACATGGTCCAGCACATGGTGATCAGCATGCTCAGCCCGATCCTGCTGCTGCTGGGCGCGCCCGTGACGCTGGCGCTGCGCGCGCTGGCGCCGGCCGCCCGCGGCCACAAGGGGCCGCGCGAGCTGCTGCTGATGCTCCTGCACAGCCGGTACATGAAGGTGATCACCCATCCGGTGTTCACCATCCCGATGTTCATCGCGAGCCTCTACGGCCTCTACTTCACCCCGCTCTTCGATTTCCTGATGGGGTCGAAGACCGGTCACATCGCGATGATGGTGCACTTCCTCGCCGTCGGCCTCGTCTTCTTCTGGCCGATCATGGGCGTGGACCCGGGTCCGCACCGCCCCGGCTATGTGATGCGGATGCTGGAGCTGTTCGCCGGAATGCCCTTCCACGCCTTCTTCGGCATCGCGCTGATGATGGGCAGCGAGCCGATGATCAAGACGTACGCGAACCCGCCCGCCTCCCTCGGCATCGACCCGCTGCTCGACCAGCAGTGGGGCGGCGGCATCGCCTGGGCCTTCAGCGAGATCCCCTCGGTGCTGGTGCTGATCGCGCTGGTCTACCAGTGGTACCACTCGGAACAGCGGGCGGCGAAGCGCTCCGACCGGTCCGAGGAGCGCAACGGCGATCAGGAGCTGGCGGCCTACAACTCGTATCTGGCCTCGCTCCAAGCGCGTGGCCAGTAGCGCGGACCCGCCCTCAGGCGCCACCATGGGGCATGACCGGATCCGTGAAGGCTATGGCGCTGATGACCTTCGCCTCTCTGGTGGCGATCGCCACGTATTCCGTGGCCCTCGGAAGCAACGGCTGGCTGTGGTTCGGCTGGGTCGTGCTGGGGCTGCTCACCGCGGGCATGGCCGCCTCGGGCGGTACGTGAGTAGGGCGGGTAACCGAGCAGGGCAGTAGCTGAGTACGTGCCTGAGTAGGTACGTGAGTAACCGCGCCCTCCACCCACCTGGCGAGCCGTCCGTAGGATGTCCGTGACCAAGGGACGTCGACGGGAGCCGCCTGGTGTTCTACCACTTGCTCAAGCACGTGATCCTGGGGCCGCTGCTGCGGCTCCTGTTCCGGCCCCGCATCGAAGGACTGGAGAACATTCCGGAGGACGGGGCCGCGATCATCGCGGGCAACCACCTCTCCTTCTCCGACCACTTCCTGATGCCGGCGATCCTGGGCCGGCGCATCACCTTCCTCGCCAAGGCCGAGTACTTCACCGGACCGGGCCTGAAGGGGCGGCTCACGGCCGCCTTCTTCCGCAGCGCCGGCCAGATCCCGGTGGACCGCTCCGGCAAGGACGCCGGTCAGGCGGCGCTCCGCGAGGGGCTCGGGGTGCTCTCCAAGGGCGAACTGCTCGGCATCTACCCGGAGGGCACCCGCTCGCACGACGGACGGCTCTACAAGGGCAAGGTGGGCGTGGCCGCGATGGCGCTGGGCGCCAAGGTTCCGGTCGTCCCGTGCGCGATGGTCGGGACCTTCGAGATCCAGCCGCCCGGGCAGAAGATCCCCAGCATCCGCCGGGTCACGATCCGCTTCGGCCGGCCGCTGGACTTCTCCCGGTACGAGGGGATGGAGGGCGAGCGGGCCGTACTGCGGGCCGTCACCGACGAGATCATGTACGAGGTCCTCGCCCTGTCCGGCCAGGAGTACGTGGACCGGTACGCCGGCGAGGTCAAGGCGGAGGAAGAGGAAGCACGGAAGAAGGCCCGGCGCAGGACGCGCTGAGCCTTCTCCCGTGCCGTGCCGTGCGGGCTCTGCCCGCACGGCCCCGCTAGCGGATGGCCGGGCGCTCGTCGATCGCCCGCTGGTCGGCGGCCGGGGCCGGCGCGATCAGCTTGGCGGCGACGGGGGCCGGGGCCACCGGGGTGGCGTGCGGAGCGCACGTCACGTCCTGGGCGTCGACCTTGCCGGTGAGCAGGTAGGTGTCGACCCGGGTGTTGATGCAGGGGTTCACCAGGCTGGTGACACCGTGCGAGCCGGCGTCCTTCTCGGTGATCAGACGCGAGCCGGCGAGCCGCTTGTGCAGGGAGACCCCGCCCTTGTACGGCGTGGCGGCGTCACGCTCGGACTGCACGATCAGCACCGGCGGCAGGCCGCGGTGGGCGCCGACCCCGACCTCGATCGCGTTGTGCTGCTTGGACTTCCAGGTGGCGCAGGGCAGGTTCATCCACGCGTTGGCCCAGGTCATGAAGGGGTACTGGGCGTGCAGCTTGGTGTTGTCCCGGTCCCACTTGGACCAGCTGGTGGGCCACTTGGCGTCGGCGCACTCCACGGCGGTGTAGACCGCGTTGCCGTTCTCCGCCGAGGCGTTGCCCGCGGTGTCGCTCATGTCGGGGGCGATGGCGTCGATCAGCGCCTGCTCGTCCCCGGCCTCGTACGCGGCCCAGGTCTGGGCGACGGGCACCCAGGAGGAGTCGTAGTACGGGGCGCTCTGGAAGAAGCCGATGAGCTCGGCCGGGCCGACGAGCCCGCCGAGCGGGTTGGCCTTGGCCTTGGCGCGCAGCGTCAGCCACTTGGCCTCGACCGCGGCGCGGGTGGTGCCGAGGTGGAAGGAGGCGTCGTTCTTGGCGACCCAGTCCTCCCAGTCGTTCCAGCGCGTCTGGAAGGCGATGTCCTGGCCGAGGTTGGCCTCGTACCAGATGTTGTCGCGGGACGGGTCCACCACGCTGTCGACGATCATGCGGCGCACGTGCGTCGGGAACAGGGTCGCGTAGACCCCGCCGATGTAGGTGCCGTAGGAGACGCCGAGGAAGTTCAGCTTCTTCTCGCCGAGGGCGGCACGGATGACGTCCAGGTCACGCGCGACGTTCGGCGTGGTCATGAACGGCAGCATCTCGCCGCTGCGCTCCTTGCAGCCGTCCGCGTACTCCTCGGCGAGCTTGCGCTGGGCGTTCTTGTCGGCCTTGCTGTCCGGCACCGGGTCGGCCTTGGGAACCTTGACGTACTCCTGCGGGTCGATGCAGGAGATCGGCGCGGAGTGGCCGACGCCGCGCGGGTCGAAGCCGACAAAGTCGTACGCCTTGGCCGTGTTCACCCACAGCGGGCTGTTGGTGGTGCTGCGGCGGGGGAAGCGCATGCCGGAGCCGCCGGGGCCGCCCGGGTTGTAGATGAGCGCGCCCTGGCGCTCTTCCTTGGTGCCTGTGCTGACGGCCCGGTCGACCGCGAGGTCGATCGTCTTGCCGAAGGGCTTGCTGTAGTCGAGCGGGACCTTCACGTAGCCGCACTGGATGGGCGCCGCGAAGCCCCAGTCGGCCGGACAGTCCTTCCAGTCGATCCCGGCGCGGGCCGCGCGGGCGGCGGCGATCTGGGTGCCGATCGCCTCGGCGATCGGGTTGTCCCGGCCGTAGGACCCGGACTCGAAGGCCTGCGAGGCCGACGCGGACGGGGCGAGCAGCAGGCCCGCCGCCAGCGTGCCTGTGATCAGAGTGGCGGCGCTCCCCAGCGCCGCGTTGCGTATCACGTGGTTGTTCCCCCTGCGTCATCTGCCGCCGTGGGCGGCGTGGTTCGTGCCGGCGTGGACGTGCGTCGGCATGTGCAGGGGATACTTCCGCCTGATCAGGAGCGGGCGACAGAGCGCGGGGCTGTTCTTTGCCAACCCGATATCCGGAAATGCGTGTACCGCTGAGCGGTGTCGGGTTCGTCCCGGGTTGGCCGCGGGTTTGATCTGGCGTTCCGTGGCCGTCCGCCGCGGGCGCCGCCGGGGGTCACCAACCGTAGGCGGCGCAGGCGGAGTCGAGCAGCTCGCGCAGCCGGAGCGCGTCCGGGGCCAGGGCCGTGACCAGGACGGCGGGGCCGGCCAGCGGGGTGAGCGCCGCGAACTCCCCGAGCAGCCCGGCCGGCGGCGGGGACTTCGCGAACTCCGGGTCCACCACCAGCAGCTGGCCGAGCGCCCGGTGGCCCGCGAGTCCCGCTGGGCCGTCCCAGCCGGCGGGTGCGCCGGGTCCGCAGGCCAGTTCCTGTTCCAGCAGCGGTCTCCCGTCCCGGTTCACGGTGAGCCGGGCGCGCAGCAGGCCCGGCGCCTCCCCCGTGCGGCCGAGCACCTGCTCCTCGCGCAGCAGGAGCCGGGCGGTGGGGGCGAGCTCGGCGCGGGTGCGGACCCGCAGGTCGCTGCCGCGCACCGAGACGAGGGGCTCCGGCAGCCAGCGCACGGCCGCCCCGTCCCCGAGCCGGAGCCGTACGTCGTACCGCGCGGGTTCCCCGTGCCGGCCGGGCAGCGCCAGGGTGGCCGCCGCCGAGCGGAGCACCAGCCGGGCGCCCGGCCCGGCGGTGGCCTCGATCCTGAGGTGGTCACCGCCCAGCGGGGCGCTCATGGCACCGACCAGCATGACGCCCGCCTCGCCCGGCCCGCCCCGGGTGCGGCGCAGGGCGAGCGGCCCCTCCCCGGCCAGCAGCGGCAGGGCCGTGGAGCCCCGCCCGTCGGCGGCGGCGGCGATCCGGGCGGTGGCACGCAGGCCGGCCGGAGGGCCGGTGGGCGCGCCCGTCGCCGTCGGGAGGGCTGCGGGGAGCGCCGTAGGGCTCATCGGGCGGTCCAGGCGGCGATCCGCTCGCGCACCCAGGCGGCCACCGGGGCCACGCCCTCCTCACCGCGCAAGGACTGGAAGGCCACGGGCAGTTCGCCGCGCTGTTCGGCGGCGTCGCGGGCCATCCGGCCCAGGTCCGAGCCGACGTGGGGGGCGAGGTCGGTCTTGTTGACGACGAGCAGGTCGGCGGTGGTGACGCCGGGGCCGCCCTTGCGCGGGATGTCGTCGCCGCCGGCCACGTCGATGACGAAGATCTGGGCGTCGACGAGACCCCGGGAGAAGGTGGCGGTGAGGTTGTCCCCGCCGGACTCGACGAGGATCAGGTCGAGCCGTCCGTTCCCGTGGAAGGCCTCCTCCAGTTCCTCCACGGCCTCCAGGTTGGCGGAGATGTCGTCGCGAATGGCGGTGTGCGGGCAGGCGCCGGTCTCCACGGCGCTGATCCGCTCGGGCGGCAGGACCGCTTCGCGGAGCAGGAACTCCGCGTCCTCACGGGTGTAGATGTCGTTGGTGACCACGGCCATCGACAGCTCCGCGCGCAGGGCCCTGCACAGAGCGGCGACGGTGGCGGTCTTGCCGGAGCCGACGGGACCGCCCAGGCCGATGCGCAGGGCCCGGCGGGTCCCGTCCGCGCGCAGCGGCTCGGCGCTGTGGGTGTGGCGGTGCGGGAAGGTCACGCTGTGGTCGAGGTGCATGGCAGGTCTCCTTGAGCCGAAGCAGGGGGTGCGGGGCGTGCGGGGGTGTGCGGGGGCGCGGGTCAGGAGGCGAACAGCCGTACCGGCCAGTCGGCATGGGCCTGCGCCGCGATGTCCAGCAGCGGCGAGGAGGCCGCGGGCAGGGCCTGCGGACCGTCGGTCCGGGCCCGCAGCGCGGCCCGCTCCGCGCGCCCGGACACCGAGTCCAGCTCGGGGGCGAGCCCGGCCAGGACCCGGGTCGCCTCGAAGGGGTCCAGACCGAGCAGCCGTACGGTGGCGGTGGCCGGCCCGCTCACGCTCTCGTACGCCGCCACGTGCGCGGCGTCGAGCGGCCCGAGCCCCGCCGACCGGGCGGTGACCCCGAGCACCACGGGCTGGTGCGCCCCGCGCGGGAACGCGGCGGCCAGCGCGTCCAGTTCCGCGCCGGGCCAGGTGGCGCGGGCGGCCCGCATCAGCTGGCGCCCGAGCCGCCGCCCGGCCGCGCGCAGCGCGGGCGAAGGGGTCCGGGCGTCGGCGGCTTCGTCGAGGGCCGCCGGGTCGATCCCGAGGGCGGCCGCCGCGGCGAGGCCGGCCGCGACGAGCCCGGCGGTGTGCAGCCGGCCCCGGCAGAACTCCGCCAGGGTCGCGGCGTCGTGGATCCGGCCCGCCTTGCAGGCTGCCTCGGCCCCGCCGGAGTGGGCGTGCCCTCCGGCGGGGAAGCGGCCGTCGGCGAGGACGAGGAGGGTGGCGAGGCTCATCGGGCGACCCCACCCCTCAGAAGAGGCCCCATCAGAAAAGGAAGTAGCGTTGGGCCATGGGGAGTTCCGCCGCCGGGGCCGGTTCCACCACCTCGCCGTCGATGGTGACGGTGAAGGTGTCGGCGTCGACTCCCACCCTCGGCATGGCGTCGTTGTTGCGCATGTCCGCCTTGGTCACCTTGCGGGTGCTCTCGATGGCGACGAACTCCTTGCCGAGTCCGAGCCGTTCGGGCAGTCCGTCGTCGAGGGCGGCCTGGGCGGTGAAGTTGACCGAGTTGAGCCCGGGGGCCCGCCCGTAGGCCCCGAACATCGGGCGCGGCAGGACCGGCTGCGGGGTGGGGATGGAGGCGTTGGCATCGCCCATCTGCGCGTAGGCGATCTGGCCTCCCTTGATGACCAGTTCGGGTTTGACTCCGAAGAAGGCGGGCTTCCACAGCACCAGGTCGGCGAGCTTGCCGGTCTCGACGGAGCCGATCTCGCGGGCCAGGCCCTGGGCGACGGCCGGGTTGATCGTGTACTTGGCCACGTAGCGCCGGGCCCGGTGGTTGTCGGCGGCTCCGTCCCCGGGCAGGGACCCGCGGCGCTTCTTCATCACGTGGGCCGTCTGCCAGGTGCGCAGGATGACCTCGCCGACGCGGCCCATGGCCTGGGCGTCGGAGGAGATGATCGAGATGGCTCCGAGGTCGTGCAGGACGTCCTCGGCGGCGATGGTGGAGGGCCGGATCCGGGACTCGGCGAAGGCCAGGTCCTCGGGGACGGCGGGGTTGAGGTGGTGGCAGACCATCAGCATGTCGAGGTGTTCCTCGACGGTGTTGACGGTGTGCGGCCGGGTCGGGTTGGTGGAGCTGGGCAGGATGTTCGGCTCGGAGACCACGGTGATGATGTCGGGGGCGTGCCCGCCGCCGGCGCCTTCGGTGTGGTACGAGTGGATCGTGCGGCCGCCGATGGCCGCGAGGGTGTCGGCGACGAACCCGGCCTCGTTGAGGGTGTCGGTGTGGATGGCGGCCTGGGCGCCGGTCTCCTCGCAGACGGTGAGGCAGGCGTCGATGACGGCCGGGGTGGATCCCCAGTCCTCGTGGAGCTTGAAGCCGAGCGCTCCGCCGCGCAGTTGGGAGTACATGCCCTCGCGGGACATGGTGTTGCCCTTGCCGAGCAGGCCGATGTTGACGGGGAAGGCCTCCAGCGCGGCGAACATCCGGGCCAGGTGCCAGGGCCCGGGGGTGACGGTGGTGGCCTTGGTGCCCTCCGCGGGGCCGGTGCCGCCGCCGACGAGGGTGGTGATGCCGGAGGCCAGGGCCTCCTCGATCACGGTCGGGGAGATGAAGTGCACGTGGGCGTCGACGGCGCCCGCGGTGAGGATCTTCCCGTTGCCGGCGATGATCTCGGTCTCGGGGCCGATCACCAGCGCGCGGTCCACGCCGTCCATGGTGTCGGGGTTGCCGGCCTTGCCGATGCCGCAGATCCGGCCGTCGCGGATGCCCACGTCGGCCTTGACGATGCCCCAGTGGTCGAGGATCACCACTCCGGTGATGACGGTGTCGGCGGCGCCCTCGGCCCGGGTGGTGCGGGCCTGGCCCATCGATTCGCGGATGACCTTGCCGCCGCCGAAGACGGCCTCGTCGCCGGCCCGGCCGGGGCCGCCGGCGAGGTCCTGCTCGATCTCGACGAAGAGGTCGGTGTCGGCGAGGCGGATCCGGTCGCCCGTGGTGGGTCCGAAGAGGTCGGCGTAGACCTGGCGCGATATCTCAGCCATCGAGCGGCCCTCCGGTCTCCCCGCGCAGTCCGGGCACGGTGCGCAGCCCGGCCAGCGGTACGAGGGCCACGGCGACGGGGATGCCCGGCTCGAAGCGGACCGCGGTGCCGGCGGCGATGTCGAGGCGCAGTCCGCGGGCGGCGGTGCGGTCGAAGTCGAGGCCGGGGTTGGCCTCGGCGAAGTGGTAGTGCGAGCCGACCTGGACGGGCCGGTCGGCGGCGTTGAGCACGGTGAGTCGGGTGACGGGCCGGCCTTCGTTGAGGCGCACCGGGCCGTCCCCGTAGGCGATTTCGCCGGGGGTCATGCGGGTACTCGCTCTCAGACGATGGGGTCGTGGACGGTGACGAGCTTGGTGCCGTCCGGGAAGGTCGCCTCGACCTGGACGTCGTGGATCATCTCGGGTATCCCCTCCATGACCTCCTCGCGGGAGAGCACGGTCCGCCCGGAGGCCATCAGCTCGGCCACCGTCCGCCCGTCGCGGGCTCCTTCGAGGATGTGTGCGGTGATCAGGGCTATCGCCTCGGGATGGTTGAGGAGCACACCCCGCGCCTTACGTCTCTCGGCCACGTCGGCGGCCACGTGGATGAGCAGTCTCTCCTGCTCGTGGGGGGTCAGCTGCACAGCAATCACCAAGCTTCCGGGACATGATCAACATCGCACCGAGCCGACCCTATGGGCCGTCAACACTTTGTTGACCTGCGCATATCCGAGCCAAGCGTGTCTTGCCCAACACAGGGAAAGGCTTTCCGTCCCGCCCATCGCCGCTTTGCCGGCGCATGGGTGACCATTGACGGAAGGAACGTGGCCGCCACGCTAGGCGCCGCGCTTTTCCGCTGAGTTAACCCACGTTTCGGGCAGGTACCCGGTTCAACTCCGGGCGCCGCACCGCCCGGTTCCGTATACGGAACCGCTCACGAGGAGCCGCATGTTCGTCAACCCCGTCCACCACATCACCTTCGACGCACAGGAGCCCTACGCGCTGGCGCAGTTCTGGTCCGAGGTCACCGGCTGGGCCATTCACCCGGACGACCTCGCGGACGACCCCGAGATCTCCCTGGTGCCGGGGCAGCCGGGGGTGACCGGACTGCTGTTCATCCGGGTGCCCGAGGGCAAGTCCGGTAAGAACCGCGTCCACTTGGACATCCAGCCGACCACCGGCACCCGCGATGAGAACGTGGAGCGGCTGCTCGGGCTCGGCGCGAAGCTGGTGTCCGACCAGCGCCGGCAGGACGGCACCGGCTGGGCCGTGCTCGCCGACCCGGAGGGCAACGAGCTCTGCATAGAGCGCAGCGCCGCGGAGCGCGCCGGGTCCTGACGCCGCGACGGCTCGGCCGGTGAGGTGCGACGACCGCTCGGCCGGTGGGATGCCGCGACGGCTCGGCCTGCGAGGTGCCGCGACCGCTCGGCCCGTGAGGTGCCGCGACGGCTCGGCCGGTCAGCAGCCGGTCGCGGTCCTCGCCGGAGCGCCGGCGGCCGAGGCCGTCCAGGGCAGGGCGATCCACACGGTCTTGCCGCCGTCCTCGGTCGGGCTGACCGAGAGCCGGCCGCCCGCCTCCGCGGCGAGCCAGCGGATGATGACCATCCCCCGGCCGTTGTCCTGCTGGACGGCGGCCGGAAGCCGCTTGGGCCAGCGCGGATGGCTGTCGGTGACCCCGATGCGCAGCCACTCCTCGCGCTCCAGGCGGATGTCCACCGTGAAGGTCGGCGACTTGCCGAAGGTGTGCTGGACGGAGTTGGTGGCCAGTTCCGAGACGATGAGCCGGATGCTGTCGGCGGCTTCGGTCCCGTCGGACAGTCCCCACTCACCCAGTACCTCCGCGACGTAGCGGCGGGCGGCCGCGACCGAGGCGGGATCGCTCGGCAGAGTGACGGATGCTTCCAGGTGATCTGCCATGGCGACGGTCCCTTTCCCACCGGGGCGAAGCCGCCCCGGATCTGTGCTGGACGCCAGAGTGCCACCCATCGTCCCGTCGTTTCCGCAGATCCCTCAAGATATGCATATATCTGTCGCTCAATGCGGTGAACTCTGCTACGGAAGAGCGTATTTGGACGGCAGACTGGTGCGACCTGTGCCGGTGGAAGGAGGCGGGTGTGCAGCACGGTCCCGCAGTGCGTCGGCGCAAGCTCGGCGAGGAACTGCGTGCCCTTCGCGACCGGTCCGGACTCACCAGCGGTGAGGCGGCCCGGCTGGCGGGATGGCACCAGTCGAAGATCAGTCGTATCGAGACGGGGCGCAGCGGCGTCAAGGTGGAGGACATCCGGATCCTGCTCGACGTCTACGGGGAGGACGTCGTGAGCGCGCAGCAGCGCGCCCTGCTGGAAGCACTCTCGGCCTCGGCGGCGGGCCCCGCCCCGGACGCCGACACCGGGCGCGGGCGCCAGTGGTGGCACGACTACCGCGGGCTGCTGCCGCAGGAGTACCGGGACTTCATCAGCCTGGAGGCGGGTGCCCGCTCGGCCCGCACCGTCGAACTGTCGGTGGTGCCGGGCCTGCTGCAGACCTCCGGGTACGCGCGCGCCGTGACCCGGGCCGCGCTGGGCGGGCTGCCGGAGCCGAAGGTGGACGCGCTGGTCGACGTACGGCTGGCGCGCCAGTCCGTCCTGCGGGCCGATCCGCCGCTGGAGCTGAGCGCGGTGCTCGACGAGGCGGTGCTGCGGCGCACGATCGGCGGGTCCGGGGTGATGGAGGAACAGTTGAGGCACCTGGTGGAGGTGGCGCGTTTGCCCCAAGTGCGGCTTCAGGTACTGCCGTTCAGCGTGGGGGGACATCTCGGCCTGACAGGACCGTTCGTCATCTTCTCATTTCCGAACATCGCCGATCTGGATGTGGTGGTACTCGACCATTTGACGAGTAGCCTCTATCTGGAGCGGAAGGAAGACCTTGAGGCGTACAGCGCCGCGTTCCGCACCATCCAGGCGCACGCCCTCCCGCCCCGCGACTCGTCGGATCTCATCAGCGCCCTCGCTGACGACGCGTAAGGAGGCACCCCCGTGTCCGCAACCCCCTTATCCACAGGCGGACTTCTGAACAGCGCGCGGTGGCGGCGAAGCAGCCGCAGCACCGGAATGAACAACTGTGTGGAAACGGCCGTCCTCAGCGGCGGCCTGCTCGCCGTCCGCGATTCCAAGCGGGCGGACGGCCCGGCCGTGCTCTTCACCGGGCACGCCTGGGACGGCTTCCTCGTCTGCGTTCGTGCGGATCTCGAGACGTAGGAACGCCGGTCCCGAGAACGCCGGGGCGCCCGTAGCGGCTCCGTTCAGTGGTCCGTGGCTCCGGCCGGAGCGGTCCCCAGGATCGTCTCGACCGCACGGCTGATCTCCGCCCCCGTGAGATCCGCCCGCGCGGTCAGTCGCAGCCGGGAGATGCCGTCCGGCACCGACGGCGGCCGGAAGCACCCCACGGACAGACCTGCCTCGCGGCAGTCGGCGGCCCAGCGCAGTGCCGCCGAGGCCGACGGGGCCCGTACCGACACCACGGCCGCGTCCGGCCGGGCCGCGGTCAGGCCGGACGCGGTGAGCCGCCCGTACAGTTCGGCGGCCACCGCGCGGGCCCGGTCCGCGCGCTCCGGTTCCCGCTCCAGCAGGCGCAGGGCCGCCAGCGCGGCGCCCGTCGCGGCCGGGGCCAGCCCGGTGTCGAAG
Organism: Streptomyces sp. NPDC002886; assembly: GCF_042888445.1. Classification (NCBI taxonomy): domain Bacteria; kingdom Bacillati; phylum Actinomycetota; class Actinomycetes; order Kitasatosporales; family Streptomycetaceae; genus Streptomyces; species Streptomyces sp. NPDC002886. The sequence continues at coordinate 1,041,526 of NZ_JBIAPV010000004.1, forward strand.
ATGAAGGTCCGCGCCGTGTTGACCAGGTGCCGGATCACCTTGGCCGGACCGAGCACCGCGCCGCCCTGGCTGCCCAGGGACTTCGAGAGGGTCAGCGTCGCGACCACCCCGGGTGCCCCCGCGAGCCCGGCGGCGTGCAGCGCCCCGCGGCCGCCCTCGCCCAGGACCCCGAGACCGTGCGCGTCGTCCACGAGCAGGGCCGCGCCCTGCTCCCGGCAGGCCTCGGCGTGGGCCGCGAGCGGGGCGGCGTCCCCGTCGACCGAGAACACCGAGTCGGTGACCAGCAGGGCCCGCCCCCGGTGGGCGGCGAGGGTCTTGCGCGCGGCGTCCGGGTCGGAGTGCGGGACGACGGCGGTCTCGGCGCGCGACAGCCGGCAGCCGTCCACGATCGAGGCGTGGTTGCCCGCGTCCGAGACCACCAGGGTGCCCCGGTCGCTGAGCGCGGTGACGGCGGCCAGGTTCGCCGCGTACCCGGAGGAGAGGACCAGCGCCGCCTCGAACCCGCAGAAGGCGGCCAGCTCCCGCTCGAGCTCCGCATGAAGTTCGGTCGTCCCCGTGACCAGACGTGATCCAGTGGCTCCGGCGCCCCAGCGCTCCGCCGCCTCGCTCGCTCCCCGCACCGTTTCGGGGTGCCTCGACAGGCCGAGGTAGTCGTTGCTCGCGAGGTCGAGGAGCGGGGAGTGCGCCGGCCGCGGACGCAGGGTACGGACGAGTCCCGCCTCCTGCCTGGCCAGCTCCGCTTCGTCGATCCAGGAGAAGACGTCCACGGGGGCGGGAGTGTGCTGGTGCGGCATCGACGGTCCTCGGCTTTTTGTCGGCAGTCCACAGACCTGCCCGACCCTAACCGTCCGTGACCCCTGCGTCAGGTGTGGCGATACACACACTCTCTTCCGGCCATGTTGTTCGATCTCTCCTTGGCCGGGAGTGCCCGTGTGGGACAGGATCGGCAGCATGGACCTGCTGAACACCCTCGTGGACAAGGGGCTGCGGCGTGAGCTGCCGACCCGCGAAGAGGCACTCGCCGTGCTGGCGACCTCTGACGACGAACTGCTCGACGTGGTGGCCGCGGCCGGCAAGGTGCGCCGACAGTGGTTCGGACGCCGGGTCAAGCTGAACTACCTGGTCAACCTGAAGTCGGGGCTCTGCCCCGAGGACTGCTCGTACTGTTCCCAGCGCCTGGGATCGAAGGCCGAGATCCTCAAGTACACGTGGCTGAAGCCCGAGGAGGCCTCCCAGGCCGCGGCCGCGGGCGTCGCCGGCGGGGCCAAGCGGGTCTGTCTCGTGGCGAGCGGACGCGGTCCGACGGACCGCGACGTGGACCGTGTCGGCAAGACGATCGCGGCCATCAAGGAGCAGAACGAGGGCGTCGAGGTGTGCGCCTGCCTCGGTCTCCTGTCGGACGGCCAGGCCGAGCGACTGAAGGACGCGGGCGCGGATGCCTACAACCACAACCTGAACACCTCCGAGGCCACGTACGGCCAGATCACCAAGACCCACACCTACGCGGACCGGGTCGACACCGTGCAGAAGGCGCACGCCGCCGGCCTGTCGGCCTGCTCGGGCCTGATCGCGGGCATGGGTGAGAGCGACGAGGACCTCGTCGACGTCGTCTACGCGCTGCGCGAGCTCGACAGCGACTCGGTCCCGGTCAACTTCCTGATCCCCTTCGAGGGCACCCCGCTCGCCAAGGAGTGGAACCTCACCCCGCAGCGCGCCCTGCGCATCCTCGCGATGGTCCGCTTCGTCTGCCCCGACGTCGAGGTCCGCATCGCGGGCGGCCGCGAGGTGCACCTGCGCACCCTGCAGCCGCTGGCGCTGCACGTGGCGAACTCGATCTTCCTGGGTGACTACCTGACCAGTGAGGGCCAGGCCGGACAGGCCGACCTCGAGATGATCGCGGACGCCGGTTTCGAGGTGGAGGGCGCCGGTACGACGACCCTTCCCGCGCACCGCTCCGACATCGCGGCGGCGGCCACCGCCGGGGGCTGCGGTTCCAAGGGCTCCGGCGCCTCCGTTTGCGGCTCCTCCGCCACGGCGGACGAGGCCGGCTGCGGCTCGGCGTGCGGCGGCTGCTCGGGGCACGCCGGGCACGAGGCCCCCGTAGCGGCTTCCGTGGCGGCCTCCGTGGCCGCTCCGGCCGACGGACCCGTACCGGCGCAGGCCGAAGCGGGCGAGGTCCGGCCCGGTCTGGTGGCGGTGCGCCGCCGCGGTGCGGGAACGGATCTCGCTCCCAATGCCTGATCAGCACCATTCGCCCGACGCGCTGCCGGCCGCCGAACTGCTCGCGCTGGACCGGCAGCACGTCTGGCACCCGTACGGCCCGATGCCCGGGCGGCAGGAGCCGCTCGTCGTCGCCTCCGCCTCGGGGGTCCGTCTCCGGCTGGCCGAGCCCTCGCAGGGGCACGACGAGCTGGTCGACGGCATGTCCTCCTGGTGGTCGGCGATCCACGGGTACAACCACCCGGCGCTGAACGAGGCGGTCACCGGCCAGCTCGGCCGGATGTCCCACGTGATGTTCGGCGGGCTCACCCACGAGCCCGCCGTCCGGCTGGCCGCGAAGCTCGTCGAGCTCACCCCGGCCGGTCTGGAGCACGTCTTCCTCGCCGACTCGGGCTCGGTCTCCGTCGAGGTCGCGGTGAAGATGTGCCTCCAGTACTGGCGTTCGGTGGGGCGCCCCGGGAAGAGCCGCCTGCTGACCTGGCGGGGCGGCTACCACGGGGACACCTGGCAGCCGATGGCCGTCTGCGACCCCGAGGGCGGCATGCACGAGCTGTGGTCGGGCATCCTCCCGCGCCAGCTCTTCGCGGACGCCCCGCCGAGCGGCTTCTCCGCTCCGGTCGACGAGTCCTACGTCGCCCACCTGCGCTCCCTGTTCGCCGCGCACGCGGACGAACTGGCGGCCGTGATCGTGGAGCCGGTCGTCCAGGGCGCGGGCGGCATGCGCTTCCACAACCCGGGCTACCTCCGGGTGCTGCGCGAGCTGTGCGACGAGTTCGACGTGCTGCTCATCCTCGACGAGATCGCCACCGGCTTCGGCCGTACGGGCGCGCTGTTCGCGGCGGACCACGCCGGGATCACCCCGGACGTGATGTGCCTGGGCAAGGCCCTGACCGGCGGTTACCTCACCCTCGCCGCGACGCTCTGCACGGAGCGGGTCGCGGACGGCATCTCGCGGGGCGAGGTGCCGGTCCTGGCCCACGGGCCGACCTTCATGGGCAACCCGCTGGCCACCGCGGTGGCCCTGGCCTCCATCGACCTGCTGCTCGGCCAGGACTGGCAGGGCGAGGTCAAGCGCATCGAGGCCGCCCTGCTGGAGGGCCTGGCCCCGGCCGCGGAGCTGCCGGGCGTCCAGGAGGTACGGGTCCAGGGCGCCATCGGCGTCATCCAGCTCGACCACCCGGTCGACATGGCGCGCGCCACGGCGGCGGCGGTCCGGGAGGGCGTCTGGCTGCGCCCGTTCCGGGACCTGATCTACACGATGCCGCCGTTCGTCACGGGCGACGCGGACGTGGCCCGCATCTGCCGGGCCGTGGTCGCGGCCGCGAGGGAGGCCTGAGATGGCGGTCCTGATGGTCTCGGGGACGGGAACGGAGATCGGCAAGACGGTCGTCACCTCGGCCGTCGCGGCGGCGGCGCTCGCGGCGGGCCTCTCGGTGGCCGTGCTGAAGCCGGCCCAGACGGGCGTCGGTCCCGACGAGCCCGGAGACGCGGCGGAGGTCGGCCGGCTGGCCGGCTCCGCCGTCACCACGGCGGAGCTGGCCCGCTATCCGGAGCCGCTGGCCCCGGACACGGCGGCCCGGCGTTCGGGGCTCCCGACGCTCTCCCCGGAGCGGATCGCGGAGACGGCCCGCGAGCTCGCCCTCTCCCACGACCTGGTCCTGGTCGAGGGCGCGGGCGGCCTCCTGGTCCGCTTCGACGAAGCCGGCCAGACCCTGGCGGACGCGGCCCGACTGCTCGGCGCCCCGGTGCTGATCGTGGCTCCGGCGGGCCTCGGCACCCTCAATTCCACCGCCCTCACGGCGGAGGCCCTCCGGGCCCGCGGCCTGACCTCCCCGGGCGTGGTGATCGGCAGCTGGCCGGCCGAGCCCGACCTGGCCGCCCGCTGCAACCTGGCCGACCTGCCCACGGTCTCCGGACTCCCCCTCCTGGGCGCGGTCCCGGCCGGCGCGGGCACCCTGCCCCCGGCGGCTTTCCGCACCTCGGCGCCCGACTGGCTCGCCGCCGCCCTCCACGGCACCTGGACGGCGCCCTCCGACTGACCCGGCCGCCGCGGCCGGCCGGGGCGGCGATGCCCCGTACGGCCGGACGGGCGAACGGGCGCCGCCGCGCGGCCACCCGGCGGTGTCGTGGTGGGCCGCGGCGGCGGAGCGGATGAGGATCGGGGCGTGGGCTTCCTCGTGCCGGTCCTCTTCGCGCTGTTCGCGGCGCTCAGCAACGCGCTCGCGACCGTGCTCCAGCGGCGGGCGGCGCTCACCGTGCCGCAGAGCGACGGGTTCCGCTTCGGCCTGGTGCTCGACCTGCTGCGCCAACCCCTGTGGGTCGGCGGGATCCTGGCGGTGATCGCCGCCGGCGCCGGGCAGGCCGTGGCGCTGGCCACGGGCGCGCTGGCCCTCGTACAGCCCCTGTTCGTCCTGGAGCTGCCGCTCGCGCTGCTGATCGCCTCGCTGGTGACGCGGACCCGGATGCCGGGGCCGTTGTGGCTGGCCGTGGGAGCGGTGGTGGCCGGACTCGGAATCGTCCTGGTGGCCGCCTCGCCGACGGGGAACCGTACGGACGTCCCGGCCGACCGGTGGGTCCTGGCCCTGGCGGCGTGCGCGGTCGCGGTGGCGGTGCTGGCCGTGGCCGGCCTGCGGCGGCGGCCCGGCCGGATGCGGGCCGGATGTCTCGGCGCGGCCACCGCCGTCTGCTACGCGCTGACCGCGGCGCTGATGAAGTCGGCCATGCACGTGCTCGACGACGACGGCATCGGCGCCTTCCTGCGCACCTGGGAGACCTACGCCTTCGCCGCGACCGGCATCTGCGCCCTCCTGCTCCTCGAACACGCCATGCAGGGCGGCCCGCTGGTCGCCTCGCAGCCGGCGCTGACGCTCGGCGACGCGGGTGTGAGCGTCGCCCTGGGCGTACTGCTGTACGAGGAACGGCTCCGGGCCCACTGGTGGCTGCTGCCGCAGCTGCTGGGCCTGTCCTTGATCTGCGCCGGAATCCTCACCCTGGCCAGGAAGGGCGCGGGCGCCGAACCCGACGCGACCTGACGCGGCGGCCCGGGCCTCCGGGCGGGGGCGGGAGCGGGGCCCGATGTCAGGGCGTCTCCACCAGCGGCTTGACCCAGCGCCGCCAATGGTCCTCGCGGTGGTAGCCGGCGGCGGCCCAGGCCCGCTGCGCGCGTTCGTTCGCTTCGAGGACCATCGCGTCGCCGCGGCGGCCCCCGGCGGCGACGAAGCGCCGTTCGGCCGCTTCCAGGAGCGCCGTGGCGATCCCCTGACGACGACGGGAGGGCAGTACGGCGAGCCGGTACAGGGACGCCCGCCAGCCGTCCCAGCCGGCGATCACGGATCCGACCAGGACCCCGTCGCTCTCCGCGAGGATCAGTGCCTCGGGATCGCGGGTGACGAGCCGGGTCACGCCGTCCGCGTCGTCCGTGATCGAGGTGCCCTCCGCGGCTTCCTTCCAGAAGGCGAGTACGGTCTCGGCGTCGGCCGGCACGGCGGCCCGCATGTGCAGATCGGTCATGTCCCGGAGCCAAGCACGCACGGCCGGTGGCCCGCCACCGACTTCCGGCTGCCGAGACGGACCCCGGCTCCTCCCGCCCGGTCTCCCGGACGCGGGCCCGGGCGGGATGCGAAGATCGTTCACATCCGGTCCCATCGGGGGCATCACCCGCCCCCGGGGCCGGGCGGGTCCGCCGAAGGAACGATCCGCTCACTTTGCTCTTCCTTTACCCTGTAGGCAGCTGTTCCTCTTCTCCCCTCGGAATCCCTCCGAACGAAAGGTGTGAGCGTCCGTCCATGGGCGAGCCTCCCAGTCCCCTCCCTCCCCGTCCGCGACAGCGCGCGACACCCCTGCTCCTGGCTGATCATGGGACGGAGGTGAAGGACCGATGACCGAAGTGCTCCTGCTCGTCGTGGCGCTGCTGCTCTGCCTTGCCTGCGGAGTCTTCGTCGCGGCCGAGTTCTCGCTGACCACCATCGAGCGCAGCGAACTGGAACGGGCCGTCGAGCGCGGCGAGCGCGGCGCCGACAGCGCCCTGACCGCGGTCCGCAGCCTGACGTTCCAGCTCTCCGGCGCGCAGCTCGGCATCACCGTGACCGGCCTGGTCATCGGCATGATCTCCAAGCCCTCGATCGCGGCCCTCCTCAAGGGCCCCTTCGAAGCCATGGGGCTGTCCGCCGGAGCCGCCTCCTCCACCGCCCTGATCCTCGGCACCGTGCTGTCGACCGTCGTCCTGATGGTCGTGGGCGAGCTCGTCCCCAAGAACTGGGCGATCTCCTCCCCGCTGGCCGTCGCCAAGCGCGTCGCCACCTTCCAGCGGGTCTTCAGCCGTGCCTTCAGGCCCTTCATCAGCCATCTGAACACCACGGCGAACCACATGGTGCGCCGGTTCGGCATGGAGCCCGCCGAGGAACTCGCCTCGGCACGCACCCCGCAGGAGCTGGCGGCCCTGGCCCGGCACTCCGCGCGGGCCGGCGCCCTGGAGAAGGACACCGCCGAGCTGTTCATGCGGACCCTGAACCTGGCCGACCTGACCGCGGAGAACGTCATGACCCCGCGGGTCCAGGTCACCGCCCTCGACCTGCAGACCACCGCGGAGGACGTGGCGAACGCGACGCTCGCCACGGGCCTGTCCCGGTTCCCCGTCTACCGGGGCAGCCTCGACAGCGTCGTCGGCACCGTCCACATCAAGGACGTACTGGCCCTGCCGGCGGAGGAGCGGCACCGCACCCCGGTGTCGCAGCTGCTGCGCGAACCCCTCCTCGTACCGGAGTCGCTGACCGTGGACCGGCTGCTGGACCGGCTGTCCGGGAAGCAGACCATGGCCGTGGTCATCGACGAGTACGGCGGCACGGCCGGTGTGGCCACGCTGGAGGACATCGTCGAAGAGGTGGTCGGCGAGGTCCGCGACGAGCACGACCCGCACGAGACCCCCGACCTGGCCCCGGCCGGGGAGGACGACTCCGGGCGCACCCTGTTCTCGGCGGACGGCTCCGCACGCACCGACCAGCTCCAGCGGATCGGACTGCGGGTGCCGGACGGGCCGTACGAGACGCTGGCCGGTCTGATAGCGACCGAGCTGGGGCGGATCCCCATGGTGGGCGACAGCCTGGAGCTCGACGGCTGGCGGCTGGACGTGGTGGACGCGAGCGGGCGGCGGGCCGCGCGGGTGCTGTTGCGCGTGCCGGTCGAACCGACCCCCGGTGATGGTGTGGAGGAGGCCCGATGACCGCCGTCCAGTTGCTGATCGGCCTGGCGACCCTGGTCGTCAACGCCTTCTTCGTCGGCGCGGAGTTCGCCATGATCTCCGTGCGGCGCAGCCAGATCGAGACGCACGCCGAGCAGGGCGACCGCAGGGCGCGCGCCGTGCTGTGGGGCCTGGAGCACGTGTCGGCGCTCATGGCGGCGGCCCAGCTGGGCATCACGCTGTGCACCCTGGTGCTGGGCGTGGTGGCCGAGCCGGCCATCGCCCACCTGCTGACCCCGGCCTTCGACTTCTTCGGGGTGCCGTCCGGGCTGACCCACGCGATCTCCTTCGTGGTGGCGCTGGCCCTGGCCACGTACCTGCACATGCTCTTCGGCGAGATGCTGCCGAAGAACGTGGCACTGGCCGAGCCGGTACGGACGGCGCTGCTGCTGGGTCCGCCGCTGGTGGCCCTCACCCGGGGCCTGAAGCCGGTGATCTTCGCGATCAACGCCTTCGCCAACACCCTGCTGCGCCTGCTGCGGGTGGAGGTCAAGGACGAGGTCGCGGCGACCTTCTCGGACGACGAGCTGGCCCGGATCGTCAAGGACTCCAGCGACGCGGGGCTCATCGACGACCGCGCGAGCGAGCGGCTGCACGACGCCCTGGAACTGGGGCGGCGGCCGGTGACCGATGTGGTGCTGCCGGCGGACCGGGTGGTTCCGGCCCGCGAGGGCATCACACCGGCGGGTCTGGAGCGGCTGTCGGCCGAGTCCGGTTACTCCCGGTTCCCGATGATCGACGCGCAGGGCCGGATCCTGGGATACCTGCACGTCAAGGACGCGCTGGACGCGACGGAGCGGGACGAGCCCTTCCCGGTCACCGCGCTGCGGCCGATCGCGCAGGTCCGGGCGGAGACGCCGCTGGACGACGTGCTGACCGCGATGCGGCGCAGCCGTACGCACCTGGCGGCGGTGCTCGCGCCGGACGGGGTCATGACGGGCCTGGTCACGATGGAGGACGTGCTGCGGGAGCTGTTCGGCCGGCCGGCCGCCACGTAGCGGGCGGAGCCCGGCACGGGTGCGCGCGGTACCCCGGCCCCGCCTGCGGGGTGGGGGTACCGCGCGGTAGCATCGCTCCCGCCATGGAGATGAATGCGCGTTACACCAGTTTTGTCGCGGTCGGCGACTCCTTCACCGAGGGCATGTCGGACCTGCTGCCCGACGGCTCCTACCGGGGCTGGGCCGATCTGCTCGCCGACCGCCTCGCCGCCCGCGAGCCCGGCTTCCGCTACGCGAACCTCGCGGTCCGCGGCAAGCTGATCGGGCAGATCGCCGGGGAGCAGGCGCCCGTGGCCGCCGAGATGGGCGCCGACGTCGTCACCCTGGTCGGCGGGCTGAACGACACCCTGCGCCCCAAGGTGGACATGGGCCGGGTGCGCGGGCACCTGGAGGAGGCCGTCGGCCTGCTGGCGCCCTCCTGCGGGACGCTGGTCCTGATGCGCTCGCCGGGCCGCAACGGCCCCGTGATGGAACGTTTCCGCCCGCGCATGGAGGAGCTCTTCGTCATCATCGAGGAGCTCGCCGTGCGGCACGGCGCCCTCGTGGTCGACCTGTACGGGTCCTCCGCGCTCGGCGACCCGCGGATGTGGGACGTGGACCGGCTGCACCTGACGGCAGAGGGCCACCGCAGGGTCGCGGAGGCGGTCTGGCAGACGCTGGGCCTGCCGCCCGAGGCGGACTGGAACGCCGAACTGCCGCCCGCCGCCCCTCCCGGCTGGACGGCGCGCCGCTCCCAGGACCTCAGCTTCGCCCGGCAGCACCTGCTGCCCTGGGTCGGCCGCCGCCTGACGGGCCGCTCCAGCGGCGACGGCCGGCCCGCCAAGCGCCCGGAACTGCTGCCGCACGAGGCTCCGGCGGCCGACCGGCTCGTGTGACCGGCCGGGCCGGGGCGCACCACCGGCCGCCCTCGGCCGCCACCGCCCGCTCCCGCCCGCCCCACCCGCTCCCGCCCGCCCCAGCGGCCCTCACGGGCCCCCGCCGGCCCCCCGCCGGCTCTCGTAGCAAGGCACAATCCCGGCCGGGTCCCCTACCTGCGTAAACGCACAGCCGAGGCCCAAGTAGAATCCCTACACGTGACAGCCAAGCCCCGCATCCCCAATGTCCTGGCCGGCCGCTACGCCTCCGCGGAGCTCGCCGTCCTGTGGTCCCCCGAGTACAAGGTGACGCTGGAGCGGCGGCTGTGGCTCGCCGTGCTCCGCGCCCAGAAGGATCTCGGCATCGAGGTCCCCGACGAGGCCCTCGCCGACTACGAGCGCGTGCTGGAGACCGTCGACCTCGCCTCCATCGCCGAGCGCGAGAAGATCACCCGGCACGACGTGAAGGCCCGCATCGAGGAGTTCAACGCCCTCGCCGGACACGAGCACGTCCACAAGGGCATGACCTCCCGTGACCTCACGGAGAACGTCGAGCAGCTCCAGATCCGGCTCTCGCTGGAACTGATCCGTGACCGCTCGGTCGCCGTCCTCGCCCGCCTCGGCAAGCTGGCCGGCGAGCACGCCGAGCTGGTCATGGCCGGCCGCTCCCACAACGTCGCCGCTCAGGCGACCACCCTGGGCAAGCGCTTCGCCACCGCCGCCGACGAGCTGCTGGTCGCGTACGGCCGCCTGGACGACCTGCTCACCCGCTACCCGCTGCGCGGCATCAAGGGTCCGGTCGGCACCTCGCAGGACATGCTCGACCTGCTGGGCGGCGACGCCGCGAAGCTGGCCGATCTGGAGCAGCGGATCGCGGCCCACCTCGGCTTCGGCCAGGCCTTCACCTCCGTCGGCCAGGTCTACCCGCGCTCGCTCGACTACGACGTGGTCACCGCACTGGTGCAGCTGGCCGCCGCGCCCTCCTCCATCGCCAAGACGATCCGTCTGATGGCCGGCCACGAGCTGGTGACCGAGGGCTTCAAGCCCGGCCAGGTCGGTTCGTCCGCGATGCCGCACAAGATGAACACCCGCTCCTGCGAGCGCGTGAACGGCCTGATGGTCATCCTGCGCGGTTACGCGTCGATGACCGGCGAGCTGGCCGGCGACCAGTGGAACGAGGGCGACGTCTCCTGCTCCGTGGTCCGCCGGGTCGCGCTGCCCGACGCGTTCTTCGCGCTGGACGGCCTGATGGAGACCTTCCTGACGGTCCTCGACGAGTTCGGCGCCTTCCCCGCCGTCGTCGCCCGCGAACTGGACCGCTACCTCCCGTTCCTCGCGACCACCAAGGTCCTGATGGGCGCCGTGCGGGCCGGGGTCGGCCGCGAGTCCGCCCACGAGGTCATCAAGGAGCACGCGGTGGCCTCCGCCCTCGCCATGCGCGAGCAGGGCGCCGAGCGCAACGAGCTGCTGGACAAGCTGGCCGCCGACGAGCGCATGCCGCTGGACCGGGCCCAGCTGGACGCCCTGATGGCCGACAAGCTCTCCTTCACCGGCGCGGCGGGCGACCAGGTCGCCGCGGTGGTCTCGCGCATCGAGGAGATCACCAAGGAACACCCCGAGGCCGCGGGCTACACCCCCGGGTCGATCCTCTGACTCCCGACGAACTGAACGCCGCCCGCGACCGCGTCCTCCCGGACGTGGTCGCGGGCGGTCTTCGTGTCCTCTTCTGCGGCATCAACCCGGGCCTCCTCTCCGCCGCGACGGGCCACCATTTCGCCCGCCCGGGCAACCGCTTCTGGCCGGTCCTCCACATGGCGGGCTTCACCCCGCGCCTCCTCTCCCCCTCCGAGCAGGAGGAGTTGCCGACCTATCGCCTCGGCATCACGAACGTCGTCGCCCGCGCCACGGCCCGCGCCGACGAGCTGAGCGCCGAGGAGTTCCGCGAGGGAGGCCGCCTCCTGACGGCCAAGGTGGAACTCCTGCGCCCCCAGTGGCTGGCCGTGGTCGGAGTCACCGCCTACCGCACCGCCTTCGGCGAGCGGAAGGCCCAGATCGGCCCTCAGGAACGCACCATCGGCACCACCCGCATCTGGGCCCTGCCCAACCCCAGCGGCCTCAACGCCCGCTGGACGGCCGCCTCCATGGCCCAGGAATACGCCCGTCTCCGCGCGGCCGCCGAACACCCCGGCCCTGCCGACGCGGACGTCTAGAGCCTGTCTCCTGGAAGGGCGGTGCACGGGGTGACCGACCCCCTCCACGACTGAATCCACGGCCGACGCGGCCGGAGCGGCGGGCGTGGCGTCGGGATGTGGGTGGGTCGCCGGGTGATGATGACGAAGTGCGACTTGATCATGTGTCCTATGCGGTGGCCCGCGACAGCTTCGTCTCCACCGTCCAGTGGATCGGATCGGCCCTCGGCGCCGGTTTCGTCGACGGGGGCGTCCACCCGCGGTTCGGCACCCGCAATTTCATCCTCCCGCTGAGCGGCGGCACCTACGTCGAGGTCGTCACCACGCTCGACCACCCCGCCGCCGACCGCGCGCCCTTCGGCCAAGCGGTCGCGCGCCGCGCCGCCGAAGGCGGCGGCTGGCTCGGCTGGGTGGTCTCCGTCGACGACATCGCCCCGGTCGAGGCCCGCCTCGGCCGCACCTCGGCCGAGGGCCACCGCGTCCGCCCCGACGGCTTCGACCTGAGGTGGAAGCAGATCGGCCTGCTGGAACTGATGGAAGACCCGCAACTGCCCTACTTCCTTCAGTGGTCGGTCCCCATCGAGGAGCGCCCGAGCGCCGACCCGCGCACCCCCACCACCATCCACGGGGTCTCCCTCGCCGGCGACGCCGCCTCCATCGCCGAGTTCCTCGGCGAACCGGCCGACCACCCGCTCGACCAGATCGACGTCACCTGGATCGAGGACGAGGAACCGGGCCTGGTCTCGGTCGAGTTCACCACCGCCCACGGCCCGGTCACCATCTGACCCGAGCCCGACCGCCCCGCGGGAGCAGCCGGCCGGCCTCTCCCGGCCGGCCCGTGTGGCGCCTCCTTCCGTCCCGTACCGTCGGTTCTCTCAAGTGGTGGAGAGCGACGGAGAGCGATGGAGGCGGCCTCTTGGAAGAGAGCGAAGCACGGAGACTCGCGGAAGAGTTCGGCCGGACCCTGACCGATCGCTGGGACGAGTGGGCCTTCAGGCTCGACCTGTGGGCGACCCCGGCCGTCACGGGCATCTACGGCTTCACATGGTCTCCCACGGCGAGAGACGGGCAGGGACGCCAGATCAGGAGCGGGGGGAACTGGCCCATCCTCGTGGACCAGGACACCGGGTCATGCCGAACCGTGCGGGGACCGAACGAGATGAACGCGCTCAGAGGCACCTCACGCGTTCGCACTGCACGGTGGCGTGAGGCGAGCGCCCGTCGACAGCCCCGCCCCGACGACCGCTGGCCCGTCCGGGGGCGACCTGGACCACCCGTCCCCGCATTCCGGAGAGACGGCCTAGTCTCCGGGGATGATCATCAAGCCGATAGAACTCGTGATATTCGACTGTGACGGGGTCCTCGTCGACAGCGAACGGATAGCCGCCCGCGTCCAGGTCGCCCTAGGGGTGGAGTTCGGCTGGCCGCTCACCGAGGCCGAGGTCGTCGACCGGTTCATCGGGCGCTCCTCGCTCTCCATCCGCGAGCAGATCACCGACCGGCTCGGTCCCGAGGTGGCCGCCCACTGGTGGGACCGCTTCGAGGAACTCCACCGGGAGGCGGTGGACTCGGGGCTGTCACCCGTGGAGGGACTGCCCCAGGCGCTCGACGCGATCACCCTGCCGACCTGTGTCGCCTCCAGCGGCTCGCACGAGAAGATGCGCCACACCCTCGGCCGCACCGGCCTCTACCCGCGCTTCGCGGGCCGCATCCACAGCGCCACCGAGGTCGCCCGCGGCAAGCCCGCCCCGGACCTGTTCCTGTACGCCGCGGAGCGGATGGGTGTGGATCCCACCGCCTGCGCGGTCGTCGAGGACAGCCGTCCCGGCGTCCAGGCGGCCCGCGCCGCCGGAATGCGTGCCTTCGGCTACGCCGGCGGTCTGACCGCCGCCGATCAACTCGAAGGCCCGGGAACCGTCGTCTTCGACGACATGCGCCAACTGCCCGCCCTCCTCGCCGCCCACTGACCCCGACGACTGACCCCGCCGGAGACCGGCGGGCTCTGCCCGGCTGCCGGAGCGGACCGGCTCGGCGGGGAACCGGCCCACCCCGCCGAGCCGGCCGGTCGAGCCGATCCGCCGAGCGACTCCGGCGTCAGGCGTCAGGCGTCAGGCGTCAGGCGTCCCGCCGCCGGATCGCCAGCCAGCCGCCGCCCACCGCGACCAGCGCCCACAGCACCATGACCCCGAACCCGGCCCAGGGGGCGAGGCCCGCCGAGGTGTCCAGCCGCATCATCATCTGGCCCGCACGGTCCGGCAGGTACTGGGCGATGCCCCCGGCCTGAGCCGCGAGGATGAACGACACGATCAGCGTGAAGGGTATGAGAAGGCACAGGACGGCCGAAGCGCTGCGCAGGACCGCCGTCAGTCCGGCCGACAGCAGGGCCATCACCGCGAGGTACGCACCGCAGCCGAAGACGGCACGGTAGGTGCCCGGGCTGCCGAGTTCCAGGGTGTAGGGGCCCATGAACCGCTGTCCGCCGAGGAAGGTGGCCAGTGCGGTGAGCTGTCCCACCACGAAGGCCAGCGCGCCGATCACAGCCATCTTCGAGAGGTAGAGCCGCGCCCTGTTCGGCACCGCCGCGAGCGACGTGCGCAGGGCGCCGTTGTGGAACTCGGACGACAGGGCTGTCGCACCGAAGGCGAAGGCCGCGACCTGGCCGAAGTTGAGGCTGTAGAAGGCCGCGAGGAGCGGGTCGTCCCCCATGCTGCCGGCCTCTGCGTCGCCGATGAGCGAAGCCGTCAGTACCTGGATGCCCACCGTGGCGACGAAGACGGCTATCAGCGCTCCGAAGGTGCCGCGCAGGGACCGTATCTTGATCCATTCCGAGTGCAGGACGGGGACGGTGGGCAGAGCGGTGCTCATGGGGAGGCCTCCTTGAAGGGGATGGGTCAGCGGGTGGCGGCGAACTGGGCGCTGTCCGCGGTGAGATCGAGGTAGGCCTGCTCCAGCGAGGCCCGCTCGTCGATCAGTTCCAGCATCGGGATGCCTTCGCGGGCGGCGATGACGCCGAGCTGCTCGGCCTGCATGCCGTCCACGGTCCACCGCCCGCCCTCGGCGGTGACCAGTTCGAAGTCGGCCCGGGCCAGGGTGGCCCGGAGCCGGACGGGGTCCGTGGTACGCAGCCGCACCCTCGGGGTACTGCGGGAGTCGATGAACTCCTCTATGGAGGTGTCGGCCAGCAGCCTGCCCCGCCCGAGCACGACCAGGTGGTCGACGAGGGCCGCGGTCTCGGTCATGAGGTGGCTGGAGACGAGGACCGTCCGGCCCTCGGCGGCCAGGCCGCGCATGAGCTCGCGGATCCAGATGATGCCCTCGGGGTCGAGGCCGTTGGTGGGCTCGTCCAGGAGCAGCACTTCGGGGTCTCCGAGCAGCGCGGCCGCTATGCCGAGGCGCTGACGCATGCCCAGGGAGAAGGTCTTGATCCGCCGCTTGGCCGCCGGGGCGATTCCGGACTGCTCCAGAACCTCCTCGACCCGGCTCATCGGGATGCGGTTGGCGGCGGCGAGGAAGCGCAGGTGGTCACGCGCCGTGCGGCCGCCGTGCGCCGACTGCGCGTCCAGCAGGGCCCCGACCCGGTGGAGAGGATCGGGGAGTTCGGCGTACCGCCGGCCGCCGATGGTGGCCGTCCCGGAGGTGATCCGGTCCAGGCCCAGCAGCAGCCTCATCGTGGTCGACTTCCCGGCCCCGTTGGGCCCGAGGAAGCCGGTGACACGGCCGGGCATGACGTCGAAGGTGAGGTGGTCCACGGCCCGGGTCCGGCCGAACTCCTTGGTCAGTTCTCGGATCTCGATGCTGTTCATGTCTCAAGGTTCGCCATCGGCCCCACCTCTCTTCCTCCCCCATGCGAGGGTTCCTTCTCCCCCACGTGGGGGAGGAGCCGCACCGCCCCGAGCTGCGACGATGAGGGGATGCACCGACTGTTCCGCGCCGCTCTGCGCCCAGTGACCTACTCGCGCTGGGTGCATCTGTGCGTGCCCATCCTGATGTTGGCCGTCTGGATGTTCATAGAGCCCGCGGCTCCGTGGGTACCGCTCGTCCTCGTCATACCTCTGGGACTGCTGCCCTGGATGCGGGTGGCGGAAGGGCTCCAGGCGCAGTTTCTCCTCGCTCCCTCCGAGCGCACTGTCCGGGGCAGGGGTGAGGAGCCCGGGGAGCACAGCTTCAGCACCGTCGGGTCCCAGACCTGGAGCGACCGCTGGCGGACCTTGCTGTGGCTGGAGATACGGCTCGTGGTCTCCCTGGCCACGATGATGGCCACGGTGTGGCTGCCGGTGCTGACGGTTCAGCTGGTCACGGCCGGACTCGGCAGCAGGGTCACCCAGGAGAATGTGATCCCCGCCGGATTCCCGGTCTGGGCCGCGTGGGCGCTGGCTCCGCTGCCGCCGGTCCTCCTGATCGTCCTCGTGGTCCTGCTCGGCGACATGATCACGGCTATCGCCCGCCGGCTGCTGGGACCTTCGGCCGCGGAACGGCTCACGGCCCTGGAGGCGCGGACCGAGCAGCTGTTGGAGCGCACCCGCATCGCGCGGGAGCTGCACGACTCCATCGGCCACGCCCTGACCGTGGCCGTCGTCCAGGCGGGAGCCGCGCGGGCGGCGGGCGATCCGGAGTTCACCGACCGCGCGCTGAGCGCGATCGAGGAGACGGGCCGGGCCGCGCTGGAGGACCTGGACCGGGTGCTGCGCGTCCTGCGCGAGTCCGGTCAGCGGCCGTCGCAGCGGCCGACCCTGGTGGAGGCCGACCGGCTGTTCGAGTCCGCGCGCGCCAGCGGCGCCGTCGTCGACGCGCAACTGATCGGCCCCCTGGACAAGTTGCCCGACCCGGTGAGCCAGGAGGGGTACCGGATCCTGCAGGAGGCGCTCACCAATGTGCTGCGGCACTGCGGCCCCGTACCGGTGAAGGTGCGCATCGGCATGGTCGCCGACCGCCTGGACCTGGAGGTGACCAATCCGCTGCCGGACCGGCCTTCCGTCATCACCGGCGGCGGCACCGGACTGCGCGGGATGCGGGAGCGGGCGGCGCTGCTCGGCGGGAACACCGAGACCGGGCCGTACAAGGGGGGTTGGAGGGTGCGTACGCGGCTGCCGCTGGAGCGAATACGCTGACCGGATGCCGGTTACCGTACTGCTCGTCGATGACGAACCCCTGGTGCGTGCGGGTTTGCGCGCCGTCCTGGATGCCCAGCCCGACATCGAGGTGATCGGCGAGGCCGCCGACGGAGCCGCGGTGGTTCCGCTCGTGCGGCAACTGCGCCCCGATGTCGTGGCGATGGACGTGCGGATGCCGCTGCTCGACGGGATCGAGGCGACCCGGGCGGTCCTGCGGAGCGTGGACTCGCCTCCGAAGATCCTCGTGGTCACCACCTTCGAGAACGACGAGTACGTCTACCAGGCGCTGCGGGCCGGCGCGGACGGGTTCCTGCTGAAGCGGGCCCGGCCGTCGGAGATCGTTCACGCGGTCCGGCTGGTGGCGGAGGGCGAGACGCTGCTCTTCCCCGCGGCGGTCCGCTCGCTGGCCGCCGAGTACGGCAACCGGCAGGCGCGGACGGTACTGGAGCGGGCCGCGCTGACCGAGCGCGAGGAGGCGGTGCTCCGGCTGATGGCCAAGGGGCTGACCAACATCGAGATCGCCCGCGAGCTGATCGTGGGCACGGAGACGGTGAAGTCCCACGTCAGCGCGATCTTGGCGAAGCTGGGGGCGCGTGACCGGACCCAGGCCGTGATCACCGCGTACGAGTCCGGCTTCGTCGCTCCCGCCTGACCGGCCCACCAGGGGAAGGGCGGATTCCGGCCGATGGGGGGCCGCTTCTCGCCGCCGCGGCTGGTGCGCAGTACGATCCGGCTGACATGCTCGCTCGCTGGGAGGACACACGTTGGGGCAACTGACCGGCGGGGACCCCTCTCTGCTGCGGCGGATCAACTCCGCCGTGGTGCTGCGGGCCCTGCGTGCGGCCGAATCGCCGACGCTCACTGACCTCACCCGGGTCACCGGCCTCTCGCGGCCCACCGTCGAGGGGGTCGTCGAAGGACTCATCGGGACGGGTCTGGTCGTCGAGGCGGACGCGGAGGAGGGCGCGCGGCGCCAGGGGCGCCCGGCCAGACGGTTCCGCTTCCGCGCGGAGGCGGGGCACCTGCTCGGTGTGGAGATCGGTGCGCACCGGATCGCGGTGCTGCTGTCCGGGCTGGACGGCCGGGTGATCGGCGCCGGCACCAAGGAGGTCGCCGAGACGGCCTCCGCCGACGAACGCCTCGAACGGGTCCGCGGTGCGGTGGCCGACCTGCTGCGCCGCGCCGGGGTACCCCGCGACTCGCTGCGGGCGGTCGGCGTGGGCAGCCCCGGGATCGTGGAGGCCGACGGCACCGTCCGCCTCGGCACGGCCCTGCCCGGGTGGACCGGGCTGCCGCTCGGGGAACGGCTCCGGCGCTCGTTCCGCTGCCCGGTACAGGTGGAGAACGACGCCAACGCCGCGGCGGTCGCCGAGCACTGGAAGGGCGCCGCGACCGACACGGACGACATGGTCTTCGTGATGGCCGGGCTCAGCCCCGGAGCGGGTTCCCTGATCGGGGGCCGGCTGCACCGGGGGTTCGGGGGGGCGGCCGGGGAGATCGGCGCGCTGCACCTGCTGGGGCGCGAGGCCACGCCCGAGAAGCTGCTGTCGACGACCGGCGAACCGCTGCACCCCCTGGACGAGCGGGCGGTCGCGGAGGTCTTCGCGATGGCCAGGCGCGGGGACGTGGGCGCGGTGGCGGCGGTGGAGCGGTTCATCCAGCGGCTGGTCCACGACGTGGCCGCGCTGGTCTTGGCGATGGATCCGGAGCTGGTCGTGGTCGGCGGCTGGGCCGCCGGGCTGGACGGCGTACTGGATCCCCTGCGCCGGGAGCTGGAGCGGTACTGCCTGCGGCCGCCGCGCGTGGCACTGTCCCTGCTGGGCGAGGCGGCGGTGGCGACGGGAGCGTTGCGGCTGGCGCTGGACCACGTGGAGGAGGAGCTGTTCGCGGTGGAGAAGACGGTCACCGCGCGCCGCCGCTGATCTTTTGGGGGCGCCGCGGATGCGGTGCCCGCCGCGGCTGATCTCCTGGGGGCTCAGTCCCTGCGGGGACGGCTGAAACGGCCAAGCGGGGCCCCCACGGTGTGGCGGCCCCGGTCAGTGCGTCGTCAGTGCGTGGTCAGGACGCGACCCGCGTGTCGTGCGTGATCTGTACGTCGCCCGAGTCGCCGAAGGTGAGCCGGCAGGTGTCCGCGCGGTAGGTGGCCACCGAGACGGCCGCCGTGCCCGCCGCCGTGAAGTAGCGGGTGGTGACCAGCAGGACCGGGGCGCCGGGCAGGCGGTCCAGCTCCTTCGCGTCGTCGGCGCGGGCGGAGCCGAGTTCCACCGAGCGGTCCTGTCCGTCGAGGACCAGCTTCTGCAGCTCGCGCATGACGGCGCGGGCGCGGGCCGGACCGGCCGGGGCGTCGATGGCGGAGAGGCCCTGCACCGAGGAGGACGGCACGTAGAGCAGCTCGGCCGCGAGGACCTGGCCCTGCTCGACGCGGCTGCGGCGCACCGCGAGCACCAGCTCGCCGGGGGCCGTGCCGAGGAGCTTCAGGACGGCGGAGGGCACGACGGCCTCGGCCGCGTCGACCGGCTCCCACCCGTCGACGCTCTCGCCGGGCCAGCCGTTCCGGGCTCCGCCGACGTCGACGCCCACGCGCGGCGGGGCGACGGTGGTGCCGACGCCGCGGCGGCGCTGGAGGCGGCCTTCGAGTTCGAGCTGCTCCAGGGCCTGGCGCAGGGTCGCCCGGGCGACACCGAAGCGGGCGGCGAGTTCGCGCTCGTTCGGCAGGATCTCGCCCACGGCGAAGTCCTGGTCGAGCGCCTCACTGAGGACGGTCTTGAGGTGCAAGTACTTCGGCTCCGGCACCGATTCGAGCTGCATGGTCCCCACCCTGACTCCTCCTGCAATCGCCGCACTCGCCGTGTTCCAGCGTGAGTTCCGCGCCTTTGTTTATTAAAGGTTCCTGCACTATGCCTGCGACGATAGGACGGCGCACCCCCTTGGTCAAGACCAATGCTCACCCCTTTACCGGGCAGATCGGGCATATGCATCAAGCTGTTCACGGGATGTTCGCGCGGGCCACGAAAGTCGAAGTCCTGGCCCCAGGGGCTACCGGTCGGTAACCGGCCGCGAGACACTACTGACAAGCCGTCTCACACGGCCGCCGTAGCCGCCCGACCCCGACGAGGAGCAGCATGACCGCCACGGTCTCCTTCACGATCGATTCGCCGCTGGGCCCCCGCACCATCACCGCCGCTTACGAGCGCAAGGGCGCGGGCGAGCCGCTCCTGCTGCTCCACGGGATCGGCCACCACCTCCAGGCCTGGCGCCCGGTGACCGACGTCCTGGCCGCCGAGTACGACGTGATCGCGGTCGATCTGCCCGGCTTCGGCGTCTCGGAGCCGCTGCCGCACGGGGTTCCGTACGATCTGGGCATCGTCGCCCCGGCGCTGGGCGCCCTCTGCGCGGCGCTGGGGACGGAGCGGCCGCACGTCGCGGGCAACTCGCTCGGCGGGCTGCTCGCCCTGGAGATGGGGCGCGTCGGCCTGGCCCGCTCGGTCACCGCCCTCTCCCCCGCCGGATTCTGGTCGGAGGGCGAACGCCGCTACGCCTTCACCGCGCTGCGCGCGATGCGCGCCGGCGCCGGTGCGCTGCCCCTGCCCGCCGTGGAACGGCTCGCCCGGAGCTCCGCCGGACGCGCCGCGCTGACCGGCAGCATCTACGCGCGCCCGGGACGGCGTTCGCCCGGCTCCGTGGTCGCCGAGACGGTCGCCCTGCGCGAGGCCACCGGTTTCGAGCGGACCCTGGCCGCGGGCGGATCCGTACGGTTCACCGCGGATCTGCCCGACCTGCCCGTCACCATCGCCTGGGGCAGTCGCGACCGGCTGCTCCTGCGCCGCCAGGGGGTCCGCGCGAAGCACACCATCCCGGGCGCGCGCCTCGTCGCGCTTCCCGGCTGCGGCCACGTCCCCATGAACGACGATCCGGCCCTGGTCGCCCGCGTCATCCTGGACACAGCCAAGCTCGCCCGGTGAAGTGCTGACCAGCCGTCAGAGGTAACCATGCGCATCAGTGTTCACGCATGGTTCGCGCGCACGACGTGGGCGGTCCGGTGTGCGGCCGGTGTACGGCAGCACACTGGTCCGGCCCGTCCCCGCCGGCCTCTGGAGACGCACCGATGGCACCTCTGCCGCACACCCGACGCTCCCTGCTCGGCGGTTCCCTCGCCGTTCCCGTGGGCCTCGCCCTGTCCAGCGCCCTCACGGGCGTCCTGACCGCCCCCGCCCACGCGGCGGTGCCCGCCTTCGTCCGCTCGGACCGCCCGAACGCCTTCTGGGGTGTCCAGTCCGGCGAGATCACCGCCCACTCCGCCACCGTCTGGACGCGTTCCGACCGCCCCTCGCGGATGTACGTCGAGACCTCCCCGAGCGAGTCGTTCCGCTACGCCGTGCGTCGCCACCGCGGCCCACTGCTCGGCCCGGACACCGACTTCACGGGCACCACCACGCTGCGCGAACTCCCGCCCGGCCAACAGATCCACTACCGGGTGACCCTCGCCGACCCCGACGACCCGCGCCGCAGCGGCGAGCCGGTCCACGGCACCTTCCGGACCACCCCGGCCTCCCGCCGCCGCGACGTGCGCTTCCTGTGGTCCGGGGACCTCGCCGGTCAGGGCTGGGGCATCAACCCGGAGCTCGGCGGCTACCGCGTCTTCGACGAAATGCGGCTGCGCGACCCCGATTTCTTCCTCTTCAGCGGGGACACCATCTACGCCGACGGGCCCCTCCAGGCCTCCGTACCGCTGCGCGACGGAACCCTGTGGCAGAACGTGACCACCGAGGAGAAGGCGAAGGTCGCCGAGACCCTCGCCGAGTACCGCGGCAACTTCCGCTACAACCTGCTCGACCGCAACCTGCGCGATTTCAACGCCCAGGTGCCGGTCCTCGCCCAGTGGGACGACCACGAGGTGCGCAACAACTGGTACCCGGGCCAGATCCTCGACGACCCCCGCTACACCGTGAAGGACGTCGACACCCTCGCCGGCCGGGCCCGCCGGGCCTTCGGCGAGTACTTCCCGGTCACGGACCTGCGCGGCGGCCGCGCCGAGGGCCGGATGTACCGCGTGATGCGCCACGGCCCGCTGCTCGACGTCTTCGTCCTCGACATGCGCACCTACCGCGACGCGAACTCCCCCGGCCGCCAGACCGACGACCCCATCGGCATCCTCGGCCCCGAGCAGCTGGCCTGGATCAAGCGCGAGCTGTCGCGTTCCCGCGCCACGTGGAAGGTCATCGCCGCCGACATGCCGCTGGGCATCGTGGTGGCCGACGGGGCCGCGAACTTCGAGGCCGTCGCCCAGGGCGATCCCGGCGCGCCGCTCGGGCGGGAGCTGCAGATCGCCGAGCTGCTGCGCCACATCAAGCACCAGCGCATCACCGGCACCCTCTGGCTCACCGCCGACGTCCACTACACGGCCGCGAACCACTACGCGCCCGAGCGGGCCGCCTTCACCGACTTCGCGCCCTTCTGGGAGTTCGTCTCCGGCCCCATCGGCGCGGGCGGGTTCCCCGCCGGCCGGCTGGACGCCACCTTCGGCCCGGAGACGGTCTACGTCCAGTCCGCGCCCTTCGCCAACATGTCCCCGTCCGAGAACCCCCCGTACTACGGTGAGGTCGAGATCGACGGGGAGTGCGGCGAGCTCACCGTCCGGCTGCGCCGCCAGGGAGGCGGCGTACTGTTCACGCGGACCCTGCGGCCCGGACGCGTGGGACAGTAGGGGCCTCCATCTGAAATCGGCCGGAAAACAGGGCGAAATCGGCCAGATGGATCCTTAACCAGTCGGTCACAGATCGTTCGTGATCACGCAACACCCCTGCGTCACAGTGGTCTGCATGACTGAGCGTATTCCTGCCCCTTCCCAGCGTCCCCACCGCCACCACTGGCGCCGCGACGTCGTCGAACTCGCCGCTCTCTTCTGCGCCGTCGCGGTCGCCGACGCCATCGCCAATCTCGTCGTGCACGGCCCCCGAGGCCCCGTCCTGCTCGTCGCCTCGGCCATCGCACTCCTGATCACGGCGGCGTTCCACACCTGGTGGGCGCGCCGCCACAGCCATGCGCCGCCGCCCACGGACACCGGCCTCCCGGACCCGGCCACGGGTACCGGGACGGTCGCGGAGGCGGCCGGTACGCCTGGTACCGACGGTGCGGACGGTACGGACACCCCGCCCGCCGCCGCCCTGTGGCGGATGCGGACCACCGTGCGCGACGAGCCCGGCAGCCTCGCCGCGCTCTGCACCGCGCTGGCCGGCCGCGGGGTCGACATCCTGACCCTGCAGACGCACCCCCTGCCCGAGGGCGGCACGGTGGACGAGTTCCTGCTGCGCGCTCCGCAGCAGCTCCCCTCCGCCGACCTCACCCGGGCCATCGCCGGCGCCGGCGGCCACAGCACCTGGATCGAGCGCGCCGACGCCCACGACCTGGTCGACACCCCGACCCGGGTCCTGGGACTGGCCACCCGCACCGCACTGGACGCCGCCGAACTGCCGCTCGCCCTGCGCCAGCTGCTCGGCCGCTGCACCATCCACTCGATCCCGGCGACCACCCTCTCCGGGCGCCCCAACACCGGCGCCGACGCGCCCGTGGAAGGCGTCCTGGAGGCCACGGTCATGAAGCTGCGCGACCCTTCCGGCGGTGCGATCACCATCGAGCGGCCGTACCTGCCCTTCACCCCGACCGAGTTCGCGCGCGCCCGCGCCCTCGTCGAGCTGGACGCCCGGCTCGGGCCGCGGGTGCCGCGCAGCCGGGACGTACTGACCCTCCCCGAGGGCAACGAGATCACCGTCCGCCGCGCCGACGGCTCCGACCTGCCCGCGGCCCGCGCCATGCACGACCGCTGCTCGGAACGCACCCTCGCCCTGCGCTACCACGGCCCCGTCGCCGACGCCGACCGCTACCTCGGCCACCTGCTGAGCCCGCGCTTCGGCCGCACCCTCGCCGCGACCACCGCCTCCGGCAAGCTCGTCGCCCTCGGCCACCTGCTCTGGGACGGCGACGAGACCGAGGTGGCGCTGCTCATCGAGGACGACTGGCAGCGCCGCGGTATCGGCTCCGAGCTGCTGGGCCGGCTGATCGCGATGGCCGTCGAGGCCGGATGCGACAGCGTGTACGCCGTCACCCAGGCCCACAACACCGGCATGGTCGCCGCCATGCGCGGTCTCGGTCTCCCTCTCGACTACCAGATCGAGGAGGGCACCCTGGTGATCACGGCCCGGCTCGACGCCACCCCGGTCAGCTCCCGGCTGCCGTACGAGCTTCCGTACGAGCTCCCGGGCGAATCCCGCGGCCTCCCCCGCGGCCGGCAGTGAGCTAGACCGCGGCCCCGACCGCGCCAACCCCGACGCCGTCCCCCTCCCGGGCCGTCGCCCGGTCCAGCGCCTGGTCCAGATCGGCCCAGAGGTCGTCCACGTCCTCCAGCCCGACCGACATGCGCAGCAGCCGGTCGCTCACGCCCGAGGCGTGCCGGTCCCCCTCGGCCACGATGCGGTGGCTGATGGAGGCCGGGTGCTGGATGAGGGTGTCGACACTGCCCAGGCTGACCGCCGGGGTGATCAGCCGTACGGAGGCGATCACCTCGTGCGGGTCGCCGGCCGTCTCGAAGGCCACCATGGCTCCGCCGATCTTCGGGTAGTGCACGCGCAGCACCCGCGGGTCGGCCGCGAGCCGCCCGGCGAGCTCCGCGGCGCTCGCGGAGGCCGCCCGGACCCGTACGGGGAGCGTCGAGAGCCCTCGTAGCAGCAGGTAGGCGGCCAGCGGGTGCAGGACTCCGCCGGTGGCGAACCGCACCTGGCGCAGCTGCCGGGCGAACTCCTCGTCGCAGGCGACGACTCCGCCGAGCACGTCCCCGTGGCCGCCGAGGTACTTGGTGGCGCTGTGCAGCACCAGCCGGGCTCCGCTCGCGGCGGGCCGCTGCAGGACGGGCGTCGCGAAGGTGTTGTCGACCAGCAGCGGAACCTCCCCGCAGGCCTCGGCGGCGGCGCGCAGGTCGATCTCCGCGAGCGTCGGATTGGCGGGCGACTCGATCATGACGAGACCGGTGTCGGGCCGGATGGCGCCGGCGATGCCCTCCGGGTCCACCCAGGTCACGGTGGATCCCAGCAGGCCGCTGCTCAGCAGGTGGTCGCTGCACCCGTACAACGGCCGTACGGCGACCACGTGACGCAGCTCCTTCATCCCCCGCACCAGCAGGCACGCCGACAACGCGG
Source organism: Streptomyces sp. NPDC002886 (assembly GCF_042888445.1). NCBI lineage: Bacteria > Bacillati > Actinomycetota > Actinomycetes > Kitasatosporales > Streptomycetaceae > Streptomyces > Streptomyces sp. NPDC002886. Next base: position 1,066,323 of record NZ_JBIAPV010000004.1, read on the forward strand.
CCATCCCGCTCGCGAAGGCGACGGCGCTCTCGGTGCCTTCGAGCCGGGCCAGGGCCGTCTCGAACCGGGCGGTGGTCGGATTGTCCAGCCGGGCGTAGACCGGCGGGCCCTCGGGCCGGGCTCCCGTCGTGGCGAACGCGTCGATGCGAGCGGCCTCCGCCCGGCTGTCGTACGACGGGTAGGTCGTCGACAGATCGAGCGGAGGCGCGTGCAGTCCGAGCCCGGCGAGGTCCTCGCGTCCGGCATGAACCGCTTCTGTGGCCAGTGACCGTCGTACGGTCGGGGCGTTCGTCTCCATGCGCCGTACTGTGCGCAGCGCGACGGCTCCGGCGGGAAATCTCCGTGCTACGTTCGGCCAATGTCCGAATCCGTCGCTCTGGATCCGGTCGATCTGCAGATTCTGCGCCTTCTTCAGAACGACGCCCGGACCACGTACCGCGATCTCGCCGCCGAGGTCGGCATCGCCGCCTCGACCTGCCTGGACCGGGTCGCCCGGATGCGCCGCTCCGGAATCATCCTCGGCAACCGGCTCCAACTCGATCCGGCAAAACTCGGGCGCGGGCTGGAGGCGCTGCTCCTCGTGCAGGTGCGTCCGCACCGGCGCGAGCTGATCGGTCCCTTCGTCGAACGCGTGCGCTCGCTGCCGGCGTCGCGGGCCGTCTTCCATCTGACGGGCCCGGACGACTACCTCGTCCACGTTGCCGTTTCCGATCCCGGCGAACTCCAGCGGCTGGTCCTCGACGAGTTCACCTCGCGCCGCGAAGTGGCCCGGGTGGAGACCCGACTGATCTTCCAGGAGTGGGACTGCGGACCGTTGCTGCCCCCTACCTCAGCGGGCTGACGATCTTCAGGTCAGCAGGCTGAGGCTCTTTGGTGATGACGCGGACCCTTCGCGCATACGAAGATGTCCACATGTCAGACACCATCACCAGTGACAGCACCGCGCGGCTGCCCCGCCAGATCGCCGATGCCTACGTCGACGACCTCATCGCCCTCGACCCGATCACGGGCACCTACCTCGGTGTCGCCGCGAGCTCCGGCAAGCTCCCGGACCTCTCCCCGGCCGGCCAGGCGGCGACCGCCGAGCTCTGCCGCACCACCCTCGCCAAGCTCGACGCCGCGGAGCTGCTGCCGGGCGCCGACAGCGAGGCCGAGCGCCGCTGCGCCCGACTGCTGCGCGAGCGCCTCAACGCCGAACTCGCCGTCCTCGACGCCGACGAGGCCCTGCGCGCGGTCAGCAACATCCACTCCCCCGCGCACTCGGTCCGCGAGATCTTCTCCCTGACCCCGGCCGAGACCGACGAGGACTGGGCCGCGATCGCCGAACGGCTGCGCGCCGTACCGGCCGCGTACGCGGGCTACCGCGAGTCCCTCGCGCTCGGTCTGGACCGCGGCCTGTTCGGCAGCCCGCGCCCCACCGCCACCTTCATCGAGCAGCTCACCGGGTGGGCGGGCGAGGGCGAGGGCTCCGAGAGCGAGGGCAAGGGCGGCTACTTCGCGGAGTTCGCCGCCGCCGGCCCCCAGGCGCTGCGCGCCGAGCTCGACGAGGCCGCCGCCGCCGCGACCGCCGCCGTCGTGGAACTGCGCGACTGGGTGCGGGACGTGTACGCCCCCGCGGTCGAGGGGAAGCCCGACCCGGTGGGCCGCGAGCGCTACGCGCTCTGGTCGCGCTACTTCAACGGCGCCGACCTGGACCTGGACGAGGCGTACGCCTACGGCTGGTCGGAGTACCACCGGCTGCTGGCGGAGATGAAGACCGAAGCCGCCAAGATCCTGCCGGGCGCCGGTCCGTGGGAGGCCCTCAAGCACCTGGACGAGCACGGCACCCACATCGAGGGCGTGGACGAGGTCCAGGCCTGGCTGCAGGGCCTGATGGACGAGGCCATCGAGAACCTCGACGGCACCCACTTCGAACTCGCCGACCGGGTCAAGCGCGTGGAGTCGCGGATCGCCCCTCCGGGCGGCGCCGCGGCCCCGTACTACACGAGCCCCTCGGAGGACTTCTCCCGTCCGGGGCGCACCTGGCTGCCGACGATGGGCGAGACCCGCTTCCCCGTCTACGACCTGGTGTCCACCTGGTACCACGAGGGTGTTCCGGGCCACCACCTCCAGCTGGCGCAGTGGGTGCACGTGGCGGACCAGCTCTCCCGCTACCAGGCCGGCATCGGTCTCGTCAGCGCCAACTGCGAGGGCTGGGCGCTGTACGCGGAGCGGCTGATGGACGAGCTGGGCTACCTCAAGGACGCCGAGCAGCGCCTCGGTTACCTGGACGCCCAGATGATGCGCGCCGCGCGCGTCATCGTGGACATCGGCATGCACCTGGGTCTGGAGATCCCGGCGCACTCGCCGTTCCACCCGGGCGAGACCTGGACGGTCGACCTGGCGCAGGAGTTCTTCGGCCTGCACAGCGGCCGGCCGGGCGACTTCGTCGAGAGCGAGCTGACCCGCTACCTGTCGATGCCGGGGCAGGCCATCGGCTACAAGCTGGGCGAGCGCGCCTGGCTGCAGGGCCGTGACAACGCGCGTGCCGCGCACGGTGATTCCTTCGACCTGAAGGCCTGGCACATGGCGGCCCTGTCCCAGGGCTCGCTGGGCCTGGACGACCTGGTGGACGAGCTCTCGAAGCTCTGACCGCCGGGATGCCTCCGACGCCCGGCCGGGCCGGCTCCGCGAGGGAGCCGGCCCGGCCGGGCGTACGAGCGACGCCACTGACCAGGTAGGTCAGCCCGGTCCGACCGCCGTGCGGTGCCGCACGACCGAACCTCCGCGCTGCTTGACGATCTCCAACTGGGCCTGCACCCGCGTCCGCAGGTCGGCGACGTGGCTCACGATGCCGACGCTGCGGTCGCGTTCGCGCAGCGAGTCCAGGACGTCGAGCACCTCGTCCAGCGCCTGGTCGTCGAGGCTGCCGAAGCCTTCGTCGATGAAGAGGGTGTCGAGCCGCATGCCGCCCGCCTCGTCGGTGACCACGTCGGCCAGGCCCAGCGCGAGGGCGAGCGAGGCGAAGAAGGTCTCGCCGCCGGAGAGCGTGGCGGTGTCCCGCTCGCTGCCGGTCCAGGCGTCGACCACGTGCAGCCCGAGCCCGGAACGCCCGCGTCCGCTCGCCCTGGCGTCGGAGTGCAGCAGGGTGTAGCGGCCGCCGGACATGCGCAGCAGCCGTACGGTCGCCGCGGCGGCGACCTGCTCCAGCCGGGCCGCGAGCACGTAGGCCTCCAGCCGCATCTTGCGCTCGTTGTCCGCGGAGGTGCCCGCGGTGAGCCCGGCCAGCCGGGCCACCCGTTCGTAGGCTTCGCGCAGCGGTCCCAGGGAGCGCAGCTCCCGCTCGGCCTGGAGGGAGAGCCCGTCGAGGTCCTTGCAGCGGACCCGGGCCGCGTCCACGGCGGACCCTGCCGTACGAAGCTTCGCGGCGGCCAGCGCCGCGTACGCCTCGGCCTCCTCCGGCGCGGCCGGGGGCAGGGCCGCCGCCGCGGCGGTGTCGGCCTCGCCGAGGCGGTCGGCCAGCATGGCCTCCTCCGCCTGCCAGGCGTCGGTGCGGCGTTGGAGCGCGCTGCGCTCGTACTCCGGGAGCACGGCGTCGGCCGCCTCCTCGGTGGTGTCGAAGCCGGCCTTGAAGGAGGCGTCGGCGAGCTGGCCGTCGGCCTCCTTCAGCCGGGCGGCGGTGGTCTCGGCCCGGCGCAGCGAGGCCGCCGCCGCCGTGACCATGCGGACCCGGTCCTCCAGGACTCCGGCGCGGGCCGCGACGCTGGGGGCATCCGCCCGCACGAGGGCCAGCTCCGCTTCCAGCGAGGCCTGTTCCCGGTCGAGCGCCTCGCGGCGCGAAGCCCTGGCGGCGGCCCGTGCCTCGGCTTCGCTCCGCTCGGCGCTGCGCACGGCATGCTCCCGCTCGGCGCGGGCCAGCCGCTCCCGGGCGGTGTGCAGTCCGGCGGCGGCGGCGTGCGCCTCGGCGTGACGGGAACTCAAGCCGGAGGTGAGTTCCAGGAGTTCGGCGGTGGTGGCCTCCCCCGCGGCGGCCGCGGCCTCGGCGCGGGCCTCCCGTACGGCGGCCAGCCTGCGCTCGACGCCGGCCCTGCGCTCCTCGGCCCCCTCGAAGCGGGCGTGCGCCGCCTCCTCCGCGGCCCGGTCCACGTGACCGGGGGCGGGCCGGGCGGGAGCGGGGTGTTCCGCGGCCCCGCACACGGTGCAGGGTTCCCCGGCCACCAGGGCGGCGGCGAGCTCCGCGGCGATCCCGCGCAGCCGGGTCTCCTTGAGCTCCAGCCAGCGCTCCCGGGCGACGGCCGACTCCTCGCGCGCGGTGAGCAGTTCGCCCGAGGCCTGCTCCGCGTCGGCGTCGAGGGCGTCGCGCCGCCGGGCGGCGTGCAGGTGCAGCCGGGCGGGCTCCAGCTTGCCGGCGAGCTGCTCGGCCAGGGTCGCGGCCTGCTGGGCGGCGTCCGCGCGCCCGGCGAGCTCGGTCCGGGTGGCGTCCCAGCGGCCGAGCCACTCGGCGGTCTCGTGCTGCTGCTCCTCGGCGGCCCGGGACTCCCGTTCCAGGTCGGCCCGTTCGCGGCCGATCTCGGCGCTGCGCTGCTCGGTGCGGCGGGCGGCTCCGAGGGCTCCCAGATCCTCGCGCAGCCGCTGCTCGACCGCGGCCAGCTGCTCGGTCCCCGCCTCGGCGAGCTGCGGCGGCAGCTCCGCCCGGGCCACGGACTCCGCGTGCGCGGCGGCCATGTGGGCGCCGGCGGCGGCTCCGCGCAGCTCCAGGGCGGGGGCGACGAGGGCGCCGCGCCGGGCCCGGTCGAGCAGGGCGCGCACCCGCTCCCGCTCCGGACCGGACTCGGCGAGAAGGGCCGCCCGACGGGTGGTCTCCGCGTGCCGGTGCTGCAAGCGGTGGAGCTCCCGCGCCTCCTCGGCGGCCCGCCGGGCGGCGTGGTAACGCCCCTCGACGGCGGCGAAAGCGTACTCGGCGACGGTGAGCCGCTCCCGGGCGGAGCAGCGCGCGACGGCGGACCAGGCACGGATCGCCCCGGCCAGCCCGGGGTCGCCCGGCTGGTGCCGGGGCAGCGGCCAGGCGCGCAGGTCGGCGGCGTCCCCGGCGGCCTGGGCGAGCCGCTGGGCGGTGTGCAGCACCTGCTCGTCTCCGGCGCGGACCTTGGCCTCGGCGGCGCGGCGGCGCTCACCGAGCAGGGTTTCGACGGCGGCGAACCGGCGGGTGTCGAAGAGACGGCCGAGCAGCCGGCCGCGCGCCGCCTCGTCGGCCCGCAGGAAGCGCGCGAACTCCCCCTGGGGCAACAGCACGACCTGGCAGAACTGCTCGCGACTCATGCCGAGCAGCTGCTCGATCTCCTCACCGATCTCCTGATGGGACCGGCTCAGCGCGCTCCAGCCCTCCCCGTCGTACTCGCGCAGCCAGCTCTGCGCCTTGTCCTTCGTCGTCCCGGTGCCGCGCTTCTTGGGCCGGTCCTGCTCGGGCCGCCGGGTGATCTCGAGCCGCCGTCCGCCCGCGGTGAGCTCGAGGGTGATCTCGGTCGGGGTGTCGGCGGCCGCGTGGTCGCTGCGCAGACTCGTCCCCGGGGCCTGCCGGGAACCGGGCACGGACCCGTACAGGGCGTAACACACGGCATCCAGGACGGAGGTCTTGCCCGCGCCGGTGGGCCCGTGCAGCAGGAAGATCCCGGCGCCGGAGAGCGCGTCGAAGTCGATCTCCTGGGGTTCGGCGAAGGGCCCGAAGGCGGTGATGCGCAGCCGGTGCAGCCTCATCGGTGGGTCTCCTGCCGGCTGTCCTCGGCCCGCACCTCGTCGAAGGCGCCCTGGAGCACGTCCCGCTCGGCCTCGTCGGAGAAGCCCCCGCCCCCGCGCACATGCGCGACGAAGTCCTCGGCGATCTCCCGATCGCTGCGCCCCTTGAGCCGCTGGGCATAAGACCCACCGGCGTCTTCGCCACGCCCCTCGGGGTCGAAGGCGAGACTGAGCACATGGGGGAACCGCACGGCGAGCCGCGCCATGGGGTCCTCGGGCCGAACGGCGTCGGTGAGGGTGGCCTCCAGCCAGCAGTCCTCGTACCGGGCGTGCGCACTCTCGGAGAGCAGCTCCTCCAGCGTCCCCCGGACCCGGGCCAGCCCGCGCGGCACGGGCGCATCAACCCGCTCGGCACTCACGATCTCCCCGCCCTCCCCCATCTCCACGAGCCACATGCTCTTGCGCTGATCGGCTTCGGAGAACGAATAGGCGAGCGGAGAGCCGGAGTACCGGACCCTCTCGTTGATCGTCTGGCAGCCGTGGAGGTGCCCCAGCGCGGCATAGTCGACCCCATCAAAAACGGAGGCCGGCACGGCCTCGACGCCCCCGACGGTGATGTCGCGCTCACTGTCGCTGGCCTGCCCGCCGGTAACAAAGGCATGCGCCAGCACAACAGACCGCGTCCCGGGCACCCGCCCGGCGAGATCGGCCCGGATCCGATCCATGGCCGCGCCGAGCACGGCCTCGTGGCTCACCTTCCCGGCCCCGAACTCATCCTTGACCAGCGCAGGCTCCAGATAAGGCAGCCCATAGAACGCCACATCACCATGCGCATCGGCCAGCACCACGGGGTCGGCACACCCGGCGGGATCGGTCCGCAGATGGATCCCGGCCCGCCCGATCAGCCCGGCCCCGACACCAAGCCGCCGGGCGGAGTCATGGTTCCCGGAGATCATCACGGTCGGCACACCAAGATCGGCAAGCCGGTGCAGGGCCCGGTCGTACAGCTCGACAGCAGGCAGGGGCGGCACGGCCCGGTCGTACACATCACCGGCAACCAGCACGGCGTCGACCTCATGCTCCCGCACGGTCTCGACAAGGTGATCGATAAAAACACCCTGGGCCCCGAGCAGGTTCACCCGGTGAAAGCTCCGCCCAAGATGCCAGTCGGAGGTATGCAGGAACTTCACAGAACAACCCCGACCTGCACGTTTACCCCTACGGCCCTTCTAACCGAACACGAACCGACCAGAGCCGAAAACAACCCCCTGCCACGCTAACGCATCCCAACCCCTAGTCCGCCATCCTCCCCTCACCGCTTGCGCTCGGCCCAGCAGGACCGGCAGGCGGGGCGGAAACACAAGCGGGCGGTGACCCAAGAGACCGGAGCGTGCGTGCCATGCCGGCGGGCCGCCTTGATCAAGTGAAGGAACCCTGGACAGCTTGGTCAGTCATGCATGTCACGGGTGAGCCGGGTCACGTCCCCTGTCGTGGTGTAGCCGATCAGGTTGCGGGCGTGCGCGGGCGGGTGTGCGGGGCGTACTTCTGGTGGTGTCTGCCGCTCCCTGACGCGAGACGGACCATCCCGTAACTCTTCTTGGTGAACAGGCAGTTCAACCAGGAGGAGTACGTGATGGCCCTGTCCCAGTCTGACCTGATACGGCTGCTGGAGTCACTACGTTCATCGGACGGAATCGAGCTTGTCCGCAGCATCGCCGAGCGGATGCTGCAGGAACTGATCGAGGCCGAGGTGAGCGCGCACAATGGTGCCGGCTGGAACGAGCACACCGGCTCCCGAACTGCGTTCCGCAACGGGCACCGAGACAAGATCTTGACCACGCCGGCCGGTCACCTGGAGATTCCAAAGCTCCGCACCGGCAGTTTCTTCCCGAGCCTGTTGGAACGCCGGCGGCGTATAGATCAGGCGCTGAATGCCGTGATCATGGAGGCCTACGTTCACGGGGTCTCCACCCGCTCGGTCGATGACCTGGTCAAGGCCCTGGGCGGGGACAGCGGCATATCGAAGAGCGAGGTCTCCCGGATCTGCGGTGAGCTCGACGAGCCGCTGACCGCGTTCCGCACCCGCCACCTGGATCACACCAGGTTCCCCTACCTCTACCTGGACGCGACGTACTGCAAGGTCCGGGTGAACCATCAGATCGTCTCTCCCAGGCCGTCGTCATCGCCACCGGCATCACAGAAGACGGTGGCCGCGAAGTCCTGGGGACCGCCGTGGGCGACAGCGAGACCGAAGCGTTCTGGAGCGACTTCCTGCGTTCCCTGCGCGCTCGCGGCCTGGGTGGCGTCCGCCTGGTCATCGCGGACCACCACAGCGGACTGGTCGCCGCGATCCGCAAGGTGATGCTGGGCTCCGCGTATCAGCGGTGCCGCGTTCATTTCCTGCGCAACTGCTTCGCGCACATACCCAAAGGTGCCGGTGAGATGGTCGCCGCGACGATCCGGACCGTCTTCGCCCAGCCCTCCGCCGACCTGGTCCGCACCCAGCTCGACACCGTCACCGACATGCTCGGCGAGCAGTTCCCCAAGGTGAAAGAGATGCTCCTGGCAGCCAAAAGGGACCTGCTTCGCCGTCTTCCCACCCCAGCACTGGAAGAAGATCCAGTCCGCCAACCCCCTGGAACGCTTGAACCGGGAGATCAAACGCCGCACCGACGACCTGCAGGTCTTCCCCAACCCCGAAACCCTCGAGCACCTGGTCACCGCCGTGCTCTTCGAACTCCACGACGAATGGATCGCCTTCCCCCGCCGCTACCTGCCGGAGGGAAGCATGACCAAGCTCTACCCCGAGCTCCCCGAAAGCGCCCCCGCGCTACCCCCACACCACCAACGAGCCCACTGATTCATCGGCTACACCACGACAAGGGACGCCATCGTGAGCCGGGCAGCGACGGTCACCCCCTCCCCCGTCGTTCGGGGCAGCAAGATCTGCGCACAACTGGTTCTCCTCACGCCCCGAAAGGCGTGAGGAGAACCAGAATGGCGACAACAGATCAGGATAGCCGAAGATCTACGCTACATAAACGGTCAGCTTCGGAGATCTCGTCGAATCGACCACGACGACCCTCCTCACTAAGCGGTCTCGCCACGCGCATCCCATGAACGGTCGAGTCGCCGCGGGATGTCGGGCGGCCAATCCTTTAAAGCCACCGATGGGCTGGATACGCCAAGCCACACCCAGCACCCCGGGTCTCCCGATCCTACGGTGGCCAGAATCAACCCACCAGCAAAGCGAGAACTCAACACGCATTAGAGGCCCCACCATGATCAAGATCGGTGGGGCCTCTAATTTTTTACCACTGTCTCACGGTCCAGCATCGCGCTCCCGACAGCGGATACTTCAACAAGCTCTTGGGCTCGAATGATCAGATCTCGGCAAAAGCGGAGATACAAACGAAGTGAGGGCGGGGTTCGGGATCCACCTTTCACTACTCTTCACTTAAGCGAAGCGGCCGGATCTTTCACAGATCATCCGAATTCCTCATTCTTTCGATAGCACCTTTTCGCCATCTAGTAACGCTGCGGGCAACAAGAAGTGCCAGGATTACAGCACAAGCAATTGCTCCAAAAATCAAAAACTGGAGCAAGGATCCCAGTGATTCCACAGAGCCTCCTTTCTCAAGAAATTCACACACACTACGGGGAGTCCAGGGTCTACCGAGTGTCACTCCACTGACTTAGCGATATGACCTTCGTCCAGTAGTACCTTTGTTCCACGGAAGCCCCGAACCCTCGACTATTGTTCCCTCCAGGACATCCGCCGTCATGGCAAAAGGATTCCCAGTTCGTTCTGTTTTTAGCTTTAAAGTTCACCGTCACCGTACGGTCGCGCTTGTTCACCTTCAGCACTTGATACGACTCGCTCCAGGACCCCACTACTGTTTCGAAATCGCCATTTCCGAACCTCGAAACCAAGCCCAGCGCATCTTTCCAACTGCCGGGCCTGTGCGCCTCATGCCAGGGAGAGCCCTTTCCTACTTCCCTATAGGACCCATTTCTCGCAGTGTCCGCTATGAGCTTCTCGAGCTTCTTGTTATGGCTGGTTGCGGCCAGCTGTTTCACCATCTCGGAATCGGGTCCGAATATCAGCAATGGCCAGTGCTCACCGGCGCCACTTAGCCACATATCGGAAATATCGTATGGGGTTAGAGAATTTACGGCCGCAAGGAAATCTTCACCCTTCGGATAGTTATCCGGATATACTATTTCTCCATGATACGTCGGGAGGGCTGAACAAAACCCGGGCGTTACGGGGGCCATGGCGCACGAGGGCTTCGAGTCGTCTAGTCCGTTGCCGTCGCCACCCGTACCGTTGGTTCCTCCGGTTTCACCGGTTCCGCCGGTACCGGTGTTTCCGGTGTTTCCGGTGGGTACGACCGGCGTGCTTTGGCCCGGGCTTGTACCCGGCTCGCAGCCAGTAATACGCCCGGTCATGTCCTCCTTGGGGACGCAGAGACCTGTTGGGTCGCTGGAGGTGATGGGTGAGTTGTTGGCGTAGCTGTAACCGTTGAGGGATTGGTGTTGGTCGAGGGTGAGAAGGGGGTCGACGCTGAGGAATTGGCCGGTGTAGGGGTCGTATTCGCGGGCGCCAATGTGGGTGAGTGCGGTGTTGGTGTCGGCGGACTTGCCGAGGAAGCGCTTGTCATCGGGCCAGGCACCGGTGGCGTCTCCGCGTGGGGCTCCGAACGGGGTGATGAAGCGCTTGCTCACCGACTGGTCGTCACCGCTGTCGATGGCGACCGATGAGGTGCCGTGATTGTCGCCAGAGAGGAAGGAGACCTTGGAGGTGCCCGTCTCGTTGCTGCGGACCGCGACGCGCTGGCCGCCGAGCGTGTAGTAGCGGTTGGCCCACTTCTTGGCGCCTTCGAGGTGGACCTCGGTGGCACCGGCGTAGAGGACGGTTTCGCCACCGGTGTTGCGGCGGATGAGAAGTTCGCCGTCAGCGTCGTAGAGGTAGGTGGTGGTGTCGGTTCCCTCGACGAGTTTGCTGAGCTTGTTCTCGCCGTTCCAGGTCAAGGTTTGACTGTCCGTGCTCGAGGGGGAGCGCAGACGCTTTGTGGTGTTGCCCGTGGTGTCGTAGGTGTACTGGTCCGCGACGCCCGTGCAGTCGGTTCCGGTGGTGCTGGAGACGAGGGCGTGCTTGCGGGTGGTGTCGTAGCAGTAGGTGCGGTCGGTGGTGCTGGAACTGTTGTGCGTCGTTTCCGAGGCCCGCTGGCCGCCAGCGTTATAGGTGTAGGACTTCCAGTAGGAGGCGGCTCCGCCGAGGTTGTCCGTGGTACGGCCCGCGGTGGAGCAGTTGGCGGTCTTGGGGGTCCAGGATTCGGTTACACGGCGCTGGCCGTCGTAGGTGAAGCACTGGTAGTCGGCCGCGCTGGCGCCACTGACGGTCGCCTTGTCGAAGATCGACTTGACGTTGCCGGCATCGTCATGGGTGTAAGTGGCGTCTTGGACGAGGCCGTGGGTGGGTTCGTAGACGGTGGTTGCCTTGAGGCGCCCGGTGCCTTCCTCGAAGGTGTTGGCGATGTCGACGTCCTTGACACCGAGCGCTCCCGAACGCGAGAGCTTCATCGTCTCGAGCCGGCCGAGAGGCGAGTAGCCGACGCTCTGGACGTATCCGGTGGTGCCGGAGAGGCCGTCCGGCAGCAAGTAGTTGTTGTAATTGGTGGTGACCGTTTCCGAGGGAAGGCCGCCGGCCGCGGGCTCGGAGGTGGTGGAGGCGGTGCCGTCTTCCCACAGGTTCGTGCCGTATGAGGTGGTCGCGTTGACGGCACCCGAGGTCACCAGCGGGTCATCGGCCGGCAGTATCAGCTCGGTCTTGCTGGGGCGGCTGAGGTAGTCGTACTCGGCGACCTTCTTGGTGTAAGCCTTGCCGCTCGTGCCACCTTCGTAGCGGATCGAGGAAGTCGGCGCACCACGGAGGAGGGTGTCGTAGGTCCAGGCGGCCAGCTTGTTGGCATCAGTCCGGGCGGTCCGCCACTTGTCAGTCTTACGGCCGAGCTCGTCGTAGGAGTAGAGGAGCGTGGTCCCGCGGGCGTCGTCCGTGCTGGAGATTTGGTCCAGGGACGTGTAGTGCGTGGTGGTGGTGCCGTTGTCCGGGTCGGTGGCGGTGCGCTGACGGCCGTAGATGTCGTAGGTGTACGACCAGCTACTGCCGTCCGGCCCTGTCACTGTGGCGGGCTTGCCGTCCCGGGTGAGCGCGTGCTTCACACTGGTGTACGCGGTACCGAGGGTGGCGCCGTACGCGGCGTCGTCGGGCTGCTCGCCACTGTAGGTGCGTGTTTCGGTTGTCCGTCCCAGCGTATCGGTGATGGTCCGGGTGGCTGTGCCTCCGTCAGGTGCGGAGGTGGCTACGGAGTCGCCGGTGTAGTTGGTGGAGGTGGACCACTTCTTGGCGCCGTTGACCCACAGCTCAGAGGTCGTGGGCCGGCCCGCGGCGTCGAAGCTGGTTTTGGTTTGGGGGAAAGGCCCGCCCGAGGTGACGGCGTCGTAGGTGCCGTTGGGTGTGTTCTTGTCATCCCAGGCGTCGGCGTACGTGTCGTAGGCGAGGCCGCGGGAGTCGTAGCGGGTGTCGGTGAGGATCCGTCCGCCGTTGGGCGAGAGGGCCTGGGTCTGCAGCGGGCGCAGCAGGGAGTCAGAGACGGAGTAGACCGGGGTCCGGTAGGTGGTGTTGTCGTGCGTGAGCTGGGTGACCGAGGTCCAGGGTGAAGATCCGCGCTTGAAGGAGTATCCGTACTTGATGTTCGGGGTTTCACCGCCGGCCTGGCTACGGTTGTTGAGCCAGGTGCCGATGACGCGGCCGAGCGCGTCGTAGGCGCTGGTGGTGATCTTCGCGTTGGCGTCCTCGGCCTTGATCACCGCACCACGGGCTGGATCGAAGTAGGCATAGGTGCGATGGGTCTGCCCGTTGGATTCCAGCGTGGGCGTAGCACTCACGGTGGCTGTGAGGGGGCCGATGGTCGCTGGGGTGTAGGCGGTGGTGGTGGTGTTGCCTGCCGCGTTGGTGGCGCTCAGGGGCCGGCCGAGGACGTCGTAGGTGGCACTGGACTGCTTCTGCCAGCCGTCCGCCTCCGTCGGGGTACGAGGGTTCGTGCCGCTGGCGGCCGGGTAGGCCTTGGCGCGGCCGGTCCAGGTCGGCAGGCCCTTGGTCGGGGCACGCCCGTCCTTCCAACCGGTCACCGTGGCGTCGTCGTAGACGGTCGCGGTGTCGGAGATGACATCGCCGCGGGTGGTGAGCGAGCTGGGCAGGTTCAGCTTGTCATCGGTGAGGTCGTTGCCCTCGGCATCGGTGCACGACTGGGCCACGGTCCGGGTGCGGGAGACCAGGTTGGTCAGGCCCAACGCCGCGTTGCGGGCGTACCAGGTGTTCGTGCAGGTCTCATCCCCGCTCTTGGCGTGGTCGCCCAGGGCGTTGACCCGGGTGACCATGCCGAAGTCGTCGTACACGTAGTCGGTCTGGGTCCGACGGAAGGTGTCGGAAGCGGTGAGGTAGGTGTACTCGTAGGCCCGCGAATTACGAACCCGCGAGGCGACGATGGCCTTGTCGACGACCGGCTTGCCGTCGCCGTCCTTAGCGACCTGACCCGCGTCCGTCATCTTGTAGACGTTCTGCGTGGCCGTGTTCGTGTACACCGGGTAGTTCAGGGAAGACCCGATGATGGTCGACCCGTTGTACGTGACCGACTGGCGCAGGAAGCCGGCCAGCTGGTCGTAGTCGGTGGAGTCCGCCGTCGCGATCGGGCCGGCACCGTCGATGTCGATGACGGGCACCTTGTTGGTGCGGGTGACGTTCGAGTCGGACGTCTTGTCGCCGTACATGCCCTGCATGTAGACGTTGGTGGTCTTGGAACGGTTGGAGCCGGCGCCGGTGTAGGTGGTGACCCGGCCGTAGCCGCGCCAGTTCGACCAGGTGCGGTCTTTCTCCTTGGTCATGGGGTCGTCGTTGTAGTGCCAGCCGGGCTTTTCGTACTCGTACGAGGTGGACACGGTGGCTGCGGTGACGGCGTCCTTGGTGGTGATGTTGGTGACGCGGTACTTGTGGAACCAGTCCAGGCGAGTGTCGCCGCCGTTGACCTTCCACTTCACCGGGTAGCAGGGCCGTGCGGCGTCGCCGTTGTCGTCGACGGACGTGGGCATCTTGGTGCCGGTGACACACTGCGGGTCGGAGAGGGTGACCGTGGTCGTGGCTCCGGTCTCCGAGGTGATGGTGCGGATCCGGGGGCGGTTGATCGGCAGGATGTTGTCGCCCGGCACATCGACCCGGTTGGGCCGGTTGTCATAGACGAAATCGACCGGGTCCAGCTTGAGATCGGCGCCGTTCTTGCCCGTACGGGTGATCGACTTGAGGACCAGGCTCCGCTCGCTCGGATCGTTGAGATTGACCGGCGCCGTGTATCCGGAGACGAGGGCGTAGCTGTCGACGTCGGTGAAGGCGTCCGGCGTGGCGGAGGTTGACCACACCTGGGTGGTGATGTTGGTCAGGCGCTTGCGGGTGAAGAACGCCGGCCCCGTGGCCTTGCAATCCGTCTCCGTGCTGGCGCAGATGGTGTCGAAGGGGACGTCGGGCCAGTTGTCGGCAGTGTCCTCGGTGAGCGAGGAGCAGTCGGACTCGCAGCGCTCGTCGTAGGTGAATGCCACGCGGCCGGAGGCGATGCCGGTGAAGAGCGCGTCGGCCCGCTGCCCGTACTTGATCTCCTTGAGGTAGCCACCACGCGTGTATTCGGCAAGTGCCGTCTTGTCGCCGTTCTTCGCGTAGTTGTTGCCTTCCTTGGTGTACCAGTACGTGGAGGCGTTGCCCCGCAGGTCCTGGACCAGGTCCAGGTTCCAGCGCCAGGCCTGCCGAACCGCACGCCCCGAGAAGCTACCGCTCTTCTTGTAGCCGGGCTCACCCTCGTCGTCGCCGAAGACAGGAACCGTCCAGACCGACTTGGTCTCGGTATCCGCGGGCGCTCCGGGGAGCTTGTTCAGGCCGAAGGTGTAGGTGGTGCCGTTGCCGGTGGTCACCTTCCAGAATTCACCGTCGGTGTCGTTCGGATCGGTGCTGGTGTCACCGTCATCGGTGCTGCCGGCACCGTGCCCGCGGATCACCTTCGTGGCATCGTCGTTCTTCAGCCGCCACGTGTTGCCCGTCGAATCCGAGGGGTCCTTGACCAGTTCGTTGGCCTGACCGTTCAGGACGAGGGAAGCGTTGTCGTACTTCCAGCACAGGTCGTCTTTGTCGGTCTGGCCGTCTTCGTCGCACGAGCCGTACTTGCGCTCAATGTAGGAAGAGGTCAGATCGAAGCCCTCACCGACCGGGGAGCCCTGGTTGTTGGTGTTCCCCGTGCGGCCGTCGATAGCCCCCGAGTCATACGACAGGGAGAGTGAAGGCACAGTCCCAGCTGCCGCGGGTGGAAGCGTGACCGGGTAGGACCAGCTGAATGATCCTGAGGCCCCGCCGGCCTCCCAAGTAGAAGAGCTGGCGAGCGGTGTGGCCTTGTAATCGCCTGCGCCTGATGGCGATGCGGTGCTGGTGGCCATCACCGCGAGGACGGTGGGTTCGGCCGAGGCGGCACTCAGCAAAGGCGTGCTCGGGGAGCTGACCTGAGAGCGGAGCAGAACACTGCCCGTGGCAGTCGGCTCGGCGCCGGCCACGGTCACCGTGGCGGACAGCTCGTGGCTCTTGAGGTCATTGGTGGAGGCGACGGGCGTCGTCGTGCGGCACTCCGGCTTCTCCGGGGTGGTCAGCGCGCAGGCGGGCAGGGTCACCAGGCCCAGGCGGGTGGACCAGGAGCCGCCGATGGCTGACGCGAAGGAGTCGTAGTTCACCTCGACCCGTGCGTTGCCGGGTGTGGCGGCGGTGGCCGTGAACAGCACACCGGTGATGCCCGCCTTGCGGGCCGCCTGCTGGTCCAGCACCTGCACCGTGGCCTGCCCGGAGGCGGTGGCGCCCGCGCGGGCCGTTTGGGCCGGAGCGCCGAGGGTCACCAGGGAGTCAGCGGCCGGGGCGGTGCTCAGGTCCTTCTTGAGGGTGGCGGGTTTCGGCCAGGTGTTCTTCGGGTTGGCCTTCGCGCGGTCGGCCTGGGCCTTGTCCTCGGCCTTCAGCTTGGCAATCAGATCGGCTGAGGCCACCGCCTCGACCGGCGCCGAGGTGACCTTGGCAGGCCGGTGCTTCGGGCTCGACGGGCGGCCGGGCGCGTCTGCGGCACTGGCGAGGGGCGCGGCGATCGTGCCGGTGACGGACAAGGCCAGGGCGAGGACTCCGATGATCGGTGTTCTCGCCAACAGACTTCTCTTTTTTGACACAGGAAACTCCTGAAGCGGACGAGCCGCAGGTGAGAGGTAGGTACGTACGGCGTGCCATGGGCACGCCAAGAGGAAGCCGAGTGGCCGGGGTCGCGCGAGGCGACCCCGGCCACTCGGTACAGGCGCCGGCTGCCGCTAGGAGGCAGGCAGCGGTGTTCGGTCTAGGTGAAGTCCTTGACCTGTTCGGCGTCGATCATGGCTCCGGTCCATACGCGGACGTCGTTGATCGTCCCGGGCAGGTAGTTGCCCCAGGCGTCGTTGACGAGTCCCTTGCCGACCGCGAAGGTCGTGCTGCCCGACTCGGTGGCGTAGAAGTCGTCACGGTCGGAGACGTAGTTGCCGTCGACGTACAGCTTCAGACGGTTGTCCTGGGCGTTGTGGACGACGGTGACCTGGACGGAGGTGTCGAGCTCGGCGCGGGCCGGGCTCACCGACCAGGTGCCGGTGCCATCGGAGTTGAGGCGTCCGAAGTACCAGTTGCCGATGACGGAGGTCACCAGCTCACCGGTGTCGGGGTGGTGGCTGGTTTCGGTGGCGACCTTCTTGAACCACACGCCCCACGCGGCCCCGCCGGCATTGCGCTGGCCCAGGACCTGCGCGATGTACCCGTTGGGCTTGGTCGCGAGCTTCGCCGAGTCGAGCTCGACTTCGGCGGTCGCGGTGAACGACCCCATCTCGTCGACGATCGGTCCTGCCGCGTAGCCGTCGCCGGTGGTCCCGTTGAGGACCAGCTTTCCGCCGGCGATGGTCGCTCCCGAGGAGATGGTCAGGTCGCGGCCGTAGCCGGAGGTGTCCGTCAGGGCGCCCGCGGCGACGGTGTCGGGGTTCCAGCGGGCCGAGAGCTCGACCATGTTGCGGCCGGTGGTCTTGTCGTGCATCTGCACGTCCGCCCGCAGCGACTCCGCGCTCAGGTCGGACTGCCACACGGTCATCTCGTCGATGAGGCCGGGGAAGTCGTTGGTCCAGTCACCGCGGTACTTGTTGCGCCCGATGGTCAAAGGCCCCGTCGCGGCGA
Organism: Streptomyces sp. NPDC002886; assembly: GCF_042888445.1. NCBI lineage: Bacteria > Bacillati > Actinomycetota > Actinomycetes > Kitasatosporales > Streptomycetaceae > Streptomyces > Streptomyces sp. NPDC002886. The sequence goes on from NZ_JBIAPV010000004.1 coordinate 1,083,349, forward strand.
TCGGCTTGAAGTCCGAGGGCAGGTCGATGCCCTCCTGGAAATCGCCGTTGACGTAGAGGCGCAGCCGCTTGGCAAGCCTGTCGTACACGACTGCCACGTGCGTCCACACCTTGGGAACGGTCTTCGCCTTGGCGTTCACGACGTACTTGATGCCGTTGGAGTTGGTGTCGTCCGTGGTGGGCAGCGCGGCCGACCAGGTTCCGTTCGCACGGTGGGTGATGTTGACGGCGCTCATGTAGTCGCCGGCGACACCCGCCAGGGAGAACGTCTTGTCGACACGGTCGGGACGCACCCAGGCCGCGATGGTGAAGGACTCCTGGGTGTTGATCACGGGACCGGAGGTCGCCGCGTAGTCATCGACACCGTCGAGCTTGAGAGCCGTGTCCTCCTGCTCGATACCGGAGAGCCAGCCACGCCGGCCGTCCGTGGGACGGGTCGCGCCGTTGCGCAGATCGGCCGGGTCGGGCCGGACGTCCTTGTTCGCGGTGTCCTTGGCGTCGTCACCGGACATGTCGTAGAAGTTCCAGTGCGCGACGGGATCGGGATCCTCGTTGACCGCGAACCGGAACGTCGCCTGCTCGCCGAGACGTCCGCCGTTGACGTCGTCCAGGCCCTTGACGTACAGCGTGTTCAGCCCCGCGTGGTGCGGGGTGATGTCGAGGGACGCGGCGGCCGCGGCCGTCACGTAGGTCCACTCGCTCTCGTCGTCCAGCTTGTACTTGTACTTGACGACCTTGGAGTCCTCACCCACGGCCGAACGGAAGGTGAACTTGCCCGACAGGCCCGGCTTGCCGCCCGCCGTGCAGGTGCTCGAGGTGCACTCGTCGTAGAGACCGCCGGTCGAGATCCGCGGCTTCTTCGGAGCGGAGGAGTCCAGCTTGAAGTAGCAGGTCACCGGGGGACTTCCCGCGGTCGCCGCCGAGGCGGCGAAGGACCTGGTCCACGTCAGCATGCGGTATGTCTTGCCGTCCTGCAGGGTCGGCAACAGCTCCGGCTCAGCACGCACCGAGGCGTTGGCCCCGTAATAGCTGTTGCTGGGACTGTCGATGAACGGGCCGCTGTTGACCTTGACCCAGTTCGACCCGTCCTGCCGCTCGATCAGGAAGGCCACACGCAGCCGCGCCTCGGCCTCACCGCCCCGCTGGACCTCCGTCGTGGCCCGCAGCTCGGGCGTGGAGTCCGCGATGGTCGTCGCGTCACCGATCGACTTCTCGCACGGGGTGTCGTCGATGCTCTGAGCGGTCGGAACGGCCGGGTCGCTGATGTAGTCCACCGAAAGCGCGGCATCGTTGCGGAAGCGCTTCCAGGCGCTCGTGTCGCCCTCGTTCTCGGCCCGCAGTTCCAGCGTCAGCGGAGCACTGCCGGTCGCCCAGGCGGCCACCGTGGACGTCAGGTTCTCATCGATTTCATCGGGGTTGTCGTTGAACTCGATCGGCGCGGCCGGGGAGTTCGGGTCACACGATGATCCCCGTCCCGCGGAGACCAGACGGTCGCCCATCAGGTCCGCGTAGGCCGGCTTGCTCCCCCAAGTCGTCGACTTGGTGAACCTGCCCGCCGTACGCACGAGCCACACGTTGCGCGGGTCGCACTGGAAGGACCACGGCTCGGTGACCGTGAACGTCGCGTCCAGGACCCTCTTGCCGCGCAGGTTGTCCGGCGTGAACTGGAAGTAGAGCCGCTGTACGTATCCAGGACCGCAGTAGTAGCCGCCCCACGAACCGCACTCGCCGACACCCTTGCCGAGCTTGTCCTCGCCGTTCTCCCAGGCGTAGTCCTCATACCCGTCATTGCGCAGCAGGAGGCGCTCGACGCTCTCGTCCGCGTTCACCGACGGGTCGATGTACAGCGGGAAGGCCGCAGGATCCTTCTGCGCCATCAGCTTGGCGTCGGGGACCACGGTCAGGCTCTTGGCGTCCACCGCCAGGGGCATGGTCGCCGTCTGGTCACCGAGACCGGGACCATCGAACGGCGACTTCTGGTCCGTGCCCGCCCCGGCCACGGGGCCGGTCGTTTCCGCCGGCGCCGCGGCGCGGCTGTTCAGCAGGACCGAGGGCGACTTCGCCGCTGCGGGAGCAGGCGCCGTCTCAGGGCCGGCCGAGTCCCACATCCGGGCCGGCGGCGCCTCGAAGACCGCCTGGCCGTCGCTGTTGCGGGCCGTCAGCCCGTTCTCCTTGGAACCGGAGACGTCCAGACCCTTGGAGTTCAGCGCGAACTTGACTTCCTTCAGCGCCGGACTCGCCGCGGCCTGCGGCGTCTTCACGACGAGGACCTCGCGGAAACCCTCCACCGTGGCCGTCATACGAAGGTCGACGCCCGGCAGAACCTCCGCATAGGTGGCACTGGCCCCCTCGAGCTTCGGCTTCGGCAGGGCCTTGCCCCAGCCCAGGCCGAGGGTGCGACCGCCCCGCTCGATCTTCACCAGGTCCGACTTGCTACCGCCACCCGAGAAGCTCAGACCCACGAGGGCGGCCTTCGGCCCCACCGTTCCGTCCGGGCGGGTCACCAACGTCGCGTCGGGCTCCACCCAGGCACCACCGGCGCCCTTCACGCGCACCGGCACGACCGACTGGACCAGACGGAACGACTTCCCGTCCGGATTCGCGAAGGTCGTGGTGAACTCCGAACGCTCACCCACCACCTCGACACGCTGGCCGCTCTTCGCAGCCTTCTTCAGCGCTTGCTGCCCCTCCGGAAGCGGAGCTTCCGCAGCAACTGCCTTTGCCTCAAGGCCATATGCGGGTGAAACTCCGACAAGCAGAGCCACACCAATCGCAACACTCAGAGCACGGCGAAGCCGTCTCTGTTCTCTTACTGACACTTACCCACCCCAGAAGAAGGATGAGGGCCTCCCCGGCCCCCATGGCGGCGATACGCACAGCGCACCGCACACCAGAGGCTAAACATTTGATGAGAATCGATCAACACATACTTGACAGGGCCGTTGATCACGTTTGGCCGAATTTACACCCACAACTGACACTCCATCACCACCAAAAGAATTGTGCCGAATATGGACACACCGGTGAATCTCTCCTCTCTTTTTCGAGCGAAAGTTTCGGTCGACCGACCGAACCCCGACCTCGCCGAAACCCCGTCAGGCAAAGGCGGGGTTCCGATTCGCCCGATTATGGAATGAATGCCATGAGCATGACATAGGGGCAATTGGATTCACAGCCCGCTTCGAAATTTCCGACCTCAGCACATTTCCGCGGCGCGATGGAGCCCGCCCCCTCGACGCGTGAATCCAGCCGACCGGTTTAAATCCCTCCGGGGTCGCCGCAGTGCCCGCTTACCCACACGCGGGTCCCTGGGGACCGGGACCACGATCCATGCCGGCGCCCATGGGACGCCGAGTTGTGAGCGCAGGCCCTGGAAGACGCCTCGCGGGCCACACGGCGCTCGGCGACGCCATGCTCAGCCATCAAGAGGGGCGGGACCAACGGGCCATACGGATTGAGGGGTGCACCGTCGAGGTGAACTCGGGCGCTATCAGATCCGGCGATTCCTCTCTACCGCGCGACTCATGTAAGCCTCGCTGGCAGCGAGTTGATCCCCGCTCGCACCTCCGCCACCACCCGACCACCCCGGCCGTTCAGGGGGCGTACGTTTCGCCGCCCGCGGTCAGGGTGGCGCTGCCCGCGGTGCTGTCGGCGAGCCAGGCCTCGAAGGCGGGCAGGTCGGCCTCGGGCAGGGCGATCTCGATCTCCACGGCGGCCCCGTAGCGCACGTCGATCACGGTCCTGCCGGTGGAGCGCAGGTCGTTCTCGGTCTTGCCGGCCCGCTGGTGGTCGACGGTGACGGTGACCAGCCGGTACCGGTGCCGGGTGACGGTCCCGAGCTCGTCGAGCGCCTCCCCGACCACCCCGCCGTAGGCGCGGATGAGCCCGCCGGCACCGAGCTTCACGCCGCCGTAGTAGCGGGTGACGACGGCGACGGCGTAGCGGATGTCCCGGCGCGTGAGCATCTGCAGCATGGGCACCCCGGCGGTGCCGCCGGGTTCGCCGTCGTCGCTGGCCTTCTGCACGGAGGCGTCGGCGCCGATGACGTAGGCGTAGCAGTTGTGCGAGGCGGTGGGGTGCTCCTTGCGGATCCGGGCGACGAACTCCTGCGCCTCCCGCTCGGTCGCCGCGGGCGCGAGCGCGCACAGGAACCGGGAGCGGTTGATCTCGGACTCGTGCACACCCTCACGGGCCACCGTCACGTACTGGTCTGCCTTCACCCGTCCACCCTACGGGGAATCGGACATGCGTCTTTTCCGTTGATCGGGTGGGCGGCGACCAGCGGCCAGACACAGCACCAGCACCAGCACCAGCACCAGCACCAGCACCAGCACCAGCACCAGCACCAAGAGGCGGCACACGTGTACGGCGATCCGGCAACCATCCGCAAGGTCCTCACCGAGCTCGGCGACACCTGGGCCGTGGTGGGCCTGTCCAACAACCGGAACCGGGCCGCGTACCGCGTGGCCGAGGTCCTCCAGCGGTACGGCAAGCGCGTGATCCCCGTGCACCCCAAGGCCGAGACGGTCCACGGGGAGCAGGGCTATCCCTCGCTGGAGGCGATCCCGTTCGAGGTGGACGTGGTGGACGTCTTCGTGAACAGCTCGCTGGCGGGCGCGGTCGCCGACGAGGCCGTCGCGAAGGGGGCGGAGGCCGTCTGGTTCCAGCTGGACGTGATCGACGAGGCCGCCTTCGCCCGTACCCGCGCGGCCGGCCTGGACATGATCATGGACCGCTGCCCGGCGATCGAGATCCCCGCCCTCTGAAGCCCGGGGGCTCCAACGGGACCCCGGCCGAGGCCACGCCCGCGCCGACCGCGCTCCGGGTCTCGGCCGGCCCTCCGGCTACGCGTGGGCGGTCACCGGAGGGATGGAGACCGCCATCGTCATCTCCATCGGACCGGACCCCTCGTTGCGGTAGGCGTGCGGGGCGTCCGCCTCGAAGGAGACGGCACCGCCGGCCGGTACCGCGTAGGTCTCGTCGGCGACCAGCAGCGTCAGCTCCCCCGCGGTGACGTGCAGCATCTCGAAGGTGCCCGGCGGGTGCGGGTCCGAGGCGGTGCCCTCGCCGGGCTCCAGCCGGTACGTCCACATCTCCACCGGCCCGCGCCGGTCGTCGCCCAGCAGCATGCTCGCGCCGCTGCCGCCCTCGGTGGACCACATCCGCACCCCCTGCCCCGGCAGGACCACCTGCACCCGCGGACCGCGGTCGTGGTCGAGCAGGGTGGTGATGCTGACGCCGAGCGCGTCGGCCAGTTTGACCGTCGTGCCGACACTGGGGTTCGTACGGGCCTGCTCGATCTGGATGATCATGCCGCGGCTCACCCCCGCGCGGGCGGCGAGCGCCTCCAGGGTGAACCCGCGCTCCCCGCGCCAGCGCTTGAGGTTGCGGCCCAGTGCCTGGGTGAGCTGTTCGAGGTCCGACACCGTTCCCTCCACTCCGTACAATATTTTGGATGACAGAGTTCACTAAACTGAACTATCGTGCGCTGTACTCCACGGTGTACTCCACCGTTCAACGCACTGTACTGCGAGGCCCGCCATGACCGCCCTGTTCGCCCTGGCCACCGCCGTCCTGTGGGGCCTCGCCGACTTCGGCGGTGGGCTGCTGACCCGGCGGATACCGGCCCTCACGGTGGTCGTGGCCTCCCAGATCCTCGCCGTCCTCGTCCTCGGCGCGGTGGTCCTGGGCACCGGTGCCTGGCGGGAGGCGGGACCGCAGCTCTGGTTCGCGGTGGGGGCGGGACTGGTGGGCCCGGTCGCGATGCTCAGCTTCTACAAGGCGCTGGCCCTCGGCCCGATGGGCGTGGTCTCCCCGCTCGGATCCCTCGGCGTGGTGGTGCCGATGGGCGCCGGGCTGCTGCTGGGCGAGCGGCCCGGAGCCGCCCAGCTCGCGGGGATCGCGGTGGCCGTGGTGGGCATCGTCCTGGCCGGCGGACCCGAACTGCGCGGCGCTCCCGTCCAGCGGCAGGCCGTCGTGCTCACCCTCGTCGCGGCCTTCGGCTTCGGCGCGGTGATGGCCCTGATCGCCCCCGCCTCCTCCACCGTGCCCGGTCTGTTCCTCGCGCTGTTCGTCCAGCGCGTCACCAACGTCGCCGTCGGCGGCACGGCCCTGTGGGTGCGGACCCGGCGCGGCGTCCCGGCCCTCCCCGCGGGTACGGGCGGCCGGCGGCTCCTGTGGAGCCTGCTGCCGGCGCTCGCCTTCGTCGGACTGGCCGACGTCGCGGCGAACGGCACCTACTCGATCGCCGCCCAGCACGGCCCGGTCACCACCGCAGCCGTACTGTCCTCCCTCTACCCGGTGATCACCGCCTTGGCCGCCTTCGCCGTCCTCAAGGAACGCCTGCGCACCGTCCAGGCAGCCGGCGCGGGCCTGGCCCTGGCAGGCACGGTCCTCCTCGCGGCGGGCTAGACCGTCTCTCCCGCCAGGGCGGCGGGCAGGGACTTCACTCCGGTTCCGACACGTCCGCCAAGGCGCCCAGGGCGCGCAGTTGCTCCGGGGTCACGCCGTCGGGGATCGGGACCGGGGCCGGGGTGCGCAGCGGCGGCTGCCAGCCCGTCTCGGGTTCCCAGCGGCGGACGATCCGCGCGGGGGCCCCCGCCACCACGGCGTGGTCCGGGACCTCGCCCCGTACGACGGCCCCCGCCGCCACCACGACGTTGCGGCCCAGCCGCGCGCCGGGCAGGATCACCGCGCCGGTCCCCAGCCAGCAGCCCGGGCCTATCTCCACCGGGGCGCTGCGCGGCCACTGCTTGCCGACGGGCTCGTGCGGGTCGTCGTAGCTGTGGTTGGTGGAGGTGATGTACACCCCGGGACCGCAGAAGGTGTCGTTGCCGATCGTGATCCGGGTGTCGGCGATGACGTGGCTGTCCCGGCCGATGACCACGCCGTTGCCCAGGACCAGCATCGGCTCCGCGCCGAGGTCGAGGTCCGGCATCATCCCGGCGGTGAGCGTGACCTGTTCCCCGATGATGCAGTGGTCCCCGAGCCTGATCCAGGGCTCGCCGAAGACCGTGCCCTGCGGGAACGCGAGCCGGGTGCCGTGCCCGATCGCGCCGAAGCGCAGCCCTCCGGGGGTCTGGGCGGTGACCGCGCCGGCCCGCTGCATCCAGCGCCAGCCCGCGTGGACGGCGCGCCCGGCGAGCCGGCGGCGCAGGCCCGCGAGGGAGGAGAGCGCCGTCAGAGAAGAGAGAGAAGAGAACGTGTTCTGGTTCTTCGCCACCGGGTCACCGTAGCGCGCCATGAGCCCGGGCCGCGCCGTGATCTTCACCCCATCCCCGGGGGCCCGGAGGGCGTGGCCTACGGTTTCCGGTAGCGCGACGCGACGTACCGGAAGAGGAAGAGATCACATGACGCAGCAGGCGGCCCAGGCACTCGTGATGGGTGTCGGCGGGAAGAGCCCCGAGATCGACCCGACGGCGTTCACCGCTCCCACCTCCGTCGTGGTCGGGGACGTGACCCTCGGCGCGGGCGCGAGCATCTGGTACTCGGCGGTGCTCCGCGCGGACTGCGGTCCCATCACCCTCGGCGCCGACAGCAACGTGCAGGACAACTGCACCGTGCACGTGGACCCCGGTTTCCCGGTCTCCATCGGCGAGCGCGTCTCCATCGGTCACAATGCCGTCGTGCACGGCTGCACGGTCGAGGACGACTGCCTGATCGGGATGGGCGCGACGGTGCTCAACGGCGCGGTGATCGGGGCCGGGTCGCTGGTGGCCGCCCAGGCGCTGGTCCCGCAGGGCATGATCGTCCCGCCGGGTTCGCTGGTCGCGGGCGTACCGGCGAAGGTGCGGCGCGAGCTGACCGCGGAGGAGCGCGAGGGCATCAAGGTCAACGCGCTCATGTACACCGAACTGGCCAAGCAGCACGGCGCCTCGGTGGCCGCGGGCGCGTAACGGGCGCTGCCCGGCCTTCGCTCCCCACCCGGGGGCCGGGCCGGGAGCGTGCCCCTCAGTCGGTGCGTACGGTCGGGGCGGCGGTGGCCTGCTCCGGCACCGGAGCAGGCGCGGTCGCGTCCCCGGCCCCGTCCGCGCCGGCCTCGGCCCGCCCCGCCGCTGCCGCCTTCTTCATCCGTCCGCGCACCACCAGGGTCATGGCGAGCCCGCAGACGAGGGCCAGGGCGAGGGCCACCCACGAGAACCCCTTCAGCCACGGCTCGGCGACGATCCCGATCGAGTAGATGACGGCCGTCGTCCCGCCCGCCCACAGGATCCCGCCGAGGACGTTCGCGATGAGGAACCGCCAGTAGGGCATGTGCAGGACGCCCGCCAGCGGCCCCGCGAAGATCCGCAGCAGCGCCACGAACCGCCCGAAGAAGACGGCCCACATGCCCCACTTCTCGAAGGACCGCTCGGCCATGGCCACCTGGTCCGGCCCGAAGTGCTTGGGGAAGCGCCGGCCCAGCCGCTCCAGCATCGGCTTCCCGCCCTTGCGCCCGATCGCGTAGCCGATCGAGTCGCCCACAATCGCCCCGGTCGTCGCGCAGATGCCCAGCACCACGGGGTCGATGTGCCCCTGCTGCGAGGCCAGCAGCGCCGAGCTGACCAGGACGATCTCCCCCGGCAGCGGGATGCCGAGGCTTTCCAGTCCGATGACGAGCCCCACCAGGAGGTAGATGCTGACCGCCGGAATCGTCTCCAGCCATTCCTGGATGTGCACCGGTACGTCCTCCCGAGATCCTCCGCCGGCCCGCCCCCTGTGGCGGACCGAACGGGCAGCCTATCCGGTCGCCACCACAGCCTTTGCCCGCAGCGGCAGTTCGCGCGAGGAACGCCCCGCGAACACTTCACGTCGGCCCGTCCCCACCACCCACGCGTCCCGCTCCGGATCCCAGGAGGACAGGGTGCGCGCGTCGATGTCCAGGACGATCCGCCGCGCCTCGCCGGGCTTGAGGGTGAGCCGCCGGTACCCCGCCAGCGCCCGGACCGGCTGATCCAGTTTCAGGTCCGGGGACGGGCCTACGTAGACCTGGGCCACCTCGGTGCCGACGCGGTGTCCGGTGTTGCGGACGGTGAACTCCACGCGGAGCCCGCCGTGCTTCCCGTGCGCGCCGCCCCGCCGGACCGCCAGCTTCTCGTACGCCCAGGTCGTGTACGAGAGCCCGTGCCCGAAGGCGAACAGCGGAGCCACCCGTTGCTGGTCGTACCAGCGGTGGCCGACGTGCACGCCCTCGGTGTACTCCTGCCGCCCGCCGACCCCCGGATAGCGGACCGGGTCCGCGCCGACCGGGCTCGCCCGCTCGTCGGCCGGGAAGGTCTGGGTGAGGCGGCCGCCGGGGTCCGCGTCACCGAAGAGCACGGCGGCGGTGGCGGCCGCGCCCTCCTGGCCCGGGTAGTACATCTGAAGGACCGCTCCGGTGCGCGGCAGCCACGGCATGGCCGTACCGGAGGAGGTGTTGAGCACCACCGTGGTGCGCGGGTTGGCGGCGGCGACCGCCTCGATCAGCGCCGCCTGGCCGCCGGGGAGCGCCAGCGAGGTGCGGTCGCTGCCCTCGGTGGCGTCCTCGTAGGCGAACAGCACCACGCTGCTGGCCGCCTTGGCCGCCTTGACGGCCTCGGCGAGGTCGGCGGCCCGCGTCGCCTTCGTGGTGTGCCGCAGCCGCAGCCGCTGCCCCTTCGGTCCTCCCTCGGCGAAGACGGCGAGGCGGTGTTCGCCCGCCTTGAGCGCGAGGGTGCGGCGGCGCACGCTGCGGCCGTCGGGCGCGGCGCCGAGCAGTCCTCCGGCGAACTGCTCGGCCGCGCCCTGCCGTACGGGGAACAGTTCCTCCCCGTCGAGCCGGACGGCCGGCCGTTTCCCGGTGTAGTGGACGAGCAGGGTCCACTCGTCGTCGGCGGCGAGCCGGAAGGTGCCCTCGTAGCCCCAGGTGCGCCCGGGGGCCACCGCCCGGTCCTCGAGGCCCGCGCCGGGCGTCAGCAGGTTCGCCGGCAGCGGGCGCCCGTACAGGTCCTCGCCGAGCGCGTAGGTCACCGTGGAGCCGCTCCCGGCCCGCCGCCGGATCTCGTCGAGGGGGGCGGCGGCCGCGTCCGGCACGACATGGGCGCTGCCGCCGCCGCCGACGAAGGGGGTCCGCCCGGTGGGGCCGATCACCGCGACGGAGCGGGCGGCGGGGCCGGTCAGCGGCAGGGTCGCCCGCTCGTTGCGCAGCAGGACCGCTCCGGCGGTGGCGATCTGCCGCGCCGTACGGGCACCGGCGGCGGCGTCCCGGGCGGGCCGCGCGGCGGGGTGCCCGGCGAGCAGTCCGAAGCGGTCCATGACGGTCAGGATCCGGCGTACGGCGAGGTCCACGGTGTCCTCGTGGACGGAGCCCCCGCGCACCGCCTCGCGCAGCGGGGCGCCGTAGTGGGTGCCCGCGGGCATCTCCATGTCGAGGCCGGCGCCGATCGAGGCGACGGTGCTGTGGGTGGCGTCCCAGTCCGACATCACCCAGCCGTCGAACCCCCATCGCCCGCGAAGCAGTTCGTCGAGGAGGGGCTTGTTCTCGCAGGCGTAGACCCCATTGACCTTGTTGTAGGCGCCCATCACGGCGCCGGCCCCGGCGGCCACGGCGGCTTCGAAGCCCCGTAGCTCCGTCTCGTGGAGGGTCCGTTCGGCGGCGATCACGTCGACGGTGTCGCGGCCCTTCTCCTGGTTGTTGAGCGCGAAGTGCTTGACGGTGGCGATGAGGCCCTCGTCCTGGATGCCGCGGACGACCTCGGCGACCAGGTCCCCCGTCAGCTTCGGGTCCTCCGAGAACGTCTCGAAGTTCCGTCCGGCGTACGGGGTGCGGATGAGGTTGGCCATCGGCGAGAGGAGCACGTCGATGCCGAGCGCGCGGCCCTCACGCCCGATGACCCGCCCGTACGCGCGGGCGAGCGCCGGGTCGAAGGCGGAGGCGAGCAGGACCGGCGCGGGCAGCGCGGTGGCGGGCCTGGCCACGCGGACTCCCGCCGGGCCGTCGGCGAGGCGCAGCGCCGGGATGCCCAGGCGCGGGATGCCCGGCACGTAGCCGGCCTGGCCCAGCGGTTCGGGGTCCGGGCCGCCGTGCAGCAGGACGGTCTTCTCCTCCAGGGTGAGCCGGTCCAGCAGGGCGTCGATCCGGGCGGCGGCCCCGGCCGCGGGCGCGGCGGCGGGGGATCCCCCGGGGTCGGAGGCCTTACGGGGCTGCGTGCCGGGCGGCGGCGCCGGCACGCAGCCGGCCGCGCCGAGGGCCACGCCCATCGCCCCGAGGAGTCGCATCGCACGGCGTCTGGACACGGCCTCGCTCATGGGCGCTCCCTGCGGCGTGGGCATCGGCGTCAGGTGGCGGGAGCGGCCCGCGCCGGACCGCTCCCGCCCCCACTGTGCGCCGCCCCCCGCGCGGGCCCGCTTCAGGCGCGCCACCGCGCGCCCGATGTTCAGCCCTGCGGCGGCTGCGACCGGAGGGCGCCGAAGCTCAGCCCTGCGGCGGCCGGTCCCCGAAGTCGGCCTCGCGGCGGGGCTCGTCCTGGAGCTGGACCCGTGCCTCGGTGCGGTGGCCGCGCTCGATGTAGTCCCGTACGACGGCCTCGACCGCGTCCTGGGGCGAACCGATCCCGGCGAGGACCATCACCTCCACCACGAGCTCGGCGTCGAGGCTGATGCTGATCTTGGCTCGGCCCGGCACGGGACCCCCTCCATCCGTCGTCGGAGGAGGGACTCTAGCGGGCTCAGGCGTTGGGGCGCAGGGTCCAGACCACGGTCATCTCGCCGGTCACGGCCTCGTCCTCCCGCTGGATGGCGATGGTGACGGGGAACTCCGGGCGGCCGCCCGCGTCGAGTTCGGCGACGACCTCGGCGGCCGGGCGGCCGAGGGTGGCGGTGGCCGTCACGACGCCCTTGGCGAGCTTCTTGTAGCCGATCTGCGCGCTCACCGCGAGGGGCACCGCGCGCGAGAGCTGGTCGCCGAAGGCGGCCAGGACGATCGCGCCGCTCGCGGACTCGGCGAGGGTGAACATGGCGCCGGCGTGCGGGCCGCCGAGGTGGTTGTGGAAGTCGGGCTGGTCCGGAAGCCGGACGACGGCACGCTCGGGGGTGGTCTCCAGGAACTGGAGGTTCAGGGTCTTGGCCATCGGCACGGTCGCGGCGAGCAGTTCGCCCACGTTCATCTGTTCAGCGCTCATGGCACGCGATGTTACCCACGAGTAGTAGGCCTTGGCCATACCCGTCCGGGGGCGGCCGTGGATCCCCGACCGCACTCCCACTATCGTTACCGGCCATGTGGCCAGGACAGCAGCAGCCGCCCGGGGGAGAACCCAACCCCCAGGACGCGCATCAGAACCCGTACCAGCAGCAGCCGGGAACGCCGAACCCGTACCAGCAGCAGCAGCAGCCGACGGCGGCGTACGGGGAGCAGCCGCAGCCCGGCTACGGGTACCCGCAGCAGCCCCCCGCTCCCCAGGGGTGGGGCCAGCAGCCCCCGACCGTTCCCGTACCCCAGTGGGGCGGCACCCCGCCGCCCCCGCCGCCGCGCGGCGGAAGCCCGTTCGCGACCAAGACCGTGGCCATCGTCGCGGCCTCGGCCGTCGTCGTGGCGGCCGCCGCCACCGGGGCGTTCGTCCTGACCCGGGACGACAAGGGCTCCGACCGGGCGGACGGCAAGCCGAGCTCCTCCCCCTCCGCCCCGGCCTCCTCCTCCGCGTCGGCGCCCGCGCCCGCGGGCTCCAGCGCCAACCCGCGCGGCGGCGGTGAGGTCAAGCCGGTGATCCCCGGCTGGAAGGTCGTCCTCAACCCGAAGCGCGGCACCGCCTTCGACGTCCCGCCGGACTGGGACGTCCAGTCCTCGGGCCTGTCCATCGGCTTCGGGGACGAGTCCAAGACCGACGGCTCGGCCCTCGTCATGATGAGCGCGCCCGCCATCCTCAAGGAGGAGTGGTGCCTGGTCGACGCCGACAAGGACGGCAAGGAGGATTCGACCTCCCTGGCCGCCGTCGGCACCAAGGGCGGCATGGGCGCGAAGAGCACCGCCGAGGCCGCGTACAACGAGGCCGGCAACTGGGCCTTCGCCGCGTACGCGCAGAAGGCGCCGAAGGGCACCACCAAGGTCGTCCAGGCGAAGGAGTACACGACCTCCTCCGGGCTCAAGGGGCACATGGCGACCGCGACCGTCAGCGGCCTGCCCAAGGAGAACAAGTGCTCCTCGGACGGCAAGTCCGTCGCCTTCAGCTTCACGACCGCCAACGGTGACCTCTCCACCTGGGTCCTCTACGGCGCCGCGGGCGTCCCGGGCGAAGTGAGCAAGGAGACCTACGAGAAGATCCTGAGCAGCGTCCGCCTCAACGCGGGCTGACCTCTCGACGCGGGCTGACCTCCGGCGTCTCCGCCCCCGGGCCGGAAATCCGTTTGGATTCCCGGCCCGGGGCGTGGATAGTCCGGAGGTGAGCTCTCTACCCTCCCCCGTCGCCACCGCCCCCGGCCGCAAGCCCGAGTGGGCCGGCCGCAACTACACCCTGCTGACGGGTGCCGCGGTCATCACGAACCTCGGGAGCCACGGAGCGCTCATCGCGACCACCTGGGCGGTCGTGCAGTCGGGCGGCTCCGCCGGTGACGTCGGCCTGGTGGCCGCCGCCCGCACGCTGCCGCTCGTCCTCTTCCTCCTCATCGGCGGAGCCGTCGCCGACCGGATCCCCCGCCACCACGTCATGGTCGCGGCCAACGCCCTCAACTTCCTCTCGCAGGGCGTCTTCGCCGTACTCGTCCTGACCGGCGATCCGAAGCTGTGGCAGATGATGCTGCTCACGGCGCTGTGCGGCACCGGAACGGCCTTCTTCAACCCGGCCGCCGAGGGCATGCTCATGGCCACCGTCTCCGGCCCGCAGGCCACCCGCGCCTTCGCCGTCTTCCGGATGGCGATGAACGGCGCCGGTGTCGGCGGCGCCGCCCTCGGCGGAGCCATGGTCGCCTTCATGGGCCCCGGTTGGGTCCTCGCCGTGGACGCGGCCGCGTTCGCCGCCGCGGGAGCCCTACGGGCCTTCCTCGACGTCGGCCACATCCCCGAGCGCGCCCCCGGCGGCGGGTTGCTGGCCGATCTGCGCGAGGGCTGGGCGGAGTTCAGGAGCCGCCCCTGGCTGTGGAGCATCGTGCTCCAGTTCTCGGTCGTCGTGGCCGTCATCGGCGCCGCCGAAGCGGTCTACGGTCCCCTGGTCGCCGTGGAGCGACTGGGCGGGGCGGCTCCCTGGGGCGTGGCCCTGGCCTTCTTCGGTCTCGGCACCATCGGCGGGGCCGTCCTCATGATGTTCTGGAGGCCGCGCCGGCTGCTGCTGGTCGCCACCCTGTGCATGTTCCCGAGCGCGCTCCCCGCGGCGGGACTCGCCGTGCCGCTCCCGGTGTGGGGGCTGTGCTTGGCGATGTTCGTGAGCGGCGTGACCATCGAGATGTTCGCCGTGAACTGGATGACGACGATGCACCAGGAGATCCCGGAGGAGATGTTCTCCCGCGTCTCCGCCTACGACTGGTTCGGCTCGCTGTCGCTGCTCCCGCTGGCCATGGCGGTGGCCGGCCCGGTCGAATCGGCGATCGGCCGCACCTCGGCCCTCTGGGGCTGCGCGGCCCTGGTGATCATCGCGACGGCCGCCGTCCTCCTGGTCCCGGACGTCCGCCGCATGACCCGCAAACCGCCCGCCCCCATCGGCCCCGGCGCCCTCGACCTCACCAAGCCGAGCCCCGCCCAGTCCAGCCCCGCCGGCGTCTGAGGCGCGGGGAACCCCCTCAGCCGAGGCTGAACGCCCCCTCCGGCGGTTCGGGCGAAGCCACCGCATCGGCGTCGGACACCGGCAGGGCCCCCCGCATCAGCCGCGCGAGAGCCGCCCCCGCCTCCACCCGCGCGGGAAACGCGTCCCCCGCGCACGCCCGCGTCAGCTCCGCCACCGGCAGCTCCCGCCGCGAAGCCAGCAGCACCGCGTTCCCGAACCGCCGTCCCCGCAGCACCCCGGGCTCCGCGATCAGGGCCAACTCCCCGAAGGCCGCCCCGAAGTTTGCGAGCTGCCCCTTCAGGAAGCCGAACGGCGCCCCGTCGGCGAGGTTGGCCACGTACACCCCGCCGGGCCGCAGCACCCGCGCGACCTCCCGCGCGTACTCCACCGAGGCCAGCGAAGCGGGCACCCGGGATCCCCCGAAGACATCGCCGACCACCACGTCCGCGCTCGCGTCCGGCGCCGCGGCCAGCCAGGCCCGCGCGTCGGCGACGTGCACCGTGATCCCGCTCCCGGCGGCCACCGGCAGGAACTCCCCGACCAGCGCGACGAGCCCGGCGTCGAACTCGACCACGTCCTGCCGCGAACCCGGGCGGCCCGCCGCCGCGTACCGCGGCAGGGTCAGCGCCCCGCCGCCCAGGTGCAGCAGGTCCAGCGCGGCCCCCGGCTCGCCCACGCAGTCCAGGACGTGCGCGAGGCGGCGTACGTACTCGAACTCCAGGTGCTCCGGGTCGTCGAGGTCCACGTAGGACTGCGGCGCCCCGTCCACGGTGAGCAGCCAGGCCCGCTCCCGGTCGATGTCCGGCATCAGTTTGGCGGTGCCCTGGGCCACGTCCCGGATCACCGGGATCTGTTCGTCACTCACCGCACCATTGTCAGGCCCCCGGAGCGGCCCACACCTCGCGCGCCTGCTCCACGTGGACCGCGGCCTGCTCCAGCCCCGCCCGGGCGGCGGGATCGCGGCGCGCGGGGTCCAGTACGTTGCGCCCGAAGACCTTGCGGGCCTGCGGCGACGGGGTGATCAGCAGCACCTTCGCCCCGGCCTCCCTCAGCCGGGCGGCCTGCGACGCGGGCGAGGGGATCAGTCCGGCGCCCGTGGCCATCGGCGCGAGGATCACCACGCGCCCGTAGCCGGAGGCGAGGTCGGCGTTGGTCGCGGAGCGGATCCCGCCGTCGATGAACCGCCGGCCCGCGACGGTCACGGGCGGCCACACCCCGGGGACGGCGCAGCTCGCCGAGACGGCGTCGAGCAGCCCGGCCTCGCTCCCGCGCTCGAAGGCGGCGAGTTCGCCGGTCAGCGCGTCCACCGCCGTGACGACGAGGCGCCGCTCGGGCCAGTCGTGCGACACCAGCCGGGCTTCCAGCACCTTGCGGCGCACGCCCTCCGGCTCGGTGTCGGCGGCGAGCGCGAAGGCGCCGATCCGGCGCCGGTAGGACCGCGCGTCGCGGGAGCGCACCATCGCGACGGCGTACCGCCCGATCAGGGAGGCCCCCAGCTTCGCGGGCAGCTCCCCGCCGGGGTCGCCGAGCTGGCGCTCGTACAGCTCCTGCGGGGTGAGCAGTCCGGAGGTGAGCTGCGCGCCGACGACCGAGCCGGCCGAGGTCCCGACGACCAGGTCGGCGCCGGTCAGGTCGACGCCCGCGCGGGCCAGCCCGTAGAGCATCCCGGCCTCCCAGCCGACGCCGGTCAGCCCGCCGCCGCCGAGCACCAGAGCCGTGCCCCCGCCTTCCCGGTCGCCTTCCCCGCTGCCGCCATCGCCGCCGCTGCCCATGTGCCGCTCCCTCCCCGCATGCCTGTGGTGACGGCAGTCTGGCGCAAGCCGACCACCGCCACCACAGCGGGTACCGCCGGGCCGCTAGCCCACCTCGGTCACCGTCCCGGCCCCGACGGTGCGCCCGCCCTCGCGGATCGCGAAGCCGAGGCCGCTCTCCAGCGGGACGTCCCGCCCGAGCTCGACGGTCATGGTGACCGTGTCCCCCGGCCGGGCCGCGCCGGCCTCGCCCAGGTCCACGTTCCCCACCACGTCGGCGGTGCGGAGGTAGAACTGGGGCCGGTAGCCGGTCGCCACCGGCGTGGTACGGCCGCCCTCGCGGGTGGACAGCAGGTACACCCGCGCCGTGAAGCGGCGACCCGGTACGACGCTGCCGGGCGCGGCCACCACGTCCCCGCGGCGCACCGCGTCGCGGGGCACCCCGCGCAGCAGCAGGGCGACGTTGTCCCCGGCCTCGGCGGAGTCCATCGGCTTCCCGAAGGTCTCCAGCCCGGTGACCACGGACTCCACGGCCGCGCCCTCGCCGGCGCCGAGCAGCGCGACGCGGTCCCCCATGGCCACGGTGCCCCGCTCCACGGCGCCGGTGACGACGGTGCCGCGACCGGTGATGGTCAGCACGTTCTCCACCGGCATCAGGAACGGCGCGTCGGTGTACCGCACGGGCGTGGGCACGTACGTGTCAACGGCGTCGAGCAGGGCCTCGATCGAGGAGGTCCAGCGCGGGTCGCCGTCCAGCGCCCCGAGCCCGGAGACCCGTACGACGGGGGCGGCGTCCCCGCCGTACCCGTTCGCGGTGAGCAGCTCGCGGACCTCCAGCTCGACCAGGTCGGTGAGCTCGGGGTCCCCGGCGTCGGCCTTGTTCAGCGCGACGACGATGTGGTCGACGCCGACCTGCCGGGCGAGGAGCACGTGCTCGGCGGTCTGCGGCATGACCCCGTCGAGAGCGGAGACGACGAGGATCGCCCCGTCGAGCTGGGCCGCGCCCGTGACCATGTTCTTGATGTAGTCGGCGTGGCCCGGCATGTCCACGTGGGCGTAGTGCCGGGTGTCGGTCTCGTACTCGACGTGCGTGAGGTTGATGGTGATGCCGCGCCGGGCCTCCTCGGGAGCCCGGTCGATCCGGTCGAAGGGCACGAAGGAGGCGCCGCCGCGCTCGGCGAGGACCTTGGTGATGGCGGCGGTCAGCGTCGTCTTGCCGTGGTCGACGTGACCCATGGTGCCGATGTTGAGGTGCGGCTTGGTGCGCACGAAGGCCGTCTTGGCCATGATGTCTTCCCGTGTGGTTCCGAAGCTGAAGCTCGAATGACGGGACCCCCTGAGCGAACCGACCCTCCCCCTGTGGGGTCCGCCGGACGATCCGGGAAGGGTCAGCTTCGTGCGCCGCCGAATGCGGTCGCGCCCGCGGGGAGCGGTGCGGGGACGGCAGCCTTCGGCGCGTCCGCGACTGCGGACGGCGCTGCGGGGAAGGTCTGCCTGGACATGTGCCAGATCCTGCCGGAACGGGCGGGGCGGGGCCAGCGAATTACCCGCCGGTGTTCTTCAGCGCCTCGCGCGCCGAGAGCGGGGACAGCGACTCCCGCTCGGCGCTGACGAAGGCGCGTACGGCGCCGGGGTCCGTCTTGGCGTACTCGCGCAGGCACCAGCCGATGGCCTTGCGGATGAAGAAGTCGGGGTGGCCGGCCTGGCGGCGGCAGTACGCGAAGAGCCGGTCGGCGTCGGTCGCGGACTTGTAGGCGAGCTGGTGGAGCAGGGCGGTGCGGGCCACCCACAGGTTCTCGTCACCGATCCACTCGTCCATGACGGCGGCGAGGGCCGGGTCCGCCGCCACGAGCGGGCCGACCGTGTGCGCGGCGAGCAGGTCGACGGTGTCCCACCAGGAGTCGGTCACGATCAGGTGCCGGACCACGGGCAGGAAGCCGGAGGAGCAGCGCGAGACGTGCCGGCGCAGGTAGTCGACGGCGAAGTACCGGTATTCGCGCTCCGGAAGCTCCCAGCAGTGCAGCGCGAGGGCCGCGCAGTCCGTTTCGGACGGTTTCGGCGTGTCCTTGGTCACGGCCCGGGACAGCTCGCGGCGCAGCGGGGTGGGGATCCCGAGGAAGGGCGAGACGTCCTTCATGTACGCGGTCATGGGCCCGGCCCGCTCACCGTCGGCCGCGGCGCCGTAGGACTCCTTGAGCCGGGCCACCACGAGCTCGGCCAGGTCGCTCCGCGGAACCCGCGACGGCCGCCGGTCGTTCGACTGCATGAGGCCCAGATTACGGCGCCCGGACAGGGGGGTCGGTTAGTCTCCCGGAATGTCCCTCCTCCTCGCGCCGTGGACGCGGCTCTCGCTGCTCGTCGTGCTGCTCCTCGCGGCCGGCGTCTGCGTCGTGCTGTACGAGCCCCAGCGCCTGCTCTCGGAGGGCTGGCCCCCGGGGCTCCCGGTGGGCACCGCCGTCCTGCTCTTCGCCGCGGCGTACGGGGTGTGCACGGCCGCCCTGGTGCCGCGCCCCTTGCTGAACCTGGCCGCCGGGGCCCTCTTCGGCTCCCCGTTCGGCCTGCTCGCCGCGGTCGGCGGCTCGGTGATCGGCGCGGGGATCTCCTTCGGCCTCGGCCGGATGATGGGCCGCGACGCCCTGCGTCCGCTGATCCGCGGCCGCTGGCTGCAGGCGGCCGACGACCAGCTGGCCCGGCACGGCTTCCGCTCGATGCTCGCGATCCGGATCTTCCCCGGTCTGCCCTTCGCGATGGCCAACTACGCCGCCGCGCTGTCCCGCTGCGGCTGGCTCCCCTTCCTCCTCGCCACCGCGATCGGCGTGGTCCCGAACACCGCCGCGTACGTGATCGCGGGGGCCAGCGCCTCCTCCCCCACCTCTCCCGCGTTCCTCGCCTCGTTCGGCTTCATCGCCCTCTCCGCGGTCGGGGCGGCGGTCGTCGCCTGGCGCAAGCGGCACCGGCTGGCGCCCGTACGCGGGGCCGAGCGGCCCGTGTCCGCACGGGAACTGACGGCTGTACACCCCCCTGTGGTCACGGCCGCACCCCACGGGCCCTAGCATCGGACCCGAACTGCCCGACGATCACAAGGACGAGCGCACCCCGACATGAACTGGATCGAATCCCTCATCCTCGGTCTCGTCCAAGGACTTACGGAGTTCCTCCCGATCTCCTCCAGCGCCCATCTCCGGCTGACCGCGGCGTTCGCCGGCTGGCACGACCCGGGAGCTGCCTTCACCGCCATCACGCAGATCGGCACCGAAGCCGCCGTACTGATCTACTTCCGCAAGGACATCGCGAAGATCATCTCCACGTGGTTCCGCTCGCTGTACACCAAGGCGCTGCGCTCCGAGCAGGAAGCCAAGATGGGCTGGCTGGTGATCGTCGGCTCGATTCCGATCGGCGTCCTCGGCCTCGCCTTCAAGGACCAGATCGAGGGCCCGTTCCGCGATCTGCGACTGATCGCCACCACCCTCATCGTGATGGGCATCGTGCTCGGCGTGGCCGACCGGCTGGCCGCGCGCGACGAGGAGGGCGGCCGGCACCGCGCCATCCGCGAGCGCAAGACCCTGAAGGAACTGGGAGTCAAGGACGGCCTCGTCTTCGGTCTCTGCCAGGCGATGGCCCTGATCCCGGGTGTGTCCCGGTCCGGTGCCACGCTCTCCGGCGGTCTGCTGCTGGGCTTCACCCGCGAGGCCGCGGCCCGCTACTCCTTCCTCCTCGCCATTCCGGCCGTGCTGGCCTCCGGCCTGTTCGAGATCAAGGACGTGATGGAGGACCCGGGGCACATCGAATGGCCCCAGACCATCTTCGCCACGGTCGTCGCCTTCGTCGTCGGCTACGTGGTCATCGCGTGGTTCATGAAGTTCATCTCCAGCAAGAGCTTCATGCCGTTCGTGATCTACCGGGTCCTGCTCGGCATCCTGCTGTTCGTCCTGATCGGCATGGGTGTCCTCAGCCCCCACGCCGGCGAGTCGGCCGGCTAGTAAGGGACCTTCACCGCTTCGCGTGAATCGGAGGCCGCCCGGGAACGTTCCCGGGCGGCCTCCGCGTCGTTGTGGAGGGAGAGACCTGAAGACGAACAGCAGGGGGTGTCCCATGGGTCGAGTGGTGTTGGAGCGGTTTCCGGCCGGAAGTCCGAGGGGGAGTTGGCCGGCGGAGGAGTACGCGGCGCAGCGGACGCGCGAGGGCGTGCCCGCGGAGGTGGTGATGGATCTGGCCAGCGACGCCTACCTCGTGGTGGTCCGCCCCCGGGAGGCGCGTTCCGGTCACTGATCCGCCGCCGGAAGATCCGGGCCGCGCACGCCCCTTGGCCTCCGCGCCCCGCGCCCGCACACTGACCCGATGACGCAGCGTGTGGACCTTGCGGGCGTGATGGACCGACTGGCGATCGACGAGCTGGTCACGGGGTACGCCATCGCCGTGGACGACGGCGACTGGGACGCGTACCGGGCCCTGTTCGCCCCGGGCGGGCGGGCCGACTACGCCTCGGCCGGCGGGATCGAGGGCCCGGCCGGGGAGGTCGCGGACTGGCTCGCGGAGACGATGAAGCTGTTCCCGGTGCGCCAGCACCTCATCGTGAACCGGCTGATCCGGATCCCGGACCTGGCCGGCTCCCCCGGTGACACGGCGGAGGTCAGGGCCGACTTCCTCAATCCCATGCGGCTGGCCGGAGAAGAGCCCGACGACGGTGCGGCCCCCGTGACCGCGCCGAACTTCGTCGCGGCGGGCCGCTACACCTTCGCCGTGGCCCGTACCGCCCGGTCCGGCTGGCGGCTCTCGCGGGTCACCGTCCACGAGAAGTGGCGGCACATGTCGTTCTGACGGATCGACGAGCCGGCCGGCGGGCCGACGGGCGGGGCTGTTCCACACTGGAAGCGGAGGCCTGCGCAATGCTGACGGTCTTTACGGTCTCGACGGCCCCGAAGCGGGTCCCGTGGTGGCGTGCGGTGGCGGCCGTCGCCTCGGGGGCCCTGCCCTGCCTCGCCTTCCCCGCCCCCGCGCTGTGGTGGTTCGCCTACGTCGCCCTCGTGCCCTGGATCCTGCTGCTGAGGTCGGCCCCCACCGGCCGACGCGCGGCCCTGGAGGGCTGGCTCGGCGGCGCCGGCTTCGTCTTCGCCGTGCACCACTGGCTGCTCCCCAGCCTGCACGTGTTCCTGTTCGCCCTGGCGGCGCTGCTGGGCCTGCTCTGGATCCCCTGGGCCCTGCTGGTACGCGAGTTCCTGGGCGGGCGGCCCGGCGGAATCAGGGCGGGCACCGCGCTGGTCCTCGTACCGGCGGGCTGGCTGCTGTCGGAGCTGGCCCGGTCGTGGAACGGGCTGGGCGGGCCGTGGGGGCTGCTCGGTGCCAGTCAGTGGCAGGTGGCGCCCGCGCTGCGGCTGGCTTCGGTGGGCGGGGTCTGGCTGGTCGGCCTGCTGGTCGTGGCGGTGAACTGCGCGCTCGCGCTGATCGTCACGGCCCCGGGGGCTGCGCGGGCGGCGGCGCTGGCCGGGGTGGCGGGCTGCGCGGTGCTGACGGGGGCGGTGTGGCTGTGGGCTCCCCGCCCGGAGGTCTCGGGCGTGCTGCGCGTGGCCGTCGTACAGCCGGGCACGGTCGAGGACGGCCCGGACGCCGCGGAGCGGCGCTTCGCCGCCGGGGAACGGCTGACCGGGATCCTGGCGGGGCTCCGCCCCGACCTCGTGGTGTGGGGGGAGAGCAGCGTCGGCGAGGACCTGACGGCCCGCCCGGACCTGGCCCGGCGGCTCGCCGCGCTGTCGGCGCGGGTGGGGGCTCCGCTGCTGGTCAACGTGGACGCGCGGGCCACCGACCGGCCGGGGATCCGCAAATCGGCGGTGCTCGTCGGCCCCGCGGGCCCGACCGGCGACCGGTACGACAAGATGCGCCTGGTCCCCTTCGGCGAGTACGTGCCGGCCCGCGAACTGCTGGGCTGGGCCACCTCGGTCGGCAAGGCGGCGGACGAGAACCGCGTCCCGGGCGACGCTCAGGTCCTGATGGCCCTGCCCGGCCGGGCGGACGTCCGCCTCGGCCCGCTGGTCTGCTTCGAGTCGGCGTTCCCCGACATGAGCCGGCGCCTGGTCCGCGACGGAGCCTCCGTGCTGATCGACCAGTCGGCCACGTCCAGCTTCCAGGACGGCTGGGCCCCGGCCCAGCACGCCTCGCTGTCCGCACTTCGGGCGGCCGAGACGGGCCGGCCCGAGGTGCACGCCACCCTGACCGGGATCAGCGCGGTGCACGGCCCGTCCGGCGAGCGGATCGGGTCCGCGCTGTCGACCTCGGCGCGGACGGCGCGGGTGTACGAGGTTCCGCTCGCCCGGGGCACGACCCTCTACGTCCGCTTCGGGGACTGGGCGGTGGGCGCGGCGCTGGCCGCCCTGGCCGCGTACTGCGCGGTCGCGGGCGCCCGCACCGTACGGGACTCGCTCAGGACGCCTGTTCCAGCGCCGAGCGCACCACCCGCTCGCACAGTTCGTGGGTCAGCAGCGCGTCGCGCGCGCTGAGGGTCGTGCCCGTGGCGACGGCCTCCAGGAAGGAGTCGACGACCTGCTCGATGCCGCGCTGGCGGGCCACCGACACCCAGTCCCCGCGCCGCCGGACCGTGGGCTGGCCCTTGTGGTCGATGACCTCCGCGAGGTTGACGACCTGACGCTTGGTGTCCTGGCCGGAGACCTCCAGCACCTCCTCCGTGGACCCGGAGAGGCGGTTCATGATGCCGAGCGCGGTGAAGCCCGTACCGGACAGCTGGAGCACGACCTGGCTCATCAGTCCGTCCCGCACCACGGCCCGTACGTCGACCTGGTCGGCCTCGCCGGGCAGCAGGAAGCGCAGCGTGTCGACGACGTGGATGAAGTCGTCCAGGACGAAGGTCCGTACGTCCTCGGGCAGGCCGACCCGGTTCTTCTGCATGACGATCAGGTCGCGCGCGTGGTCGGCGCACTGCGCGTAGCCGGGCGCGTGGCGCCGGTTGAAGCCGACGGCGAGCGACACCCCGCGCTCCTCGGCCAGTTCGACCAGGCGGCGGGATTCGGCGAGCTCGTAGGCGATCGGCTTGTCGACGTACGTGGGCACGCCCGCTTCGAGCAGCCGTTCCACGATCTCGGGGTGGACGGCGGTCGGGGCGTGCACGAAGGCCGCGTCGAGCTTCTGCGCGAGCAGCGCGTCGAGGTCGGTGTGCAGGCGTTCGGCCGGGACGCGGTGCTGGGCGCCGACCCGTTCGAGGGTGGCCGGGGTCCGGGTCTGCAGGTGCAGTTCGAGCCCCGGGCGGGTGGTCAGGACGGGCAGGTACGCCTTCTGCGCGATGTCGCCGAGTCCGATACAGCCGACCTTCACCGGGACCTCCAGGTTCGTTCCTTGTGGGAGTACGCAGCCTAATCGGTGGTGACCACGGACGTGTTCGACCAGGATGGGGGCCCATGACGATCAGTGACGGATCCCACCGTTCCGAACCCTCCACCACGGCCGACGAGCGCGAGATGCTCGACGGCTGGCTCGACTACCACCGCTCCACCCTGGCCTGGAAATGCGAGGGCCTGTCCGACGCCCAGCTGCGCACCACCCCGCTGCTGCCGTCCGGACTGAGCCTGCTCGGGCTGGTGCGCCACATGGCGGAGGTGGAGCGGTACTGGTTCCGGGAGATCATGCTGGACGAGGACCTGCCCGAGCTGTACAGCACCCGCGAGAATCCGGACGGGGACTTCCACTTCACCGACGAGGACACCTGGGCCGCGGCCGAGAAGGTGTGGCAGACCGAGATCGAGCTGGCCCGGCAGGCCGCGGCCGGCCGCTCCCTGGAGCTGGCCTCCAAGCCCGAGAGCCACCGCCGGGGCGAGGTGTTCAGCCTGCGCTGGGTCTACACCCACATGATCGAGGAGTACGCGCGCCACAACGGCCACGCCGACCTGCTGCGCGAGCACATCGACGGCGCCACGGGCGAGTAGCCGTCACCCGTGCGGGGTGAATATCGGCTCCGGGTTTTCCCGACGGGGTGCTCGCACAGCAGAGTTGGGTGAGTGCATCCAACCCGAACCACGACAAAGCTGCTGCTCGGCGTCGCCTGTGCGGTCTCGGCCGTCTCCGGCTGCGTGAACGTGACCCCGGCGCCCGGGGCGCCGGGGGCGGTCGCCGGCCCCGGCACCCCGGGGGCCCCGCCCCGGCACGCGCCCCTCGGCGGCCAGGAGGCCGCGCCGGTGGTCGTCCGGGCACCCGCCCTGGAGGCGCTGGAGGCCGTGGAGGCCGCGCCGGGACGACCGGCCGGGCCCGCCCCTTCCACGTCCGGCCGGGCGGCCGTCCCACGGGCCGCGGTTCCGGCCGCGGAGGCCGCCGGGACCGGTCGGCGGGCAGTCCGCGGAGCCCCGGCGGCCGCCGCTCCGGTCCCGGACATCCCGGAGCCCCGGCGGCCCGGCGGGAACCGGGAGCACGCCGACGGGCGCCCCGACGGCCGCCACCCCGGGCGGGCGCAGGGCGAGGGCGGCGAGGTGCCGCGCGAGCTGGTCAGGGAGCTGCCGGTGCGGCCGGCCGATGTGTGCGCGCTGGGCCGCCGGCACGGGCGGTGGCATCCGGACAGCCCGGAGGCCCGTATCTGCGCGGGCGTCCAGGGCGGCTGACCGCCCGGAACCGGCAGACCCCGCCCGCTACTGGTTCTGCTCCGGGAAGGGCCGGCGCCGCTCCGCCGGCTCCGTCGGCTCCGCCGCGAGGCGGCGCTCCAGCCGGGCGATGGCGGCCCGTACGCCGTTCCCGTACCCGTCGTCGGCCAGGGCTCCGGTGGCCGCGCGGGCCCGCGCCAGGTGGATCCGGGCCGCCTCGGGACGCCGTAGCTTCACGTAGTCGGCGGCCAGGCTCAGGTGCAGCGAGGGGTAGAAGACCCGTACGGCCGCCGGCGGGCCGGGGCCGTCGGCCTCGGTGTGCGCGGCGGTCAGGGCGCGCAGGTCCCAGGCCAGCTCCTCGGCGGGGTCGTCCTGCGCGTCGGCCAGGTAGTGCGCGAGCGTGCAGCGGTGCAGGGAGTCGCCCTCCGTGCCGATCTCGGACCAGATCTCGCCGAGCCGGTTGCGGGCCTCCTCGCGGTCGCCTGCGTGCAGCAGGATGACCGCTTGGCCGATCCTGGTCATGACGGCGTCCTCGGACGCCTCCTGCTGCTCCGTCAACGCGGCCTCCGGCTTGTTCCCGTCAGACCTGCTCCGGTCCGATCATCAAGACGCTAGCCGGAGGCACCTGCAATGCCGCCTAGGCGCGGTCGGCCATCAGCCCAGGTCCGGGATCCGCCAGTCGATCGGCGCATGGCCCTGGGCGGCGACGGCCTCGTTGATCTGGGTGAAGGGCCGGGAGCCGAAGAACTTCTTGGCCGACAGCGGGGAGGGGTGGGCGCCCTTGACGACGATGTGCCGCTCCTCGTCGATCAGCGGGAGCTTCTTCTGCGCGTACGCCCCCCAGAGCACGAAGACGGCCGGGTCGGGGCGCTCGGCCACCGCGCGGATCACCGCGTCGGTGAACTTCTCCCAGCCCTTGCCCTTGTGCGAGTTGGGCTCGGCCTCGCGGACGGTGAGCACCGCGTTGAGCAGCAGGACGCCCTGTTCGGCCCACGGCATCAGGTAGCCGTTGTCCGGAATGGGGGTGCCCAGCTCGGCCTGCATCTCCTTGTAGATGTTGCGCAGCGAGGGCGGGGTCTTCACGCCGGGCTGCACGGAGAAGCACAGCCCGTGGCCCTGGCCCGCTCCGTGGTAGGGGTCCTGGCCGAGGACCAGCACCTTCACCTGGTCGAACGCGGTCGCCTCCAGGGCCGCGAAGACCTGCTCGCGGGGCGGGTAGACCGGCCCGTTCGCCCGCTCCTTCTCGACGAACTCGGTGAGCTCTTTGAAGTAGGGCTGCTCCAGCTCCCCGCCGAGAACGGGGAGCCAGGATTCGGGCAGCATCTGGGGCACGGCGACAACCTCCGGTATGAGCGCTCGCGCAACTGCTTCGCGCGACTGCTCCAGAACTTACCGGTGGCCACTGACAGCGCGACGCCCGCCCGCCCCGCCCGGGTGGGCGGTGCGGACGGGCGGGGCGGCGTACGGGCCTGCTACCAGCTGGTCTTGCGGTACAGCTCCCACACCTGCATGACGGTCTGCGGGTCGAGCGCCCGCTCGGCGCCGGCGATGTCCTCGCGGGCGGCGACGTACAGCTTGCCCTGCCACAGGGGCAGCAGCCGGACGTCGTCGGCGAAGATCTGCTGGGCCTTCTCGAATTCGTGGACGCCGGCCGACCGGTCGCTCTCGCGGCGGGACTTGGGCAGGAGGACGTCCACGATCTCCTTCGACTCGTACGGGGTGCCGACCGCGTTCTCCTTGCCGACGAACGGCGCGATGAAGTTGTCGGGGTCCGGGAAGTCGGGGAACCAGCCGCGGCCGAAGATCGGGTACTCGCCCTTCTTGTAGCCCTCCTGGAAGGTCTTCCAGGGCTGCCCGCGCAGGGTGATCTTGAAGAGCCCGCTCTCGTCGAGCTGGCGCTTGAGCTCGGTGAACTCGTCCGCCGTGGAGGCGCCGTAGCGGTCGGTGGTGTACCAGAAGGTCAGGGGCACCGGCGTCGGGATCCCGGCCTCTTTGAGGGCCTTCTTGGCCTTGGCCACGTCCGGCTGGCCGTAGGAGTCGTAGAACGGCGTCCGGTGGCCGACGACGCCCTTGGGGACCATCGAGTAGAGCGGCTCGGCGGTGCCCTGGTAGACCTTCGAGACGAGCGCCCCGCGGTCGACGATCTGCGCGATGGCCCGGCGCACCTCGGCCTTCGCGACCTGCGGGTCCGAGGGGTTGAAGACCAGGTAGCGGATCTCCGAGCCGACGTTCTCGACGACCTGGACGCCCGCGTCGTGCGACGCCGGGGACTGGAGGTCCTTGACCTCGTCGGCGGAGAGGCCGCGGTAGGTCGCGTCGATCTCCTTGCCCTTGAGGGCGGCGATCATCTTCTTGGAGTCCGCGAAGTAGCGGATGGTGACCCCGCCGTTGCGGCGGTTGGCGAAGCCGTTGTAGGTCTCGTTGCGGTTCAGGACCGCCTCGCCGGCCTCCTTGTACGACTCCAGGGTGTAAGGGCCGGAGCCCGTGACCTTGTCGCCCTGGCGCAGCTTGTCGGCCGGGTACTGCTTCGGCGAGACGAGCGAGGCGGCCGGGGAGCCGAGCACGAAGGGGAAGGTGGCGTCCGGGGTGTTCAGGTGGAAGACCACCGTCTGCGCGTCCGGGGTCTCGATCTTGTCGAGGCTGCCGAAGAGGGCCTTGGGGCCGGACGGGGCGTCGATGGTCTTGATCCGGTCCAGCGAGTGCTTGACGGCCTTGGCGTCGAGCGGCTCGCCGTCGGAGAACTTCAGGCCCTTGCGCACCGTGCAGCGGTACGACTCGTTCCCGGCGTCGGTGAACTCGCAGCTCGAGGCGGCGTCCGGCTGGGGC
This sequence comes from Streptomyces sp. NPDC002886, assembly GCF_042888445.1. Taxonomy (NCBI): domain Bacteria; kingdom Bacillati; phylum Actinomycetota; class Actinomycetes; order Kitasatosporales; family Streptomycetaceae; genus Streptomyces; species Streptomyces sp. NPDC002886. The sequence continues at coordinate 1,111,182 of NZ_JBIAPV010000004.1, forward strand.
TTGGTGGCACCCGTGGGGAACGCCAGCAGCGTCTGGTAGACGTTCCGGTAGAGCTCCCATGAGCCGTCCCAGGCCGCCGCCGGATCGAGGGTCGTGGGTGCGCTCGTCGTTCCGACGACAATCCGCTGGTCTCCATTGCCGCCGTCGTCCGAGAACAGGCCGCATCCGGAGAGCAGGGATATGGACGCAAGGGCCGCAGTGATCTGCAGGCATCTGGTCCGGTTGAACACGTGCACGCTCCTCGATCAGCCAGGGGTGCGGCAGACCCTACCGCAGAGCATCACGAAACCAATGGGTAGGTTTCGTGAGGCACTTGACCGATTACATGCCTATTCGGTACGCATTTGCCTCCCCTTCGGAGGCAAATGCGTCCGATTATCGGTCAATGCACCCCGGCATTGAGGAACATTCCCCCGTCGACGACGAGAGTTTGTCCTGTGATCCATTCCGCTTGTGCAGATGTAAGAAAGGCCGCGGCCCCTCCGATGTCCTCCGGGACCCCGAGCCGGCCGAGCGGATAGGCCGCCGCCGCCTCCTGCTCGCGCCCCTCGTAGAGGGCCTGCGCGAACCTGGTCTTCACCACCGCCGGCGCGATGGCGTTGACCCGGACCCCCGGCGCCATCTCGTGGGCGAGCTGAAGGGTCAGGTTGACCATGGCCGCCTTGCTCATCCCGTACGCCCCGATGAAGGGCGAGGCGGAGACCCCGGCGATGGAGGCGATGTTGACGATCGCACCGCCGTTCTCCTTCTGCCAGGCGTGCCAGGTCCGCTGGGCGAAGCCGAGCGCCGAGATCACGTTGGTCTCGAAGACCTTGCGGGCGACCCCGAGGTCCAGGTCCGCGATCGGCCCGAAGACGGGGTTGGTGCCCGCGTTGTTGATCAGGAAGTCGACGCGGCCGAAGGCCTCCATCGTGCGTTCCACCGCGACGGCCTGATGGGCCTCGTCGTGCGCCTTGCCCGCGACCGCGATCACCCGGTCCGCACCGAGCCGCTCGACGGCCTCCTTGAGGGCCTCCTCGTTGCGGCCGGTGATGCAGAGCCGGTCGCCGCGCGCCACCAGGGCCTCGGCGATGCCGTAGCCGATGCCCCGGCTCGCCCCGGTGATCAGCGCGACCTTGCCGCTGTCCGTTCCGTCGTACGTCATGACGTGCACCCTGCCTTTCGTCAGCTGAGCGGGCCGCCGGCCACGTACATGACCTGGCCGGAGACGAAGCCGGCGGCCTCGCCGGTGAAGAAGGCGATGGCGTTCGCCACGTCGTCCGGGCGCCCGACGCGCTGCACCGGGATCTGGGTGGCCGCCGCGGTCTGGAAGTCCTCGAAGTCCATGCCGACACGGGCGGCCGTGTGGGCGGTCATCTCGGTGACGATGAACCCGGGAGCGACGGCGTTCGCGGTGATGCCGAACTTGCCGAGCTCGATGGCCAGGGTCTTGGTGAAGCCCTGCAGACCGGCCTTGGCCGCCGAGTAGTTGGCCTGGCCGCGGTTGCCGAGGGCGGAGCTGCTGGAGAGGCTCACGATCCGGCCGAACTTGGCTGCCACCATGTGCTTCTGACAGGCCTTCGACATCAGGAACGCACCGCGCAGGTGAACGTTCATGACGGTGTCCCAGTCGGTGTCGCTCATCTTGAACAGCAGGTTGTCCCGCAGCACACCCGCATTGTTGACCAGGATGGTCGGGGCACCGAGCAGGCTCGCCACCCGTTCGACGGCGGCCTCCACCTGCGCGCTGTCGGACACGTCGCAGCCGATCGCGACGGCCGTGCCGCCGGCCGCCGTGATGGTCTCCACGGTGTCCTTGCAGGCCGCCTCGTCCAGGTCGAGTACGGCGACCGCCCGGCCTTCGGCGGCCAGGCGTACGGCGGTGGCCGCGCCGATGCCCCGGGCCGCCCCGGTCACGATCGCGACGCGCTGCTCGGTGGTGGACATGCTGGATCTCCTCGCACTGGGAAAGCGGCCCTCAGAGGTGAGCAACCGCTTAGTAGCTTCAGCTGAGGAGACGCTAGGAGCCCTGGCACCCGGTGTCAACGCCACCGCGTTCCAGGGCTCCCGACGCGATGGCCGTCAGTGCCTCACCGGACCAGGAGGTCCAGCAGCCGCTCCACCTCCGCGGCGGGGTCGGCCGTCAGGCCCGTATGCACCGGACCCGGCTGCACCACCGTGCTGCGCGGCGCGATCAGCCACCGGAAGCGCCGCCCCGCGTCGTCACCCGCGGCCTGCCCCGCGGACTCACCGCCGGCGCACACGCCCTCGACGCCGCGCAGGGCGGCCCGCACTCCGGCCACGTCGGCCCCCGGGTCCAGTGCGAGGAGCTTGGCCTCGTCGAGGTGGGTGCGGGCACGGACGTAGGAATGCGCCCGGCAGTAGACGATCACGCCGGCGTTGAAACACTCGCCGCGCTCCATCCGGGGCACCACGCGCACCAGCGCGTACTCGAACACGTCCCGCTTGATCACTCGCTGTCGCTCTTCATCTTCCGGGGACGGGGGTCGAGGCGGTCGGCGAGCCAGCCGGGCGGACCCGACCGGACCTTCGCCTCGGCCTCCATCGTGATCCTCTCGTGGATCGTGGCCGCACGCGGCAGCAGGGCCTCCACATAGGCGCGGCGCAGCGCGTCGGTGGAGTCGAAGCCCGGCTCGTCGACCAGCCATTCGTCGGGCACGTCGGCCGCGACCTCGGTCAGCAGTTCCTCGGTGACCAGCGGAGCGAGCGCGGCCGCCGCCGCGGCGATGTCCGGGCCGGCCGGGGCCAGCACGTGGTCGGAGGCGTTGTACGGCTTGGCGGCGGCGCTCCCGGCGGTGGGCCAGTTGTGGTGCCAGATCATGGTGGCGCCGTGGTCGATGAGCCAGAGGTCCCCGTGCCAGACCAGCATGTTCGGATTGCGCCAGGACCGGTCGACGTTGTTGATCAGCGCGTCGAACCAGACCACGCGCCCCGCCTCCACGGGGTCCACCTGGTACGCGAGCGGGTCGAAGCCGATCGAGCCGGGGAGGTAGTCCATCCCCAGGTTCAGCCCGCCGCTGGCCTTCAGCAGCTCCTGGACCTCTTGGTCGGGTTCGCCGAGCCCGATGACCGGGTCGAGCTGCATCTGCACCAGCCGGGGAACGCGCAGTCCCAGCCGCTGGGCCAGCCGGCCGCAGATGACCTCGGCCACCAGGGTCTTGCGGCCCTGGCCGGCTCCGGTGAACTTCATGACGTACGTACCGAGGTCGTCGGCTTCGACGATTCCGGGGAGCGAGCCGCCCTCCCGCAAGGGCGTGACGTAACGGGTCGCGATCACTTCTGTGAGCATTTCCCCAGGCTAACCGGCGATCACGGCGCGGGGTCCGGCCGCTCCTCCGGCGGCTCGGGGCGGAGCCGCCTTCCGCGTCCTGGTCAGCCGTCCAGCCAGATGGGGTTGGTGAAGGCGGCGGGTGCGCCGGGCAGGGGTGGCGCCTGCGCCGGGTGCCGGACCTCCGCGCGGACGTAAGCGGCCCGCGCCGGCGTCGTGCGCCACTCCAGGGAGCTCGCCCCCGGCGCCGTGAGGACCAGCCCCTGGTCCGTGACCAACCGCAGGTCGCAGCCCTCCGCACCGGTCACCGACAGCCGTACGAGGACCTCCGCGGCCGGGTCGCCGGCCCGCAGCCGCTCCCCGATGCCCGCATGGGCCCCGCGGGGGCTGACGGCGCTGAAGTCGAGGGAGACGGCGGAGGATTCCGCGGCGTAGGCGCGGCCGGCGCGCAGGCCCGCCAGGATCGCCGTGCGGGACAGGTCGTCGGCCAGGACCACGGTCTGGGGCCCGCCGATGCGGTCCGGATCGCGGTGGTAGTCGCTGTGCGCCAGGGCCGGGAGCCAGCGGTCGCCGTGGGCTCCGCGTAGGGTGGCGTCCCAGGAGGCCAGGGAGACCTCGTCGTCGGGGGTCCAGGCGCCGTTCCACACTTCCACGGCGTCGGCCTCGCCGAAGCCGAACTTCCAGGCGCAGCCGATGCAGGTGGCGTGGGGGTGGGCGGGTACGACGAGTCCGCCCGCCCGCCGGACGGCGCGGGCGAAGCGCTCGAAGCGGCCGTCCCGGGAACGGTAGCGCCAGTCGACGAAGGTGCCCGGGGCGGTGCCTATGGCGAGGACATGGCCCGTGCGGGTGGTGACCTCCTCCCCGGTGAGGACGAGCAGGCCCTGCTCGGCGGCGCCCGTCCAGGCGGTGTGGGAGCTGTGCGTGTTGTGTTCGGAGGTGTTGACGAAGTCCAGGCCCGCGGCACGCGCGAGGCCGGCCATCTCCGCCGGGGTCCGCCGCCCGTCGGAGTGCACGGAGTGCACGTGGCAGTCCCCGCGGTACCAGGCTCGGCCTCGGCCGGGGATCCGCTCGGGCGGGTAGGCCGCGGGAGCGGGGGCCGCCGGTTCGCCGTACGTCAGCACGGCGGTGATCTCGTACGACAGGCCCTGGGGGGCCACGGTGTAGGGGCCGAGCGCGATGTGCCAGCGGCCGGGCTCCAGCGGGCCGGGCAGGTAGCCGGGGGTGGCCTCGTCGGCGCGGAGGAAGAACTCGCTGCGCGCGCCGCCGGACCAGCCGCGGAAACCACGGCCGCCGAGCGCGGTGCCGCGCTGGTCGAACAAGCCCATGTCGAGGGCGTTGCCCGGGGTGCCGGGCGGGGTGGGCGGCTTGTCGTAGCGGTAGGAGACGCGCAACTCGCGCATGCCCGGGGGGACATCCAGGGGAACGTACACGAAGTCCGGGGCGCCCGGCCCGATCGTGCCGCGCAGGATCGTGGTGGTGGTCGGCTCCGTTTCCGCGGCCGCGGCCGCGACGGAGGGGGTGGCGGCGACGGTGGCCGCCGCGGTTGCCTGTGCCAGCAGTGCTCGTCTACTGAGGGCCATGGGGCCGAGCGTCGCCGGAGAAGGTGAATCCGGCGTGAACACCGGCCCGTTGGCGTCCAGGCATCCGCACGTCCGTGCGCGCCGGACGGGCCGGACCTCCCCCGAGTACCTCCCGGCAGGGGGCGGGCGCCGCCGCGTTCGGCCCGGATCGGCCCGTCGGCACCGGAACGGTCCGGCCCGGTCCGCGAGGCCGGCCGGATCGCCTCCGCGCGCGGCCGGACGGGCCTCCCCCACGAGTCCGCCGGAGCCGCGGGCGCCGGAGCTTCGAGCACCGCTCGTGGCTGGTCACCTACCCGGACCCACCAACTCGACTCCCCCACAACGATCTTCAGCCGCACATGCGGACGCCAATCCCATGGATGGATCTCGCCCAGGGTCTTGCGCGACCCCCCGTTCCGTTTCTACTCTCCCGGCCAATGGTTAGGAACTTTTCCTAACCATTGGCCGGTTGCGAATCGGCCGCTCCCCCCACTCGCGCAGCACTCACCCGAGGACGCCCGATGTCACACGCACATCAGCAACCTTCCGCGCGGAGAGACAGCCGCCCTCCCCGCTGGCACCGCCCGCTCGCGGGCCTGGCCGCCCTCGCCTCCGCCGTGGCGGGGCTCACCGCCCTCAGCGCCCCGACCTCGACGGCCGCGACGGCCGCCGCAAGCACGCCCTCCAGCGCCTACGCGCACACCGTCAAGGCACGGGACGCCGCCGGCAACGCCTTCGCGGCGAGCAACACCGGCAGCCGCGCCGCCGCACCCGTCCTGGTCTCGCAGGGCAAGCCGGCGACGGCGTCCTCGGTGGAGGGGAGCGGCTTCGAGGCGGGCAAGGCCGTGGACGGCAACGCCACCTCACGCTGGGCCAGTGTGGAGGGCGTGGACCCGCAGTGGATCCGCGTCGACCTCGGAACGGCCCACACCATCAGCCGGGTGAAGCTCACCTGGGAGGCCGCGTACGCGAAGACCTACAAGATCCAGACCTCCGACGACGGCACGAACTGGACCGACATCCACTCCACCAGCACCGGCAACGGAGCGACCGACGACCTGACCCTCACCGGGACCGGCCGCTACGTCCGCGTCCACGGCACGGCCCGGGGCACCGCCTACGGCTACTCCCTCTTCGAGTTCGAGGTCTACGGCAACCCCGTCTCCGGCGGCTCCGACACCACCCCGCCGAGCGTCCCCGGCAGCCTGCGCTCGACGGCCACCACCGCGAACAGCGTCTCGCTCGCCTGGAACGCGGCCACCGACAACGTCGGCGTCACCGGCTACGAGGTCTACCGGGGCGGCACGCTCGTCGGAAGCGCCACCGGAACCTCGTACACGGACACCGGCCTGACGGCCTCCACCGCCTACGCGTACACCGTCAAGGCACGGGACGCCGCCGGCAACTCCTCCGCGGCGAGCAACACCCTCGGCGTCACCACCCTCCCCGCGAGCGGCTCGGGTCCCGGGGTCCCGTTCGGCAGCCACACCCGGCCCTACGCGGCCGGGACCCTGAAGCCGTCCGGCGCCCAGGGCACCCTCGACCAGAAGACCGTCGACTACTACAACGCCTGGAAGTCCGCGTTCGTCCGGCAGAACTGCGGCAACGGCTGGTACCAGGTCATCTCCCCCGACGCGGACCACCCGTACGTCGCCGAGGCCCAGGGGTACGGCATGGCGATCGCCGCGACGATGGCCGGCGCCGACCCGGACGCGAAGAAGATCTTCGACGGTCTGACCAAGTGGATGATCGACCACCCCTCGTCGGTCAACGCGAACCTGCTGGCCGCCGAGCAGGACACCGCCTGCCGGAGCGTCAACGGCGGTGACGGCGCGACGGACGGCGACATGGACGTGGCCTACGGGCTGCTGCTCGCCGACAAGCAGTGGGGCAGCGCGGGCACGTACAACTACAAGGCCCTCGCGATCAAGCACATCAACGCGATCAAGAAGGACGAGCTCAACCCCACCACCAACCTGCTGAAGCTCGGCGACTGGAGCAGCTCGGGCGACCAGTACTACTACATCTCCCGCACCTCGGACTGGATGGTGGACCACTTCCGGGCCTTCCGGGCGGCGACCGGCGACGCGGCCTGGGACACCGTCCGCACCGCGCACCAGAACCAGATCACCAACCTGCAGGCGTCCTACGCGCCGAACACCGGGCTCCTGCCCGACTTCGTCGTCACCACCAACACCACCCCCAAGCCCGCCCCGGGCCAGGTCCTGGAGGACCCGAACGACGGCGCCTACTGGTGGAACGCCTGCCGGACCCCGTGGCGGATCGCGGACGACGCGGTGACCAGCGGAGACCCCAAGTCCCTCGCCTCGGCGCGGAAGATCAACAGCTGGATCAAGGCCAAGACGGGCGGCGACCCGAACAAGATCGCCATCGGCTACAAGCTCGACGGCACGCAGATCTCGGCGGGCAGCGAGGCGGCGTACTTCGCTCCGTTCGCGCTGGCGGCCATGACGGACACGGGCAGCCAGGCCTGGCTGGACGCGCTGTGGAACAAGATGCTGACCACGCCCATCGACACCAGCAGCTACTTCTCGGCGAGCATCCAGCTCCAGGTCATGATCACGGCCTCCGGCAACCACTGGGTCCCGTAACCCGAGAAGGAGTCGTCATGCGCAGCAGGCCAAGAACGGGAAGACCTCGAAGAACCCGAGGAAGAGGAAGCGGAAGAGCAAGGGGAACAGTCCTGCTGCTGGCCGGCCTCCTGTCCGCCTCCCTCATCCCCCTTCCGCAGGCGCAGGCCGCCGACGGCCCGGTCTCGGCGGGCAGGCCCACGACGGCCTCGTCCGTGGAGACGAGCGCCTTCCCGGCCTCCCTCGCGGTGGACGGCGTCGCCGGCACCCGCTGGGCCAGCGCGGAGGGCGTGGACCCGCAGTGGATCCGCGTCGACCTCGGAGCGGCCCACACCATCAGCCGGGTGAAGCTCACCTGGGAGGCCGCGTACGCGAAGACGTACAAGATCCAGACCTCCGACGACGGCACGAACTGGACCGACATCCACTCCACCAGCACCGGCGACGGCGCGACCGACGACCTCACGGTCAGCGGGACCGGCCGCCACGTCCGGATGTACGGGACCGCGCGAGGCACCGCGTACGGCTACTCCCTCTGGGAGTTCGAGGTGTACGGCTCCCCCGTCTCCGGCGGCTCCGACACCACCCCGCCGAGCGTCCCGGGCGGTCTGCGGACCACGGGGACCACCTCGGGCAGCGTCTCGCTGGCCTGGAACGCGGCCACCGACAACGTCGGCGTCACCGGCTACGACGTCTTCCGGGGCGGCACGTTCGTCGGCTCGGTGAGCGGGACCTCGTACACCGACTCCGGGCTGACCGCCTCCACCACGTATGGCTACACGGTCAAGGCGCACGACGCGGCCGGGAACGCCTCCGCCGCGAGCGGCGCGGTGAGCGCCACCACCCAGGCGGGCCAGGGCGGCCCGGTCGTGGACGTGTCCACCGCCGCCCAGTTGCAGAGCGCGCTGGCGGCGGCGCAGCCCGGGCAGACGATCCGGCTGGCGGCCGGGGAGTACCGGGGCGCCTTCGTGACCCAGCGGGCGGGTACGGCAGCGGCGCCCATCACGCTCAGCGGGCCGGCGGGCGCGGTGCTGGTGAACGACGGCCCCTCCGGCACCGCCCCGTCCTGTCCGGCGCCCGGCGGCGGCTGGGACCCGGGGTACGGGCTGTGGCTGTACGACGCCCCGTACTGGAACCTGACCGGGTTCACCGTCAGGGACTCCAAGAAGGGGGTCGTCCTCGACAACTCCCACCACGTCACCCTCGACGGGCTGTCGGTCCACCACGTGGAGGACGAGGCGGTGCACTTCCGGCGCTCGTCCGCCGACGGCGTGATCCGCAACTCCACCCTCACGCACACCGGCCTGGTCCAGCCCGGCTACGGCGAGGCCGTCTACATCGGCTCGGCCGGCTCCAACTGGGGCTGCCACGGCAACCAGGGCGGGGTGGACCGCTCGGACCGGGTCCAGGTGCTGAACAACCGGATCGGGCCGAACGTGGCCGCCGAGCACATCGACATCAAGGAGGGCACCACGGGCGGGGTGATCCGCGGCAACACCTTCGACGGGACCGGGATCTCGGGGGAGAACTCCGCGGACTCCTGGGTCGACGCCAAGGGCATCGGGTACCTCATCGAGAACAATACGGGCACCTTCGCCGCTCCCGGCACCTTCGCCAACGGCTACGAGACCCACAACCCGTCGACGACCCCTTCGTTCGCCAACGGCTGTGGCAACGTCTGGCGCGGCAACACCTCGGACCTCGGGGGTGTCGGCGCCTACGCCATCAAGATCACCTCGGTCTCCAAGTGCATCGCCGACCCGAACGTCGTCCGTGCCGGCAATACCGTCACCCGCGCGGTCACGGGGCTGACGAACGTTCCCGTCACTCCCTGACCGGACCGCCCTGAACGCCCCGACCGGCCCGGCCCCTTGGGCCGGGCCGGTCGGGGCCCGCCGGCGTCACCTGATGCCGTGGCGCCGGAGCGTCGCGGGGACCACGTGGACGCGCGCTTCTTCGGCGGCTGCCTCCCCCGTCCGAACCGGACCGCCGGCCGCCCCGGTGGCGCGCGGCCCGGCCGGCCGGGCTCACCTACGCCGCTGGGCGGACCGGTGGCCGTCGCGGTCGTAGCGGGCGAACGGGCTCTCGCGCCGGGCGACGTCGGCGGCGCCGCACCACAGGGCGCCGACCCCGGCGGCCACGAAGAGGGCCGCGAACACCAGCAGCAGCAGCCCGACCAGGCCGGTGGGGCAGGGCATCGCCCGACCCGGTCCCCAGCTCGCGAGCACCCGTCCGACGAGCGGGATGTTCGCCCGGTCCCCCTGCCACCACAGACCGGACGGGCACCCGGCGAGGAACGCCGCGCTCGACAGCCACGCCCCCGCCCGCACGACCCGGTCCTGCCGCGCCCGCCTGTCCGCCGCCGCACGCACGATCGCCGTGGCGGCGGCCACCACGTCGCCCGCCTCGTCTTCCATGAAGATGCCGCTCCTCTTCGCCGGTGATGCCCGCCGGGCGGGCAAGGGACCGCAGGGGCCCGGTGGGGCGGGTTGTCGGGGTCGATGATCGGTCACGGGACTCAACTCGGAAGACAGCCGCGCTTGATGGATCGCCGTCAGGGTTTCGTAAGGCGCTCAGGCCCCCGTTCAGGCCCCTCGGCAGGTGTCATGGGCTCATGAAACTGCGCGTCCCTCCACTCCGTCCGCCGGGGTTCTCCGGGCGGCTCCACGACGCCCGGACGGCGACGGCGATCGGCCGTTGGCTGGCCGTGGCGGTCGTATTGTGCTTCGTCACCGGGCTCGTCAGCCACTGCCTCCAGCATCCGCCCGCCTGGCTCGCCGACGACCTGCCCAGCCGCCCCTCGGGGGGCTACCGGCTGACCCAGGGACTCCACGTCGCGAGCGGCATCGCCGCCGTTCCGCTGCTGTTGGCGAAGATGTGGACCGTCTATCCGCGGCTGTTCGAGTGGCCCGCCGTGCGGTCGGTCCGCCACGGACTGGAACGGCTGTCGGCGGCGCTGCTCGTCGCGTCGGCCGTCCTGGAACTGTTCACCGGACTGCTCAACACCGCGCAGTGGTACCCCTGGCCGTTCGATTTCGTCCAGGTGCACTACGCCCTGGGCTGGACGTTCACCGGCGCGCTGGTGCTGCACATCGCCCTCAAAGCACCGGATATCAAGGCACATTGGAGCCGCGGGTCGGCCGGCACGCTCGCGCTGCCGGCCGAGGACGGCCCGAACCGGCGTGCGCTGCTCACCGGAGTCTTCGCCGCGGTCGGCGCCGTCACCCTCACGACGGCCGGCCAGTCCTTCACCCCGCTGGGGCGGTTCGACCTGCTGGCCCCCCGGCACCCCGACCACGGGCCGCAGGGCCTGCCGGTGAACCGTACGGCCGTCGCCGCCGGTGTCGCGGCGGTGTCCGTCGAGGACTGGCGGCTCACGGTGGCCGGGCCCCGTCCGTACGAGCTGACGCTCGACGGGCTCCGGGCGATGAGGCAGTACGAGGCGACGCTGCCGATCGCGTGCGTGGAGGGCTGGAGCAAGTCCGCCGACTGGAGCGGCGTACGCATCCGGGATCTGCTCGACCGGGCGGGGGCTCCCCGCGGAGCCCGGGTGCGGGTGGTCTCCATGGAGCGGGGCGGCGCGTACTCCGTCACGGAGCTGGCCCACACCTACGCCCGTGACGAACTCACCCTGCTCGCGCTGCGGTTGAACGGCCGGGCACTGTCACCGGACCACGGCTTCCCGGCCCGGATCATCGCGCCGAACCGGCCCGGCGTCCTGCAGACCAAGTGGGTCCACCGGCTGGAGGTGCTGTGATCCGCGCGGCTTGCGGCGCCCTCGGCGTCGCTCTCCTCGGCTACGGAGCGGCGCTGCTGCTCCGGGGCGGCCAGTACGTCGACGTGGCGATCTGGCTGGCCGGCGCCGTCGCCGTGCACGACGGACTCGTCGCCCCCCTGGTCCTGGCCCTCGGCCTGCTCCTGACGGGCCTGCGCGCGAGCACGACCGTACGCGGCGCGCTGACCGTGGCCGGCTCCCTGACCGTGGTGGCACTGCCCGTACTCCTGCGCCCCGGTACGCCGAACAACCCGTCCGCCCTCCCGCTGGACTATCCGCGCAACTGGCTGATCGCCCTCGCGGCGGTGGCCGCCACGGCCGCCCTGCTTCACCTCTCCCGGTGGGTGCGGGGCCGCCTCGGCCGATCCAAGACCTTCGGGAACCACCAGGCGGAACACCCGAGGAGGGTCACCAGCGCCGGGGTGAGGAGACCCGGACGACGGTGGCGTCGATGATGACGCCCGCGGCCAGGGCGGTGGCGAACACCTTCACATCGGTGACGGGGATGGCGGCCGGCGCGGTGAAGGCCAGGACTCCGTCCACACGTCGACGACGCGCTGTCCGCCGCGCTCCCAGTCCGCCGGGGCCACGCGTCCGGCACTGGCCACGGAGCGCACGACCGCCTCGCGGCGGGCCGCGCTACCGGGGCCGTCGGCTCCGGGCTTCTGCCGCTTCTCCCGCCAGCGGGTGACGACGAGGAGGGCGTGGTCGATGGCGACGCCCAGGCCGATGAGGGCCACCAGGTACTCGGGGCAGGACGCGAACCGGGCGCTTTCGGCCCGTCAGGACCCCGCGTCCGTACGGACGTCAGCGCTCCGGGGCCCACTGGGCGATGAGCGCTTCGGCCGTGGTGATGGCCGCGACGAGGGAGAGGGAGTTGCGGATCACCTCGGCGGTGCAGGACGCGGGCACCCCGGCGATGGCGTCGGAGGGAACCACGACCTGGTAGCCGAGGTTCACCGCGTCGAAGACGGTGTTCGGGATCGCGATGTTGGAGGAGACCCCGGTGACGACGAGGGTCCGGACACCGAGATTGCGCAGCAGGGCGTCCAGGTCGGTACCGGCCATCGGGGAGAGCCCGTGCAGTCGGCGCACCACGAGGTCCTGCTCCGCGACGGCGATGGGTGCGGCGAGCTCCACGGCCCGGCTGCCGGTCAGCTGCCGCACCGGCAGCTTCCCCGCGGCCCGGAACAGCCGCGCGTTGGTATTGGCCCCCAGCCCGTCCGGCCGCCGCTCGGCGACCGCGTGCAGCACCTGCACCCCGGCCCCGCGCGCGGCCTCGACCAGCGCGGCGACCCGGTCCAGCATGCCGGAGTCCCGCGCCTCCTTGGCCAATTCGGGGAGTGCGCTCTCCTCGCCGACGACACCGTTCTGGCACTCGACGGTGAGCAGTGCGGTGGTGGCGGGATCGAGATCGGGCATGGCTCCCCCTGGCGTGGCGACGGAAGAGCACGCATGATTCCTGACACACAGTCAGATGTGAAGGGGCACGGACCACATGGACAGCACACCCGTGGACGGCACGCTCGTCGACAGCACACCCGCGGACAGGACACAACGGCGGGGCCGCCGCATCATGATGACCGACGAGGAGACGGACACCTTCCTGCGCGAGCAGCGCACCTGCCGGGTGGCCACGGTCTCCCCCGACGGGCGCCCCCACGTGGGCGCGCTCTGGTTCGTCTGGGACGGCACCTCCCTGTGGCTGTACTCCATCACCCGCAGCCGCCGCTGGTCCGACCTCCGCAAGGACCCGCGGATCTCGGTGGTCGTGGACTCCGGCGAGGCCTACGACGAGCTGCGCGGGGTCGAACTGTCCGGCACGGCCGTCTTCGTGGGCGAAGCCCCGCGTACGGGCGAACCCTGCGAGGAACTGGCCGAGCCGGAGCGCCTCTTCCCCGTCAAGAACTTCGGCATCACGGAGATGCCGCACGACGGACGGCACGCCTGGATCCGGCTCACACCGGACTCGATCGTGTCCTGGGACTTCCGCAAGATCTAGGCCGCCCCTTTCGGATCCCGCCGATCAGGCCCGGCCTCCCTCCTCGCCGACCGCCCGGACCTCCCCGGTCCCGGCGGCGGCCGCCCTCCGCAGGGCCTCGACGGCGGCCCGGATCGACGGCCGGCGGTCGGCGTCCGCCCGCCAGACCACGTACACGTGGCGCCGCGTGCTGTCGGACACCGGCAGCAGCCGGACCCCCGGCGGCACGGGCCCGCGCCCCAGCCGGGGGGCCACGCACACACCGAGGCCGGCCTCGACGAAGGCCAGTTGCGTGTGGTGCTCCTCCGCGATGTGCGCGATCCGGGGCTCGATCCCGGTGCCGCGCAGGGTGAAGACGAGCCACTCGTGACAGAACTGCCCCTCGGTCCAGGAGATCCAGTCGTCCTCACCGAACTCGGCCAGCGAGATCCCGGCGCGGCCGGCCAGCGGATGCCCCGCCGGCACCGCGATGTCCATGGAGTCGTCCAGGAGATGGGCCCGCGTGAGCTCAGCCGGTACGGGCATCCGCTTGTTGTGCCAGTCGATGGCGAGGGCCATGTCGAGATCGCCCCGTACCACGGCGGCCATGCTCTCCTCCGGCTCCTGCTCCCGTACCCGGGGCCGCAGTTCGGGGTGCTCGGCCCGCAACCGCGCCAGGACCTGCGGCAGCAGCCCCCGCATGGCTGTGGGGAAGGCGCCGATCCGCAGCTCGCCGACCGCGCACCCGCGCCGGGCCTCGACATCGGCCTGGGCGAGCTCGACCTGCGAGATGATCCGGGCCGCGTGCTCGGCGAGGAGCCGGCCCGCGTCGGTGAGCCGGACCCCGCGCCCGTTCTTGGCCAGCAGCGGCTGCCCGACCTCCCGTTCCAGCTTGGCCATCTGCTGGGAGACGGCGGAGGTGGTGACGTGGAGCCCGTCGGCGGCGCCGCTGACGGAGCCGTGGCGGGCGAGGGCGTCGAGGGTGCGCAGTCGCTCCAGGTTCAACATGTAAGCGATCCTACGACGTCGCCCCCAACAACTTTCGCTTGTCCTACGAGGTCCCCAGGGGCGAAGGTGGCTGTCATGAGCGCCCCCAGCATCCCGGTCCCAGCCGCCACCCCCGCCCCACACCTGCCTGCCGACGCCGCCCCAGCCTCGGCCTCGGCCACCACGCCCCCCGCCCCCACCGCGAAGGCTCCCGCCGGCGGCCGCCTGGACTGGCGCCTGCGCTTCGCGGTCCTCTCGGTGATCTGGGGCTTCAGCTTCCTGCTGATCAAGGTGGGCACGGAGGCCTACGCCCCGTTCCAGGTGGCCCTCGGCCGGGTCTTCTTCGGCGCGCTCGCCCTGCTCACCGTGCTCCTGATCCGCCGCGAGCCGCTCCCCCGGGGCCGGCGCACCTGGGCCCACCTGACGGTGGCGGCGCTGCTGCTCAACACCGCCCCGTTCTCCCTCTTCGCGTACGCGGAACTGAGCATCCCCTCCAGCCTGGCGGGCATCTGCAACGCCACCTCGCCGCTGTGGGGGATGGCGCTCTCCCTGGTCGCCCTCTCCGAGGACCGCCCGACGCGCCGCCGCTTCGCGGGCCTGGGCCTGGGCTTCCTCGGCGTTCTGACCGTCCTCGGCGCCTGGCAGGGCTTCTCGGGCCTCGACGCCAAGGGCACCGCGCTCGCCCTGCTGGCCGCGCTCTGCTACCCGATCGGCTGGATCTACGTACGCCGCACCCTGGCCTCCACGCCGGGCTCCCCGGTGGCCCTGACCGGCGCCCAGCTCCTGGTCTCCACGCTCCAACTCGGTGTGGTCAGCGCCCTGTTCACCTCGGCCCCGACCTCGTTGCCGCTCTGGCCGACCCTGTCGGTGATCGCGCTGGGCGCCCTCGGCACGGGCATGGCCCTGCAGATGCAGTACGGCCTGGTCACGGAGATCGGCCCGACCACCGCGCAGATGGTCACGTACTTCATCCCGGTCATCGCGACGACGGCGGGCGTCCTGCTCCTGGACGAACAGCTCCACTGGAACACCCCGGTGGGCGCGGCCGTCGTCCTGGCCGGCGCGGCCCTCACCCAGACCCGACGCCGCTAGGTCGCCTCTTTCGGATCTTGCCGGTCGGGCCCGCGTCGTCCCGGACGACACGGGCCAGGCAAGATCCGAAAGCGACGGCCTAGTCGAGCCGCCCCCCGGCCGCCGGCCGGACGGCCGAGGCGACCGCCTCCGCCAGCACCGGTACGTCCGCCAGGGACAGCGTCGACATCGTCATCCGCACCGCCGGCCCCGATTCCATCCGGAACCGGGCCCCCGGCGCGACCGCCCAGCCCGCGCCCAGCAGGCGCGTCACCACCGCGGTCTCCTCGGCGACGGGCACCCACACGTTCATCCCGCTCCGCCCCCGCGCGCTCACCCCGCGCCGGGCCAGCGCCGCGACCAGTCCGTCGCGGCGCTCCCCGTAGGACCGTGCGACCGCCGCGTGATCGACCGCTCCGGCCTGCCACAGCTCCACCGCCGTGTACTGCAGCAGCCTGCTCACCCACCCGGGGCCCAGCCGCTGCCGCCCCCGGACCCGGTCGAGCGTGACCCCGTCCCCGGTCAGCACCGCGATCCGCAGGTCCGGCGCGTACGCCTTGGCGGTGGAGCGGATCAGCACCCAGTGACGGGTCACCCCGCCCAGCACGTTCAGCGGCAGGTCCACGATGCCGTGTCCGTGGTCGTCGTCGATGACCAGCACCTCCGGATGCCCGGCCAGCACCGCCCGCAGCGCCGCGGCCCGCTCCGCGCTCACCACCGCCCCGGTCGGGTTCTGCGCCCGGGCCGTCACGAGCAGCGCCCGGACGCCCTGGGCCAGCGCCCGCTCCACCGCGTCGGGCAGCGGCCCGTCGTCGTCCACGGCCACCGGCACCACCCGCAGCCCCAGCGCCGGCACGAGGTCGAGCACGCTCCCCCACCCCGGGTCCTCGACCGCCACCGCGTCCCCGGGGCGCAGGTGCGCGGCCAGCACCCGCTCGATGCCGTCCAGCGCGCCCGAGACCACCGCCAGTTCCCCGGCCGGCACCCCGTCCGCGTCGAAGGCGGCCCTGGCGAGCCGGGCCAGCTCCGGAGCGACCGGATCCTGGCCGTAGAGCGTCGGCTCGGCGGCGTACCGGCGTGCCGCGCCCGCCAGCGCGTCCCCCAGCGCGGGCAGCAGCCGCACGTCCGGGTTGCCGGAGGCGATGTCGCGCACCCCCTCCGGGACGTCCATCCGCAGCTGGTCGCGCGGCGCGGTCGCCGGGCGGGACCGCACCCGGCTGCCGCGGCGCCCGTCCGTCTCGATGACCCCGCGTTCGCGCAGCGTCCGGTACGCGGCGGCCACGGTGTTGGGGTTCACCCCCAGCACACCGGCGAGCTCCCGCATCGGCGGCAACAGCGCTCCCGGCGCGAGCGCGCCCGAGGCGACGCCCGCTTCCACACTCGCGGCGATTTCCGATGCGCGCCGCCCGATGATCAGATACTCTCCTAGCACAAAGCACAGTATGCACTAATACAACGGAGTCCGCATCATGAGCGTCACGCCCGCCCCCGAGACCACGGCAGAACAGCCCACTGCTCCGGCTGCGGCAGCGCCGACCGAAGCGGCCGGCACCTACGAGCCCAGCGGCCGGACCGTCCCGAGCCGGTACCGCGACCGCGCGCACTACGACCACGAGACGGTGCACTCGATACTGGACGCGGCCTACCTCTGCCACCTCGGCTTCGTCCGCGACGGCGCGCCGGTGGTCCTGCCGACCCTCTTCGGCCGGGTCGGCCAGACCCTCTACGTACACGGTTCCACGGGCTCGCGCCCGCTCCTCGCGGCCGGCACGGCCGACCCGGGGCTGCCGGTCTGCCTCACCGTGACGCACCTCGACGGCCTGGTCCTGGCCCGCTCCGCCTTCAACCACTCGCTCAACTACCGCTCGGTGGTCGTCCACGGAACGGCCCACCAGGTGACCGACCCCGAGGAGCGCCGGATCGCCCTCGACGCCCTCGTCGACCAGGTCGTCCCGGGCCGCTCGGCCGACTCCCGGCCGGCGAACGCCAAGGAGCTCGCGGCCACCGCCGTGATCCGCCTGGACCTGAACGAGGTGTCCGCCAAGGTCCGCAGCGGCGGCCCGGGCGACGACGCCGAGGACCTCGACCTGCCGTTCTGGTCGGGCGTGGTCCCGGTCGCGCCGGCGTACGGGACCCCGATCCCCGCCGCCGACCTCGCCGCGGGCATCCCCGTCCCGGCCTACGTCACCGCGCTCTGACGACCGCCTCGGCGGCGAGGGCGGGCCGGACCTCGTCCGGCCCGCCCTCATCCGCGTCCGCGGGACGCCGGGACTCGGCGGCGATCAGCGCCCCCACCGCGGTCAGCAGGAGTACGGTGCCCAGCGCCACCGCGCCGGTCAGCCGCTCCCCGAGCACCAGGACGGCGATCGCCGCCGCTCCGACGGGCTCGATCAGCATGATCACGGACACCGTCGCGGCCCGCACGGCGGCGGCCCCGCTGAAGTAGAGCGCGTAGGCCAGCGCGGTCGGCACCGTGGCCATGTAGGCGAGCAGCCAGAGCACCCGGACGGGCTCCGCGGTATGCGGCATCAGCCCTTCCACCAGGGCGAACGGCAGCAGGCACACCGTGCCCACCCCGACGGACCAGACGGTGGTGACCAGCGGGTCCCCGCCGGTCCCGCGCCGTCCGAGCAGCCTGGCCCGCAGGGTCATGGCCCCGTAGCCGGCGGCCGACAGCAGCGCCCAGCCGACGCCGAGCGGCCGCACCTCGCCGCCCCCGCCGCCCAGGACGAGCACGGCGAGCCCGGCCAGGGCCCCGCCGACCGCGACGGTCCCGCCCCGGCCGAGCCGCTCCCCCATCCAGTACCGGGCCCCGAGCGCGATGAGCACGGGCCCGGATCCGAGGGTGACCACGGTGGCCACGGCGAGGCCGGTCTCGCGCACGGCGGCGAAGTACGCGGACTGGAAGAGGGTGAACATGAGCCCGGTCCCGATGAGCGACCCCACCGAGGCCCTGGCCCGGACGGTGCCCGCCCCGACGGCGCCGCCGCGCGGGCGTCGGCGTACGGCGAGTACCGCGAGCAGCACCGCCAGCCCGCCCGCGCACCGCCAGAACGACAGGGCGAGCGGGCCGAGGTCACTGGCGAGGTAGAGCAGCGAGGCCGCCGCCCCCGCCGTGCCCCAGGCGGTTCCGGCGATGACGAGGTAGAGCAGGCTGCGCCCGGTGGCGGGCGTTTGGTCCGACTGGATCGACACGAGAGGTCTCCGCGCGTGCGTGAAGGATGAAAGGAACGGGTCATCGCTTCGCGGGCAGCGCGAATCGGCCCGGGACACGGCCCGGGCCGGGTTCTCCTGCGTGGTGGCAGCCGCCCGCGCTAGGCGGCGGGAGGCGGAAGCACGGTCGTCGGCATGATCGCGAGCCTAGACCTTGCTCGGATCGCGGTCCAGAGCGGCCACCGGCTCCGCGACCCCGGGCGCGGGCGCGCTCTGCCGGGAGGTCTGCGCGATGAAGGCCCCGCCCAGCACCAGCCCGCCGCCGATGATCTGCCAGGTCGAGAGGTGCTCGCCGAGGAGCACCCAGGCCAGTACGGTCGCCACGACCGCTTCCAGGCAGGCCACGACGCCGGCGACCTGCGGGGACAGCTTGCGCACGGAGACCACGCCGGTCAGGTACGCGAACACGGTCGCGATCAGCACCACCCAGCCGAGCAGGACGCCAGCGGGCACCATCAGGTCCCCCAGCGCCGCGTCGCCGCCCAGCACCTGCCAGTCGATCCGCCAGGGGCGGGCGATCACGGTCATCACGAGGGTGCCGACGATCATGCCGTACGCGATCATGCCCATCGGGTCGGGCACGTCGTCGCCGTCGCTGCCCTGGTCGGCGAAGACGAAGTAGAAGGCCTGGCAGCAGGCGGCCGCGAGGCCGAGCAGCACGCCGAGCAGGTCCAGGCTCAGCCCGGCCCAGATCTGCACCACGCAGGCGAGACCCACGACGGCCACGGCGGCGCCGGCCGCGGCGGCCCGGGTCACGGGCCTGCGCTGCACGAAGCGGATGTAGCCGAGCAGCAGCGCGGGGCCGAGGTACTCCAGCAGCAGCGCCACACCGACCGGGATCCGGGACAGCGAGGCGAAGTAGAAGGCCTGGACCCCGGCCACGGCGACGATCCCGAAGCCCGCGAGCAGCAGGGGTTTGCGGCGTACGAGATCGCGATGGCGCCAGGCCAGCGGGGACAGCACGAGGGCCGCCCCGGCCACCCTGAGCCAGACCATGTGGAGCGGGTCCAGACCCGCCTCGATCAGCGGCTTCGCCGCCACTCCCGAACCACCGAACGCGATCGCCGAAATGAGGGCGAGGCCCAGTCCGGCGTGTCTCCCTGACGCTTGCATTCGGACATCATGGCAGGCCCGGTCAGGACCGACGAGGCCGTGACACCTGTTGAGACGCTCCCGAGACCGGCCCGATACCGGTGGGGTCCGCACTCGCCCCGCCACCCAATATCTGACAGGTCGTCAGTCTTGAATGTTGCGCCCCCCGGGACTACCTTCCGCCGCACGTACCTGACGAGAAGGGGTGGTCGCATGGCTGAAGTCACCGCGGAATCACGCATCGAGGCGTCCGCCGCGAAGCTCTGGTCCCAGCTGACCGACTGGGACGCTTACGGCCAGTGGAGCATGACCCACACCAACTTCCCGAAGGGCGGCCCCGAGACCCTCGCGATCGGGTCCACCTTCTCCGAGAACATGAAGATGATGGGCTTCCCCGCCGAGGTCCTCTGGACGATCTCGGAGCTGGAGGACGGACACGTCTTCGCGCTGACCGGCAAGGGCCCCATGGGCGTGGCCATCCTGACCCGCTACACCCTGGTCCCGGACGGCGGGGCCACCACCGTCCGCATCGACGGCGAGTTCACCGGCGCCGCGGTCTCCCTGATGGCGGGCAAGCTCAAGGACTCGGCCACCGCCGCCCTCAACGAGTCGCTCCGCAAGCTCTCCGGCCTGGTCGCCTGACCACGCCCCACCCCACCCCCACCCGAACGAGCAGGTCCGTACACACACGGATACGACGGCGCGCCCCGCGAGAGGTCTCTCGCGGGGCGCGCCGTCATACCGGAGGATCCGTCCGGCCCACTCGCACTCAGTGCTCGTCGGCCAGGATCAGGTAGAGCTTCTTGCGGGTGTCGTTGATGACGGCAAGGGCCTTCTCCCTCTGTGCGGGGGTGCCGGTCTTGAAGACCTGGCCGAAGGCCTCCATCAGGCCGAATCCGGCCGTCCGGACCTCGTTCATCGCCTCGAAGTCGAAGCCCCGGCCGGCCTCCGCCCAGGGGGCGTCCGGGCCGGACTCGGCCTCGGTGCGGCCGGCGTCGGTGAGCGTGAACAGCTTCTTGCCGCCCTCGCTCTCGCTGGTGATGAGGCCCTCGTCCTCCAGGAGCTGCAGGGTCGGGTAGACCGACCCCGGGCTGGGCTTCCACGCCCCGCCGCTGCGCTCGCCGATCTCCTGGATCATCTCGTAGCCGTGCATCGGCCGGTCGGTGAGCAGCGCCAGGATGGAGGCGCGCACATCCCCCCGCCGGGCCCGGCCGCGCGGTCCGCCGCGCCCGCCCCGCCCGCCGAAGGGCCCGCCGCCGAAGGGCGGCCCGAACGGCCCGAAGGCGGCACGCCGCCCCTGGAACTCCTCCCGGCGGTCCGGCCCGCAGTGGCCGTGACCCCTTCCGTGCTCATGTCCGTGGTCGTGTCCGTGCTGTCCGTGTGAACGCATGACTGCGCTCCTTTCCTCATTCGGTGATTCGTTGTCGCTAGTGCGATGTCTCTACTATCGCTGACCCATCGCGATGCGTCAACGATATATCGGAAACTTCCTCAGTGAACAGCCTTCCACGCCCAGGCCCACGCCACCCATAGGCTGCTGACCTGGCAGAATGCCCACATGGACATCGGATTCTTTGACGCCGTACCAACCGTCAACGTCCGCATCTGGCGTTCCGACGCCATCGTGCTGTTCGACTGGCTGACGACCACCGACCTGAACACCGTGCCCATCACGCACCCGGCCCAGAAGCAGGCGCTCGCGGACCTGCTGGCCCGCCTGGAGGAGACGGGCGACCTGATGGAGGCCACCGAGGACGAGATCGGCGCCGCGCAGGGCGAGGTGGCCGCGAACATGGGCCGGTAACCAGTCCAGTCATCCCGGATTGGCCTTTGCGGGCGGCTCCGCCGCGTCCCTACGGTCGGTGACATGCGCATCCGAATCGTCGACGCCTTCTCCGACCGCCCCTTCGGCGGCAACCCCGCCGGGGTCCTGCTCCTCGAAGGCGCGGACGGGTTCCCCCCGGACACCTGGCTCCAGCAGGTCGCCTCCGAGGTCAACCTCTCCGAGACCGCCTTCGCCCATCCGCTCCCGCCGGGCGGCGAGGCGGACTGGGCGCTGCGCTGGTTCACCCCGGCCGCCGAGGTCGACATGTGCGGCCACGCCACGCTGGCCACCGCCCACGTCCTGGCCACGAACGGCCTCGCGACCGGGACGGTCCGCTTCTCGGCGCGCTGCGGGATCCTGACGGTCACGGCCGCCGGGGACGGGACCCTGACCATGGACTTCCCGACCTCCTCCCTGACCGAGGTCGAGCCGGACGCCGCAGTGGAGCGCGCGCTGGGCGCCCCGTCCAAGTCGGTCCACGACACGTCCGAGCACATCGGGGACCTCGTGGTGGAGCTGGCCGACGAGCGGACCGTACGCGAGCTCACGCCGGACCACGCCGCCCTGCGCGGCTACTCCCGGCGCGGCATCATCGTGACCGCGCCGGCCGAGGACCCCTCCCGCGGCTACGACTTCGTCTCGCGCGGCTTCTTCCCCGCGCTCGGCATCGACGAGGACCCGGTCACCGGCAGCACCCACACCGCACTGGCCCCGTTCTGGGCGCGGCGCCTCGGCCGCACGGAGCTCGTCGGCCTCCAGGGCGGAGCCCGCACCGGCCTCGTCCGGGTCCGGCTGCTGGGCGACCGTACGCTGCTGATCGGGCGCGCGGTCACGGTCATCGACGGCGAGCTGCTCACCGCACCCTGAGCGGGCGGGCCCTTCCCCGGCCTACGGAACGAGGCCTACGGGGTGGGGCCTACGTGATGGGCCCTACGGGGTGGGCAGCCAGCCCACCTTGCCCGCCAGCAGGGCGTACCCGCCGAAGGCCACGATGTCGAGCAGCGCGTGCGCGACGACCAGCGGACCCACTCGGCCCCAGCGCCGGTAGGCAAGGACGAAGACGACGCCCATCACCATGTTCCCGATGAACCCGCCGATGCCCTGGTAGAGGTGGTACGAGCCGCGCAGCACGGAGCTCGCCATCAGCGCGGCCATCGGCGACCAGCCGAGCTGCCCGAGCCTGCGCAGCAGGTAGGCCAGCACGATGACCTCCTCCACCACGGAGTTCTGCACCGCGGAGAGGATCAGCACGGGGAACTTCCACCAGACATCGGGCAGCGCCTCCGGCACCACCGTGAGGTTGAAGCCGGCCGCCCGGGACCCCAGGTAGAAGGCCAGCCCGGCGCTGCCGATGCAGGCGGCGACGAGCGCGCCGCGGCCCAGGTCCCACCAGGGCCGGGTCCGGTCGAAGCCCAGCACCTTCAGTCCGGGCGCGCCCTCACGGGTCAGCAGGTGCGCGACGAGCAGGACGGGGACGAGTGCGCTCGCGATGTCGAACAGCTGCCAGGCCAGGTCCAGCCAGGGCCGGCCGGGGGCGTACGAGCCGTTGAGCGTGGCGGCCTGGTCCTTGAGCCCGCCGGGCTTGGTCAGCGAGCCGATGAAGCTGATCAGCGCCGAGACGCCGCTCGCGCCCAGGGACAGCGCGAGCACGAGCAGCGTCTCGGAGCGCAGCATCCCGCGCCCGCCAGGGCCCTCTTCGAGCTCCCCGACCACCGGTTCCGGCACCGTCCGCACGCCCGTCTCCCGTCCCGCACCCGCTGCGACGTCTCGCGGGGCGTCCCGCCCCGATGACCCCATACTGCCTCCTCCAGGGGGCGATCGGATCATCGGGCGGGACCGGACGGCCCCCGCGATCGGTCCGCGGACGCCGGTCAGGACGCCGGTCCCGCCGCCGGTCAGGACCGGCGGTGGGATGCCGGTCAGGCCGTGGGCCCACCCCCCAGACCCGCCGGCCAGGTGTGCACGGGATCGCCCCGGTGACTCAGCTCGCTGTACCGGCGCGTGGTCGCCGCGAGCGCCGCG
Source organism: Streptomyces sp. NPDC002886 (assembly GCF_042888445.1). Classification (NCBI taxonomy): domain Bacteria; kingdom Bacillati; phylum Actinomycetota; class Actinomycetes; order Kitasatosporales; family Streptomycetaceae; genus Streptomyces; species Streptomyces sp. NPDC002886. Next base: position 1,134,545 of record NZ_JBIAPV010000004.1, read on the forward strand.
TCCCGCTCCAGCCCGCCCGCCAGCGCCCGGTGGTACGTGTCCACCTGCCAGGTGGCGCCGTTCACCCGGCGCCGGCACCGCTCCTCGATGATGCCGAGGTAGTGGTCCCGGTCGGCGGGCTCGATCCCCCACGCGTCCAGTCCGGCGGCCGCCATCGGCAGCAGCTCCTCCAGCACCAGCCGGACCGCGGGCACGCTCGCCAGCCCCCCGCCCCGGCCCCGGCGCGGCCAGCGCAGCCGGGCGTCGATGCCGTAGCGGCAGGCCGCGTCGAAATTGGCCTCCGCCTCCGCGAAGGGCAACCGGCTCCACACCGGGCGCTGCTCGTCCGCGAGGGTCCGTACCAGCCCGTAGTAGAAGGCCGCGTTGGCGACGACGTCGGCCACCGTCGGACCGGCGGGCAGCACGCGGTTCTCCACGCGCAGGTGCGGCACCCCGTCGGCGACCCCGTAGACGGGGCGGTTCCAGCGGTAGACGGTGCCGTTGTGCAGCACCAGCTCCTGCAGGCTCGGCACCCCGCCCTCGGCGAGCACCCGCAGCGGCTCCTCCTCGTCGCAGATCGGCAGCAGGGCCGGGAAGTAGCGGACGTTCTCGGCGAAGAGCTCGTACGCCGAGTCCACCCAGCGCTCGCCGAACCAGGTGCGCGGCCGCACCCCCTGCGCCTGGAGCTCGGGCGGCCGGGTGTCGGTGGCCTGCTGGAAGAGCGGCGGCCGCGACTCCCTCCACAGCTCCCGCCCGAACAGGAAGGGCGAGTTGGCGCCCACGGCTATCTGTACGGCCGCCACCGCCTGGGCCGCGTTCCACACGTCCGAGAACCGCGCCGGAGTCACCTGCAGGTGCAGTTGTACGGAGGTGCAGGCGGCCTCCGGCACGATCGACCCGGAGGTCCACGTCAGCCGCTCGACCCCGTCGATGTCGAGCACGAAGTCCTCGCCCCGCATCATCAGGATCTGCTCGTTGAGCAGGGAGTAGCGGTCCACCGCCGAGAGGTTGGCGGTGACCAGGTCGGTGCGGGAGATCGTCGGCAGAATTCCGATCATGACCACCCCGGCGCCGACCTCCTGAGCCTGCCGGTGGGCATAGCCGAGACCCGCGCTCAGTTCTTCGGCGAGCTGGTCGAATACCCGGCCTCCGAGCCGGTGGGGAAGGACGTTCACCTCCAGGTTGAACATTCCCAGTTCGGTCTGGAAATCGTTGCTCGCAATACGCTCAAGGACCTGGGCATTCACCATTCTCGGCAACCCGTCGGCACCCGCCAGATTCAACTCGATCTCCAGCCCCATCATGTTCTTGGGGCGATCGAACCTCTTCTCCTCCAGAAGTCGCTCCAGCACCTCCAGGCACTCGTGAAGCTTCCTCCGGTACCGTTGCCGATCGGACAGGTCGAATCCGCCCGCCACGACCTTCTCCCCCATCGGAGCGTCCCTCCTCGACTGGGCCCGGCCGGCGTCGAATGATCCGCCACCCGGGCGCGCGTTACGGTCGATGATGCCCCGGCGGCATGATCGATAACGCGGAGGGGGCGTGACTGGCGGGGAGCGCGCGCCGGTTTGGCCGACAGGCGCTTTGGCACATTCACCTGGCAAGCATCCGTACGCAAATACAGCGTAGAACTTGCCGGTTATCGATAACCGACGCTTTTCAGCCGAGCCCTCATCCGGTAGCCTCCGAGGTCAGCGCGGAATTTTTGCGCGCACCCGGCATGAATGCCACGTCAGCGGGACCGGTAAGCGCCTTGTCGGCAATAGGCGGGACAGCTAGCCGAAACACTGAGTGAACACATGTCAGATAAACTCCGCAAGCGAGGCAGAGAGTTGGCGCGCGGCCATTGCCCCTCAGCCCCCCTCTGACCCCAGAATGCGACAGCGCCGTCCGCACCCCGCACCCGCCCCGTTCCACAGGTCTCCCTAGCGAGAGGCGACCCACCATGCCGCTGCACGTCCCTCCGGCTCCCGCGCCCGCCCTGCGCAGCGTCCTCGCGGCCCTCGGTTCCCCCACCGCCGTCCACGAGGCGCACACCCCGGCCCTGCGCGCCCTGCAGGGCCCGACGACCGCCGAACTGCCTTTGCCCGTCCACGTCCTGGACCGGCTGCACATCTCCGGACTGACCGCAGGCGGCAGGCCGCCGCGCACCCGCCTGACGGGCTGGCGGTTCCTGATCCGCAGCGGGGACCGCTACGTCGCCGCGGCCGACACCCGGCTGACACCGGACGGGTGGGCCTTCTCCCACTTCTTCGAGGGCCCCTACGTCGCCGCCACCGAACGCGCGCTGCGCCAGGCCGAATCGCTCGGCAAGAACTACCAGCCCCGCCTGCTGTCCGTACCGGAGCTGTACATGCTGACCCTGTGGCTGCACGGATCGGTGGGCGCCGACGCCTCCGCCGGCCTGCCGGCCGCCGCCGACCTCCTGGTCCCGCTGGCACCGGCCCCACCCGGCATCGCCGCCTACCGCCCGCACCCCGTGTCCGAACTGCTGCCCGTACTGACCCACAGGCTCACGCCGACGGCCCCTCCGGTACCGCCGTCCATGGCCGCGCCGGCCGCCTGACCCGGCTCCTGGCCGGTTCTGCCCATTCGGCCTAGCCCACTCGGGCCCCCCGTGAACCATCCGAAATGACAGGGGAGTTGACCTGAACCGCCCGCACGGGTGATGCGTCATCAATCTATGAGGACAGCTGCCGGGAAATCCCTCCGGACACCGTGTCGTGGGGGAACACTGGGCACTCTGACCGAGCCAAGTCGTCGTTGATACGGGGGGCGGCCATGAACAACGCATCGAGCCGCAGCACACAGACCACACCGCAGCGAAAGAACGCATCCATGTGCCAGCACAAGCCAGCATGCCCGACCGCCGACTCCGCCGACAGGGAGGCCGCGCACCCCGTGGCCGTTCACCCGGAACAGGGCTGGAGCCTGCTGTGCAACGGCGTCCTGCTGTTCGAGGACACCGGTGAGCTGCTGCCGGACGGCCAGATCATCGCCCCGAACCGCCCGCTCGCGGCGACGCAGGTGATGAAGGCGGCCTAGCCGACGACGGAAACGAAAGGGGCCGGCCCAGGAGGAAACTCCCGGACCGGCCCCTTCGTCGTGTCACCGCGCCAGTTGAGGCATCAGTTGTCGTACTCGTCCAGCGGCGGGCAGGAGCACACCAGGTTCCGGTCGCCGAAGGCACCGTCGATGCGGCGCACCGGCGGCCAGTACTTCTCCGCGGCCGACACCCCGCCCGGGAAGACGGCCTCGTCGCGGGTGTACGGGTGGTTCCACTCGCCGCCCAGCGCCGCGGCCGTGTGCGGGGAGTTGGCCAGCGGGTTGTCGTCCACCGGCCACTCGCCGCCCGCGACCCGCTCGACCTCGGCGCGGATGGCGATCATCGCGTCGCAGAAGCGGTCGATCTCGGCCAGGTCCTCGGACTCCGTCGGCTCGATCATGAGCGTCCCGGCGACCGGGAAGGACATGGTCGGCGCGTGGAACCCGAAGTCGATCAGGCGCTTGGCGATGTCGTCGATGCTCACGCCGGTCGCCTTCGACAGCGGGCGCATGTCGATGATGCACTCGTGCGCGACCAGGTTGCCCGGGCCGGTGTAGAGCACCGGGTAGTGCGGCTCGAGGCGCTTGGCGATGTAGTTGGCGCCGAGCACCGCAACCTGGGTGGCGCGCTTGAGGCCCTCGCCGCCCATCAGGCGCACGTACGACCAGGAGATCGGCAGGATGCCCGCCGAGCCCCACGGAGCGGCCGAGATCGGGCCGACGCCCGTCTCCGGACCGGCGGTCGGCTGGAGCGGGTGGTTGGGCAGGTACGGGGCCAGGTGCGCCCGGACACCGACCGGACCCACGCCCGGGCCACCGCCGCCGTGCGGGATGCAGAAGGTCTTGTGCAGGTTCAGGTGCGAGACGTCGCCGCCGAAGTGACCCGGCTTGGCCAGGCCCACCAGGGCGTTGAGGTTGGCGCCGTCCACGTAGACCTGGCCGCCGGCGTCGTGCACCTGGGCGCAGATGTCGGCGACGTGCTCCTCGAACACACCGTGCGTGGAGGGGTACGTGATCATCAGTACGGCGAGCTCGTCGCGGTACTGCTCGATCTTGGCGCGCAGGTCGTCCGCGTCCACCTCGCCGTCGTCGGCGGTCTTGACGACGACCACCTTCATGCCGGCCATCACGGCGCTCGCGGCGTTGGTGCCGTGCGCGGAGGACGGGATGAGACAGACGGTGCGCTGCTCGTCGCCGTTCGCCCGGTGGTAGGCGCGGACGGCCAGCAGGCCGGCGAGCTCACCCTGGGAGCCGGCGTTCGGCTGAATGGAGACCTTGTCGTAGCCGGTGACCTCGCAGAGACGTTCCTCCAGCTCGGTGATGAGCGTGAGGTACCCCTCGGCCTGCTCGACCGGGGCGAACGGGTGCATCTGGCCGAATTCGGGCCAGGTGACCGACTCCATTTCGGTGGTCGCGTTGAGCTTCATGGTGCAGGAGCCCAGCGGGATCATGCCGCGGTCCAGCGCGTAGTCCTTGTCCGAGAGCTTGCGCAGGTAGCGCAGCATCGCGGTCTCGGAGCGGTGCTGGTGGAAGACCGGGTGCGTCAGGTACTCGTCCGAGCGCAGCAGGCCCTCGGGCAGCGCCTCGGCGGTGCTCGCGTCCAGCGCCTCGATGTCGGCGGTGACGCCGAAAGCGGCCCAGACGGCCTCGATGTCGGCGCGCAGGGTGGTCTCGTCGCAGGCGATGGAGACGAGGTCGGCATCGACCTGGAAGAGGTTGACGCCACCCTCGCGGGCGGCGGCCACGACCTCTGCGGCCCGGCCCGGAACCCGCACGGTGAGGGTGTCGAAGTACGAGCCGTGCAGCAGCTCGACCCCGCCGGCCGTCAGACCGGCGGCGAGCAGGGCGGCGTAGCGGTGGGTGCGGCGGGCGATCGTCCGCAGCCCGTCCGGGCCGTGGTAGACGGCGTACATGCCGGCCATGACGGCGAGGAGCACCTGCGCGGTGCAGATGTTGCTGGTGGCCTTCTCGCGGCGGATGTGCTGCTCACGGGTCTGCAGCGCCAGGCGGTAGGCCTTGTTGCCGTCCGCGTCCACGGAGACGCCGACGAGGCGGCCGGGCAGCGAGCGGGCGTGCTTGGCCTGGACGGCCATGTAGCCGGCGTGCGGTCCGCCGAAGCCCATCGGGACGCCGAAGCGCTGGGTGGTGCCGACGGCGATGTCGGCGCCCAGCTCGCCCGGGGAGGTCAGCAGCGTCAGGGCGAGCAGGTCGGCGGAGACGGCGACGATGGCGCCGAGCCCGTGCGCCTGCTCGATGACCGGCTTGATCTCCCGCACGGCGCCGGAGGCACCCGGGTACTGGAGCAGCACGCCGTAGACGCCGCGCTCGACGATCTCGGCCGGAATCCCCGCGCTCAGGTCGGCGACGACGACCTCGATGCCGATCGGCTCGGCACGGGTCTGGATCACCGCGATGGTCTGCGGCAGCGCGTCGGCGTCGACCAGGAAGACGTTGCCCTTGGCCTTGCCCACGCGGCGGGCCAGGGTCATGGCCTCGGCGGCCGCCGTGCCCTCGTCGAGCAGGGAGGCGCCGGAGGTCGGCAGGCCGGTCAGCTCGGCGACGACGGTCTGGAAGTTCAGCAGGGCTTCGAGCCGGCCCTGGGAGATCTCCGGCTGGTACGGCGTGTACGCCGTGTACCAGGCCGGGTTCTCCATGACGTTGCGCAGGATCACCGGCGGCGTGAAGGTGCCGTAGTAACCCAGGCCGATCATCGAAGACAGGACCTGGTTGCGGTCGGCGAGCTCACGCAGCTCGGCGAGCACCTCGGCCTCGGTCCGCGCCTCGGGCAGGTTCAGCGCGGCGGTGGTCTTGATCACATCCGGCACCGCGGCTGCGGTGAGCTCGTCCAGCGAGCCGTAGCCCACGTGGGCGAGCATCTTCGCCTGCGCCTCGGCATCCGGGCCGATGTGGCGCTGCTCGAAGGGGATGCCTCGCTCCAGCTGGGAGAGCGGAATGCGGTTGGCGGTCATGTACGGAGGCCTCCTGGTCGTACGACCTGCGAGGGGCACCACGGCGCGGGCACCCGGACGGCCTCCCCCTCTGTCATCACAACCTGAGAGCTTCACCGGGCCGCGCGGGGATCGCCCACGGGGTCCGGCTTTCACCGTCGGTGAGGAGAGGGACCGGCACTGCGCGCCCGGTACCCGCAACCTGCTTTCCAGAGTGGCCTCACCACGTGCGGTACGTATGCCTGAGAGATTCCGGGGAGGATTTGCTCCTTCGGCGCCTCCGTCTCACTCACTCGGAGGACTCTCCCGCACAGGGTCAACAGCCGTCACCCAGCCTACCAGCGAGGATGTGGACGCCTCCCTTCGAGTGGCCCCCTCTCCGGAAATGCACTTTTGTAGTCATTACGGAGGAGTTGCGCCCAAATGGAGGGACCGGACCGTGCAGACCGACATCGATCCCCGCAGCCTGATCGGCCGCAAGGCGTTCGACCGCAATGGCACCAAGATCGGCACCGTCGACGAGGTCTACCTCGACGACGCCACGGGCGTCCCCGAATGGGCCGCCGTACGCACCGGCCTCTTCAGCCGGGACGCCTTCGTCCCGCTGGAGCCCAGCGAGATGGTGGGCGACACCCTGCGCGTTCCCTTCGAACGCTCCCTCATCCGAGACGCCCCCGACTTCGGCGTGGGCCGCCACCTCTCCCCCGAACAGGAGCTCCAGCTCTACCACCACTACGGCCTGGACCTGGCCCTCCCCTCGGACTTCCACCACGACTTCGGCCACACCTCCCCCGACACCCCCTGACCCCACCCCTCCCGCATGTGAGGGGCCAGACCCCGGGCCGTATCCCCCCGCAACGGCACCGCACACCCCAACCGCTCCGGTCCCGGGACCCCGACGCCTGCCCCCCAACGACGCCGCACACCCCCACCAGTCCAGACGCGGGACCCGGGCCTGTCCCGGCCACGCCGCATCCCAACCGGCCCAAACGCGGAACCCGGTCCTAGCCCCCGGCCACGCCACACCCCAACCGGCCCAAACGCGGTGCCCGGGGCCCGACCCCCAGCCACGCCGCCCCCCAACCGGCCCGGGCACGGGGCCCGGGGCCCAAGCCCAGCCACGCCGCACCCCAACCAGTCCAAACACGGGGCCCGGCCTGTCCCCGGCAACGCCGCACCCCAACCGGTCCAGGCACGGGGCCCCGGGGGCTGGCCCCCGGCAACGGCGCCGCACACCCCAAGAGGGTCCGGGCGAAGCCCGGGGAACGGTGGAAGGGCGGGTAGGGGACAGCCCCGCAGGGCCCAACCCCTCCCGCCTCCTCCACACCCGCCCCGCAGCAGGCGCCTGCCGGCGCACGAGCGGCCACCGTCGGGCACCGGCACCGCCGCCCGAGCAGCGACCAAGCCCCGTGCACGGCCAGGCCCACCGGCACGGCCGAATGCCACGACCTCTCAGGCTCGCTCCACAGCCGCCTGGCCCTCGACCTCCAAGACCTGGTCCCCGACCAGCGGCATCGGATCGGACGCCTCCAGCTCAGGATCGTCCACCAGGAAGGTGCGGACCCGCCCCGGCCGGGATCCGGGCTGCTCGAACCGCACGGTCACCCGCCCGACCCCGCTGCCCTGCACCCACCCCGGCCCGTACACGGCATGCCGCACATCACTCCCGGCCGCCCACCGCCGCTCCACCACCCCTTCGACGCCCGACGGCACCCCCACCTCAGATTCGCCGCCCTGCCCCCGCCCGGCGGATTCCCCCTGCCCGGGCCCGACACCCTGCCCCTCCCCGGACGCGCCACCAGGTCCGTCCCCAGCGTCGTCAACCGGTCCCTGCTCGGCGCCCTGCCCCTGCGGGTCAGCCGCATCCGGCCCGTCGCCCTCGCCCGGGGCCCGGCCCGGAACAGCAACCGCCCGATCCCCGTCGGTGCCGGCATCGGGACCCCCGCCCGAGGGCTCAGCCCCGTCGTCGTGCCCCCGGCCCGGGTCCACACCCGGCCCACCCGCCCCAGCCCGCGCAGCCATCGCATCGGCGAAAGCGAACAGGTCCTCCTGCGTGTAGTCCGCCAGCCCCGTCACCCCCACCCCCAGCAGCCGCACCCCACCCGTGGTGTCCACCGCCTCCAGCAGCCGCCCGGCGGCCTCCCGCACCACCGCGGGGTCGTCCGTGGGCCCCCGCAGGGTCTCCGAGCGCGTCAGCGTGGAGAAGTCGTACCGCCGGACCTTGAGCACGATGGTCCGCCCCGAGTGCCCCGACGCCCGCAGCCGCTCCACGCACCGCTCAGCGAGCCGCTGCACCTCGCCCCGGATCCGCACCCGGTCGTGCAGGTCCACGTCGAAGGTGTCCTCCACCGAGACGGACTTGGCGTCGCGCTCGGCGACCACCGGCCGCTCGTCCACGCCCCGCGCCATCCGGTACAGCCCGACCCCGTGCGAGCGCCCCACCATCCGGACCAGTTCGTCCTCACCGGCCTCGGCGAGCTCCCCCACCGTGGTGATCCCGGCCCGCCGCAGGTGCTCCCCCGTGGCCGGCCCCACCCCGGGCAGGGTCCGTACCGACATCGGTGCGAGGTGTGCCCGCTCCGTGCCGACCTCGATCAGCAGCAGCCCGGCCGGCTTGGCCTCCTCGGAGGCGACCTTCGCCAGCATCTTGGACCCCGCGAGCCCCACCGACCCGCTCAACCCGGTCACGGCGGCGATATCGGCCCTCAGCCGCTCGCCCACGGCCCGCGCGGCCTCCGCGTCGAAGGCGACGCCGCCCGCCTCCAGGTCCACGAAGGCCTCGTCCAGGCTCAGCGGCTCCACGAGGGGCGACAGCTCCCTGAGCATCGCCATGACCGTGTCGCTGACCTCGCGGTACAGGCTGAAGCGCGGAACGAGGCACGCGCCGTTCGGGCAGAGCCGCCGCGCCTGGGCCATCGGCATGGCCGAATGCACCCCGAAGCGCCTGGCCTCGTAGGAGGCGGTGGCGACGACCCCGCGCGGCCCGAGTCCGCCGACGATGACGGCCTTGCCCCGCAGGCTCGGCTTCGACGCCTGCTCCACGGAGGCGTAGAAGGCGTCCATGTCCAGGTGCAGGATGGTCGGCGCGGATCTCACGGCTCCGATGCTGCCCTACGCCACTGACAATCGGCCCGACCCGGAACGGGCGAGCCGTACGGCCCGCCCGTCACCGACGTCGTCCGTCTCAGACGGCCCGGTTCCTCCGGGCGGCCAGCTCGTCGGCCGGGTTGTGCCCGACCACCGTCTCGCCCGTGTCCACGCGCTCTCCGTGCAGCTGCGACAGGGCGTTCTCGACGTCGCGCCAGACGACGCCCACGGCGATCCCGAAGATTCCCTGGCCGCCCTGGAGCAGGCTGACCACCTGATCCGGCGAGGTGCACTCGTACACGGTGGCGCCGTCGCTCATCAGCGTCATCCGCTCCAGGTCCGAGAAGCCCCGGTCGCGCAGGTGCTGCACGGCGGTGCGGATGTTCTGCAGCGCCACACCGGTGTCCAGGAAGCGCTTCACGATCTTGAGGACGACCACGTCCCGGAAGCTGTAGAGGCGCTGCGTCCCCGACCCGTACGCGGGCCGCACGGTGGGCTCCACCAGCCCGGTGCGCGCCCAGTAGTCGAGCTGCCGGTACGTGATGCCGGCCGCGGCACACGCCGTCGGCCCCCGGTATCCGACCTGCTCCGGCGCCGTCTCGCCGCCCTGGGGCCCCACCGGCCCCACCGAACCGACCGGCGCGGGCTCCGGCTGACGGCGCGCGGAGTTCACCGCACCACCGTGCAGCGGGTACGGCCCACCGTCACTCCGTGCGGGGATGCCCCCGGTCATACCGTCGCCCGTGACTCTCACGCCGACCCTCCGTCCTTGACCTGCCACCTCGAAGGTAGGCAGTCACCAGGGGTGCGTCAACGATCGCCACACTCGGCACGCCGAGTGATAATCACCCTGAGAGTGGTTTCCCGTACCCCATTGCGGGGAAAGGCTACTCGAATGGGCTGAAATATCCGGGAGGACGGCGCGACCCGCGCCTCACTGCGGGCCGGTGCCGAAGTCCTCTGGCGAGATCTGGTCGAGGAACTCGCGGAACTTCTCCACCTCGTCCTCCTGCTCGTCCGGGATCGCGATGCCGGCGTCGTCGAGCACGCCGTCGCTGCCGAAGATCGGCGTCCCGGTCCGCAGGGCGAGCGCTATGGCATCGGAAGGCCGCGCGCTCACCTCGACCCCGCTGGCGAAGACGAGCTCCGCGTAGAAAACGCCCTCCCGCAGATCCGTGATCCGGACTTGGGTGAGCTCCTCGCCGATCGCCTCCAGCACGTCCTTGAACAGGTCGTGTGTCAGCGGCCGGGCAGGGGCCATGCCCTGCTGCGCGAAGGCAATGGCGGTCGCCTCCCCTGGTCCGATCCAGATGGGGAGGTACCGGTCGCCTCCCACTTCACGCAGGAGCACGATCGGTTGGTTCGAGGGCATTTCCACCCGGACACCCACAACGTCGAGCTCGTTCACACAGCAACCCTAGGACCTGCCCGGCAGGTTTGGGTAGTCGGGCTCCCCCAAGCCTGCCCCGAAGCCCCTCCGAAGTCGGCCGAAGTCGGCCCGAAAACCCCTCGGAATCAGTGCAGCCGAACCCCGAGAGCAGTTTGTACGAGGGCCTCGTGCAGCCGTACGGAGAGCCCCGCGAGCTCCTTCATGGTGGCCTCGGCATGGGCCCTGGTCTGCGGATTGCGGTGCCGGCGCAGTGGCGAGACGACCTGTTCCACCAGACCGGCCTCCCGGTCGGCGGCGGCCTTCATCGCGCGCAGGTGGCGCGGCTCCAGACCGAATCGGCCGAGATCGGCCACCAGACGGGCCACCGTGACCGCCTCGGCGTCGAAACCGCCGCCGGGGGCCTCCGCGATGAGCCCGTACGACTCCCACTCCACAAGCTGGACCTCGTCCACCTCGGCGGCGGCCATCAGCTCGGCCCGGCCCACCCGGGCCACGGTCGGCCGCTCGCGGCCCACCTCGCCGTAGAGGGCGACGGGGCTCGCGGGGTCGACGGACTCCCCGTGCGCCGTGGGCGACGGGATACGGATCTGCTCACCCCGCGCGAGCGCGTCGAGCTGCTCGCGGATGACCTTCAACGGAAGGTAGTGGTCGCGCTGGAGCCGCAGGACGTGTGCCAGTCGCTCCACGTCGTCGGTGCTGAACTTGCGATATCCGGAAGGTGTGCGCCGGGGCTCGACCAGCCCCTCCGCCTCCAGGAAACGGATCTTCGAGATCGTGACGTCGGGGAACTCGTCGCGCAGCATCGTGAGCACCGTTCCGATGCTCACCAGCCGCACGCCCGAGGAGGCCGCGGTGGCGGCGCCGCTCTTGGCGGCACCGCCTGCCGGGATACGCAGCATGGGACCTTCCCTTGAAGGGTCAGTGCCCCCGCAGGCTCGCGTAGAAGACCAGCCGGTACTTGCCGATCTGCACCTCGTCGCCGTTGTTCAGGGCGACGGAGTCGATCGGTTCACGGTTCACGTACGTGCCGTTGAGGCTGCCGACGTCGGAGACGGTGAAACCGTCGTGGCTCCTGCGGAACTCGACATGGCGCCGGGAGACGGTGACGTCGTCCAGGAAGATGTCGCTCTGCGGATGCCGGCCGGCCGTCGTCAGCTCACCGTCCAAGAGGAACCGGCTGCCGGAGTTCGGGCCCCGCCGCACGATCAGCAGAGCGGAACCCGGCGGCAGCGCTTCCACCGCGGCCTGGGCCTCGGGGGACAGCGAGGACGACACGTGCGTCTGTCCCGACACCTCGGCCTCGTAGGCCTCCAGGCCCGAGATCGAGATGGTGGACGTGGTCTCCGAGGCACGCTCCGGCGTCAGACCCGCCCGCAGCGGCGCCCCGCAGTTGGAGCAGAAACGGCTCGCCGCATCGCTGCGGTGCCCGCACCTGCTGCAAATCTGCTCGGCCGACATGGACGGCTCCTCGCGCCGCGGCTGCCCCGCGGAGGCATTGGTGGCATACGGGTCGGGGGCAAACCCTCCACCCGTACTTGAGGTTGATGGTTCACCGAAACCTATGCGTCCGGTACCGGCAGGGTCAACAGCCGACGCGCCGTGCGCGCCCGAAATGTCACCCGCTCCGGCGACCTCGTCGCGGAAGAGCGGCCGGTCGCCCTGCCCTTCCACGTCTCCATGCCCCGCACGGTGCCTGGCCGCACCGCTTTCCTCGCGGTTCTTCTTGCCGAACAACTTCTCAAACAACTTCACGGGCGATTCCCCTTGACCGAAACAGACCCGCCCGTGGGGCAGGACGAACTCCGAATGCAACACCTGCCGACCCGGACATACTTACAACGTCCGTAACCATCAGACAGTTTCCACCACGCACCGCGACTTCGGTGCCTCGACCCCCCGCAGGCATCCGCCCGCGTGAGCCGGTCTCCCGCACCTCCCGCATCACGACGATGACGACCGAGCGTAGTCAGGCTGCTTCGCAGCCCGCAAGGCATCCACGACGATCTTCGCCGGACGTGTGACGCTGACGACGGCCTGCTCCTTCTCCAGCGACTGGACGACGCCACCGGGAATGTTGAGCGCCGGTTCCAGGTCCTGCGGTTTGCCGATCACCTTGAACTCATAGGGCTGTGTGATCTTCTTACCGTCGATCGCGACCCCGTCCTCCTCGTCCGAGAAGTACGAGTCCGCCACGATCCGCACCCCGTTGATCTGGATCGCCTCCGCCCCGGCCGCCCGCAGCTCCTGGAGGGTGTCCAGCAGCTTGTCCGACGACACCTGGCCCTTGGGGTCCGTGATCTTCAGCACGATTCCCGGACCCTGCGCGGCCACCGTACCGGCCAGGATCCCGAGTTGGCGCTCCTTCTCCACGGTCTGCTTCCGGGCCTCCTCGGCCTGGTTGGAGCTGCTCTCCAGCTCTCGCCGCTGGTCGTCGAGCTTCTGCTTCTCGTCCTCCAGCCGCTTGGTCCGCCCGTCCAGCTCGTCGAGGATCCGTACGAGGTCCTCCTGACGGGCACCGCGCAACGCGCTGGAGTCACTGTTCGACCGTACCTGGATGGCCAGACCGAGCCCCAGGACGAACAGAAGCACCGCGACGATCAGTTGGGCCCGGCTCACCCGCGGCGGCCACAACCCGGCCGCCAGCCGCTGCCGGCCGGTCTCCTCGGGTGCTGCCTCGACGGGACCGGCCTGCGCCGCTCCGGGCTGAACGGCTCCGGGCTGAACGGCTCCGGGACCGGGCTCGGGGCCCGCGGGCCCGGCCGTCGGCTCCTCGGGCGGGGTGTCGTTCGTACTCATCGGCCTCACGCCCGGAACACGTGCCGGCGGATGGCCGCGGCGTTGGAGAAGATGCGGATGCCGAGGACGACGACCACACCCGTGGACAGCTGCGAGCCGACGCCCAGCTTGTCGCCGAGGAAGACGATCAGCGCCGCCACGACCACGTTCGACAGGAACGACACCACGAAGACCTTGTCCACGAAGATGCCGTCCAGCATCGCGCGCAGGCCTCCGAACACCGCGTCCAGCGCCGCGACCACGGCGATCGGCAGATAAGGCTCCACCACGGCCGGCACTTCGGGGCGGACGAGAAGTCCGACCACCACTCCGACCACGAGGCCCAGTACCGCGATCACGATGCACCCTTCTGCTGCTCTGCTGCTGTAGCCGTACGTACGGTCAGGCTCGACGCGGCCGGAAGGCGCACCTCGGCCTCGGACGACAAGGTGTAACGGATGCCGTAGTTCTCCTGCAGCACGTGCAGGTACTGGCCGTCCGCGGAGTCCTGGAACGCGGTCCCGAGGCGCTTCTTGTCGCCGATCGCCAGCACTTCGTACGGCGGCACCAGCGGCCTGTTGTCGACCAGTATCGCGTCACCCGCGGCCCGGATCGCCGAGAGCGACGTCAGCCGCTGCCCGTTGATCGAGATCGCTTCCGCCCCCGACTGCCACAGCCCGTTGACGATCTTCTGCATATCGCGGTCGCGGAGCCGCCCGGTGTCGGAGAATCCGGCGCTCTCGCGCGGCGCGGAGCCGTCTCCGGTCGACGAGCCCTTGGCATCGTCCACCGTCAGCTTGACCCCCGGCCCGTGGACCTCGGTGGCGCCGGACAGCAGCGCCACGAGCTGGCCCTGTTCGCCGCCGTGCTGCTTGAGCGCCTCGCGCTGGCGGTCCGCGACGGTGGCACGCAGACGCTCGATGTCCCGCTCCAGACCGTCCGCGTGCGCGTCGGCCCGTTCGACCCGGTCGATGAGTTCCTGACGCTCCTTGGCCAGCACCGGCGCGGTCGCCCGCGCCTGCGCGGCGCCCAGGGTGACGACGCTGGCGGCGAGCACGAGCCCGGCGGCCAGACCCAGCTTGGCCTTGAGGGTCCGCGGCAGGCCGGAGGTGCCCTCGGCCTCGCGCCGGGCCGAAGCCTCCGCGTAGCCCTCGTCGAGGGAGTGGTCCATCACGTGCGTCAGCAGCGACATGGAGGCGTCCGGCCGCGCCGGAGGTACCGAACTGCGGTTGTGGGGCGGCTGCGACATGCCGCACATCGTCGCATGTCGGCGCCGCTCCCACCGAATGCGGACGTCCGGTGGACCGGACGGGACTTACGCCCCGCCCGCTCCACCGGACTTCAGGCCCTACGCCGCTCCGTCGCGGCCTGCGCCCTCACCCGCGGGCGCCTCAGTTCCCGGCGCCGTCCACCACCGCCGCCCAGTCGTCCAGCAGCGCCTGCGCGGACGCGTCGTCGGGTCCCTCGGCCCACAGGTGGGTGACCGCCTCCGCCGGATCCGGCAGCACCAGCGCCCACCGTCCGTCGGCCTCCACGACCCGCACCCCGTCGGTGGTGTCCACCTGCCGGTCCCCGGCCGCCTCCACGACCCGCCGCATGACGAGTCCCTTCACCGCCCACGGGGTCGGCACGTCCCGCTTGAGCACGTGCGCCCGCGGGATCCGGGCATCGATCTGGCTCAGCGTGAGCTGCGTCCGCGCCACCAGCCCGATCAGCTGCACGAAGGCGGCGGAGCCGTCGAAGACGCTGCTGAACTCGGGGACGATGAATCCGCCCCGCCCGTCACCGCCGAAGATGGTGTTCTCCGCCCGGCCCACCCGCGTCAGGTCGTCGGGCGAGGTCGTCGTCCACTCCACCTGGGTCCCGTGGTACGCCGCCACCTGCTCGGCGATCCGGGTCGTGGTCACCGGCAGCGCCACCTTGCCGCTGCGCTTCTCGGCGGCCACCAGGTCGAGCAGCACCAGCAGGGCCCGGTCGTCCTCGATGATCCGGCCGCGCTCGTCCACGAGGGAGATCCGCTCGCCCACCGGGTCGAAGCGCACTCCGAACGCGGCCCGCGAGGACGCCACGATCTCCCCGAGCCGCACCAGTCCGGCCCGGCGGGATTCCGTGCTCTCGGTGGGCCGGGACTCGTCGAGTCCCGGGTTGACGGTGAGGGCGTCCACCCCGAGCCGGCCCAGCAGGCTGGGCAGCACCAGGCCGGCGCTGCCGTTGGAGGCGTCCACGACCACCTTGAGCCCGGAGTCCGCGACCCCGGTGGTGTCCACGCGCCGCAGCAGCGAGCCGGTGTAGGCGTCGAAGACGCTTCCCGGGAACTGCAGGTCACCGATCTCACCGGGGAAGGCCCGCCGGTACTCCTGGCGCGCGTAGACCCGGTCGAGCTTGCGCTGCTGCTGGAGGGAGAGGTCCGCCCCCCGCTCGTCGAGGAACATGATGTCGACGGAGTCGGGCACTCCGGGCGAGGTCCGCAGCACGATCCCGCCGGCGCTGCCGCGCGCGGTCTGCTGCCGCGCCACGGGCAGCGGTACGTTCTCCAGGTCCCGGACGTTGATGGCACTGGCCTGGAGCGCCGAGATCACGGCCCGCTTGAGCGCTCGCGCACCCCGGGAGTGGTCGCGGGCCGTGGTGACCGTCGCCCCCTTCTTCAGGGTCGTCGCATAGGCACCGGCCAGCCGGACCACCAGCTCCGGGGTGATCTCCACGTTGAGGATCCCGGTGACTCCGCGCGCACCGAACAGATGTGCCTGCCCGCGGGACTCCCAGATGACCGAGGTGTTGACGAAGGCGCCCGCCTCGATCGTCTTGAAGGGGTAGACCCGCACGTTCCCCTGGATGATCGATTCCTCGCCGACGAGGCACTCGTCGCCGATGACGGCCCCGTCCTCGATCCGGGCGGCCCGCATGATGTCGGTGTTCTTGCCGATGACACAGCCGCGGAGGTTGCTGTGCGGCCCGATGTACACGTTGTCGTGCACGACGGCCTTGTGTAGGAAGGCACCGCTCTTCACGACCACGTTCGATCCGATGACGGTGTGCTCGCGGATCTCCACCCCGGCCTCGACCTTGGCGTAGTCCCCGATGTACAGCGGCCCGCGCAGCACCGCGTCCGGGCTCACCTCGGCCCCTTCGGCGATCCACACGCCCGGGGAGATCTCGAAGCCGTCCATGTCGACCTGGACCTTGCCCTCGAGCACGTCGGCCTGGGCCTTGACGTAGCTCTCGTGCGTGCCGACGTCCTCCCAGTAGCCCTCGGCGACGTAGCCGTAGATGGGCCGGCCTTCCTTCATCAGCTGCGGGAAGACGTCACCGGACCAGTCGACCGAGACGTCCGCGTCCACGTAGTCGAAGATCTCCGGCTCCATGACGTAGATGCCGGTGTTGATGGTGTCCGAGAACACCTGGCCCCACGTCGGCTTCTCCAGGAAGCGCTCGACCTTGCCTTCCTCGTCCACGATGGTGATGCCGAATTCCAGCGGATTCGGCACGCGGGTGAGGCACACCGTGACGAGGCCGCCCTTCTCCTTGTGGAAACGGATCAGGTCGGTCAGGTCGAAGTCGGTGAGCGCGTCGCCGGAGATGACGAGGAACGTGTCGTCCTTCAGAGCCTCCTCGGCGTTCTTCACGCTGCCGGCGGTCCCGAGTGGCTTCTCCTCGTTGGCATAGGTGAGCTCCATACCGAGCTCCTCGCCGTCACCGAAGTAGTTCCGGACGAGCGACGCCAGGAACTGCACGGTGACCACGGTTTCGCTGAGCCCATGCCGCTTGAGCAGCCTGAGCACGTGCTCCATGATCGGCCGGTTCGCCACCGGCAGGAGCGGCTTGGGCATGCTTGAGGTCATGGGGCGAAGCCGAGTGCCTTCGCCACCAGCCATCACGACGGCCTTCATGTCGGAAGAGTCCTCCTCGAGAGACGGCGTATCGCCGACCTCGCCCGTCCCGGACGGTGACTGCACCATTCCCCCGCGTCAGTCATGCGCCGAGCGAGCTCAATCGGCCGTGGCGTCCGCCTTCACCAGCCGGCGGACTTGTACCACGTAAAGGACTCCTGCCCACCAATAGAGGGTTGTACCCCATCCGGCGAACGCCCATCCGAAAACTGACCCCATCCAGGCCAACCAACCCGACCAGGTGCTCACCAGAAGGAAGGGGAACGCGTACATCAGGTTGAAGGTCGCGGCCTTCCCGAGGAAGTTCACCTGGGGCGGCGGATAGCCGTGCCGGCGCAGGATCCAGACCATGACCAGCAGCATCAGCTCACGCGCGAGCAGCGCCCCGGTGAGCCAGAGCGGCAGAATCTCGCGGTACGTGAGACCGAACAGGGTGGACAGGATGTAGAGCCGGTCCGCGGCGGGATCCAGCAGCCGGCCGAGGCTGCTGATCTGATTCCAGCGCCGGGCCAGCTTCCCGTCCAGGTAGTCGCTGATCCCGCTGAGCATGAGGACGGCAAGAGCCCAGCCGTCGTGCTCGGCCAGGATCAGCCACAGGAACAGAGGCACGCCGGCGAGGCGAGCCATGCTCAGGATGTTCGGAATGGTGAAAATTCGGTCAGTCTGAACCCGAGTCTCCTGGACCTCCACCCGGGGGCCTCCACTGTGACTGTAGAAATGTCGAACGATGCCCCCTGACCCTACAGGAGCCGGTGCACCGGGCCGTAAACGCAGAAAAGCCCCGTACCAGTTCCCTGGTACGGGGCTTTCCACAATGATTGTTCGGCGGCGTCCTACTCTCCCACAGGGTCCCCCCTGCAGTACCATCGGCGCTGAAAGGCTTAGCTTCCGGGTTCG
The DNA here is from genome assembly GCF_042888445.1 of Streptomyces sp. NPDC002886. Taxonomy (NCBI): domain Bacteria; kingdom Bacillati; phylum Actinomycetota; class Actinomycetes; order Kitasatosporales; family Streptomycetaceae; genus Streptomyces; species Streptomyces sp. NPDC002886. The sequence continues at coordinate 1,152,553 of NZ_JBIAPV010000004.1, forward strand.
GAATGTAAA
>NZ_JBIAPV010000005.1:0-40300 GCF_042888445.1 Streptomyces sp. NPDC002886
AACCTCATCCACCGAAATGGACGGGGTATCAACTTTTTGGCGTTGATTTTTGGCACGCTGTTGAGTTCTCAAGGAACGGACGCTTCCTTTGTACTCACCCTCTCGGGCTTTCCTCCGGGCTTTCGTTCTGTTCTGTTCTTGCGTTTCCGACTCTATCAGAGTCTGTCTCGCTTGTTTTCCGCCCTCCAGGTCATCCGCTTTCGCGTTTTCCCTTTCCGGCGAGTCCGACTCTATCAGTCCTTTTCTTTCTCTCTGACCACTCTCCGACTTGCCGAATAGGCATGCGGAAAGGAGGGCAGATCAAGATCAGAACTAGAGAGAGGAGGAGTCCCGTCCATCGGCCGTTCGCGAAATGTTCACGCGGGGCCTCCTGGCGGGAGTCACGACAGTACAGGTCCACCACAGCCCAGGCAAATCGATTCAGGCGTATGGTCTAGTCCACCGGTCTAGTCCACTAGTCTCCGTGCCGAAGGACCAGTCCGGTTCGGGACCAACATCGGGCGAACCCGAACATCTTGTGACTTATCCTTCTGGAGAGTACGCCGTTCGCGACAGGTAGTGACGGCGACACGACGAAGCCCCACCCCTGGGAGGCCCCCATGACCAGCGTGACGTCCCCACTTGCCGGGACCGCCATCGGACTCGCGGCAGTGCCCGATCCGGTGTTCTCCGGCGCGATGGTGGGACCGGGCACCGCCATTGATCCCGTGCGCGAGCCTTCGGCGGCGGTGTCCCCCGTAGACGGTGTAGTCGTCTCCCTGCACCCGCACGCGTACGTCGTAGTCGACAGCGAGGGCCACGGTGTCCTCACGCACCTGGGCATCGACACCGTTCAGCTCAACGGCGAGGGCTTCGAGCTGCTCGTCAACAAGGGCGACACCGTGACCCGCGGCCAGGAGGTCATTCGTTGGGACCCCGCCGCGGTCGAGGCCGCCGGCAAGTCCCCCATCTGCCCCGTCGTGGCACTTGAAGCGACTGCCGACTCCCTGTCCGGCGTGGTCGAGGCCGGAGACGTCAAGGCCGGGGACGCTCTCTTCGGCTGGCAGTGACCTCGCCTTCTAGACGCACTGGCACATCCAACGCGGCGGGTGGACCCGCCGCTCAATCGGAGACAGGTGAAATGGAGACAACGCTGCGAGGCGTCGGCGTGAGCCACGGTGTGGCGATCGGCGAGGTTCGGCACATGGGCACGGCGGTTCTCGAACCGCCGGCGAAGCAGATCACCGCGGACGAGGCGGAGCGCGAACAGGGGCGCGCCCGTCAGGCCGTGGAAGCTGTATCGGCCGACCTGATCGCCCGGGGCCAGCTGGCCGGTGGCGAGGCCCAGCACGTGCTCGAGGCCCAGGCGATGATCGCCACGGACCCCGAGCTCATGGCGGACGTCGACCGGCGGATCGCCGTCGGCAGCACCGCCGAGCGCGGTGTGTACGACGCGTTCGCCGCCTACCGTGACCTGCTCGCCGGTGCCGGTGAGTACATGGCCGGCCGGGTGGCCGACCTGGACGACGTGCGCAACCGCATCGTCGCGCGCCTGCTCGGCGTGCCGATGCCGGGTGTGCCCGACAGTGACGAGCCGTACGTGCTGATCGCGCGGGACCTCGCTCCCGCGGACACCGCTCTGCTCGACCCGGCGCTGGTCCTCGGTTTCGTGACCGAGGAAGGCGGCCCGACCAGCCACAGCGCGATCCTCGCGCGGGCGCTGGGCGTGCCGGCCATCGTGGCGCTGCCGGGTGCCGGTGAGATCGCCGAGGGTACGGTCATCGCCGTCGACGGCAGCACCGGCGACCTGTTCGTGGAGCCGAGCGCGGCGAAGCGGGCCGAGCTGGAGGCCTCGGCCGCCGAGCGCAAGGCCGCTCTCTCCGCGTCGTCCGGTCCGGGCGCGACGTCCGACGGTCACAAGGTGCCGCTGCTCGCCAACATCGGCGGTCCGGCGGACGTGCCGGCGGCCGTCGATGCCGGGGCCGAGGGTGTGGGCCTGTTCCGCACCGAGTTCCTCTTCCTGGACGACAGCAAGCACGCGCCGACCGAGGAGAAGCAGGTCGAGTCGTACCGCAAGGTCCTCGAAGCCTTCCCCGAGGGTCGTGTGGTCGTACGCGTTCTGGATGCCGGCGCCGACAAGCCGCTGGACTTCCTGACCCCGGCCGACGAGCCGAACCCGGCTCTGGGTGTCCGTGGCCTGCGCTCGCTGCTCGACCACCCGGACGTGCTGCGTACGCAGCTCACCGCGCTGGCCAAGGCCGCCGAGGGGCTGCCGGTCTACCTCGAGGTCATGGCCCCGATGGTGGCCGACCGCATCGACGCCAAGGCGTTCGCGGACGCGTGCCGCGAGGCCGGTCTGAAGGCGAAGTTCGGTGCGATGGTGGAGATCCCCTCCGCCGCGCTGCGGGCGCGCTCGATCCTCCAGGAGGTCGAGTTCCTCTCGCTGGGCACCAACGACCTGGCCCAGTACGCCTTCGCCGCCGACCGTCAGGTCGGCGCCGTATCGCGCCTGCAGGACCCGTGGCAGCCCGCGCTGCTCGACCTGATCGCCATGTCGGCCGATGCCGCCAAGGCCGAGGGCAAGAGCTGTGGCGTCTGTGGCGAGGCCGCCTCCGACCCGCTGCTGGCCTGTGTGCTGACGGGGCTGGGTGTCACCTCTCTCTCGATGGGTGCCGCTTCGATTCCCTACGTGCGGGCGACGCTGGCCAAGTACTCCCTCGCGCAATGCGAGCGTGCGGCTGCCGCCGCGCGTGCCGCGGACACCGCCGAGGAGGCCCGGGTGGCCGCCCAGGCGGTCCTGTCCGGCGAGTAGTTCGAGAAGACCGACGTTCGAGGGGCCTTCGCCGGTGGCGGGGGCCCCTCGGTCGTTGCCGGGTGGGCGGGGTGCGCCGGGCTCAGTGGTGCGGGCCCGGTTCGTCCACCTCGTAGCCGGGGCAGTACTCGACGCCGGGCTCGGGGCCCACGGGCTCTCCGGTGTCGGCGTCGGTGCAGTAGGCGTTGAAGACGGCCGCCGCCGAGAGGGGTACCAGGCGGCCCCGGTCCAGGCGCCAGCCGTGGACGCGGTCCCGGTCGCCCTCGGTGGTGGTGCGCAGGACCAGTCCTCCGGGTCCGCCGAGGGCCAGGCCCGCGGCGAGGACGGTCACGAAGTCCAGGCCGTCGCGGCCGTCCACGCGGGGCCGGTCGCGGAGGCCGTCGCCGGTGTCGGCGTGCAGGACCGCCACGAGCTGTTCGTGCTGCGCCGGGACGCTGCACACCAGGTGGTGATGGCCCGGACCGGCCCCGTCCACCAGGCGCCGGAGCGCCTCGGCGGCGCGCTCCAGGGAGGCTGTCCCGATGTCCTCCCCGCAGTCGGCGCAGCGGCCCACTTCGGCCAGCAGGGAGCCGGCGTACTCCCAGGTGGCCTGGCGGACGGCCGCGTCGACGAGGAGCGGGACCAGTTCGTCGATGGGCTGGCCGGCATACGGGAGGCCGCCGGTGGCGGCGCTCAGTTCGGCGGTGAAGCGGGTGCGGGACCCGGCGGAGTCCGGGGCCAGTCCGCGGTCCGCACAGAAGTCGGCGTACTCCACCGGGTCGAAGAGCGCGACCGTGGTGTGGATGCCCTGGGCCGCGAGGGAGCGGAGCAGCCGGTCCACGTGGTTCAGGTAGTCGCGGTGGTCGTCGAAGGCGAAGCTGCGGTATCCGCGCATGGCCGCGAAGTCCCCGGCGTCGGCCAGGAGGCCGACGGTGCTGGGGACTTCGCGGCGCAGGGTGCGGCGCCTGCCGGCGCGGGCGGGGCGCGGTGGGGTGGTGCGGGTTCCGGTGTCGTTCGAGCGGCGCATGGTTCCCCCTGAGTGAAGCGATCACTTGCTCACTCAGAGTAATCACCACCACTGACAGTGGCCGTTCGCGTCAGCCGCGGGTGCGGGCCAGCTCCTCGTAGAAGTGCAGGAGGTCGAGGTTGTCGACCGAGCCGGGGTTGACCGCCTTGGCCATGGGAGCGCCCTGGAGGAGGCGCTTGACCGGGACCTCGATGCGCTTGCCGGTGAGGGTGTGCGGGATGCCCGGGACCTCGATGATCTCGTCGGGGACGTGGCGCGGGGAGAGCTCCTCGCGGATCGTCGCCTTGATCCGCGAGCGGAGGGCGTCGTCGAGGACGGCGCCGGGCACGAGGTGGACGAAGAGCGGCATCCAGTACCCGCCGTTCGGCTCCTCCAGGCCGATGACCAGGGACTCCTTGATCTCGGGGAGTCGCTCGACGGCCTCGTAGATGTCCGCGGATCCCATCCGGACGCCCTGGCGGTTCAGGGTGGAGTCGGAGCGGCCGTGGATGACGACGGAGCCGTGATCGGTGATCGTGATCCAGTCTCCGTGGCGCCAGACGCCGGGGAACATCTCGAAGTAGCTGTCGCGGTAGCGGCTGCCGTCGGGGTCGTTCCAGAAGCGGATCGGCATGGACGGCATGGGGTTGGTGACGACGAGCTCGCCGACCTCGCCGGTCACGGGCTTGCCGGAGGGGTCCCAGGCCTGGAGGTCCGTGCCCAGGCAGGCGGCCTGGAGCTCTCCGATGTGCACCGGGAGGGTGGGGACGGCGCCGGCGAAGCAGCTGCAGACGTCGGTGCCGCCGCTGACGGAGGCGATCCAGAGGTCCTCGGCCACCTCGTCGTGGAGCCAGCGGAAGCCGTCGGGCGGCAGCGGGGATCCGGTGGTGGCGACGCACTTGACGGAGGAGAGGTCGAAGTCCCGGGAGGGGTGGACCTCCGCCTTGCGGCAGGCCATCACGTAGGCGGCCGAGGTTCCGTAGAGGGTGGCCTTGGTCCGCTCCGCGATGCGCCATTGGGCGCCGGTGTCGGGGAAGCCCGGGCTGCCGTCGTAGAGCACGACGGTGGTGCCGGTGAGCAGGCCGGAGACGAGGAAGTTCCACATCATCCAGCCGGTGGAGGTGTACCAGAAGAAGCGGTCCTCGGGGCCCAGGTCGCAGTGCAGGCCGAGCTGCTTGAGGTGTTCGAGGAGGATGCCGCCCTGCGACTGGACGATGGCCTTGGGCAGGCCGGTGGTGCCGGAGGAGTAGAGGACCCAGAGCGGGTGGTCGAAGGGGACCGGCTCGAAGACCGGCTCCGCGTCGCCCGAGGTGAGGGCCGACCAGTCGAGGGCGCCCGCGGGGGCCGGCGTACCGAGGAGCGGGATGTGCACGACGGCGCGCAGGGAGGGGAGCTCGGCGCGCAGTTCGGCGACGGTGTCGCGGCGGTCGTGTTCCTTGCCGCCGTAGCGGTAGCCGTCCACGGTGAAGAGGACCACCGGCTCCACCTGCTGGAAGCGGTCCAGGACGCTGCGGGCACCGAAATCGGGGGCGCAGGAGGTCCAGACGGCGCCGACGGCGGCGGTGGCGAGGAGCGCGGTGACGGCCTCGGGGATGTTGGGGAGGTAGCCGCTGACCCGGTCGCCGGGGCGCACGCCCAGGGCGCGCAGTTCCGCGGCGAGCGCGCCGACCTGGCGGCGGAGCTCGGCCCAGGTGACCGGGGTGGGCTCGTGGGTCTCGTCCACGTACAGCAGGGCCGCGTCGGTGGCGCGGGCCGGGTCCTCGGCGGCGCGCAGGGCGTGCTCGGCGTAGTTGAGGGTGGCGCCCTCGAACCAGACCGCGCCGGGCATGGACCGGTCCGCGAGGACGGACTCGTACGGGCTGGTGAAGCGTACGTCGAACCACTCGGCGACGGCCTGCCAGAAGCTGTCCAGCGCGTCGACGGACCAGCTGTGCAGGGCCGGGTAGCCGCCGTCCGCGGGGGCGCCGTGGTGTTCGGCGGCCCAGGCCTGGAAGGCGGTGATCCGGGCCGCGGCGATCCGGTCGGGGCCCGGGGACCAGAGGGGCTCGGAGGAGGTGGCTGCTGCGGTCATGCGTCGGCTCCCGGTCACGTCTGCGGTTCGCGCCTCGTGGGCGTGGCGTGGTGTGGCGTCTGGTGTGGCATGTGGTGTTCGTACGGTGCCATCGCGCGCGGGGTGTGCGCACGGGGGCTCACAGGGACGATGCCATGTGATCGACATCCGCACCAGAGCCGTCATCGACGGTCGGCCGTGATCCTTTTGCGGGTGAACGGCAGTTGAACGGCGCCTTCTGGGGCGGGTCGCGGTGGCAGGGTTGCGCCATGGACGGTCGTGGGCTGGTGCGTGCGGTGAAGGACCTCGGCGGCGAGCGGGGGCGGCGCGCCTGGCGCTCCGCGTGGCGCAACCGGCGCGTGGACGCGACGGGGCTCGCGCCCCGGGGCGCCGAGCGGGCGCGGGTGCCGGGTCTGCTGACCGGTACGGAGGCCCGGCCGGGCGGTGGAGTGCTCCGGTTCACCCGTTCGGAGCTGCTGGTGCGGGTCACCGTGGGCGGGGCGGTGTTCTGGGGCTGGGACGGGGCCGCGCCGACCCCCTCGTACGCGGTGGTCGGCGGCGGGCCGGAGCCCGATCCGCGCGCCGAGCTGGAGCCGGACACCGACGGCGGCTGGCGGGTGGTGTCGGAGCGGGTGACGGTGGCGGTGTCCCGGCACGGGGCGGTGGAGGTACGCACCCCCGGCGGGACGGTGCTGCGGCGGGATCTGCCGCCGCGGTGGTGGGACCCGGTGGGGGTCGGGTCCGCCGGGGCCGAAGGGGACGCGGCCGGGCTGGGCGGCGGGGGCGGCGCGGACGGGGGTGGAGCGGACGGGGGTGGAGCGGACGGGGTCGCGGCAGACGCCGGCGGGGCGGCGGGCGGCGGCTCGCGGTGGCTGGTGCGGAGCGAGGTGGCGGCGGACGCGCGGGTGTTCGGGCTGGGCGGGCGGGCGGTGGGGCCGCGGTTGCGGGACGGAAGCTACCGGCTGTGGAACACCGATCCCAAAGGCGGGTTCGGGGGCGCGGGCGGTTCCGGCGAGGAGCCCCCCTACATCACGATGCCGGTGCAGCTGGTGGTCGCGGACGCGGGCACGCACCTGGTGTTCCACGACAACTCCTGGGACGGGCGGGTGGCGTTGCGGGAGGGCGAGGAGGGCGCGGGATCGGGGGCGGACCGGCCGGGCTCCTGTGAACTGCGCATGGAGGGCGGCCCCTTGCGCTGCTGGGTGCTGGTGGGGCCGCCCGGGCGCGTGCTGCAGGGCTGGTCCGGACTGACGGGCGGAGCCGCCGTGCCGCCGGAGTGGGCGCTCGGGTACCAGCACGCGCGGTGGGGGTTCGGGAGTGCGGCGGAGGTCCGCCGGATCGTGGCGGGCTACGCCGAGCGGGGGCTGCCGCTGTCGGCCGTCCATCTGGACATCGACCACTACGACGGCCACCGGGTCTTCACCGTGGACCGCGAGCGGTTTCCCGATCTGCCCAAACTGGCACAGGAGTTGGCGGACGGCGGTGTCCGGCTGGTCTCCATCGTCGACCCGGCGGTGAAGACGGGCGACCCGCTGCACACCGCGGGGCTCGCGGTCGGGGCGCACGGGGCGTTCGTACGGGACGCGGCGGGGCGGGAGGTCCGGGGGGAGGTGTGGCCGGGCGAGTGCGCGTACCCGGACTTCACGGATCCGGCGGTGCGACGGTGGTGGGGCGAGCTGTACGAGGAGCGGCTCGCGCAGGGCTTCGCCGGGGTCTGGCACGACATGAACGAGCCGGTGTCCTTCGCCGCGTTCGGGGACCGGACGCTCCCCCGGTCGGCGCGGCACGCGCTGGAGGGGGCGGGCGGGGACCACCGGGAGGCGCACAACGTCTACGCCCTCGCGATGGCCCGCGCGGGCTGGGAAGGACTCGTTCGGCTGCGCCCGGCCGAGCGGCCGTTCCTCTTCTCCCGGTCGGGGTGGGCGGGGATGCAGCGGTACGGGGGCACGTGGTCGGGCGACGTGGAGAGCAGCTGGGACGGGCTGCGGGCCTCGCTGGCGCTGGTACTGGGCCTCGGGCTGTGCGGGGTGCCGTACTCGGGGCCGGACATCGGCGGCTTCTGGGGCTCGCCCTCACCGGAGTTGTACCTGCGGTGGCTGCAACTGGGCTCCTACCTGCCGCTGTTCCGGACCCACTCCGCGATCTGGGCCGGGCGCAGGGAGCCGTGGGAGTTCGGGGAGGAGACCACCCGGGCCGCGCGGGCCGTCCTGGCGGAACGGGAGCGACTGCGCCCGTACTTCGTGACGCTGGCCCATATGGCGCGCAGGACCGGGGCTCCGTACGTACGGCCGCTGTGGTGGGGGGCTCCGGAGGACCGCGCGCTACGGGACTGCGAGGACGCGTTCCTGTTGGGTGACGCCCTGCTGGTGGCGCCGGTGCTGGAGTGCGGGTCGGACAGGCGGGCGGTGCGGCTGCCGCGCGGGCGCTGGTACGACACGGTGACGGGCCGGGCGTACGAGGGGCCGGGGCAGATCCTGCTGGACGCCCCGGCGGACCGGATCCCGGTCCTGGCGCGGGCCGGCTCGCTGTTGCCGGTGCGGGCGGCCGACGGATCGGTGGCCCTGGAGGCGTGGGCTCCGGCGCGGGGCCGCACGGGCGGCGGGGTGGTGATCCGCGACCCGGGGCCGGGCTTCGAGCCGGTCGAGGTGGAGCGGTACGTGGTGCGGTGGGCCGGGGACGCGGTGGTCGTGGAGGACGAGACCGGGGAGCGGGTGGACGGAGTGGTGCTGCGGGGGCTCTAGGCCGTCTCTTTCGGATCTTGCCGGGCCTGGAGGTGCCGGTCCGCCGGGGCGCTCGGAGGCGAGGGCCCCGGCGGACCGGTCCGGGGTCAGCCGTCGATGCGGTGCGTGGTCCAGAAGGAGGTCAGGTCCGTGGTCGTGGCGGCCTGGGCGGCCGCCTTGAACTCGGCCGTGGTCGAGACTCCGTACCAGTGCGAAGTGGCGTAGTCCTTCAGCAGCTTGGCCATCGCGGTGTCACCGAGGACCCTGCGCAGGTCGTGCAGGGCGCACTTGCCGTAGCCGTAGATGACGGTGGAGTAGCGGGAGGAGTGGGTGTCCCAGTACGCCATCGAGTTGCTGATCTTCTCCGCCGACGAGGCCCACGAGACGCTGTTCCAGCAGCTCGCGCCGGTCTTGTTCTGTGCGAGGTCGGTGGCGTAGTCGGTGAACGCCTCGTCCAGCCACGGGTTGTTGTACTGGTCGTCGCCGACGATGCCGTACCACCACTGGTGGGCGATCTCGTGGGTGAGCGCCGTGGTGCTGACCAGGTCGAGGACGAACCCGGGGTATTCCATGCCGCCGAACCAGAAGTTGTTGTCGATCACCGCGTCCAGCTCGCCGTACGGGTAGGCCCCGAACCGGGCGGAGTGGGCGTCCACGGCGGACTTGGCCGTGGTGAGCATCGACTGGGAGTCCGCCGCGCTGATGCCCGAGACGGAGTAGACGTTGACCGGGGTTCCGGCGGCGGAGGTGCCGGAGATCTTGCTGAACGGGCCGGCCGCCCAGGCGAAGTCGCGCACCTTGGAGGCGGTGGCGGTGGTCACCGTGCGCCCGCTGGTGCCCGGGGTGTCCACCGATGCGCCGGTGGCCGGGACGAGCAGGCCGCTCGGGTGGTCGAGGGCCACGCTGAAGTCGGCGGCCAGGGAGTAGAACGACTCGCCGTTGTTCGTGTACGGGTCCAGGTGCCAGCCGGCCCCGTCCCGGACCGCGAGCACGGGCAGGGCGTTGCCGATGAAGCTGAAGGCCCCGTCGTGGCCGAAGCGGTCGGCGCCGCTGGGCACGGTGATGCCGAGGTCGAAGCCGATCGTGGCGCTCTGGCCCTGGGTCAGCGGCGCCGGCAGGTCGATCTTGAGCGCGGTGCAGTTGACGGAGAGGGCTCCCGCCGTGCCGCCGGTGACGTTGCTGACCACGATGGGCATCGCGGCGCACGTCCCGTGGTAGTTGTCCCACAGCCTCAGGTACACCTCGCCGAGCGGGGTGGCGGAGGTGTTGGTGAAGCTCGCGCTCTGGTGACCGGTCCAGACGGTGCCGGCCGCGTCGCTGCTCAGGCTGACGGTGTAGGCGGGCGCCGCCGGGGTGCGGGTGGAGTCCGCGGGCGGGGTGGTGCCGCCGGAGGTGTTGAGGGCGACGTCGTCGAGGACGAAGTTGGTCTTGAGGCTGGAGTCCTCGGTGCCGGTGAAGGCGAGGTTCACGGTCTGGCCGGCGAACGCGGAGACGTCGAAGGTCTTCTGGACGTAGCCGGTGTTCTTGTCGAGGTTCGAGTACGTCGCCAGCGTGGTGGCGCCGATCTTCGCCGTCAGCTTGTCGTACTTGGTCGACGTCGTGGTCTCGGTGGTGTCGACGTGCAGCCAGAAGGTGAGGCTGGCGCTACTGCAGCCCGAGGGGATCGTGACGCTCTGCGAGAGCGTGTCGGTGTGGGTGCTGCCGACGCCGTTCAGCCAGGCGAAGTACGTACCGCCGTGGGCGCTCTGGCCGGTGCGGTTGGTGATCAGGCCGGTCTGCGACTGGGTCCATGGCGACGTACCGCTTTCGAAGCCGCCGTTGGCGACCACCTGGGCGGGGGTGCAGGCGGCGGGCGCCGCCGCTGCCGAGGTGGCGGGCAGGGCGGCGGCGACCAGCGCGGCGAGGGCGAACGCACTCGTCGCGAGGGCCTTGTGGGGGGTGGCTCTCACACCAGACTCCTTTGAGGCGGCCGGGATTCCGGCCTGCTCGGTGGCTGCCCGGCCGGCCTGGGTGCGCCGGGGGCAGCCGTGGGGGTGACGGCTGCCGGGAAGCCTGGCAGATTTGACCGGAGCATGCCATCAGAGGCAGGTAAAGGGTTCGTTCTCCGAACGGTGGGGACCTGTGGGCGGTACCGCTCAGCGGTAACGGCCCGCGAACCAGGCCCCGGCCGCCGCCGTGTGCAGGGGGAACGCGAGCTGCTCCGGGCCGCGCAGGACGTGCCAGCCCGTCGTCTCGTCCGTCGGGACCGACACCGGGAGGGACGCGGCCGGGCGGACGGGCAGGAGCCCGAAGACCAGCAGGTGGCCGGCCGGGGAGCTGAGGGTGTCGGCGAGGGCGACCTCGGAGGCCGGGGCGTGGATGCCGGTCTCCTCGTGGAGTTCGCGGACGACCGACTCGCGCCAGTCCTCGCCGAAGTCCATGAATCCGCCGGGCAGGGCGATGGCGCCGAGGGCGGGCTCGATGGTGCGGGTGATGACCACCAGGCCCGTGCCGAGCTCGTCCTCCACGGGAAGCAGGGCGACGGCGACCGGGAGGGGGTTGCGGTAGGCGACCGCGCCGCACGAGGGGCAGGTGCGGGGCCAGTCGGCCGAGTCGAACAGGGCTCCACAGGCGGAGCAGTGCGAGTCCTTCAGGTGCGCCGGCATGCGGCGATGGTATGCCAAGGGACATGCGGATGGCGGTTGTTGCGGGATGGGTCGGCGGGCTGCTGGGAGCGCTGGCGGCGGTGGCCGCGCCGGCGGGCGCGGCCGCGCCCGAAGCGGTGGGGGCGGTGGGGGCCGCGAGCGGTCCCGCCGCGCGGACCGGGGTGGCGGCAGCGTCCCGGGCCGCGCCCGGTGCGCCCGGCGACCCCGACGGGCCGGCCTCGTCCGCCGTCGGGTTCGTGGCCGTTGCCGAGGTGGACGCGAGCATCGGGCAGGAGATGCGGTACGCCACCCCGCACAATTTCACCGGGGCGGTCGTGGACGGCTACGACGAGCCCGTCTGCCTGCTCGCCCGGCCCGCCGCCGAGGCGCTGCGTCGGGCGCAGCGCGAGGTGCTGCGCCACGGGTACTCCCTGCTGGTGTACGACTGCTACCGGCCGCAGCGGGCCGTCGACCGGTTCGTGCGGTGGGCCCGGGACGGGGCCGATCAGTCGACCAAGACGGAGTTCTATCCGCGGGTGGCCAAGGACCGGCTGATCCCCGAGGGGTACATCGCCGAGCGGTCCGGGCACAGCCGCGGCAGCACCGTCGACGTGACCTTGGCGGAGCTCGGCCGCAGCGCCCTCGACCTGGGGACTCCCTTCGACTTCTTCGACCCGCTCGCGCACACCGACAACCCGCGGGTGACGGGGGCGGCCCGCGAACACCGGGATCTCCTCAAGCGGGTGCTCGGCCGGCAGGGATTCGTGAACCTGCCCCAGGAGTGGTGGCATTTCACGTGCGCACCGGAGGCCTTCCCGGCCACGCATTTCGATTTCCCCGTCTCTGTCGCCTCCGTTCACCGCTGAGTACCGTGCCCGCATGACATTCAGTTCGTACGAGGAGTTCTGGCCCTACTACGTCGCCATGCACTCCCGCGCCGCCACCCGCTGGGTCCATCTCGCCGGCACCCTCACCGGCCTCGCGGTCACCGCCTACGGGCTGGCACGCGGCCGGAAGCGGTACATCGCCGCGCTGCCCCTGATCGGGTACGGGACCGCGTGGCCGGCGCACTTCCTGATCGAGCGGAACAACCCCGCCAGCTTCGGCAGTCCGGGCTGGTCGCTGCGCGGGGACGCGCAGATGATCCGGATGATGCTGGCCGGGCGGGACGCGGAGCTCGGCGAGATCGCGCGGAAGTGGCTCGCCGAGAACCCGTGCGAGGAGTGCGGCACCGGGGGTGCGTTCCCGAGCGTTCCCTGACAGACTCCTGACGGATCGTCAGATGTCTGTTTCGGGAGGGGTCTTGGAACGCACACGTACACCCGTGGTCAGCGGGTGGTTCACCGGGGACTGCGCAGACGGCACAGTCGAAACGGACGGCGGGTACGGCGGGTTCCGGCTGCTCGGCACCCGGTGCTCCGCCTGCGCCGCCGTGTTCTTCCCGCGCGAGGACGCCTACTGCCGCAATCCGCACTGCCCGGGCGGCGGCGAGCTCGCCGAGACCCCGCTGTCCCCGCGCGGACGGGTCTGGTCCTACACCGACGGGCGGTACCGGCCGCCCGCGCCGTACGTGTCCGACCCGGACGCGCCCTGGACCCCGTACACCCTGGTCGCCGTGGAGCTGGAGGCCGAGGGGATGGTCGTGCTGGGGCAGACGGTGCCCGGGGTGGGCGTCGCCGATCTGGCGGTCGGGATGGAGGTCGAGGTGGTCGGCGGCGTGCTGAACGTGGACCCCGACGGGACCGAATGGACCACCTGGCGGTTCCGGCCCGTGGGGGTGGAACTGTGAGCACCGACATCGCCGTCCTCGGCGCCGGCATGCACCCGTGGGGCAAGTGGGGCCGCAGCTTCGTCGAGTACGGGCGGGCCGCGGCGCGGGCCGCGCTCGCCGACGCCGGGCTGGACTGGACCGACGTGCAGTCCATCGTGGGGGCCGACACCGTCCGGTCGGGCTACCCCGGCTACGTGGCCGGAGCCACCTTCGCGCAGGCGCTGGGCTGGCAGGGCGCCCGCGTGACCAGCGTGTACGCGGCCTGCGCGTCCGGCGCCCAGGCCATCGGCGCGGCCCGGGCGCAGATCCTGGCCGGGCTCGCCGACGTGGTGCTGGTGGTCGGGGCGGACGCCGCCCCGAAGGGGTTCTTCGCGCCCGCGGGCGGGGACCGGCCGGACGACCCGGACTGGCTGCGCTTCCGGGTCCTGGGGGCCACGAATCCGGCGTACTTCGCGCTGTACGCCCGGCGCCGGATGGCCCTGTACGGGGACACCGGTGAGGACTTCGCTCAGGTCAAGGTGAAGAACGCGGCGGCCGGGCTGCTGAACCCGAACGCCCGCTACCGCAAGGCCGTGACGGCCGAGGAGGTGGCCGCCTCGGCGATCGTCGCCGATCCGCTGCGGCTGCTCGACATCTGCGCCACCTCCGACGGGGGCGCGGCGCTGGTGCTGAGCAGCATGGACTTCGCACGCTCGCGGGGGGCGGCGGACCCGGTGCGGATCCGGGCCGTGTCCACGGTGACGCCCACGTATCCCCGTACCGTCCTGGACCTGCCGGACATCGCCACCGACTCGGTGACGGCCGTCGCGGCGACTCCCGGCTCCTTCCGGGCCTCGATCGCGCGGGCCGCGTACGAGGAGGCGGGGCTCGGGCCGGACGACCTCTCGCTGGCCGAGGTCTACGACCTGTCGACCGCGCTGGAGCTGGAGTGGTACGAGGACATCGGCCTGTGCGGGGAGGGCGAGGGGGCCAAGCTCGTGCGCGAGGGCGCGACGGCGCTCGGCGGGCGGATCCCCGTCAACACCAGTGGTGGACTGGCGTCGTTCGGCGAGGCGGTGCCGGCGCAGGCCATCGCCCAGGTGTGCGAGCTGACCTGGCAGCTCCGGGGCACGGCCGGAGAGCGGCAGGTGTCGGGGGCGCGGGCCGGAATCACCGCGAACCAGGGGCTGTTCGGGCACGGATCGGCGGTCGTCGCCGTGCGCTGAGCGGTCCTCCGCGGCGCCTCCCGGCTCCCGGTGGGCCGCTGAACAGCGGCTGCTGTCCGAACGCTTGACGGCCCCCAGCGGCGGGTTCACACTCTCTCCACGGTCCCGCGCCGCCACCGGGACACCCGGATCCCCCCATGAGAGCTGCGGCCCGTACCCCAGTCGGCGGGGGTACGGGCCGCCTCCATGTCACGGCCGGTGCGGAGGCCTCCCTAAGGCGTGGTCAGGCTCGCGCGGCGGGCCCGGGCCAGGGTCATCGCGTGTTCCACGACTCCCACCAGGACGTCCTTCACCGATTCCCGGTCGCGTGCGTCGCACAGCAGCACCGGCACCTCGGGGGTGAGGTCCAGGGCTGCCCGTACGGCCACCACGGGATACCGCTCGGCTCCCTCGAAGCAGTTCACGGCGACCACGAAGGGGATCTCGCGGCGCTCGAAGTAGTCGATGGCGGCGAAGCAGTCGGAGAGGCGCCGGGTGTCCGCGAGGACGACGGCGCCGAGCGAGCCCTGGGCCAGCTCGTCCCACAGGAACCAGAAGCGGTCCTGTCCGGGGGTGCCGAACAGGTACAGCACCAGGTCCTCGCGCAGCGTGATGCGCCCGAAGTCCATGGCCACCGTGGTGGTGCTCTTGCCCTCCACCCCCTGGGTGTCGTCGATGGCGCGGCCCGGCTCGGAGAGGCGTTCCTCCGTCCGGAGCGGTCTGATCTCGCTCACCGCACTGACCAGGGTGGTCTTGCCCACCCCGAAACCGCCCGCGACCAGGATTTTCAGGGTCAGCGGCTCGACCGGCGTCACGGCATGCATGGCGCCGGTGCGGCTAGAGCGCCCGAAGGCCATCGATCACCTCACGCAGAATGGATTCGTCGGGCAGTTCGGCCGGGGGGACCGGCCGGGTCACGTGCACCAGTTCGTCGTCGACGAGATCTCCGATCAGGACGCGTACGACTCCGACCGCGAGGTCGAGTTCGGCCGCTATCTCCGCCACGGACTGCGGGCGGAGCAGGCAGAGGCCGAGGATGTCGGCGTGTTCCGGGGACAGGGTCGTGTCCCAGACCGGGTCGTCGGCCGCGGATTCCGCGACCACCAGTGCGATCAGGTCGAGGCGGTGCTGTCCGGCGTGGCTGGTCCGGCCGCGAGTCATCGCGTACGGACGCACCACCGGACCGGCGTCGTCGTCGAACCACTGGTCGGCCGCGGCGTCGGAGCCGGCAGCGGTGCCTTGGATGTGGGCGGGGTGGTCCTGGCCTGGATCGCTCATGCCGTCCGACTCACCCTCCGGCGGGCAGCCCGGTGCGCGGGGCGGTCGCCAGGTGGTCACCGACCCGCTTGACCATGAGGGTCATCTCGTACGCGACCTGGCCGACGTCGGAGTCGGCGTCGGCCAGGACCGCCAGACAGCTTCCGTCGCCGGCCGCCATGACGAAGAGGAACGCCTCGTCCAGCTCGACCACGGTCTGGCGGACCCTGCCGGAGTCGAAGTGGCGGCCGACGCCCTTGGCGAGGCTGTGGAAGCCGGAGGCCACGGCGGCCAGGTGCTCGCTGTCCTCCCGGGTGAGGTCCTTGGAGCTGCCGGTGGGCAGGCCGTCCCCGGAGAGGACCACGGCCTTGCGGATGCTGGCGACCCGGTCGACGAGCTCGTCGAGGAGCCAGTTGAGGGGGCCGGAACCACGGCCCCTGGTGTCGTTGCCGGACTGCGGTGCGGTCATCGACCGTCCCTTTCGCTCTCGCATCCGGGACCGGTGGCGGCAGGGGTGCCGGCCTCGGTCACGGACTGGTGTGGTGCGTGGGGCTGCGCGTGCTGTGTCTGGTCGGCGGGCTGTGCCGCCGATGCGGGCTGCTCGGTCCGTTCCGACTGCTCGGTCCGTTCCGCCTGCTGCCGCGCGTGATGGTCGCGGCCCGCCGTCCAGCCGCGCTGGAGCGAGGACATCCGCCGACGCACGTCCTCGGCGTCGCGGTCGGCCACCGGGTCGGCGGCGGCTTCGGCGGCCGCTGCGGCCGGGGCGTCCTTGAGCTGGGGCGCGAGGCTGGCCTGGCGGATCCGCCGGGGCAGGGTCGCGCCGGGGGGAGCGGCCGCGGGGTGCGCGGGGCCGTTCGGCACCGGACCCGTCTGCGCGTCCGGGACCGCCGAGACCGAGCGGGGTTCCACGCGGCGGCCGTGTTCGGCGACCAGGGTCGGGGTGGGGCGGCGCCGCGGGAGCGGGACGGCGCCGGGCGAACGGGCGCCGTCGGGGCGGGGTGACTCCGCTCGCGCCGGTTCCAGTCGGACCGGGCCGGTGGGAGGCAGGGGCTCCCGCTCCCGGTGGCCGCGGTCGCGGAAGCCCTCCCGGGCGGAATCGCGGTCGCCGT
Organism: Streptomyces sp. NPDC002886; assembly: GCF_042888445.1. NCBI lineage: Bacteria > Bacillati > Actinomycetota > Actinomycetes > Kitasatosporales > Streptomycetaceae > Streptomyces > Streptomyces sp. NPDC002886. The sequence continues at coordinate 16,492 of NZ_JBIAPV010000005.1, forward strand.
GCCGGGCGCCGGCCCGCTCGGCGGGGGCGTCGGTGGAACGCTCGCCCTTCCAGAGGCCCGTACGGTCGCCGGAGCCGTCGGCGGGCCGCTCGCCCATGCGGTCCGCGCCGCGGTCGCCCTTGCGGGGGCCGCCGCGGTCGGTGTGCTTGTCGGTGTGGGGGCGGGCCGACGGGCGCAGTCCGAGCAGGGAGTTGCGCGAGATGCCGTTCGGCGGGGTCTCGTCGTCGAGGGTGGCCATGGCGGGCCTGCCCTTGGCTCCGGAGAGCCCGGTGAGCCCGATCGCTCCGGTGGAGCCCGTGATGCCCGTGGGGACGTCCTCCGGGGCCGGGACGGGCTCGTCCAGCCCCAGCATGCCGATCGGGGCCTCCAGCTCGACGGGGCCGCGCAGTTCGGCGCCGGCCGGGAGCCTGCGGTCGCCGGCGCCCCGCTCGGCGACGGCCTTCGGGCGGGCGGAGCCGACCGGGCCGCCGGCCGCCCTGCCGCCGGCCAGCCGAATGCCGGTGCCGTTGGTGTCGGGAGCCTCCGTCAGCAGGGCCACCGGGAGGAAGACCACCGCGGTGGTGCCTCCGTAGGGACTGATCTGGAGGCGGACCTTGACCTCGTGCCGGTGCGCGAGGCGGCTGACGACGAACAGGCCGAGCCGGTCGGTGTCGGAGAGTTCGAACTCGGAGGTCTCGGTGAGCCGGAGGTTCGCGTCGAAGAGCGCCTCGGGGGTCATGCCGAGGCCCCGGTCGTGGATCTCCAGGGTGAAGCCGTTGGCCACGCGCTCGCCGAGGACCTGGACCCCCGTGTGCGGCGGGGAGAAGACGGTGGCGTTCTCCAGGAGTTCGGCGATGAGGTGGGTGACGTCGGCGACGGCCGGGCCGGCGATGCCCAGGCGCGGCAGCCGGCGCACCTCGATGCGCTCGTAGTCCTCCACCTCGGCGACGGCGGCCCGTACGACGTCCATCAGCTGGACGGGCTTGCGCCACTGGCGGGAGGGCGCGGCGCCGGAGAGGATCACCAGGCCCTCGGCGTGGCGGCGCATGCGGGTGGTCATGTGGTCGAGGCGGAAGAGGTCGGCGAGCTCCTCGGTGTCCTCGGTGCGCCGCTCCATGGTGTCGAGCAGGGTGAGCTGGCGGTGCAGCAGCACCTGGTTGCGGCGGGCCAGGTTGACGAACACCTCGGACACCCCGCGACGGAGCTCGGCCTGCTTGACGGCGGCCTCGATGGCCGCGCGCTGGAGGGAGTTGAGGGCCTGGCCGACCTGGCCGACCTCGTCCTTCTCGTACTCCAGGCGGGGTGCCTCGGTCTCCACGTCCACGTGCTCGCCCGCGGCGAGACGGCGCATCACGCCGGGGAGGCGGATGCCGGAGACCTCGTGGGCCTCCTTGCGGAGCCGGGACAGGTCGCGGATCAGCTCGCGGCCGATGCGCACGGACAGGACGAGGGAGACGACGAGGGCGATGAACCCGAGCACGCCGGCGAGGGCGGCCTGGACCAGGACGTCCATGGCCACGGGCTCGACGCGCTTCTGGTAGCGGTCGCCCGCGGCGGTGCCCATGACGGCGAGGTCGCCGAGCACCTTTCCGGCGGCCTCGTCCCACTGGGCCACGGGCACGTTGCGCGGGCTATGGGTCGGGCCCTGGACGAGGAATCGCTCCTCTGCCTCGCGCAGGGCGCGGCTCTCCGGGTTGTTCCAGTACTGCTCGAACTGCTCGCGGTCGGCGGCCGGGAGGATCGCGAGGTTGAACTCGTAGAGCAGCTTGCGGTTGGCCACGAAGTCGGAGACGTGCCGGATGTCCGCCGCACTCACGTTGCGGGCGGCGAGGGCGCCCGCGACGAGGGCGTCCTCGCGCGAGAGCGTCTCGCGGGCGCGGGTGATCCCGACGAGGGCGCGGCCCTGCTTGTCCATCTCCACGTCCTGGAGCGCGTGGAGGTTCATGAGGAAGTCGTAGCAGGGGTCCACGAGCCGGTTGTAGAGCTCCAGCGCCTGGTTGGTGTCGACGGAGCCCCCGTCCACCGCGCCGCGCAGCGCTCCGATGCCGTGGAAGGCTTCGAGGATGGAGTTCAGGTGCTGGGCGGTGGCCGGCGTGAGTTCGTCGACGACCTCGGGGTCCCGGGCGTCGGCGGAGATCCTCATCACCGCGTCGTCGGTGGCCGCGCGGCTCCTGGCCAGCTCTGTGGTGGCGTTGGAGGCGCGCGGGTCGCCGATGACCACCAGGGTCTGGCGGCGCTCCTTCTGGATGACGCGGACGACGTCCTCTATGGGGTAGCCGACCTTGTCGATGACGTAGGCGACACCGAGCAGTTGGACGGCCTGGCGGCCGGTGATCACCGTTGCGAAGCCCCAGAGGGCGGTCAGGGAGACGAGCGGCACAAGGAGCAACGCCACGATCTTCCGGCGGATGGACTTCCCGCGAAAGCGCATGGCCTCCCCAGCCTCCCCCAGCTCAACCCCGTTACCGGGGGTTGGTGTTCCGTCATTTAAACGGCGTGAGCCTACTACTGCCACAGGGAACCTTCGAAGACCTGTCCGGACGTTTTCGGCCTGACCCCTGGGCGAAGATCACGAGTTGTCCGATAGTTCCGGGGAAGTGCGGCCCGTTATGTGGCACATGACACTCCGTGGGGCCTCGGTTCCCGTAGCGGAATGGATGGCTGGAATTCTTCGTTCCGCGACACTTCGGGTCCTCCGGCGGGTCCGGGATCCGGGAATCTCTCGGGCCCTTCGTGCGTCTACCTGTTCGGGGCGGGCATGAGCGGCCGCGTAGAGGGCAGGGAGCCGACCATGGCGAAGAGGTACGAGGACGACGGCGCGGGGCCCGGGGGCGGGCGGGGGCAGGCACTGTGGGTGGACCAGCCCGCGGGGCGGCGGCGCATGCCGGACCCGGTGCGGAGATCCGCCGTACGGGCGGTGCTGATCGTCGCCGTGACGCTGACGGCGGCGACGATCGCCTTCTTCCTGACAATCACCGGCTCCTGGCTGGCCCTTCCGCTGTCGCTGGGCGCGATAGCGGGGACCGTGGTGGCCACCTGGGGCGTGCTCGACGTACTGATCACCCGGCAGGCGTGGAACCAGCGGTACGGAGTCCTCTCCGAGCCCAGCAGTACGGCGCGGGGCCGGCGCCGCGAGCGCCGCAGGGCGCGCCGGGAGGCCCGCTCGGCGCCGCCGCTGCCGCCCCGCATACCGGTGCGGGGCGAGGCGACGGGCATCTGGCCGCCGCCCACGCGCACCGGGCGGGGCTGAGGCGCGCGCCCGGCCCGGCCCAGGTCGCCTCCTTCGGCGCTCGCGAGCCCGGCGAGAGCCGAAAGGGACGGCCTAGCCGCGGCGGTACATGCGGGTCGCCGTGATCTCGCCGTGGATCGTCTCCCCGTCCGTGAACTGCTGGGGCAGGCCCGGGCGCAGGTGTTCCTCGACGCTGATGTACTTGAGCCCCGCGCGCAGGTCGGCGTCGTTGCGCAGCCGGATGACCAGCGGGAACTCGGCGAGGGCCGTGGTGTCGAACAGGCCCGTGGTGTACAGCAGCTGGACGCCGAGCGCGTCCGAGACGGCCCGCTGGAGTTCCAGCAGGTACGTGGCGTTCGCGCGCCCGATCGGGTTGTCGAGGAAGAGCGTGCCCGCGTGCCGGTGCTTGTCGCGGCCCCGGTCGTTGCTGCGCAGCGCCGCCATCGTGCAGTAGAGCGCGATCGCGGCGGTGAGGAGCTGGCCGCCCGAGAACACGTCGCCCATCTGGCCCACCGGGACCCGCTCCGCGCGGAGCACCGCGTCGGGCTTGAGGATCTCCACCGCGATGCCCTTGGGTTCCAGCGCCGCCGAGACCCCGTGCAGCAGCAGGGACATGCCGTCGCGGCGGCCCTCGCCGAAGGTGGCGGTGCTGTTCTTCTTCAGGGCGCCGCGGGTCGCCTCGTCGATGACCTCGCCGAGCCGCTCGGTGAGGGTGGCCTGGTCGGGCTCCTCGAAGCGGATGCGCAGGAACTCCTGGCCCGACCACTCCCCCAGTCCCTCGGGGAGCTGGGAGAGCCGCTGGGCGGAGCGCAGGGTGGCCAGAGCCGATTCCACGAGGCCGCGCAGCCGGTCCACGATGCTGTCCCGGTTGCGCTCCAGCTGCGCCAGCTCGTCGGTGAGGACGCGCAGCCGGGGGGCGAAGGCGACGGCCCAGGCGGCCGCGTGCTCGGGCAGCGCGGAGGCGGGCAGTTCGCGGATCTGCTGGCGCGCGGGGGTGCGCACCTGCTCGTAGCGGTTGGCGTTGGCGTGCCGGACCAGGATGTCGCTCGCCTCGCGGACGGCGGCCTCGGCGGCCGACAGGTCGGCGGCGCAGGCCCGTAGCGAACGGCGGGCCTCCGTGGCCGACTGGCGGCCCTCCTCCAGGCTGCCGGGGTGCGCCACCGGCTCCTGCTCGTCCTCCTGGTGGGTGTGGTCCCGCAGGAGGTCGCGGAGCATGGCGGCGGTCTCGTCGAAGCCTCCCGCACCCTCCTCGGCGGTGCGGTGGGCGCGCAGCAGGTCGGCGTGGGCCGCGCGGGCGGACTCCACGGCGCCGGTGTGGGCGGCGAGTTGGGCGGTGGCGGTACGGAGCCTGGCCTGGGCCTCCTCGACGTTGTCGGGGATCAGCTCCTCGGGCAGTTCGGTGTGCGCCTCGCCTTCGGCGGGGGCGTGCCGTTCGGCCTCGCCGCGGAGCCGGCCGAGCTGCTCGCTCGCGGTGGAGGCGCGGGTCTCCAGCATCTGCACGAGGGCTTCGGCTCGGGCGGCCGCGGCCTGCCGGGAGGGGCCGTCGGCTCCGTCGGTGCCTTCGAGGAGCTGGGCGGCGCGGGTACGGACCTTGTTGGTGAGGCGGTCCAGTTCGGCGAGGGCCACGGACTCGTCGCTCTCGGCGCGGGCCTGCTCGGAGCGCAGGTCGGCGCCGACGCCGACCTTCTCGTAGAGCTGGGAGGCGGCGCGGTAGGCCTCGCGGAGGGCCGGGAGCGGCGCCTTGGCCGTGGCGCCGTTCCCTGCGGGGGCCTCGGGCAGCGGATCGGGGGCTCCGGCGATCTCGGCGCGCTCGGCGCGCAGGGCGCGGGCGGTGCGGCGGGCGTCGTCGGCGGCGCGCTGGGCGGCGCGGCGGTCCTCGTCGGCGGCCCGGGCCCGGTCGAGGCACACCTCGGCGCGGGCCTCGGACTCGGCGGCGTCGTCGGCGAGTTCGCGCAGCTTGGTCTGCCAGCCGGCGCGCTCGCGCAGCCGGTAGGCGAGGCCGGCGAGGGCGTCCGCGACCCGGCGGGCGCGCTGGGCGGTGTCCTGGCGCTCGTCGCGGACCCGGGCGGCGTCGGCGGCGGCCTCGTCGGCCTCGGCGCGGACGGTACGGGCCTCCGCGAGCTCGGCGTCGGTCTCCTCGGCGAAGCCGCGGGCGGCGGCGGCCTGCTCCGCGAGCTCGGCGAGGCGGCCGGGCGGGCAGCCGGTGCGCCAGGAGCGCAGCCGGGCGGCGAGCTCGCGGTCGCCGGACAGCCGGGCGGCGAGTTCACGGATCTCGGTGTCGCGGGCGGTGGCCCGGGCGCGCAGCGCCTGGCGCTCCTCGTCGGCGGCGTGCTCGTCGTGCATGGCCGGGTTCGGCGGCACGATGAAGATCCCGGAGGCGCCGGACCCCGTGGCGTCTCCGGCCGGGGGAACCGGTGCCAGCAGGGCCGCCGCGGTGCCGACGGCGACGGTGGAGCGGGGCAGCAGCGCGGCGCCGGAGAGGACCTCGCGGGCCCGGGAGTGGGTGTCGGGGTCGGTGATGACCACCCCGTCGACGAGTTCGGGGCGGGCGGCGAGGACGGCGGCGTGGTCGGCCGGGTCCACGGACTGGGCGAGGTAGCGCCAGCCCGGGAGGGCCGGGATGCCGTGCTCACCGAGGAACTCCACGGTCGCGAGGACGTCGGGGCCAGGCGGCAGCAGGCCGCCGTCGCCGAGGGCGCCGAGGATGCGGGAGTCGTCGGCGGCGGCGGTGCGCAGGTCGAAGAGCTGGCGTTCGGCGGCCGCGACCGCGTCGGTGAGCAAGGCGCGCAGCTCGTCGGCGCCCCGGTCGAGGTCTTCGGCGGTGAGCCAGCCGCCGGCGCCGGACGTGTCGTGCTGCCCCGCGGGCGGGCTTGCGGCGCCGCCCCGCCCGGAGGCGTCGGCCGCGGACCCGCTGGGAGGCGTAGCGCCGTCGGGGCGTCCGGACGCCGTGGCCTCGTCGGTACGCGGGGACGGGTCCGCGGTGCCGGGTGCCGACGGGGCTCCCAGGAGGGCGGCCAGGCGCGGGGTTCCGGCGAGGGACGCGGCGGCCCGGTGCTCGGCGTCGTGGGCGGCCTCGGCGGCGTCCGCGGCGTCCGCCGCGCGGGCGGCGGTGAGTTCCGCGCGGGATTCCGCCGCGGCGGCCTCGCGGGCGGCCTCGGCGGCCGTACGAGCCGCCTCGCGGGACTCGTCCCAGGCGGCCACGGCCGTCTTCTCCGCGTCGGCGGCGGCCAGGGCTGCGCGGGCCGGGTCGGCGTCGGGGGCGGAGTCGTCGAGCCAGCCCGCCCGGACGGCCTCGGCGGTCTCCTGCTGGACCTCGGCGAGGCGGGCGCGCAGGTGCTCGGCCTCGCTGCGGGCCCGCTGGGCCGCCGTGGCGGCGGCGGTGGCGGCGCGGTGGGAGGACTCGCCGGTCTCCTGGAGGACGGCGGAACGCTCCTCCTCCTCGTTGGCGGCCCGCTCCCCCTGCTCGGCGGCGGCGTGCAGGGCCCGTACGAGCTCGGTGGCGGCGGTGGCCCGGGCGGCGAGCGCCGGGGCGGCGTCCCGCTCGGCCTCCAGGATCGCGGCGGCGACCCGGGCGGAGCGGTCGGCGGCGGAGCGGTGGCGCAGCACGTGCTCGGCGGCCTGCCAGGCGGAGTGCAGGGTGCGGGCTTCGAGGAGTTCGCGGCGCTGCGCGGCGGCGGCCTTGTCGGCGACGGTCAGGGCCAGCGAGGCGTGCCGGTAGGCGAGTTCGGCCGAGACGGCGGCGCTGCGGGCGCGCGCGGACTCGGCGGCGGTGACCTGGTGGGCGGCGCCGGTGACGCGCTGCGCGAGGTCGGCGGCGCGGCCGCGCTCTTCGCCGGCGCGGGCGGACAGGCGGCGGGCGAGGGTGCGCGTACGGCGTTCGGCGCCGGCGTGCACGTCGCGCATCCGGGAGCGGGTCCCGGCGGCTTCGACGATCTTGTTGAGGAGGTCCACGGAGCCCGCGGTGAACTCCCGTTCGGCCATCAGCTCGGCGCGGCGGCCGAGCTTGTTGCCGAAGCCGTGGACGAGGTCGGCGAGGCCGTCCGTGTCCCGGGTGTCGGTGACGGCGCGCAGCAGGAGGTCGGTGAAGTCGGAGTCCTTCTTGACCGCGAAGAGGCCGGCGGCCTCACCCTCGTCGGCGTTCATCTCGCGCTGGTAGCGGAAGAGTTCGGGGTCGAGGCCGACCTCGGTGAGGTGCTCGTTCCAGCGGTCGTGGATCTCCTCGAAGTACACCTCCAGGTGCGGGTACGCCTTGCCGGCCTCGGTCAGGGCGTCACGGAAGCCCTTCATCGTGCGGCGCCGCCCCTGGGCGCCTGAGACGCCTTCCACCGGCGGGCGCACCGAAGTGGCCTCGGCCACTGGGAGGTTGTCCAGGCTCAGGCCCGGGCCGGGGCGGAAGGAGTACCAGGCCTCCGCGAACTTGCGCGGGTCGTTGGAGACTTGGCGCCCGCGCCACTCGCTGACCTTGCCGACGACCACGCACTCGCCGGTCTGGGTGTGCTGCCATTCCAGTGCCACGTGGCCGCAGTCGTCGGCCAGCAGGAACTTGCGCAGGACGCCGGAACTGGCGCCGCCCAGGGTGTTGCGGTGGCCGGGCAGCATGACCGAGAAGATCAGCTTGAGCAGGACGGACTTGCCGCCGCCGTTCTCCAGGAAGAGCACGCCGGCGGGCGCGGGGCGGCGCGGCGGTCCGGTGGGCTCGTCCTCGAAGAACTCCGCCTGGGTGGGCGCCGGATGGGGCACCGGCTCGCCCACTCCGCGCAGGTCGAGCACGGTGTCGGCGTAGCGCGCGCCGGCGGGCCCGATGGAGTAGAGGCGGATCCGGGACAGCTCGTACATGGCGGCGGACTCTCGTGGTCTTTCGTAGGTCGTACGGGGACGGGGTGGCGGGTGAGGGCCGGGGCGCTTCAGTTGTGGAAGGGCAGGCCCGCGTCGGCGGCGAGCTCCAGGTCGTCGCCCTCGGGCGGCGGCAGGAGGCTGGCGGAGCCGTCGCTGACGGCGACGACGCCCAGGTCGAGGAGCTCGGCCATGGCCGCGCTGCCCGCCATGTCGCGGACCTGGAGCTGGTAGCGGGGGGTGGTGCGGTACGTGCCTCCGGCGTCGTCCCCGGTGCGCTGGAGGAAGCCGGAGTCGGTGAGGAAGGCGGCGGCCTTGCCGACGATGCCGGTGGTGGAACCGGCCAGCCGGCGGGCGTCCTTGGTGGCGCCGGTCGCGCTGCGGCGGGCGTAGACCCGCCAGGCGGCCTCCAGGCCGGGGGCGTCGGAGGCCGGGTCGGTGTTCTCGCCGAGCTCCTCGGCCCGCTCCTCCAGGCGGCGGCAGGTCTGCCGGACGAAGGCGTCGACGCCGTTGACGGTGATCCGGCCGATGTAGCCGTCGTCGGCGAGGTCCTCGGGGCGCGGGAAGGCCAGGGCCGCCACGGCGAGGTGGGCGAGCCCGTGCAGGAAGCGGTCCGCGGAGTCGGCGGTGGTGCGGCGGGCGTAGTCGCCCATGCGGACGGCGAAGACGGAGTCCTCACCGGCGGCCACGGCCATGCCGGCGCGGGAGGACACCTCCAGGACGACGAGGCCGAGGCCGGTGGCGACGGCGTCCGCGAGCCGGGCGAAGGCGGGGTCCTCGCGGTAGCGGCGCAGCAGTTCGGCGTACTCGGCGTCGCGGGCGGGCAGCAGCTTGGGCTGGAGCCCGAACGCGACGAGCCGGGCCGCGTCCGCGGCGTCGGCCGGGGTGACGGGGGTGGTGGCCGGTCCCTGGGCGGGCCCGTGAGCCTGTACGGGAGCCGGTGCCGGGGCCTGGTGTGCGTCGGGCTCGCTCCACGCGATGTGCCGCTCGGCGTGGTGGTCGCTCACGGGTGGATCTCCTCGGTGGTACGGGTGCGGGGGTGCCGGATGCGGGTGCTGCCACGGGTGCTCCCGGAGCGGGCGTCGTGCGGCCTGGCGGCTCGCGGGCCGACGTGCGCGGGCCGCCCCGCGGCAGGCCCGGGGACGGCGTACGCGGGCCAGGCGGGCTCGCCCGCGGGACCGGAGCCGGAGCCGGAGCCGGAGCCGGAGCCGGAGCCGGAGCCTGCGGCAGCGGCAGCGGGGCCGGCGGGGACGGTTCCTCCCCCACCCCGCCCCTTCCCGAAAGCAGGGGCAAGCCCCCACACCCCCGGGTGGGACGGCGCCGCCAAGGGCTCCGCCCCGTCGGGTCCGGGGCGACGAGCCTGGGGAGTGCCGCCGACGACGGCCGCCACTTCGTGGCGGACGGCTCCGCAGGGGCACGAGTCGTCGGCCGGCCAGGGACGGGGCAAGGTCATGCCGCCTCCGTGCGGTCCGCCGTCATGGCTGCCGCGTCCAGGAGGGCGGTGCCCACGATCAGGTCCGCGCCGCCGAATTCGGGGTCTTCGAGTTCCGTGCCGTCGTCGACGGCGAAGAGGAGGCGCTCCTCGCCCTGGCGGTAGGCCGTGCCCACCGCCGGGCTCGCCGCGTGGACGGCCAGCAGGGCGACCAGGTAGGGCAGGTCCGGGTCGGAGCGGCGGGCCTCCGCCAGGAGGCCGGACAGGCGGCGCGGGGCGTCGTGCGGGAGTTCGAGGAGTGCCATCGCGGCGGCGAGCTGCTCCTCGCTGAAACGGCTGTCGTCCGGGGTGGCGATCAGGTCCGGCTCGGGCATTTCCAGACCGAGGTGCTCGCGCTCCACCGGCGGGGTGAGGAGGATCTCCACCAGGTCGGCGACGCGGACCGAGACGGGGGTGCGCAGGCCCGCGCCCGACGCGAAGAAGGCGTCCGTCACGCGGCTGGCCTGGGCGACCGGGAGCGGCAGCGTGGGGGCCACGAGCTGTCCGTACAGGTCGATCCCGGAGCGCGGCGCGGGGGCCGCGAAGGCCTGGCGGTCCTGTTCGGCGCGGAAGAGCGGTCCGGCGTCCAGGAGCCGGGACTGGAGCTGGGTGTGGCGGCGGATGCAGTCCTTGACGATGTCGACGAGCTCGGCGGCGCGGCGCTTGTTGTCCGGCTCCTCCGCCTCGTCGCGGGCCTTGCGGATGTTGGTCAGGATCGCGTTCTCGTGGCGGTAGCGGTCGGCGACGTGGTCGAGGGCCTCCGCGATCATGTCGGGGACGGTCACCAGCCAGTCCACGGCCCGGACGTTGCGCCGGGTCGCGTCGAGCGTGCGGCGCAGGGTCTCGGCGTACTGGACGGTGCGGTAGCGGGCCTGCTCGGCGGCGAGTTGGGCGTCGGCGAGCCGGCCCCGGCTGATCAGGACCTCCAGCTTGACCTCGGCGGCGATCTGCGCGCTGGTGACGTCCGTGTCGAGGGCGCCGACCAGGACGTTGACGGCCTCGTCCGTCGTGCGCAGGTACACCGCGCCGCCGTAGCCCGGGACTTCCTCGATGAGCTTGAAGTCGTAGTCGCGGCGGACGTACACCCCGTCCGGGCCGAACGTGCCGTAGATCGCGCGGAATCCGCGGTCCACGCTGCCGACGTTGATCAGGTTCTCCAGCACCCAGCGGGCGACCCGCTCGTGCTCGGCCGCCGGGCGCGCCGGTGCCTGGGCGGCGACGCGCGGCAGCAGGCGGGCCACTATCTGCTCGTGGTCCGCGCCGGTGTCGAAGTCCATGTTGAGCGTGACCAGGTCGATCGCGGCGAGCGCGACCTCCGCCATCGCGTAGACCCCGTACTCGCCGGCCAGATTGGCCTTGCGGACGTCGAGGTCGTGGAGCGGGGCGGTGCAGGCGAGCGCGCGCAGCCGCCGGGCCAGGCCCTCGTCGGCGGCCGGGCCCGACGCCGGGGAGGGAAGGGTCTTCGCCGGGGCAGGGAGAGTCACGGGCAAAGACTAGGCGCTGACCCTGACAACATCCCAAACGGGATGGTTCGCCCGATCCCCCGCCGTCGGCGGGAACGCGGCCCGCACCCTGTTCTACGCTCACCGCATGGCTTCCATGATCACGCCGGGCACCCCGGCGGCCGGACCCGTGATCGATCTCAACGCCGACCTCGGCGAAGGCTTCGGGCGGTGGACACTGACCGACGACGAGGCCCTGCTGTCCGTCGTCACGAGCGCCAACGTCGCCTGCGGCTTCCACGCCGGCGACCCGTCCATCATGCGCCGCGTCTGCGAGCTGGCGGCCGCGCGCGGGGTACGGATCGGCGCGCAGGTCTCGTACCGGGACCTGGCGGGCTTCGGCCGCCGCTCGATGGACGTGCCGGCCGGTGAGCTGGCCGACGAGGTGGCCTACCAGATCGGGGCGCTGGAGGTCTTCGCGCGGGCGGCCGGTTCCCGGGTGTCGTACGTGAAACCGCACGGCGCGCTCTACAACCGCACCGTCCGCGACGAGGACCAGGCCGGCGCCGTGGTGGCCGGCGTGCTGCTCGCGGCCGGTCCCGGCGGGCTCCCGGTGCTCGGGCTGCCCGGTTCCCTGCTGCTGGCCGCCGCCGGGCGGGCCGGGCTGCCGGCCGTCCCGGAGGCCTTCGCCGACCGCGCCTACACCCCCGCGGGCACCCTCGTGCCGCGCGGCGAGCCGGGCGCCGTGGTCCACGACCCGGACGCGGTGGTGGCCCGTGCGGTGGACATGGCCGCGGGGCACGAGGTGACCGCCGCCGACGGCTCCCGGATCCCGGTGACCGCCCGCTCCCTGTGCCTGCACGGGGACACCCCCGGCGCCGCGGACCTGGCCCTGCGCGTGCGCGGGGCGCTCGGCGGGGCCGGGGTCCGGGTGGAGGCCTTCGCGTGAGGGCGCTGGAGGCCGGCGCCGAAGCACTGCTGCTGGAGGTGGACTCCGCCGAGGAAGTGGCCGCGCTCCACGCGGAGCTGCTGCGCCGCCGGTCCGCCGGCGACGAGCTGGGCGGCGTACGGGAGATCGTGCCGGCGGCGCGGACCGTCCTGCTGGACGGCGTACGGGAGCCGCGCGCCCTCGCGGCCCGGATCGCCCGCTGGCGGGTCCCCCCGCTCGCGCCGGCCGACGGGCCGCCCCCGGTGACGGTCGCCGTGCGCTACGACGGCCCGGACCTGGCGGAGGTGGCCGGGCTGTGGGGGGTGACCCCCGGCGAGGTGCCCGGGATCGTCGGCGCGATCACCTTCCGGGTGGCGTTCTGCGGGTTCGCCCCGGGCTTCGGCTACCTCACGGGGCTCCCCGCCCTGCTCCACCTGCCCCGGCGCGCGACGCCCCGTACGGCGGTACCGGCGGGCTCGCTGGCCCTCGCGGGCGAGTACGCGGGGGTCTACCCGCGCTCCTCCCCCGGCGGCTGGCAGCTGATCGGTTCCACCGACGCGGTGCTGTGGGACCCGGCGCGCGAGCCGGCGGCGCTGTTCGTGCCGGGGGCGCGGGTGCGGTTCGAGGAGGCGGCGTGAAGGCGCTGGAGGTCGTACGGGCGGGCGCGCTGACCACCGTCCAGGACCTGGGGCGGCCCGGGTACGCCCACCTCGGCGTCCCCCGGTCGGGGGCCCTCGACACGGGGGCGCGGGGGCTGGCGAACCGGCTGCTCGGCAATCCGCCCGGCGCGGCCGTCCTGGAGACGACCCTGGACGGCGTGGGACTGCGGGCGGTGGGCGGCGCCGTGACGGTGGCGGTGACCGGGGCGCCGTGTGCGGTACGGGTCTGCGGGCGCCCCGCGGCCTGGGGCGCGCCCGTTCTGCTGCGCGCCGGTGAGGAGCTGGAGGTGGGCCGGGCGGAGTCGGGCGTGCGCGGCTATGTCGCGGTGCGGGGAGGTTTCGCGGTCGAGCCGGTGCTGGGCAGTCGCTCGACCGATCTGCTGTCGGGCCTCGGCCCGCCGGTCCTGGCGGCGGGGGCGCTGCTGCCGGTGGGCGCGCCGGGTCCGGATCCGGACCCGGTGGCCGGGGTCGATGGTTTGGCGGCGCCGGGTCCGCCTTCGGAGCTGGTGCTTCCGCTGCGGCTGGGGCCGCGGGCCGACTGGTTCACGGCGGAGTCGGTGACGGGGCGGCTGCTGCGGGCGACGTACCGGGTCTCGGCCGCTTCGAACCGCATCGGGCTGCGCATGGAGGGGCCGGGGCTGGTGCGGGCGGAGGGTGGGGGGCGCAGTGGGCGGCGGGAGCTGCCCAGTGAGGGGATGGTGCTGGGGGCGGTGCAGGTGCCGCCGGACGGGCAGCCGGTGGTGTTCCTCGCCGATCATCCCGTGACCGGGGGGTACCCCGTGGTCGGGGTCGTGGTGGGGTCCGCGCTCGATGCGGCGGCGCAGGTGGGGCCGGGGGGTGCGGTGCGGTTCGTTCGGCGCTGACGGGTGTGCCCGTGCGGGGCGTCTGGCGGGGTGCCCGCCCGGGGCACCCGGAGCCCCCTGCGGGGGGGGCTCGGCCGGGGCCGCCGGGCTCGGGGCTGCTCCTGCCCAGGGCCGGGGTTGCCGCTGCGCGGAGTCCCCGGCTGCGGTCCTTGCCGCTGCGCGGGGCGGAGTTCCCCGCTGCGACCCTTTGCCGCTGCGCGGGGCGAGGTCCCCTACCCGCCCTTCCACCGTTCCCAGGGCGCTGCCCTGACCCGGTCCTCAAACGCCGGACGGGCTGAAGAGCAGGGGTACCGGGCTGTGCCCGGACCCCCCGGGGCTCCGCCCCGGACCCCGGTCCTCAAACGCCGGACGGCTGAAATGCCACACCCCGGCGGGGCTGCGAGTGGCAGCCGCTCCGGGGTGACAGGCGCAGCCCCGCCCGGGTGTGGGCGGTGGCCCGGACCCGGGTAGGGGAGGAGGTGGACCGACCCCGGTGGGGGCGGTGGCCCCGGGTGTCCGGCCTCAGGCGGGCCATGGTCCGGTGGTCTGGCGGGTTGTGGCCCGGTGGCCCGGTGGGCGGGGGTTACACCGTCGACTCCGGGGTTATGCGGCTGCGGACCGCCGACTGGACGTCTTCTTCTTCCGCCGGGTCTGCCGCCAGGCGGCGCAGGCGGGGGGCTACTCGGGCGTCGGCCGTTTCCGCGTGGCGGGCGGCCACCTCTCGGGTGGTCTCCTCGCAGTCCCAGAGGCATTCGACGGCGAAGCCCGCCGCGAAGGAGGGGTCCGTCGCCGCCAGGGCGCGGGCGGCGCGGCCGCGGAGGGCGGAGGAGGCCGTCTCGCGGTAGACGTGGCGCAGGACGGGCGCGGCGCAGGCGATGCGGAGCCGGCCGGCGCCGTCGACCAGGGTGAAGAGGGGCGTCGAGTCCGGGCCGGAGCCGCGGACGGTGGAGCGGAGGGCTCCGAGGACGAGGGCCGCGTCACCGGCTCCGCCCCGGGCGGCCAGGAGGGTCGCCGCGGCCGTTCCGAGGGCGTCGGGGCGCTGGACCCAGCGTCGGGCCCGTTCGACGGCGGCGGGGCCGCACATGCGCTCGTAGGCGGCTACGGCCGGCTCGTCGCCGGCGGCTTCGATGAGGTCCAGTACGGCCGGGTTCTCCGGCTCGGCGAGGACCAGGTGGTGCAGCGCGGTGGCGCGGGCGGCCTCGCCGGACGCGCCGGCGGCGGCCGCCAGGATCGCGGAGCGGTCCTCGGGGGTGGCCACGGCGGCGAGGCAGCGGGCGGCCGGGACGTGCAGGGGGGTGCCCCGGCGCAGTCCGTCGGCGGCCCAGTCGAAGACGGCCTGCACGCCCCAGCCGGGCTGGGGGCCCCGCGGGGTGAGCTGGCGTTGCCAGCGGTCGAAGGAGCCCTGTTGGCGGGCGGCGCGCAGCCGCTCGGCGTACTCGTTGGGCTGCGCCGCCTCTTCCCACAGGCGCCAGGGCCTGGGCTCGTAGGCGTCGCGGACGGCGGCTGCGAGCAGCGCCTCGCCCTCGGGGGTCGCGGGGAAGCGGGCGAGGACGGGGGCGGCCAGTGAGCGCAGTCCCTCGTCGTCGTCGCGCAGGGCGAGCTCGTCGAGGGCCCAGGCCCAGTTGGCACCCGTGGCGGCGTACCGGCGCAGCAGCATGAGCGCGTCGTCACGGCCGTACGAGGCCAGGTGGCCCAGGACGGACAGGGCGAGGCCCGTGCGGTGGTCGTCCTCGTCGAGCAGGTCGTCGACGCTGAAGAGGTGGGCCTCGATCTCGCCCAGGGGGCCGTCGAGATCCAGGTACAGGCGTGCGTAGTACAGGGAGCGGTTCTCGACCTGCCAGTCCTGGCGCGGATCGCCGGCCACGCAGTGGTTGAGCGCCGCGAGGGCCTCGGCCCTGGGCGCCGCGAGTGCGTGCAGCGTGCCGTCGCCGCGGCCGCGCTGGAGGAGACCGAGCAGGGTGCCGCTCGGCGCTATGACTGGTTCGAACATGGGAATGGCCTCAAATCAAGCTGGGGACGCAACCGGGAATCGGAATTCACAGGGCCGCGTAACAGCTTGTGAGGACGTCCGCCGTCAGGTTCCGCTCGATGTAGACCATTGCCTTCTCACTCTCGTCGGTGCTTCTCGGCCAGGGCGGCGGTCCCCCGGCAGGAGTGGGGGTCGGACACCCGTTGTGTCCTGCCCGCTCCTGCCCGTCCGTCCTGGCCGCGAATCGAATCCGACGCCATGATGACCCAGGCGGTTTGTGTGCCGCGACCACATTTAAGGCCGCCGTGACCAACCCGTGAGGTCTGGACCGGCCGGAGAACCGGCCGGGAACCGGCCAGGGACCGGGTACGGACCGGTCAGAAGCGGACTACTTGGCTCCGAAAAGTTCCAGCAGGTCGGCCTTGGCGAACATGCGGGCCGTGTCCACCGCGGAGGGCGTTCCGGCCTCCGGGTCGGCTCCGCCGGCGAGCAGGGCGCGGATGACGGCCTCCTCGCCCTTGAAGACGGCACCGGCGAGCGGGGTCTGGCCGCGGTCGTTGGCGCGGTCGGCCTCGGCTCCGCGGGCCAGCAGGGCCGTGACGGCTTCGGCGTGGCCGTGGTAGGCGGCGAGCATGACGAGGGTGTCGCCGCGGTCGTTGGTGAGGTTCGCCGGGACGCCCGCGTCGACGTACGCGGCGAGGGCCTCGGTCTCACCCCTGCGGGCGAGGTCGAAGATCTTGGTGGCCAGCTCGATGACGTCCTCGTCGGGAACGCCCGGAGGAACGCCCGGAGAGTCCTGGGGGGCTTGGGGGGCCCGGGAGTCCTGGGAGCCGTTCTCGACGTGCTCACTCATCGGTCGTACCGCCTTTCACGGGCAGGGCTGCGCACGGCACTGCGTCCGTACGGGTGAAGCGTCAGAGTAGCGCCCGGACCTGCACATGAGAGGCGCGGGCCGAGGCAATGATCACCTTGCGGCCCCCCTGCCCCCAACCCGCCAGGCGCGCCAGCCGGGATGGGCCGGTCAAGTGAAAAATTGCCGGATTCACCCGTATGCACCTTTTATCGCATTGATACTTCCTGTGAGCCTGGAAGAACTGATGGTGACTGTCCCCACCCACCAGGAGAACTGACTCATGGTCCTGTCCATCTCAGGTGTCGTCCTGCTCGGCATCATCTGCTTCCTGTTCTTCAAGAAGGACGGCATGAAGCTGACGCACGCGTTCGTGTGCGCGCTCTTCGGCTTCTTCCTCGCCGGCTCGGCCATCGCCCCCAGCATCACGGCGAGCACGGCGAGCCTCGCGAGCCTTCTCGGCGGGATCAAGCTCTAGCGCCCGGCCCCGGCACCCACCCGAAGCTTCCACAACTCCAGGAGACGCCCGTGGCCCGGCGCCCACTTCCCCGCATCCTCAGCAGCGGCACCGTGTCGCTGACCCGGGGCCGCGACTTCGCTCGCACGGCCGCCGACAGCGCCACGGACGTCCTCCATCCGCTCCTCACCATCGGACGCGGACTGCGCGTCCTGGCCTCGGCCGGGCGGCGCAAATGGTGCGACACCCCCAAGGACAAGCGTGGTCCCGCGCTCTTCCTGGGGGCCGCCTGCGTCCTCGTGGTCGCGCTCGTCCCCTACGGCCCCCTCACCGCCCTGATCACCCTCATGGCAGCGGCGGCCTGGCAGGGACGCGACCGCACCCCGGTGAAGACCGGGCCCAGCGATGCCGAGACCGAACGGCTCGGCTCCCTCTACGAAGCCCTCGTGCCGTACTTCTCCATCCCGGAGGACCCGAGCCCCCTCTTCGCCCACGGCGGGGAGTGGGACAAGGCCTTCAGCGGCTACGAGTTCGACGAGGCGGGCCGCGTCACCCGGCTCCACATCCGCTACCCGGCCTACTTCACCGATGGCGAGGCCGCGTCACGGGCCCGGATCGAGGCACTGCTGCACGCCAAGTCCGGGCGCGGACGGGAGTATCTCTTCGACTGGGACGAGGAGGGCAACCAGCTCGACCTGAGCGTGCTGGCGGCGCTGCCCACGGGCATCGCCGCCCAGCCTTTCGTCACCTCACCGGGTGAGACCGTGCTCGGCTTCACCGACCCCGGCAGCGTGCAGCGCACCCTGCCCGTCCTGGACGGCGACGAGCCCCGGGACGTGCCGCCCGTCATCTGGCGCACCGGGTCCCGCTCCGCCGAACCCCATCTGCTGGCCGTGGGCCAGCCCGGCAGCGGTACGTCCACGCTGCTGCGCTCCGTCGCCCTGCAGGCCCTGCGGCACGGGGGCGACGTACTGATCGTGGAGGGCGGCGGCACCGGCGAGTACTCCTGCCTCTCCGGCCGCGTCGGCGTCCTCGCCGTGGAGTGCGGGCCGGCCGGGGCGCTCGCCACCCTGGAATGGGCCGCCCGCGAGACCGAGCGGCGCCTGATCGCCGCCCACCGGGCCCGCGAAGCCGGCCGGCCCGCGCCCGAGGACACCCGGCGCCCGCTGTGGATCCTGCTCGACCGGCCCAGCGTGCTGGCGCACCTGGCCGCCGCCGAGGGCGCCCCCGACCCGATCGCGCAGCTCCAGGTGCCGCTTCGGCACGGGCGCGCCGCGCAGGTCACCGTGGTGGTGGCCGAGCAGTTCGACCACTTGGAGCTGCTGAACGACTCCGTCTGGCAGCACACGCGGGCCCGGGTGGTGCTCGGAGCCGCCACGATCCAGCAGATCGCCGATGTGCTGGGACTGCCCCCGCACACCACGCCGACGGCCGTACTGCCGCCGGGGCGCGGGTACGCCCGGCTCGGCGCCGGTCCCGTGCACCGGCTCCAGGTCCCGGCCACGCCGGACCCGTACGACGAGGCCACCCACCCGGGACACCGCCAGGCGGTACTGGACCTGCTGCCCGAGCGGCAGGCGCCGGCCAAGCCCGTCCCGGACCACGTCACGCTGGGCAAGCCGCTGCACATCGTGCAGCCGCCCGCCCAGGCACAGAGCCCGGCGATCGACGCCTCGGAGATTCCCGAGGTCCCGGCGGACGCCCCGTAGATCCTTCCGCTCCCGCTCCTACGCGACGAAGGTGCGCGGCGGCTCCGCCCCGCCGCCGCCCGCTCCGGTGGCGACCAGCCGGGCCGCGGCGGCCAGTCGGGCCGCCGCTTCCTCGGCCACCGGGCCACCGACCGTGAAGGGGAGCCGGACGTACCCCTCGAAGGCCCCGTCGACACCGAACCGGGGTCCCGAGGGGACCCGTACGCCCACCCGCTCCCCCACCTCGGCCAGCCGGGAGCCGGAGAGCCCGCCCGCGCGGGCCCACAGCGTCAGGCCGCCCAGCGGGACCCGGAACTCCCAGTCCGGCAGCTCCCGGCGGACCGCCGCCACCAGCGCGTCCCGGTTCTCCCGGGCCTGGTCGCGGCGGATCTCCACGGCCTGCGCCCAGCCGCCGGTGCGCATCAGCCAGTCCACCGCGAGCTGTTCCAGCACGGGCGTGCCCAGGTCGGCGTAGGCGCGGGCGGCCACCAGGCTGCGGATGACGTCGGGGGCCGCGCGGACCCAGCCGATGCGCATGCCGGCCCAGAAGGCCTTGCTGGCGGAGCCGACCGTGATGACGGTGGAGCCGGCCGGGTCGAAGGAACAGACCGGGCGGGGCATCTCCAGCGTCGGGTCGAGCTGGAGCTCGACCATGGTCTCGTCGGCGACGAGGACGGTGCCGGCCGAGCGGGCCGCCTCCACCATCGCGCGGCGCTGCTCGTCGGAGGCCAGGGCGCCGGTCGGATTGTGGAAGTCGGCGACCACGTAGGCGAGGCGGGGGGCCGAGTCGCGCAGGACCTGGCGCCAGACGTCCATGTCCCAGCCCGTCAGCCCCTCCCCCATGGCGACGGGCACGAGGCGGACCCCGGCGGCGCGCATGAGCTGGAGGATGTTGGCGTAGGACGGGGATTCGACGGCGATCCGCTCGCCGCGGCCCGCGAAGAGGCTGCAGATGGCGTCGATGGCCCCCATCGCGCCCGTGGTGACCATGATCTGCTCGGGCATGGTCGGGATGCCGCGCTCGGTGTAGCGGTCGGCGAGCATGCGGCGCAGCGCGGGCAGCCCGGCCGGGTAGTCCCCGTGGGTGTGGGCGTACGGCGGGAGCTCCTCCAGGGCGCCCTGGACGGCCTTGGTGAGCCAGGGCTCGGGGGCCGGGAGGGCGGCGCAGCCGAGGTCGATCATCGAGCCGAGGGACTCGGGGGGCAGCGGCTCCAGGCCGCGGGCCGGCATGGGGTTGCCGGCGGGCACGGAGGTCCAGCTGCCCGCGCCCCGGCGGGATTCCAGGAACCCCTCGCCGCGCAGGGCCTCGTAGGCGGCGGCGACGGTGGTGCGGCTGACGGAGAGGGAGGCCGCCAGTTCCCGCTCGGCGGGGAGCCGGGCGGCGACGGGGATGCGGCCCTCCAGGACGAGCAGGCGGATCCCGTCGGCGAGCATGCGGTACGCGGGCAGCTTGCGCCCGCCGGGCGGGGCGGTCCGGCCCTGCTGGGAGGTGATGAGCCGGCCGAGCTGTGCGGCACCGACAGCCGAGGTCCACTGCGCCATGTCGTCCGGTCCACCTTCGTCGAATTGGCCCCTGCCGGCCCGTGGGAGCCGGCATTGGATTGGTTCTGCCGGGTCCAGGGTGCCACGGAGTGCTCCGCGCGAAATGGGGAGGCCCCGGTCCGGGGCCCGCCTGTAGCGTCCGGAAGGTGGCCTTGGACCTCTTTCCGCGCGGCATCCCGGACCTGACCGAGCGCGCCGCCCACTTCGTGACGGTGCAGTGCACCCGGCAGGAGCCGGTGGACGTCGGCGCCCACCGGGGGCTTTGGCTCGCCCACGGCGCCCCGGCGCGGGAGATCGACCGGGCGGAGGCGTACGCGGCGCGCTGGGGCGGCCTGATCCTGCCGCCCTCGCACCAGTTCGAGGGCGGACCCAAGGTCCTGGACACCGACATGCCGGAGGGCTCCGCCGAGGAGGGGTGGTGGATCCCCGCGGGATTCCCGCGGTGCTCGGTCGCTTTCGGGTTCCTGATCTCTCCGGACGGCGAGTTCGGCGCCTACGGCGAACGCTGGGCCCCGCTGCACGCCACGGTGGAGGGGTGGATCGAGTCGCAGGCGCTGGCCCACTTCGCCTTCCGGTGGGCGGACCGGGTCACCAGGCTCACCGGTGACGCGGTGGACGACCTCGACCTGACCGGCTTCGAGCGGGTTCCCGAGGTGGCGGGGATCGCGGACGACTGGTGGCGGGGACCGGACTCGCTGGTGGCGGTGCACCGGGGCGAGGCCGAGTGCTACGACGACCCGCGCGGCCGTGCCGCGTACGTGTACTCCGGCCGCGGGCCGCGCATGCCGGGGAGCTGACCCGGCGGCCGTTCACCCACCGGCAACCGGGGGTGCTCCCGCGCCGGCGCGAGCAGCGGGCATACTGCCGCGGTGACACACGGACGCCTCCCCCACCCTTACCTCGACCACCCCGGTCCTATCCCCTTCGCGCACCGCGGCGGGGCCGCGGACGGGCTGGAGAACACCGCCGCGGCCTTCCGGCGGGCCGCCGCCGCGGGCTACCGGTACTTCGAGACCGATGTGCACGCCAGCGCCGACGGGAAACTGGTCGCCTTCCACGACGCCACCCTGGACCGGATCACCGACGGACAGGGCCGCATCCGGGAGCTGCCGTGGAGCCGGATCCGCGAGGTCCGGGCCGCCGGGAGCGAGCCCCTCGCGCTCTTCGAGGACCTGCTGGAGGAGTTCCCGGACGCCCGGTGGAACGTGGACATCAAGGACGAGTCCGCCGTGCACCCGCTGGTCGGCCTGATCGCGCGGACCGGGGTGTGGGACCGGGTGTGCGTGGGCTCCTTCTCGGAGCGCCGGGTCGCCCGGGCCCAGAAGATCGCCGGCCCCCGGCTGGCGACCTCGTACGGGGTCGCGGGGGTGCTCGGGCTGCGGCTGCGGTCGCTCGCGATCCCCGCGGCGCTGCGCGCGGGCGCGGTGGCGGCGCAGGTGCCGGAGACCCAGGCGGGCATCCGCGTGGTGGACCGCAGGTTCGTGCGGGCGGCCCACGAGCGGGGGCTCCAGGTGCACGTGTGGACCGTGAACGAACCGGAACGCATGGAGGCTCTCCTGGACCTCGGAGTCGATGGCATCATGACCGACCGGATCGACATCTTGCGCACGGTGCTGGACCGGCGCGGAGCCTGGGCCTGACCGGCCCGAACGGCTGCGCGCCCGGTGGTGGCGGCCGAAGCGGTACGGGGACCAGCGAGGGGGCACCAATGAGTGCGCGGACGACGGAAGACGCGGAACCGGGGGCCGGGGACGGCGGACCGGACGCCGCCGGGGCCAAGGCCGCGGCGGCGGCGCGCAAGCGCGAACAGCACGGCTGGTACTTCTACGACTTCGCCAGCTCGGTCTACTCGACGAGCGTGCTCACGGTGTTCCTCGGGCCGTACCTGACGGCGGTGGCCAAGGCCGCCGCCGACTCCGACGGCTACGTCCACCCACTGGGCATCCCGGTGCGGGCGGGCTCCTACTTCGCGTACACCGTGTCGGCCTCGGTGATCGTCGCCGTCCTGATCATGCCGCTGGTGGGCGCCCTGGCCGACCGGAGCGGCCGCAAGAAGCCGCTGCTGGCGGCGGCCGCGTACACGGGCGCGACGGCCACCGCCGGGATGTTCTTCCTGAGCGGCGACCGGTACCTGCTCGGCGGACTGCTGCTGATCGTCGCGAACGCCTCGCTGTCGTGCTCCGTGGTGGTCTACAACTCCTATCTGCCGCAGATCTCCACCCCGGAGGAGCGGGACACCGTCTCCTCGCGCGGCTGGGCCTTCGGGTACACCTCGGGCGCCTTCGTGCTCGTGCTGAACCTGGTGCTCTACCAGGGCCACGACTCCTTCGGGCTCACCGAGGGCGAGGCCGTACGGATATGCCTGGCCTCGGCCGGGCTCTGGTGGGGCGCCTTCACGATCGTCCCGCTGCGCCGGCTCCGGGACCGGGCCGTGGTCCGGGAGCCCGGGGAGGGTCCGCCCGTCAGCGGCTGGAAGCAGCTCGTGGCCACGCTGAAGGACATGCGGCGCTATCCGCTGACCCTGTCGTTCCTGCTGGCGTACCTGATCTACAACGACGGCGTGCAGACCGTGATCTCCCAGGCCTCCGTCTACGGCTCCGAGGAGCTGGAGCTGGAGCAGTCCACGCTCATCGTGGCCGTTCTGCTGGTGCAGATCCTGGCGGTGGCGGGTGCGCTCGGGATGGGCCGGCTGGCCGTCCGGTACGGCGCCAAGCGGACGATTCTCGGATCTCTGGTGGCCTGGGGCGTGACGCTGGCCGCCGGGTACTTCCTGCCGGCCCGGACCCCGGTGTGGTTCTTCGCGCTCGCCGCGATGATCGGGCTGGTGCTGGGCGGCAGTCAGGCGCTGTCGCGCTCACTGTTCTCGCACCTGGTTCCGGCGGGCAAGGAGGCCGAGTACTTCTCCGCGTACGAGATGAGCGACCGGGGGCTGAGCTGGGTGGGACCCCTGGTTTTCGGGCTGACGTACCAGGTCACGGGCAGTTACCGGGACGCGATCATCTCGTTGGTGGTCTTCTTCGCACTGGGTTTCGTGCTCCTCGCCCGAGTGCCGGTGCGGCGCGCGGTGGAGGCGGCGGGGAATCCTGTACCCGAGCGGATCTGACCAGGGATCCGACGGATCCGAGGGGCTACGGGCGCGCTAATTCGGAACGAATTTCGACGTTCAAGCTAAGGGCCGGTAGTGTACGCCTTTGGCCTGCCAGGCGGACCGTTACTGCGTGCTTATGAAGTGAAGACGTTGGGTGACATCTGCTGCCAGATGTGACAAAACGGGCACTGGTGGGTACAACAAGGGGCGGTACGACGGGCGACGCATGACCCGGAGCGGGAATCTATACCGCCGACCGGACGTTGACCGGATGACGACGACAGCGACACCTGTCCTGTGGGCGACAAGCCCGGGAGGCACGATTCATGAGTGAGCGAGCTCTCCGCGGTACGCGGCTCGTGGTTACCAGCTACGAGACGGACCGCGGCATCGATCTGGCCCCGCGCCAGGCGGTGGAGTACGCATGCCAGAACGGACATCGATTTGAGATGCCGTTCTCGGTTGAGGCAGAAATTCCGCCGGAGTGGGAGTGCAAGGCGTGTGGCGCCATGGCACTCCTGGTTGACGGGGATGGGCCCGAAGAGAAGAAGGGCAAGCCTGCGCGAACGCACTGGGACATGCTCATGGAGCGGCGCACCCGCGAGGAGCTGGAGGAAGTGCTGGCCGAGAGGCTGGCGGTCCTTCGTTCCGGCGCCATGAACATTGCCGTGCATCCGCGGGACAGCCGCAAGTCCGCCTGACAGCCGGACGCCACAGCGGCGCAGTAAGACAGCACGAAGCGGAGGGGCCCCCCCCCCCGGGGGGGGGGGGGCCCCCCCCGCCGGGGGGGGGGGGGCGGGGGCCCCCCGGGGCCGGGTGCCCGGGGGGGGCC
>NZ_JBIAPV010000005.1:40310-311407 GCF_042888445.1 Streptomyces sp. NPDC002886
CCAAGGCCGCGTCACAGCCGCACCCCCCCGCGGCGCTTTAACACCGCCCGACGGGGGGGGCCCCCCCCCGGGGTGTGGGGGGGGCCCCTCCGCTTCGTGCTGTCGTCTCAGGGGGTCAGCGGCGGCCGGTTGCCCTGGTCGGGCCGCTGCGGGGCGTCCTCGCGGATGACCTCGCCGTGGATGACCTCGCCCGGGACGACCTTGCCGTCCGGGTAATGGATCCGGGCCTGCTGGAAGGCGTCGCCGAAGGAACCGGCCGGCGCGGAGGCCATCTTCCGCTCGAGGGAGACGGCGGCCCTGCGGCCGATCCAGGCGCGGACCGGCGGGAGCAGGAGCAGCAGACCGGCCGCGTCGGAGATCAGGCCCGGCATCATCAGGAGCAGACCGGCCAGCATGGTCAGGCCGTTGCCCGTGCCGGGCTTGCCCGGCTGCGGCGCAGTCGGCTGACGGCCCTCCTGGGCCTGCTGGAAGGTCTCCGTCAGGTTCTTGAAGGCGCGTCGCCCGGCCCGCTTGATGACCACCGCACCCAGCACCAGGCCGCCCGCGAGCAGCAGGGCGACACCGCCGGCGCCGACTGCTCCGGCGACCTGGCCGAGCAGCCAGATCTCCAGGACCAGCCAGGCCGCGATGGCCAGGGGGAGGTACGTACGGGCGGGCGAACGCCGCCGGGGGGCCGTAGAGGTCGGAACTCCGGTCGTCATATCCCCAGTGTGCCTGGGGCGGCGTAAAGACGTCCTCAGCCGGAGGTACCGGACATCCCCTAGGGGTGGCGCGCACCACCCCCGGAGCGGGCCTACTTGCCCCGGGGCTTGCCCGTCAGCTTGTCCGAGAGCTTGCCGGCGTGCTCCTTGAGGCCCCACTGGGTGACCCTCCAGAGGGCCTCCACCACGATGTCCTTGCTCATCTTGCTGTCGCCGAACTCGCGCTCGACGAAGGTGATGGGCACCTCGACGACGCGGAAGCCCTTCTGCACGGCCCGCCGGGCCAGGTCGACCTGGAAGCAGTAGCCCGCCGAGGCCACGTCGGCCAGGCCCAGGCCCTCGAGGGTCTCCCGGCGGAAGGCGCGGTAGCCGCCGGTCACGTCGCGGATCGGGACGCCCAGCATCAGCCGGGAGTACGTGGACCCGCCCCGGGAGAGGAACTCGCGGCTCTTGGGCCAGTTGACCACCCGGCCGCCCGGCACCCAGCGCGAGCCCAGCACCAGGTCGGCGCCCTCCAGGGCGGTGAGCAGCCGGGGCAGCTCCTCGGGCTGGTGGGAGCCGTCGGCGTCCATCTCGATGATGACGCCGTAGCCGTTCTCCAGGCCCCAGGTGAAGCCGGCCAGGTAGGCGGCCCCGAGGCCCTCCTTGCCCTTGCGGTGCAGGACGTGGACCTGGTCGTCCGACGCCGCCAGCTCGTCGGCGAGCTTTCCGGTGCCGTCGGGACTGTTGTCGTCCGCGACCAGGACGTGCGCCGCGGGCACAGCCGCGCGGACGCGGCCGACGATCAGCCCGATGTTCTCCGCCTCGTTATAGGTCGGAATGATCACCAAGGCCGTGCCGAGCGGTCCGTAGCTTCGCTGTCCGCCGTCGCTCACTGATTCCCCTTTTGCGTTCTCGTACATCCAGTACGTCGTGTCGCAGAGGATGATTTTAGAACAGCGATCGGGGCCCGCGGTCCTTCGGGCCGGACCGGCTCCCGCTGGCTGCGGGCCGCCTGACCGTTGTCTACTGGACCGCGGGGCCCCGATCTGAGGCCACCGGCCCCCAATTCTCTTGCGGAGCAGGGGGGACACCCTTGCGGCGAAACCTTCCCTCGCCCCCGAGGCGCGGGCGCGGCTGAGCGATCGGCTCCGTCCGGTTCGGACGTCCGGTGGTGGACCCGGCCGAACCTATCCGGGTCCGGCCGCCCTCGCCGAACCACGGCCACCCTCATCACCCCTGTGGCCGTACGAATACCTCCCGGCCGCCGACCACGGTCGCCAGGCAGACCGGCAGCTCCCCGCCGGGGGTCAGGTCCGGCAGTCCGGGGGTCCCGGAGCGGGGGTCCGTGGACCAGCGGGCGACCCGGTCGTCGGGGGCCTGGACGACCAGTTCGGCCGTGTCCCACACCGCGTAGTCGGCCGGGGCGCCGGGGACGAGGATGCCCGCGTCGTCGCGGCCCAGGGCCCGCCAGCCGCCGCGCGTGTGGGCGGCGAAGGCCGCCCGTGCGGAGATGCGGTGGGCCGGAGTGCGGTGGAAGGCGGCCGCCCGGACGGTGCCCCAGGGATCGAGCGGGGTGACCGGGGCGTCGGAGCCGAAGGCCAGCGGGACTCCGGCCTTGAGCATGGCCGCGTACGGGTTGAGGGTGCGGGCGCGCTCGGCTCCGAGCCGGTCGGCGTACATGCCCTGCTCACCGCCCCACAGCGCGTCGAAGGCGGGCTGCACGGAGGCCGTGAGGCCGAGCTCCGCGAAGGCGGCGATGGTGGCCGGGGTCATCATCTCGGCGTGCTCGACGCGGTGCCGGGCGGCGCGGACGCGGTCCAGGCCGACCTTGTCGGCGGCTGCCCGGACCCCGGTGACCACCGCGGTGATCGCGGCGTCCCCGATGGCGTGGAAGCCCGCCTGGAGGCCCGCCTCGGTGCAGGCGGCGACGTGCTCGGCGACGGCCCGCGCGTCGAGGTAGTCCGTGCCGGTGTGCTCCGCGTCGGCGTACGGGGCGTGCAGGCAGGCGGTGTGCGAGCCGAGGGCCCCGTCGACGAAGAGGTCGCCGGCCGCCCCTACGGCGCCGAGTTCCTTGACGAGGGCGAGGTCCCGGTCGGCCCAGTAGCCGAAGACCCGCGGGCCCGGGTGGGTCCGCGCGAGCTCCAGGAGGGCGGTGAAGTCCTCCGGGGAGGAGATCTCCGGTCCGCCGCACTCGTGGACGGAGCCGATGCCGAGGGACGCGGCCCGGTCGAGGGCGGCCCGCTGGGCCTCGGCGCGCTGGGCCGGGGTGAGGGCCCCGAGCGCGGCGCGGCGTACGGCGTGGTGGGCGTCACGGGTCAGCGGTTCGTCGGCGGCCCCGCGGACCTCGGGCACGAGCCCGAGCATGGCCGTGGTGACCACGGCGGAGTGCGCGTCGATGCGGCTGAGGTAGAGCGGGCGGCCCCCGGTGGCCTCGTCGAGCTCCCGCCTGCGCGGTGTGCGGCGCTCGGGCCAGCGGGCGGCGTCCCAGCCGTGGCCGAGGAGCACCCGGTCGCCGGGGCGGGCCTCGGCGTACGCGCGCACGCGCTGGAGGGCTTCGGCGAGGGAGGCGGCCGTGGACAGGTCCAGGCCGGTCAGGGCGAGGCCCGCGGAGGTGGTGTGCACGTGGGCGTCGGTGAAGGCGGGGGTGACGAGCGCCCCGCCGAGGTCGACGACCTCGTCCACGCCCTGCGCGAAGGCGTCGGCGGCGCCCTCGGAGCCGACCCAGGCGATGTGGCCGCGCTCGACGACCATCGCGGTGGCGAAGGGATCGGCGGGGCTGTGGACCTCTCCGCCGCGGAGGAGGACCGTGCGGGGGCCTCCGGCGGTGGGGGTGGGGTCTCCGGCGGCTGTGGCGGAGTCGGCGGTGGTGCGGTCTGTCATGCCGACAGTCTGGCGGGTGCGGTTCGCCTCGCGGAACACGGGCCCTGGGTGGGGGCCCTGCGGGGCGAGGTCCCCCTGCCCGCCCTTCTGCCGTTCCCCGGGGGCCGGCCCCCGGACCCCCGCTCCTCGAACGCCGAAGGGGCCGCTACACCCGGGGCGGGCGGGCCTCGTACGGGGTGGAGAGGACCACCGTGGTGCGGGTGGAGACGTGGGCCAGGGCGCGCAGGCGGCTCAGGAGGTCTTCGAGCTCCAGGGGGGTGGCCACGCGGACCTTGAGGATGTAGTTCTCGTCGCCCGCGACGCTGTGGCAGGCCTCGATCTCGGGAACCCCGGACAGCCGGTCCGCGATGTCGTCGGGTGCGCTCGGGTCGAAGGGCTTGACCGAGATGAAGGCCGTGAGGGGAAGACCGACGGCCTCGGGGTCGACGACCGCCGCGTAACCGCGGATGACCCCGCGCTGCTCCAGCCGGCGTACTCGCTGATGGACCGCCGACGTGGACAGTCCGGTGGCCTTGCCCAGGTCCGTGTAGCTCATCCGCCCGTCGCGTACGAGCAGATCCACGATCTGGCGGTCCAGCTCCTCCATTGCGCTCATAGCCGCACAACTTACGGCCCCGAACCCTTCAGGCCCAGCCGTGTCCACGGATTGAGGTGGCACCTGCGGCGGGCATGTGACCAAGGCCACAGGGGTAAGCGGGCGTACGGCGGCCGGATGTGGTTACTCGTGCCGCGCGACGGGAAGTGCTTGGGGTGGCCGTGGCCGAAGAACCTGCCCGCCCGGCCCACCCAAGGGGGAGTACATCCATGCTGAACACCAAGCGCGCCGGTCGCACCGAACCGGAGCCCCTGGAAATCGTCGAGGGCGGATACGCCGACGACGACGACTACCTCGAATACGGCGAGAGCTTCGAGATCCACCACGCGACCTGCCCCGACTGCGGCCAGCCGATCGCCCTCGTCGCGGACGAGGAGTTCCTGCCGGAGCACGCCCTCTGCCTGAGCCCGTGGAACCCCTTCGGGCTCACGGTGTGCGCGGGCACCGGGCGGCCCGCCTCCGACGCGCTGCCCACCCTCGGCTTCGGCGACGGCGAGGTCACGGAGCTGGAGCCCGTCGTCCACCTTGCGCTGCCGCAGGGGCTGGACTGGCGGACGCAGCCCTTCTCGCACGTCGGCGGCCCCGGCTCGCGGCCCGTGCGGATGCCGGCGCCCGCGGTGATGCCGCAGATGCGCCAGCACGCGCAGGCCGCCTGAGCACGGGCCGAGCGGGTACCGGGGCGCCTACCAGTACGTTCCCTGCACCATGGCGGTGAGGCTGGCATGGTGCAGGATCAGGCTGTCGGGATCGGCCGGGATCTCCACCTCTCCGAAGTGCGCCTGCCGGTAGGCGATGCGCAGCATCACGATCCCGTGCCGCAGGGCGGCGTAGAGCGTGTGGAACTCCATGTCCCGCGGCGTGTGCCCGGTGAGTTCGGCGTACCGGCGTTCGATGTCCTCGCGGCGCAGGAACTCCGGCAGGCCCGGCTGGCCGAAACCGACCGTCAGGTCCTGGAAGAACCGGTGCAGGTAGACGGTCCAGCCGAGGTCCACCTCGCGCGGGGCGCAGGCCGCCATCTCCCAGTCGAGGACGGCCACGGGTTCGAAGCCGTCGGCCTCGAAGATGACGTTGCCGATGCGCGCGTCGCCCCAGTTGAGGACGGCCGGGCCGCCCTCGTCGGCCGGCCACAGCTCTTCCAGGCGGGCGAACGCCCGCTCAAGGAGCGGTGATCGGGACTTTCCCTCAACCACCCAGTCGTAGTAGGCGCGTTGGGACTCGACGTGGCGGCGCAACGGGCTGCCGTCGCCCTCCGGGAGGAGGAACGTCGCCTCCTCGGCCGGGAACTGGTCGTGCAGCCGGGCGAGCAGCGCGACGCTCGCCTCCTGGAGCGCGGCACGCTGCGCGTCGGTCGCGGCGTGCAGCCAGTTCCCCTCGTAGGTGTAGGGCATCACGTCGGGCGGTACGCGCCCTTCGGCGCGGGCCATCACGAAGAACGGGGCTCCGAGCGGGCCGGGGTCCTCTTCCAGCCACTGCACGCGCGGGACCGGCAGGTCGGTGTGGGCGGCGACCAGGCTCATGACCCGGTGCTGGCGGGGCATGTCGTACGTCGGGAAGACGGTGTAGGCGGCCGGGTCGGCGGCGAGGCGCAGCGCGCAGGCGTGGATCGGGGCGTCCGGGTGCTCTATGTCGAAGAGCAGGGTCTCGCTGGACATGCCGTTGGAGCCGGGGACGGAGATGTTGGTGACCTTGGCGCCGGGCAGCTCGGTGTCGAGCCAGGCGGCGAGGCGCCGGCCCAGCTCCTCGGGTTCGCGGGTGGAGGTACGGGGGCGCGGTGCCGGTCCTGCCATGGGAAACCCCTTCTCTGGATTGGCCGTTGAGGCGTGCGGCTTGAGGTGCGCGGTGCGCGGTGCGAGGTGTGCGGTTCCGGGCCGGGCTACGGGGCGACCGAGCTGTAGTCGGCGAAGCCGCTGGGGTCGTGGCGGCCGAAGCTGCCGTGCTCGAAGATGCCGTAGCCGGTGCGGCCTTCGAGGGTGAAGCGGGCCGAGTGGTCGGTGACTCCGAAGGCGGCCATGGGATGGGCGGCGGGGTCGGAGAGGTCGTAGGTGCGGCGGTCGGTCCAGGCGCGGCCCTGCCAGGTGCCGTGCTGCCAGTCGGAGGCGGGCGGGTAGCCGGCGCCGACGGCGAGCGGGGAGGAGTTCAGGATCTCCACTCCGAGTTCGAGGGGTTTGCGGCCGGCCGGGTCGGTGAGGTGGACGACGGCGCTCTCGGGGTGGCGGCTGCCGGGGCGGTAGCGGATGTCGGTGTGCGGCCAGCCGAGCTGGACGTCGTGGCGGCCGCTGCTCTCGGGGAAGACCTGGACGGCCTCGCTGAGGGCCCGGTGGCCGTCGGCGTCCTCCTGCGCGATGACCATCAGGAAGCGGTCCTCGAACCGGACGGGGATCCAGAGCCAGTGGAACCCTTCGGGGCGGTGCTCCTCGGCGGCGCGGCCGCCCTCCTCGCCGGGGATGGGGCGCACGCCCCAGCTCCGGTCGCGGGTGCCGGTCCAGTCGGCGTCGAGGGTGAACTCCTCCCCCTTGGCGCGGATGGTGCCGGCGACGCTGCCGGCCTGGACGAAGCGGCGGCCTTCGAGGATGAGGCGGTCGCCCCGGCGCTGGGTGTGGTGCGGCTCCCACACGGCGGGGAACTCCGCGGTCCAGGTGATCTCGTACGAGAGCCCGTCGGGGTCCTCGGGGTCGGCGGCGCAGGAGAGACTGATCCGCCGGAGGGGTTCGTCGACGGTGATGCGGAGCGGGCCGACGGAGAGGTTCATGCGGTCGTCGGTGAGGGCGTCGGAGGCGCGGACCGCGAGGAGTTCGTCGCCGACCCGGAGGGTGGCGTAGGCGTCTATGACCCCGGCGTTGGGGTAGACCCCGAGGCCGAGGATCAGGACGGCGCGACCCGCGTGGTCGAAGACGTGGAAGATGCAGCGGTCGTAGGCGTTGCGGTCTCCGGTGACGAGGTGCTTCATCGACAACGGGGCCTGGTGGATGGGGTATTCGTCGAGCGGTACGGGCCGGTCGGCGGGCATGGCGAACCTCCGTGGACGGGTGCGGGGGGTGACACCTGGGCGGAAATGACGGTACGTCAGATCACGGGCCGGAGAACAGGGTTGTGGCACGAACTGGCAGGGAGACACATCGTGCGGGGACCCGGCGGGGCCGGGCCGAGGACACCCCTCCCGCTCCGGGAACGCCGGGGCCCGCCGCGGCGGAGCGGAATCAGTCGGTGTTCAGGCCGTCGATCAGGCGGTTCAGGAAGCGGGCGAAGGTGGCTTCCGGCGCGAGGGGGCGTCCGGGGGCGGCGAGGGCCTCGGCGAGTTCCGGGTGCCGGCCGTCCGCGGCGACGGCGCCGAGGTAGCGGGCTTCGGCCGCGAGCCGGTCGGGGGACCGCAGGGCCGCGGCCCCCGCGATCTCATGGGCGACGTGCCCGGCCACGAATGCGGTGAGCTGGGCGAACACCTCCAGCTTCGCCGCACCGTCCAGTCCGGTGGGCCGCAGGGCGGCGAGCGCGCGTTCCAGGAAGGCCAGGGTGTTGGGGCCGGGCACGCGGCGGCCGGTCAGGGCGGCGGGCAGCCAGGGGTGGCGCAGCATGTGGGCGCGCTGGAGGTGCGCGATGGCCTTCAGCTCCATGCGCCAGTCGCCGGCGGGCCCGGCCCCGGGCGGCGCGACCCCGGGCAGCGCATCCCCGGCCGGCCCGTCTCCCGTCGGCACATCCCCGGCTGGCGCGTCCCCGGCCGAGCTGCCCCCGGTCGGCGCGTCCCTGGGCGGCGCACCCCCGGCCGGCCCGTCTCCCGTCGGCGCATCTCCGGCCGAGCTGCCCCCGGCCGGCGCGTCCCCGGGCGGCGCATCACCGGTCGACCTGCCCCCGGTCGACCTGCCCCCGGTCGGCCCGTCTCCGGTCGGCGCGTCCCCGGCGAGGAAATCCCCGGTCAGCAGTTCGGCGGTGACGTGGTCAACCATCAGCTCCAGCAGCGTCTCCTTGTCGGGGGCGTAGCTGTAGAGCGACATGGCGCCCGCGCCGACCTCGGCCGCGACCCTGCGGATGGTGACCGCTTCGAGGCCCTCCGCGTCCGCCAAGGCGACGGCCGCCGCCGTGATCACCTCTCGGCTGAAGGAGGGCTTGCGGCCCCTGCGGGGCTTCGCGGAGCCCAGCCAGAGCTGCTCGGGGTCGACGCCCGGCGTGCCGGTCTCTCCTGTACGGGGCACTGCCCGCACCCCCTCCCTTGATCGAGCCGGCCCTTACGGTCCCATCCAAGCATGGGCTATTCTCGTACAGTGTACGGATAGCGAGGAGGGGAACCATGACAACTCAGACGCACGGTCCTGTGACGAGGACGGCCTGGACACCGCCTTCCGGGAAGCCGCCGCTGGCCTCACGGCTCATGAGGGCGACCTGGAAGGGCCTGCCGGCCAGGCGGCACGCCGTCGGGTGGGAGCCGGGGCTGGCGGTGCCGGCCGCCGATGGCAGCCCGCTGATCACGGACCACTACTTCCCCCGCGCCGAGGGCGACTTCCCCACCCTCCTGGTCCGCTCTCCGTACGGCAGGGGCCTGCCGTGGTCCCCCATGTACGGCGTGCTCTTCGCCGAGCAGGGTTTCCACGTGGTGCTGCAGAGCTGTCGCGGTACCGGTGGTTCCGGCGGCGAGTTCGACCTGTGGCGCAACGAGGCGGCCGACGGCCGGGCCACCGTGTCCTGGCTGCGCGAGCAGCCCTGGTTCGACGGAACGCTGGGGACCGTCGGCCCCAGCTACCTGGGATACGTGCAGTGGGCCCTCGCCGAGGACCCGCCACCGGAGCTGAAGGCGATGGTGGTGCAGGTGGGGCTGCACGATCCGCACGCCCTGTTCCACGCGGACGGCGCCCTCCGCCTGGAGAACGCCCTCGCCGTCGGCGTCGGCATGACCTACCAGCACCGGGGGATGGCACCGTTCCTGAAGGCGACCCTGCGCCTGCAGCGGCGCCTGCGCGAGGTCACCACCGCACAGCCGCTGCGCGGGGCGCACGCGTCCGCCCTCGGGGGCGACGTGCCCTGGCTGAACGAGGTGATGTCCCACCCGGACGCCGAGGACGCGTACTGGGACGGTGCGTCGTTGGCGGCGGTGGCGCGGCGGCTGACGGTGCCGACCGCTCTGATCACCGGATGGCACGACGTGCTGGGCGACCAGACCTTCGAGCAGTACCGCCGGCTCCGTGAGGCCGACTGCGAGACCGCCCTGCTCGTCGGCCCCTGGACCCATACGTCAGCGCTGCAGCAGGGGTGGCCCGAGGTGTTCGCCGAGAGCCTCGCCTGGCTGCGCGCACACCTGTGCGCCGACTCCTCGGCGCTGCGTCCCACGAGGGTGCGCGTGCACGTCGGCGGCGAAGGCGGCGGCGAGGGCGAGGGCGGCTGGCGGGACCTCGAGGCCTGGCCGCCGGCCGCGGACGTCGGTCCGTTGTTTCCCACCGCGCAAGGGCATCTGATCCGGCAGGCCACCGCGGAATCCGCCCCCCTGGTCTCGTTCCGCTACGACCCGGCCGACCCCACCCCTTCGGTCGGCGGCCCGCTGCTCTCCCGTACGGCCGGTGCCCGCGACAACGGCACCCTGGAGATCCGGGACGACGTACTGACCTTCACCGGCCCGCCGCTGACCGAGCCCCTGGACGTACTCGGCCCGGTCTCCGCACGGCTGAGCGTCTCCACGGACACCGGCCACGCCGACGTCTTCACCCGCCTGTGCGACGTGGACGCGCAAGGCCGCTCGATCAACGTCTGCGACGGGCTGGGCCGGCTCCGGACGGACGGGCAGGAGCCCTCGCGGATCACCGTGCCGATGAGCTCCACCGCCCACCGCTTCGCCGCCGGGCACCGCGTCCGCTGGCAGATCAGCGGGGGCGCCCATCCGCGCTACGCCCGCAACCCCGGGACCGGGGAGTCCCCGTTGGACGCCACCGCCTTCGCGCCGGTGCGCATCACGCTGCACGCGGACTCGGCGCTGACGCTCGCCGTACTTCCCGGTGGTTCCGGGCCCGGAACCACCGGGAACGGCTGACGAGCCGGCCGCCGTGCGGCACGTACGGGCCCTCCGTGCCGCACGGCCCGTAAGGCGATCGGCGGCACGATCGGATCGGATCGCAACGGTCGGGTCCCGGCGGGGTGCGACCGGGCAGGGTGGAGATCGAAAGGAGGCCTCGTGATCTCGGCACTCAACCAGCTCGTCGCTCTCGTCGAGGAACACCTCGCGGAGGAACTCGACGTCCACGGACTGGCCGCGGAGCTCGGCACGACCGAGTACCACCTGCGCCGGATGTTCTCGTCCTTGGCCGGCATGCCGCTGTCGGAGTACGTGCGCCGGCGCCGCATGACCGTCGCCGCCGCCGACGTCGTGCGGGGCGAAGCCGATCTGCTGGGCATCGCCGTCCGGTACGGATACGGCTCGACCGAGGCGTTCGGACGCGCGTTCCGCGCGGTTCACGGCGCCGGTCCCCGTGACGTGCGCCGCGACGGAGGCCCCCTGCGCACACAGCCACGGCTCAGGATCCGCCTGACCGTCGAAGGGAGCATCCCCATGGACACCCGCCTCATCGACCGCCCCGCGTTCCGGCTGGTCGGACACGCCGTCCGGGTTCCGCTCGTCCACCAGGGCGTCAACCCGCACATCCAGCGGCACATCACCGCGCTGCCGCCGGAGGAGCACCTCCGGCTGAAGGCCCTCGGTGACGCCGAACCGGCGGGCCTGCTGCAGGTCTCCGACGACGTCGACCCCGACGGCACGGAGGGGAGCGAGCTGACCTACCTGCACGGGGTCGCCCTGTCCCGGGAGACGGCGGCGCCCGACGACCTGGACGCCATCGAGGTGCCGGCCGGCACGTGGGCGGTGTTCCGCACCGCCGGGCCCCATCCGCAGGCCCTGCAGACGACCTGGGCGGCGACCGCGACCGAGTGGTTCCCCTCCAACCCGTGGCTCCTGCGGCCCGGCCCCTCGATCGTCACGATCCTCGAACGCGCCGGCGATTTCAGCACCGCGACCTGCGAGCTGTGGCTGCCCGTCGAACCGGCGTGACGGATCGCGCGATCCCGGCTCCGGCGGGGAGGCGGAGGGAGCGGGAGGGGACCCGGAGCGGACCTCGGAGGGGAAAGATCGAACGGATGGGCGGGGTTACCCGTGGCTCCGGTGGCGCGTTGGCCCGGTATGACCACGATGGAGACTTCCACGCCGAAGGTGGGGCGCCGGCGGCGGGCGCCTGCCGCAGGGTACGAAGAATCGGTTCGGCAGGCCCCCGACCCGCCCATCTACCGTGCGCTGCTCACCCGGTGGGAGGAGGACGGCCGGACCGTGCCGGGGCAGCGCGACCCGGAGTGGTCCCGGATCGCCTCCTCCCCCATCTGGCCGACCGGCCCCCTCTTCGGCGGCTGACCGCTCACAGGGCGAGCAGACCCGCCTCCGTCGGGCGGAAACCGCACCGGGCGTAGAACGCGCCGAGGTGCGGCTCGTGGTCCACGTGCAACCACTGCGCGCCCGCGCCCCGCGCCTCCTCGGCGGCCGCCCTGACCAGGCGCACCCCGAGCCCTTGGCGGCGCTCGTCCGGGTGCACCGTGGTGTCGAGGACGAAGGCGTGCGCGCCCCCGTCCCAGGCCACGTTGACGTAGCCGACGAGCCGCCCGCCGCCGCGCGCCGCGATCCAGGTCAGGCTGCGGGCCAGGACCGGCGCGAAGGACGTGTCCCGATGCCCCGGCCAGGACGCGGAGAACAGTTCGTTCAGCTCGGCGTCGGACAGGGCCTCCCGCGCGGTCAGCTCCGCCCCGGGCCCGCCGGTCAGCGGGATTCCGGGCCCGCGAGGTGACGGGCGATCACCATGCGCTGGATCTGGTTCGTGCCCTCCACGATCTGGAGGACCTTCGCTTCGCGCATCAGCCGCTCGACCGGGAAGTCCGCCGTGTAGCCGTAGCCGCCCAGGACCTGGACCGCGTCCGTGGTGACGGCCATCGCCGCGTCGGTGCAGAAGAGCTTGGCCATCGCCGCCTGGCGGGAGAAGGGCTTGCCCGCGTCCCGCAGCCGCGCCGCCGCCAGGTACAGCGCGCGGCCCGCCTCGATCTTCGTCGCCATGTCGGCCAGCATGAACCGCAGGCCCTGGAAGTCCGCGATGGGGTGTCCGAACTGCTTGCGGTCCAGCGCGTAGGCCAGGGCCTCGTCCAGGGCGGCCTGGGCCACGCCGATCGCACAGGC
This sequence comes from Streptomyces sp. NPDC002886, assembly GCF_042888445.1. Classification (NCBI taxonomy): domain Bacteria; kingdom Bacillati; phylum Actinomycetota; class Actinomycetes; order Kitasatosporales; family Streptomycetaceae; genus Streptomyces; species Streptomyces sp. NPDC002886. Next base: position 52,651 of record NZ_JBIAPV010000005.1, read on the forward strand.
GGCGATGCCGAGGCGGCCCGCGTCCAGGGCGGCCAGGGCGATGGTGAAGCCCTGGCCCTCCTCGCCGATGCGGCGCGAGTCGGGGACCCGTACCCCGTCGAAGTGCAACTGGGCGGTGGGCGAGCCCTTCATGCCCATCTTCTTCTCGGGGACCGCCGCCGTGAGGCCCTGTGCGTCGCCCGGGACCAGGAAGGCCGTGATGCCCTTCGGACCGTCCACGCCCGTGCGGGCCAGGACCGTGTAGAAGTCGGCGACGCCGCCGTGCGTGATCCAGGCCTTGGTGCCGCTGATCAGCCAGTCCTCGCCGTCGCGGACCGCCTTGGTGGTCAGGGAGGCCGCGTCGGAGCCCGAGGACGGCTCGGAGAGGCAGTACGCGCCGAGCAGTCCGCCGCCGAGCATGGCGGGCAGGTGGGCGCCCTTCTGCTCCTTGGTTCCGTAACCGGCCAGGCCGTGACAGGCCAGCGAGTGCACGCTGACACCGAGCCCGACGGTGAGGCGGGCCGCGGCCAGCTCCTCCAGCACCTGGAGGTAGACCTCGTACGGCTGGTCGCCGCCGCCGAACTCGCCGGCGTACGGAAGCCCGAGCAGTCCGGCCTCGGAGAGCAGCGCGAAGACCTCACGGGGGAAGCGGCCGGTGTCCTCCTCCTCGGCGGCCCGGGGGCGGATCTCCCGCTGCGCGATCTCGCGCACGAGCGCGAGCAGGTCTCGGGACTCCTCGGTGGGCAGCGATCGGTCCACCTGCGGCGCGCGGTCGGTCATGGCGGCGCTCTCCTCACGTTCAAGCACGGGGCGGCGCGTGAGGGTGGTACGCGTCGCCGGGTCTCGGGGCTCACAACCGATGGTGCCCTCCCGGATCGCGGGAAGGTCCTGTTCAAGGGGCTGCGGCGGTTGAGTATGCCCGATCAGGGGCTTCCCGTCACGGGCGGAAGATCCTCCTCGGGGACGGGCGGGGCCGGGCATTCCGGGACGAACTCCTCGATCACCGTCAGGGTCGCGCGCAGCGTGCGCACCAGCAGGGCTCCGACCTCGGCCCGGTCGGGGTGCCCCGGGTCGCCGGGAGCCCCGGGCCCGCGGCCCTCCCGGGCCTGCGGCGGGACCTGGGCGGGGATCCGCGGCAGGTCCTGGACCTGAGGAGGCACCTGGGCCGGGTCCTGCGGCGGGACCTGGGCCGGGACCTCGCCGCGGGCTTGGTCCGGCACCTCGTCAGTGCCCCGCACCGGAGCCGCCGCAGGAGCCCCCGCCGCGGCGTCCGCCGGGCCGATCCAGTCGAGGGTGCTGCCCTCGACGCCCGCGAGCCAGCCGACCAGTGCCAGCCGGGCGACCGGCGGGATCTCGCGGCGGCCGTACGCGCCTTCGGCGATGGTCGCGATGAGTTCCTCGCGGACGGCGTCGCGGATGGCGAGGACCTCGGAGTCCGAGCCGACGCCGCCGGTGACGATGGTGCGGTAGGCGGCCTGGTGGTGCTCGGCGTAGTACAGGTAGCCGTCGATGGTGGAGCGCACCCGCTGCGCGTTGGGCAGTTCGCTCTCGCCCGCGGCGCGGGCCACGAGCTCGGCCACCGAGTCCTCGACGATGGCCAGGTAGTAGCCGCGTTTGCTCTTGAAGTAGTAGTAGATGAGCCCCTTGGCCACGCCCGCGTGCTTGGCGATGTCGTCCATGGAGAGCGCGTCGTACGAGGTGTCGGCGAACAACTTGCGGCCGATCGCCATGAGTTCGGCTCGCCGAACCTGCGAACGTCCGGTCGTTCCCCGCTGTTGACTATTATTCAAATTCAGCCCTAGCCTCGAACTGCCACAGGATGCCCGCAGTATGGCAGACCCCCTGGCACCCCCCTTTGCACTCCCCCTGCGCACCGGACGACGTACGGGAGGACCACATCATGGGCACCAGCAGGACCGACACGGCCAGGAACGCGCCCGAGGGCCGGGCCAATTGGAAGAAGACCGCCGCCGTCGCGATGCCCGCGGTCGTCGCGGTCGGAGCGATGGCGATGGTCATGGCGCAGGGCGCGCTCGCCGCCTCCTTCGCCGTCTCGGGGACCAGTTTCCAGGTCTCCTCGTCCAAGCTGAGCAGCAAGGGCCTGTCCTCCTACGTGCAGACGGACCGCTCCGTCGACGGCAAGGGGCATCCCGTCGCACTGCTCGGCATCGGCGAGGCCACCCTCACCGACATCTGCCAGGCCGCCGAGGTGGACACCCCGGTCGGCAAGGTGATCTTCAAGCTGACCGCCGGCGGCCCGGCGGGCAACGTCACCGCCAGCAATCTCGTCATCGACGGCGAGGACCTGGCCGGCGACGCCGTCTTCGGGACGGCCCAGATCGGCCGCGACGCCTCCACCCTCGACCAGGTCGGCGGGATCAAGGGCGAGGCCGGCAAGTTCGGTCTCCAGGCCGGGGACATCGAGGTCGTGGACGTGAAGTCGCACGCCTGGTCGGCGACCGGCGGCAACTTCCGCCTCAAGGGCCTGAAGCTGAACGTCAGCCTGGACGGCACGAAGTGCTTCTAGGCCTGCGCGGGCCCGCGGGGCCGGGCGGCGGGTGGCTGGAACGCCGCCTCCCGCTGCCCGGCCCCCGGCGGCGGCTGCGCACCTGGCGCCGCACCCGCCCCTTCTGGGGCGGGCTGCTGGTGATCCTGGGCGGGACCGAGCTGCTGCTGGTCCCGCTCTCCCCGCTCACCGTGCTGGTCAGCCTGGGCCTCGGCGGGATCGCGGCCATCGGGATCGGCCTCGCGCTGATCGCCGCCGGCCTGTTCCTGTGGCTGCTGCCGCAGACCCGGGCCTACGTCTCGATCCACGCGCTGCTGCTCTCGGTGGTGTCCTTCGTGGCGACCAACCTCGGGGGCTTCCTCGTCGGGATGCTGCTCGGCATCGCGGGCAGCGCGCTGGCCTTCGGCTGGACTCCGGTGCCCGGTCCGGAGGCGGGCGGGGAGGGACCGTACGTACCGAGCCTGGACGGCAGCGGACCGCGCACGCTGGCCGCCGCGCTGCCGGTGGTGCTGCTCGCCTCGCTGGTGGCGGGCACCGGGGAGGCGAGGGCCGCCACGGCCGGTCCGCCGATGGCCGCGCGCACTCCCCCGACCGTGACCACCTCGCTCTTCGCCCCGCAGGGGTTCGCCTTCGCGGGGGTCACGCACGTGCCCACGGCGAACGGCCCGCTGAAGGTGCTGGTGCTGCGAATGCGGGCCGCCACGCTCACCGACTACGAGCTGCGCACCCGCGACGGCGGCGAGGAGTACGGGCTCGCCGCCAAGAGGCTCGACCTGAGCGGCGAGGTGACCTTGTACCTGACGAGGTTCAGCGGGTGCATCGAGGGCCTGCTGTGCGTGACCTTCAGCCCGGACGGGCTGCCCGCTCCCCCGGTCATCCCGCCGTTCGTCTTCATGACCAGGGTGAGCGCCGAGCAGGCGCTCGTCACCTCCGACGTGATCAGGACCGACGATCTGCGGCTGGTGGCCTCGTGATCCCGGTACAGGCCGCGCCGCTGTGGGCGTACGGCATCGGCGCCACCTTCGCGTTGGCCGCCGGGCGCCAGCTCCAGTGGTGGGAGCGGTCGGTCCGGGGCGAGGGCGTCCGTACGAGGAGCCGCGCGGCCAATCCCTACCTGGCCCTCACCCTGCTCTACGCGGCCCTGCTGCCCGCCCCCACGGGGGCGTACCTGCTCTGGCAGAACCCGGCCTGGTCGACCATGCACGTGGCCCGCGACCACGACGGGGTGTGGGCCGGCTTCGCCCTCTTCTACGGGGCTTCGGTGGTGATCGGCGCGCTGCTCGGGTTCCTGGTGGCGCGGCTGTTCGTGCTGGTCGGGGCCGGGTACTGGGGGTACCTCCAGGCGGTGGCCGGGTACTTCCTGCTGTTCTTCACCCTGATCCACGGGTGGGACGGCAGAGGGTACGAGCGGCTGCTGAGCGCCGATCCGCGGGCCTTGGCCGACTGGTCCGGGGAGGGTGTCGTGAACGGCGTGCTGGCCTTCGCGACCACGGGCACCTTCCTGGCCGTGGTGATCTTCGGGACGGCCGTCATCGGCACGATGCTGCTCGCCGAGATCGGCTGGCTGGTGGAGGGCTGGCGGCTGCCGGGCGCCGCGGCGGACCTCAAGGTGCCGAGGGTGATCGCGGTGGCGATCGCCGGGGCCGGGGTCTACGGGCTGCCGTTCGCGGGGGCGGTGGGCGCGAGCGTCCTCGTCCGGCTGCTGGGGTGGTGGGCCGGGACCGGGGCGTTCGCCCTGCTGGCCGGGGTGGTGCTGCTGCCGGCGCGGTCGCCCGTGCGGGCGCTGTACGGGCTGGTGGGCATTCCGGACGGGCACTGGCGGGTGGAGCCGGAGCCGGAGGCGCAAGCCGAAGCGGAAGCCGGGGTGGAGGACGGGGCTGCGGCGGCCGCCGGGGCGAAGGTCAGAAGAACCAGCCGACCTGGGTGACGAACATGGCCACGACCACGACCAGGGTCCAGCCGAGCACGTGCTCCAGCCAGGAGGAGGAATCGTCCTCCGGTCCGCCGGTGCGGACCAGGTTGCGGGCGCGGGCGGTCAGGGCGGCGCTGTGTGCGGTCATGCCTCCAATGTGACAGCGGGGGCGGCCCTCGCGGTAGAGACGATGGTCACGGGTGGCATGTCTCACGCCCCCGGCCGCGTGCTGCGGACCGGGGGCGTGAAGGGTGTGCGCGCGTGTGCCGGATCAGGTGGTGCGGTCGCGGCCCGCCATGCCCGCCATGGCCAGGGCCAGGCACAGGGCGATACCGCCGGCGAGGACGTTGCTCCACACCGTGCGGGTGGTGCTGACGTCGCCGGAGATGACGAAGGGCGCGACGATCGTCCAGGCGGCGAGACCGACTGCCGTCCAGGCCATGGCGTGGGTGCGCTCATAAGCGGAGCCGAGTCCGCTCATGCACAGGCAGTACGCCAGGCCCGCGATCAGGTTGTTGATCGCCAGCGAGCTGAGCCCGCTGAATCCGGCGATCCACGGCGAGGCGGCGATGTAGAGGCCCGTCATCAGGGCCAGCGCCTCGACGATCTGGGCACTCGGAGTGCTGGTGACCCGCTCGAACCGCGAGCGCATCTCAGCGAGGTCGGGGTGGTGTTCGATTCTCGGTTGCGTGGTCATGGCGGGCTGCCTCCTATGAGAAGCTCCTATTGCCCTTTTGCCCTTTATGTTGCGCTTACAAGCCTTTCGTGGCAACGCGAAATCTCAGAGCACCCCGACCGCCCGCAGCGCGAGGACCTGAGCCGGGTTCGGCCGGATCGGACCGTAGAGGTAGCAGACGCCTCCGGTGCCGGAGACGACCTTGCCGGCCGCGTTGTGGCGCTTGGTCCGCAGCCAGTTGTTCTCGAACTGCCTCCGCCGGTAGACGCGGCGCACGGCGGTGTTGTCGGCCGAGTTCGGGTCGTTGGCGATCACGTCGCCCGAGGCGGTGAAGCCGATGACGGTCATCAGGTGGCCGGCCGTGCCGTAGCCCGCGCCCGTGAGCTCCTCGGCTGTGAAGGACTGCGAGGTGATGACCGGAACGCCGGCCCGGACCAGGGTCTCCAGGTCGGCCAGCGAGCCGAGGCGGGTGACGACCCCCGCGAGCTGGCGGTAGGTGGCGGCGTAGGCGGCGTTGAAGGGCCAGTTCCCGCAGCCCTTGTACGCGGCGTCGTAGGTGGAGCGGGCGGCGTGGCAGACCTGCGGGTCCGCGTAGCCCTTCTTGACCCAGGCCACGGACGTGGCGCTGGCCCTGCGGCCCCAGAACTCGATGATCATCTGCGAGGAGGTGGGGCTGCACCAGGCCTCGCCGCCGTTGTCGTACTCGGGGTACTGGCCGGCGTGCGTCTCCTGCGAGTACCTCGGCACCTTCAGCTCGTGGGCCCCGCCGGAGGCGGTGGTCGCCGGGACCGAGAACCGGTCCGGGACGTCCGAGACCATGGCGCCGGCCAGCCACACCGTGGGGCCGCGGCTCGCGCCGGGCTTGCGGTACAGGGTCAGGCGCAGCCGCCAGTCCTTGATCCGCAGCCCGCTCGCGGGGGCGTCCACGGCGAGGGTGTCGGTCCAGACGGTGGACTTGCCGTCGGTCTGCCCGTCCACGGAGGTGCGCCGGATGTCCCCGTCACCGGCGGCCCAGCGGCCCATCACGTACCAGGGGGTGGCGGCGCCGTCGGTGTAGGTGCCGCGCAGCTCGATCTGGATCCAGGTGCCGGCCGGGGTGCGGGCGTTCCAGGAGGCGATGGCCTCGGTGGCGGGCACGGTGGAGGTGTGGACCGGGGAGGTCCAGGTGGCGTACTCCCAGGTGCTCTTCTTGCCGGTGTGCGGGTCGGCGTACTCCCTGCGGCCCGTCGGGGTCTTGATCTCCAGGCCGGGGCGGGCGCCGCCGATGGCGGTGGTGCCCTGGTGGAGGCCGGCGGTCCAGTGGGCGTACGCGTACCAGAACCGGTTGTCCACCGTCTTGCGGGCGGCTCCGGCGGCGCCCCCCTCCGGGGCCGGGGCCGAGGTGTCCTGACCCGGCCCCTCGGGGGCGGGCTTCGGCTCCGCCGCGGCGGCTCGGCCGCCACCGCCGGGGACGGTGGCCGCGGTCGCGGCCGCGAGGACCACGGCCAGCAGGGCGCGACGGGGTGTGGGTGCGGTCATCGGCGTGGCCCCCAGGGGTCGGTGCGGCGGGTCGGCTCCCGCCCACCCTTCCAGTTCCCGCCCACGGGACCGTGAAGCCGGGCCGCCGTGTCGGGGTGACGCCCTGCGGGGGCCGGCACACCCGCGGCGGCCGGGGCTGCGGGTGGGGTGGCGCGTTCCTAGGATGGAGGGAGAGGTCTCGGGGAGCCGGGTTCTGGGGTGATGCGTCATGCGCAGCTTCCGGGCCGTCACGACGACGGCCGCCGCTTCCCTGTTGCTGACCGCGCTGTGCGCGGGTACCGCGCCCGCCGCCGTAGCCCCGGGGCGTGTCTCGGACGTCGACGCGGCCACCGCCGCACGCCTCGACGAAGCGATCACCGCGGCCATGCGCAAGGCGGACATCCCCGGGGTGGGCATCGGCCTGTGGTTCGAGGGCGGCGGCTCCTACGAGCGCGCCTTCGGCTCCGCCGACACCCGCACGGGCACACCCATGACGACCGACCTCCACACTCGGATCGGCAGCGTCACGAAGACCTTCACGATCACCGCCGTCCTCCAGCTCGCCGACCAGGGCAAGCTCCGTCTCGACGCCCCCGTGCTCCCGTACCTCCGCGGGCCCCTCGCCACGGAACTGGGGCGGGTGGCCGGTGCCGACGAGGTCACCGTCCGCCAGCTCGCCGAGATGCGCAGCGGGCTCTTCGACTACACCTCGGACACCGCCTGGCTGGCCGAACTGCAAGCCGATCCGACCCGTGCCTGGACCCCTCGGGAGCTCCTGGGCGTCGCGTTCGCGCACCCCATGGACTTCGGCGCGGGTGCCAAGTGGGAGTACAGCAACACCAACACCGTGCTGCTCGGCGCGCTGGTGGAGCAGCTCAGCGGCCGGAGCCTCGCCGACTACCTGCGCGAGCACGTGCTCGACCCGGTCGGGCTGGCGGACACCGCGCTTCCGAAGGGCGCCGAGATCCCGAGCCCGTACGCCCACGGCTACACGACGTTCTCGCCCGGCGGGAAGCGCGTCGACGCCTCCTCGTGGAACCCCTCGTGGGCCTGGGCCGCCGGGGCCATGACCTCCACCCTGGACGATCTGCACACCTGGGTACCGGCCCTGACCGGCGGCCGTACCGCGGCCGGAGGTCCGCTGCTGCGGCCGGACACCCAGGCCGAGCGCATGCGGGCCCTGCCCACCGGATACCCCGGCGTGGGCTACGGCCTCGGGATCGCCGAGGTGAACGGCTGGGTCGGGCACAACGGTGAACTCCCGGGCTACGAGACGATCGCCGCCGGGCTCCCGCGGGACGGGGCGGTGCTCGTCGTCATCGTCAACTCGGACGAAGACGACGCGGACCGGGACAGCGGGAGCCTGAGCACCCTGATCGGCAGGACCGTCACCGAGATCGCCACGCCGGACCACGTGTGGTCGCTGCCGGCCGCCGCACAGCCCGCCGCGACGCCGGACGCCACGCCCGGTGCCCCGGCCTCCGGCGGCTGAGGGCGCGGGCGGCCGAGGCCATACGCTGGGGCCGTGGAGACTCAGCCGTCGCTTTCGCCCCTTCCCTCGCTTCGCCCGCTCGCGCGCGAGATCGCCGCGCTGCCGCCCTCCCTCGGACCCGTCCGCCTCGTCGGGATCGACGGGCACGCCGGGTCCGGGAAGACCACCTTCGCCCGGGCGCTCGCCGAGGAGCTGGGTGGGGTTCCCGTGCTGCGGCTGGACGATGTGGCCACCCATGAGGAGCTGTTCGACTGGGTGGAGCGGCTGCGCGCGCAGGTGCTGGAACCGCTCGCCGCGGGGCGGGCCGCGCACTGGGCTCCGTACGACTGGGTCGAGCGGCGGTTCGGTCCGGAGCGGGTGCTGGAGCCCGGTCCGGTGCTGCTGGTCGAGGGGGTCGGTGCCGGACGGCGCGCCCTGCGCCCGCACCTGGCGCGGCTGCTGTGGATGGAGACCCCGCGTGCGAAGTCCTGGGGGCGCGGGCGCGACCGGGACGGGCGCGAACTGTCCGACTTCTGGGACGGATGGGAGCGCGCGGAGCTCGCGCACTTCTCGGATGACCCTTCGCGCCCCTTCGCGGACACCCTGGTACGGCAGAGCAGTACGGGATACGAGTGGACTTCCGGGGCGGCCGGGGCGGCGGAAACCGGCGTGGTTGTGACCGAGGGTGACGGGGTACCCCAGGCCTGAAGGGCCGGGGGACGGGTCCCTCCGCGGGTGCTTCCCGGCTCCTTGACCCCGGGGCCGGGACGGCCTTACGTTCTGAAGAGGCGGCCCTCACCGGCCGCCGTGGACGCGAAGCCCCCGATTGTTCCCCCGTGATCGGGGGCTTCGTGTCGTCACCGATCCCCCTCGAAGTACCGCCCGGCACTCCTTCGTCGCGGCGTCGCACGGGGCACATCCCGGTGAAATCATCACCGTGCGTCACCCTGGACGACTCGGATGCGCACCCGGCAGGTCTTCGACGCGCCCTACGTAAGGTGCGTAACCGCAGGTACGATGCACCCCTGATTTCATCGGCGCAGGGACAACTCGCGTATGCGTCGCGGGGGTTGCTGGGCACCACGGGGGCACGCTTGTGGGGGATGTGATGGACTTCGCCGCGCACGGCAGCAGCGCGCACGCCCCGGCCGAACTCGCCTGGCTGCGAGGAGTGGACGCCTGCACGATGGGCGCCTACCCGCAGGCCGAGGAGGAGTTCCGGGCGGCCGTACGACTCGATCCCGCCATGGCCGACGCCTGGCTCGGGCTGCACGCGCTCCGCGTCGACACCACGAACGCGTTATTGCGCATGTACGCCCACCGGGACCGGTTCGGGGAGCAGCGGGCCCGCCACCGGCGGACGCTGAACTCCTGGTACTGGCTGGGCTGGTGGGTGCAGCCGGTCCTGGAGACCCGGCGGGACCTGCTACTGGCGCACGCCTCGCACTGGCTGGACGGACGTCACGTCCCCGAGCTGGACCAGGCCCTGGCGGCCCTGCCGCCCGTGGACACCGACCCGCAGGTGCGCTTCCTGCACGCCTGCCGGGCCTACCTGGTCAAGGACTGGGAGCAGCTGGTCCGCTCCACCGAATCGCTGGTCGACGATCCGCTCCTGGGCATCGAGGCGGGCCTGTTCGGCGGGATGGCCCGGGTCCGGCTCGAGATGTACGGGCAGGCCGAGCCGCTGCTGTCGGCCTCGCTGATGCGCTGCCGCAGCGAGCAGCCCCAGCGCAAGGAGCTGCGGTACTGGCTGGCGCGGGCGCACGAGGGGACCGGGCGCAGCGCCGCGGCCCTGCCGCTGTACCGGGCGGTGCACCGGGTGGACCCGGCGTTCATGGACACGGCGGCCCGGCTGACGGCGATCGAGGACAGCGAGGACGCCGACGGCCTGGCCGGGTACGCGAGCGGCGCCGGCTACGAGGCCCTCGGCGGGCACGGACCGGCCCCGTCGGGCGGGGACTTCGCGGCGGTGGCGCTGGGCGGCGGCGGTCCGGTCCAGGGGATCGCCGCCGACGGACAGCCGGACACGGACCCCCTGTCGGCGGCCGACCCGCCGGAGCCGCGCCACGGCCCGGGGGCGCCGGGGCCCGGCGCGGGGCTGCCGGCCGGGGTACGGCACAAGGCCTCGCTGCCCGCGCAGCCGGGACCCGTGGGACTGCCGGCCGGACCGGCGGATCCGGCGGCGCTGGCCGAGGCGCTCGCGGAGCTGGAGCGGATGGTGGGCCTGGAGCCGGTCAAACGGCAGGTGAAGGCGCTCTCCGCGCAGCTGCACATGGCCAGGCTGCGGACGGGTCAGGGACTGCCGGTGCAGCCGCCGAAACGGCACTTCGTCTTCTCCGGCCCCTCGGGCACCGGCAAGACCACGGTGGCGCGGATCCTGGGCCGGGTCTTCTACGCGCTGGGCCTGCTCGGCGGCGACCACCTCGTGGAGGCCGGGCGCGCGGACCTGGTCGGCGAGTTCCTCGGGCAGACCGCCGTGAAGGCGAACGAGCTGATCGACTCGGCGATCGGCGGGGTGCTGTTCGTGGACGAGGCGTACAGCCTCTCCAACTCCGGCTACAGCAAGGGCGACGCGTACGGGGACGAGGCCCTGCAGGTGCTGCTGAAGCGGGCGGAGGACAACCGGGACCACCTGGTCGTGATCCTCGCGGGCTATCCGGCGGGGATGGACCGGCTGCTCGCCACGAATCCGGGGCTGTCCTCGCGGTTCACCACGCGGGTGGACTTCCCCAGCTACCGGCCGCTGGAACTCACGTCGATCGGCGGGGTGCTGGCCGACGCGAACGGGGACCGGTGGGACGAGGAGGCGCTGGAGGAGCTGCGCAGCATCAGCGGGCACGTGGTGGAGCAGGGGTGGATCGACGAGCTGGGCAACGGGCGGTTCCTGCGCACGCTGTACGAGAAGAGCTGCGCGTACCGGGACCTGCGGCTGTCCGGCTTCGCCGGTGACCCGTCCCGGGAGGACCTGTCCACCCTGCGGCTGGCGGACCTGATGCAGGCGTACGGGGAGGTCCTGTCGGGCCGGGGCCCCCAGGAGCGGCCGGAGCCGCCGCCCCTGTGAGTGCCCGCGGCACCCGTACCGTCACGATGACGACGACCGCCCCCTTCGCCGGACCCGTCGTGCCGAGGGTCCGGCGAAAGGCATCAGGCGGTGAGTGCCCCCTCCGTGCGGGGTTCGGCCCTTCGGGCGGGCGGAGCCGTGCGGTGGGCCGGGTCGCGGACCTCGCCGACCAGGGTCTCGAGGACGTCCTCCATGGCGACCAGGCCGAGCACGCGGCCCGACGGGTCGGCCACTTGCGCCAGGTGCGTCGCGTCGCGGCGCATCACCGTCAGGGCGTCGTCCAGCGGGAGCGTCGAGCAGACCGTGGTCATCCGGCGCCAGACCCGCTGGGGCACGGCCCGTTCCCGGTCCTCCAGGTCCAGGACGTCCTTCACGTGCAGGTAGCCCATGAAGGCGCCGCTGTCGGTGCGGACGGGGAACCGGGAGTACCCGGTGCGGACCGTCAGCTGCTCGATCTGGCGCGGGGTGACGGCCGGGCCGACCGTGACCAGCCGGTCCGGGGCGAGGAGGACGTCGGTGACCGGGCGGCTGCCCAGTTCCAGCGCGTCCTCCAGGCGCTCCTGCTCGACCGGCTCCAGGAGACCGGCCTGCCGGGAGTCCTTGAGCAGGCGGCCGAGCTGGGCGGAGGTGTAGACGGCCTCGACCTCGTCCTTGGGCTCCACCTTGAAGAGCCGCAGGATCAGCGTGGCGCAGGCGCCCAGGGCCGTGGTGACCGGTCCGCAGACCCGCGCGAAGGCGACCAGGCCCGGGCTGAACCACAGGGCCGTCTTCTCGGGGGCGGCCATGGCGAGGTTTTTGGGGACCATCTCGCCGATGACCAGGTGCAGGAAGATCACCGCGGTGAGGGCCACCGCGTAGCCCAGCGGGTGGATGAGGCCCTCGGGCACGTGGGCGGCGTGGAAGACGGGCTCCAGGAGCCGGGCCACGGTGGGTTCGGCCACGGCGCCGAGGGTGAGCGAGCACATGGTGATGCCGAACTGCGCGGCGGCCATCATGCGCGGCAGGTTCTCCAGGCCGTGGAGCACCTGGCGGGCCCGCTTGGAGCCGGCCGCCAGGGGTTCGATCTGGCTGCGGCGGACGGAGACGAGCGCGAACTCGGCACCGACGAAGAAGCCGTTGGCCAGGACGAGGAGCAGGGCGAACAGGAGCTGGAGCGCGTTCACCGGCCACCCACCTGTGCCAGCTCGGCGGGGGCGGCGGGGCCCTTGCCGAGCCCGTGGAAGCCCAGCGGGTCGGAGTTCAGCCCGTCGGAGCCCGGTGCGCCGGGGCCCGCGGGGGCGGTGCGCACGAGGCGGACCCGCTCGGCGCGGTAGCGGCGGACCTGACGCACGGAGAGCTTCCAGCCGGGCAGTTCGGCGCGGTCCCCGGGGGCGGGGATGCGGCCGAGCAGGTCGGCGACGAGTCCGGCGACGGTCTCGTACGGCCCTTCGGGGACCTCCAGGCCTATCCGGCGCAGGGTCTGCACGCGGCAGCTCCCGTCGGCCTCCCAGGAGGGGCGGCCGTCCTCGGCGGGTACGGCGGCCAGTTCGGGGCTGCCGTCCTCCGCGAGGTCGTGCTCGTCGCGGACTTCGCCGACGAGCTCCTCCACGATGTCCTCCAGGGTGACGACCCCGGCGGTGCCGCCGTACTCGTCGACGACCACGGCCATGGGCTGTTCGCTGCGCAGGCGTTCCAGCAGCGGCTGCACCGGCAGGGAGCCGGGCACCAGCATCGGGGCCACGCAGATCCCGCTGACGCTGGTGCGGGCGCGCTCGGACTCGGGCACGGCGAGGGCGTCCTTGAGGTGGACGACCCCGGTGATCTCGTCGATGCGCTCGCGGTAGACGGGGAAGCGGGACAGGCCCGTGGCGCGGGTCAGGTTCAGCACGTCGGCCGCGGTGGCCGTGTGCTGCAGGGCGCTGACCTTGACCCGGGGGGTCATGACCAGCTGCGCCGTGAGTTCGCCCAGCGAAATGGTCCGTACGAAGAGGTCGGCGGTGTCCTGTTCCAGGGCGCCGGCCTGGGCCGAGTGGCGGACCAGGGAGACCAGCTCGCCGGGGGTGCGGGCGGAGGCCATCTCGTCGGTGGGCTCCACGCCGAGCGCCCGGACGAGCCGGTTGGCGACGGCGTTGAGGCCCGCGATGACCGGCCGGAACACCCGGGAGAAGACGTGCTGCGGGCCGGCCACGAAACGGGCCACCTGGAGCGGCCGGGAGACGGCCCAGTTCTTCGGGACGAGCTCGCCGACGACCATCTGGACGGCGGAGGCGAGCAGCATGCCGATGACGACGGCGGCACCGGGGACGGCGCCCTTGGGGAGGCCGGTCGCTTCGAGCGGCCCGGCCAGCAGGGCGGCGAGGGCGGGCTCGGCGAGCATGCCGACCACGAGGGAGGTGATGGTGATGCCGAGCTGGGTGCCGGAGAGCTGGAAGGACAGCTCCCGAAGGGCTGCGACGACCGTGCGGGCACGGCGGTCGCCCTCGGCCGCGGCGCGTTCGGCCTCGGGTCTCTCGACGGTGACGAGGCCGAATTCGGCTGCCACGAAGAAACCGTTGGCGAGGATCAGGGCGAATGCCGCCACGAGTAGGAGTAGCGGGATGGTCATGCCGCCGCCTCCGGGGGGAGGGCGGCGCGTGTACTACCGGACGATCCGTCCATTGCTGGAGGGAGTCACTCCTCAGGTCGATGGTGCCCACGGGCCACGGGGTCCCGGGGCGTGTGGGAGGGCGCGCGTGTGCGCGCCCCGCCCACCAGGTTAGTCATTGGGACCGCCGCCGCAATGGGACGCAGCGACGAGGTCGGCCGGGCTCAGTCGTTCTTCGAGACGGTTCCGTGGGCTTCGGCCAGGGCGCGCAGGGCGCGGGCGTCGGCGATCGCCTGGGCCTTGGCGACCCCCGGCTGGATGCCGAGGGCGGGCAGGCTGGTGCCGTCGTTCAGGTCGAGGAACACCCACGCGTCGCCGGGGCGGAGGTTGACGCGCAGGATCTGCGCCCACTCCAGGCGGCGGGTGGTGGTGAGGTTGACGACCGTGACCCCGGTCTCGTCGGCGACCACCTTGGGGCGGCTGAGCAGGACGAGGACGGAGGAGAGCAGGGCCGCGGTGAAGACGAAGGCGATCCGCTCACCGGGGTGCAGGGTTTCCAGGATCAGCGCGATCGCCGAGATCGTGACGAACATGGCGGCGCCCACGCCCAGCAGGACGGCCCGCGTGCGGGTCGGCCGGAAGGTGACCGGCAGGGCGGGCGGTGCGGACTGGGCGGTGGCGTCGGCCATGTGCGTCAGGTGCCTTCGGGTGGTGCCGGGTGGCTGATCGGGGAAACCGCGCGGGCCGTCAGAGGCGGCAGGCGTGGATCGAGGTCGTGAGGATCGCGCGGGCGCCGAGCTCGTACAGGTCGTCCATGATCCGCTGGGCCTCCTTGGCGGGGACCATGGCGCGGACGGCGACCCAGCCCTCGTTGTGCAGCGGGGAGACGGTCGGCGACTCCAGGCCCGGGGTGAGGGCGACCGCGCGCTCCAAGTGCTCGGCGCGGCAGTCGTAGTCCATCATCACGTAGCTGCGGGCGACCAGGACGCCCTGGAGGCGGCGCAGGAACTGCTGGGCCCGGGGGTCCTCCGGGTCGGTGCCGTTGCCGCGGATGACGACGGCCTCGGAGATCATGATCGGCTCGCCGATGACCTCCAGACCGGCGTTGCGCAGGCTGGTGCCGGTCTCGACGACGTCGGCGATGATCTGGGCGACGCCGAGCTGGATGGCGGTCTCGACCGCGCCGTCGAGGTGGACGACGGAGGCCTCGATGCCCTGGTCGGCGAGGTGCTTCGCGACGATTCCCTCGTACGAGGTCGCGATGGTCATCCCGTGGAAGTCCTCGGGGCCCTTCGCGGTGCCGGGGATGGTGGCGTAGCGGAAGGTGGAGCGGCCGAAGTTCAGCGGCAGGATCTCCTCGGCGCTGGCGCCGGAGTCGAGCAGCAGGTCGCGGCCGGTGATGCCGATGTCGAGCTTGCCGGAGGACACGTAGATCGCGATGTCCTTGGGGCGGAGGTAGAAGAACTCCACCTCGTTCTCGGGGTCGACGACCACGAGCTCCTTGGACTCCTTGCGCATCCGGTAGCCGGCCTCATGGAGCATCGCCGACGCCGGTCCGGAGAGAGAACCCTTGTTGGGGACGGCGATGCGCAGCATGGGGGCTTCCTTTGGTGCGTAGGTGCGAAAGGGTGTGCTGGTACGGGTACGGACGCGCGGACGCCCCGGCACGGTGGCCGGGGCTCGCGCGGAACTGCTGTGGCCTGAGAGCCGGTGCGGCCTAGAGGTGCGCGTAGACGTCTTCGAGGGAGATCCCGCGCGCCACCATCATCACCTGGACGTGGTAGAGCAGCTGGGAGATCTCCTCGGCGGCGGCTTCCTTGCCCTCGTACTCGGCGGCCATCCAGACTTCGGCGGCCTCCTCGACGACCTTCTTGCCGATGGCATGGACACCCTTGCCGACCAGCTCTGCGGTACGGGAGGTGCTCGGGTCGCCGTTGGCCTTGAGCTGGAGCTCGGTGAAGAGCTCTTCGAAGCTCTTGGGGGTTTTGTTCGCCATGATGGTCCTCAGAATACGGGGTCCGTAGCCGCCTACTGGCGCCAGGGTTCGCTGACGGTCCGCAGGGTCATGGCGGTGGAGACGGCGGCGGTGACCGCTTCGTGCCCCTTGTCCTCGTTCGACCCCTCGAGCCCGGCGCGGTCCAGCGCCTGCTCGTCGTTGTCGCAGGTCAGTACGCCGAAGCCGACGGGGACTCCGGTGTCGATCGACACCTGTACCAGGCCCTGGGTGACGCCCTGGCAGACGTAGTCGAAGTGCGGGGTGCCGCCGCGGATGACCACGCCGAGGGCGACGATGGCATCGTAACCGCGACCGGCCAGTACCTTCGCCACGACCGGGAGCTCGAAGCTGCCCGGAACCCGCAGCAGGGTGGGCTCGTCGATCCCCAGCTCGTGCAGGGCCCGCAGGGCACCGTCCACCAGGCCGTCCATGACCTTCTCGTGCCACTGGGCCGCGATCACGGCGACGCGCAGGTCTCCGCAGTTCTTCACGCTCAGTTCGGGTGCGCCCTTGCCGCTCACAGCTCTGCTCCTCGTTGCGATTCGTGTGGTGTTCTGAAACTTCGGGGGTGTTGCTGTTACTGGTTGCCGCAGGCGGACGTGGTCACGGCCCCGTCCAGCCAGGGCAGGTCGTGCCCCATCCGGTCACGCTTGGTGCGCAGGTAGCGCAGGTTGTGCTCGCCCGCCTCCATGGGCATCGGCTCCCGGTCGGAAACCTTGATGCCGTGGCTGATGAGGGCCGCCGACTTCTCGGGGTTGTTGGTCAGCAGCCGGACGCTGTGGACGCCGAGGTCGGCGAGCATCTGCGCGCCGGCGCCGTAGTCGCGGGCGTCGGCCGGCAGGCCCAGTTCCAGGTTGGCGTCGAGGGTGTCGCGGCCGCGCTCCTGGAGCTCGTACGCGCGCAGCTTGGACAGCAGACCGATGCCCCGGCCCTCGTGGCCGCGCAGGTACACGATCACACCGCGGCCGGCCGCCTGGACCCGCTCCATGGCGGTGTGCAGCTGGGGGCCGCAGTCGCAGCGCTGCGACTGGAAGATGTCCCCGGTCAGGCATTCGGAGTGCATGCGGACCAGCACGTCCTCGCCGTCGCCGATCTCGCCGTGGACGAGGGCGACGTGCTCGACGCCGTCGACGGTGGAGCGGAACCCGTACGCGGTGAAGTGGCCGAAGGAGGTCGGCAGGCTGACCTGGGCCTCGCGGCGCACGGTCGGCTCGGCGGAGCGGCGGTAGGCGATCAGGTCCTCGATGGAGATGATCGTCAGGCCGTGCTTGCGGGCGAAGGGGATCAGCTCGGGCAGCCGCAGCATCACCCCGTCCTCGCCGGCGATCTCCACGATGGCGCCGGCCGGGCGCAGGCCCGCGAGGCGGGCGAGGTCGACGGCGGCCTCGGTGTGGCCGTTGCGGACCAGTACGCCGCCGGGCTTGGCGCGCAGCGGGAACACGTGCCCGGGGCGCACGAAGTCCTCGGGACCCGAGACCCCGTCGGCCAGCAGCCGCAGGGTAGTGGCGCGGTCGGCGGCCGAGATGCCGGTGGTGACGCCGTGGGCACCGCTCGCGTCGACGGAGACGGTGAAGGCGGTCTGCATCGACTCGGTGTTGTGCTGGACCATCTGCGGGAGTTCGAGCCGCTCCAGCTCGTCGCCCTCCAGAGGGGCGCAGATCAGGCCGCGGCACTCGCTCATCATGAACGCGATGATCTCGGGGGTGGCCTTCTCGGCCGCGATGACGAGGTCGCCCTCGTTCTCGCGGTCCTCGTCGTCGACGACGACCACCGGACGGCCGGCCGCGATGTCGCGGATGGCCTGCTCGACGGGGTCGAGCCGGAACGTCTCCAGCTCGACGTCGGGCACGGGCATCAGGACGGGGTTCGGGTTCGAGGAGGTCATGCCGTTGCTCCTTCCAGAGCCGGGGCGGTGGTGGTGGTGCGCGAGCGCTGGTACCAGTCGTAGGCGCCCCAGACGACGAGGGCGAAGTAGACGACGTAGACGAGGCCGGAGAAGGCCAGTCCGCTGTTGAAGGCGAGGGGGACGCCGACCAGGTCGACGAGGAGCCAGGCGAACCAGAACTCGACCAGGCCGCGGGCCTGGGCGACCATCGCGACGATGGTGCCGACGAAGATGTAGGCGTCGGCCCACGGGCTCCACGACAGGCTCGGGTAGAGGGTGAACAGTCCGCCGACGGCCAGGGTCCCGGCGGCCGCGCCGGCCAGCAGCAGCCCGCGCTCCTTCCAGGTGGCGGTGCGGACGGCGATGGAGCCGTCCTGGGCGTCCTGCTTGCCGCGCTGCCAGGCGCGCCAGCCCCACGCGGCCACGCCGATGACGAGGAGCTGCTTGCCGACCCCACCGGCGAGGTGGGCGGAGGCGTAGGCGCCGACGAGGATCAGGCCGGAGAGGAGCTGGGCGGGCCAGGTCCATATGGAGCGCCGCCAGCCGAGCGCGAGGGCTCCGAGGCCGATCAGGTTGCCGATCATGTCGGACCAGATGACCTTCTGGTCGAAGATCTCGAAGGCCTCGGTGTTGAGCCAGGTCAGGGCGCTCACTGCGATTCCCTCGTGGTGTGCAGCGGGTCGACGCCGGCGGCGAGCAGCCGCTCCACGTACTTGGCCAGGACATCGACCTCGAGGTTGACCGGGTCGCCGGGCTTCTTGATGCCCAGGGTGGTCAGGTCGAGGGTGGTGGGGATGAGGCTGATGGTGAACCAGTCGGCGGCGGCCTCGACCACGGTGAGGCTGACGCCGTCGACCGTGATGGAGCCCTTCTCGACCACGTAGCGGGAGAGGTTCTCCGGGAGGGCGATCTTGACGATCTCCCAGTGCTCGGAGGGGGTCCGGTCGAGGATCGCGCCGGTTCCGTCCACGTGCCCCTGCACCAGGTGGCCGCCGAGCCGTCCGCCGAGCGCCATCGGGCGCTCCAGGTTGACCCGGGAGCCGTGGGTCAGGGCGCCGAGGCTGGAGCGGTTCAGGGTCTCCTGCATGACGTCGGCGGTGAACTCGCCGTCACCGGTCTCCACGACCGTCAGGCAGACGCCGTTCACTGCGATGGAGTCCCCGTGCTTGGCGTCCTCGGTGACGACCGGGCCGCGCAGGCGGAAGCGGGAGGCTTCCGCGAGTTCCTCGACGGCGACGACCTCGCCCAGTTCTTCGACGATTCCGGTGAACACTCAGTGCTCCTTGAGGGATGTGAGGACGGTGGGGACGGACGGGGCCGACGCGGGGACGGCGGTGACGCGGATGTCCGTGCCGATGCGGACGGTTTCGGTGATCCGGAGCCGGAGCGCGTCGGCGAGGGTGCCGATGCCGGCGTCGGCGAGGGCGAGCGGGCCCGCGCCGAGGAGGACGGGGGCGAGGTAGCCGACGACCTTGTCGACGGCCCCGGCGGCGACGAAGGCGCCGGCCAGGGTGGGTCCGCCCTCGAGGAGGACGGAGCGGATGCCGCGCCCGTACAGCTCGCGCAGCAGGGCGTCCACGGAGATCCCGTACTTGTCGTACGGGAGCCGGGCCAGCTCCACTCCGGCGAGGTGGCGGGTGTCGGCATCCTCGGCGACGGCGATCAGGGTGGGCGCGGCCTCGTCCAGCACCCGGGCGGTGGGCCGGATGGTGGCGTGGGTGTCCAGGACCACGCGCAGGGGCTGGTCGGCGGCGGTGAAGCCGTCGATCCCCCGTACCGCGAGGTGCGGGTCGTCGGCGCGCAGGGTGCCGGAGCCCACGACGACGGCGTCGGACTCGGCGCGCAGCCGGTGGACGTCGGCGCGGGACTCGGGGGAGCTGATCCACTGGCTGGTGCCGTCGGCGGCCGCGATGCGGCCGTCGAGGGTCGCGGCGTACTTCCACAGGATGTACGGACGGCCCAGGCGTACGGAGGTCAGCCAGGCGGCGTTGCCCGCTTCGGCCTCCTCGGCGAGCAGCCCGGCCGCGGTGTCGATCCCGGCCGCGCGCAGGGTGGCTCCGCCGCCGCTGGCCTGCGGGTTCGGGTCGGAGACCGCGTAGACCACGCGGGTGATCCCGGCCGCGATCAGGGCCTGTGCGCAGGGCCCCGTACGGCCGGTGTGGTTGCAGGGTTCGAGGGTGACGTAGGCGGTGCCGCCACGGGCCGCCGGGCCTGCCGCGTTCAGGGCGTGGACCTCGGCGTGCGGGCCGCCGGCCCGCTCGTGCCAGCCTTCGCCCACGACGGCGCCCGAGGCGTCGGTGATGACGCAGCCGACGACGGGGTTGGGGCTGGTGGAGCCGAGTCCGCGGGCGGCGAGCTCGATGGCTCGGCGCATGGCGCGGGTGCCCGCGTCGGGTGCTGCGTGCGCGGCGTGTGTCGCCACCGGGTCCTCCTGCCTCATCGGGCACGGACTCCGGGGCCTGTCGGGATACGACAGATGAAGCGGGTAGCACACGCGGGGACGCCGAGGCCGGAAGAACGATCCATTCGACGGCACGTCCCGAGGGGTGTGCCGATGGACCGCCGACGGCGGCGTACCGGTGACTGGCCCGCCGCGCACTGCCTCCCATCCGGACTTTAACCGTCGGTCCAGGAATTTCACCTGGTCAACCGGCCGCTGGCTGCGGACGGGTCGCGGACTATAACCGCCGGTTCGGAATTACACCGACCCCGGAGTGCGCTGCTACTGGTACTGAAGCCAGTGTGCCACGAGTGATCGGCGGCCATGCGGGTGAGTCACTGTGGCCTGGGTCACACATTCACTCACGCTCCGGTGCGCGGATTGCGCCGTTCGGCCGATCCCCTTCTCCCGCACACGGACGCGAGACCCCTTTGACGGAACCCGCTCCGCGCCTTGCCGGATCGCGCACTTTGGTCCAGACCTATTGACGGGTTGGTCTAGTCCTCTTAACGTTCCCTTCATCTTCCCCGGGAGACAGCCCGTCAGATGTGCGCACGTCACGGGCCAACACGCACCACGTTTCAGCCTGTTGTGTCCTGCCATCCTCCCCTCCCCAGGAGGCACAATGCTGTCCCCCACCAAGACGCGGGCCATGCTCCTGACGTCCGGCGCCGCAATCGCCGGTCTGCTGGTAGCGGGGCTCTCGGCGGGCGTCTCGCACGCCGCCGACAACGAGTCCTGTCGCCCCGACGGTCTGTACAAGACCGCGGGCGTGGACGTCCCGTACTGCTCGGTCTACGACACCGAGGGCCGCGAGAAGATGGGCGCCGACCACCAGCGCCGCGTCATCGGCTACTTCACGGGCTGGCGCACGGGCAAGGACGGCACCCCCGCCTACCTGCCCAGCAACATCCCGTGGTCCAAGGTCACCCACCTGAACTACGCCTTCGCCCACGTCGACGGCAGCAACAAGATCTCGGTCGGCGCGGACAACGCGAACAACTCCGCCACCGGGATGACCTGGCCGGGCGTCGCGGGTGCCGAGATGGACCCCGCCCTCCCTTACAAGGGCAATTTCAATCTTCTGAACAAATTCAAGAAGCAGAACCCGAACGTCAAGACGCTGATCTCGGTCGGCGGCTGGGCGGAGACCGGCGGCTACTTCGGCGACGACGGCAACCGCGTCGCGTCGGGCGGCTTCTACTCGATGGCGACCAACGCCGACGGCTCGGTCAACCAGGCCGGCATCAACACCTTCGCGGACTCCTCCGTCGAGTTCATCCGCAAGTACGGGTTCAACGGCGTCGACATCGACTACGAGTACCCGACCACGATGAAGGACGCGGGCAACCCGCTCGACTGGCAGCTGTCCAACGCCCGCCGGGCCGGACTGGTCCAGGGCTACGACGCCCTGATGAAGTCCCTGCGCGAGAAGCTCGACCGGGCCGGCGCCGCCGACGGCAAGCACTACCTGCTGACCGTCGCCGCCCCCTCCTCCGGCTACCTGCTGCGGGGCATGGAGACCTTCCAGATGCAGAAGTATCTGGACTACGTCAACATCATGTCCTACGACCTGCACGGCGCCTGGAACGAGTACGTCGGCCCCAACGCCTCGCTCTTCGACGACGGCAAGGACGCCGAGCTGGCGGCCGCCAACGTCTACGGCAGCTCCCAGTACGGCGGCATCGGCTACCTCAACACCGACTGGGCCTACCACTACTTCCGCGGCTCCATGCCGGCCGGCCGCATCAACATCGGCCTGCCCTACTACACCCGCGGCTTCAAGAACGTCCAGGGCGGCACCGACGGCCTGTGGGGCAAGGCGGCGGCGACCACCTGCCCGGCCGGCGCGGGTCTGACCAAGTGCGGTGACGGCGCGGTCGGCATCGACAACCTGTGGCACGACAAGGACACCAACGGGGTCGAGTCCCCGGCCGGTTCCAACCCGATGTGGCACGCCAAGAACCTCGAAAAGGGCATCGTCGGCGACTACGTCACCAAGTACGGCTTCCCCGCGAACACCACGCTGACCGGCACCTACGTCCGCAAGTACGACGCGAACCTGGTCGCCCCGTGGCTGTGGAACGCGCAGAAGAAGGTCTTCCTCTCCACGGAGGACGAGCAGTCGGTGGCGGCCAAGGCCGACTACGTGGTCAACCGCGGCATCGGCGGCACCATGGTCTGGGAGATGGCCGGCGACTACGGCTGGAACGCCGCCAAGGGCCAGTACGAGATCGGCGACACGCTGACCTCCGTGATGTACGACAAGTTCAAGGCGGCCTCCCCGTACGGCGCCAAGAAGTCCAACACCGCGCTGCCGACGCAGGCCGTGGACATCAAGACGGAGTTCAACGAGTTCAAGCTCGGCGACTCCAACTACCCGATCACCCCGAAGCTCAAGATCACCAACAACACGAACGCGACGCTTCCGGGCGGCACGGAGTTCCAGTTCGACTACTCGACGGCGGCTCCGGCCAACGCCTCCGACCAGTCGGGCTTCGGCACCAAGGTGATCAAGAGCGACCACACCGGCGGCAACGCCGGCGGTCTGAAGGGCGACTTCCACCGGGTCTCGCTGAAGCTCCCGGCGTGGCAGACGCTCGCCCCGGGCGCCTCGGTCGACCTGGCCTTCAACTACTACCTGCCGGTGTCCACGCCCTCCAACTGGACCGTGAACATCTCCGGCACGACGTACGCCCTCGCCGGTGACCTGGCGCGCGGCACCACGGTGGTCCAGCCGGGCAGCACCACGCCGCCCACGACCCCGCCGACCACGCCGCCCACCACCCCGCCGACGACTCCCCCGACCACGCCGCCGACCACCCCGCCCACGACTCCTCCGGGCGGCACGTGCACCAACCCCGCGTACGTGGCGGGCACGGTCTACAACAGCGGCAACGTCGTCTCGCACCAGGGCCGCAACTGGAAGGCCCAGTGGTGGACGCAGAACGAGACGCCCGGCACCACGGGCGAGTGGGGCGTCTGGAAGGACCAGGGCGCCTGCTGACTCCCCGCGCGGTGGCCGCATAGGTGACCGCGCAGGTGAAGGAACGTGAGGACCCGGTGGCCCGGCGGCCACCGGGTCCTCGCGTTTCCAGGACCGGTTGGCGATCTTCCCGGGTTCGTGCGCGGCGGTAGCCCCCGGGTCGCGAGGGTCAGGCCGTGAAGAGGACGGACTGCGCCGATTCGCGGGCCGCGAGCCGCGCGCCCGTGAGCACCGCCGTGTCGCCGAGCGCGCCGGCCCGGACCTCGGTCGGGACCGGGCTCAGGGCGGTGAGGCGGCGGGCGACCCGGGCCGCCAGGCCGGGTCCGCCCGCGCGGCCGAGTTCCCCGCCGAGCACGACGCAGCCGGGGTCCAGGATCGCGGCGACGGCCGCCGCCCCGAGCGCCAGCCGCTCGGCCAGGGCGTCGAGGAACTCCGGTCCGGCCGCGCCCGCGACGGCCTCCTCGACCGGCCCGTCGTAGCCGTGGGCGGCGGCGAGGGCGGTCACCCCGGCCCGCCCGGCCAGCTGATGGAAGCCGCCGTCGCAGTTCGAGGCCGACGGGAGGCCGCCCGTCCCGGGCACCGGCAGGAACCCGATCTCCCCCGCCCCGCCGGAGGCGCCCCGGCGCAGCCGCCCGTCCAGGACCACGGCGGCGCCGACCCCTTCGCCGAGCCAGAGCAGCACGAAGGAGTCCAGGTCCCGGGCGGCTCCGACGCGCTGTTCGGCCAGGGCCGCCAGGTTGGTCTCGTTCTCCACCACGACCACCGCCGGCAATCGCCGCTGCACCGCCGCCACCAGGTCCCGGTGCCAGGCGGGCAGGCCGGCGGTGTCGCGGAGCTCGCCGGTGCCCGGGGCCACCAGGCCCGGCGCTCCGATCACCACCGTGTGGAGCCGGTCGGCGCCCGCCTCGCGGACGAGCTCCTGGAGCCGGTCCACCGCTTCGTCCACCGCGCCGGCCGGCAGGGCCGCCTGCGCCAGTGGCCGGCCGAGGAGGTCGGCGACGACCGCCTCGACGCTGTCCGTCCTTACGTCGAGCGCGGCGAGGTGGGCCCGCCGCGCGACGATCCCGTAGAGCTTGGCGTTGGGTCCGCGCCGCTGTTCGCCGGATTCCCCGACGACCTCGATCAGTCCGGCTCCGGTGAGGCGTTCCACCAGGTCGGCGACGGAGGGGCGGGACAGCCCGGTCAGCTCCTTCAGCTGGGGCGCCGTCAGGGGGCCCTCCTCCTGGAGGAGTTCGAGGGCGAGCCGGTCGTTGATGGCCCGGGCCGTGCTCGGCGACGCGGGGGACGGTGCGTGGGACGCGGCGCGGGTGAGGGCGGTCAGGGCCTTGGCAGGAGTCACGTCGCCCATCCTAGGAGTTCCGGGGGCTAACTATCAGGCAGGGTCCCTGATAGTTTACGTGTCATGACCGGGGAAACCGACCTCAGCCCGGCGCGACTGCGCCATGCCCGCTTCGCCATCGCCGGCGTCTTCTGCGCTCACGGCGCCGTCACCGGCTCCTTCGCGACCCGCATCCCCTGGATCCAGGACCACGCGCAGCTCAGCGCGGGCACCCTGGGTCTGGCCCTCGCCTTCCCCGCGCTCGGCGCGGCGTTCACGATGCCGCTGGCGGGCCGCATCAACCACCGCTTCGGCGCGCGCACCGCCCTGCGGATGCTGCTGAGCCTGTGGACGCTCGCCCTCATCCTCCCGAGCCTCGCCCCGAACCTGTGGACGCTCTGCTTCGTGCTCTTCGTCTACGGGGCCACCGCCGGCATGTCGGACGTGGCGATGAACGCGCTGGGCGTGGAGACCGAGAACCGGCTGAAGCGCTCGATCATGTCCTCGCTGCACGGCATGTGGAGCGTGGGCGCCCTGATCGGCTCGGCCGCCGGCACGGTCGCCGCACACGCCGGCGCCGATGCCCGCCTGCACCACCTGGTCGCCGCGCTCGCCCTGACCCTGTTCGGCCTGATCGCCGTACGGGGCGTCCTGGACCTGCGGACCGACACCACCGGGGAGGAGGCGCCGCCGCACTTCGCGCTGCCCCCCAAGTCCGCGCTGTTCATCGGCGCGATCGGTTTCTGCGCGGTCTTCGCGGAGGGCGCGAGCCTGGACTGGTCCGCGGTGTACCTGCGGGACGTGCTGCACACGGACGCCGGTCTCGCCGCCGCCTCGACCACCGCCTTCGCGCTGACGATGGCGCTGGCCCGGCTGGCCGGGGACAAGGTCGTGGACCGCTTCGGGGCCGTGCGCACGGTCCGCGCGGGCGGCGCGCTGGCCACCGCGGGCGGGCTGCTCGTGGTCACGGTCCGCCACCCGGCCGCGGCCCTGACCGGCTTCGGGCTGATCGGGCTCGGCATCGCCGTGGTGGTCCCGCTGGCCTTCGCGGCGGCCGCGCGCAGCGGACCGGCCCCGGCGCAGGCCATCGCCGGTGTCGCGACGATCACGTACACCTCGGGGCTGATCGCCCCCTCGGCGATCGGCGCGGTGGCCGACGCGACCTCGCTCGTGGTGTCGTTCGGGCTGGTCACCCTGCTGTCGTTCGCCCTGATCCTGGGGGCGACCGTACTGCGGCAGCGGCCGGTGGCGGCGGAGGTCCCGATCGCCAACCGGGACGAACCTGCACCTATCCGGCCGTAATATATCGCCTGGTCACCTACGGACTCGTAGCGTGACCACGCTCCCGACGAACGACGCGGTACGAACGAAAAGCGGTGGAACATGGGCCTCGGCGTGCGCTGGACCCTGCACGGAGACGGGCGGACCCCCGCCCCCGGCGCGGTGGTGCGGCCGGACGAGCGGCTGTCGTGGCCGCGGACCGCCGGGCTGGGTGCCCAGCACGTCGTGGCGATGTTCGGAGCCAGCTTCGTGGCGCCGGTCCTGATGGGGCTGGACCCGAACCTCGCCATCATGATGTCCGGTGTCGCCACCGTCATCTTCCTGCTGGCGACCCGCGGCCGGGTCCCCTCGTACCTGGGCTGCTCGCTCTCCTTCGTGGGGGTCGCCGCGGCGATCCGGGCGAGCGGCGGGGACAGCGCGGTCGTCACGGGCGCGGTCTTCGTGGTCGGCGCGGCGCTGTTCCTGGCGGGGCTGGCGGTCCAGCGGTTCGGGGCCCGGATCATCCACGCGGCGATGCCGCCGGTGGTGACGGGCGCGGTCGTGATGCTGATCGGCTTCAACCTGGCGCCCGTGACGGCGTCCACGTACTGGCCCCAGGACCAGTGGACGGCCCTGCTGACGATGGCCTTCACCGGACTGGCCGTGGTCTGCCTGCGGGGCTTCTGGTCGCGGATCGCGATCTTCCTCGGCCTGGTCTTCGGATACGGCATCTCCTGGATCTTCGACCTCGTCTTCGGGAAGATCCACTCGCCGGTGGGCGGTCCCGAGGCGGTGGACCACTGGAGGCTCGACCTCTCGGGGGTCGGCAAGGCCGACTGGGTCGGGCTGCCGACCTTCCACGCGCCGCACTTCGAGTGGTCGGCGATCCTGATCGCGCTGCCGGTGGTCATCGCGCTGATCGCGGAGAACGCCGGACACATCAAGGCCGTCGGCGAGATGACCGGCGACTCGCTCGACGACAAGCTCGGCACGGCCATCGCGGCCGACGGCGCCGCCTCGATGCTCTCCACGGCGGTCGGCGGCCCGCCGAACACCACGTACTCCGAGAACATCGGCGTCATGGCGGCCACCCGCGTCTACTCCACGGCGGCCTACTGGGCCGCGGCCGGCTTCGCCCTCCTCTTCGGCCTGTGCCCCAAGTTCGGCGCGGTCGTCGCCGCGATCCCCGGCGGGGTGCTGGGCGGGATCACCGTGATCCTGTACGGCATGATCGGCCTGCTCGGCGCGCAGATCTGGATCAACGGCCGGGTGGACCTGCGCAATCCGCTGAACCTGGTGCCGGCCGCGGCGGGCATCATCATCGGCGTCGGCGGGGTCGAGCTGAACATCACCGACAGCTTCGAGCTGGGCGGGATCGCGCTCGGCACGATCGTCGTGATCACGGGCTACCACGCGCTGCGGTACTTCGCCCCGCCGCACCTGAAGCGGCAGGAACCGCTGCTGGACGCGGGCACCTCGGGGTACGACGCCACCGCGGAGGGGCCCTCCGGAGAGCCCGGCGACAAGCGGGGTTGACGGAGTTTCGCCCGAACCGGCGAAGCGTACGGCCAAGTTCCCCTGATCCCGGCCCGCGGCTGCGACGCTGCGTCCCATGGTCCCCATGGAAGCGGTGCTGGCGCGGATGCGCGCCCTGGACGAGCGGCTCCCCGAGCGGGACGGCGTCGCCGTCTTCAACCGGGTGTACCTCACGGTGACGCAGACCCTGCACGAGGGGATCGCGCACGGCGCCTTCCCCTCGCCCCGCCGGGCGGAAGCCCTCAGCGTCCGCTTCGCCGAGCGCTACCTGACGGCGGTGGAGGCCGAGCGGGCCCCGGCGTGCTGGCGGCCGCTCCTCCAGTACCGCCGCCACCCCGGGATCCGGCCGCTCCAGCACGCGCTGGCCGGGATCAACGCGCACATCGGCCACGACCTGGCGCTGGCGGTGGTCGCCACCTGCCGCTCGCTCGACTGCGAGCCCGCGGCGCTCGAAGCGGACTTCGACCGGGTCGGCGACACCCTGGTCTCCCTGGAGGAGCACATCCGGGAGGACCTGATGCCGGGCCCGGACCTGCTGGAGATCGCGGACCCCCTGACGCACCTCCTCGGCGCCTGGAGCCTGGAGCGGGCCCGAGCGGGAGCCTGGGCCTCGGCCCGCCTGCTCTGGTCCCTGCGCCGCTCCCCCGACCTGGCGGAGGAGTTCACCGAGTCCCTCGACGCGGGCGTCGGCCTGGTGGGCCGCTGCCTGCTGACGCCCACGGGGTGAAACCCCGGGGCGCGGAGCCGTCCTGCGGGGTCGGTGCGGCTGCCGGGTGCCCGCCCCCGGACCCCCGCTCCTCCAACGCCGGAGGGGCTGGATCTTCGTCGGCGTCGGCCGCATCCAGCCTCGCCGGCGTTCGAGGCGCGGGGTCCGGGCATCGCGGGGTCCGGGCATGAGGACGGGCCGCCGCCCGCGCTCGCGCGCGCGGGTGGCGGCCCGCGTCAGGGGGCCCGGCGACGGGGGCGGCACCCCCGCCCAGCCGCCGCCGGACGGAGTCCGGCGCAGCGCCGCGAAGCCCAGGAGGCCCGCCAGGGCCGAGTGGTGCGAGCGGCGCGTTGAAAGATCAGTCCTCCGGGAGTTCGACCGGGGCTATCTCGTCGTAGACGTCGCCCGGGCCGGGGTTGGTGGAGTCCGTGGAGCCGCCGAGGTGGTGCATGACGCCCCAGACGGCGTTGAGGGCCGTCTGGACCGCGCCCTCCGCCCAGCCCGCCGTCCAGGAGATGTCGTCGCCCGCGAGGAAGATGCCGCGCTTGTCCTCGGGGAGGCGGTCCTGCATGAAGTGGGTGAACAGGCGGCGCTGGTAGCGGTAGTGGCCCGGCAGGTTGGCCTTGAACGCGCCCATGAAGTAGGGCTCGTTCTCCCAGGACACGGTCACCGGGTTGCCGATGATGTGGCGGCGGATGTCGACCTTGGGGTAGATCTCGCCGAGGGACTTCAGCATGACCTCCATCCGCTCGTTCGCGGACAGCGGCAGCCACTTCAGGCTGTCGTCGCACCAGGTGTAGGACAGGCAGATGACGGCCGGCTTGTCGGGGCCGTTGTCCAGCAGGTACGTGCCGCGCGTCATGCGGTCGGTCAGGGTCATCGACATGACGTCGCGGCCCGTTTCCTCGTCCTTGTCGAGCCAGAAGGGGCGGTCGACCGGGATGAAGAGCTTGGAGCTCTCCATGTAGTGGGTGCGCTCGATCGCCGTCCAGTGGTCGATCGGGAAGAGCGTGTCGTCGCACGCGATCTTCGACAGCAGCATCCAGGACTGGGCCGTGAAGATCGCGGCGCGGTACGTGCGGATGTCGCCCGAGGCGTCCGTGACCGTGATGCGGTTGCCCGCCGTGCGGTGCAGGCGGGTGACCGCCGGGCGCGGGGTGCCCCCGTGCAGGGAGGAGAGCGAGGTGCCCTGCGCCCAGTGCACGATCTTCTCGGGCTCGCGGTCCCACATGCGCAGCGGGAGCTGCTGCGAGCCGCCCACGATGCCGCGGTGGTGGTCGTCGGCCTCGGTGTAGACGACGCGCAGGATCTCCAGGATGGAGTTCGGGAAGTCGGTGTCCCAGCCGCCCGTGCCGAAACCGACCTGGCCGAAGATCTCGCGCTTGCGGAAGGACTTGAAGGCCTCGGACTTGCAGAGGAACCCGTAGAAGGTCTCGTCGTCGAGCTTCTCGACGAGCTTCGCCCAGATCTCCCGGATGCGCGGGACGTCCCGCTCGCGCATCGCGGTGTTCATGTCGGAGAAGTCCGCGCCCTCGTCCAGGCAGGCGTTCCACGCGGCGGACACGTCGCGGTAGACCTGCGGGAGGTCGGCGATCGTCTCGGCGTAGTGGGTCTCGCCCTTGAGGTCGACCACCGTCGAGGGGGTGGCCTCGGCGAGCGGGTTCGGGAAGGGCTCGGTGATCAGGCCGACGAGGTCGATGTAGTGCTGGAGGGCCGTGGAGGACGGCGGGAAGCGCATGGCGCCCATCTCCGCGGTCAGCTCCTCGGTGCCCGCTCCCTCGAAGCCCACCGTGCGCAGTCGGCCGCCGATCTGGTCGGCCTCGTAGACGACGGGCTTGAGGCCCATCTTCATCAGCTCGTAGGCGGAGATGATGCCCGACAGCCCGCCGCCGATGACGGCGACCTCGGTGCCGTGCTCGGTCGCCGGGACCTGCCCGAGGCCCGCCGGGTGGGCGAGGAAGTCGTCGTACGCGTAGGGGAAGTCCGGGCCGAACATCGTGATCGGCAGCTGTCCGTCGCTGTGCGGGACGGCGGTGGTGGGCACCGTGGACGTCATGGGGTACGACTCCTAGCGGGGTGGGGCAGGGGGGAAGGGCAAGCCGGAGGGGGCGGCGGCGGGCGCGGGGCCTCGGTCAGACGAGCGAGGCGTACAGCCCGGGGCGGCGGTCTCGCAGGTACGGGTTGGTCTCGCGCGAGACGCGCAGCAGCTCGGGGTCGGCCTCGCCGAACACCAGCTCCTCGCCGCGCCCGGCCCTGGTCCGGGTGGTCCCGTCCGGGCCGGCCAGGCAGCTGAGCCCGACGAACTCGAACTCGCCTTCCGGGCCGGTGCGGTTGACGTACGCGATGTACATCTGGTTCTCGAAGGCCCGTACGGGGACCAGCTGTTCGGCGACGAACTGGAACGGGTGCATCTGCGCGGTCGGCACCAGGAGGAGGTCGGTGCCGGCGAGGGCGTGCGCCCGGACGTTCTCGGGGAACTCCACGTCGTAGCAGATCATGACGCCGACGCGCAGGCCCCCGAGGTCCGCCTGG
This sequence comes from Streptomyces sp. NPDC002886, assembly GCF_042888445.1. Lineage (NCBI taxonomy): Bacteria > Bacillati > Actinomycetota > Actinomycetes > Kitasatosporales > Streptomycetaceae > Streptomyces > Streptomyces sp. NPDC002886. The sequence continues at coordinate 82,975 of NZ_JBIAPV010000005.1, forward strand.
ACCACCGGGGTGTCGCCCGGGGTGAAGGCCGCCTGCTCGAACCCGCCGAAGAGGTGGGTCTTGCGGTAGTTCGCGAGCCGCTCCCCGTCGGGGCCGACGAGCTGCGCCGCGTTGTAGACGGCGTCGCCGTCCCGCTCGGGGTAGCCGTAGAGCACGGCCAGCCCGTGCCGGCGGGCGATCTCGCCGATGGCGCGGGCGGACATGCCGTCGGCCGGTTCGGCGAGCCGGGCGATGTCCTCGATCTCCAGCGCGTAGCCGGTCAGGAACATCTCCGAGGTCACGAGGAGCCCGGCCCCCGCCTGTGCGGCGCGTGCCGCGGCCTCGTCGAGCGCCTTCAGGTTGTCGGCGGTGTCGCCGAGCCGTCCGGAACTCTGGAGGAGGGCGGTGCGCAACGGGGGCATGGGCGGACCTCTGTGGCAGGAGGGGTGGGGGTCCCTCAACGGTACGTTCGTGCGTTCGACCGCGACAAGGCGCGACCGTTGCGCGCCGCGCATCGATTCGTTGCGCATCGGCGGGAGAAAGCGGCGATTCGTTGCGCGAGGGCTCCGCGAACGGTCCGAAAGGCCTTTTCGGGGGGTCTACCGGCCCGGATGGAAGGCCGGGTGCACGCTCAGCCTGCGCAGGTCTTCCAGGATGTCGGGAGCGTGGTTGGAGACCACCCGGCCGCTCCAGCCGTCACAGAGCGCGGGGACGGTGAGCGTCCCGTCGTGGTCGTGCCCGGCGGCCTCGTAGGCGCGGCGCAGCGCCTCGTGCCCGGCGGGGTCGGAGCCGGGCCGCAGCACGGTCAGGGCGACCGTGTCCCGCAGGCCCAGGTCGGCGAAGGCGGCGGTGACGCCGAGGCAGCTCGGACAGTCGTCGGCGGCCACGTAGAGCCGGTACCGGTGCGGCTCCGGCGAGAAGCCGGTCCCGATCCGGCCGCGGAGGACCTCGGGCCGGCGGGGCTGGACAGGGGCCTGGACATACGTCTGGACATGGGTCTGGGGCATGGCTCTCCTCGGTCTGTCTGCGTACGTGCGTGCGTGCTCGGCGGGGCCTCAGGAGGCCGGAGCCGTGGCACTGCAGACGCGGAGGAGATCTATGTGCAGCCGGCGGGTGAGCCAGGAGCGGCGCAGCGGGGTGGCGGTGGAGGAGGGTGTGGCGAGCTGGTCCACCGGGTCCCCTTCCTGTCCGCTGCCCCCATTAGGCTGGCGTTCGCAGTCTCGTGGCACCGCCAGGGGCCGTCAAGACCGCCCGCACGAGTTGCTTCGCGAGTGCCGTACACGTGTCGGACGAGTGTCGGACGGGCCGTACGAGTGCTCTACGCGTGCCGTACGCGTGCACGCTCCCGATGGAAGGAAGCTCCCGCCCATGTCCCGCGAGTCCCGGCCCGACGCAGTCCTCGACAATCCCGTCTGGGCCGCGCTGGACGGCCCGCACCAGGGCTTCGCCGAGGCGGGTCCCGCCGGGCTCGCCGCCCGGTACGCGGCCGGCGTATCGCCGTTCGCCGCGCTCCACGACCCGGAGGATCCGCGGGCCTGGGCGGATCTGGCCGAGCTCACCGGACCCGGCCGGGAGGTCTGGGTGACCGGGCTGCCGACCCCGCCCACCGGCTGGGAGACCGTGATGTCGATACCGGGCGTGCAGCTCGACGGCCGGGCGGTCCGCGGCAAGGAGGAGCCGGAGGCGGTCCTGCTGGGGCCCGCCGACGTGCCCGAGATGCTGGAGCTGGTCGAGCTGACCCGGCCCGGCCCGTTCGGTGAGCGCACCGTCGAGCTGGGTACGTACCTCGGGATCCGCCGGGGCGGCCGGCTCGTCGCGATGGCGGGCGAGCGGATGCGGCCGCCGGGCTGGTCGGAGATCAGCGCGGTGTGCACGCACCCCGGTCACCGTGGCGAGGGGCTCGCCGGACGGCTGGTCCGCGCGGTCGCGGCCGCCGTGGAGGAGCGCGGGGACACCCCGTTCCTGCACGCCGCGGCGCAGAACACCCACGCCGTGGGGCTGTACCTCTCGATGGGCTTCGCCCTGCGCCGCGAGCCGGTCTTCATCGGGCTTCGCACGCCCGACACGAAGCGTTAACACGGATTGACATTCCACCCGTTGTGGCCCGGTCTCCCCTGATCTAGCGTCGGAGAGACGACCGGAACACGAGGTGGAAGGGGGTGGCAGGGCATGGCCGTACGAACCGCCGGCGCCGCCCTCACCCCGCGCCGCTCCGTCCACCTGCACTCCCGCGCGCACATCGACCTCCTGCGCGTCGCCGGTTGCCTCTGTCGTTCCTGATCAGCGTTCCGCGATCCGATTCCTTCTTCGCCGCGCCGTCCGATCAGGAGGCAGTTCCGTCATGCCCGTGCACCCTTCCCCCTCCTCCCCCTCCCCCGCGCTCCACCTCGCCGTCGCCCTCGACGGTGCGGGCTGGCATCCCGCCGCCTGGCGCGAACCGGAGGCCGGAGCCGACCGGTTGTTCACCGCCGGCTACTGGGCCGCGCTCGTCGCCGAGGCGGAGGCCGGGCTGCTGGACTTCGTCACCTTCGAGGACTCGCTGAGCCTGCAGTCCACCGATCCGGCGGGGCCCGACGGCCGCACCGACCTGGTGCGGGGCCGGCTCGACGCGGTGCTCGTCGCCGCCCGGGTGGCGCCGCTCAGCCGGCACATCGGGCTGGTGCCGAGCGTGGTGGCCACCCACACGGAGCCCTTCCACGTCTCCAAGGCGCTCGCCACCCTGGACTACGTGAGCCGCGGGCGCGCCGGGCTGCGCATCCAGATCTCCGAACGCCCGGACGAGGTGGGCCACTTCGGGCGCCGTACGACGCCCCTGGACCCGACCGAGCTGTACGCGGAAGCCGCCGACCACGTCGAGGTGGTGCGGCGGCTGTGGGACAGCTGGGAGGACGACGCCGAGATCCGGGACGCGGCCACCGGCAGGTTCATCGACCGCGCCAAGCTGCACTACATCGACTTCGAGGGCCCCCGTTTCAGCGTGAAGGGCCCCTCCATCACTCCCCGGCCGCCCCAGGGCCTGCCCCCGGTCAGCGCGCTGGCCTCCGACGCCGCCGTGTATCCCTTCCTCGCCCGGTCGGCCGACATCGGCTACGTGACGGCCCACGACGCCGGCGAGGTCCGCGCAGCCGTCGCCGCGCTCCCCACCACCCCGCACCTGTTCGGCGAGCTGACGGTCTTCCTCGACGAGCGGCAGGCCACGGCGGAGCGACGGCTCCAGCGGCTGGACGCCGTGCACGGGGCCGCGTACACGAGCGACGCCCGCGTGTTCGCGGGGACTCCGGCGGACCTGGCCGACCTGCTGCTGGAGTGGCGGGAGGCCGGGCTGACCGGCTTCCGGCTGCGGCCGGGGGTGCTCGCGCACGACCTGCCGGCGATCACCCGCGGCCTGGTCCCCGAGCTCCAGCGGCGCGGGGCGTTCCGGCAGGCCTACGAGGCCTCCTCGCTCCGCGGCCTGCTGGGGCTGGCACGCCCGGCGAACCGGTACGCCGCCTCCTCCGTCTCCCCCGCCTCTTCTCCCGCCGCCTGATCCCCCAGGAAGGACCGACAGCAGCCATGAGCAAGCCGCTCAAGCAGATCCATCTCGCAGCGCACTTCCCCGGGGTCAACAGCACCACCGTGTGGAGCGACCCGGCCGCCGGGAGCCAGATCGACTTCGATTCCTTCGTCCATTTCGCGCGGACCGCCGAGCGCGCGAAGTTCGACTTCCTCTTCCTCGCCGAGGGTCTGCGCCTGCGCGAACAGGGCGGCGAGATCTACGACTTGGACGTGGTGGGCCGCCCGGACACCTTCACCGTGCTGGCGGCGCTCGCCGCCGTCACCGAGCACCTCGGGCTGACCGGCACCATCAACTCCACCTTCAACGAACCGTACGAGGTGGCCCGCCAGTTCGCCTCCCTCGACCACCTGTCGGGGGGCCGCGCGGCCTGGAACGTGGTCACCTCCTGGGACGCCTTCACCGGCGAGAACTTCCGGCGCGGCGGCTTCCTGCCGCGCGAGGAACGCTACGAGCGGGCAAAGGAGTTCCTCGGCACCGCCCACGAGCTCTTCGACTCCTGGGACGGCGGCGAGATCCTCGCCGACCCGGTCTCCGGGGAGTTCCTGCGCGACGCGGGCCCCGGCGCCTTCGCCCACGAGGGCAAGCAGTTCGACATCTCCGGGCACTTCAACGTGCCGCGCAGCCCCCAGGGGCGGCCGGTGATCTTCCAGGCGGGCGATTCGGACGAGGGCCGGGAGTTCGCGGCGGCCGGCGCCGACGCCATCTTCGGGCGGTACGGCACGCTGGAGGAGGGCCGCGCCTTCTACGCGGACGTCAAGGGGCGCCTCGCCCGGTACGGACGCACCCCCGACGAGCTGAAGATCCTGCCCGCGGCGACCTTCGTCCTCGGCGACACCGACGCCGAGGCACGGGAACTGGCCCACGAGGTGCGGCTCCAGCAGGTCAGCGGGGCGACCGCGATCAAGCACCTGGAGCACGTGTGGAACCGGGACCTGTCGGGCTACGACCCGGACGGGCCGCTGCCGGACGTCGATCCGGAGCCCGGGGAGAACACCATCGCGCTGGGGCGGGCGAGCGTGCGCATGCACCGGGACCCGGTGGCCGTCGCGCGGGAGTGGCGGGAGCTGGCCGCCGCCGAGGGCCTGTCGATCCGGGAGCTGGTGATACGGACGACCGCCCGGCAGTCCTTCGTCGGCTCGCCCCTCACCGTCGCCCAGGCCATCGACGGCCTGGTCCAGGCGGACGCGGCCGACGGTTTCATCCTGGTCCCGCACCTGACGCCCGGCGGGCTCGACGCCTTCGCGGACACCGTCGTCCCGCTGCTCCAGGAGCGCGGGGTGTTCCGCCGGGAGTACACGGGCCCGACGCTGCGCGACCACCTCGGGCTGGCCGCGCCGCGCACGCTCGCGCCGGTCCGCGGCTGAAGCGCGCCGACCAGCGACACGTCCGGGCCCGCGGGCCCGTTTCCGAAGCCGTCACAGAGAAGGGGCCACACCATGCCCGGTATCCCGCTCGGGGTCCTCGACCTCATCCCGATTCCCTCCGGCTCCACGGCGGCCGAGGCCCTGCGCTCCACCGTCGACCTGGCCCGGCAGGCCGAGCGGTTCGGCTACGCGCGCTACTGGTTCGCCGAGCACCACCTGAACAGGGGTGTCGCGGGGACCTCGCCCGCCGTCGTGCTGGCGCTGACCGCCTCGGCCACCTCCACGATCCGGATCGGCTCGGGCGCGGTCCAGCTCGGGCACCGCACGGCCCTGTCCACGGTCGAGGAGTTCGGCCTGCTGGACGCCGTGCACCCCGGGCGGATCGACCTCGGTCTGGGCCGCTCGGCGGGCGGTCCGCCCGCGCGCCGGGCCGGCGCCGAGCCGCCGGTGGCGTACACCACGGCGAACGGGCTGCGCATACCGAAGCCGTTCTCCTTCGCCCACCTGCGCGATCACCCGCGCATCGCGCTCCACACCCGGCTGCTGCAGCTGCCGGGTGCCACGCCGCAGGAGTACACCGAGCAAGTGGGCGACGTACTGGCCCTGTTGCGCGGGGAGTACCGAACGCCGGAGGGCGTGGAGGGGCACGCCGTGCCCGGCGAGGGCGCCGAGGTACAGGTGTGGATCCTGGGCAGCAGCGCGGGGGTGAGCGCGGAGACGGCCGGGGCGGGCGGGCTGCGGTTCACGGCGAACTACCACGTGAGCCCGGCGAGCGTGCTGGAGGCGGCCGAGGCCTACCGGGCGGCCTTCAAGCCCTCGGCGGAGCCGGGCGGGCTGGACCGGCCGTACCTGAGCGTGTCCGCCGACGTGGTGGTCGCTCCGGACGACGACGAGGCCCGGGAACTGGCCACCGGGTACGCGCCCTGGGTGCACGGCATCAGGACGGGCGACGGCGCGATCCCCTTCCCCACGCCCGAGGAGGCCCGCGCGCTGACCCGGGACTGGTCGGCGGCCGACCACGAGCTGGTGGCGGACCGGGTGGAGACCCAGTTCGCCGGCTCCCCGGCCACCGTCGCCGACGCGCTGGAGCGGCTGTGGGAGGCGACCGGCGCGGACGAGCTGCTGATCACCACGATCACGCACGGGCACGCCGACCGGGTGCGCTCGTACCGGCTGCTGGCCGGGGAGTGGGCCCGCCGGGGGCATCTGCACTGGTAGGGGCGGACCCGTACGGGACCTGGGCGGGCGGGGGGGGGCCGCGGGGGTGCGGGATCGGGGCATGCCGGGGCCGGGAGGATGCGGGGTCGGGCATGCGGCCGGCGGAGGTTTGGTGCCGTGCGGAGCGGTCACACGCGCAGGAGACCATCCGGCGACCGCAGCGCGAAAGGAACCGTCATGCCCCACAGGGCCGCCACGACCACTGCGACCACCGCGCCCCCCGCGCCCCCGACTCCCCGGATATCGGCCGGTGCCGACCAGCCCGGTCCGGGCTCCCACCACTGGCAGTGGCAGCTGCGCGCCGCCTGCCGCGCACTCGGCTCGAACCGGTTCTTCCACCCCGCGGGCGAGCGGGGCGAAGACCGGGAGGAGCGCGACGCCGCGGCGAAGCGGGTCTGCGCCGACTGCCCGGTGCGCGCGGCGTGCCTGGAGCACGCCCTGCGCACGCGGGAGCCGTACGGAGTGTGGGGCGGCCTGACCGAGGAGGAGCGCCGCACGCTGCTCGTCCGCTCCCGCAGGACCGGCAGGAGTCCGGCCGCCCTCGCGGCCGCGGCGGCCACCGCACCGGAGGGACGGACCGGGCGGAGCGGACCCGCTACGCGGGCGCGCCGGAAGTGAAGCGGCGCAGCAGCGGGGAGAGGACGAGCACGGACTTGGTGCGCTCCACGAAGGGCTCGCCCGCGATCCGCTCCAGGACCCGCTCGAAGTGCCTCATGTCGGAGGCGAAGATCTGGACGAGGGCGTCCGCGTCGCCGGTGACGGTCGACGCGGACACCACCTCGGGGTAGCGCTCCAGGCCCCGCCGGATGTCGTCCGGCGAGGTGTTGTGGCGGCAGTACATCTCGATGAAGCCCTCGGTCTCCCAGCCCATCGAGGCGGGGTCCACGCGGACGGTGAAGCCGGTGATGGCTCCTTCGGCGCGCAGCCGGTCCACGCGCCGCTTCACGGCGGGGGCGGAGAGTCCGACCTCGGAGCCGATGTCCGCGAAGGAGCGGCGGGCGTCCTTGGCCAGGGCGTGCACGATGCGTTCGTCGAGATCGTTCAGTCGCACTGCGCGTGGATCACTTCTCTGCTGCGGCCGGTTCTACAGCGGCCAGACGGGAGCGGCGGATGCCGTACTGGAAGTAGATCACGAGCCCGACGGCCATCCAGCCACCGAAGACCATCCAGGTGGCGGTGTCCAGGCTGAACATCATGTAGGCGCAGGCGAGCAGGCCCAGGATCGGCGTGACCGGGAAGAGCGCCACCTTGAAGGTGCGCGGCATGTCCGGGCGGGTCTTGCGCAGGATCACGACGGCGACGTTGACGAGGCCGAAGGCGAAGAGGGTGCCGATGCTGGTGGCGTCCGCCAGCTTGCCGAGCGGGATGAAGGCCGCGAGCGTTCCACAGAAGAGGGAGACGATGACCACGTTGGCGCGGGGGGCGCCGCTCTTCGCGTCGACCCGGGCGAAGACCTTGGGGACGAGGCCGTCGCGGGACATGGCGAAGAGGATGCGGGTCTGGCCGTAGAGGACGGCGAAGACGACGGAGGCGATGGCCACGACGGCGCCGGCGGCCAGGACGACACCCCAGAAGGTGTGGCCGGAGACGTCGGTCATGATCTGGGCGAGAGCGGCCTCGGTGCCCTCGAAGTCCTGCCACGGCATGGCGCCGACGGCGACGAAGGCGACGAGGACGTAGAGCACGGTGACGATCAGCAGCGAGAGCATGATCGCGCGGGGCAGGTCGCGCTTGGGGTTCTTCGCCTCTTCACCGGCGGTGGAGGCGGCATCGAAGCCGATGTACGAGAAGAAGAGCGTGGCGGCGCCGGCGCTGATGCCGGTGATGCCGAGGGGCGCCAGCGGCGCGTAGTTGCCGGCCTTGATGCCCATGAAGCCGATGCCGATGAAGAGCAGCAGGGTGACGATCTTCACGCCGACCATGATCGAGTTGATCCGGGCGCTCTCCTTGGCGCCGCGCATCAGGAAGACCATGGCGAGCAGGACGACGACCAGCGCCGGCAGGTTGATGAAGCCGCCGTCACCCAGCGGGGCCGAGACGGCATCGGGGATGGTGACGCCTATGGTCCCGTCGAGGAGCTCGTTGAGGTACTCGCCCCAGCCGACGGCGACCGCCGCGACGGAGACCCCGTACTCCAGGACCAGGCACCAGCCGCAGACCCAGGCCACGAGCTCGCCCATGGTGGCGTACGAGTACGAGTACGAGGATCCGGAGACCGGTACCGATCCGGCCAGCTCCGCGTAGGAGAGGGCCGAGAACAGGGCGGTCAGGCCGGCGATGACGAAGGAGATCGTGACGGCGGGGCCGGCCTTGGGGGCCGCGGTGCCGAGGACGACGAAGATGCCGGTGCCGAGCGTCGCACCGATGCTGATCATCGTCAGCTGCCACATGGTGAGCGAGCGGCGCAGGGACCCGCCCTCGCCCTGGCCGCCCTCGGCGACCAGCTGCTCCACCGGCTTGCGGCGCAGCAGGGGGTGGACCGCCTTGGGGCGCTCGGGGGTGAGCGGTGGCGCCTGGCCGTGGTCGAGCACGAGGGGACTCCTTTGTCACTGCGGGTGGGGTTTCAGGCGTCGACCGCAGCGGTCCGGAGCAGGAGCAGGCCGAGAGGGCCTGGGCATGGGGGACCGCGAGCAGGCGGTCCACGCCACTCCACGTACAGCGAGTGAGCCTACGAGCTGAGTGATACCGCCCGTAATGCACCATCCTTGCACATAGGCGACTGATCGTTGCGCGGATCTGTCCTGGATGGTCCTTTGTTGCGCGGGGATGATCGATCACTGCGCGGCCGACCTCGACCGGCATTCTTGACACTTCGTCAGATCTGCCGCAGCGTGCCGCCATGGACCTGGACGTGCTCTACGAGATCGACGTGCCGCGGCCCTGGCGGGGAGCCCACCCGCACGGCCAGCGGGCCGCTGAGCAGCGCGCTTACCGGGAGGCGGTGGAACAGATCCGGCTCGCCGACCGGATGGGCTTCCGTACCGTCTGGGCGGTCGAACACCACTTCCGCGAGGGCCGCTCGCACTGCCCGGCCCCCGAGGTTCTCCTCGGGCACCTGGCCGGGCTGACCGAGCAGATCCGGCTGGGCTTCGGCGTGACCCTGACCCCCTTCGCCTTCACCCCGCCGCAGCGCATCGCGGAGAAGGTCGCCACCGTCGACGTGCTCTCCGGCGGCCGGGTGGAATGGGGCACCGGCCGGTCCACGCCCATGGAACAGGCGGCCTTCGGGGTGGACCGGGAGAAGTCCCGCGAGGACTGGCGCGAGGCCATCGAAATCGTGACCGGAATGTGGCGCGAGGAGTACTTCGCGTACGAGTCGGAGCGCTTCCGCTTCCCGCGCCGCATGGTCACCCCCAAGCCCGTGCAGGATCCGCACCCGCCCGCCTGGATGGCGGCCACCTCCCCCGGCTCCGCGGAGGTCGCGGGCGCGCACGGCCTCGGGCTGCTCTCCTTCTCGATCATGCAGCCGCTGGAGGCCATGGCCGCGCAGGTGGCCGCCTACCGGGCCGCGGCCGCCGCCCCGAGCCCCCTCACCGACGTCACCACGGACCGGGTCGCCGCCTACACCCTGGTCCACGCGACCGGGCCGCGCGCCGAGCCGGGCCCCCGGGTCTGGGAGTCGGTCGCCTGGTGGTACTCCAACCTGGCGCGGTTCACCCTGGACTGGGAGCTGCCGCACCTGAACCCCGAGGAGCGGGAGCGCACCTTCCCGCTGCTCACGCCGATCCTCGAAGGCAACGTTCCCGTAAGGGAGTTCAGCGACGGGGACATGATCCTCATCGGGGACGCGGAGACGATCGTCGCCAAGGCCAAGCGGTACGCGGACCTCGGCGTCGACCAGCTCATCTGCTACGTCCAGTGGGGATACCTGGAGCACCGGGAGATCCTGCGGACCCTGGAGATCCTGGGCAAGGAAGTCATCCCGGAACTGGCCCGCCACACGCCCCGGAAGGCCTCCGCGTGAGCGGCGGCCCCGAGTCGTCCGCCGATGCCGCCTCCGTCCCCGACACCTCCCCCGTCCCCGACTACGCCGCCCTGCACCGCCTCGACGGCCGCGCCCTCGTCCTGCTCGGCGCCGGCAACGGCATCGGCCGCCAGACCGCGCACGCGCTGGCCGCGGGCGGGGCCCGCGTGCTGTGCGTGGACGTGGACGAGGAGCGGGCCAGGGCGGTCGCCGCCGAGACCGGGGGCGTCCCGTACGCCGCCGACGTCACGCGGCGCGAGGCGGTGCGGGAGCTCTTCGCCGCGGCGCCGGAGCTGCTCGGCGGCCGCCCGGTCGGCGGGGTCGTCGACATCGTCGGCATGGCCCGGTACGCCGCGCTGCCCGAGCTGGACGACGAGGGCTGGGACTGGCACTTCGACCTGGTGCTGCGGCACGCCTGGCTGGCCGTCCAGTACGGCGGCGAGGCCGTCGCGGCGGCCGGCGGCGGACCGCTGGTCTTCGTCGCCTCCGTCTCCGGGCTCACCGCGGCCCCGCTGCACGCCGCGTACGGGGCCGCGAAGGCCGGCCTGATGTCCTTGGTGCGCTCGGCGGCGGTAGAGCTGGGCCCGCGCGGGGTACGCGTCAACGCGGTGGCACCGGGGGTGGTGTGGACCCCGCGGGTCGCCGCCCTGCTGGGTTCCGAGGGACGCCGGCTCAACGCGGAGAACGCTCCGCTGGGCCGGGTCGCGGAGACCCGGGACATCGCGGCCGCGCTGTACTTCCTGGCTTCGCCGCAGTCCTCGTACATGACGGGCCAGACGCTGGTGGTGGACGGCGGCGTCGGCGTGAAGTTCCCTTACCCGACGGTCGGAGGCGCACGATGAGCACACGGGAAGCCGGACCGGACGCGGGCACGGGGGTGTCCTCGGCCGCGCACGCCGATGCGGACGCCGGACCCTGGCTGGACCCCGCCCCCTTCCTGCGCGGTGTGGCCTGGCTGGACGGGGGCCGCCCCGTGCGGGCCGACCCGGCCGACACCATGCGGCTGCCCTGGGACACCGGCGAACGGGCCACCCTGCCCATCGGGGTGCGCCTGGAGTTCACCGCGCCCGGCGCCCGGGCGGTGGAGATCCACTACCGGGCGACCGTGCCCGGCCCCACCGACGCGCTGCGCGACCTCGCGCACGGGTTCGCCCTGTGGGACCGGCACGGGGTGGTCGGCGAGCTGTACACCGAGCCGGCGGCGGAAGCCGTGGTACGCCTCGAACTCCCCGGCAGCTCGGGCCCGTTCACCATCCACCCGCCCGAGACCCAGTCCCCGCTGATCCTCGGCCTGCGCGGGATGGGCGGCCCCCTCGCCCCCGCGCCGCCCGCCACCCGCTGGGTGGTGCACGGCGACTCCATCACCGAGGGCTGGTGGTCCACCCGGCCCGCGCACGGCTGGCCCTCGGTGGCCGGGCGGGCGCTCGGCTGGGACACCGTCAACCTCGGCTACGCGGGCGCCGCGCGCGGGGAACTGGCCTGCGCCGAGCAGATCGCCGGACTCCCCGCCGACGTCCTCACCCTCGCCTTCGGCACCAACTGCTGGTCCCGCGTGCCCTTTTCGGCACCCCTGCTGTACGAGACCACCCGCGCGTTCCTCGAACTGGTCCGCCAGGGCCACCCCCGGACCCCGCTGCTCCTCCTCTCCCCCGTGCTGCGCCCCGACGCGGAGCGCACGCCGAACAAGCTGGGCGCCACCCTGGGCGCCCTGCGCGACGCGATGGAGCGGGCCACCCGGGAGCGGATCGCCGCCGGGGACGAGCGGCTGGTGCTGCTGCCGGGGCGGGAGGTGCTGGGCCCCGAGCATTTGGCGGACGGTCTGCACCCCAACGACGCGGGACACCGCACGCTCGGCCTCGCTGTGGCCACGGCCATGAAGCGGGCCGGGTTCGGCGCGGGGTGAGTGAAACAGCCCACATCGGAGGAATTGAACAGAACGGCTCCGACAGGTCGTGTCCTGCACACAGTTGCCGCCGCTCCACTCCGCTCCGGCGGACGGACGCGGCGGCGCAGGCAGGGACACACACGTGGGAGAGATCAAGATGGGCATCAAGCGCGGAACCACCCTGGCGGCCGTGGCGGTCGTCGTCGCACTCACCGCGACCGCGTGCGGCGGGAGCGACTCGGCGGGCGACACCGCCAAGCCGGCCGGAGCGGTCGCCGCTCCCTCCCAGGCCCCCTCCTCGGGCGACGGCTACGGCTCCGGGTCCGACGCGGCCGCACCTGTCGGGGACGCCAAGCCGGGCGGTCAACTGGCCATCGCCCAGGACGAGAAGCTCGGCTCCGTCCTCACCGACAGCGCCGGCTTCACCCTCTACCGCTTCGACAAGGACACCGCCAAGCCGTCGAAGTCCACCTGCGACGGGGACTGCGCGAAGACCTGGCCGGTGGTCGCGGCCGGCGACGCCACCGCCGCCGCGGGCATGGACCCGGCGCTGCTGGGCGAGGTGGTCCGCACCGACGGCAGCAAGCAGCTGACGGTGGCGGGCTGGCCCCTGTACCGGTTCGGCAAGGACACCAAAGCGGGCGACACCAACGGGCAGGGCGTCGGCGGGACCTGGTTCGCAGCGGCCCCCGACGGCAAGAAGGCGGCGAAGACCGCCCCCGCTCCCGGCGGCGCGGGCCAGACCTCCGGCGCGCTGACCGTGGCCAAGGACCCGAAGCTCGGCGAGCACATCGTCGACGGCAACGGCATGACCGTCTACCGGTTCAAGCCGGACACCGCGTGGCCCATGGTCTCCAAGTGCGAGGGTGCCTGCGTGGCCAAGTGGCCGGTCGTGCCGCCGGTGGACCGGGCGAACACCAAGGGGATCATCGAGAAGAACTACCTGGTGCTCGACCGCCCCGACGGCAAGAAGCAGCAGACGGTGAACTGCTGGCCGGTCTACACCTTCACCGGTGACAAGAAGGCCGGAGACACCAACGGCCAGGGCGTCGGCGGCACCTGGTACGCGGTCGCCCCCGACGGCAAGCTCATCACCGTCCAGTAAGCCCCCCCGACCGGCGCCCATCCGGCCACCCGACCGCGCGGCCCCCGCCTCCCCTCCCCCCGGGGCGGGGGCCGCGCACCGTTTCGCCCCGCGCGGGCGGAACCTAGACTCCGCATCATGCTGCGCGTACTGGCCGTCGACGACGAGAAGCCCCTGCTCGAAGAGCTCCTCTACCTGTTGCGTTCGGACCCCCGGGTACTCAGCGCCGAGGGCGCCTCGGACGCCACCGAGGCGCTGCGCCGGATCACCCGGGCACTGGAGAGCGGCCCCGACGGGGCCGACGTCATCGACGTGGTCTTCCTCGACATCCACATGGCGGGGCTGACCGGGCTGGACATCGCCCGGCTGCTGGCCGGGTTCGCGCGGCCCCCGCTGATCGTCTTCGTCACCGCGCACGAGGGGTTCGCCGTACAGGCCTTCGACCTCAAGGCCGTGGACTACGTGCTCAAGCCGGTCCGGCCGGAGCGGCTGGCCGAGGCCGTGCGGCGGGCCTGGGAGCAGTCCGGCCGGACCGGGGAGCGGGCCGCGACGGCCGCCCCCGAGGCCGTGCCCGCCGCCGAGTCCCCCGGCGCCCCCGTGGCGGCGGTCCCCGCCGCGCGCGGCGGGGAGCGCGCCCCCGACCGGGCCCCCGACCGCGCGCCCGATCAGATCGCCGTCGAACTGGGCGGCGTCACCCGCTTCGTGGCGATCGCGGACATCGCGTACGTGGAGGCCCAGGGCGACTACGCCCGGCTGCACACCGACGAGGGCACCAGCCATCTGGTGCGGATCCCGCTGGCCACGCTGGAGGAGCGGTGGGCGGCGCGCGGCTTCGTCCGCATCCACCGCCGCCACCTGGTCGCCCTGGCCCGCATCGACGAACTGCGCCTGGACTCCGGGACCACCACGGTCCGCGTCGGTTCGGCCGAGCTCCAGGTGAGCCGCAGACACACACGGGAGCTGCGGGACCTGCTGATGCGCCAGGCGATGAGCTGAACCACCCCGGGTTTCGGGGAGGGGCGGGGTCGCGCCGACCGTCCGGCGCGGCGGCGGACCGTTCACCGTGCGGGCGGGGGCGTACGGCGATCCGCCCGGACCGTCGGCCGCAGCGCGGGCCGCTGCGCCCGTCCGGGCGGATCCCCGCGGGTATCGTGGATCTTCGGCCCCGGGAGGTGGCAGATGTCCGAAATCCAGGCGCTGCTCGACGCGCTGACCGGACTGCCGCGCACCCGCCCGGCCGGTCCCGCCGAGGCCGAGGTGCTGCTGGCCCGGCTGCGGAGCGCGGCCGCCCGCTGGGCCGACGTCCTGTACGAGGCCCACGAGGGCGCGTACGGACATCTGCCGCCCCGGGCCGAGGCGGCCCTGACGCTGGCTTTCCGGCGCGCCGAGGAATCGTACGTGGAGCTGGAGATCGCCCTGCGGGACTGCGCGGAGCACCGCGATCCCGCCCGCTGAGCCATATCCGGCCTGACCTGCCGGGGCCTGTCGCCAAAGGACCTGTCGCCCGGTCCGGGGGCGTGCGTAGACTCCCGGAGCCCCGGCATACGGCCGGGACCCGACACCGCCGCCGGGCCGCGCCGCGCGCCCGCGCCCCAGCGACAGGACCGCCGGTGAACCAGACGTACGCGCTGACCGCGGTCGCCGTCGTCGTCCTGGTCACGGTGCTGGTCGGCGCGCTGGGCCTGCGGATCTCCCGTACCACCTCGGACTTCTACGTCGCTTCGCGCACGGTCGGCCCGCGCCTCAACGCGGCGGCCATCGGGGGCGAGTACCTCTCGGCGGCCTCCTTCCTCGGCGTGGCCGGGCTGGTGCTGCTCCAAGGGCCGCAGATGCTCTGGTACCCGGTGGGCTACACCGCCGGGTACCTGGTGCTGCTGGTGCTGGTCGCGGCGCCGCTGCGCCGCTCGGGCGCGTACACGCTGCCCGACTTCGCCGAGGCCCGGCTCGAATCGCAGGCGGTGCGCCGGATCGCGGTGCTGTTCGTGCTCGGCGTCGGCTGGCTGTACCTGCTGCCGCAGCTCCAGGGCGCGG
The DNA here is from genome assembly GCF_042888445.1 of Streptomyces sp. NPDC002886. NCBI lineage: Bacteria > Bacillati > Actinomycetota > Actinomycetes > Kitasatosporales > Streptomycetaceae > Streptomyces > Streptomyces sp. NPDC002886. Next base: position 98,056 of record NZ_JBIAPV010000005.1, read on the forward strand.
GGCTGACCCTGGAGATCCTGACCGGGGCCCCGCACTGGGTGGGCGGGGTGGTCGTCGCCTGTGTGGTGACGGCGGCCGTGGCGGCCGGCGGGATGCGGTCCATCACCTTCGTGCAGGCCTTCCAGTACTGGCTGAAGTTCACCGCCCTGCTGGTGCCCGCCTTCTTCCTGCTGGCGGCCTGGGCCGGGGACGGCGCCCCGCGCGCCTCCTTCGACGCCCCGGCGGTGTTCCGCGAGCACACCGCCGTCACGCTGGCCGAGGACGTACGGCTGTCCCTGGACGCGCCGCTGACGGTGACGGTGAGCGGGCAGGTCGACGGGCGGGCGTACACGGGGCAGTCCGTGACCCTCGGCGCCGGGCAGCATTCCGTACGGGCGCACGCGCGGCTGGAGTTCGCCCCGGACTCCACGGTGCCGCAGGGCCGGGCGGAGTCCGGACCCGGGGTGTCGAGCTGGTCGGAGCCGCTGTCCGGGGACCGGCCCGAGCTGCGGCTGTACGCGACGTACGGGCTGATCCTGGCCACCTTCCTCGGGACCATGGGGCTGCCGCACGTCGCGGTGCGCTTCTACACGAGCCCGAACGGCCGGGCGGCGCGGCGCACCACGCTGGTGGTGCTCGGCCTGGTCGGCGCCTTCTACCTGCTGCCGCCGGTGTACGGGGCGCTGGGCCGGATCTACGCCCCGGAGCTGGCCCTGACCGGGGAGGGGGACGCGGTGGTGCTGGTGCTGCCGGCCCGGGTGGTGGGCGGGCTCGCCGGGGAACTGCTGGGGGCCCTGCTGGCGGGGGGCGCGTTCGCGGCGTTCCTGTCCACGGCTTCGGGGCTGACGATGGCGGTGGCGGGGGTGCTGCATCAGGACGTGCTGCCTTCGCGCGGGGTACGGAGCTTCCGGGTCGCGGTGCTGGTCGCGATCCTGGTGCCGCTGGCCGGGAGCGTGGCGGTGACGGAGGTGCCGGTGGCGGACGCGGTGGGGCTGGCCTTCGCGGTGTCGGCGTCCTCGTTCTGCCCGCTGCTGGTGCTGGGGATCTGGTGGCGCGGGCTGACCCCGCCGGGGGCGGTGGCCGGGCTGGTGACGGGGGGCGGCGCGGCGCTCAGCGCGGTGCTGGCGACGCGGGCCGGGCTGGCGCCGGCGGGGTGGGCGAACACGCTGCTGGCATGGCCGGCGGTGTGGTCGGTCCCGCTGGGCTTCCTGACGATGGTGGTGGTGTCGATGGGTACGCGCGGGCGGATCCCGCCGAACACGGCGGCGACGCTGGCACGGCTGCACCTGCCGGAGGACGTGGCGGAGTCGGGCCCCGCGGCCGGCGAAGCCGGGGGTACGGGTACAGCCACGGGCGCCGGCCGGGTCGGCTCCGCCGCGCCCTCCGGAAAGGGCGGTGCTCCATGACCGGAGCACTGCTCTCGGTGCTCGGCGCGGCCGGCGGGGCGCTGCTGCTCGGGCTCGGCTGGATCGGCGGCCGCCGGCAGGCCCGGCGCGGTGAGCGGGCCCTCGGCCTCGACCTCGGCACCCCCGTCGAACGGGCCACCTTCCACACCCTGCACACCGCCTCCCTCGCCGCTCCCCCACTGCGCGCCGGCCTCACCGAGGACGCCGCCCGCAAGGCCGCCAAGCGGCTGCGCTCCCTCCTCGGCACCGAGGCCCTGTGCCTCACCGACCGCGCGCACGTGCTCGCCTGGGACGGCCCGGGCGCCGATCACCACGAGCGCCGTGCGATGGCCCGGGTCGCGGTGATGCTCGACTCCGGGCGCAGCCAGAGCGTGCGCACCGAGTGCGAGCGGCCCGACTGCCCCCTCAAATGGGCCGTGATCGCCCCGCTGACCGGCGAGGACGGGATGCTGGGCGCGCTGGTGGCCTACGGGTCGCGGGAGTCGGCGGTGCTGGTGCGGGCCGCCACCGAGGTCGCGCGCTGGGTGTCCGTACAGCTGGAGCTGTCCGAGCTGGACCGCTCGCGGACCCGGTTGATGGAGGCCGAGATCAAGGCGCTGCGCGCGCAGATCTCCCCGCACTTCATCTTCAACTCCCTGGCGGCGATCGCCTCGTTCGTGCGCACCGATCCGGAGCGGGCCCGGGACCTGCTGCTGGAGTTCGCGGACTTCACCCGCTACTCCTTCCGGCGGCACGGGGAGTTCACCACGCTGGCCGAGGAGTTGCGGTCCATCGAGCAGTACCTGGCGCTGGCCGGGGCCCGGTTCGGGGAGCGGCTCAAGCTGACCCTGCAGGTGGCGCCCGAGGTGCTGCCGGTGGCGCTGCCCTTCCTGTGCCTGCAGCCACTGGTGGAGAACGCCGTCAAGCACGGGCTGGAGGACTCCACCGAGGAGTGCCGGATCACCATCGCGGCCCGGGACGCGGGCGCGGAGGCGCTGATCACCATCGAGGACAACGGCGTCGGCATGGATCCGTCCCTGCTGCGCCGGATCCTGGCCGGGGAGCAGCCGGGCGCCTCCTCCGGCATCGGGCTGCCGAATGTGGACGAGCGGCTGCGCCAGGTCTACGGGGACGGCCACGGGCTGGTCATCGAGACGGGCGTGGGCGCGGGCATGAAGATAACGGTCCGCATTCCCAAATACCGTGCGGGGGTGCACAGTTCGGCCCCATCTGGCCGAATTCCCCGGCGCTGACCGGCCCGCGGCCTGCCATCCTGGAGGGGGCGCGAACGACCGGAGGGATCGCCGACGTGCGGGTCGGGCGAGAACAGCACCGCGACGCATGCCGTACCGCGTTACGGACATGGGTGCGGACGGGCGCGGAGGGCGGCGGAGCCTGCCTGCTCGTGGAGGGGGAGCCGGGCGCGGGGCGCACCTCCTTCCTGCGCGAGGCGCTGGCGGACGCGGCCGCGCTCGGCTGCCGGGTCCGGTACGGGGCCGCCGAGTCCCTGGGCACGGGACTTCCGCTGCGCGCGGCGCTGGACTGCCTGCATCCGGTCGGCCCCGGGCGGGCGCGGGCCCTGGCGCTGCTCCGGGAGTCCGCCCGGTCGGCCGAGCCCGGCGGGGCTCTGCTGGCGGCGGTGGACCTGCTGGCCGCCGACGTGGAGGAGTGGTGCGCACGGCGGCCACTGCTGCTGGCCCTGGACGACCTCCAGTGGGCGGATCCGGCCTCGCTGCTGCTGTGGCGCCACCTCGCACGGGCCGCGCAGCGGCTGCCGCTGCTGCTCCTGACGGCCCGGCGGCGGCTGCCCCGGCGGCCCGAGGTGGAGGAACTGAGCGCCGCTCTGGGCGGCGGGCCGGGCGGGCGCACGCTCCGGCTGGAGCCGCTGACCGGGGCGGAATCGGCGGAGCTGGTAAGCGAGTTGCTGGGCGCGGCCCCCGGCCCCCGGCTGCGGGAGGCCGCCGGGCACGCGGGCGGCAATCCCCGGCTGCTGCGGGAGTTGCTCGCCCACTGGTCCGGCATCATCGACGTCCATGGCGATCGCGCGGAACTCACCCTCCCCGTCGAGGACTTGCCGCCACCACCGGAGTCGGCGACGCGGGAACTGTCCCGGCTCCCCGCGGCGGCCGTGGCCACGCTCCGCCAGGCCGCCCTGCTCGGACCGGCCTTCACGGCGCGCGAACTGGCCCTCGTACGGACCCTCCCGGTCCGCGACCTGCTCGCGGACCTGGAGGCCCCCCTCCTGACCGGGGTCCTGGAACCGGGCACCCTGCCCGCCGGGCTCCCGGCCGGCGGCGACGCCCTGCGGTTCCGGCAGCCGGCCGTGCGCCTCGCCCTGTACGCGGAACTGCCTCGGGCCGCCCGCAGCGCCCTCCACCAGGACGCCGCGCGGGCCTTCGCCGAGGCGGGGCTCGATCCCGACCGGACCGCGGGACAGCTGCTGGCCGGCGGGGAACTGGACCCCTGGGCGGTGCGCTGGACGGCGGAGTCGGCGCAGGCGCTGATCGCGGTGGCCCCCGAAGCGGCGGCGGCCCTGCTGGCCCGGGCCGTGAAACAGAGCACGGAACAGGGCCCGGGGCAGAACCCCGGCCAGACCGCGGGCCAGACCGCAGACCATGCCGCGGACCAGGCCGCGGGACGGACACCGGAACAGGACACCGAACGGTCCCCGAGGCGCACACCGGAACAGGACACGGAACAGGCCCTGCGGCGAACCCCGGCGCAGGTTGCGGGGCCGCCCCGGGATCAGGACACGGACCGGTTCCACGAGGCCCTGGAGGACGGGCTCGCCGATGCCGCGCTGATACTGCGACGGCCCGAGTCCGTGGGGCTGCTCGGCACCCTGCGGGATCGGGCGCGGGATCCCGGGCGACGGGCCGCGCTCGCCTTCAAGCTGGTGTCGGCGCTGATGATCCAGGGCGACATGGCCCGCTCCCTGGAGGTCACCGAGGAAGCCTTGGCCGAGGCGCCCCAAGCCGCCCCCGATGTGAGCATGCGGTTGCGGCTGGAGGCGTGTCGGGTGTTGGCGTTGGCCGATCTGCGTCGGCCCGAGGAGGCGTACGCGCTGGCCGGGCCGCTGGTCGCCCGGGCTCGGGTGCTTGGTGATCCGCTGTGTGGGGCCGAGGTCGAACACGCCATGTCCTTCGCACTGTTCCACCTGAACCGGGGCCGCGAGTCGCTGCGTCACGTCGCGGCCGGGATCGCGCACGCCCGCCGCAGCCCGGCCGCCAACGACATGCGGCTGCTGCTGCTCGCCAACCAGGCCGAGGGCCGGCTGCGGTTCGGCGAGCCGCGCGCCGCAGCGGAGGCGCTGCGCGAGGCCCGGCAGTTGGCGGCCCGGACCGGTTCGACGGGCCGGCTCGTGGTGACGGAGGCCCTGCTGGCCGATCTCCGCTACCGGCTCGGCGACTGGGACGCCGCACTGGCCGGCCTCGCCCGGGCACGGCGCATGCCCGTCTCGGACGTCTGGCTCCCGGTGCTGACCCGCGGGCTGCGCGCCCTGATCCTGGGCCACCGGGGCGAACAGGAGGCCTCGCGAGCGGAGTTGGCCGCGCTCGGCCCGGACGCGTACGAGCCGCCCGCGGCCCGCCGGCACACCGCGCACGTGCTGCTGGCCCGCGCCCTGCTGGCGGAGCGCGACGGGAACCCGCGCGCCGCGCTGGAGGCGCTGCTGCCCGCGTTGGAGGACGGCGTGGACGAGGCGGTGGCCTTCGACCGTCCCTGGGCGCTGTCGGAGGCCGTCCGGCTCGCGCTGGAGGACCGGGACACCGGTACGGCCCGGTCGGCGCTGGCCGCCTGCGCCCGCACGGCGGCGGCGCTGCCGGAGCAGCCGGGTCCGGCGCTGGCGCTGCTGCGCTCCCGCGGGCTGTTCGCGCAGGACCCGGACCTGCTGGAGCGGACGGCGGCGCTGGCGCGGGGCGGGCTGGTGGCGGGCCAGACGCTGGAGGACCTGGCGGTGGCCCGGGCCTGGCACGGGGACCTGCCGGGCGCGCGGTCGGCGCTGACCGGAGCCGTGGCCTCGTACGAACTCCTGGGCGCCCGGTGGGACATCGCGCGGGCCGACGCGCGGCTGCGGAGCCTGGGGGTGCGGCGGGGCAGCCGGGCGGCCCGACGGCGGCCGGCGCGGGGGTGGGAGGCGCTGACTCCGGCGGAGCTGAAGGTGGCGCTGCTGGTCGCGCGGGGCCGGACGAACCCGGAGATCGCCTCGGCGCTCTTCCTGTCCCGCCGGACCGTCCAGACCCACGTCTCGCACATCCTGGCGAAGCTGGAGGTCCGCTCACGCGCGGAGGTGGCCGTCATCGTAGCCGGGCAGGAGGGCGCGCAGGGCCCGCAGGGCGTAGTACGTACGGGACTTGACCGTCCCGGCGGGTACTCCGAGCGCCTCGGCGGCCTCGCAGACACTGGCCCCGCGGAAGTAGATCTGGAGGAGGACGGCCCGGTGATCGGGGCTGAGTGAGCGCAGGGCGTCGCGGACGTCGAGGACGGCCACGGACCGCTCGGTGCGGTCCTCGTCGGCGGGCGACTGCTCCAGCCCGTCGGGCCCGACCTCGGCGGGGCGCGACAGGCGGGCCCGGCGGGCGTCGATGGCCACGCGCCGGGCGACGGTGTACAGCCAGGGCCGCATGGAGGCGTGGGCACCGTTCTCCAGGGCTTGCGGGTTCTTCCAGGCGCGGAAGAGGGTCTCCTGGACGAGGTCCTCGGCCCGGTGGTTGTCACCGAACGTGAGCCCGAGGAGGAATCCGTGGAGGGCTTTGCCGTGCTCCCGCTCCAGCCGGGCGAGGGCGTACGCGTCGGTGCGGCGGCGGGGGACCGTGATGATGCCGGCGGTCGCGAACATGGGCGACATGGGCTACCCCTTCCGGGTCGGGGATGCGCGTCGGGATGCGGGTCGGGATACAGCCGGCACGCGGGTGGGGATGCACCGAGCGTGCCGGACCGCGCGCGCGGAGTCATCCGCCGCCTGACGTATCCCGCCGCACCCTGCGCCCACCGGTCGTCCCCCGTCGGTGAACGGTCGTCCCCCGGGGTGCGGCGGCGGGCGGGGCGGTACGCGAACGGCCCCGCTCACCGTCCGGTCGGACGGCGGCGGGGCCGCGGTGAGGTGTCGCGGTGAGGATGAGGGGGTTCAGTCCCGGGACGGGGTCAGCACCACGAAGTCGGCGTTCGACGGGTCGAGGCAGACGGCCAGCCGGCCGACGCCCTCGGCGTCGGCGGGACCCATCTGCACGCTGCCCCCGCGCCCGGTGACCTCGGCGACCGCGGCGTCACAGTCGGTGACGTGGAAGACCGGGTGCCAGTACGGCCGGCCGCCGGCCACCGCGAGGTCCTCCGCGGAGAGTTCCATGAGCCCGCCCTGCATGCTCCCCTCGGAGTGCCCGGCGGGGGTGATCAGGGTGTACGTGCCCTCGCCGCCCGGCATCTGCATATCGCTGAACTGCCAGCCGAAGACGCTCCCGTAGAAGGTCCGGGCGGCCGCGGCGTCACTCGTGTACAGCTCGGTCCAGGACAGCGATCCCGGCTGGTCCACGAGGTCGACGCCCTTGTTGTCGCCCGGCTGCCAGACGGCGAACTGGCCGCCCAGCGGATCGCTGAACTGCGCCATCGTGCCCCACGCGTCGAGCTTCCTCGGCTCTACCCGGACGGTGCCGCCGGCCTCGCGGACGGCGCGGGTCGTGGCCTCGGCGTCGGGGACGCTGTAGTAGATCATCCAGGCGGGGCGGGCGCCTTCCTCGGTGAGCTTGCCCAGCCCGGCGACGGTCTTCCCGTCCTTCTGGAACATGCCGCCTTCCATGTCCTCCCCCGCGCCCATGGACTCGTAGTCCCACCCGAGGACCGCTCCGTAGAAGGCCGCGGCCGCGGGGACGTCGGGTACGCCGAGGTCCAGCCAGCAGGGGGAGCCGGGGACGAAGTCAGTGGTGATCATGGCGACTGCCTTTCGCGGATCGGGTACGACCAGCGTGGCATCCGGCACCCGCCCCCGCCCGTCGGTCCACGGGCGGCTCGGGCGGCGGACAGCACTGCGCCGGGGTCCCCGTGGGGACCCCGGCGCAGTGGTGTGTCGAGCGACTAGCTCCAGCTGGCGTGCAGCGGCTTGCCCTCGGCGTAGCCCGCCGCGGACTGGATGCCGACGACGGCCTTCTCCTCGAACTCCGCGAGGGAGGCCGCACCGGCGTAGGTGCAGGAGGAGCGGACGCCCGCGATGATCGAGTCGATCAGGTCCTCGACGCCCGGGCGGGCCGGGTCCAGGAACATCCGCGAGGTGGAGATGCCCTCCTCGAAGAGACCCTTGCGGGCGCGGTCGTAGGAGGACTCCTCCGAGGTGCGGTTCTGGACCGCGCGCGCGGAGGCCATGCCGAAGGACTCCTTGTACAGGCGGCCGTCGGCCGACTGCTGCAGGTCGCCCGGGGACTCGTACGTACCGGCGAACCAGGAGCCGATCATGACGTTCGACGCACCGGCGGCCAGCGCCATCGCCACGTCGCGCGGGTGCCGGACGCCGCCGTCGGCCCAGACGTGCTTGCCGTGCTTCTTCGCCTCGGCCGCGCACTCCAGCACCGCGGAGAACTGCGGGCGGCCGACACCGGTCATCATGCGGGTGGTGCACATGGCGCCGGGGCCCACACCGACCTTGATGATGTCGGCGCCGGCGTCGATCAGGTCCTTGACGCCCTCGGCGGCGACGATGTTGCCGGCCACGATCGGGACCTGCGGGTCAAGGGCGCGGACGGCCTTGATCGCGCTGATCATCGATTCCTGGTGGCCGTGCGCGGTGTCGATGACGAGCGTGTCGACGCCCGCGTCGAGCAGCTGCTTGGCCTTCGACACGAAGTCCCCGTTGATGCCGACGGCGGCGGCGATGCGCAGCTTGCCGTTGGCGTCGGTGGCGGGGGTGTACAGGGTCGCGCGCAGCGCGGCCTTGCGGGTGAGGATGCCGACGAGCTTGCCGTCCTTGTCGACGGCCGGGGCCAGCTTGCGGTGGCCGGCGTCGAGCTTGGTGAAGGCCTCGCGGGGGTCGATGTCGGCGTCGATGAGCAGGAGCTCCTTCGACATGACCTCGGAGAGCTGGGTGAAGCGGTCCACGCCGGTCAGGTCGTGGTCGGTGACGACGCCCACCGGGCGGCCGTCCGCGTCGACGACGACGCCGGCGCCGTGCGCGCGCTTGGGCAGCAGGGACAGCGCGTCGGCGACGGTCTGGGTGGGGGCCAGCGTGATCGGGGTGTCGAGCACGAGGTGGCGGGTCTTCACCCAGGAGATCACGTCGGTGACGACGTCGATCGGGATGTCCTGCGGGATGACGACGATGCCGCCGCGGCGGGCGACCGTCTCGGCCATCCGGCGGCCGGCGATGGCGGTCATGTTGGCCACGACCAGCGGAATGGTGGTGCCGGTGCCGTCAGGCGCGGAAAGGTCGACGCCCTGCCGGGAACCGACCGCGGAGCGGCTCGGCACCATGAATACGTCGTCGTACGTCAGGTCGTACGGCGGCTTCAGGTCATTGAGAAAACGCACGTGCTGAACATCCCAGTCGTTCGGAGGTGACCCCGACAGGGCAGTCGAGGAACGCACGTACTTCATTCTCACACGACCTGGAGTTCACACCGCCCCGGCGAAACGTCCATGACATGTGGGGCCGGATGGTCGCTTCCTACGGGACCTTCGCCCTCCGAACGGGCGGTGGCGGGACGGCCCGGCCGCGGACGGGGCCGTGGAGGACGGGGTCCTGGGCGGGGCCGTGGACCGGGCCCTGGACCGGACCCCGGGCGGGGCCGTGGACCGGGCCCTGGATCCGGGCCAGCGGCAGAATCGTTCCCCCGTACCGCACGGCGGTGAACTCGGCGGCGATGGCGAGCGCGGTCTCCTCGGGGGTTCCCCCGCCGAGGTCCAGCCCGATCGGCGAGCGCAGCCGGGCCAGCGCGGCCGGCGCCACCCCCTCGGCCCGCAGCCGTCGGGCCCGGTCCTCGTGGGTGCGGCGCGAGCCCATGGCTCCGACGTACCCGAGCGGCAGGCCGAGCGCGAGCGTGAGCAGCGGGACGTCGAACTTGGCGTCGTGGGTCAGTACGCACACGGTCGTACGGGAATCCAGGCGGCCGCCCTCCCACTCCGCGGCCAGGTGCCGGTGCGGCCAGTCCACGACCACCTCGTCGGCGTCGGGGAACCGGGCGGCCGTGACGAAGACGGGCCGGGCGTCGCACACCGTGACCCGGTAGCCCAGGAAGGCGCCGACGCGGGTGAGGGCCGCGGCGAAGTCGATGGCCCCGTAGACCAGCAGCCGGGGCGGCTCCGCGGCCGATTCGACCAGGAGGGTCAGGGGCTGCCCGCAGAGCCCGCCCGCCGTGCCCAGCTCGGCGGTGCCGGTGCGGCCGGCCGCGAGCCAGTCCCGGACCCGCTCGGCGGCGGCCCGGTCCAGCTCGGCGCCCCCGCCGAGCCGGCCCTCGTAGGAACCGTCGGCGTGCACGGCGATGGCGCGGCCCAGCTGCTCCGGCGGCCCGCAGACCACCCGGCCCAGCGCGGAGCGGGCCCCGCCGCAGGCAGCGTCGAGCACGGCGCCGATGACGGGGCGCACGGGGTCGTGCCGGCGCACCGGGGTGATCAGGACGTCGAGGACTCCCCCGCAGGTCAGCCCGACCGCGAAGGCGTCGTCGTCGCTGTATCCGAAGCGGTGCACGCTGCTGCGCCCGGAGGTGATCGCCTCCAGGCACAGTTCGTGCACGGCCGATTCCACACAGCCCCCGGAGAGGGAGCCGAGGGCGGTGCCCCCGGTGTCGACGGCCAGCGAGGCGCCCGGACCGCGCGGCGCGCTGCCGCTGACGGCCACCACCGTGGCCACGGCGAAGTCCCGTCCGGCGGCGCACCACGCGCGTAGCTCTTCGGCGATGTCGAGCATCAGCGGATGTACTCGCGGCGCGGGCTCTGCCCGGGGATGACCGGTCTCGGCGGCAGCGCGGGAGGTCCGGCGGCATGTCCGGCGGCGTAGACGGCGGCGACCGCGCGGGTGGGGGCGGTCCGGACCGGGCCGGGGTACGCGTCGGGCTGTGACGGGTGGGGGCCCCGGCCGCGCGCGCCCAGCAGCATCGCGGCGTGGGCGACGCTGGCGAGGGTGGCGTGGTGGTGCCAGCCCCGGAAGGAGCGGCCCTCGAAGTCCCGGATTCCGGCGGGCTCGCAGACCTCGGTGAAATCGAGCGCGACCCGGTCCGTGAGTTTGGCGAGGAGGAACAGCTGCGCGAGCGGCCGGTCCCCGATGTTGGTGATCCAGAACTCCGTGGGCAGCAGGGCGGTCTCGGTCCAGGCCCCGACGAGCAGCAGCGGGGTGGGCGGCGCCGGTACGAGGCGGTCCTCACCGGGGGTGGCGAAGATGGCGGCCGAGGTGAGCAGGGTGACGGCTCCCTCGGCACGGCCGTGCCGGGTCCATTCGACGACCCGGCGCTGGGAGCGCAGGGAGTCGATGAGCTCGCGGGCCGGTGCGGTGTGCGGCCCGGGTTTGTGCCGGCCGGCCCCGCCGAAGGAGACGGGCAGGGTGCCGTCCACTTTGAATACGAAGGGGATGTCCTGCATCGCGAACGATTCGATGCACTGGGGCAGTTCGGCGTTGGAGACTTCCATCACCACGGGGCGGCGCTGGAGTTGCCAGGTGGCGGCCATGCGCTGGACCGCGTGTACCGCGTCCTGGGCGGGGGTGAGCGAGCGGGCCGTGTCGGGGATGCCGGCCCGCCGGCGCCGCAGGAGTTCCGCCGTCCAGGGCCCGGGGAGGGTGAGGGTCCATTCGACGGGGAAGCCCGCATCGCTGGAAGCGAGCCAGATCCCGCTGGCCTGCTGACAGTTGGCGGTGCGGCCCAGCTGGGGGACGAACTGCCGTCCTACGCCCACCGACCGGTCGCCGGCCTTCTCGATGACCATGGGCTGCACCACCCAGGCCAGCGGGCGCTGCGCGGTGCGTTCCAGGTGCTGGGCGAGGGAGCGGCGGACCGGGGTCCAGTCCCAGGGGGACTTGCTGATGAACTGCTGAAGGCTCTGCTCGACGGAACTGGCCCCGGTTCCGGCGATGTTACGAATTGTTTTCTTGCCGTTCGTCTGTACCAGGCCGTTCAGGTATACGCGGGCCCAGTTTCGCTGGTCCCGCCGGGGTAACGACTCGAAGAAGAGCGAGATCAGAACGTCGATCAATTCGGAGATTTCCTTCGTGGATTCCTCCGGCAGGACTACGCGAGCCATCTGGGCCTCCCCCGCGACCAGCTAGATCCATTACCCTACTTGACCGCGGAGAACGGCCGTAGGTCCCGGCGGCTACTTCCTGAGGTCGCTCGCAGTTTCGAGCCGCTCTTCCTCTACCACGAGGGGGATGGGGATCTGGTTCGCCGCATAGTAGAGCGCGATCAGGAAGTGTGCGACGAGAGTGAGCGGAGCCGAGAAGAAGGCCAGGACGACGGTGCACGGGTAGGCGATGGCACCCAGACCGAAGCGGACCCTGGTGGCTCGTGCGCCGTCCTTGTCCACCTGGTCGTGGAAAAGGTGTCCGACGCGGGTGACGTACCACCAGAAGGCCAGGAAGGCCAGGGCGTAGGCCACGGTGAGAAGGCTGTAGAGGACGGCGGCCGCGTTGGCCGATCCCCCCTCTTCCATGAGGTGTTCGGCGAGCACGTTGGTCGTGTACGGGACCACCGAGACGACCATCAGCACCAAGAGGTTCAGGAACAGCAAAGGACGGTCCACGCGTTTGATGTGACTGAAGATGGTGTGGTGGTTCACCCACATCACGCCGATGATGAGGAAACTCACCACATAGGCGGCGTAGTGCGGCCACTGCTCGCGCACTCCGTGCCAGAAGTCGGAGCCGGTTTCTTCCGGAACTTTCAATTCCAGGACAAGGATCGTGATGATGACCGCGAATACGCCATCACTGAATGCCTCGACCCGGCCGGTTTCCGTTTCCATGACCTCCCCTTCACGCTTCTTGCATATATCTACGGCTGTCGCACATACGGGGAGGGTGCACATCCCCACCCTCCCCGCACACGCTACCCAGATTTCCGCAATCAGCCGCCGAATCCGGCAGTCTGCCGCCAGATCCGGCCATCCCGGACGACGAGCGTCCCGAACGCGTGCTCCGGTTCCCCATTCAGGTTCATGATCGCCCGGTAGAAGATCGTGTCGTCGGTCTCGACGTACTCCTGGAGCTCCACGAGGGTGGGCTTCACCGTCAGGTAGCCGGTGAAGGTCTCGCGCACCGCGTCGATGCCGACGGAGACACCCTCGAAGCGCAACAGCACCGCGTCGTCGGTGTAGTTCTTCATGACCGCCTCGATGTCCAGCGCGGCGAGCGCGTCCATCTGCCGGACGAACACCGGGTGCAGCGTGGAGATGTCGTACTTGGGCATGTCGACTCCCTTTCAACTCTTCGATGGGGATGGAGCGATGGAACCTTTGGTTGGGGCAGGGGGTGGGGAACCACGGCTCGGGATCTACGGGTTGGGATCCACGGGTACGGCCGGCACCGCGCAGGACGGATCGGTCCCGGACAGCGGCAGCCGCACGGTCATCCGGGTCTCCCCCGGCCGCGAGCGGGCCGTGATCGAACCGTGGTGGCGCTGGGTCACGATGCGGTAGCTGAGGTGGAGGCCGAGGCCCGTGCCCTTGCCCACGTCCTTGGTCGTGTAGAAGGGTTCGAAGATCCTCGGCAAGGACTGCGCGGGGATGCCCGAGCCGGTGTCGGCGATCTCCACCACCATGCAGACGCCTTCGACCCGGGCCCGCAGGGTGAGGGTCCCGGCGCCCTCCATGGCCGCCGCGGCGTTGTCGACCAGGTTGGTCCACACCTGGTTCAGCTCGCTCGGATAGCCCGTCAGTTCGGGCAGGTCGGGGTCGTACGAGCGCACGATCCCGATCCCCGCGAGCTTGGCACGCAGCACGACCAGCGTGTTCTCCAGCCCTTCGGTCACCGCGAAGCGCTGCTCGGGGGCCCGGTCGAGATTGGCGTAATCCCGGGTCGCCGAAACGAGTTGGGAGATCCGCGGACCGGCCGCCCGCAGCTCGGCGGCGAGCGAGCGGATCTCCAGCAGGGCCGCCAGATGGTCCAGCGCCGCCGGCAGGGCGCGCTCGCCGACCCCCTCCAGCCGCTCCAGCAGCCCGCCCAGCTTCAGCCCGAGGTCGGAGACCCCCGAGCCCAGCAGCCCGGCCCGCTCCGCGCCCGCCTCCTCGGCCCAGTCGGCGATCTCCTCCTCGGCGTCCGCCTGGGCCAGCGGATCGGTGACCTCCGGCGGCGCCACCTTGTCCAGCTCGTCGGCGAGCTGGTCGAACACGGAGCGCTCGGCGGTCGTGGCGGCCGCGCCCCAGGCCTGGGCGGTGCGGGTGAGCTGGTCCAGGGCGGGCGCCAGTTCCTGCGCGGCCCGGGCCACGGCGGCGGCGGGGTTGTTCAGCTCGTGCGCGAGGCCGGCCGCCAGGGTGCCCAGCGCTTCGACGGTGGCCCGTTTGCGGGCCTGGACCTCGGAGGACTTGATGCGCCAGGCCAGTACGGGGATCAGTACGGCGGCCACCCCGTGGCAGCGGGTCAGCATCTCGAAGAAGACCGGCTTCGCGTACGCCACCACGGTGGTGGCCGGCCCGCTCGCGGCGGCCGTGGCCACGTTCGCCCCGTCCGTCAGCAGGGGGAGCTCGCCGGTGAACCGGTGTGCGGCCGAGGGTTTGCCGTCGTGGTCCTCGGCGGCCGCGCTCTCCTCCTCGGTGGAGTGCCGGGTCAGGACCTCCTCGCGGCCGTCGACGACCTTGGTGACCACGAGGCCCCCGGAGAGCAGGACGTGGAAGCCCGTGGCCTCCTCCCCGTCCCGGAACAGGACCTCGCCGTCGGCGAGCACCCTCGGTTCGGAGACCGAGACCAGCCAGTCCAGCTGCTCCTCGGTGAGGCCCTCGAAGATCTCCAGCCCGCGCAGGGCGGTGCGCAGCGCGGCGGTGCCCGGGGAACCGGTCATGCGGTGCTCCCTTCCGTCCTGTTCCGGGCCGCCAGCCGCAGGGTGGCCAGCAGGGCCAGGGCGCACACCGCGGCGACGGTGGCCATGAAGCCGACCGAGGTGCGGTGCAGTCCGTGGATGTTGGTGAGCAGTCCGGCCAGCACCGCCGGCACGCTCATCGCGAGGTAGGCGAACACGTAGACGGCCGCGGTCAGTTCGCCCCGGTGGGCCGGCTCGGCCAGTGCGCTCAGGGCGCGGAAGGAGCCGAGGAAGGCGGCGCCCCAGCCGGCTCCGAGGACGGCGGTGGCCACGAGGAACACGGGGGCCGAGCCGAGCCCGAGCGCGAGGAGCACCAGGCCCAGCCCGCCCAGCAGCCCGAGCAGGCCGAGGACGGCGGTGCGCAGGGCCTCGGTGCGGCCGAGCAGGAGCTGGGCGGCGGTGGCGGCTCCGGCGAGGAGGGCCACGGTGGCGCCGCCGACGAGGTAGTTGGCGCTCTCGAGCAGGGACAGGGCCAGGTGCGGGCCGAGCGAGAGGTAGAACCCGCCGACCGACCAGACGGCCACGATGGTCAGGATCAGCACGGCGAAGCGGCCGCGCACGGCGGCGGGGATGTGGATCCGGTGGGGGGCCAGCTTGAAGCGGCCCCCGGCCGCCCCACCGGCTGCCCCACCCGCCGCCCGCCCCGGCGCGCTCTCCGCCATCCGGGCCACGCCGACCAGACAGACGGCGAAGGCCCCCACGAGCAGCACGTAGGTCAGGACGGTCGGCGCGGGTGCGTACTGCACCAGCAGCCCGGCCCCGAGGCCGCCGAGGCCGATGCCCACCGTCGGGCCGGCGCTGTTGACCTGGGCGCCGAGCGCGGGCCGCGACCGCGGAGCCAGTTCCAGCAGGGCGGCGCCCATGGCGCCCGTGGCCAGGCCCACCGCCAGCCCCTGTACGGCGCGGGCGGCGAGCAGCAGGCCGAGGCCCTGGGCCGCGGCGAACAGGACCATGGCGACGATCGCGAGGACCAGCCCCGCGGCGAGCACGGGCCGCCGGCCGAGGGTGTCGGACAGCGAGCCGAACAGCAGGAGTCCGGCGAGCACGGTGACGGCGTACAGGGCGAAGACCACCGTGATCATGCCGGAGGACAGGCCCCACTCCTGCTGGTAGAGCACGTAGAGGGCCGAGGGGACGGAGGAGGAGAGCATCAGCAGGACGAGGATCGCGCCCACCACCCAGAAGCCGGAGCCTCCCGGTGCGCCTGCGGAGCCGGCGGCTGGACGCAAGGTGACCCCCGTGGTGGTCGCGGACGGCGCGGTCCGTGCTGTCGTGGGCAACGGTTCCACTGCTTCAACTCCCCCGTCGTGGGCGGTCAGGCGGGTGCCTGCACGGCCCTCGTGAGCGCGCGGGCGGTGAGTACGCCCGCGAGGTGGCCGAGGTACTCGGCCGAGGTGCCGCGACCCGGGACGAACAGCTCCCGGGGCTCGGCGCGGAAGGCCGCGAGCACGTTCTGCGTGCTGTACGGGCCCTCCCCGATCCGTTCCTCGACCCCGCGCAGCCGCAGCGCGCGGGCGGTGGCCCCGGTGACCGCGATCCGCGGCCCGTCGGGGGTGATCCGTACGGCGGCGGCGCAGACCGGGTAGCGGGTCGCCCGGTCGGCGGTCTTCTCGAAGGCGGCGCCGCCGCCGGCCACCACCGGGACGAGCAGGGCGGTGATGACGGTGCCCGCCGGTACCCCGGAGGCGGCCAGCTCCTCGGCGGTGAGCGTCGACACCCCGCCGGGACCGGCCAGTTCGGCCGTGGCGCCGGCGGCGATGGCGGCGACGGGCAGGTCGGTGGCACGGCCGGTGGCGGCGAGGTTGCCCCCGGCGGTGCCGAGGTTGCGGACCTGGGGGTCGCCGTTGGCGCGGGCCGCGGCGGCGATCTCCGGCGCCCCGGCCAGTACCAGGGGATCCGCGGCCAGCTCGGCCAGGGTGGTCAGCGCACCGATCCGCAGCCCCCCGGGCACCGGCTCGACCCCCCGGAGCTCTTCCAGCCGGCGCAGGTCGACGAGCAGGGAGGCCCGCTCCTCCCCCGTGCGCAGGCCGGGCAGCAGGCTCTGCCCGCCGGCCAGCACCCGGGCGCCGGGCCGGCCGGCCAGCAGGGTCAGCGCCTCGTCGAGGCCGACGGGGCGTACGTAGTCGAAATCGGCGAGGATCACTGGGATTCCCCTCTCAGGCGGCGCCAGACCTTCTCGGGGGTGACGGGCATGTCGATGTGCTGGACGCCCAGGTCGGACAGGGCGTCGACGACGGCGTTGACGACGGCCGCGGCGGGCGGCACGGTGGCGATCTCGCCCGCGCCCTTGGCTCCCAGCGGGTTGTGCGGGGAGGGCGTGGTGGTCTTGTCGAGGGTGAAGAAGGGCGCGTCGATGGCGCGCGGCAGGGCGTAGTGGTTCAGGTCCCGGCTCACGAGCTGCCCGTCCGGGTCGTACTCGGCGTGCTCCATGAGGGCCTGGCCGAGGCCGTGCAGGATGCTGCCCTCGATCTGGCCGAGCACGATCTTCGGGTTGCCGATGTTTCCGGCGTCGTCGACGGCGGTGTAGGCCACCACCTCGGTCTCGCCGGTCAGTTCGTCGATCTCGACGACCGCCACGTGCGTCCCGAAGGGGTAGTTGAAGTCCGGCGGGTCGAAGTGGGTGGTCTCGTCGAGGGCGGGCTCGATCTCGGGCGGCAGTCCCCAGCCGTACCACATGGCCATCGCCAGCTCGGCGAAGGTCTTGGTGTTCTCCTCGTTGCCGTCCTCGAATACCTTGCCGTCCGCGTAGACCACCTTGTCCTCCGGGACGCCGAGGAAGACGGCGCCGGCCTTGACCAGCTTGCTCTTGATCTTCCGGGCGGTGAGGGCGATGGCCGGCGCGGCCATGCTGTAGGAGCGCGAGCCGTAAGTGCCCTGCCCGTACGGGGCCTTGAGCGTGTCCCCCTCGTACACCTGGACCGTCGCCGGGTCGATGCCGAGCTCGTCGGCGGCGACCTGCGCGAAGACGGTGCCGTGGCTCTGGCCGGTGGAGGCGGAGCCCACGGTGACGGTGACCTCGCCGGTGGGGTGGACGCGGATATTCGCGCTCTCCCAAGTGCCGCCGAGCATGCCCTCCTTGGACATCCGGGTGGAGGGGCCGACCCCGCAGATGGCCACGTAGGAGGCGATGCCGACGCCGAGCCGCTTGCCACGGGTGCGGGCCTCGGTCTTGCGGGCGGGCATGTCGGCATAGCCCGAGAGCTCGATGGCCCGGTCGAAGTTGAGCTGGTAGTCGCCCGAGTCGTAGGTCCAGCCGAGGCCGTTGTCGTACGGGAACTTCTCCTTCGGCACCAGGTTCCTGCGGCGCACCGCCGCCGGATCCATGCCGATCTCGGAGGCGTAGCGGTCCACGAGCCGCTCCATCAGGAACGCGGCCTCGGCCCGCCCGCTGCCGCGCTGGGCGCCGAGCGAGACGGTGTTGGTGAAGGCCGCGTAGACCTCGCAGAACGCCGCGTCGATGTCGTACATGCCGCTGATGGAGCGGCCCATCAGGGCGGTGGCGACACCGGGGCCGATGGTGGACGGGTAGGCGCCGAGGTTGGCGTAGCTGGTGCAGCGCACGGCGGTGATCCGGCCGTCGCGGGTGCCGGCCAGGGTGACGTGCTGGCGGTGGTCGCGGCCCTGGACGGTGGAGTTCATCAGCCCGGTGCGGGTGTCGACCCATTTCACGGGCCGGCCGAGCGCCTTGGAGAGCAGCAGGACCAGCGGCATGTCGGGGTACAGGTATCCCTTGGTGCCGAAGCTGCCGCCGACGGTCGGGGCGACGACCCGGAGCTTGTTGAAGGGGATGCCGAGGACCAGCGCGGAGAGCAGGAAGCGGTGGTTGTGCGGGCCCTGGGTGGAGGCGTACAGCGTGTACTCGCCGGTGGCGGGGTTGTAGTCGCCGACCGCGCCGCGCGGCTCGATGGGGCTGTTGATCGTCCGCTGGTTGACGAGGTCCAGCTCGACGGTGACCTCGGCCGCGGCGATGGCCGCGTCGGTGCGGTCCTTGTCGCCGCAGGTCCAGTACGCGTTCAGGTTGCCGGGGACGGCCTCGTGGAGCTGGGGGGCGCCTTCGGCGAGGGCCTCGTCGGCGCGGGTCACCACGGGCAGCGGCTCGTACTCGACGGAGATGGCCGCGAGCGCGGCGGCGGCCTGGCGCGGGGTCTCGGCGACGACCACGGCGACGGGGTCGCCGACGTGGCGCACGGTGTCGCCGGAGAGCACCGGGCGGGAGCCGGGAAGCCCGTAGGGGTGGGGCGGGAAGTGGCTCTCGACCCCGCCGGGTATCCAGATGCAGGGCAGCGGCATGACGTCGGTGAAGTCGGCCGCGGTGGCCACCTTCAGTACGCCCGGCAGCTGCTCGGCGGCCTTGGTGTCGATGGAGAGGACCTTCGCGTGGGCCACGGGGCTGCCGAGGATCGCCATGTGGGCGGTGCCCGGCAGGTCGATGTCCCCGACGTACGTGGCTTCTCCGCGCAGGAGCTGCGGGTCCTCGCGGCTGTCCAGCGGCTGTCCGAGCAGGCCGTTGCCCTGGATCGGCGCCTGGAGCGGGGTCTCCCCCGTGACTGCGGTCATCTCCCTCACCCCTCCTGTCCGGACGCGGCGACGGTGGCCGGCTGCGCGGTGCCCCGCTCCACGGGCACCTGCGCGCGGGCCGCGGAGCAGGCGCGCTGCACTCCCCGTACGACGCTGTGGTAGCCCGTGCAGCGGCACAGGTTGCCGGTGAGCCATTCGCGGATCTCGGGCTCGGTGGGCGGCTCGCGGTGCTCGGTGTTCTCCACGAGCTCACCCAGGGCCATGACCATCCCGGGGGTGCAGAAGCCGCACTGGGTGCCGTGTTCCTCGCGCAGGGCCTCCTGGAGGCCGGTGAGTTCACCGCCGGGGGTGGTGACCCCCTCGATGGTGGTCACGGCGGAGCCGGCGGCCGCCGCGGTGAGGATGAGGCAGCTCTTGACGGAGCGGCCGTCGAGCCGGACGACGCAGGTTCCGCACTGGCCGGTGTCGCAGCCGACCTTGGTTCCGGTCAGCCCGAGGCCGTCCCGGAGCCGTTCCACGAGCAGTTCGTTCGGCTGCGCCGAGAACTGCTCGGGTCTTCCGTTGACATTCAGTGAGAGGTCCATGCCAGCGCCTGCGCTTCCGTGAGCGACCGGTTGAAGAGGGGCCCGCCGGGCTGCTGGAGAATTCCTCCGGAGTGCAGCGGACCGGTGTCCACGGGAGCGAATCCGAGATCCGTGATGATTCCCGCGACTATTTCTTTGGCTTTCCCGTCGTCGCCCGCCGTGAAATGGGCCAGACGCGGGCCCGGCGCGGTGCCGGCGACGGCGAGCGTCTCGAAATGCATGGTGTTCAGGGATTTCACGATCCGGGTCCCCGGATACCATTCGGCGACGAACTCGCTGGATCCCCTGCCGCCGAGGTCCCGCGCGTTCCCCGGGCCGTCGAAGGCGTTGGTGGCGTCCACCAGCACGGTGTCCCGTACGGCTTCCTGGGGCAGCAGCCCCTGGACGCTGTCGAACGGCACCATCAGGACGAGGACTTCGGACCGGTCCGCGGCCTCGGCGGGGTGCGCCGCCGAGGCCGCGGGGCCCAGTTCGGCCAGCAGGTCCGCGAGGCTCCGCGGGCCCCGGGCGTTGGCGAGCACGACCTGGTGGTCCGCCGCCACGAGGATCCTGGCCAGGGTCGATCCGATCCGGCCCGTTCCGATGATGCCGATCCGCATGGGGGCTCCTCAGGTGGTCGCGGTGCGAGCGGGGTGCCGGCCGGGGCGCGCGCCGGGGGCGCCGTGCCGGGTGTCAGTCCATTCCGATCCAGACCGACTTGGTCTGGGTGTAGCTCTCCAGCGACTCGGGGCCGCACTCGCGTCCGTAGCCGGAGGCCTTGTAGCCGCCGTAGGGCACGGAGGGGTCGTACTGGTTGTAGCAATTGACCCAGACCGTGCCGGCCTTGATCTGCGAGGCGACCCGGTGGGCGCGCCGCAGGTCCTTGGTGTGGACCCCGGCGGCGAGACCGTACGCGCTGTCGTTGGCGATGCGCACGGCGTCCTCCTCGGTGTCGAAGGGGATGATCGACAGGACGGGCCCGAAGATCTCCTCCTGGGCGATCCGCATGGAGTTGTCGACGCCGGTGAAGATGGTCGGCAGGAAGTACAGGCCGTCGGACGAGGCCCCTTCGGGGGTCCAGCCGGTGCCGCCGGTGCGCAGGACCGCGCCTTCCTTCTCGCCGACCTCGATGTACGAGCTGACCTTGTCGAACTGGCCGCGGTGGGCGAGCGGTCCGAAGAGGGTGGCCGGGTCGCGCGGGTCCCCGGGCAGCAGGGCGGCCGCGCGGGCCACGAGCCGTTCGACCATCTCGTCGTGGATCGGGCGGTGCAGCAGCAGCCGGGAGCCGGCGGTGCAGATCTCGCCCTTGTTGTAGTAGATGCCGAAGAAGGCGAGTTCCTCGGCGGCGTCGAGGTCGGCGTCGGCGAAGACGATGTTGGCGGACTTGCCGCCGAGCTCCATCGTCACCTTCTTCAGGGTGCCGGCCGCCTTGCGGATGATCGACTGGCCCACCGAGGTGGACCCGGTGAAGGCGATCTTGTCGATGCCGGGGTGTCCGGTGAGGGTCTCGCCCAGTTCCACGCCCGGACCGGTGATGACGTTCAGCACCCCGTCCGGAATCTCCGCCTCCTGGAACAGCTCGGCGATCTTCAGGGCGGTGAGCGGGGTGGCGGGCGAGGGCTTGTGGACCACGGTGTTCCCGGCCGCGAGCGCCGGGGCGATCTTCGTCATCGACAGGAGCAGCGGGAAGTTGAAGGGGGTGATGGCGCAGACCACGCCCAGCGGTTCGCGCAGGGTGTACGCGAGCTGCCCGCCCGCCGGGGCCCGGGAGGAGCCGTCCACCCGGGTCACGGCGCCGGCGTAGTAGTGCATGAGCTGGGCGGCCATGGGGGCGTCGACCGTGGAGGAGAAGGCGAACGGCTTGCCCATGTCCACCGTCTCCAGCAGGGCGATCTCCTCGAGGTCGCGCTCGATGAGCTCCCCGACCCGGTTCAGCCGCAGCGCGCGTTCCTGGGCGGACAGTCTGCTCCAGGGACCTTCCTCGTACGCCGTGCGGGCGGCGGCCACCGCCGCGTCCGCGTCGGCGGCGGCGGCCTGGGCCACCGGCACGATCTCCTGGCCGTCCACCGGACTGATGTCCGGCTCGGTACGGCCGTCCCGGGCCTCGACCCAGGTGCCGCCGATGAACAGTTTCCCGGGGTTGGCCAAGGGCTGGTCGCTGAGCGCGCGCTGGGTCATGGCTGTCGCTGCCTTCCGGTTTCGGGTGCGAGGGGCAGGGCGCTTCGGCTAGCCCTGCGCGAGCTGGGTTAAGAACGTCTCCGCGAGGGCCTTGGAGGAGTAGGGGTTCTGGCCGGTGGTGAGCTTGCGGTCCACCACCACGTGCGAGTCCCAGATCGCGTCGGCCTTCTCGTAGCGGGCGCCGAGCCGGGTGAGTTCGGCCTCCAGGATCAGCGGGAGGCGGCCGGCCATGTTGGTGACGAGCTCTTCGCTGTGCGAGAAGGCGGTCATCCGGTAGCCCGCGAAGGGCCACTGGCCCTCGCCGTCGCGCAGGGCCAGCAGGGCGGTGTGCCCGTGGCAGACGGTGGCCAGGGGCTTGTCCTGGGCGATGGCCCAGCGCAGGATCTGCGCGAGCTCGTCGGACTTGGGCAGGTCACCGATGGCCCCGTGGCCGCCGCTGATGTAGATGCCGTCGTAGTCGGCGATGTCCTTCTCGCCCAGACTCTCCAGGGCGATCGGGTTCCTCAGCTGCGGGGTGTTCTCTATGACACGGGTGTACTCCGCGGCGCTGGCGGTGTCCGTGTCGGCGGAGCCCTGGGGGCGGACCCACTGGAGGAACTGGGGGTCGATGCTGGTCGCGTCGACCGTCGGGGACTCGCCCGCGATCGTCGCCACGTCCACGGTGTGGCCCGCGTTCTTGAAGAGGGTGTAGGGAACGGCGAATTCCTCGGCCCAGAAGCCCGAGGGGTGTTGTTCCCCGTCCAGCAGATGAAGCGTGGCCTTGGCCGTCATGACGACGAGAATCTTCATGACTCTTCTCCTCTATCTGGCTGCGCTGGATTCGCTGCCGATTCAACACGCCCCTAGCAAGAGGCGTAAGGGGGAGGCGTCAGGCACGCGATACTTCGTCACGTGCGTCCAACGCCGAGATGATGGTGCGGAATTCACCGACCAGAGGGTGGTCGGGATGGGCTTCGGAGAATATGCGTTCCCCGTAGAGCGCGGCCATTTCCGGAACGTAGGGAAGGATTCCGGCCAGGGGCGTGCGGTAGACCTCTTCGGCCCGCCGCCGGGCGGCCTCCCGGTCGATGCCCTCGGGCGCCATGCTCATCACCAGGGTCCGCCGGCAGGCGAGCCGGCCGGTCAGGGCGATGGTCTCCTCGACGCCGAGGAGGTCGATCCGGTCGGCCCGGGCCATGATCAGCAGGACGTCGGCGCTGGCCATCGCGGTGACCGACTCGTTGTTGAGTCCGGCATGGGTGTCGAGCAGCAGGACGTCCAGGGCGTGGTGCACGGCCAGCCGGTCGAAGCCCTCGGGCAGCAGCCCCACGTCGTAGCCGGTGGTCATGAGTTCCCGCAGGGCCGCCGTCCCGGTCCGCGCCGGTACGACGTACAGACCGCGGCCGCAGCTCGTGGTGACCTCCTGGGCGGCTGCCTCGATCTCGCACCGGCCGAGCAGGTAGTCGGCCAGTGACGGGCCGGGCCGGAGCCGGAAGAGCAGGTCCAGGGTGGGCGACTGGATGTCCGTGTCGATCACTCCCACCCGGCGTCCCTCGCCCGCCAGGAGCAGGGCCAGGTTCGCCAGCACCGAGGACTTTCCGGTACCGCCGCGGTACGAGTGCACCACGATGGTCCGGGTCATCAGGCCACGACCTGGCGATCGGCCCCGCCCGCGTGCGGCCCCCGCGCCGCGCGTGGCCGGTGCAGGGCCAGCATGGTGACGTCGTCGTGCTGTTCGGCTGTTCCGGTGTGTTCGCGTACGGCCGTGTCCATCCGGTGAACCACCTCCCTGCCGCTGACCGGGGGGCCGGACAGCAGCTGCAGCATCCGCTCGTCGCCGAGGAAGCCGCCGCTGGGGCAGCGCGCCTCGGGCACTCCGTCGGTGAACACGAAGAGCGTGTCACCCGGGTTCAACTGGGCGTAGCCGAGCGTGTACACACAGTCCGGCAGCACCCCGACGGCGGGGCCGGTGACCTCCAGCGTGCGGGGCTCGCCACCGTCCGCGTCCAGCAGCAGCGGCGGGTTGTGGCCGCCGTTGATGTAGACGAGGGATCCGGTGAGCGGGTCGAGCACCCCGAAGAAGAGGGTGGCGAAGTAGCCCTGCCGCAGGTGGTTGCGGGTCAGGTAGCCGTTGGTGGCGGTGACCGCGTTGAGCAGCGGGGTGGCGCCGACCACGGGGATGCGCCGGCTGTTGCCGGTGCGGCCGGCGGCCACCAGGTGCTGGAGGCCGCTGTTCTCGGCGGTGTGCCGCAGCAGGGAGCGGATGAGCGCCATGAAGAGCGCGGCTCCGACCCCCTTGTCGCAGACGTCGGCGACGACGAAGGCCAGGCGCCTGCCGCGGGAGAGTTCGAAGACGTCGTAGAAGTCCCCGGCGACCTGCCGGGCGGGCCGGAAGCACACGTCGATCTCCCAGCCCTCGGGGACGGGCAGCGATTCCGGCAGGAAGCCGGCCTGGATCTCCCGGCCGATCTCCAACTCCTTCTCGTAGCCCATGAGTTCGGCGCGGGCGTCGGCTTCGCGCACGGTGCGGCCGAGTCCGGCGCGCTCCGAGCAGCTGTGCAGCCGGGCCCCGACGAGGGCGGGCAGGAAGGGGGGTACCAGGTAGTCGTGCCCGATCCGGACGTGCGCCTCCAGCGCGGCGAACTCCGTCACGGTCCACACGACGACGATGGGGGCTCCGGCCCAGCGGCGCAGCCGGCGCACGGCGGTCCGTACGGAGTCCCCGTCGGCCTGGGCCGGGGCGAGCAGTACGTCCGCTTCGGGCAGCTCCTCCAGTGGGCCGGCCAGCAGTTCGGCCAGCGTGCGCGGGACGAGTGCCGCCCCCATCTCCTCCAGTGCTCCGAGGAGTTCGAGGGGAGGCGGCGGGTACTCGTCGAGGATGATCACGGTCGTGGAGGGCATGGGTCCGTCCCCTCAGCCATCACAGTCAGCGTGCTGATGTTGCGGCCGTCCCTGCGTACGTAGTCGAACTCGTCCACGCTGGTCAGTGCGAGGTGGATGCCGAGTCCGCCGATCCGGCGCCGCTCGGGAGCGGTGTGCGGTTCGGGAGGCAGTCGCCCCTGGACCGGGTCGAAGGCCGGGGCGCGGTCCTCGATGGAGATCTGTACCCGGCCCGGCCCGGAGCGGCCCCGGACGGTGATCCGTCCGTCGCCGCCCCGGTACCCGTGCATCACGATGTTGGTGGCCAGCTCGTCCACGGCCAGCCGGATCCGGTACGCGGCGCCCTTGCCCAGGCCCGCGCTCCCGGCCAGCCGCAGGACGAGCGCGGCGATGTCGCCCAGTGCCGCCAGCGTGGCCGGCACTTCCAGTTCGGCGGACGTCCTCGCCGTCTTGACCGCCTCGTCCATCGGGGTCAGTCGTCGGAGAGCACGATGCTGCGGTCGAGCCCGGCCGTCCGGATGGTCCGGGCGACGGGCTCGATGGCGCCGACCACCTTGATGGTGACGTGCTCCCCCACCTTCTGCTGGGCGAAGACCAGGGAGCGCAGTCCGGCGCTGGCCATGTAGCCGACGCCGGCCATGCGGATCTCGACGGTGCTGGTGCCGTGGCCGGCGGCCTTCTCGATGGTCTGGTGGAAGTCCGGCGCGGTCTTGGCGTCGAGTTCACCCTCGAGCTCGATCACGGTGGTGTCGCCCTCGATGCTCAGGGACACGGAAAGCGGCATGTCAGGTCTCCTTCGGTGCGTGGACTAGAGCTGGGCCATGAGCCGGAGCCAGGCCGTCGGCTAGAGCTCGGCGTCGGGCGTGCGGCCGACCAGGATCACGACCGAGCGCGGACCGATGAGGTACTTGCCGGCGTTCTCCAGTTCGAGTTCGGCGCCGGGGGTGCGGATGTCGTGCGGGGCCTCGGCCCCGGTGTCCGCGAACAGGTGCCAGCTGCGGCCGCCCGGGAGGGCGGGCAGTTCCAGGTCGTGCGCCTCCCAGTGGGAGTTCATGGCCACGTACACCACGTCGTCGTCACCGGTCCCGCACCGGGCCACCGCCAGCAGCCGGCTCTCCGCCGACCAGTCGGGCTGCCAGGCCCGCTCCCCGTGCCAGCTGATGTCGGGCAGTCCGAGGGTGTCGCGGAGCTGTCCGGTGGGGTGGGAGGTGGAGCGCAGTTCGCGGTGGCGCTTGCGGAAGGCGATCATCTCCCGGGTGAACCGGAGCAGTTCGGAGTTCTCGTCGACCTGGCTCCAGTCGAACCAGGACAGTTCGTTGTCCTGGCAGTACGTGTTGTTGTTGCCCTGCTGGGTGCGCGCCACCTCGTCGCCGGACAGCAGCATCGGGATGCCCTGACTGGTGAAGAGGATGGCCAGGGCGTTCTTCATCTGGCGCAGCCGCAGGGCGTTGATCTCGGGATCGTCGGTCGGACCCTCGGCTCCGCAGTTCCAGCTGGCGTTGTCGTTGCCGCCGTCGTTGTTGCCCTCGCCGTTGGCCTCGTTGTGCTTGTCGTTGTACGAGACCAGGTCGGCCAGGCTGAAACCGTCGTGCGCGGTCAGGAAGTTGACCGACGCCGAGGTCCCGCGGCTGGAGTAGAGGTCGGGCGAGCCGGCGATCCGGGTGGCGAGCTCCCCGGTGACCCCGGGGTCGCCCTTGAGGAAGCTGCGCACGGTGTCGCGGTACTTGCCGTTCCACTCCGCCCAGCGGCCGTACGCCGGGAAGTTGCCGACCTCGTAGAGGCCGCCGGCGTCCCAGGCCTCGGCGATGAGCTTGGTGTGCCGCAGCACCGGGTCGTAGGCGAGCAGTTCCAGCAGCGGCGGGTTGGGCAGCGGCGTGCCGTCCGCGGAGCGGCCGAGGATGGCCGCGAGGTCGAAGCGGAACCCGTCGATGTGGTAGTCGGCGACCCAGTGGCGCAGGCAGTCGAGCACGTAGTTGCGCACGACGGGGTGGTTGCAGTTGACCGTGTTGCCGGTGCCGCTGAAGTTGAAGTAGTACCCCTCGGGCGTGAGCATGTAGTACGTGGCGTTGTCGAGCCCCTTGAAGGAGATCGTCGGACCCAGCTCGTTGCCCTCGGCGGTGTGGTTGAAGACGACGTCGAGGATGACCTCGATGCCGGCCGCGTGCAGGTCCTTGATCAGGGTGCGGAACTCGTCGCCCTGCATGCCGTAGCGTCCGGTGGCCGCGTAGCCGGCCTTGGGGGCGAAGAAGGAGACGGTGTTGTAGCCCCAGTAGTCGAAGAGCTGCTCGCCCGTCTCCGGGTTGGAGCGCATGTTGTCGCTCTCGTCGAACTCGAACACCGGGAGCAGCTCGATGCAGTTGACCCCGAGTTCCTTCAGGTACGGGATCTTCTCGCGCAGCCCCGCGAAGGTGCCGGGGGCGGTGACCCCCGAGGAGGGGTGGCGGGTGAAGCCGCGCACGTGGGTCTCGTAGACGACGAGGTCCTCGGCGGGCGTGCCCAGCGGGGTGTCGTCGCCCCAGTCGAAGTCCTGGAGGCAGACGCGGGAGCGGTACTGGTAGCCGCGGCTGCGGTCCGGCTCCACGCCCCACACGTCACGGCCGGCGATCAGCCGGGCGTAGGGGTCGGAGAGCACCTGGCGGGCGTCGAAGCGGTGGCCGGTGACCGGGTCGTAGGGGCCGTCGGCCCGGTAGCCGTACTCGATGTTCTCGTGGTCGAGGCCGAAGACCGTCATGGCGAAGACGCTGCCGGTGCGGAACTCCTGGGGGAACTCCAGTTCGGCCATCGGCTCGGGCTCGCCGCGCTTGTAGATGACCAGGGTCATGGAGGTGGCCTGGTCGGAGAAGACCGAGAAGCTGACCCCGCCGGGGACCACGTTGGCCCCGAAGGGGAACGGCTTGCCGGCCCGGACGCGGTACCCGCCCACCTCGTGGGTCGGGTACGCGTCGACGCGCAGCACCTGTTCGGTCGTCGGCTGGCTCATCGCGCGGCCCGTGCCTGGACGGCCGGCTTGGCGGCGGCTCTGGCGGCGGCCTTGGAGGCTGCCGCCTCCGCCTCGCCCGTGGAGAAGAAGTCGAGGAAGCCGGTGGCCGACATGACGAACCGGACTTCCTCGCTCACCCCGTAGAGGGTGACGGCGACCCCGGCGTGCTGGGCCTCGCGGTAGACGACGAGCAGGGTGCGCAGCCCGGCGCTGGAGACGTAGGTGACGGCCGTCAGGTCGATGCGCAGCGGCCTGCCCTCGCGGACCAGCGGCAGCAGGGTCTGCAGCAGCGCTCCGGAGGTCTCGCTGTTGATCTCGCCGATGGCGACGAGCACGGTTCCCGCTTTGTTGCGGCGTTCCTTCACGTTCAGGGTCATTGCTTTCCCCTCTGGGTGGGGCGCCCCCGTTGAGCGCTACTGGGCGGTCGGGCGGAGCCGGACCTTGACCTTGACCCGGCCCTGTACGTCGGGCAGCCGGACGGTGAGCGCGTCGGCGTCGAAGTCCGTGTACGGCTTCTCGTCGATCTCGACGGACGCGATCCGCACCGAGCCGGCGGGGAGCAGGTCGGGCGAGACGCGCAGCACGCGGTCGGGCAGGTTCGTCGGGTCGGGCTGGAAGTGGAAGTCCATCTCCCGGCCGTTGATGAGCAGGTTGTTGTAGACGGCGGACAGGTAGCAGAGCTCCGCCGAGTGGTACATGGACATCGAGTGGCTGCCCTTGAGCCGCTCGGTCCCGAGCAGGTACGGGGTCCCGCTCGCGAGCACGTTGAAGTAGACGGCACCCTCGTCGTGGTCGAGGAAGAAGGTGTTGTAGAAGGCCTGGGCCTGCCGGGCCTCGCGCAGGTTCGCGTCGCCGCCGACGGTGCCGTTCAGGATGAGGTAGGCGAGGATCGCCTGCTCCTGCTGCCACCAGGCCTTGCGGTCGTGCCAGGCGAAACGATACGTCTCCTCGTCCCCCGACTTGACGCGCTCGACCACGTCGTACCAGCCGCCGCGCTGCACGTCACTGCCGACGGCCGGCATGATCTCGCCGATCTTGCGGGCGAGCTCCTCGTAGGCCGGCTTGGCCTTCAGCGAGTTCATCCGCATCAGGTTCCAGGCGATCTTGAGGTTGTGGCCGACGACCGCGCGGTTCTGCTGCCAGCTGTGCGCGGTGTCGTGGGACCAGTCGCGGAAGAAGCGCTCCTGGACGAAGGGGCTGTTCTTGTAGTCCGGGAACTTGTCGGCGATCGTGTCGAAGGTGTACTCCAGGAAGTCCGCGTAGCGCTGCTCCCCGGTCGCCAGGTACAGGTTGATCAGGTACGCCGGGGCGTGGTCGCCGACCGAGTTCCAGTTCTTGCGCTCCGCGTTCTCCCCGAGGGACTCGTGGTCGGCGCTGAAGAGGATCGGGTCGATGTGCGAGTAGTAGCCGCCCTGTTCCGGGTCCTTGAAGAACTTGTCGAACAGCCGGATGGTGGCGTCCGCGTCGTTCTTGATCCGGATGTCACCGGTGATCCGGTAGGTCTGGATCGGGCCGGCCAGCGCGTAGATCTGCTCGTACATCGGGATCGCGTCGTAGTCGTCGGAGAACTCCGAGGTGAACAGCTTGCGTTCGCTGTCCCCGTCCACGCTGATGCCGTGGTACCAGAAGACCACGTCCTCCTCGCTGTCCACGACGCGCATGTGCTTGCGCAGGTACTCGGTGCCGCGCTCGGCGACCTCCAGGTACTCGTCCTTGCCGGTCAGCAGATAGGCCGAGGCCATGCCGTAGACCAGGCGGGAGATCGTGTCGGTCTCCTGGACATGACTGGCGGTCTTGTCACCGCCGAGCCGGATCTCGGTGCGGTACTCGGTGAAGTCCACCGGCCCGTCGCCGAACTGCGCCCGCTTGTAGAAGTCGGCCAGCGATTCGATCTGCTTGATCCACCAGCTGGGCTCCTCGAAGCGGTAGTCCTCGGCCCCGCGCCCCAGGAACACCAGGCGCTTGGCCTCGAAGCGGCCGCCCTGCTCGGGGTAGTGCACCCCGTAGACGTAGAGGAACCGTCCCGGCGAGAGCATCTCGTCGATGTGCCCGGAGGCGTCGATGTACGGCTCGTCCAGGTTGCGGACCAGCTCGGCGCTGGGGTCCCCGGCCAGGGAGACGTCGAACTCGCGGCCGTCCGAGGTCTTCAGCCTCAGCAGCCGGGACCCGGAGTCGAAGCGGCCGACGTAGCCGGCGATCGTGTCGGAGAAGGAGAAGCTCACGGCGTCCGCCATGTCATGCACCGTCCTTGTCGTAGTGACCGTGTTCGTCCTCGAATCCCTGGCTGACCTCGACGATCACCCCGTCGGGATCGCGGACCCACACGGTCCGCCACCCGCAGATGAAGTCGTCGAAGTCCAGTGGCCCCAGGGTCACTTCGGCCGCGTCGCCGAGCGTGGCCAGGAAGCCGTCCACGCTGTCGGTCTGGAAGGCCAGGTGACGCATCCGGCCCGGCGCCGCCGGCCCGTCGTGCTGTGCCGTGTCGCCCGGCTCGGCGCCGGCCGCGAAGAGCTCCAGGTACACGTCGCCCTGGCGGAGGAAGATGATCTGTGCGTCTCCGAGGTCGACCACCCGGGCCCGGGCGAAGCCGAAGTACCGGGTGTAGAAGTCCTCGGTGGTCTTCTGGTCGGCGCAGTTCAGGCCCACGTGCGACCAGACCATCGGGGCCATCAGGCGGTGCCCCGCGCGCCCGGTACACTCCCCGCTCCCGCGCCCCGAGCGCCCCGCGCGCCCCGGTCGGCGGCGATCAGCTCGATGATCCGGCGGGCGAACAGGTGGTGGTGGGCCCCGGTGCGGCCGGTGACCAGGTCGCCGTCGACGACCACGTCCTCGTCCACGTACTCGCCGCCCATGTTCCGGACGTCGCCGATGAGGTTGTTGTGGCAGACGACCTTGCGGCCGCGCACCTTGTCCGGGATCGAGGCGGCCAGCCACATGCCGTGGCAGATGATCCCCTTGAGGACCGTGGGCTCCTCGAAGGCCCGGCGCAGCAGCTCCGTCGCCGGGGCCAGTACGTCCACGTCCTCGGTGTAGCGCAGCCGGTCGGCCACCATGCCCGAGGGCACGATGATCGCCGAGTAGCGCCGCAGGTCCTCGTCGCTCAGCCCCTCCAGGGACTGGGTGGCGGTGAACGGCGCCCGGTACTCGTGCCCGGAGAAGGTGATGGAGTCGTTGCCCCACAGCCGGGTCAGGAAGTCGACCTCGGCGCCCTCCTCCGCGAACCGGTGGCCGTAGTAGAAGATCTCCGGCTCGTAGAAGTCGCTCTCGACCAGGACCGCGATCCGGGTTCCGCTCAGCGCACCCTCGCGCAGGACCACATCAGGCACGGGACACCCCCTTCAGGAAGTCCGCCGCGCGCTCGGCGATCATCGCGATGGCGGTGTGGCAGTTGCCCGACGGGACGGCGGGCATCACGCTCGCGTCGACGACGCGCAGGTTCCGTACGCCGTGCACCCGCAGTGCGGGGTCGACGACGGAGAGGTCGTCGATGCCCATCCGGCAGGAGCCGGCCTGGTGGTGGTAGCTCTCCGACTTCTGCTTCACGAAGGTGCGCAGGTCCTCGTCGGACACGTAGCCGGGTCCGGGCTGGAGCTCCTGCTTGTACCAGGGCGAGAAGGCGGAGGTCGCGAAGAGCTCCCGGGCGGTCTTGACGCCCTGGACCATCCGCTCCAGGTCCCAGCGGTCGCCCAGGTAGTTCGGGTTGATCAGCGGGTGGGCCAGCGGATCGGCGCTCGCCAGCTTGATCCAGCCCCGCGAGACGGGCCGGACGACGCCGGGCAGGATGGACACCGTGTTCGGGTGGTCCTGGCCGACGATCACGTCGAACGGCACGTGGACGAAGGCGATCTGCAGGTCCGGCGCCGGCAGCCCGGGCCGGGACGAGAGGAACAGCGCGCTCTCCGACAAGTTCTGTGCGGGCGGCGGCAGTTCCTGGGTGACCTCGGCCATCAGCCCGGTCAGTACGTGGTTGTGGAAGTTCTCGCCGACCCCGGGCAGGGCGGCGACGGTCCCGATGCCGTGCTCGCGCAGCTGCTCGGGGTGCCCGATCCCGGAGAGCAGCAGCAGCTTCGGCGATTCGATCGCCCCGGCGGCCACGATCACCTCCCGGCGGGCCCGTACGGTGTGCAGCCCGGGCGCCGACGCCTCGCTGTGCCCGTCCCGCACGGTCCGCCCGGGGGCGTCGCCGTCCGCAAGCGCGGCGGGGGCCTGGAGCTGGACGTACTCCACACCCGTGCAGGTGTCCCCGTCGAAGAGCAGCCGGGTGCTCTGCGCACTGGTGCGCAGGGTCAGGTTGGAGCGGTCCAGCGCCGGCTCCAGGTAGGCGGCGAGGACGCCCTGGCGGCGGCCGTCCGCCACGTCGATGTGGTGCCAGCCGGTGCCGAAGAGTCCGCGCCGCGGCCCGTCGGTGTTGAAGTCGGCGATCTCCTCGTGCCCGAGCTCGACGGCGGCGTCGATGAAGGCCCGGGAGACCGGGTTGGGACCGTGCCGCCCGGCGTGGGTGATGCGCTGCGGACCGCGGGTGCCGGTGGTGGGCGCGGTGGCGTCCTCCTGGCCCTCCAGCAGCGAGAAGTAGGGCAGTACGTCCTCGTGGGCCCAGCCGGCCGCGCCCTGGTAGGCCCAGTTGTCGAAGTCCGAGGCGTGGCCCCGGATGTGCATCATGATGTAGAGGTTGCTGCTGCCCCCGGGGGCCTTGCCGCGCGGTTCGTACGTGCGGCGGCCGTCCAGGCCGGGCTGCGGGACGCTGGTGTAACCCCAGTCGACGGGCCCGCCGAGCAGCTTGTACCAGGAGGACGGATCGTCCACCTCGGGAGGGATGCGGCCCGCCCCCGCCTCCAGGACCAGGACGGTGACGTCCGGGTCCTCGGAGAGGCGGTTCGCGAGGACGCTGCCGGCGGTGCCGGATCCCACGACGATGTAGTCGTACTCATCCACGGCCATCGCGCGCCCCCTCAGCCCTGGCCGAGCACCTGGAAGGGAACCGTGTCGTGGTAGTTCGCCATGTAGGCGATCTTTCCGTCCACGATCCGGAAGAAGTTCATGACCTCGGCCTCGATCCCGTCCCCGGAGGGGGTGACCGCGGTCAGGTGGGAGACGGCCGCGGCCTTCTCCCCGTCGACGAGGAAGTGCACGGGCTCGTTGCGGAAGACCCGGTACATGGTCCCCATGCCCTTCATCATCGACCGCAGCGTCTCCAGGCCCTCGATGTGGCCGGCGAGCTGCTCGTCCATGACCTGGTCCTCGGCGAACAGGTCGCACCAGCTGTCCCAGTCACCGGCGTTGGCGTACTCGTAGTACTTCTGCAAGATCTGCCGCGCGTCCATGGCGCTCAACCCCCTACTGGTCCCTGCGGGTTCCGTCGGGCGCGAAGGGCGCCCAGAACTGGCTGAAGGCGGTGGCCGTGTCGCCGAAGAGCCCGTCGTGGCCCTCGACGATCCGGCCGTCGCGCCAGCGCATGAAGTGGAAGACCGGGTAGTCCATCCGCTCGTACGGGGACCCGCTCGACTCGTCGGCGCCGCCGCGCACGGCGACGTTGCGGCAGACGTCCGCGCTGCAGTCCTCGCCGACGAGGACGGCCTCGATGTCCATGCGGAAGGTGCCGCCCGTGAGCTTGTGGGTCTGGCCCATCAGCTCCAGGAAGGCGTCCAGGCTCTCGTACCAGCCCGCGAGCGGATGGTTGCCGGGGACCTGCCAGCGCAGGTCCTCCGCGTAGTACTCCAGGATCCTGGCCCGGTCGCCGGAGCCGAGGGCGCGGTACGCCGCCTCGACCCGCTCCCGTGTCACTTCGGTCATCGTCGCTTCTCCTTCGGCGATCGGTTCGGCGCTCAGAGGGAGGCGGAGCCGGGCATGGGCGCCAGGTCGTTGACGGTGTACTGCCGGATCAGCGGCCCGTCGGGGCCGGCGACCACGGTCCAGGTCTGGTCGGCGTCGAAGCCCAGCCACACGCTGCGGGCGGCCGGCGGGTCCCAGATCTTGGCCTGCCAGTTGACGAGGACCCGGACGATCGCCCGGTCCCCCTCGATGACGGGCTCCACCTTGGTGACCGTGTGCACCTCGTCGAAGAAGCGGTTCGTGACCGCCTCGTACCAGCGGCCGAAGCCCTGGTGGCCGAGGAAGGTGTCCTCCGGGACCTTGAACTCCAGGTCCTCGGTGATCAGGGCCAGCACCTGGTCCGGCTTGACGTGCTGGTCCAGGGCCACGTACCACTTCTCTGCGAAGGCGCGGATCGCGTCCTCGGTCAGCCGCTCGGCGGGCATGCGGTCTCCTCCTGTCTGTCCGTGCTCTGCGTGGGGTCCGTACGTTCAGATCCGGCGGTGTCAGATCCGGCGGTGTCAGATCCGGCGGTGTCAGATCTGTATGTCGACCAGGAACGGCCCGGGGTGGGCGAGCATCCGGCCCACGGCGGCGATCGCCTCGTCGGGCTTCTCCACCCGCATCCCGCCCGCCCCGAGCGACCGGGCCAGGGCGGCGAAGTCGATCTCGGGGTGCGAGAGGTCGAAGGAGCCCGGGAAGCCGTGCTGCGGAATCTCCCGCTCCCGCCAGTACTGGGCGATGTTGTCGTCCAGCAGCCGGTACTTGCGGTTGTTGCAGACCACGAACTTCGCCTCGATGCCGTGCCGGGCCGCGGTCCACAGCGCCTGGTAGGTGTACATCGAGCCGCCGTCGCCCGCGAAGCCGACGACGGTCCGCTCCGGCCGGGCCAGCTTGACGCCGACCGCGCCCGGGAAGCCCACGCCCAGCGATCCGCCCCGGGTGAGGTGGTAGTCGCCCGGCCGCTCCGGCGGCAGGTACCGGGTGACCAGCGGGGAGGTGGTCAGCGCCTCGTCGAAGACGATCAGGTCCCCGCCGGTGCGCTCGGCCAGGGTCCGCAGGAAGACCGCCATCGGCGAACCGTCCGCCTCCTTGGCCTCCCGCTCGGCCTGGTCCGTCCGCACCCGCTCCCGGGTCCGCGCGTCCAGCCTCCCGGCCGCCGCCGCCCGCTGCGCGGGGGTGAGCACGTGCTCCAGTACGCCGGCCAGCGCGCGCAGCGCCTGCCGGGGATCGGCGGCGAGCCCGAGGTCCACCGGGTGGTTCTTGGCGATCTCGTAGGCGTTCAGGTCGATGTGCACGACCCGCGCGCCGGCCCGGAAGGGGCTCTCCAGTTCCGGGAACACCTCGGGGAAGACGTAGGTGCCGACGATCAGCACCCCGTCCGCCCCACCGATCAGCTCCTTGCTGTGCGGGCCGAACATGTGGCCCGTCTGACCGCGGCGCAGCGGGTGCGAGGCCGCGATGTTCACCTCGGAGGAGTCGACCTCGTACACGTCGGCGCCGAGCAGCTCGGCGACGGCGACGAGCTCGCGCTGCGCCCCGGAGAGCGCGACCCCGTCCCCGACGAGGACGACCGGCCGCTCGGCGGAGGCCAGCAGCTCCGCCGCCCGCCCCACCGAGGCGGGCGAGGGCGCCACGTCCGTGAGCGGCACCGTGGCGGGCAGGACGAGCTCGGAGTTGAGCTCGTCCAGCACGTCCATCGGCAGCGCCACGAACACCGGACCGCGCGGCGGAGTCAGGGCGATCTTCACCGCGCGGCGGATCGTGCGGAGCACGGAGTGCCGGTCGGTGACCCGGGTCGCGTACTTGGTCACCGGCTTCGCCATCGCCACCAGGTCGGACGCCATCTGCGCGTCCATGGCGTCGTAGCGCACCCCGGCGTCGCCGGCGACCACGACGAGCGGGGTGTGGCCCCGCAGCGACTGGTAGAGCATGCCGATGCCGTTGCCCAGCCCCACCCCGGAGTGGAGCTGGAGCAGGGCCGCCCCGCCGGTGGCGCGGGCGTAGCCGTCGGCGATGCCCGCGGCCACCGTCTCCTGGAGGGCGAGGACGTAGTGGAAGTCCTCCGCCGCGTCGACCGCGTCGAGGAATCCCTGTTCCACCGTCCCCGGATTTCCGAACATGACGTTCAGGCCGTCGGCCTTGAACTGGTCGATCAGCCTTTCCCGTCCGGGAGTGGCTCCAGAACTCATCGAACTCCCCCTCCTTTGCTTACCGTCGTGCCGGAGTTACCGCCAATTACCAGCCGTACCGGGTGAGACCGTTCTCCAGGACTTCCACGATCTTCTGCCCCGTGAGATACGAGTCGGGGGTCGAACGACCGGTCACGAAGGGGAAGTCGACGATCACCGAAAGGGGGTGGCCGAAATTCCCGATGTACGCGCCGCCCGGCCCGGTCGCATCGCGCAGGATGTACTCCAGCGGATACGGCGGCGGCCCCATGTTGAAATCGGTACCGAGGAATCCGGTGCCGTCCTTGTAGTCGTACTCCTTGCAGTGGCCGGTCACGTGCTTTCCCCAGATGATGCTGCGCCGGTCGCCCCAGTCCCGGGCGAAGGCCAGGCAGGCGACGCCGTAGCACTCGGCGGCGACGACCTTGCCCGCGTTCTTGAAGGCGAGGATCAGGGCGTGCACGCGCTCGTTGTTGGCGAGGTCGACGATCGGACCGCTGCCTCCCACGATGAGCACGGCGTCGAAGCCCGCGATGTCGGCCTGGAGCTTGTCCAGATCGCGGTGGTACTGCTCGAGCTTGGGCAGATAGGCCGAGTCGCTCGTGTACGGGCGCTCGGGGGCCCAGGCCTCGATGTCGAGGGGGGAGTCGAGCCGGCTCGACTGCTCGAACTCCCGGCCCAGCCGGGCGTTCTCCTCGGTGGTGACCGAGCGTCCCAGCGGAGGATCGATGTAGTTCGCGTCGAGGCTCGGCGGGAGAGCGTGGGCACGCTTTCCGGTCGGCGTGGCGAATACGACTTCATAGCCCTGCTCGTCGAACTGCGATACGGGGCCGATCAGTTCCTCGGCCCAGTAACCGTGTTCGGAGACAATGACCAGAATCTTTCTGCTCACGGATTCCTCCAGGCGCCGCCTGTTGTCGTTGGCGTCCCCCACACTGGCCGCGCCCGGGGGTTCCGTCAAAGCGCTGGTGTGCGACTTCGTGAGGTAGTCGCCCAGGTCATGGGGGCACCTCAGGAAGTCGTCCGGCGATGTCATGAAGTAGCTTCCGGACTTCCTGACTTCGTCCGAATCACTGAACCGCCGCCGGGGCTCCGCCTTATGGTCTGGACGCCCCGGAATCACGGGCGCGCCGCAATCACGGGCGCGAAGCGCGAGGGCGCGAGAGCGCGAGAGAGGGACGGGGACGATGACGATGGACCTGTTGTGCACCCACATCGAGTCGATACGTCCGGTGAAACCCGGCACCGAGGGCTGCGAGGAGTGCCTCGTCTCCGGTGACGCCTGGGTGCACCTGCGGATGTGCCTGAGCTGCGGGCACGTCGGCTGCTGCGATTCCTCGAAGAACCGTCACGCCACCAAGCACTACGGGACCACCGGGCACCCCATCGCCGCCTCCCACGAGCCCGGCGAGGACTGGGCCTGGTGCTACGCCGACAAGCTGATGCTGGACCCGGCGTGAGCACGGCCCCGGAGAGCGCCACCGCGGGCACCGCGCCCACGGCCAACGCGCCCACGAGCACCCCCTCCGCGACCGCCGAAGCCGCGGCCCGCGCGGAGAACCGCAAGCCGGTCATCCTGGCCGTGGACGACGACCCGCAGGTACTGCGCGCCGTCCGCCGCGACCTGCGCAGTGCCTACGGCGACCGCTACCGGGTGCTCGGCGCCTCCTCGGCCGCCGACGCCCTCAAGATCCTGGACTCCCTCGACGAGCGCGGCCACGACCCGGCGCTGTTCCTCGTGGACCAGCGGATGCCGGACGTCACCGGGGTCGAGTTCCTGCTGGAGGCCGTCAGCCGCTTCCCGGACGCCCGCCGCGTGCTCCTCACCGCGTACGCCGAAACGGACGCGGCGATCACCGCCATCAACCGGGTCCGCCTGGACTACTACCTGCTCAAGCCCTGGGACCCCCCGCACGAGCGGCTCTTCCCGGTCCTGGACGACCTGCTCTCCGACTGGCTGGCCACCTATCGCCCGGCGTACGACGGGATCATCGTCGCGGGTCACCTGGTCTCCCCCGGCACGCACGCCGTCCGGGACTTCTTCACCCGCAACGGCCAGCCCTTCCGCTTCCTCAACGTGGAGCGGGACCCCGAGGCGCTGACCGTGATCGCCGCCGCCCAGCCCGACGCCGCCCTGCCCCTGGTCCGCTTCCCGGACGGCTCGGTGGTCTCCGCGCCGACGGACACGCAGCTCGCCCAGCGTCTGGGCCTGGCCACCACCGCCTCGCGCCCGCACTACGAGTGCGTCATCGTCGGCGCGGGCCCGGCGGGCCTCGCCGCCGGGGTCTACTCGGCCTCCGAGGGCCTGTCCACGCTCATGCTGGACTCCCGCGCCCCGGGCGGCCAGGCCGGCACCTCCAGCCTGATCGAGAACTACCTCGGCTTCCCCTCGGGCCTCTCCGGCGGGGACCTGACCCGCCGCGCCACCATCCAGGCCTCCCGCTTCGGCGCGGAGATCCTGCACCCGGTGGAGGTGACCTCGCTGACCCGCGACGACCCGGCGAAGATCCTGACCCTGGCGGACGGCACGGAGATCAGCGCCGAGACGGTGCTCCTGGCCACCGGGGTCTCGTACAACCGCCTGGACGCCCCCGGCGCCGACCGCTTCGAGGGCGCCGGGCTCTACTACGGCGCGGCGACCACGGAGAGCTCGGCGTGCATCTCGCAGCACGTGTTCATCGTGGGCGGGGCCAACTCGGCCGGCCAGGCCGCCGTGCACTTCGCCAAGTACGCCGCCCGGGTCACGATCCTGGTCCGCGCGGCCTCCCTCGACGACAGCATGTCCCGCTACCTGATCGACGAGATCGAGCGCACCCCCAACGTCGAAGTCCGGGTCCGCGCGACGGTCGTCCGCCTGCACGGCGGGGACCACCTCGAACGCCTGACGCTCCACAACTCCGAGACCGGGGAGGACAAGGAGGTCCCGGCCCGCTTCATGTTCACCTTCATCGGCGCCCGCCCGCACACGGGGTGGCTGGCCGGGGTGGTGGAACGGGACGAGTACGGCTTCGTGCTCACCGGCTCGGACCTGATCTCCAACGGCGGCGAACTCCCGGAGGAATGGAGCCTGGAGCGCGCCCCGTACCCGCTGGAGACCAGCGTCCCCGGGGTCTTCGCGGCCGGGGACGTACGGGCCCACTCGGTCAAACGCGTCGCCTCGGGCGTGGGCGAGGGAGCCATGGCGGTCTCCCTGATCCACCGCTACCGCTCGATGGGCTGACCCCCCGGGTTGATCCCTCCGGGTCGATCCTCCTGGGCCGAGAGCGAACATCACACCGACCCGCTTGCGATCAAGCCCGGCCCGGACGCACCGTTGATTACATGATTACATCCGAGCAGAACGAACAGCTCCGCACCTGGTTCGCCGAGCACCTGCCGGTGGACGTCTACGCCTCCCTCCTCTCGGTCACGGTCGACCGGGAGGAGATCACCGTCGTCGGTGAGATCCCCGCCACCGAATCGGTCGCGGCCTTCCGCGAACGCACCCGCGAACAGCGCATGGAGGTCGCCCGGGAGGCGGAGGAGCTCTACCGCCGCAAGGTGTCCTGGGCGGCCCGGTCGGGCGAGGAGCAGACCCTCTTCACCCACCTCGCGGTCCCGGTCATGACCCGCCTGCGCCAGCCCGAGCGCCAGGTCCTCGACACCCTGGTCGCGGGCGGAGTCGCCCGCAGCCGCGCCGACGCCCTGGCCTGGTGCGTGCGCCTCGTCGGACGCAACACCGACACCTGGCTGACGGACCTGCGCGAGTCCCTGGACCGGGTCCAGCAGGTCCGCGCCGAGGGTCCGGACCTCGCCGACTCCCAGAAGTCCGGGTCATAACGGCGAAAGATCTCCCCGCGCCCGCAAGATCGCGCGAGCCTGGCACGGACCACCGGCGATCAACGCCCGACCCCAGGGAGAGGCCCGCACCATGACCACCACCGTCGAATACATCCGCTACCGGATCGCATTGGACGACCAGCCGGCTTTCGAGGACGCGTACGTCAGGGCCTCCGAGGCCCTGGCCGCCTCGCCGGAGTGCGTCGACTACGAACTCGCCCGCTGCGATGAGGAGCCCGAGCGCTACATCCTCCGCATCCGCTGGACCTCGATCGACGCCCACCTGAACGGATTCCGCAAGGGCGAGCACTTCCCCGCGTTCTTCGCGGCGATCCGCCCGTACGTCACGGCCATCGAGGAAATGCAGCACTACCTCGTCACCAAGGTGGCCGGCCCCGGAAAGGCTTCCACCCCGTCATGAGCACCACACCCGACACCACGCCCACCATCTACGAATGGATGGGCGGCGAAGAGGCGATGAACCGCCTCACGGACGTCTTCTACGCGCACGCCCTGCGGGACGAGATCCTGGCCCCGGTCTTCGCCGGCATGGACTCCGAGCACCCGCAGCACGTGGCGGTCTGGCTCGCGGAGGTCTTCGGCGGCCCGAAGCAGTACACCGCCTCCCACGGCGGCCACCAGCACATGGCCACCAAGCACCTGGGCCGCGGCATCACCGAACAGCAGCGCCGCCGCTGGGTGGACCTGCTGACGGACACGGCCGACGAGGTGGGCCTGCCCACGGACCCGGAGTTCCGCGCGGTCTTCGCGTACTACATCGAGTGGGGCACCCGCATGGCCCTGATCTACTCGGGCCCCAACCCACCCCCGGTCGACGCGGCCGACATCCCGGTCTGGTCCTGGGGCCAGACCCCACCCTGGATCCCGAAGTCCTGATTCCAGGCCCCCGGCGGAGCCCCTGGGCTCCGCCGGGGCACTTCAGCGCATTCAGCCCCGCCGGCGCTTGAGCCGCGGAGTCCGGGGCGGAGCCCCGGCAGCCGGCCCCGGGCCGGACTCCGCGAGCAGCACCGTCAGCTTCGGCCCGCCGCCGCCATCCCCCTCGTCCTCGCCTTCGTCCTCGGACC
Organism: Streptomyces sp. NPDC002886; assembly: GCF_042888445.1. Classification (NCBI taxonomy): domain Bacteria; kingdom Bacillati; phylum Actinomycetota; class Actinomycetes; order Kitasatosporales; family Streptomycetaceae; genus Streptomyces; species Streptomyces sp. NPDC002886. The sequence goes on from NZ_JBIAPV010000005.1 coordinate 138,378, forward strand.
CGGCCCGCCAGAAGTCGACGGCCTCCTCGAGGATCTCGGTCAGGGTCTCCCAGTCATCGGGCTTCGCAGCCGCGTACCCCCGCCAGGAGGTCAGGACCACCAGTCGCCCCGGCGCCGTCGGCAACCACGACAGATCCCGCAGCGCATCCGACAGGGCGTCCCAGTTCGCCCCGAAGTACTCGGGAACCCCCAGCGCGGCCCCGCACCGCCGCATCAGCTCCGCCTTGCTCCGCACGCCGTCCAGATCCAGCCGTACGGTCGCCCACCCGGCGGCCTCGGCCGCTTCGAGCGCGGGGGCCAGGGGCCGCGGGTCCAAGGTCATCGGAGAACCGCCTTGAAGGTCTCGTAGTGGTCGTCCGTGTAGAAGAACTCCCCGCCCCCACCGGTCACGATCCGCCGGGCCCCACGGTCCCGCTCCCCGGGCGTCTTCACGGTGAACTCGTGGTAGTAGCCGCGCTTCTTCTGCGGCAGGACCTTCTCGAAATTGCCGAAGACGGTCCCGTCCTGCCGGTACTGGTACGGCCCGCCCTTGTCGATCAGCGTCAGCACGTCCCGGGCCTGCTGCGGCAATGCCGAGGCCCGTACCGTCGCCATGCCCTTCGCCCATCCGGGCGTCGGCACGGCGGAACTCGCCGCCCCGCTCGGGGCAACGTCAACGCCGGAGCCGGCGCTCGCGCTCGTACTGGTGGCCGCGGCAGGCGCGGGTTTCTTCCCGCTGCAACCCACCGCACCGACCAGCGCCGCGCAGAGGAACACGGCCCCCAGCACACGCAGCAACGATCGGGGCACGTTCCGAAAGATCATGCACCGATCGTGCCAAATATCCGATTCTCCCGCGAGTCGCGCGGTGTCTTCAGAGGGCGGACATCTTGGTGTACGGACTCAGGATGCGCTTACGGACCTCAGGCCCGAATTCGACGAGGACAGCGATCCCCTCCTCAATGGCGACGACACGGCCGAGGCCGTGCTCATCGTGAGAAACCCGGTCGCCGACGCTGAAGTGCCGGAGCGGCGCTTCCACGGGGGCCTTGAACGGGCTGGACGGCAGATGGCGGCGAGGTACTGCGGACTTTGTCATTGCACCCAGTATGCGCCCAGCAGGCCGTCGAACGGTCCGCCGTTCGGATCTCAATTACGGCACCATCCGCATCGGCGAACCTCACGTGCCCGCGTTTGACCGGCATTCGTCCGGACAATCGGACCAATCCGAACAATCACTCGTCGGGGTCGGCCCGCTCCAGCGCCGGCCGCAGACCGGGCTCCGATTCGGTCAGCAGATAGTCCGCGACGGCGGTGTCGGTGACCAGACTGGTCACGAGTCCCGAGCGCAGCACCGCCCCGATCGCGGACGCCTTGCGCAGCCCCCCGGCGATCGCCACGACCTCGGGGATCCGGCGCAGCCGGTCCGCCTCCACGGTGATGCAGCGCTCGCCGAGGTCCCGCCCGACCCGACGCCCTTCGGCGTCGAACAGGTGGGCGGACATCTCGGCCGCGACGCCCAGCGAGGCGTAGTGCGCCCGCTCCTCGTCGCTCAGCATGTCGTGGACGGTGGAGATGCCCGGCTCCCAGGACCCGATGGAGACGGCGGCGACCGTCACCTTGTCGAAGTACTCGAAGGCCCGCGCGATCCCCGTCTGGTTCCGCAGGGCGGCCGCGGTGGCCGGATCGGGCAGCAGCATCGGGGCGTAGATCGGGTGGGCATCGCCGCCCGACACCTGCGCGGCCCTGCGCACGGCCTCCACGGACCCGCGCTCGGCCGTACCGGCGTCGTACACGCCCGTCAGCTGGACGACGGTGCAGGGAGGCAGGCGGTGCAGGGAGGCGGCCATGTGAATGGTCGACCGCCCCCACGCGAGACCCAGCACGTCCCCTTCGTTGACGAGCTCACCCAGCAGATCGGCGGCTACGGCACCCAGGTTCTCCGGGTCCGGCGCGTCCTCGGTGGCATCGGCCGGAGACTCCACGACCACGGCGTGCCGCAGCCCGTACCGGGCGCGCAGCGCGTCGGACCGCTCCGCGTCCAGCTCCGCCGGTACGCGGATCTCGATGCGTACGAGGTCGCGCTCCAGAGCGGTCTCCAGGACCCGGGCCACCTTGAAGCGGCTCACGCCGAACTCCTCGGCGATCTGGATCTTGGACTTCCCCTCCAGGTAGAAGCGGCGCGCCATGGCCGCCGCCTGCACGAGCTCCGCGGGTCCCATCCGCAGGGCTGACCGTCCCGCCGACATTGCAGACACCGCGTTCTCCTCACTGCTGTTCACACCATCGTGTTCACACTCTCGACTCGCCGTTCATCCTGTCAGATCCGACGGCCGTTGATCAGCCTGGACAGCTCCCGTTCACCGAGCTGTTCACCAAGCCTTGTTTCAGTGCTTGCAAGCCCAGGGCGCAGCGGCGATCGCCGCACCCGCCTGGTCACGCAGCGTGCGTACGGCTGCCGCCGGATCCACCGCTCCGTAGACCGCGCTGCCCGCCACGAACACGTCCGCACCGGCCTCCGCGCACCGCTCGATGGTCGTGGCGGAGACGCCTCCGTCGACCTGGAGCCACAGCTCCAGACCGTGCTTGGAGATCAGCTCCCGGGTACGGCGGATCTTGGGCAGCATGATGTCGAGGAAGGGCTGACCGCCGAAGCCGGGCTCCACGGTCATGATCAGCAGCATGTCGAGCTCGGGAAGGATGTCCTCGTACTGCTCGATGGGCGTCGCCGGCTTCAGCGCCATGGACGCCCGCGCCCCCTTGGCCCGGATCTCCCGCGCGAGCCGCACGGGCGCGGCGGCGGCCTCGGCGTGGAAGGTCACGGAGCCGGCACCGGCCTCGATGTACTGGGGGGCCCAGCGGTCGGGGTCCTCGATCATGAGGTGCAGATCGAGCGGGATGTCCGTCGCCCGGCTCAGCGACTCCACGATCGGCACGCCGAGCGTGAGGTTCGGGACGAAGTGATTGTCCATGACGTCGACATGCAGCCAGTCGGCCCCCTGAACGGCCTTCGCCTCCTCGGCGAGTCGGGCGAAGTCGGCGGACAAGATGCTGGGATTGATCTGAACGGCCATGCCCCAAGCGTGCCATGCCGCCAACCCCTTCCGGCCACTACCCCGGAAGTGGGGTGGTGGGCTTGTGCTGCGGGCCGATCGGTGGCGTTGACATGGTCCGGGGGGAGCCCGGCAGTCCAGTGTCCTTTCGGTGTGGGCCGGTCCCTCAAGGGCGCTCCCTGCGGTCGCGTCGCTTCGCGATGGCCTTCGGCCACCCTTGACCGACCGACCCACACCGAAACGCCACAAGACTTCCGGGATCCCCCCGAGGAACGGCCGGGAGGGAGGACCGGGAGGAGCGGCCGAGTCGCTTCCTTGTGGCCCCCTCCGGCCGGGGGCATCAGAACACCGCCCCGGCAGGACAGGAAGCTCAGCCACCACACACCCGCGGGGCGATCAGAGCATCCAGGGCCGGGCGCCTGGACACCCTTCCCGTGACCGTCGCCCGCCACCACGAGCGAGAGGGGGACGAGATGCCCCTCAGGGCCGGGGGGCGCGACAGATCGCTACACACTCCCACTCGGCTCAGCGACTACCGACCGTCCCTGGCTGAACTATCTGAAGAGAGACCAGAACCGAAGAGAGACAGTAATCAAGTTTGACTAGTACGGTCGGATGGTCCTACGGTCGGAGGATGAGCGAGAAGCTGGCGGCAATACTCCCGTGCAGGTCCGTCCCCGAGACAGTCGACTTCTACAAGGCCATCGGATTCGAGGTCACGTTCTACCAAGAACGTCCGTACGCCTATGCCGTCGTACAACACGGTGACGTCGAGTTGCAGTTCATGGCTCTGAAAGGGTTCGACCCGGCCGGTTCATACGGCGCGTGTTACATCACGACCGACGACGTCGACGCTTTGTACGCGAAGTTCCGTAGCGGACTGAAGCAAGAACTGGGCAAGATCCCGACCCGTGGCCTCCCCCGGATCGGTCCGCTGAAGGACACCACCTACGGGGTGCGACAGTTCATCATGGCCGACCCGGGTGGCAACAGCATTCGCATCGGCCAACCGATCAGCGAAGACCTCCACCACGCCCCGGTTCCGAAGGAACCGGTGGCAAAGGCCCTCCACATGGCTTCATTGCTCGGCGATTCCAAAGAGGACTACCCCGCCGCCGCCAAGATCCTCGACCGCCTCCTTTCCTCCGACGTCCCTCCCCCGGCCCGCGTCAAAGCCCTGATCCTCCGAGCCGCCATGGCCATCCACCTGGACGACACCCCCCTAGCCGCCCGCCTGCTTTCGGAGGCCGACCAAATCCCCCTCCCGGCCCCCGACCGCACCTCCCTGGCCGACGACCTCCTCCGCGCCGAGGATCTCCGCGACAACCTCCCGGACTCCTAGACTCCCGAACACCCCGTCCAGTTCAGCCAGGGACGGTCGGTAGTCGCTGAGCCGAGTGGGAGTGTGTAGCGATCTGTCGCGCCCACCGACTCCGAGGGGCATCTCGCCCCCCTCTCGCTCGTGGTGGCTGTCGACCGTCACGGGAAGGGTGTCCAGGCACCCGGCCCTGGATGCTCTGATCGCCCCGCGCGTCCGTCCCGGCTGAGCTTCTTGTCCTGCCGGGGCGGTGTCCTGATGCCCACCGGCCGGAGGGGGCTGCGAATGTCCGACTCGGCCGCTCCTCCCGCTCCTCCCTCCCGGCCGTTCCTCGGGGGGATCCCGGAAGTCTTGTGGCGTTTCGGGGTGGGTCGGTCGGTCAAGGGTGGCCGAAGGCCATCGCGAAGCGACGCGACCGCAGGGAGCGCCCTTGAGGGACCGGCCCACACCGAAAGGACACTGGACTGCCGGGCTCCCACCGGACCATGCCAACGCCACCGACCGGACCGCAGCACAAGCCCCGCCCCGGCCCCGGTCACCCCGCCTCACCAGCCTCCCCATACCGCGCCGCAACCGCCTCCGCACGCTCCCGCAGCAGCGTGCGCAGCGACTGGGGGGCCAGGGCTTCGCCGTCCGTGCCGAGCTGCCACAGGGCCCACTGGGCATGTCGTGAATCCTGGAAGGTCACCTCCAGGCGCAGCCAGCCGTCCGCATCCGCGTCGGGTTCCTCCGTGCGGACCGCCAGTGCGGTGTTCAGCAGGTCTTCCCGGCGCACGGGGTTCACCCGGAGCTGCACGGTGATGTGGTCGCCGCCCGACAGGAACCGTGCCGAGCGTTCCCGCCAGATCCGGTCCAGATCGACCCGGTTCGGTCGCTCCGCCGCCTCGGGGAGTTCCTCGGCCGCCAGCACGCGCGACAGCCGGTACGTGCGGTCCTCGCCGGATCTCGTGGCCAGCAGGTAGCCCCGCTCCCGTACGGTGACCAGCCCTATCGGGTCCACCGTCCGCCACTGGGGCGTTCCGCCCGTGGCCGCGTAGTGGATCCGCAGCTTGTGTCCGGCGAGCACCGCGCGCCGGACCTCCATCATCGTGCCGCCGGGTACTTCTTCGGTGACCCGCCTGCGCGAGAGAAGGTCGGCCTCCGGGTCGACGAGGAATCGCTGGGCGGCGTCGCTGGCGACGGCCCGATGGCTTTCGGGGAGCGCGTCGACCACCTTGCGCCGCGCCGAAGCGAGCGCCGGCCCCAGGCCGAACGCCTGCTCGCCGTGCCCCGATCCGGCGGCCAGCAGGGCAAGGCTCTCCTCGTGGTTCAGGCCGGTGAGCTCGGTGCGGAATCCGGGCGACAGCGCGAAGCCGCCGTGCCGGCCGCGTTCGGCGTAGACCGGGACCCCGGCGGCCGACAGCGCCTCGATGTCGCGCAGCACCGTACGGGTGGAGACCTCCAGCTCGCGGGCCAGTGCGTCCGCGGTCAGCTGACCGCGCTGACGCAGCAGCAGTACGAGCGAGACCAAGCGATCTGCGCGCATGAAAAAACTCTATCGGAATACATGACAGAGGGTGTCGTGATTCATTGCGAGGCTCTTCACCAGCGCACCAGCGCAGCTACTCAGCACCTCAGCCTCTTCCGCAACGAACCGATGGAGCCGACATGGCCACGCAAATCCAGCGCACCGCCGTCAACCCCGTGACCTGGTCGGTCGAGATGGGCTTCAACCAGGGCGAGGTCGTCTCCGGCCAGACCCGGACCCTCTACCTCTCGGGCCAGACCGCGATGAGCGCCGAAGGCAAGCCCGAACACGACGGCGACATGGCGGCGCAGCTGGCGCTGAGCATCGACAACGTGGAGGCGGTGCTCGCCGAGGCCGGCATGTCCCTCGCCCACCTCGTCCGGCTCAACGTCTACACGACCGACGTCGACCTGCTCTTCCGGCACTACGGCGAGCTGGCGTCGCGACTGGGCGCCGCCGGAGTGGCGCCGACCACCACGATGCTCGGGGTGTCACGGCTGGCGATCCCCGGCCAGCTGGTCGAGCTGGAGGGAACCGCCGTCGCGTAAGGCCCCCGGACCGCCCGACCGACCGACCGACCGACCGTCCACCCGACCACCCGGGGGGGGGATGGTCGGCCGCCGGACCAGACCAGACCGGACCAGACCAGACCGCTCCGCCCAGCTACCCGGTCCTGCGGATCAGCGCCAGGTACATCGCGTCCGTCCCGTGCAGGTGCGGCCACAGCTGTACGTCCGGGCCGTCGCCCAGGGCCGGGACCTCCTGCATGTACGGTCGCGCGTCGATCAGTTCCGCCGCGATCGGGGCCGCACCCGCGCCCCGGCCCTTCAGTACGTCCTCCACCACCACACGGGTCTCCGCCAGGTGCGGCGAGCACGTCGCGTAGCCCACGACGCCGCCCACCCGGACGGCCGAGAGCGCCTCGCGCAGCAGTCCGCGCTGGAGCGGCGCGAAGCTCTCCAGGTCTTCCGGACGGCGGCGCCAGCGCGCCTCCGGGCGGCGGCGCAGGGCGCCGAGGCCCGAGCAGGGCACGTCCATCAGGACCCGGTCGAAGGAGCCCGGCAGCCACGGCGGGCGCGTGCCGTCGGCCGTGATGACCTGGTAGGGGCCCGGGTTGCCGGCGAGCGCGCGCTCGACCAGCCGGGCCCGGTGGGGCTGTTTCTCGGAGGCCAGCAGGAACGCACCCCGCTGGGCGGCGAGCGCCGCGAGCAGCGCCGCCTTGCCGCCCGGTCCGGCGCATCCGTCCAGCCAGCGCTCGTCGCGGCCCTCGACCGGGACGGCCGCCAGGGCCATCGCCACCAGCTGGCTGCCTTCGTCCTGGACACCGGCGCGGCCGTCGCGCACCGCCTCCAGCGCGCCCGGCTCGCCGCCCTCGGCCATCCGGACCGCGTACGGGGACCAGCGCCCGGGCAGCGCCGAGTCCTCGCCCACCGCCTCCAGCAGCTCCTGGGCCGTGGACCGCCCGGGCCGTGCGACGAGCGTGACCTCGGGCCGCTCGTTGTCGGCCTCCAGCAGGTCCTCGATCCCGGCCCGGCCGCCGCCGAGCGAGTCCCACAGGGCGCTGACGACCCACCTCGGGTGCGAGTGGAAGACCGCGAGGTGCTCCTCGGCATCGTCCTCGTACGGCGGGGCGACCTTCTCCAGCCACCCCTCCAGGTCGTGCGCGGAGATCTTGCGCAGCACCGCGTTGACGAACTTCGCCCGCCCGTCCCCGAGCACCACCCGGGCCAGCTCCACGCTCGCGGACACCGCCGCGTGGGTGGGGATCCGGGTCCCGAGCAGCTGGTGCGCACCGAGCGACAGCACGTCGAGCACCGGCGGGTCGACCTCGCGCAGCGGCCGGTCGATGCAGGCCTTGATGACCGCGTCGTACGTGCCCTGGCGGCGCAGGGTCCCGTAGACGAGCTCGGTGGCCAGCGCCGCGTCCCGCGCTTGGAAGGTCTCGTCCTTGCGGGCCTTCTTCAGCAGCGGGGGCAGTACGAGGTTCGCGTAGGCGTCACGCTCGTCCACCGCCCGCAGCACCTCGAAGGCCAGCATCCGGACGGGGTCCTTCTTGGGCCTCCGGTAGGGCTTGGCCGACTTGCCGGGCTTGCCGCCGCTCTTGGGCTGTTCGCTCACGTGAAAGGTGCTCCGGATTTACGTACCGCTGGGATGGAACAAGACAAACGAAACAAGGAAGAAAAAGATCGAACTCGGAAATCAGCCTACGTCGGTCCCGCCCAGCCGCTCGCCGGGGGCGATCCGCACCCCGCGCGCCCAGTCGGCGGCCTTCATGGGCTTCTTGCCCTGCGGCTGCACCCAGAGCAGTTCCACGGCGTGCGAGCCGGTGCCGACGTAGACGTTGTTCTTGGCCACACCCAGGTCACCCGGCGTGAGGTCCGTCCGGTCCGCGACCGGCTTGACCGAGACCAGCTTGAGCCGCTCCCCCCGGAAGACCGTCCACGCGCCCGGCGCCGGGGTGCAGCCGCGCACCAGCCGGTCGACGCGCATCGCGGGCGCCTTCCAGTCGACCCGGGCGTCCTCGACGGTGATCTTCGGCGCGAGCGAGATCCCGTCGGCCGGCTGCTCCACCGCGCGCAGGGTGCCGTCCTCGATGCCGTCCATGGTGGCGACCAGCAGTCCGGAGCCGGCGAAGGCGAGGCGGGTCAGCAGGTCGCCGCTGGTGTCGGTGGGCCGGATCTCCTCGGTGAGGATCCCGAAGACCGGGCCGGTGTCCAGCCCCTCCTCGATCCGGAAGGTGGACGCACCGGTCACCTCGTCCCCCGCCATGATCGACTGCTGCACGGGCGCGGCACCGCGCCACGCGGGCAGCAGCGAGAAGTGCAGGTTGACCCAGCCGTGCTTGGGGATGTCCAGGGCGCCCTTGGGGATCAGCGCACCGTAGGCGACCACCGGGCAGCAGTCGGGCCCGATCTCCCGCAACCGGGCCTGGAACTCCGGGTCGCGCGGCCGGGCGGGCTTGAGCACCTCGATGCCGGCTTCCTCGGCGCGCTCGGCGACGGGGCTGGCGACCAGGCGACGGCCCCGGCCGGCCGGGGCGTCGGGCCGGGTGACCACGGCGGCGACCTCGTGACGCCCGGAGGCGATCAGAGCGTCCAGGGCGGGCACGGCGACCTCGGGGGTGCCTGCGAAGACGAGCTTCACTGGGGTCTACCTCGCTATCTCGGCTGTCAGCAGCACACCAGTCTATGGTCTGTCCGCCCACGGTCCCACCTGCGTCGCACCGCCCGCCCGAGGGGGCGTACGCACACACGCGCGCTCCTCGCATATGCCGACACGCCCCCACAGCGTGACCTGCCCACCCGGTAGCGCGTTGGTCAAAAGAGATTGACCGAAACGGGCCGCGAAACAGAACGGTGTCTGCGGCCCTATCCGCTCTTCAGCACCGGTTCGAGAGGCTTCTTCATGGCCGACCACGCCACCCACGACGCCCAAGCACGGGCCAGCCTGCACCTCCTGGTGCGGGACATCGAGCGGGTTCGCCGGCAGGTGGATGCTCTGCGTACGCTCACCGCCCAGCTCGGCAACGTCTACCGCCCGCGCCGCTCAGGCCCGTCCACGGGCTTCGTCGTCTACGGCCGGGCACCCGCGCCCACCGTCCGCCTCGCCCAGGAGCTGCGGGACAGCGTCGAGACGCTGGTCACCGCCGCGGTGGACTTCGACCGCTCGCTCGGCTTCTCGTGGGACGCGGTCGGCTCGGCGCTCGGCGTCACCAAGCAGGCCGTCCACCGGCGCTACGGTGCGCGGCGGGCGCAGAGCGCCGAGTCCGCCGAGCGGGAGCCGCTGGCGGAGGGCACGACCACCACCACCACGACGACCCGGACCCTGGGCCCCCTGCCCACCGTCCCGGCGGCCCGCTCGGTGCCGCCGCAGCCGGTGCGCGAGGAGGCGGGCGCCTCGTCCCGCCCCGCAGCCTTCCCCGGCCCCCGCAACGGCTGACACCCACCGTCGGGACGCCGACCCCCGACGAACCCCCGCCCCCGGCGCACCGGCCCCAGGCCACCCCGCCGGGGGCTCCGTCGTTCCCGGCGACAAAGCCCTGCCCGGCCCTAGCCGATGTCCAGGGGATCGATCCGGATCCGGACCGCCTCCGCCGCCGGAACCCCCCGCGCCAGCCGAGCCACTTGCGCGGCCTTCAGCGCGGCCGCCAGCGCGGCCCCGCTCCCGGGCGGGACCCGGACCAGCGCCCGCTCTCCCGCCGACGGCTCTCCCCGGAGCCCGGGGAGCGGCACGGGCCCCAGCACCTCCGCGTCCGGCGGCAGTCCGGCCCCCGCCAGGAAGGCCTTCACCAGGTCGGCGCTGCCCGCGGCCACCGCCGCCATCCGGGACACCGGCGGGAATCCGAGCTGCGCCCGCTCCGCGAGCTCCCGTACCGCGTGCCCGACGGGATCCCACCGCACCAGCGCCTGGACCGGCCGCAGCGTCGGCTCGGCGACCACCACCACCTGCCCGTCCCCCCGTACCAGCGAGGCCGCCGCGAGCCACCGCCGCAGCGCGTCCTCGCTCGCCCGCAGGTCGGGCCGGCTCAGCATGGCCCAGCCGTCCAGGAGCAGCGCCGCCGCGTACCCGGGGCCCGCCGCGACCGGCTCGGCGCCGGGCGTGGACACCACCAGCGCGGGCCGGTCGGGTACCTCGTCCAGGATGTGGTCACGCCCGGAGGTGCGTACGGGTACGGCCGGGAAGGCCCGCCCCAGCTCCTCGGCGGTCCGCCGCGCTCCCACCACCTGGGCCCGCAGCCGGAACGATCCGCACTCCTCGCAGTGCCAGGCCGGCTCGGCCCTTCCGCACCACCCGCAGTGCAGGTCCCGCTGGTCGGGCGCCTCCAGCGGCCCCGCGCAGACCGTGCAGCGCGCGGGCGTCCGGCACCGCTCGCACGCCAGCCGCGGCACGTAGCCCCGCCGGGGCACCTGGACGAGCACGGGCCCGGTCTTCAGTCCCTCCCGGACGGTCTCCCACGCGAGGCTCGGCAGCCGTGCGGCCCGCGCGGCCCCGTCGCGGGCCAGCAGTTCGTCGCCGACGGTCCGGATCCGGGGCGCGTGGGTCCGGACGGTCTCGCGGTCGGCGACCAGCGGCCGGGCCCAGCCGGACTCGACGAGCTGCGCGGCCTCCACCGTGCAGCTGGTGCTGCCCACCAGGAAGGCGCAGCCGTCGGTGACCGCGCGCAGTTCCAGCACCTCCCGCACGTGCGGGAAGGGGGCGTGGACGTCGCTGTGGCTGGAGTCGCCGTCGTCCCAGACGGCGACGAGCCCGAGGTCCCGTACGGGGGCGAACATCGCGGCCCGGGTGCCGACCACGGCCCGCACCGAGCCCCGGCTGACGGCCAGCCACTCGCGGTAGCGCTTCTCCGGGCCGGACTCGGCGGTCAGCAGCGCGTGCCGCCCCTCGCCGAGCAGGGCGGTGAGCGCCGCGTCGACGCGGGCGGCTGTGCGTCCGTCGGGGACCACGGCGAGGGCGCCGCGTCCGGAGGCGAGGGTGGCGGCCATGGCGCGGGCCAGCTCGTCGGCCCAGCCGGGGCCGGGCAGGGCGGTCCACACGGCGCGCGGGGTTCCGCCGCCCGCCAGGGCGCGCAGGAAGCCGGGGCCGGCTCCGTACCGCTCCCAGCCGGCGGGCTCGGGCGCGGCGGGCGGGGGCAGCGGTTCGGGGGACGGCTTGGACTCGGCGCGGGCGCTGCGCGCGGGCAGCGCGAGCTGGAGCACGTCGGCGAGGCTGCCGGCGTACCGGTCGGCGACGGCGCGGGCCAGGGCGAGCATGCGGGGGCCGAGCACGACCTCGGGCGAGACCACCTGGGCGAGGGCGGCGAGGGCTCCGTTGTAGTCGGACTCGGCGCGGCGTTCGATGACGAAGCCGTCGATGAGCCCGCCGCCCTCGCGGCGGCCGCCGTGGACCCGGTGGGAGCCCGCGCCGAAGCGGACCCGGACGCGGACGCCGGGCTGGGCGTCCGCGGAGAGTTCGGCGGGGACGGCGTAGTCGAAGAGCCGGTCGAGGTGGAGCACGCCCTTGTTGACCAGGACCCGGGCCACGGGCAGTTCCTCGGCGATGGAGGCCCCGCGCCAGGTCCGCGGCTTGGCCTTGGGTGCCTTGGCCTTGGCCTCGGCGACCATCTCCCGCATCAGCGCCAGCTGCTCCGGCGGGGAATCGTTCGCGCTGCTCACAGCAGCATTCTTACCAAACGCCACCGACAGTGGCGTCCAGGGTGCGGGCGGCCCTCCCGAGATCTTGTCGGGCGGCGGCGGTCCTGCGGTCCTTCAACACGGGGTTCGCACCCCGCTCCAGATGAAGCCGTCGCCCTTCGCACCGGGAGGACTGCGCCAGCGTATGCGCGGGGAAGCGGCCGCACCAACGGAATACGGCCCCGGACCACAGGGGTCCGGGGCCGTCCGTCGAGCAGGTGCTACGAGCGGGTCCTACGAGCAGGACGCGCGGGTCCTACAGGCCGGCAGCGGCGCGCAGGGCGTCCACGCGGTCGGTGCGCTCCCAGGTGAAGTCCGGCAGCTCGCGGCCGAAGTGGCCGTAGGCGGCGGTCTGGGCGTAGATCGGGCGCAGCAGGTCGAGGTCGCGGATGATCGCGGCCGGGCGCAGGTCGAAGACCTGGGCGATGGCGTTCTCGATCTTCTCGACGTCGACCTTGTGCGTGCCGAAGGTCTCCACGAACAGACCGACGGGCTCGGCCTTGCCGATCGCGTACGCGACCTGGACCTCGCAGCGCGAGGCCAGACCGGCGGCGACCACGTTCTTGGCGACCCAGCGCATGGCGTACGCGGCGCTGCGGTCGACCTTGGACGGGTCCTTGCCCGAGAAGGCGCCGCCACCGTGACGGGCCATGCCGCCGTAGGTGTCGATGATGATCTTGCGGCCGGTCAGGCCGGCGTCGCCCATCGGGCCGCCGATCTCGAAGCGGCCGGTGGGGTTGACCAGCAGGCGGTAGCCCTCGGTGTCGAGTTTGATGCCGTCTTCGACGAGCTGGTTCAGCACGTGCTCGACGACGAACTCGCGAATGTCCGGGGCGAGCAGCGAGTCCAGGTCGATGTCCGCGGCGTGCTGCGAGGACACGACGACGGTGTCGAGGCGGACGGCCTTGTCGCCGTCGTACTCGATGGTGACCTGGGTCTTGCCGTCGGGGCGCAGGTACGGGATGGTCCCGTTCTTGCGGACCTCGGACAGCCGCTTCGAGAGGCGGTGCGCGATGTGGATCGGGAGCGGCATGAGCTCGGGGGTCTCGTCGCAGGCGTACCCGAACATCAGGCCCTGGTCGCCGGCGCCCTGCTTGTCGAGCTCGTCCTCATCGCCCTCGACCCGCTTCTCGTACGCGGTGTCGACACCCTGCGCGATGTCCGGGGACTGCGCGCCGATGGACACCGACACGCCGCAGGAGGCGCCGTCGAAGCCCTTCTTCGAGGAGTCGTAGCCGATCTCGAGGATCTTGTCGCGGACGAGCTGCGCGATCGGCGCGTACGCCTTCGTGGTCACCTCTCCCGCGATGTGGACGAGACCGGTGGTGATGAGGGTCTCCACGGCGACGCGCGAGGTCGGGTCCTCGGTGAGGAGCGCGTCGAGGATGGTGTCGCTGATCTGGTCAGCGATCTTGTCGGGGTGACCCTCGGTCACAGACTCCGAGGTGAACAGGCGACGGGACACAACGCTCCCTGGGGTTGCAGCGGCTGCTGGCTGAAATTTTGGTGGAACGACATCGGAGGCTGCGCCCGATCACGTTCCGGCTGCAGTTTATCGGTCGCCACCGTTCGCCGGACCACCCGTCTCGCCCTATGGGAGCCGTGTGACCTGCGACACTCCATTCTTACCCAAGGAGCAGCCTGCGGAAAGGGCCTCCGCTCAGGCGCGTCGCGCCGCGAGTCGCGGGGCCACCTGGTCCCAAATCACGTCTGCCAGCGATTCCTTCGGACCGTAGGGGACGGCGAGTTCGCTTCCGTCGGAGGACAGGATGACCGCCTCGTTCTCCTCGGAACCAAAGGTCTTCGCCTCACCCACCTCGTTCACGACGAGAAGGTCACACCCCTTGCGGAGGAGCTTGCTCCGCCCGTTGGCGAGGACGTCGTCCGTCTCGGCGGCGAATCCGACCACGACCTGGCCCTCCCTGGCCCGGTCGGAGGAAATCTCCGCGAGAATGTCCGGATTACGTACGAGGGTGACCGGTGCGGGCTCCTGCCCGTCCTTCTTCTTGATCTTCCCGCCCGCGTACTCGGCCGGCCGGAAGTCGGCCACGGCCGCGGCCATCACCACCGCGTCGGCGTCCGCGGCGGCCTTGAGCACGGCCTCGCGCAGCTGCAGGGCCGTCCCGACCCGTACGAGGTCCACCCCGGCGGGGTCGGCGAGCGCGGTGTTGGCGGATACCAGGGTGACCCGGGCCCCGCGGGCGACCGCGGTACGGGCGAGGGCGTAGCCCTGCTTGCCGGAGGAGCGGTTGCCGAGGAAGCGGACCGGGTCCAGCGGCTCACGGGTGCCGCCCGCGCTGATCACCACGTGCCGCCCGGCGAGGTCGGGCTCGGCCACCCCGCGGGCGAGGACCCTTGCGCACACCTCGAAGATCTCCTCGGGGTCGGGCAGCCGCCCCTTGCCGGTGTCCTTGCCGGTGAGCCGGCCGACGGCGGGCTCGATGACGACGGCGCCGCGGCGGCGCAGCGTGGCCACGTTCTCCCGGGTCGCCGGGTGCTCCCACATCTCGGTGTGCATCGCGGGTGCGAACACCACGGGACAGCGCGCGGTGAGCAGCGTATTGGTGAGCAGGTCGTCGGCCAGCCCGTGGGCGGCCTTGGCCAGCATGTCGGCGGTGGCCGGGGCGACGACGACGAGGTCGGCGGTCTGCCCGATGCGCACGTGCGGCACCTCGTGGACGCTCTCCCAGACCTCGGTGGAGGCCGGGTTCCCCGAGAGGGCGGCCCAGGTGGCCTCCCCCACGAAGTTCAGCGACGCCGCCGTCGGCACCACGCGGACGTCGTGCCCGGACTCGGTCAGCCGGCGCAGCAGCTCGCACGCCTTGTAAGCGGCGATCCCGCCACTGACTCCGAGCACGACCTTCGGCTTACCCACCACACACGCCCCTTCGGCTGACTGCGTCGACTGACTACGACGACACCTCTATGACACACCACAGGCCCGGCAGATGGTCTGCCGGGCCTGTGATGAAAGGACACTCGTGTCTTACTGAGCCGGGGCCTCGATGGCCTCGGAGGTCAGCAGACCCGCGTTGATCTCGCGCAGCGCGATCGAAAGCGGCTTCTCGTGGACGTGGGTGTCCACCAGCGGGCCGACGTACTCGAGCAGGCCCTCACCGAGCTGCGAGTAGTACGCGTTGATCTGACGGGCACGCTTGGCCGCGTAGATCACGAGGCTGTACTTCGAGTCCGTGGCCTCGAGCAGCTCGTCGATCGGCGGGTTGATGATGCCCTCGGGCGCAGTAATGGAAGAGGACACGCTCTACCTTCCGAAGATGGGGTCATACCTAGAAGTGTCGATTTCGGACCGTTCGGACCGGTTGAACACCGGTCAACGATCAGACGACATTCATCAAGGCTAGCAGCTCGCGCGCGACGTCCTCGACCGAGGTGTTGACCAGGGTGCTGTCGAACTCGGATTCGGCAGCAAGTTCGATCTTGGCGGCGCCGAGCCGGCGCTCCACGACCTCCGCCGTTTCGGTGCCCCGGCCGGTGAGCCGGCGGACCAGTTCGTCCCAGCTCGGAGGAGCCAGGAAGACCAGCTGTGCCTCGGACATGGACTCGCGTACGAGCCGTGCGCCCTGGAGATCGATCTCCAGCAGGACCGGCTCGCCGTTCTCCAGGCGTTCCAGCACTGCGCCGCGCGGTGTGCCGTAGCGGTTGCCCGCGAACTCGGCCCACTCCAGCAGCTCGCCATTGGCGATCAGCTTGTCGAACTCGTCGTCGTTGACGAAGAAGTAGTGGACTCCGTGTCGCTCACCGGGCCGCGGCTTGCGGGTGGTGGCCGACACCGAGAGCCAGACCTCGGGGTGAACCTTGCGCATATGCGCGACGACCGTGCTCTTGCCGACCCCCGAAGGGCCGGAGAGCACGGTCAGCCGCGGACGAACCTCTGCTGCCATAGAGCGATTATCCAGCTTCTCGGGACTGCCTGAGAACGCCGGGAGAACTTCGGACGACGCCTTAGGCGGCGTTACCGCCGAACTCACGCTCCAGAGAGGCGATCTGGTTGGAACCGAGACCTCGGACACGCCGTGACTCGGAGATGCCGAGGCGCTCCATGAGCTGCTTGGCACGCACCTTGCCGACGCCGGGCAGGGACTCCAGGAGAGCGGAAACCTTCATCTTGCCGATGACGTCGTTCTCCTGCCCCATCTTGATGACGTCGTGCAGGGAGGCGCCGGAGTGCTTGAGTCGATTCTTCACCTCGGCCCGCTCCCGGCGAGCCGCGGCGGCCTTTTCGAGCGCTGCTGCGCGCTGTTCAGGGGTAAGGGGCGGAAGAGCCACGCCTACGTCACCTCGGATGTCGAACTGTCGGATACGGACCAGTGAAATGCCGGAAGGCATCACACCAGGCGAGCCCCCGAACAGCGGTGGTGCTCGATCGCTGCTCGTTCACTCTGCTCGGAGACTAGCGGCCATGACCGCTCCAGTCAGCGAGAACGGACGAAAAGTCCTGGTCAGCCTCCACTGAACCGTACATCACGGACAAACCACCCCGGATTTGTCCGGTGAAAGACGTTCGAATTTCGTCAGCGAGTGCGATGAGCGAGCCCGACGGCGTCCTCGAACGCTCCGATCCCGCGTGCGGCGAGCGCCGCGCGCAGGTCTTCGCGGATCCTCAGGGGCGCGGACGGATCGTTGAACAGGGCGGTCCCGACCGCCACCCCCGAAGCGCCGGCGAGGACGAATTCGAGCGCGTCCCGGCCGGAGGCGATCCCGCCCATCCCGAGGACGGGGACCCGCCGGACGGCGCCGGCCAGCATCGCCCCGTGGACCTGGAAGACGCAGCGGACGGCGACGGGCCGGATCGCCGGGCCGGAGAGGCCTCCGGTGACCCCGGCGAGGGCCGGGCGCATGGTGTCGGTGTCGATGGTCATCCCGAGGACGGTGTTGATCATCGAGAGCCCGTCGGCGCCCGCCTCCGTACACGCCGCCGCGATGTCCGTGATCCGTGTCACATCGGGGGTCAGCTTGGCGTAGACGGGCAGTGCGGGGTCGGCCGCCGCCTTGACCGCCTTGACCACCTCGAAGGAGGCGTCGGCGTCACAGGCGAAGACGAGACCGCGGTTCGCGACGTTGGGGCAGGAGATGTTGGCCTCGATGCCGACCACGCCGGGCTGCCCGGTCAGCCGGGCGGCCGCCTCGGCGAACTCCTCCGTACGCTCCCCCGCGACCGATACGAGCACCCGCGCCCCGCGCTCGGCCAGCCAGGGCAGCTCGTGCTCGACGAAGTGGTCGATGCCGGAGCCCTGGAGCCCGATGGAGTTCAGCATCCCGCTCGGGGTCTCGGCCATCCGCGGAGTGGCGCGGCCGGAGCGGACGTACGGCATCACGGTCTTGGTGGTGATCGTGCCGAGCTCGTGGAGGGGGGTGAACCGGTGCAGCTCGCGGCCGTAGCCGGCGCAGCCGGAGGCGGTGGAGACGGGGTTCGGGAGGGTGACGTGAGCGCCGAGGGGCGCGGACATGTCCACGTCTTCGGGGTTGAGGGGGCTCAGGGGATTCACCGGTCGGCGCTCGCCTTCGGGGTCATGGCGGCCGCGCCTTCGAGGTCCTCGGGCAGGGTTCCGGCGTCGTCCCAGCGGACGGTCGTGCCGTCGAAAACGGGGCCGGATGTGCAGGAGCGAAGGAAACGGGTGACGCCGTCGGGACCGGTGACGGGCAGGACGCAGCTCATGCAGATCCCGATCCCGCAGGCCATGGCCTCCTCGACGGCGGTGTGGCTGGCGGCTCCGGCGGCGGTGGCGATCTCCGTGACGGCCTTGAGCATGCCCATCGGGCCGCAGGAGTGGACCTCGGTGGCGCCGATCCCGTTGATGGCCTCGAGCAGGGGTCCCGTGACCCGGCCCCGGCGGCCGGCGGAACCGTCGTCGGTCACCACGTACACGTGCTCGGCGAGGGCCTTGGCCCGCTCGACCCCGAACAGCCGGTCGGCGGTGGACGCGCCGAGCACGAAGGCGACCCGGCCGCCGCGGCCGAGGATCTCCTCGGCGAGGGCGAACATCGGGGCGCTGCCGTAGCCGCCGGCGACCAGGACCGCGCCGACCGGGCCGTCGGGGAGCGGGAAGGGGGTCCCGAGGGGGGCGATGAGGTCCACGGTGTCGCCGGGGCGGTGCGCGGCCAGTGCCCTGGTCCCGCGGCCGGCCTCGGCGAAGACGAACTCGACGGTGCGGGTGGCCGGGTCGGCGCGGTGGATGGAGAAGGCGCGGCGCAGCAGCATCGCGGAGTCCCGGCCGCCGATGGCGAGGGCACCGAAGTGGCCGGGGCGGACGCCGGTGACGCCGGGGGCGTCGAGGACGAGGTGGTGGTAGGCCCCGACGGGCTCGATGCGCCGGATCGTGGCGGCGGTCTGTACTGGGGGCACGCGGGGCGCTCCGTCCGGGGTAGTGGCCGTAACCCCCCACCCCATGATCACCCTGCGGCCCCCTCCCCCGCACCGGTCCGAAGCCCCGACCCACCGGGCCCTACGCCCTGACCCGCCGGCCGGTTTCCGCTGCGCGGGCTGCGCCCGGACCCCTGGGGCTCCGGGGGCCGGCCCCCGGAACGGCACCGCACCCGGCAACGGGTCCGGGGCGCAGCCCCGGGGAAGGGGCGGAGGGCGGGTGGGGGACGGCCCCGCAGGGCTACGCCGCTACGGCCGCGCGGATCTCGTCCGCGAAGGTCCGGGCCGAAGCGCGGAGCGCGGCCGCGTCGGGCCCGTGCTTCAGCACGCCCCGCGACACGTTCGGGACGACATTGCGGACGGCCGCGCCGAACACCGCCGGGAGGTCCGCCGCGGTGGCGCCCTGCGCGCCGATGCCGGGGGCCAGCAGCGGCCCGTTGATGTCCAGGTCGAAGGAGGACAGGTCCCCCAGCGTCGCCCCGACCACGGCTCCGAAGGAGCCCATCGGGGAGGCTCCGGCGTTCTCCTGCGCCAGGTGCGCCAGCATCGTCGCTCCGATCGTGCGGCCGTCCGACCGCACCGCCCGCTGGACCTCCGCACCCTCCGGGTTGGAGGTCAGGGCCAGCACGAACAGACCGGCTCCCGACTCCCGTGCCAGGTCGACGGCCGGCTTCAGCGAGCCGTAGCCCAGGTACGGGGAAACCGTGAGCGCGTCGGAGAAGAGCGGGGACGAGGGCGAGAGGAAGGTCTCCGCGTACGCGGCCATCGTCGAGCCGATGTCACCCCGCTTGGCGTCCATGACGACCAGCGTGCCCGCCGCCCGCGCGTCGGCCACCGTCTGCTCCAGCACCGCGATCCCCCGCGAGCCGAACCGCTCGAAGAACGCCGCCTGGGGCTTGAAGACCGCGACCGAGTCGGCCAGCGCCTCGACCACCGTGCGGGAGAACTTCTCCAGGCCCGCGATGTCGTCGTTCAGGCCCCAGGAGGCCAGCAGGGCGGCGTGCGGGTCGATGCCGACGCACAGCGGCCCGCGGGTGTCCATCGCCTCGCGCAGCCGCGTACCGAAGGGGATGACAGGAGTCGCAGAGGTCACAGGGCGGCCTTTCGGGTTTCCGCGCCCACCGCTTCGGCGAGCGTCGCGTACGGACTGGCGGCCAGGCGCGCGGCCAGGCCCTTGTGGATGGCGCGGGCGTAGCAGGGGCCCTCGTAGATGAAGGCGCTGTAGCCCTGGACCAGGCTCGCGCCGGCCAGGATCCGCTGCCAGGCGTCCTCGGCGTTCTCGATGCCGCCGACGCCGACCAGGACCAGACGGTCGCCCACGCGGGCGTACAGCCGGCGCAGGACCTCCAGGGAGCGCTCCTTGACCGGGGCTCCGGACAGGCCGCCGGTCTCCTTGACCAGCGAGGGGTCGGACTTCAGGCCGAGGCTCTCGCGGGCGATCGTCGTGTTCGTCGCGATGATGCCGTCGAGGCCCAGCTCCAGGGCCAGGTCGGCGACCGCGTCCACGTCCTCGTCCGCGAGGTCCGGGGCGATCTTGACGAGCAGCGGGACCCGCCGGTCGGTGACGACGCGGTCGGCCGCCTCGCGGACGGCGCTCAGCAGGGGCCGCAGGGACTCCGTGGCCTGGAGGTTGCGCAGGCCCGGGGTGTTCGGGGAGGAGACGTTGACGACGAGGTAGTCCGCGTGCCGGGCGAGGCGCTCGGTGGAGGCGACGTAGTCGGCGACGGCCTCCTCCTCGGGGACGACCTTCGTCTTGCCGATGTTGACGCCGACGACCGTCTTGAAGACGGGGTTACGGGCCGCCAGGCGGTCCGCGACGGCCGCCGAGCCCTCGTTGTTGAAGCCCATGCGGTTGATCAGCGCACGGTCCGGGACCAGCCGGAACAGCCGCTTCTTCGGGTTGCCGGGCTGGGCCTCGGCGGTGACGGTGCCGATCTCGATGTGGTCGAAGCCGAGCATCGACATCCCGTCGATGGCGACGGCGTTCTTGTCGAAGCCGGCCGCGAGCCCGAAGGGGCCGTGCATCCGCAGTCCGAGGGCCTCGGTGCGCAGGGACGCGTACCGGGGGGCCAGGTAGGCGGCCACGAAGGTGCGCAGCACCGGGGTGCGGGCCGCGAGGCGGATCCAGCGGAAGGCCATGTAGTGGGCCTGCTCCGGGTCCATCCGCTTGAAGACGAGGTTGAAGAACAGTTTGTACATCGTCCGAAATATCCCTTTGGCGCTCATGAAAGGGGGGACACCGGTCGCTGTCGCCGATGCCCCCCTTTCTTACGGGCTACTAGTCGCGGGCCGCCGTCAGCCGCTCCGCGTGCTCCTGGAGCGAGCGGACGCCGACGTCGCCGCGGTTGAGCGCGTCGATGCCCTGGACGGCCGCGGCGAGAGCCTGGACCGTGGTGAGGCACGGGACTCCGCGCGCCACGGCGGCCGTACGGATCTCGTAGCCGTCGAGGCGGCCACCGGTGCCGTACGGGGTGTTGACGATCAGGTCGACCTGGCCGTCGTGGATGAGCTGGACGATGGTCTTCTCGCCGTCGGGGCCCTCGCCCTCGCTGAGCTTGCGCACGACGGTGGCGTTGATGCCGTTGCGGCGCAGGACCTCTGCGGTGCCGGAGGTGGCCATCAGCTCGAAGCCGTGGGCGACGAGCTCGCGCGCCGGGAAGATCATCGTGCGCTTGTCGCGGTTGGCGACGGAGATGAAGCAGCGGCCCTTGGTGGGCAGCGGGCCGTAGGCGCCGGCCTGCGACTTGGCGTACGCCGTGCCGAAGACGGAGTCGATGCCCATGACCTCGCCGGTGGAGCGCATCTCCGGGCCCAGCACGGTGTCGACGCCGCGGCCGTGGATGTCGCGGAAGCGCGACCACGGCATGACGGCCTCCTTGACGGAGATCGGCGCGTCGAGCGGCAGGGTGCCGCCGTCGCCGGTCTTCGGCAGCATGCCCTCTTCGCGGAGCTCGGCGATGGTGGTGCCGAGCGAGATGCGGGCGGCGGCCTTCGCGAGCGGGACCGCGGTCGCCTTCGAGGTGAAGGGCACGGTCCGGGAGGCGCGCGGGTTGGCCTCCAGGACGTAGAGGATGTCACCCGCCATCGCGAACTGGATGTTGATCAGGCCGCGGACGCCGACGCCCTTGGCGATGGCCTCGGTGGAGGCGCGCAGCCGCTTGATGTCGTAGCCGCCGAGGGTGATCGGGGGCAGGGCGCAGGCCGAGTCGCCGGAGTGGATGCCGGCTTCCTCGATGTGCTCCATGACGCCGCCGAGGTAGAGCTCGGTGCCGTCGTAGAGGGCGTCGACGTCGATCTCGATCGCGTCGTCGAGGAACCGGTCGACCAGCACGGGGCGGGTCGGCGAGATCTCGGTGGACTCGGCGATGTACGAGGACAGCCGGTCCTCGTCGTAGACGATCTCCATGCCGCGGCCGCCGAGCACGTACGAGGGGCGTACGAGGACGGGGTAGCCGATCTCGTCGGCGATGGCCTTGGCGCCGGCGAAGGTGGTGGCGGTGCCGTGCTTGGGGGCGGGCAGGCCGGCCTCGGCGAGGACCTGGCCGAAGGCGCCGCGGTCCTCGGCGGCGTGGATGGCCTCCGGCGGGGTGCCGACGACGGGGACGCCGTTGTCCTTGAGGGCCTGGGCGAGACCCAGCGGGGTCTGGCCGCCGAGCTGGACGATGACGCCCGCGATCGGGCCGGCGAGCGACTCGGCGTGGACGATCTCCAGCACGTCTTCGAGCGTCAGCGGCTCGAAGTACAGGCGGTCGGAGGTGTCGTAGTCGGTGGAGACGGTCTCCGGGTTGCAGTTGACCATCACGGTCTCGTAGCCGGCGTCGCTGAGGGCGAAGGAGGCGTGGACGCAGGAGTAGTCGAACTCGATGCCCTGGCCGATGCGGTTCGGGCCGGAGCCCAGGATGATGACCGCGGGCTTCTCGCGGGGCGCGACCTCGGACTCCTCGTCGTAGGACGAGTAGAAGTACGGGGTCTTCGCGGCGAACTCGGCGGCGCAGGTGTCGACCGTCTTGTAGACCGGGCGGACGCCGAGCGCGTGGCGGACCTCGCGGACGACGTCCTCGCGCAGGCCGCGGATCTCGGCGATCTGGCTGTCGGAGAAGCCGTGGCGCTTGGCCTCGGCGAGCAGCTCGGGGTGGAGCTTGTCGGCGGCGGCCAGCTCGTCCGCGATCTCCTTGATGAGGAAGAGCTGGTCGACGAACCAGGGGTCGATCTTCGTGTACTCGAAGACCTCTTCCTGGGTGGCGCCGGCGCGGATGGCCTGCATGACGGTGTTGATGCGGCCGTCGGTCGGGCGGACCGCGGTGGCCAGGAGCTCTTCCTTGTCGCCGGTGGGGCCGACGAAGGTGAACTGCGAGCCCTTCTTCTCCAGCGAGCGCAGGGCCTTCTGGAGGGCCTCGGTGAAGTTGCGGCCGATGGCCATGGCCTCGCCCACCGACTTCATGGTGGTGGTGAGGGTGGCGTCGGCCAGCGGGAACTTCTCGAAGGCGAAGCGCGGGGCCTTGACGACGACGTAGTCGAGGGACGGCTCGAAGGAGGCCGGCGTCTTCTCGGTGATGTCGTTGGGGACCTCGTCGAGCGTGTAGCCGATGGCCAGCTTCGCGGCGATCTTGGCGATCGGGAAGCCGGTGGCCTTCGACGCGAGCGCGGACGAACGGGACACGCGCGGGTTCATCTCGATGACGATGACGCGGCCGTCGACCGGGTCGATCGCGAACTGGATGTTGCAGCCGCCGGTGTCGACGCCGACCTCGCGGATGATCGCGATGCCGATGTCGCGCAGCCGCTGGTACTCGCGGTCGGTGAGGGTCATCGCCGGGGCGACGGTGATGGAGTCGCCGGTGTGGACGCCCATCGGGTCGAAGTTCTCGATGGAGCAGACGACGACGACGTTGTCCTTGGTGTCGCGCATCAGCTCCAGCTCGTACTCCTTCCAGCCGAGGATGGACTCCTCCAGGAGCACCTCGGTGGTCGGGGAGAGCATGAGGCCCTGGCCGGCGATGCGGCGCAGCTCTTCCTCGTCGTGGGCGAAGCCGGAGCCGGCGCCGCCCATGGTGAAGGAGGGGCGCACGACGACGGGGTAGCCGCCGAGGGTGTCGACGCCCTGGATGATGTCGTCCATCGTGTGGCAGATGACCGAGCGGGCGGACTCGCCGTAGCCGATCTTGGCGCGGACGGCTTCGACGACGCCCTTGAAGAGGTCGCGGTCCTCGCCCTTGTTGATCGCCTCGACGTTGGCGCCGATGAGCTCGACGTTGTACTTCGCCAGCACACCCTGCTCGTGCATGGAGATGGCGGTGTTCAGCGCGGTCTGGCCGCCGAGGGTCGGGAGCAGCGCGTCGGGGCGCTCCTTCGCGATGATCTTCTCGACGAACTCGGGGGTGATCGGCTCGACGTACGTGGCGTCGGCGATCTCCGGGTCGGTCATGATCGTGGCGGGGTTGGAGTTCACCAGGATCACCCGCAGGCCCTCGGCCTTGAGGATGCGGCAGGCCTGGGTTCCGGAGTAGTCGAACTCGGCGGCCTGGCCGATGACGATCGGGCCGG
The DNA here is from genome assembly GCF_042888445.1 of Streptomyces sp. NPDC002886. Taxonomy (NCBI): domain Bacteria; kingdom Bacillati; phylum Actinomycetota; class Actinomycetes; order Kitasatosporales; family Streptomycetaceae; genus Streptomyces; species Streptomyces sp. NPDC002886. The sequence continues at coordinate 162,331 of NZ_JBIAPV010000005.1, forward strand.
AGCCGATGACCAGGACGGACTGGATATCGGTGCGCTTAGGCACGCTCGGCCTCCATCAGATTTACGAAGCGGTCGAAGAGGTACGCGGCGTCGTGCGGGCCGGCGGCCGCCTCGGGGTGGTACTGGACGGAGAAGGCCGGCTGGTCGAGCAGCTGGAGGCCTTCCACGACGTTGTCGTTGAGGCAGACGTGGGAGACCTCGGCGCGGCCGTAGGCGGTCTCCGAGACCTTGTCGAGGGGCGCGTCCACGGCGAAGCCGTGGTTGTGCGCGGTGATCTCGACCTTGCCGGTGGTGCGGTCCTGCACCGGCTGGTTGATGCCGCGGTGGCCGTACTTCAGCTTGTAGGTGCCGAAGCCGAGCGCGCGGCCCAGGATCTGGTTGCCGAAGCAGATGCCGAAGAGCGGGGTCTTGCGGGCGAGGACGCCCTGCATGACGGAGACCGCGTGGTCGGCGGTGGCCGGGTCGCCCGGGCCGTTGGAGAAGAACACGCCGTCGGGGGCGACCGCGTACACGTCCTCGACGGTGGCGGTGGCGGGGAGCACGTGCACCTCGATGCCGCGCTCGGCCATCCGGTGCGGGGTCATGCCCTTGATGCCGAGGTCCACGGCGGCGACGGTGAACTTCTTCTCACCGATCGCGGGGACGACGTACGTCTCCTTGGTGGAGACCTCGGCGGACAGGTCGGCGCCCTTCATCTGCGGGGCGGCCTGCACCTTGGCCAGCAGCGCCTCGTCGCGGACGCCGTCCCAGGCCTCGCCCGAGAAGATGCCGACGCGCATGGCGCCGCGCTCGCGCAGGTGGCGGGTCAGGGCGCGGGTGTCGATGCCGGAGATCCCGACGACGCCCTGCCTGACGAGCTCCTCGTCCAGCGAGCGCACGGAGCGCCAGTTGGAGGGGACGCGGGCGGGGTCGCGTACGACGTACCCGGCGACCCAGATGCGGGAGGACTCGGGGTCCTCGTCGTTGACGCCGGTGTTGCCCACGTGAGGGGCGGTCATCACGACGACCTGCCGGTGGTACGACGGGTCGGTGAGGGTCTCCTGGTAGCCGGTCATGCCGGTGGAGAACACGGCCTCGCCGAAGGTCTCCCCCACAGCGCCGTAGGCGCGGCCGCGGAAGATCCGACCGTCCTCCAGGACGAGTACGGCGGGAGCTTTGGCTGCTCCCCTGGTGGAGGTCGTCATCGTTCGGCGCCTTCCGTCGTGGTGATTGAGTGGTTCATGTCGTTGATCGCTTCGACCCAGGCGGCGTGTTCGGCCGCGCGGTCGGAGCGGAATCCGGAGTCGATCAGCCTGTCGCCGTGCGCCCATGTGACGACGAGGAGACCGCCTTCGGTGAGTACCTTGCCCGCGATTCCCTTGTCGAGGCGGGCGCCGCGCAGCTGCGCGGCCGGTACGAAGAAGTCGGTGGCACCCGGACGGACCACGTCGAGGCCCGCGTCGGTGAGCGCGAGCTCGACCCGGCTGCGGACGCCCAGTCCGTGGGCGACGATCCGGTCGAGCCACTGCCCGGCGGTGGTGGACCCGTGGTACCGGCCGGTCAGGGCCAGCCGGTGCTCGGGGAGACCGCCGGGGGCGGCGGGCAGCTCCGGCAGATCACTCTGCAGGGTGCCGCGCCATTTCCAGCCCTGCCGCATCAGCCAGTACACGAAGGCGATGAAGACGAGCAGACCGATCACCCACGCGATGCGGGCGCCCCAGTCCGTCACCTCCGCCGACTGTCGTTCGGCGGCCTCGGCGGCCAGTTGGATTACTGCAGGTGTCACGCCAGCGTCCCGTCCACGACCGTTGCCCGGCCCCGCAGGAAGGTGTGAGTGACGCGCCCCGGCAGCTCACGGCCCTCGTAAGGCGTGTTGCGGCTGCGGGAGGCGAAGTGTGCGGGGTCCACGACACCACGGTACGAGGTATCGACCAAGGTCAGGTTCGCGGGTTCACCTGCCGAGACGGGGCGACCGTGGTTCGGAAGGCTGCCGATGCGCGCCGGGGCGAAGGACATGCGTTCGGCGACGCCCGCCCAGTCGAGCAGTCCGGTCTCCACCATCGTCTGCTGGACGACGGAGAGCGCGGTCTCCAGGCCCACCATGCCCATGGCGGCGGCGGCCCACTCGCAGTCCTTGTCCTCGTGCGGGTGCGGGGCGTGGTCGGTGGCGACGATGTCGATCGTGCCGTCGGCGAGCGCCTCGCGCAGGGCCAGCACGTCGCGCTCGGTGCGCAGCGGCGGGTTGACCTTGTAGACCGGGTTGTACGAGCGCACGAGCTCGTCGGTGAGGAGCAGGTGGTGCGGGGTGACCTCGGCGGTGACGTCGATGCCGCGGGACTTGGCCCAGCGGATGATCTCGACGGATCCGGCGGTGGACAGGTGGCAGATGTGGACGCGGGAGCCGACGTGCTCGGCGAGCAGCACGTCGCGGGCGATCACCGATTCCTCGGCGACGGCCGGCCAGCCGCCGAGGCCGAGCTCGGCGGAGACGATGCCCTCGTTCATCTGGGCGCCCTCGGTGAGGCGGGGCTCCTGGGCGTGCTGGGCGACGACGCCGCCGAAGGCCTTCACGTACTCCAGGGCGCGGCGCATGATGACCGCGTCGTCCACGCACTTGCCGTCGTCGGAGAAGACGGTGACGCGGGCGGCGGACTCGTGCATGGCGCCGAGCTCGGAGAGCTGCTTGCCCTCCAGGCCGACGGTGACGGCGCCGATGGGCTGGACGTCGCAGTAGCCGGACTCCTTGCCCAGGCGCCACACCTGCTCGACGACGCCCGCGGTGTCGGCGACGGGGAAGGTGTTGGCCATGGCGAAGACGGCGGTGTAGCCGCCGGAGGCGGCGGCGCGGGTGCCGGTGAGGACGGTTTCGGAGTCCTCGCGGCCGGGCTCGCGCAGGTGGGTGTGGAGGTCGACGAGGCCGGGGAGGAGGACCTGGCCCGCGGCCTCGATGACGGTCGCGTCGCCGGCGTCGAGGCCGGTGCCCACGGCGGCGATGGTCTCGCCGTCGATCAGGACGTCCTGGACGTCGCCACCGAGTACCTTCGCGCCACGGATAAGGATCTTGCTCATCTTTACTTGCTCTCCTCGGTGCGGGGCGTGCTGGTGGTGGTGACGGCGGGCTCGGAGCCTCCGAGCAGCAGGTACAGGACGGCCATGCGGATCGAGACGCCGTTGGTGACCTGCTCGATGACCGTGCAGCGCTCCGAGTCGGCGACCTCGGCGGTGATCTCCATGCCGCGGACCATCGGGCCGGGGTGCATGACGATGGCGTGCTCGGGCATGCGGGCCATCCTGGCGCCGTCCAGGCCGTAGCGGCGGGAGTACTCGCGCTCGGTCGGGAAGAAGGCGGCGTTCATCCGCTCGCGCTGCACCCGCAGCATCATGACGGCGTCGGACTTCGGCAGCACCGCGTCCAGGCTGTACGAGATCTCGCACGGCCAGGCCTCGACGCCGACCGGGACCAGGGTGGGCGGGGCCACCAGGGTGACCTCGGCGCCGAGGGTGTGGAGCAGCTGGACGTTGGAGCGGGCGACCCGGCTGTGCAGGACGTCGCCGACGATCGTGATCCGGCGGCCGTTCAGGTCCTTGCCGAGCCCGGCGTCCTTGCCGACCAGGCGGCGGCGCATGGTGAAGGCGTCGAGCAGGGCCTGGGTGGGGTGCTCGTGGGTGCCGTCGCCCGCGTTGATCACCGGGGCGTCGATCCAGCCGGAGGTGGCGAGGCGGTAGGGCGCGCCGGAGGCGTGGTGGCGGATGACGACCGCGTCGACGCCCATGGCCTCCAGGGTCTGGGCGGTGTCCTTGAGGGACTCGCCCTTGGAGACGCTGGAACCCTTGGCCGCGAAGTTGATGACATCGGCGGAGAGTCGCTTCTCGGCGGCCTCGAAGGAGATCCGGGTCCGGGTCGAGTCCTCGAAGAAGAGGTTGCAGATCGTGCGGCCGCGCAGGGTGGGCAGCTTCTTGATCGGCCGGTCCGCGACTCGGGCCATCTCCTCGGCGGTGTCGAGGATCAGGACGGCGTCGTCGCGCGTGAGATCGGCGGCCGAGATGAGGTGGCGCTTCATCCGGGTGCTCCGTAAGTCGTTGAGTTCAAAGCCGTGGTGAGGTCAAGGCCGTGGTGAGGTCGAAGCCATGGGAGGGCAGACGGGCTGGCTGGGGGTGCGGGCAGGGCGGATTCCGGCGCGGACCCGAGGGGCCCGGCCGGAGGCACGGGACTACTGCCCGGCTGCCCGGTCGGTCCGCTGGCCGAGCAGCACGGCGTCGCGGCCGTCCTCCTCCTGGACCTGGACCTGGACGTTCTCCCGCAGCGACGTGGGGAGGTTCTTGCCGACGTAGTCGGCGCGGATCGGCAGTTCGCGGTGGCCGCGGTCGACGAGGACCGCCAGCTGCACCGCGCGGGGGCGGCCGAGGTCGCCGAGGGCGTCGAGGGCGGCACGGATGGTCCGGCCGGAGAAGAGAACGTCGTCGACGAGGACGACCAGGCGGCCGTCGATGTCGTCGCCGGGAATCTCGGTGCGGCCGATGGCGCGGGCCGGCTTCATCCGCAGGTCGTCGCGGTACATGGTGATGTCGAGGGAGCCGACCGGGATCTTCGTACCGGTGATCTCTTCAAGCTTGGCGGCCAGCCGGCGGGCGAGGAAGACACCGCGGGTGGGAATGCCGAGGAGCACCACGTCGTCGGCGCCCTTGGCGCGTTCGACGATCTCGTGGGCGATGCGGGTCAGAACCCGGGCGATGTCCTGCGCTTCGAGAACGGGGCGCATGACATCCGCAACTGTTTTCTGATCCTGCTGGTTCTGCCGGTCGTGCTGAGTGTCCATGAAAAGGACCTCCTTCTCCGCCTCACGGGACGGACCTTAAAGGACGTCGGATCTACGCGTTCCACGGTACCAGGGGGATTCCCGCGACCCGACATCGGGGCAGTCCAGGACCCCTCTTACGTGGGCGTCGGAGACCATTCGGCTTGACGCATCCAAGTAACGCTGCGTAACCTCACAGTGAGTTACCAGCCGCGCGGCGGAGCCGCACGTGGTCATGTCGTCACAGCGTCCGGGAGCGTTATGTCCAGCGAATACGCCAAACAGCTCGGGGCCAAGCTCCGCGCCATCCGCACCCAGCAGGGCCTTTCCCTCCATGGTGTCGAGGAGAAGTCCCAGGGCCGTTGGAAGGCCGTGGTGGTCGGTTCTTACGAGCGCGGAGACCGCGCCGTGACCGTCCAGCGTCTTGCCGAGCTGGCGGACTTCTACGGGGTGCCCGTGCAGGAACTGCTGCCCGGTACGACCCCCGGCGGAGCGGCCGAGCCGCCGCCGAAGCTGCGCCTGGACCTGGAGCGCCTCGCCCACGTCCCCGCCGAGAAGGCCGGCCCGCTGCAGCGTTACGCGGCGACCATCCAGAGCCAGCGCGGCGACTACAACGGCAAGGTGCTCTCGATCCGCCAGGACGACCTGCGCACCCTCGCCGTCATCTACGACCAGTCGCCCTCGGTCCTGACCGAGCAGCTCATCAGCTGGGGCGTACTGGACGCGGACGCGCGTCGTGCGGTGGCGCACGAGGACATCTAGTCCCCCACGCCTCAGCAGAAACGTTTACCGGTGGGTGCCGGGAGCCGACAGGCTCCCGGCACCCACCGGTTTTCTCATGCCCGCACGGCCGCCCGAAGGCGTCTTGGGGGCGTACGACGGAGGGCCCGCAGCGCGCGTGCGCTGCGGGCCCTCCGTTCACGCCGTACCGGCGGCGCCGGTCAGCTCTCGCTGCGGCGCAGCTTCGGCTTGAGGTCCTTGAAGCGGCCGAGCAGCCCGTTCACGAACGAGGGCGACTCGTCCGTGGAGAACTCCTTGGCCAGCTGGACGGCCTCGTCGATGGCCACGGCGTCCGGGGTACCGTCGACCCAGATCAGCTCGTAGGCACCGAGACGCACGATGTTCCGGTCCACGACCGGCATGCGGTCGAGGTCCCAGTCCACGGCGTAGGTGGCGATCAGATCGTCGATGCGGTCCACCTTGTCGGCGTACCCCTCGACGAGTTCCATGGTGAACTCGTTCACCGCGGGCTGACGGTCGGTGTCCGACCGCGAGTGGCGGACCCAGTCCGCGAGGACCTCGCGCACGGAGACCCCGCGCTGGTCGGCCTCGAACAGGATCTGGAAAGCGCGCTTGCGCGCGTTGCTCCGGGCAGCCACGGTTAGCTGTTCACCCGGCCGAGGTAGTCGCTGGTGCGGGTGTCGACCTTGATCTTCTCGCCGGTGTTGATGAAGAGCGGGACCTGGATCTCGTGGCCCGTCTCCAGCGTCGCCGGCTTGGTGCCACCGGTGGAGCGGTCGCCCTGGACGCCCGGGTCCGTGTGCTCGATGGTCAGCTCGACGGCGGCCGGGAGCTCGACGTAGAGCACCTCGCCCTCGTGGCGGGCCACGGAGGCGGTGAAGCCCTCGATCAGGAAGTTGGCGGCGTCACCGACGGCCTTCTTGTCGACCATCAGCTGGTCGAAGTCCTCCATGTCCATGAAGACGAAGTACTCGCCGTCCATGTAGGAGAACTGCATGTCGCGGCGGTCGATGGTGGCCGTCTCGACCTTGGTGCCGGCGTTGAACGTCTTGTCGACGACCTTGCCGGACATGACGCTCTTCAGCTTGGTGCGCACGAAGGCCGGGCCCTTGCCGGGCTTGACGTGCTGGAACTCGACGACGGACCAGAGCTGGCCCCCGTCGAGCTTCAGCACCATGCCGTTCTTGAGGTCGTTCGTGGAAGCCACGGTGTGGGAATCTCCTGCACTGGAAGACCACGGGTGCGCGCACAGCCCGGCGACGGGCTAGAGCGCGAGCAGCTCCTTGGTCGTAATGGTGAGTAGCTCGGGACCGCCGTCCGCCTCGGGGCGTACGACGAGCGTGTCATCGATCCGGACACCACCCCGGCCAGGGAGGTGAACCCCCGGTTCGACGGTGACCGGCACGCAAGCGTCCAGTTTACCCATGGCCGTAGGTGCAAGCTGCGGGTCCTCGTCGATTTCGAGACCGACACCGTGTCCGGTCCACGCCGCGAGGGCCTCGCCGTGACCTGCGGAGTCGAGGACGGAGCGGGCCGCGTGATCCACATCGCGGTACGCGGCCCCGGGCAGCAGGGCCTCCCGGCCCGCCCGCTGGGCAGCGAAGACGAGGTCGTAGAGCTCGATCTGCCAGCCGGCCGGGGTCGTGCCGATCACGAAGGTGCGGCCGATCTCGCAGCGGTAGCCCCGGTAGTTCGCGCCGAGGCAGACGGAGAGGAAATCACCCTCCTCGACCCGCCTGTCCGAAGGCCGGTGCCGGGAGCGGCCGGAATGCGGCCCGGTGCCGACGGAGGTCGGGAAGGCCGGTCCGTCGGCGCCGTGGTCCACCAGGCGGCGTTCCAGTTCCAGGGCGAGGTGCCGTTCGGTGCGGCCCACCAGGATCGATTCCAGCAGCTCCCCGAGGGCTTGGTCGGCGATCTCGGCGGCGATCCGGAGGCAGGCGATCTCCTCCTCGTCCTTGACGAGGCGCTGTTGTTCCACGGCGGTCCCCAGGTCCGCCAGGCGCAGCCCCGGCGCCACCGAGCTCAGGGCGCGGTGCCGGCCGACGGTGAGGTGGTGTTCCTCGACGGCGAGGGAATCGGCGCGGGCGAGGGAGGCCGCGTCGGCCGCCGCGACGGCGGGATCCGCGCCGGGGCCGGCCAGCACGGAGAGCCGCAGGTGCTCGTCGAGCCGTCCCTCGTCGGCCTCCCCGGTGGGCTGTCCGGCACAGAACAGCATGTCCTCACCGCCCGGACCCACCAGCAGGACCGCGCCCAGCGGCGACGCCCCGGAGAGGTAACGGACGTTCGCCGGACGCGTGATGAGTGCGGCGGCGTTTCCGGCGGCCGCACAGCGGTCGCGAAGCAGGCCCCGGCGGGCCGCGTACACGTCTGACATGTCTCCGAGCCTACGAGCGCTGCGCGCATCCGGCCTGGTGAGCGCAGCCGTACGGGGGCCGGACCGGGCCGACCGGCCCCCGGCCGGGGACTCGGCCGGCCGGTTCCGCAGGCCGATTCAGTAGGCGGGCTGCGAGATGACGCGGGCCAGGGTCTCGTCCAGGGCGCGTGCGGTGCCCTCGACGTCGAGGTGGGAGTTGTCGATGATCGGCAGCCCGGAGCCGTACCAGCCGGCCATGCGGCCGTGGATCCGCGCGACCTCCTCGTCGGAGAGGCGCCGGTTCCCCGAGCGGGCGGCGTTGCGCTCCAGGACGATCTCCAGGCCGGGCAGCAGCACGACCGGCAGCAGCGCGGGCCCCACGTGCCGCTTCCAGCCGCCGAGGCCCACCACTGGCCGGTCCGGGAACACGGCGTCGTCGAGGATGCACGAGATCCCGTTGGCCAAGAAGTTCCGGGCGGCGAAGCCGCAGGTGCGGCGGGCGAGGCGGTACTGCGCCTCGGAGTGGTCGTTCCAGCCGGCCTGCGGATCCGCGAAGCCGGAGCACACCCATTCCCGTACGTCGTCCAGGCTGATGTGCGCGGTGGGGACGGGCCGGGTGCCGGCCCAGTGGCGGGCCACCGTGGTCTTGCCGGCGCCCGCGGGGCCGATCAGCAGGACCGCGAGGGTGGCGCCGCCGGTGCCGTGGGCGGCGGGCGGCAGCGGGACGTGCCCGGTGAACCCGTCCGGCGGACCCGGTACGGACGGGGGCGCCGGGGGCGCCGCGGGCGTGGAGGGCACGGGCGGCATGGAAGACGCGGGCCAGCCCGCCGCCGGCGCTGCCGGCGGCTGCGCGGGCGCCGCCGGGTGTCGACTCCCCGGCGGCTCCCAGCCCCCGCCTCCCACTCCTTGGTGCATTCCGCTGCCACTCCGTCTCGTTCCACCCGACTGATACGAGAACGTTATATGACCCCGGAGGCCCGCCGGGTCACGCGGCGGTCGCGAGGTGGCCGGCCCCGGCCGGTTCGGGCCGGTTCGCACCGGCCCGAACCCGGTTCAGGCCGTGACCTCGCCGAAGGCCGCCACGAGGACGGCCGGGTCGGGACCCTCCAGGACGGTCGGCTTGGCCAGCCCGTCCAGGACGATGAAGCGCAGCAGGTCGCCCCGGGACTTCTTGTCGAGCTTCATGGTCTCCAGCAGCTTGGGCCACTGGTCGCCGCGGTAGGTCAGCGGAAGCCCCACCGAAGCCAGGACGGCCTTGTGCCGGTCGGCCGTCGCGTCGTCGAGCCGGCCCGCGAGCCGGCCGAGTTCGGCGGCGAAGACCATGCCGATCGAGACGGCCGCGCCGTGGCGCCACTTGTAGCGCTCGTTCTTCTCGATGGCGTGCGCGAGGGTGTGCCCGTAGTTGAGGATCTCCCGCAGGCCCGACTCCTTGAGGTCGCTGGAGACCACGTCGGCCTTGACCTGGATGGAGCGGCAGATCAGCTCGGCCGTGTGCGGGCCGGCCGGCGTGCGCGCCGCCTCGGGGTCCGCCTCGATCAGGTCGAGGATCACCGGGTCGGAGATGAATCCGGCCTTGATGATCTCGGCGAGACCGCTGACGTAGTCGTTGACCGGCAGCGAGTCCAGCGCCGCCAGGTCGCAGAGCACACCGGCCGGCGGGTGGAAGGCGCCGACGAGGTTCTTGCCCTCGGCGGTGTTGATGCCGGTCTTGCCGCCGACCGCCGCGTCCACCATCGCCAGGATGGTGGTCGGGACGGCGATCCAGCGCACCCCGCGCAGCCAGGAGGCCGCGACGAAGCCCGCGAGGTCCGTGGTGGATCCCCCGCCGACGCCGACGACGACGTCGCTGCGGGTGAAGCCGGACTGGCCCAGCGCCTTCCAGCAGTACGCCGCCACCTCGGCCGTCTTGGCCTCTTCGGCGTTCGGCACCTGGATGGCGACGGCCTCGTACCCCTGTGCGGCGAGGTCGTCCCGCAGCGCCTCACCGGTCGAGGCGAGGGCCTCGGGGTGGATGACGGCGACCCGCTGGGCCTTCGTACCGATCAGGGAGCCGAGCTCGCCGAGCAGCTGCCGGCCCACCAGCACCTCGTACGCGTCGTGCCCGGCGCTCGCGCCGACCTGGATCCGCGTCACCTGGTCTGTCATGCGTTCTTCAACTCCAGAGCGTCGAGGACCGCCTGGGCGACCTCTTCGGGGGTGCGGGCGTCCGTGGCCACCACGACGCGCGCGACTTCGGTGTACAGGGGGCGCCGGGCCTCCATCAGATCGCGCCACTGGCGGCGCGGGTTGACGGCGAGCAGCGGGCGCGCGGCGCCGAGGCCCACGCGCTTGACGGCTTCCTCGACGTCCATCGAGAGGTAGGCGACGGGCAGCCCGGCCAGCAGTTCGCGCGTCTTCTCGTCGAGGACGGCGCCGCCGCCGAGGGCGAGGACCCCCTCGTGGCCGGCGACGGCGGCGGCGACGGCCGCCCGCTCCAGCTCACGGAAGTGGGGCTCGCCCTCGTCGATGAAGATGTCGGAGATCTCCCGGCCCTGGGCCGCGACGATGTCGGCGTCGGTGTCCCGGTAGGCGACTCCGAGCCGCTGGGCGATCAGCTCGCCCACGGTGGACTTGCCGGACCCCATGGGGCCGACGAGGACCACCAGGGGTCCGGTCGCACGGTCGCCGGTCACCGGATCTGCAGGTTGTCGAGGTACGACCGCACGTTGCGGCGGGTCTCGGGGACGGAGTCGCCGCCGAACTTCTCCACGACGGCGTCGGCCAGCACCAGGGCGACCATGGCCTCCGCGACGATGCCCGCGGCGGGCACCGCACAGACGTCCGAGCGCTGGTGGTGCGCGACGGTGGCCTCGCCGGTGGCGACGTCCACGGTGGCGAGGGCCTTCGGCACGGTGGCGATGGGCTTCATCGCGGCGCGGACGCGCAGCAGTTCGCCGGTGGTCAGACCGCCCTCGGTGCCGCCGGAGCGGCCGGTGGTGCGCTTGAGGCCCTCGGGGGTGGAGACGATCTCGTCGTGCGCCTGGGAGCCGGGTACGCGGGCCAGGTCGAAGCCGTCGCCGACCTCGACGCCCTTGATGGCCTGGATGCCCATGAGCGCGGCCGCGAGGCGCGCGTCGAGGCGGCGGTCCCAGTGCACGTGCGAGCCGAGGCCGACGGGCACGCCGTAGGCGAGGACCTCGACGACGCCGCCGAGGGTGTCGCCGTCCTTGTGGGCCTGGTCGATCTCCGCGACCATCTGCTTCGACGCGTCGGCGTCGAGGCAGCGCACCGGGTCGGCGTCGAGCTTCTCGACGTCGGCGGGGGTCGGGTAGACGCCGTACGGGGCCTTCGCGGCCGCCAGCTCCACGACGTGGGAGACGATCTCGATGCCCGCGACCTCCTTGATGAAGGACCGGGCGATGGCGCCGAGGGCGACCCGGGCGGCGGTCTCACGGGCGCTGGCGCGCTCCAGGATCGGCCGGGCCTCGGAGAAGCCGTACTTCTGCATGCCGGCGAGGTCGGCGTGGCCCGGCCGCGGCCGGGTCAGCGCCGCGTTGCGGCCGGTCTCCTTGAGCAGCGAGGGGTCGACCGGGTCGGCCGACATGACGGTCTCCCACTTGGGCCACTCGGTGTTGCCGATCATCACGGCGACCGGGGAGCCCTGCGACAGACCGTGCCGGACACCGCCGAGGAAGGTGATCTCGTCCTGCTCGAACTTCATCCGGGCACCACGGCCGTAGCCGAGCCGGCGCCGGGCCAGGTGTTCGGCCACCAGCTCCGTGGTGACCGGAACGCCGGCGGGAAGCCCCTCCAGCGTCGCCACCAGAGCCGGGCCGTGGGATTCTCCGGCCGTCAGCCAACGCAACCTGCTCAACGATGCTCCTCGTGCTCGCGCCTGATTCATCGATGGCGCGATCGGGTGCGCGGCCCTGACCCGCCTTGCCCCGATCCTCCCATGTCCGGGCCCGTACACCGCCCTCCGGTCCAGCTATCGGACGGCGGCGCACCTAGGCCCGGGGCGACATGTGGATCTAGGAAGCATTCCGCTTCCGCTCAGTGGCGGGCCCGCAGCGCCGCCTCGCCCGCGGCGCGCATGGCCGCAAGCGGAGCGGTGGGGCAGCCCGTCATCAGCTCGACCTGGAGGACCGCCTGGTGGACCAAGAGGTCGAGGCCGCCGAGGAGCTTGCCGCCGCGGTGCGTCCAGGCCGCGGCCAGGGGCGTGGGCCAGGGGTCGTACAGGACGTCGAAGAGGGTGCCCGGAGCGGCGGGCACGGAGGCGGCCAGCTCGTCCGTGGCGCCGGCCGGGGTGGTGGCGATGACCAGCGGCGCGTCCAGCGCCTCGGCCGCCCGCGACCAGTCGGCCGTCCGGACGTCCACGCCGAGCCGCTCGCCCCACGCGCGCATCTCCGCGGCCCGGGCCTCGGAGCGTACGTACGCGGTCACCTCGCCGGTGCAGATCCGGGCCAGCGCGGCGAGCGCCGAGGAGGCGGTGGCGCCCGCGCCGAGGACGGCGGCGGACTCCACCTTCTGCACGCCCTGCTCGCCCAGTGCGGCGAGCAGGCCGGGGATGTCGGTGTTGTCCCCGACCCTGCGGCCGTCCTCGGTGAAGACGACCGTGTTGACCGTCTCCACGGAGGCGGCCGTGTCGCTGATCTCGTCGAGCAGCGGGATGACCGCCCGCTTGAGCGGCATGGTCAGCGACAGCCCGGCCCACTCGGGGCCGAGCCGTGCCATGAAGCCGGGGAGCGCGGCCTCGTCGATCTCGAAGCGGTCGTACGACCGGTCCCCGAGGCCGAGCTCCTGGTACGCGGCGCGGTGCAGCACCGGTGAGAGGGAGTGCTCGATGGGAGAACCCAGCACCGCGGCCCGTATCCGTGACATGTCCTGCTACCCGCCGTTCTTCTGCTTCTGCCGTTCCTGGAACTCGGCGACGAGCTTGAGGTGCTCGTCGTACGTCTTGGTGAAGGTCGTCGTGTTGCCGTCGACCGACACGAAGAACATCCAGCCTCCGTGGTCCGGGCTGAGCGTAGCGGTCAGCGCGTCCAGACCGGGGTTCCCGATCGGGCCGGGCGGCAGCCCCTTGACGTTGTGCGTGTTGTACGGGTTCACGAAGGCCTTGGCCTCCGTGAGATTGAAGTTGATCTCGCTCTGGTTCTTGACGTAGTTGTACGTCGAGTCGAACTCGATCTTCTGGTTGGTGACGTCGTTGGTCTTCTTGAGGCGGTTGTAGACCACCTCCGACATCTTCCGGAAGTCGTCGTGGTTCTTGCCCTCGGCGTTGACGAGACTGGCGACCGTGATCACCTGGAGCGGGTTGCTCAGGCCCAGTTCCTTGGCCTTGCCCTCGACCCCGAGCTCCGTGTACTTGTCCGTCGCGTTCTTGACCATCTGCTTGAGCAGGGACTCGGGGGTGCTGTCCTTGCTCAGGTCGTAGCGCATCGGGTAGAGGAAGCCCTCGAGGGGATCGATGATGTTCTTGTCGTTGTTCGCCCACGCCGGCAGACCGAGGCTCTTGGCCTGCTTGAGGGCGATGTCCTTGGTGGTGCCGGGCGGCTTCTCGAGCTTCTTGTCGATCGCGTCGTAGACCGTGCTGTTGCGCATGCCCTCGGAGATGGTGAGCACGTGCAGCTTGGAGGGGTCGGTCATGACCGAGACCGCGGCCGCGGCCGACATCTTCTTCTTGAGCGGATAGATGCCGGGCTGGATCGACTGGCCCTTGGGGTTGTTGCCCGCGGCGTCCACGAAGGCCTGGGCGCTCTTGACCACGCCCGCTTCCTTCAGGATGCGGCCCATCTGGCCCAGGCCCGCGCCCTTGGGGATCTCCACGTCGACGGTCTCGTCGATGCCTTCGCCCGCGAAGTCCTCGGCCGCGCCGAACTTGCCCTTGAGGTAGTCGTAGCCGTAGTAGCCGCCACCGCCGAGCACGCCGACGATGACCACGGCCGCGATGAGGCAGGCCATGCCGCTGCGCTTCTTCGGTTTGCCGCCGGAGCGGCCCGACCGGCGGCCGCCGCGCCCGCCGTCGTCACCGTCGTCGCCGTCACCGTCGTCCCCGCCGCCCGCGAGGAAGGAGTCCGCCGCGGCGTCCTCTTCTTCCTGCCAGGGCTCCTCGGTCTGCAGGTGCCGCATGCCCGGGGGCCGCGGCGGCGGGAAGGCCTCGGGCGTGCCGTAGAGGTCGGGGGCCTCGCCGGGGTAGCCGCTCGACTGCTGCTGCGCGTACGGATCCGCGCCCGCGTAGGGATCGGCGGCCTGCGGGACCGCGGCGTACTGACCCTGCCCGGTGTCCCAGACCTGGCCGCCGCCCTGACCCCCGTACGTCTCCTGGTGTTGCTGCTGCTGTTGCTGCTCCTGCGGGTTCTGCGCGTACTGGGGGTGCTGCGGGTACTGCTGTTGCTGCTGCGGGTGCTGGGGATACGGCGCCTGCTGCTGCTGTTGCTGCTGGTACTGCATCTGCTGGGCCTGGGGGTACTGGCCCTGCTGCTGCGGGTAGTAGGCCTGCTGGGGCTGAGGCTCCTGCTGGTACTGCTGCGGGCCTGCGACATAGGGCATCTGACCCTGCTGGGCCTCGTGCCCGGTCCACCCCTGGTCCCCGTACTGCGGGTCCTCGGGGTGCCACGGTTCGGGGCCAGGGCCCCGGCCATACTCAGTCATCGATCCCCTAGCGCGCCGCAGGGCGTTGGCCGCGACTCCGTCTGACGCGACTCACGGTTCCGCCTCTTCTGATGGGCGACGGCTGTTCGAATGCCGTCACATCGCGCGGAACGTTACCGTATCGCGATCAGACAACCACTTCGACGCACTCACCGGGCGGATTACCTGATACCCGTTCGGTCTCCAGAGCGTTCTGAAGGATCACCACTGCGGCTGCCTGGTCGATGACCGACCGGCTCTTCTTGGCGTTCTTCCCCGAGGCCCGCAGGCCCTGGGCGGCGGTGACCGTGGTCATCCGCTCGTCCACCAGACGCACCGTCACGGGCTTGATGCCCTTCGCGAGTTCCGTGGCGAAGGCGCGGCACTTGGCCGCGGCCGGCCCTTCCCGCCCGCTGAGCGAGCGGGGCAGACCGACCACCACCTCGATGGGCTCGTACTCCGCGACGAGCTGCCGCAGCCGCCGGTGGGCGAAGGGGATGTCCCGGCCCGGAACGGTTTCCACCGGTGTGGCCAGCACCCCGTCGGGGTCGCACGAGGCGACCCCGATCCGGGCGTCACCGACATCGATGGCCAGACGGCGGCCGCGGCGCAGTGTCATCTTCAGGCCGTCTCTACGACGAGGCGCTCGACCGCGGCGATGGCCTCGGGGATGGCGGCCGGGTTCTGGCCACCGCCCTGGGCCACGTCCGGCTTGCCGCCACCGCCGCCGCCGAGGGTCTTGGCGGCCGTACGGACCAGGTCGCCGGCCTTGAGACCGCGCTCGCGGGCGGCCTCGTTGGTGGCGATGACGGTCAGCGGGCGGTCGTTCGCCGTGGTGAACAGGGCGACGACGGCCGGGCGGTCACCGGGGATGCGACCACGGACGTCGAGGACCAGCTTGCGCAGGTCGTCGGCGCCGGTGCCGTCCGGGACGGTGCCCACGACGAGGGCCACGCCCTTGATGTCCTGGGCGCCCGCGGCGAGACCGGCGGCGGCCTGGAGGACCTTCTCCGCGCGGAACTTCTCGATCTCCTTCTCGGCGTCCTTCAGCTTGCCGAGCATGGAGGCGATCTTCTCGGGGAGCTCCTCGGCACGGCCCTTGACCAGCTCCTGGAGCTGGGCGACGACCGTGTGCTCCTTGGCGAGGAAGTTGTAGGCGTCCACGCCGACGAGGGCCTCGACGCGGCGCACGCCGGAGCCGATGGAGGACTCGCCGAGCAGCTTCACCAGGCCCAGCTGGGCGGTGTTGCCGACGTGCGTGCCGCCGCACAGCTCCTTGGAGAAGTCGCCGATGGTCACGACGCGCACGCGCTCGCCGTACTTCTCGCCGAACTCGGCGATGGCGCCCTGCTTCTTGGCCTCGTCGATGCTCATGATCTCGGCGGTGACCTCGAGCTCGCGGGAGAGCACGTCGTTGATCTTGTGCTCTACGTCGGTGAGGACCGAGCCGGGCACGGCGTTCGGCGAGCCGAAGTCGAAGCGGAAGCGGCCGGGCGAGTTCTCGGAACCGGCCTGGGCGGCCGTCGGGCCGAGCGCGTCGCGCAGGGCCTGGTGGGTCAGGTGCGTGGCCGAGTGGGCGCGGGCGATGGCCCGGCGGCGCTGGATGTCGATGGCGGCGTACGCGGAGGCGCCCACCGTCACCTCGCCGACCTGGACGGAGCCCTTGTGCACGGAGACGCCCGGGACCGGCTGCTGCACGTCGCGGACGACGATGACGGCGCCCGAGTCGAGCTTGATGCGGCCCTGGTCGGCGAGCTGGCCGCCGCCCTCGGCGTAGAAGGGGGTGCGGTCCAGGACGACCTCGACCTCGTCGCCCTCGGAGGCGGCGGGCGCGGAGACGCCGTTGACCAGCAGGCCGACGATGGTGGACTCGCCCTGGTTGGTGGCGTAGCCGGTGAACTCGGTGGCGCCGGAGCCGTCGGCGATCTCCCGGTAGGCGGACATGTCCGCGTGGCCGGTCTTCTTGGCCTTGGCGTCGGCCTTGGCGCGGTCGCGCTGCTCCTGCATCAGGCGGCGGAAGCCGGGCTCGTCCACGGCGAGGCCCTGCTCGGCGGCCATCTCCAGGGTGAGGTCGATCGGGAAGCCCCAGGTGTCGTGGAGCAGGAACGCCTTGTCGCCGGCCAGGACCGTGCCGCCGGCGGCCTTGGTCTCGGTCACGGCGGTGTCGAGGATGTTCGTGCCGCCCTTGATGGCCTTGAGGAAGGCGGCCTCTTCGGCGAGCGCGACGGTCTCGATGCGCTTGCGGTCGGTCACGAGCTCCGGGTACTGCTGCCCCATGGTCTCGATGACCACGTTGACCAGGTCCTGGACGACCGGGCCGGTGGCGCCCATGAGGCGCATGTTGCGGATGGCGCGGCGCATGATGCGGCGCAGCACGTAGCCGCGGCCCTCGTTGCCGGGGGTGACGCCGTCGCCGATAAGCATGGCGGAGGTGCGGATGTGGTCGGCGACCACGCGCAGGGAGACGTCCGTGCCCTGGGCGGCGCCGTACTGCACGCCGGTCAGCTCGGTGGCCTTGTCCATGACCACGCGCAGGGTGTCGGTCTCGTACATGTTCTGTACGCCCTGCAGGATCATGGCGAGGCGCTCGAGGCCGAGACCGGTGTCGATGTTCTTCGACGGCAGGTCACCGAGGATCGGGAAGTCTTCCTTCCCGTCGCCGGCGCCGCGCTCGTACTGCATGAAGACCAGGTTCCAGATCTCCACGTAGCGCTCGTCGTTGACGGCGGGGCCGCCCTCGACGCCGAACTCGGGGCCGCGGTCGTAGTTGATCTCCGAGCAGGGACCACAGGGGCCCGGGACGCCCATGGACCAGAAGTTGTCCTTCTTGCCCAGGCGCTGGATGCGCTCCTGCGGGACGCCGACCTTGTCGCGCCAGATGGCCTCGGCCTCGTCGTCGTCGAGGTAGACCGTGATCCAGAGCTTCTCGGGCTCCAGGCCGTAGCCACCGTCCGCCACGGAGCTGGTGAGCAGCTCCCAGGCGTACTTGATGGCGCCTTCCTTGAAGTAGTCCCCGAAGGAGAAGTTGCCGCACATCTGGAAGAACGTGCCGTGGCGGGTGGTCTTGCCGACCTCTTCGATGTCCGGCGTACGGACGCACTTCTGCACGCTGGTGAGCGTGGACGCCGGCGGCTTGACCTCGCCGAGGAAGTACGGCTTGAACGGCACCATGCCCGCGGGCACCAGCAGCAGAGTCGGGTCGTCCGCGATGAGCGACGCCGAAGGGACAACGGTGTGACCGCGCTCCTCGAAGAAGCTCAGCCAGCGGCGGCGGATTTCAGCCGACTCCATCAGTGGTCCTCATTCCGGTTGTACGTAACCTTCAAAAAACGGTTCTTGGTCTGGTCGTGCTCGATGGCCTGCAGCCGCCGCGGCCCGGGAAGGGCGGTGACGTTGGCGGGCAGTTCGGGATCCTGGTGGAGTCCCAGTGCGTCGTTCAGCTCGTCCTCGCGCTGCGACATCCCCGACTTGACGTCGAGGGCGAAGTCCTTGAGGCGGTGGCCCGCCTCGATCGCCTTGTCGGCTGCCTGCGCGGCGAGGCTCTCCGGCGTCAGCTTCTTGAGCTGCCGGTTGACCTTGGTGGTGGCCCACACGCCGGCGGCCGCGCCGGCGGTGAACCAGAAGGCTCGGCGGAACATCGGAGATCTCAGCCCTTCTGCTTCCGGCGCCGGGCCGACGGCACCGTACGGCCGACGATCACGGTCCGCCGGGAGGTCTTGCCCGGCGCGTCCTGCGCGCTCGCGCCGCCCTTGCCCAGCGCCTTGCGGACGCCGTAGCCGAAGGCCGCGACCTTGACGAGCGGGCCGCCGAAGGTGGAGGCCACGGTGGAGGACAGCGCGGAGGCGTTGGAGGTGACTTCCTGTACGTCGCTCGCGATGGCGTCGACCCGGTCGAGCTGGGTGCGGGCGGAGCGGACGGTGGTGGAGGCCTCCGCGAGCAGCGGGACGGCCTGCTCGGTCACGTCGGCCACCAGCTTGGTGGTCGCCCTGAGCACCTGGGCCAGCCTCACCAGCACCACGGCGAGGAAGGAGACCAGAATGGCCCAGAAGACGGCCACGAGGATCCCGGCCACCTCTCCACCGGACACGTTCACACCGCTCTCTACAGATTGATCACCAAACGAAAAAGTCGTCCTCCGACCCTATCGCGCCGGAGATCCGCCGCAGTACCGGAATTCCCGGGCGGCGCGCGCGCCGACGGGCCGGATCGGACCCGCCTTGTACGCAGCGCATGCGGACCAGTACGCTCCGTGTCCCATGCGACAAGGACCCATTCCACGAAGGACGCCGGGCAACCTTCCCTCGGACCTGAGCGGCTTTGTCGGGCGGGGCGGAGAGCTTTCCGAGCTGGAACGTCTGCTGGACGCGTCGCGGCTGGTCACGGTGACCGGCGCGGGCGGCGTGGGCAAGACCCGCCTGGTCCTGGCGGCGGCCCGGGCGGCGGCCGACGCCGCTGCCGGTCCGGTCGGTGCGGGCGGGGCCTCCGAGGTGGCGCAGGAACGCTACTGCGACGGGGTGTGGCTCGCCGAGCTGGCCTCCGTACGGGATCCGGCGCTGCTGGAGCTGACGCTCGCCGAGGCGCTCGGGCTGACCGACCACACCACCCGGCCGCTCCGCACGGTCCTCGCCGAACACCTGGCCGAGCGGCGGCTGCTGCTGGTCCTGGACGGCTTCGAGCAGCTGGTCGACGAGACCGCCGACCTGGTACGGGACCTCCTGCGCCGGTCCCCCGGCCTGCGCGTGCTCGCCGCCGGCCGGCGCCCGCTGACCCTCGACGGGGAGCTGTCCTGGCCGCTGGCGCCGCTGGATCCGGAAGAGGCCCTGGCGCTGCTGATCGAGCGGACCGCCGCGG
Source organism: Streptomyces sp. NPDC002886 (assembly GCF_042888445.1). Lineage (NCBI taxonomy): Bacteria > Bacillati > Actinomycetota > Actinomycetes > Kitasatosporales > Streptomycetaceae > Streptomyces > Streptomyces sp. NPDC002886. The sequence goes on from NZ_JBIAPV010000005.1 coordinate 181,660, forward strand.
CCGATCCGGCCTTCACCCTGACGGAGCCCAACCGGGCGGTGCTGGCCGAGCTGTGCGCCCGCCTCGACGGCCTGCCGCTGGCGCTGGAGCTGGCGGCGGGCCGGCTGCGCACGCTGTCGCCGGAGCAGATGCTGTCCCGGCTGGAGGACCGCTTCGCCCTGCTGACGGGCGGCTCGCGCGGGGCGCTGCCCCGGCACCGGGCGTTGCGCACGGCGATCGGCTGGAGCCACGAGCTGTGCACGACCGGGGAGCGGCTGCTGTGGGCGCGGCTCTCGGTGTTCGCCGGGCAGTTCGACCTGGACGCCGCCGAGTACGTGTGCGCGGGCCCGGACCTGCCGGTGGACTCGGTGCTGGACCTGGTCGGGGAGCTGCTGGGGCAGTCCCTGCTGGTCCGGGAGGAGACGGCGGCCGGGGTCCGGTACCGGATGCTGGAGAGCGTACGGATCTACGGGGCGGGCTGGCTGGAGTCGCTGGGTGACGCCCGGCGGCTGCGGCGCCGGCACCGGGACTGGTACATGGGCCTGGCGACCTGGTGCGAGCTGGACTGGTTCAGCCCGCGCCAGGAGGAGGTGGCCGCGCTGGTGGAGGCGGAGCTGCCGAACCTGCGGCTCGCGCTGGAGTGCTGCCTGGACGAGCCGGAGGAGACCCACCTCGGCCAGTACCTGGCGGGCACCCTGTGGTTCTTCTGGGCCGGCTGCGGCCGGCTCACCGAGGGGCGGCACTGGCTGGACCGGACCCTGGAGGGCGACTTCGGGCTCATCGGCTCGCCGGGGGTGGAGTACGAGAGCTCCCGGCTGAAGGCGCTGTGGGTGCTCGGGTACGTCGCGGCCCTGCAGGGCGACTCGGTGGCCTCGATGAGCGCGCTGTACGAGTGCCGGGACGGGGCCGCGCGCAGCGAGAACCCGGTGGCGGGAGCGTACGCCGTGCACCGGATGGGCTGCCTGGCCCTGGTCTCGGACGACATGGGCCGGGCCGGGGAACTGCTGGGCTCGGCGCTGGAGCGCTACCGGGAGGCCGGGGAGCTCAACAGCAACGTCCTGATGTGCCAGGTGGAGCTGGCGATGGCGCTGGCCTTCCAGGGTGAGCTGGCGGGCGCGCTCTCCCTGTGCCGGGAGGTCCGCGACATCTGCGAGGAGCGCGGGGAGCGCTGGACGAAGGCGTACGCCCTCTACGTCCTGGCGTACGCGGCGCTGGACGCCGGGGGCACGGCCGAGGCGCGGCGGCTGCTGGCCGAGTGCGTGGCCATCAACCACAGGTTCCGCGACCTGGTGGGGCTGGTGCTGGCGGTGGAGCTGCTGGCGCTGGTCACGGTGGCCGAGGGGCATCCTTCGGAGGCCGCGGTCCTGCAGGGCGCGGCGGAGCCCCTGTGGGACGGGGTGGGGATGCGGCTGTTCGGCTCGGGGTACTTCAACGCCCCGCGGCTGATGTGCCAGGAGCGGGCGGGCGAACTCCTGGGCGCCGAGCGGTACGCGTCCTGCGCCCGGCACGGCCGGACCCTGCCGCTGGACGCCCTGGTCGAGCGCGCCCTGCGGGGACCGGAGCCGGCGCCCGTGCCGGCGGGCCCGCTGCCGAGGCCGCGCGGCGCCGCGGAGCGGATCGAGCGCGCCGAGCGGCCGATGGCTCACCCGGGTGCGGCGGGGGCGAAAAGCAGGAAACCCGCCGGCTCCCCCGAAGGGGAACCGGCGGGCTGAACCAGCCTGTGAGGGCTACGTCCGCTGGTACTGGATCAGCGGGCGTAGTACTCGACGACGAGCTGCTCGTCGCAGATGACCGGGATTTCCTTGCGGTTCGGGTCGCGGTCCAGGCGGAAGGCCAGGGCCTTCAGGTTGACCTGCAGGTAACGCGGGGTTTCGCCCTCGCCTGCGTAGCCACCCTCACGGGCAACCTGGAACGGAACCTTCTCGCGGCTGCGCTCGCGCACCGTGATGACGTCGTCCGGACGGACGCGGAACGACGGCTTGTCGACCTTGTCGCCGTTGACCTCGATGTGGCCGTGAACGACCATCTGGCGAGCCTGGTAGATGGTGCGGGCGATGCCCGAACGCAGGACCAGGGCGTCGAGGCGACGCTCGAGCTCGACGACCAGCGCCTCGCCCGTCTTGCCTTCGGCCTTCTTGGCGCGGTCGTACGCGCGGGCCATCTGACGCTCAGAGATGTCGTACTGAGCGCGCAGACGCTGCTTCTCCAGCAGACGAACCTTGTAGTCCGAGTTCTGCTTGCGGCCACGGCCGTGCTCGCCCGGCGGGTAGGGGCGGGCCTCGAAGTACTTGACGGCCTTCGGGGTCAGCGCAATGCCGAGGGCACGCGACTTCTTGACCTTGGGTCGCTTCTGGTTCACGTGGAACCTACCTCCATGTAAGTTAGGTGAGGCTTACCTTAGCGAGGAGGACGTAATGTCTCGACCACATGGGATCCCCCTGCCCAGTGCGCACCGAAGTTCAGATCCAAACGAAACAGGATCTGCTTTCGGCGACGATAGGCAAGGTCAGCCGCGTCCCAGGGAAGGCGTTCGGCAGCTCACCGGAGCCGAACGCGTACGAACCCTCGTAGAGTCCAACGCCTCAGTATCCCTCACGCTCCCGGGTGCTTATGACCGGGAGGAGCTCGGGACAGGGATGCCGGCCGCACGGACCGTCACCCCGGACGGGGACGTGATTCTCCTGGTATCAGGGGAATCCGCGGCTGCCAGGGCAGCCGCTCACGCCCAGGACGACGACCTCACCGCCGTGATCGAGATCACGGATGTGGCGCCGGTGTCCGTGCCCCATCGTATCCGAGGCCGCGCCTGGCTCGCCGGGTGGCTCACCCCGGTGCGCGGGGCCGACGAACGGGCGGCCTGCGCGGCGCTCCTCGCCGAGCGCCACCCGGTCGGCGAGCTCCTCGGACTGTCCGAATCGCTCGACGCCCCGTCCGCCGGCCGGCCCGCGTGGATGCTGCTGCGACTGGAGGTCGGCGAGATCTCGGTGGACGACCTGTGGGGCGCCGAGCACGTGGACCCGGACCTGCTGGCGGCGGCCGAGCCCGACCCGATGGTGGCCCACGAGACGGAGCTCCTCCAGCACCTGGCCTCCTCGCACGGCGACCGGATGGGTGACCTGTGCGGCCTGCTGGGCGCCCGGGAGACGGCGGACCTGACGGCGGTCCCCCTCGCGCTGGACCGGCTGGGCCTGCGGGTGCGCTTCCTCCGCGGCGCCACCGCCTTCGACGCCCGCTTCGACTTCCCGGAGCCGGTGACGGACGTCTGCGGCCTGCGCCGGGCGATGAGCACGCTCTTCGCCGGCTAGACGCTCAGGGGCAGGTGCCGAGCATCTCCTGCAGCGCCTGCTTCTCCGGCGGGGTCACGGAGAGCCCGTACTTCGCCTTGATCCCGGTGTACCGCCGCGCGTACTCGCACCAGTAGCCCCGCTGGGGCGGCTTCCACTTGTCCGCGGTCTTGCTGCTCTTGTCGTAGTTCGTCTGCTTGTCCACGGCCAGCAGCACGTCCAGGTCGTTGGCGTACTCCAGGCGCCGCTGCGGGGTCCAGGCGTACGCGCCCCCGCGCCAGGCGGCGCCGAGTGCGACGACGTGGTCGGTCTGGATCTGCGAGGCGCGGCGGTAGGTATAGGGGAGCTCCTTCCCCGTGTACGGGTCCTTCAGCACTCCGGAGAGGACGACGCAGGGGTTCCTGTCGCCCTCGCGGAGCTCCCGGAGGTCCCTGCGCAGGACGTCGTCGCGGGTGTCGCACCCGTTGCGACCGCCGATGGCGTCGGTCTCGTCGGACCAGTACTTGCCGAAGTTCTCGCGCTTGTACGTCTCCCAGTTCTTGCCCCACTCGACCTTGAGCCTGCCCAGCTCGGCCTTGGCGACGGGGGCGGCCGGCGGGAACCCGGCGCTCGCGAGGGGGACCTGGGCGACGAGTGCGGCGGCGCTGGCGTGAGCGGTCTCGGCGTCCCCGTGGTGACACCCGCTGAGCAGCAGCGCGGCTGCGACGGCGATGAGCGGAGCGGGACGTCCCATGCAACGGATCCTAGGCCCCGGCTCTCCGCCCCGCGCGGCCAACACGAGGCCGCTCGGCGGGGCAGAAGTCCCCCACCCGCCCTTCGCCCGTCCCCCGGCGGTCACCTGCCGGCCGTCGCCGGCGCCCCGGGAACGGCGCCGTAGGTCAGGAACCCGCGCCCCGGAGCCGCTCGCGGACCTTTTCCACCACGTCCGCGTAGCGGGCTTCGGCCCCGTACCGGGTCGGCTCGTAGTACCGCTTGCCGTGCACCTCGTCCGGCGCGTACTGCTGCGCGGCGATCGCTCCCGGCACGTCGTGCGGGTACACGTACCCCACCGCGTGCCCCAGCTTCGCCGCCCCCTTGTAGTGGCCGTCCCGGAGGTGCGCCGGGACGGTACCCGCCAGGCCCGCCCGGACGTCGGCCAGCGCCGCGCCGATCGCCGTCGTCGCGGTGTTGGACTTGGGGGCCAGCGCCAGCGCGATCGTCACGTGCGACAGCGTGAGCGAGGCCTCCGGGAAACCGATCATCGCCACCGCCTGGGCGGCCGCCACCGCGAGCGGCAGGGCCGTCGGGTCGGCCAGGCCGATGTCCTCGCTCGCCGAGATCATCAGCCGGCGCGCGATGAACCGGGGGTCCTCCCCCGCTTCGATCATGCGGGCCAGGTAGTGCAGCGCCGCGTCCACGTCCGAGCCCCGGATCGACTTGATCAGCGCGCTCGCCACGTCGTAGTGCTGGTCGCCGTCCCGGTCGTACTTGACCGCGGCCCGGTCGACGGCCTCCTCCACCGTCTGGAGGCTGATCTCCGCCTCGCCCTTGGCGATCGCCGAGCCCGCGCCCGCTTCGAGGGCCGTCAGCGCGCGCCGCGCGTCCCCGCCGGCGATCCGCAGCAGGTGCGCCTCCGCGTCCGCCGGCAGGGTGACCGCGCCGCCGAGGCCGCGCTCCTCCGTCAGCGCCCGGTGCATCAGGGCGCTCAGGTCCTCGTCCGTCAGCGGTTCCAGCGTCAGCAGCAGCGAGCGCGACAGCAGCGGGGAGATGATCGAGAAGTACGGGTTCTCCGTGGTCGCGGCGATCAGCGTGACCCAGCGGTTCTCCACGGCGGGCAGCAGCGAGTCCTGCTGCGCCTTGCTGAAGCGGTGGATCTCGTCGAGGAAGAGGACGGTGTCCTTGCCGTACCCGCCGGCCGCCCGCTTGGCGCCCTCGATGACGGCCCTTACTTCCTTCACGCCGGCGGTGATCGCGGACAGCTCGACGAACCGCTTCTTCGTCGCCTGGCTCACCACGTACGCGAGCGTGGTCTTCCCGATGCCGGGCGGGCCCCAGAGGATCACCGAGGAGGCACCGGCGGGACCGCCCGCACCGTCCCCGACGAGCCGGCGCAGCGGGGAGCCGGGCTTCAGCAGGTGCTGCTGACCGACGACCTCGTCCAGGGTGCGCGGGCGCATCCGGACGGCGAGCGGAGAACTGGAGGGGTCCTTCGCCTGGCGGTCTTCGGCGGCGGCGGTGAAGAGATCTGGTTCCACACCGGAAGCCTATGCGAGGCCACCGACACTCCCGCCCGCCCGGCCGGGCGGGATCAGGAGGTCCAGAAGTCCCACCAGCGGGTCAGGATCAGCATGCCGATGATCCCGATGTGCAGGACGGGCAGCACCCAGGTGAACTCGTCGAAGAAGGCGCGCAGCCAGCCGGGGGCCGGCAGCAGGCGGTTGCGCACGTTGTGCGAGGTGACGTACCAGAACATGACGATGGTGGCGACCCAGGCCAGGCAGCACCACAGGCACAGGGAGTTGATGGTGTAGAGCGACTGGTACATCAGCCAGGTGCAGAAGCCGATGCCGAAGAGCATCCCGGCGTTCAGGGTGAGCCAGTACCAGCGCGGGAAGCGCGCCCGTGCGAGCAGGCTCATGCCGACGCAGACGACCATGCCGTAGGCGACCAGCCCCAGCATCGGGTTCGGGAAGCCGAAGACGGCCGCCTGGTCGCTCTTCATGATGTTGCCGCAGGAGACGATCGGGTTGAGGCTGCAGCCCGGTACGAAGTCCGGGTCCTCCAGCAGCTTGAACTTGTCGATCGTGATCACCCAGGCGGCGAGCAGCCCCGCGGCTCCCGTGATCACCAGCAGCAGGGCGAGCGCCCGGCTGCCGCCGACGGCCGTCCGCGTCCCGGCGGTGTCCGTGTCGGTCCCTCGTGTCGTCATCCGGCCCGCTCCACATCTGCAAGGTCAACAAGCCCCGGCCATTGTGCCGTACCCGACCGCGCTGTCCACCGTTCGACGGACAGGAGGAGGTACGCACGGGGGGACCGGTGGCCGGGCTTCCGCTCCACCATGGGAGCCATGACACAGAACGCGGTGGAAGTACGGGGGCTCCGCAAGCAGTACGGCGAAGTCACCGCGGTGGACGGACTGGACCTGACGATCCGGCGCGGCGAGGTCTTCGGCCTCCTGGGGCCCAACGGCGCCGGCAAGAGCACCACGGTGGAAATACTCCAGGGGCACCGGGAGCGGGACGGCGGCGAGGTGCTCGTCCTCGGCGCGGACCCCGCGACCGCCGGCCGGGCCTGGCGCTCCCGCGTCGGCATCGTCTGGCAGGACGAGTCGGCGCCCGCCGAACTGACGGTCCGGGAGACGGTCGAGCACTTCGCCCGCTACTACCCGGCCCCGCGCGATCCGGCCGAGGTGATCGCCTTGGTCGGCCTGGAGGAGAAGCGCGGCCACCGGATCAAGAGCCTCTCCGGCGGACAGCGGCGCCGCCTCGACGTGGCGCTCGGGGTGATCGGCGACCCCGAACTGCTGCTCCTGGACGAGCCCACGACCGGCTTCGATCCGGTGGCACGGCGGCAGTTCTGGGACCTGATCCGGCTGCTGTCCGACTCGGGCACCACCATCGTGCTCACCACCCACTACCTGGAGGAGGCCGAGGCCCTCGCCGACCGGCTCGCGGTGATCGCCCGCGGCAAGGTCGTGGCCGAGGGCGAGCCGGCCGCGCTGCGCGCCCGCCACGGGACCGGCGCCACCGTCGAGTGGACCGACCGGGACGGCAGTACGCGCGGCGTCTCCACCGAGACGCCCACCCGTACGGTCGCCGAGCTGGCGGCCCGCTTCGACGGCGAGGTCCCGGACCTGAGGATCACCCGCCCCACCCTGGAGGACGTGTACCTGCGCCTCACGGGCCCGCTCGACCGGAACACGACGCCGCAGGAGGAGTCCCGATGAGCACGCAGACCGGTACGGACAAGGGCGCGGGCACGCGTACCGGCACGGGCGGGGGCACGGGCGGGGCCGGGGCGCTGCCCGGGGCCTGGTCGCTCGGCTTGAGCCGCGGGGCGCTGGAGATCCGGCAGTTCGCCCGCCAGCGCGACGCGGTGATCTTCACCTTCGCCTTTCCCATCGTCTTCCTCGCGCTCTTCGCCTCGATCTTCAGCGAGGGCATGGAGGGCACCGGGGTCACCGCCTCCCAGATGTACGCGGCCGGCATGGTCGCCGCGGGCATCATGTCCACCAGCTTCCAGTCGCTCGGCATCTCGATCGCCGTCGAACGCGACGAGAAGGTGCTGCGCCGGCTGCGCGGGACCCCGATGCCGCCGGCGGCGTACTTCCTCGGCAAGGTGTGGATGGTGCTGGCCACCGGCCTCGCCGAGACCGCGATCCTGCTGCTGGTCGGCTCCACGCTGTTCGACCTCGATCTGCCGACGTCCGCCTCGAAATGGCTGACCTTCGCCTGGATCTTCGTCCTGGGCCTGGCCGGCTGCGCCCTGCTCGGCATCGCCATCAGCAGCCTGCCCAAGTCCGGCAAGAGCGCCAGCTCGGTCGTGGTCCTGCCGTTCCTGATCCTGCAGTTCATCTCGGGTGTCTTCATCCCGGTCCACCAGATCCCGGACTGGCTGCTGAACATCGGGGCGCTGTTCCCGCTCAAGTGGATGTGCCAGGGGCTGCGCGGGGTCTTCCTGCCGGAGTCGGCGGCCATTCTCGAACAGGCCGGCGGCTGGGAGTATGGGCGGGTCGCCCTGGTGCTGGGCGCCTGGGTGCTCGGGGGGCTGGTGCTGTGCCTGCTGACCTTCAAGTGGAAGAGCCGGCGCGACGGCTGACCGCCTTCGCCACGGCGGCCGGAGCGCGCGAGTCCCACGTCTGGGACCGCGCGTTCGGGCCGTGGATCCTCTATTTCGCGGTCGTGTGGGTCGCCACCGCGGTCTTCGTCCTCGGCGCGGACTTCCCGGCGCTGCCGTACCGGGTCCTCGCCGTGGGTCTGCTCGCCCTCCTGGTCCCCTGGTTCCTCGGCGCCGGACGCCCGCTGCTCGTTCAGGTGCCCGGCGCCGAACCGCGCTCGTCCGCCCGCTACCTGGGCGTGGCGCTGGTCCTCTTCCTGCCCGCCGCCTCCCTGGCGGGCGAAACCCGACTGCTCACCTTCGCCCTCGCCCCGCAGTGCTTCATGCTGCTGCCCCTGCGGCGCGCGATCGGTGCGGTGGCCCTGGTGTCGCTGCTGCCGGTGGCCGGCTGGGCGCTGCTCTGGCGGCCGGAGGGCATCCACGTCCTCGTGAGCGCGATCAGCGCGTTCGCCACCTTCTCCTTCTCCGCCTTCTTCGGTGCCTGGACCGTCCGGATCATCGAGCAGAGCCAGGGCCGGGCCTCCCTCATCGCGGAGCTCGACGCCAGCCGGGAGGAGGTGGCCCGGCTCTCCGCCGAACGCGGCGCCCACGCGGAAAGGGAACGCATGTCCCGCGAGATCCACGACACCCTCGCCCAGGGCTTCACCAGTCTGCTGATGCTCGTCCAGGCCGTGCAGTCGGAGCTGGACACCGATCCGGAGGGGGCCCGGCGCCACCTGGAGCTGATGGCGGCCACCGCCCGGCAGAACCTCGCCGAGGCCCGCGCCCTGGTGGCGGGCGGCGCGCCCGCGGACCTCGACGGCGGCTCGCTGCCCGACGCGGTACGGCGGCTCGCGGCCCGGCAGGATCCGCCGGCGGAGGTCTCGGTGACCGGGGAGGTCCGGCCGCTGGCGGCGGTCCTGGAGGTGGTGGCCCTGCGGTCCTGCCAGGAATCCCTGTCCAACGCCGCCAAGCACGCCGGACCGCGGGCCCGCTGCACGGTCTCCCTCGTCTACGGGGCGTGCGAGCTGACCCTCACGGTCCGGGACACCGGCCGGGGCTTCGACCCGGCGGCCCCCGCCGCCGGCTACGGCCTGCGGGGCCTGCTGGCTCGCGCGGCCGAGGTGGGCGGTACGGCGACGGTCGACAGCGCCGCCTCGGCCGGTACCACTGTCACCGTCACCCTCCCGATCCACTGATCCGCTGAGGAGCCGTACGACATGCCGTACGACATGATCCGCATCCTGCTGGCCGACGACCACCCGGTGGTACGGGAGGGGCTGCGCGGCATGCTCGGCGCCGAACCGGACCTGGAGGTCGTCGCGGAGGCCTCGAACGGCCCGCAGGCGGAGGCGCTGGCCGCGGAGCTGGTCCGCGGGGAGGGCCTGGACCTGATCCTGATGGACCTGCGGATGCCGGGCGGCGACGGGGTGGAATCCATCGCCCGCATCACGGCGGCCCGGCTGCCGGTGCGGGTGGTGGTGCTGACCACGTACGAGGAGGACCGGGACATCCTGCGGGCCGTGGAGGCGGGGGCGGCGGGCTACCTGCTGAAGGACATGGCGCGGGCGGACCTGGCGGCCGCGATCCGGGCGGCCGTGCGCGGCGAGACGGTCTTGGCCCCGACGGTGGCGGGCCGCCTGGTCGACCAGCTCCGCACCCGCCCTTCATTGCCGCGGCTCTCCGACCGGGAGGTGGCGGTGCTCCGCCTGGTCGCGGAGGGCGCGACGAACGCGGACATCGGCCGCCGCCTGTTCGTGGCGGAGTCCACGGTCAAGACGCACATGCTGCGCATCTTCGGAAAGCTGGAGGTCACGGACCGCACGGCGGCGGTGACCACGGCCATGCGGCACGGCCTGCTCTGACAGCGGCCGCTGCGCTCGAACGCCGCGCGGAATCCGGGGCGGAGCCCCGGCCGGGGGTCCCCCGGACGAAGCCTGGGGGATGGCGAAAGGGCGGGGCGGGGAGAGTTCCGCGCAGCGGATCCTCCCGGCCCCGCCCCACCAGGCGGCGAGCCTCAGGCCAGGCGCGCCTGGACCGTGGCGACCACGTCGGCGACGGCCACCGGCGTCTGCTCGCCGGACTGCATGTCCTTCAGCTGGACCACGCCCTCTTCGAGGTCGCGGTCCCCCGCGACCACCGCGAAGCGGGCACCGCTGCGGTTCGCGTCCTTCATCGCACCCTTGAGGCCCTTGCCCCCGTAGGAGATGTCCGCCGCGACACCGGCCCGCCGCAGCTCGGTCACCAGACCGAACAGCACCGGCTTGGCCGCGCCCAGGGCGATCGCGAAGACGGAGGTCGCGGACGGGATGTCCAGTTCGACGCCCTCCGCTTCGAGCGCCAGCACCGTACGGTCCACGCCCAGCGCCCAGCCCACCGACGGCAGCGCCGGCCCGCCGATCATCTCGGAGAGGCCGTCGTAGCGGCCGCCGCCGCCCACCGCGGACTGGGAGCCCAGACCGTCGTGGACGAACTCGAAGGTGGTGCGGGTGTAGTAGTCCAGGCCGCGCACGAGCTTCTCGTCGTCCTCGAAGACGACCCCGGCCGCCGTCACCAGCGCCCGCACCTCCTCGTGGTACGCCTTGCAGGCGTCGCAGAGGTAGTCGCGCAGCTTCGGCGCGTCGACGAGCTGCTTCTGCACGTCGGCCCGCTTGTCGTCGAGCACCCGCAGCGGGTTGATCTCGGCCCGGCGCACGGTCTCCGCGTCGAGGTCGAGCCCGCGCAGGAAGGACTGGAGGGCCTCCCGGTACACCGGGCGGCACTCCTTGTCGCCGAGCGAGTTCAGCAGGATGCGGAAGTCGCGCAGGCCCAGCGAGCGGTACGCCTGGTCGGCCAGGATGATCAGCTCGGCGTCCAGCGCCGGGTCCTCGGCGCCGATGGCCTCGGCGCCGACCTGGGAGAAGTGGCGGTAGCGGCCCGCCTGGGCCCGCTCGTAGCGGTAGTACGAGCCGGAGTACCAGAGCTTGACGGGCAGGCCGCCCAGCTTGTGCAGGTTGCCCTGGAGGGCGGCGCGGAGCACGGAGGCGGTGCCCTCGGGGCGCAGGGCGAGCTGGTCGCCACCCTTCGTGGTGAGGGTGTACATCTCCTTGCTGACGATGTCGGTGGACTCGCCGACGCCGCGCGAGAACAGCTCGACGTTCTCGAAGCCGGGGGTCTCGACGTACCCGTAGCCGGAGTTCTTCAGGGGCGCGGAGATCGCCTCGCGGACCGCCAGGAAGGTGGCGGAGCGGGGCGGCAGCAGGTCGTACGTGCCCTTGGGGGCCTGAAAAGTACTCACGAAACTCTCGTCACATTCCTCGTCGTGGAGACGTGAAACCGTCTCCCAGGCCGACGGCCACCTGCCGCAGGTACGGGTTGGTGGCTCGCTCACGGCCAATGGTCGTGTGCTCGTTGTGTCCGGGCAGCACCACGGTCGCGTCGTCGAGCGGCAGGCACACGCGGGCCAGCGATTCGAGCATGTCGGCGTGGCTGCCGCCCGGGAAGTCGGTGCGCCCGATGGAGCCGGCGAAGAGCAGGTCGCCCGAGAACAGCAGCGGCGGGATGTCCGCCGCCGCGGGCATCCCGAAGGTCACCGACCCCCTGGTATGGCCGGGGGCGTGCGACACGGTGAGCTCCATGCCCGCGAGGGCGAGCTTCGCTCCGTCGGTCAGCTCCTTGACGTCGGAGGGCTCCCCCACCGTGAGCTCGCCCATGAGCTGGGCTCCGAGGGAACGGCCCAGGGCCTTCTCCGGGTCGCTCATCATGAAGCGGTCCTCGGGGTGGATCCAGGCCGGTACGTCGTGTGCTCCGCACACCGGGACCACCGAGGCCACATGATCGATGTGGCCATGGGTCAGGACGACCGCGACGGGCTTGAGCCGATGCTTCTTCAGCGTCTCCTCGACACCCTGGGTGGCCTGGTGGCCCGGGTCGATGATGACGCACTCCTCACCGGCGGCGGGGGCGACCACGTAGCAATTGGTCCCCCAGGCCCCGGCGGGGAATCCGGCAATCAGCACGTTCGTCCTCAATCGTCGTCCGGCGGGAGGCTTGCAGATCGGAATGCTGCTGCTCAGAGCCTACCGGCGCCGCTCATTACACAGCGAACCCATATACGGTACGGCCTAACCCAGCCCGGACAGTGGTACCAGATACGCACAAGGAGACGACCCGGTGGTCACGAGCGATCAGCGGCGGCGCCAGCTCGCCAGGGAAAAGTACGAACGCCAGCAGCAGCGGCGTGCCGAAGCGCGGCAGAAGTCGCGCAAGCGGCTCGCCGTGATCGGTGCGGCGGTGGCCGTGGTCGTCGCGGCGCTGGTCGGCCTCGTGGCCGGCGGTGTGTTCGACAAGGACAAGAAGGACGAGGCGGCCGACCCTGCCGCGTCCCCCTCCGCCTCGGCCTCGGCCGCGCCCACTCCGAAGCAGTCCCCCTCCCCGGCGATGGCGATCGACGCCAAGGCGAAGTACACCTTCGACCTGAAGACCAGCGCGGGCGACGTCAAGTTCGAGATGGACGCGGCGAAGACCCCGCAGACGGTCAACTCGTTCAAGTCGCTCGCCGACAAGAAGTTCTTCGACAACACCAAGTGCCACCGACTGACGTCGGGCGGGATCTTCGTCCTGCAGTGCGGTGACCCGGAGGGCACCGGCAGGGGCGGCCCCGGCTACACCATCGCCGACGAGAACCTCGACGCGCTGGGCAAGCCCAACGCGACGGGCCAGGTCATCTACCCGGCGGGCACGGTGGCGATGGCCAACACCGGCCAGCCCGGCTCGGGCGGCAGCCAGTTCTTCCTGGTCTACAAGGACAGCCCTCTCACCCCCACCTACACCCCCTTCGGCAAGATCGACGCGGCCGGTCTGAAGGTGCTCGAAGAGGTGGCCAAGGCCGGTGTGGCCGACGGCAGCCAGGACGGCGCCCCCAAGACCCCCGTGACGATCGAGAAGGGCACCGTCACCCAGAACTGACCGGATCGGGCGCCCCGGGCCCGGGCTGTATCCGCGATGGCGCTTCTGACGCCCGTACGTCGAGATTGCGTCGTGCTGGATGCGGACAGCCGGCCCGGCGGTCGCCTATGTTGGCGTTGTGCAGGGCGGGCGCGGCCCGCCCCAGGAAACTGTGGACGATGCCCAGGGGGTGAACCCCTCGCAAGGCATCAGGTGGAGGAGGCGCTGTGAGCAGCGACCCGTGGGGCCGAGTCGACGAGACCGGCACCGTGTACGTGCGTACTGCCGATGGCGAGAAGGTCGTCGGCTCGTGGCAGGCCGGCACCCCGGAGGAGGCCCTGGCCTACTTCGAGCGCAAGTACGAGGGCCTGGTGGTCGAGATCGGCCTCCTCGAACGACGGGTGCGGACCACCGATCTGGCCGCCAAGGACGCCCAGACGGCCATCGATCACCTGCGCACGCAGGTGGACGAGCACCACGCCGTCGGTGACCTCGACGCCCTGCGCGTCCGGCTGGACAAGCTGGTGTCGACCGTGGACTCGCGCCGCGAGGAGCGCAAGGTCCAGAAGGCCAAGCAGACGGACGAGGCCCGTACGGCCAAGGACGCGCTGGTGGCCGAGGCCGAGGAGCTGGCGCAGAGCGACCAGTGGCGCAGCGCCGGCGAGCGGCTGCGGGCCCTGGTGGACATCTGGAAGGGTCTGCCCCGCCTCGACCGCAAGTCGGACGACGAGCTGTGGCACCGCTTCTCGCACGCCCGCTCCGCCTTCTCCAAGCGCCGCAAGGCCCACTTCGCCTCGCTCGACGCGCAGCGCGAGGACGCCCGCAAGGTCAAGGAGAAGCTGGTCGCGGAGGCCGAGTCGCTGTCGAAGTCGACCGACTGGGGTCCGACGGCCGCGCGGTACCGCGAGCTGATGGAGAACTGGAAGGCCGCGGGCCGCGCGCAGCGCGAGTCCGAGGACGACCTGTGGAACCGTTTCCGCGGCGCCCAGGACGTGTTCTTCGCGGCGCGCAGCGAGGTCTTCGCGGAGCGCGACGCCGAGCAGGTGGAGAACCTGAAGCTGAAGGAGGAGCTGGCCGATGAGGCCGAGAAGCTCGTCCCGATCACGGACCTGAAGGCGGCCCGTGCCGCGTTCCGCTCCCTGAACGAGCGCTGGGAGGCCATCGGCCACGTACCGCGGGACGCGCGTCCCAAGGTCGAGGGCCGGATGCACACCGTCGAGCGGGCCATCCAGGAGGCCGAGGAAGGCGAGTGGCGCCGTACGAACCCGGAGGCGCGGGCGCGTGCGGCCGGTCTGACGGGTCAGCTGCAGGCGGCGGTCGACAAGCTGCGCGGCCAGATCGACACGGCGCGCGCGCAGGGCAACAACTCCAAGGCCGACAAGCTGTCCCGGGAGCTGGAGGGCCGTCAGGCCCTGCTGGACCAGGCGCTGAAGGGCCTGGAGGAGTTCGGCGGCTGAGGTCGCGGACACCCCGTACGTGAAGGGGCCCCGGTACGCATCGCGTACCGGGGCCCCTTCACGTGTCCGGTGTTACGGCCTGCGGGCCGAGGTCACGCGGTAGACGTCGTAGACGCCCTCGACGCCCCGTACGGCCTTCAGGACGTGGCCCAGGTGCTTCGGGTCGCCCATCTCGAAGGTGAACCGGGAGGTGGCCACCCGGTCGCGGGAGGTCTGCACGGCCGCCGACAGGATGTTCACGTGCTGGTCCGACAGGACCCGGGTGACGTCGGACAGCAGCCGGGACCGGTCGAGCGCCTCGACCTGGATGGCGACCAGGAAGACGGAGGACTGGGTGGGCGCCCACTCGACCTCCAGCATCCGCTCGGGCTCCTGGGAGAGCGAGTCCACGTTCACGCAGTCGGCGCGGTGAACCGATACGCCGCTGCCGCGCGTGACGAAGCCGACGATCGGGTCGCCGGGCACCGGGGTGCAGCAGCGGGCCAGCTTGACCCACACGTCCTCGACGCCCTTGACCACCACGCCCGGGTCGGCGTTTCCGCGGCGCGTGCTGCGGCCGCGAGCCGGCGGGATGGTGTCCTCGATGTCCTCGTTGGCCGCGTCCTCGCCGCCGAGGGCCTGGACCAGCTTCTGCACGACGTTCTGCGCGGTGACGTGGCCTTCGCCGATCGCCGCGTAGAGCGAGGAGATGTCGGGGTAGCGCATCTCGTGCGCGAGGGTGACGAGGGAGTCCCCGGTCAGGATCCGCTGGATCGGCAGGTTCTGCTTGCGCATGGCCCGCGCGATGGCGTCCTTGCCGTGCTCGATGGCCTCGTCGCGGCGCTCCTTGGAGAACCACGCGCGGATCTTGTTGCGGGCCCGGGGGGACTTGACGAAGCCCAGCCAGTCGCGGGACGGGCCGGCGCCCTCGGCCTTGGAGGTGAAGACCTCGACCAGGTCTCCGTTGTCGAGGGTCGATTCGAGCGGTACGAGCCGCCCGTTGACCCGCGCTCCTATGGTCCGGTGGCCGACCTCGGTGTGGACGGCGTACGCGAAGTCCACGGGGGTGGCACCGGCCGGCAGGGCGATGACATCGCCCTTGGGCGTGAAGACGAAGACCTCGTTGCGCGAGAGGTCGAAGCGCAGGGAGTCGAGGAACTCGCTCGGGTCCTCGGTCTCCTTCTGCCAGTCCAGCAGCTGGCGCAGCCAGGCCATGTCGTTGACGGTGTCGTGGCCCGCGCTGCCCTTGGCCGCCTGCGGCACGTCGGTGCGCACCTTCGAGGTGCCGGCGACGGTCTGCTGCTTGTACTTCCAGTGCGCGGCGATGCCGTACTCGGCGCGGCGGTGCATGTCGAAGGTGCGGATCTGGAGCTCGACGGGCTTGCCGCTGGGTCCGATGACCGTCGTGTGGAGCGACTGGTACATGTTGAACTTCGGCATCGCGATGTAGTCCTTGAACCGGCCGGGGACCGGGTTCCATCGCGCGTGCACGGTGCCGAGGGCGGCGTAGCAGTCCCGGACGGTGTCGACGAGGACCCGGATGCCGACCAGGTCGTAGATCTCGGCGAAGTCGCGGCCGCGCACGATCATCTTCTGGTAGACGCTGTAGTAGTGCTTGGGGCGCCCGGTGACGGTGGCCTTGATGCGGGCGGCCCGCAGGTCGGCCATCACCTCGTCGGTGACGACGGTGAGGTACTCGTCGCGCTTGGGTGCCCTTTCGGCCACCAGCCGCACGATCTCGTCGTACATCTTGGGGTAGAGGATCGCGAAGGCGAGGTCCTCCAGCTCCCACTTGATGGTGTTCATGCCCAGCCGGTGCGCCAGCGGGGCGTAGATCTCAAGGGTCTCGCGGGCCTTCTTCTCCTGCTTCTCCCGCTTGAGGTAGCGCATGGTGCGCATGTTGTGCAGCCGGTCGGCGAGCTTGATCACCAGGACCCGGGGGTCCTTGGCCATGGCCACGACCATCTTGCGGACGGTCTCAGCCTGGGCGGCTTCGCCGAACTTGACCCGGTCGAGCTTGGTGACCCCGTCGACGAGCAGGGTCACCGCGTCGCCGAAGTCGCGCCGCAGGTCCTCCAGCCCGTACTCGGTGTCCTCCACGGTGTCGTGGAGGAGCCCCGCCATCAGGGTGGCGGGGTCCATGCCCAGCTCGGCGAGGATCGTGGTCACCGCGAGCGGGTGGGTGATGTACGGGTCGCCGCTCTTGCGCTTCTGACCGCGGTGCCAGCGCTCGGCGACCTGGTACGCCTGCTCGATCTGGCGCAGCGTGGCCGTCTCGATCTTGGGGTCGTTGCTGCGGACTATGCGGAGCAGCGGTTCCAGGACCGGGTTGTACGGGTTGGAGCGCTGCCCACCGAGGCGGGCCAGCCGGGCGCGCACCCGATTGGAGGACCCGGCCGACTTCGCGGACGCGGGCTTGACCGGCAGTGCCGGTGGAGCCGGCGGGGGCGTGGCGGCGGCGGCCGCGGCCGGCTGCTCGGCCTCCGGGTCGGGCTGCGCGGCGGAGATTGGCTGGACCTCGTCTGGCAAGAGCGCTCCTCAGCGGTTCCGGTGCCCGTGTCCGGTCCGGATAACCCATCGTAGCGAGGGTTCCGCCACCCCGTTCCCCGAGTCCGCCCCGGACCTGTGGCCCGCACACGCCGAAGCGGGCGCGCTCCGGGATCTCCCGGTGCGCGCCCGCTTCGTAGACGCTGTGCTCAGACCACGATCAGCGCGTCCAGCGGCGCATCGCCCAGCACGGGCAGCAGCCGCTCACGTCCCGGCAGGAACGAGAGCTCCATCAGGACCGCGACCCCGGCGACCTCCGCCCCGGCCCGCCGGATCAGCTCCAGCGAGGCCGCGGCGGTACCACCGGTGGCCAGCACGTCGTCGATGACCATGACCCGGTCGTCGGCGCACAGCGCCTCCGCGTGGATCTCGATCTCCGCCGACCCGTACTCCAGGTCGTAGGACTGCAGGAGCGTCGCCCCGGGCAGCTTGCCGGCCTTGCGGACCGGCACGAAGCCGATGCCCGCCTGCACGGCCACCGGAGCCGCCAGGATGAATCCCCGCGCCTCCAGCCCAACGATCTTCGTCGCCCCGTACTGCCCGGCCAGGGCCGCCAGCGCGTCCGTGAGGGCGCCGAACGCCTTCGGGTCGGCCAGCAGCGGGGTGATGTCCTTGAACATCACGCCCGGCTTCGGGTAGTCCTCGACGTCGGTGATCCGGCTGAGCAGCAGGTCCCGTACGCCCGAGGGCAGCTCCGCGGTCACCGGCGCCGTCCCGACCGGCCCTGCGCCACTACCTCCGGCGCCTCTTCGGTCCCGGCGTCCTCGGGCGACTCGCCCCTGGCCTCGGCCGACGCCCGCTTCGCGAGCACCCGCTTCTTCAGGGCCTTCATCGCCGGCTCGCGCTCCTTCAGGTCCACGACCAGCGGGGTCGCGATGAAGATCGACGAGTAGGCACCGGCCGCGAGGCCGACGAAGAGCGACAGCGAGATGTCGTTCAGCATGCCGGCGCCCAGGAAGCCGCCACCGATGAAGAGCAGCGCCCCGACGGGGAGCAGTGCCACGACGGTGGTGTTGATCGAGCGGACCAGGGTGCCGTTGATGCTGCGGTTGGCGACCTCGCTGTACGTCCAGCGGGTCTGCTTGGTGATGTCCTTCGAGCCCTCCTTGAGACCGTCGAAGACGACGACGGTGTCGTAGAGGGAGTAACCCAGGATGGTCAGCAGACCGATGACCGTACCCGGGGTGACCTCAAAGCCGACCAGCGCGTACACGCCGACGGTGATCGTGAGGTCGTGGATCAGCGCGATCAGCGCCGCGACCGCCATCCGCCACTCGAAGGCGATGGCCAGGTAGATCACCACGAGGACCATGAAGACGCCGAGGCCGGTCCAGGCCTTGTTGGCGATCTGCTCGCCCCAGCTGGGGCCGACCAGGTCCGCGTTGATCTGAGCCGCGTCCATCTTGAAGTTGGCGGCGAGCTTCGCCTTCACGTCGGCCGCGGCGTTGGTGTCCAGATCCGAGATCTGGATGCGCAGGGCGCCGGTGCCGAGCTTCTGGACGACCGCGTCGTGGCCGGAGGCCTTCTCGGCTTCCTCGCGGGCGTGGAGCTCCGAGATGGAGGTCTTCGGAGTGGTGAAGACGGCACCACCCTTGAACTCGATGCCCATGTTGAGGCCCTGAACGGCCAGGGCCACGATCGCCGTGATGGTGATCAGGATGGAAACGCCGTACCAGACGAAGCGCTTGCCGACGAAGTCGTAGCCGACCTCACCCCGGTACAGCTTGGCGCCGAGATCTCCGAGCTTCGACATCTCTCACGCCTCCTTTGCGTCGACGGGAACGGAGACGGTCGCGGCGGCCGCGCCGGAGCCGGTACGACGCGAGCGTCGCAGCGGCGGCTTCGCGCCCAGTCGCTTCGGGTCCAGCCCGGACCACGGGTGACCGCTGGCGAAGAAGTCCGTACGGGCCAGCAGCGTCATGACGGGCTTGGTGAAGAGGAACACCACGACCACGTCGAGCAGGGTCGTCAGACCCAGGGTGAAGGCGAAGCCCTGCACCTTGCCGACGGTGACGATGAACAGGACCGCGGCCGCCAGGAACGACACGAAGTCGGAGACCAGGATGGTGCGACGGGCACGGGGCCAGGCGCGCTCGACGGCCGGACGCAGGGTGCGGCCCTCGCGGATCTCGTCCCGGATGCGTTCGAAGTACACGATGAAGGAGTCGGCGGTGATGCCGATCGCGACGATCGCACCACACACGGCCGGCAGGTTCAGTGCGAAGCCGATGCCCTTGCCGAGCAGCGCCATGATCGTGTACGTGAGGATGCCGGAGACGATGAGGCTGATGATGGCGACGAACGCCAGGCCCCGGTAGTACGCCAGCAGGTAGATCACGACGAGGGCGAGGCCGATGGCGCCGGCGATGAGGCCGGCCTTCAGCTGCTCGCCGCCGAGCGCGGCGGAGACGGTGGTGACGCTGTCCTCCTGGAAGGACAGCGGCAGGGCGCCGTACGAGAGCATGTTGCCCAGCTCCATCGCCGACTTCTGGTCGAAGCTGCCGGAGATCTCCGCGTTGCCGCCGGTCAGCGCCTCGCGGACGCTGGGGTCGGAGATGACCTGGCCGTCGAGGACGATGGCGAACTGGTTCTGCGGCTCCTGCTTGGCAGCGAGCTCACCGGTGATCTTGGCGAACTTGTCGGCGCCCTTGTCGGTGAACTGCATCGTGACGATCCAGATGCCGCGCTGCTGGTCGATCTGACCCTTGGCGTCCTTCACGTCCTTGCCGTCGACCTGGGCCGGGCCGAGCACCCACTTGTACCAGACGTCGCCGCGCTTGCCGCAGGCGAGCGTCGGGTCCTCGGGCTTGACGTCCTTGCTGACGGCGGCGCGCTGCGCCTCGTCGGTGCAGTTCAGCGCGGCGAACTTCGCCTGCAGGGCCGCCGCGGCGGCCTGGTCGGCGGACGTCGCGGACGGCGACGCGGAGGGAGTCGCCTTGTCGTC
Source organism: Streptomyces sp. NPDC002886 (assembly GCF_042888445.1). Taxonomy (NCBI): domain Bacteria; kingdom Bacillati; phylum Actinomycetota; class Actinomycetes; order Kitasatosporales; family Streptomycetaceae; genus Streptomyces; species Streptomyces sp. NPDC002886. Next base: position 201,570 of record NZ_JBIAPV010000005.1, read on the forward strand.
TGCCTTCTTCGACTCGCTCGCCGAGGGCGAGGGAGAGGGGGCGTTCGGGGCCTTGAGGGCCTCGCTGACCGCACGGCCCTGGGAAGTGGCGCTGGACGACGGGGTGGCCTTGGCGGACGGGCTGCCGGAGCCGCTCGGAGCGGCGCTCGGGGAGCCGCTCTGGCTGGCCTCCGGAGGTGCCGGGGCACCCTCGGTGACGGCGAGCACGGGGCGGAAGTAGAGCTGGGCGGTGGTGCCGACCTGCTCGCGCGCCTGCTGCTCGTTCGACCCCTTGGGGATGTTCACGATGATGTGGTCTTGGCCCTGCTTCTGGACCTCGGCCTCCGAGACGCCGAGACCGTTGACGCGGCGTTCGATGATGCCGATCGCCGTGTTCATGTTGGTCTCGTTGATCGCGTCCGGCTTACCGGGCTCGCTCTTGGCCTTGAGCGTGATGCTCGTACCGCCTGCGAGGTCGATGCCGAGTCGCGGCGTCGTCTGCTTCGTGAGGAACATCCCCGCGGTGAGCGCCACCATCGCGATCAGGATGATGGCCAGGGAACGCCCCGGCCTCCCCTGAGCCCCCGTGGGCCGCCGGCCCTTCTTCGGTGCTGCCACCTTGTCGTATCTCCCTGTCCAACCGTCCGGCGCCGGGTCAGCGCGTGGACGGCCACGAAATGTGTGTGGGGACCCCTGCCCCCCGCAGAAGGGTCACTGGCGGGGACCGACGGGGCTGCCGGTCAGGCGCCCCGCTCGGTCCCCGGCCCAGCGCTACTTCGCGCCGGCGTCGCCGTCGCTCTTGCCGTCCTTGGGCTCGTCGCCCTTGGGCTCGTCCGCCGCGGGCTCGTCGGCCTTGGGCTCGTCCTTCTTGCCCAGGTCGAGCTTGGGGGCCTCGTCCCCGGTCAGGGAGGACGCGTCGTCCGGGACGACCGGCGTGTCGATCGTCAGATCATCGGTGATGCCGTGGACGATGCGGTTGTACTCCGCGTCCTCCAGCACGGCGCCGATGGAGTTCTTCGCGTAGATCGCGTGGACGCCGGGGGCCACCTCGAGCGTGACGGTGTCTTCGCCGATCTCCTTCACCGTGGCGTACATGCCGCCGATGGTGCGGACGCCGGTGCCGGCGGTCAGCTGGTCGCGCATCTGCACGGCCTGCTGCTGCTTCTTCTTCTGGCTGCGGGTCAGCAGGAACATCGCCCCGATGATCAGCACGAACGGAAGGAGGGACATGATATTCACGGGACGCAGGTCCTTCGCATCGACCGCACGAGCGCACGGCCTTTGTACGGGGGGTGGGTACGCCGACCGTAAGGGTCGGCATCGGCGGAGTCTAGGCGAGTCCGCACCGATGGAACAACGCCCAGCATGTCACCGCAGTTCCTGAGGGGGCGAACCTCCGCGCCGTCAGGTCCCGAAGAGGCCCTGTTGTCCGCTTGATCCGTTCCCGGACTGCTGTGGCGGGACAAGTCCCAGGTGAGCCCATGCGGCCGGGGTCGCGACCCGCCCCCGCGGGGTCCTGGCCAGGAGGCCTTCCCGTACGAGGAAGGGCTCGGCCACCTCCTCCACGGTCTCCCGCTCCTCGCCGACGGCGACGGCGAGCGTCGACAGGCCGACGGGTCCCCCGCCGAAGAGCTTCAGGAGCGCCTCCAGAACGGCCCGGTCCAGCCGGTCGAGCCCGCGCTCGTCGACCTCGTAGACCTTCAGGGCGGTGCCGGCGACCTCGCGGTTGATCACGCCGTCGGCCCTGACCTGGGCGTAGTCCCGGACGCGGCGCAGCAGTCGGTTGGCGATACGGGGGGTTCCGCGCGAGCGGCCGGCGATCTCGGCGGCGCCGGCGGTGTCGATCTCCACGTCGAGGAGCCGCGCGGAGCGGTGGATGACGCGCTCCAGCTCCTCGGGGGCGTAGAACTCCATGTGGCCGGTGAAGCCGAAGCGGTCGCGCAGCGGGGGCGGGAGCAGACCCGCCCGGGTCGTGGCCCCGACGAGGGTGAACGGGGGCAGCTCCAGCGGGATGGCGGTGGCCCCCGGGCCCTTGCCGACGATCACGTCGACGCGGAAGTCCTCCATGGCCATGTAGAGCATTTCCTCGGCGGGCCGGGACATCCGGTGGATCTCGTCGAGGAAGAGCACCTCGCCCTCCTGGAGGGAGGAGAGGATGGCCGCGAGGTCGCCGGCGTGCTGGATGGCGGGGCCGGAGGTGATCCGGATGGGCGCGCCCATCTCGGCCGCGATGATCATGGACAGGGTGGTCTTCCCCAGGCCCGGGGCACCCGACAGCAGCACGTGATCGGCGGTGGCACCGCGCTGACGGGCCGCCTTCAGGACGAGGTCCAGCTGCTGGCGGACCTTCTCCTGCCCGACGAACTCGCCGAGGTCCTTGGGCCGCAGGGCCGCCTCGACGGCGGTGTCCTCGCCGTCCGCCGCGGCCGCGACGATCCGGTCGTCGCTCTCGTCATCCCAGTTCACGGTGTAAGTCTGCCTTCTCGGGGTGGTGCGGTGGTCTCTGTGCGGGGCCGTATCCCGGGGCTCCGCACCCGTTTACCGGGCCCGGTTCAGGGACTGGAGGGCCGCCCTCAGGAGCTGCGGAACCGGGGCCGCGCCGCCGGCGGCGATCGCGGCCTCCGCCTGGGGGGTGACCGCCGAGACCGCGTCCTCCGCGTCGCGGGGCGCGTAGCCCAGGCCGATCAGGGCGGCGGAGAGCTGCTCCGACCAGGGCGCCGGGCCGGAGGCCGCCGCGCGCTGCGCGCCGACCAGGCCGCTCGATCCCAGCGGCGCGCCGAGCTTGTCCTTGAGGTCGAGCAGGAGCTTCTGCGCGCCCTTCTTCCCGATGCCGGAGACGGCCATCAGCGCCTTCTCGTCCCCCACCGAGACGGCTACGCGGAGCGCGTCCGGGCTGTGCACCGCCAGCATCGCCTGCGCGAGCTTCGGTCCGACCCCGCTGGCCGTCTGCAGGAGCTCGAAGACCTGGCGCTCGTCGTCGTCGGCGAAGCCGTACAGCGTCAGCGAGTCCTCCCGTACGACCAGGGACGTCGCCAGCCGGGCCGGCTCACCGGTCCGCAGGCCCGCGAGGGTGTTCGGCGTGCAGTGCACGGCCATGCCCACTCCCCCGACCTCGATGACGGCCAGGTTGGGGGCGAGCGCGGCGACCGGGCCGCTGACGAAGGCGATCATGTGGTGCGGCCTTTCAGGGCGCTGGCATGCCGGTTGACGGCCTGCTGGAGGCGGTTCTGCGCGGGGGCGCGCCAGATGTGGCAGATGGCGAGGGCGAGGGCGTCCGCGGCGTCGGCGGGCTTGGGCGGGGCGGACAGCCGCAGCAGCCGGGTGACCATGGCTCCGACCTGCGCCTTGTCGGCGCGACCGCTGCCGGTGACGGCGGCCTTGACCTCGCTCGGGGTGTGCAGCGCGACCGGGATCCCGCGGCGCGCGGCGCACAGCATGGCAACGGCACTGGCCTGGGCGGTGCCCATCACCGTGCTGACGTTGTGCTGGCTGAACACCCGCTCCACGGCCAGGACTTCGGGACGGTACTCGTCGAGCCATTCCTCGATGCCCTGCTCGATGCCGACGAGCCGGTTGCCCAACTCGGCGTCCGCGGGCGTCCGTACGACGCCCACGCCCAGCATCGTCAGGGGGCGGCCCGCCACCCCCTCGACCACGCCGACACCGCACCGGGTCAGCCCCGGGTCAACGCCCAGTACGCGCACCGCAGCCCCCCTTCTTCGATCTCCCGTACGTGCAGCTTCGCAGGTTATCGGGCGGCACTGACAAAGCAGCGGGCCGACGGGGTGTGTCCCCGTCGGCCCGCTGCGCGACACTCTGAGCGGTCGGCGCCTGGATCAGGCGTCGACCTTCTCCATGACCTCGTCCGAGACGTCGAAGTTGGCGAAGACGTTCTGCACGTCGTCGCTGTCCTCCAGCGCGTCGATCAGCTTGAAGATCTTGCGCGCGCCCTCTTCGTCCAGCTCGACCTGCATGGTCGGCAGGAAGTTGGAGTCGGCCGAGTCGTAGTCGATGCCCGCCTGCTGGAGCGCGGTGCGGACCGCGACCATGTCGGTGGCCTCGCTGATGATCTCGAACTGCTCGCCGAGGTCGTTGACCTCTTCGGCGCCCGCCTCCAGCACCGTCTCCAGGACGTCGTCCTCGGACAGTTCGCCCTTGGGCAGCAGCACGACGCCCTTGCGGTTGAACAGGTACGAGACGGAGCCCGGGTCGGCCATCGAACCGCCGTTGCGGGTCATGGCGACCCGTACGTCGGACGCGGCACGGTTGCGGTTGTCGGTGAGGCACTCGATGAGCACCGCGACGCCGTTCGGGCCGTAGCCTTCGTACATGATCGTCTCGTAGTCGGCGCCGCCGGCCTCGAGGCCGCCGCCGCGCTTGACCGCGGAGTCGATGTTCTTGTTCGGGACCGAGCTCTTCTTGGCCTTCTGGATGGCGTCGAAGAGGGTCGGGTTGCCATCGATGTCGGCGCCGCCCATACGGGCCGCGACCTCGATGTTCTTGATCAGCTTCGCGAAGAGCTTGCCGCGCTTGGCGTCAACCACGGCCTTCTTGTGCTTCGTCGTAGCCCATTTAGAGTGGCCGGACATCTGCCTGTCTCCTTCGCGTCACCAACAATGTTCGCCTCAGATCCTACCGGGACGCCGTTACAGCCCCGCGCGCACCATGTCGACGAAGTACGCGTGGACCCGGTCGTCACCCGTGAGCTCGGGGTGGAACGAGGTGGCGAGGACATTGCCCTGGCGCACGGCGACGGTGTGACCGTCGTACGTGGCGAGCACTTCGGCGGCGCCGCCGACGGACTCGACCCAGGGGGCCCGGATGAAGACGCCCTCGACGGGGCCGCCCTCGATTCCGGCGAAGTCGACCTGCGCCTCGAAGGACTCGTTCTGCCGGCCGAAGGCGTTGCGGCGCACGATCATGTCGATGCCGCCCAGGGTCTCCTGGTCCTCACGGCCGTCCAGCAGCTTGTCGGCGAGCATGATCATGCCGGCGCAGGTGCCGTAGACCGGCATCCCGGCGCGCACCCGCTCGCGCAGCGGCTCCAGCATGCCGAACAGCACGGCGAGCTTCGACATGGTCGTGGACTCGCCGCCGGGGATCACCAGGGCGTCGACCTCGGCGAGCTCCTCGGGACGCCGGACCGGCCTGGCCACGGCGTCAGCCGAGGCCAGGGCGATCAGGTGTTCCCGTACGTCGCCCTGGAGTGCCAGGACACCAACTACGGGGGTGTTCGTCATGAGGTGATTACCAGCCGCGGTTGGCGTAGCGCTCGGACTCGGGGAGGGTGTCGCAGTTGATGCCGACCATGGCCTCGCCCAGGTTGCGGGAGGCGTCCGCGATGATCTTCGGGTCGTCGTAGAAGGTGGTGGCCTTCACGATGGCGGCGGCGCGCTTGGCCGGGTCGCCCGACTTGAAGATGCCGGAGCCGACGAAGACGCCCTCGGCGCCGAGCTGGCGCATCAGCGCGGCGTCGGCGGGGGTGGCGACGCCACCGGCGGAGAACAGCACGACCGGGAGCTTGCCGAGCTCGGCGACTTCCTTGACCAGCTCGTACGGCGCGCGCAGCTCCTTGGCGGCGGCGAACAGCTCGTTGTTGTCGTAGCCGCGCAGGCGGGCGATCTCGTTCTTGATCTGGCGCAGGTGGCGAACGGCCTCGACGACGTTGCCGGTGCCGGCCTCGCCCTTCGAGCGGATCATGGCCGCGCCCTCGGCGATGCGGCGCAGGGCCTCGCCGAGGTTGGTGGCGCCACAGACGAAGGGGGTGGTGTACGCCCACTTGTCGGAGTGGTTGACCTCGTCGGCCGGGGTCAGGACCTCGGACTCGTCGATGTAGTCGACGCCGAGGGACTGGAGCACCTGGGCCTCGACGAAGTGACCGATGCGGGACTTCGCCATGACCGGGATGGAGACGGCCTCGATGATCTCTTCGATCATGTTCGGGTCGGACATCCGGGCCACGCCGCCGTCCTTGCGGATGTCGGCGGGAACCCGCTCCAGGGCCATGACGGCCACGGCGCCGGCGTCCTCGGCGATCTTCGCCTGCTCGGCGTTGACCACATCCATGATCACGCCGCCCTTGAGCTGCTCGGCCATGCCGCGCTTGACGCGGGAGGTGCCGATCGCCGACTCGGCGGACTGCGGGGTGGAGGGAAGCGTGCTCACGGATTGACCTCACTCGAAAGGAAGATTCAGGCGCTACTGGCGATCGCCAGGGCGATCTGGTCGTACGACCTGGTGGTACTGGACCGAGGAAACCTTCTCGACCAGTCCACCGCAAGGGCCAATGTGCAGCCGGTGGCTCCTTGGGATTTGGCCATTGGGTACAAGTTACGGCCGCTCGGCCAGATCCACCGGAGGCTCGTCGTCCATCTCGAAGGCCAGCGGGAAGGGCGCGTGGCCCGCCAGCCGGAACCAGCGGACCTTGCGGTGCCGGCGCAGGGCGCGGGCCGCGCGGACCGCGTCGTTGAGGAACCGGCGTGCCATCGGCACCCGGCGGACCGCGGCCGCCAGCTCCTCCGCGGCCTCCGCGCCGCCCGGTGCGGCCTTGAGCGCGTCGACCTGCTCCACGTCGGCGAAGACGGCGCGCAGGGCCTGGCTGAGCTCGCTCTCGGCGACCTCGCGGTGCTCCTCCTCCGCTTGGCGGGCGGCATGCGCGGCCTCGTACAGGACGAGGGAGGAGGCGGGGTCGAGCACCCCGGAGGTCGCGACCTCCAGCACCACGGACGCCCGGCGGACGAGCTGTGCGTCGAGGGCGGCGCGGGCGGCGTCCATCCGGGAGTGCAGCCGGTCGAGGCGGCCGGCCGTCCAACTGAGGTAAACCCCGACGAGGCCGAGGCCGAGGGCAATCCACACAAGGGTTTCGATCACGGGCCGCGACTCTACCTTTCGACGCGGAGCTCGCACCGCTCAGCGCTGACGCGCTTCCCGGGCTTCGCCCCGCTGCACCGGACTCCGTCCGGTGGTGGCCGGACGGTGTTTCCGCCACCGCCGCCTGGTGTGGGGCCCGGTGGGCGGGTGCGGCTGGGTCGGCCCTGCGGGGCGGAGTTCCCCTACCCGCCCTTCCACCGTTCCCCGGGCGCCGCCCGGACCCCCTGGGGCTCCGCCCCGGACCCCCGCGCCTCAAACGCCGGCGAGGCTGAAATTGCCCTGCGGGCAGTCCAGCCCCGACCAGGCAAGAGCCAGCCCCTCCGGCGTTTGAGGAGCGGGGGTCCGGGAGCAGGCCCCGGAACGGCGCCGTACGCGGCAACGGGTCCGGGGCGGAGCCCCGGGGAACGGGCGAAGGGCGGGTAGGGGAACTCCGCCCCGCGCAGCGGCCCCGCCCGGGCCGGAGAGCCGGACCGGGGCAGCAATCCGGGCAGGGCGGAGCCGGAGCGCGGGCCCGGCCCGGGGTCCGGGCAGGGTCCGGGCGGGGCCGGAGGGGCTAGGTGTCGCGGGAGAGGCCCAGGCGGGTGCGGAGGGGGACTCGTTCGTCCTCCGCGACCGCCGCCGCGCCGTCGGTCACCGTTTCGTAGACGGCCAGGATGTCCGCCGCCACCGTGGACCAGTCGAAGCGGCGTACGTGGGCCGAGCCGCGCGCGCTCAGTTCCTCGCGGCGGGCGGGGTCGCGCAGGAGGGCGATCGCCGATGCCGCCAGGGAGTCGGGGTCCTCGTTGGAGAAGAGGGCCCCGGCCGCCCCCTGGTCGAGGACCTGCGCGAAGGCGTCGAGGTCGGCGGCCAGGACGGCCGCCCCGGCCGAGAGCGCCTCGACGAGGATGATGCCGAAGCTCTCGCCGCCCGTGTTCGGGGCCACGTACAGGTCGACGCTGCGCAGCAGCCGCGCCTTGTCCTCGTCGGAGACCATGCCGAGGAACTCGACCCGGGAGCGGAGTTCGGCGGGCAGGGAGGCGACCGCCTCCTCCTCGTCGCCGCGGCCCGCCACCAGGAGGCGTACGTCCGGGCATGCCGCCACGATCGCCGGGAAGGCCGCCATGAGGACGGGCAGGCCCTTGCGGGGTTCGTCGATGCGGCCGATGAAGCCGAGGGTCTGGCCGGACCAGGCCGGATTCGGTTCGGCCTTGGCGAAGAAGTCCACGTCCACGCCGTTGGGGATGACCACCGCGTCCCCGCCCAGGTGCTCGACCAGCGTGCGTCGCGCGTACTCGCTCACAGCGATCCGGGCGCTGATCTTCTCGAGCGCCGGCTGCAGGATCGGGTACGCCGCGAGCATCGCCCGGGAGCGCGGGTTGGAGGTGTGGAAGGTGGCCACGATCGGGCCCTGCGCCGCCCAGCAGGTCAGCAGGCCCAGCGAGGGGGCGGTCGGCTCGTGGATGTGGACCACGTCGAAGACCCCGTCGTGCAGCCAGCGCCTCACGCGGGCGGCCGACAGGAAGCCGAAGTTGAGGCGGGCCACCGACCCGTTGTACGGCACCGGCACCGCCCGGCCCGCCGAGACCACGTAGGGGGGCAGGCCGGTCTCGTCGTCCGACGGGGCCAGAACCGACACCTCGTGGCCGAGGCCGATCAGGTGTTCCGCCAGGTCCCGGATGTGGAACTGGACCCCGCCGGGGACGTCCCAGGAGTACGGGCAGACGATGCCGATCTTCACGCGGAGTGCTCCTCGGGCCGGCCGTCGCGGCCGCTGGTGTCCAGATCGTCCAGCCACAGCCGCTGGAGCATGTGCCAGTCCTGCGGGTGTTCGGCGATGCCCTGCGCGAAGGCGTCGGCGACCGCCTGCGTCATGACGGCCGTCTTCTCCTGGCGGGTGCCCTTCTCGGGCACCTCCACCGGGGAGTGGATCCGCCCGTACAGCTTCGGCGCGTCCCCGTAGTACAGGGTCGCCGGGAGCAGGACGGCGCCCGTCTGCTGGGCGAGCAGCGCCGGGCCGGCCGGCATGCGGGCCGCGGAGCCGAAGAAGTCCACTTCCACCCCGGAGGCCGACAGGTCCCGGTCCGCGACCAGGCAGACGAGCCCGCCGGAGCGCAGACGTCGCGCGAGCGTGCCGAAGGCGGCGCCGCCGTTGTGCGGGAGCACCTCCATGCCCAGGCTCTCGCGGTAGGCGACGAAGCGGTCGTAGAGGGTCTCGGGCTTGAGCCGTTCGGCGACGGTGGTGAAGGGGACTCCGATGTGGGTGACGGCCCAGGCGCCGGCGAGGTCCCAGTTGGCGAGGTGCGGGAGGGCGACGACCACTCCGCGCCCGGAGGCCAGGGCCTCGCGCAGGATGTGGTCGTCCTTCATCTCGACGTCGGTGCTGAATCGTTCCTTGGCCATGGTCGGCAGCCGGAAGGACTCCATCCAGTACCTCATGTAGGAGCGCATTCCCGCGTGCGACAGCTCGCGCAGCCGCTCGGGCGTGGCGTCCGGCACCACCCGTGCCAGGTTCGACTCCAGACGCAGCACGCTCTTGCCGCGCCGCTTCCAGACGAAGTCCGCGATCCGCCGGCCGAGGGCTCCCGCGGCCGGCTCGGGGAGCTTCTTGACCCCGGCCCAGCCGAGCCCGTACAGCCCGTCGACCAGCTTGTCCTGTGCCTTGCCCATCAGGGCGTACCGCCTTCGGAGGGGGCTCCCGCGGCGGCAGCGGCGGCATCGGCCTCCGCGGATTCGCGCCGTACGGTCACCACGCGCTGGATCAGGGTCACGAGCGAGCCCGCCGCGACCACCCAGAGCGCGATGGGCAGCAGCAGGCCGATCCACGAGGCGACGCCGAAGGTCTCCAGCCCGGACAGACCGGCCGCGACCAGCGTGATCACCAGGCGTTCGGCGCGTTCGATGAGCCCGTTGACGGCCACCGGCAGCCCGATCGACTCGCCGCGGGCCTTGGTGTACGAGACCACCTGGCCGCTGGCCAGGCAGAAGATGGCGACGGCGCAGAGCGCGTTGTTGTTCCCGGAACCCGCGTACCAGAGCGCGAGTCCGCCGAAGATCGCCGCGTCCGCCACCCGGTCGAGGGTGGAGTCGAGGAACGCGCCCCACCGGCTCGAGACGCCGGCCTGGCGGGCCATGTTCCCGTCCACCAGGTCGGAGAAGACGAAGAGCGTGATGGTGATCGTGCCCCAGAAGAACTCGCCCATGGGGAAGAAGACCAGGGCTCCGGCCACCACTCCGGCCGTGCCGATGAGGGTGACCGCGTCGGGACTCACTCCCATCCGGAGCAGAAGAGCGGCGAATGGCGTGAGAACACGCGTGAAGAATGCACGCGCGTACTTGTTCAGCATGGCCTTCCCGGAGGGTCGCTGGGCCGCACGGCCACCACGGCCACCGGCTGGCCCATCGTAGCCAGGGCCCCGGGCCATCGGCGCCGCGCACCCACCGGTTCACACGACGCGGGCCGTTCTCGGGCCGTTCGCCACGTTCCGGGCGCCCTGCCCGGGCAGGTTTCCGGGCACGTTTCCGGACACCTTCTCCTCGGCGCGCCTCCCGCGCCCCTCCCCCGTGCCTCCCGCGGCACCTCTCGTACGACGTATGGACGCCGTGTGACGGCAGTGCAAAGCTCGAAGGAGGAATTTCCCCCTCCATCCCCTCCAATCGGGAGGCACGAGCATCGTGGGAGCCTCATCACACCAATCCGGAGCCGCCGGAAGAGCACCGACGGCCGACCACCCCGCCTCCGTACGGAACGTCGTGCTGGTCGGCCACAGCGGATCCGGCAAGACCACCCTGGTCGAGGCCCTGGCCCTGACCGCCGGCGCCGTGAACCGGGCCGGGCGCGTCGAGGACGGCGCCACCGTCTCCGACTACGACGAGATCGAGCACCGCCGCCAGCGCTCCGTCCAGCTCTCCCTGGTCCCCGTCGAGTGGGCCGGAATCAAGATCAACATCCTGGACACCCCCGGTTACGCCGACTTCGTCGGAGAGCTCCGGGCCGGGCTGCGCGCCGCCGACGCGGCCCTGTTCGTGGTCTCGGCCGCCGAGGACGGCGACGGGCTCTCCGGGGCCACCCGGATGGTCTGGGACGAATGCGCCGCCGTCGGCATGCCCCGCGCCATCGTCGTGACCCACCTGGAAGCCGCCCGCGCCGACTACGCGCAGATGACCACGGTGTGCGGCGACGCCTTCGGCGCGGACGACCCCGATGCGGTGCGCCCGCTCTACCTGCCCCTGCACGGCCCCGTCGCCCCCGACGGCCACGCCCCGGTGGCCGGACTGCTCGGACTGCTCTCCCAGCGCGTCTACGACTACACCTCCGGCGACCGCGTCGAACGCGACCCGGATCCCGGCGAGCTCGCCCTCATCACCGAGGCCCGTGCCCGGCTGATCGAGGGGATCATCGCCGAGAGCGAGGACGAGACCCTCATGGACCGCTACCTCGGCGGCGAGGAGATCGACCTCAAGACCCTGATCGACGACCTGGAGCGGGCCGTCGCCCGCGGCACCTTCCACCCCGTCCTGATGGCCGCCCCCGCCGCCGACGGCGCCCGCAAGGGCCTGGGCACCGTAGAACTCCTCGAACTGATCACCGGCGGCTTCCCCACCCCGCTGGAGCGCGCGCCCGTCGGCGTCACCACCCCCGACGGCGCGGCCCGCCCCGCGGTCACCTGCGATCCCGGCGGACGGCTCGTCGCCGAGGTGGTGAAGACCTCCTCCGACCCCTACGTCGGCCGCGTCTCGCTCGTCCGCGTCTTCTCCGGCACCCTGCGCCCCGACGAGACGGTCCACGTCAGCGGGCACGGGCTCACGGACCGCGGCCACGAGGACCGTGACCTCCACGAGGCGGACGAGCGCGTCGGCGCCCTGACCTCCCCCTTCGGCAAACAGCAGCGCCCCCTCACCCACTGCGTCGCCGGCGATCTGGCCTGCGTGGCCAAACTCACCCGCGCCGAGACCGGCGACACCCTCTCCGCCAAGGACGACCCCCTCCTGATGGAGCCCTGGTCGATGCCCGACCCGCTGCTCCCCCTCGCCATCGAGGCCCACAGCAAGGCCGACGAGGACAAGCTCTCCCAGGGCCTGGCCCGGCTGGTCGCCGAGGACCCGACCATGCGGCTCGAACAGAACCCGCACACCCACCAGCTCGTCCTGTGGTGCCTCGGCGAGGCCCATCAGGACCTCGCCCTCGAACGGCTGCGCACCCGGTACGGGGTCCAGGTGGACCCGGTCCCGCACAAGGTCAGCCTCCGCGAGACCTTCGGCGCCAAGGCCGGCGGCCGGGGGCGGCACGTGAAACAGTCCGGCGGCCACGGCCAGTTCGCCATCTGCGAGATCGAGGTCGAGCCGCTGCCGCCGGGCAGCGGCATCGAGTTCGTCGACAAGGTCGTCGGCGGAGCGGTTCCGCGCCAGTTCATCCCGTCCGTGGAGAAGGGCGTCCGGGCGCAGGCCGCCCGGGGGCTCTCGGCCGGCCACCCGCTGGTCGACGTACGCATCACCCTGCTCGACGGCAAGGCCCACTCGGTGGACTCCTCCGACGCCGCCTTCCAGACCGCGGGCGCCCTCGCCCTGCGCGAAGCCGCCGCCTCCGGAGCCTGCGTCCAGCTCCTCGAACCGGTCGCCGAGCTCGCCGTTCTCGTTCCCGACGAGTACGTCGGCCCCGTCATGAACGACCTCGCCGGCCGCCGGGGCCGCGTCGTGGGCACCGACGCGGCGGGCACCGGGCGCACCCGGGTCCTCGCCGAGATCCCCGAGATCGAGATCGGCCGGTACGCCGTCGAGCTGCGCTCCGTATCGCACGGCACGGGGCTGTTCAGCCGTACGTACGCCCGGCACGAGCCGATGCCCCCACAGCTAGCGGACAAGCTGCGCGAACAGTCAGAGAAGGGAAGCCAACTGACATAGCGTCACTGCTGCCGCCCATCCAACCCGGTTGCGGTGGGCGGCATTTACCTGTCCCATCACCATGGGGAGGAATCGGCCGATAGGCTCGTCCGCGCGTGAGTCGGGCAGACCGAACGGGTAGACCGAGCAGGTAGACCCGGCAGGTGGACCGGGCGGGCGGTAGCGCGGGCAGGCCCGCACACGAGGTACACGAGTACGACGCACAGCGATGGGGGCAGCGGTGGCGGACGACGGATTCGACTTCAGGCCCGGGGCACAGATCCCGCTCCAGGGCGGCGGCGGCCAGACCGCCGCGACCAACGCCCTCGCCTCCGCCGCCTATCGGGACGGCGGACGCGACACCAAGCTGGAAGAGATACTCAAGGCCAACAACGAGTACCACGAGTCCGTGGTCAAACCCGCCAAGGTGTCCCTGCTCGCCCCCAACCTCGGCGAGGCCTTCTGCCGCGCGGTCGAGGCCCGCACGATCCCGCCCACCCGCAAGCCCCTCATCCAGTCCTTCGGCGCCGACCCGCAGACCGTCGTCGAGCACTGTCTGGCCGCCTCCCGCATCCGCAAGGAGCGGGACCGCAAGCTCCGCCTGATCATGCTCGCCTGCGGGGTCGTGTTCCTCCCCGGCCTGCTGCTGTGGCTCGGCCTGTTCTGGGCCCGCAAGGCCCTGGCGGGCTCCAACGCCAAGGGGGCCTCCTGGATGGGCACGGCGCTCCTCGTCGGCGTGGGCCTGGTGGTCGCCGTCCTGATGTTCCGGCTCCCGGCAACCGGCTTCCTGGGCCTCTACGTCCGCGCCATGGTCATCGCCCCGGTCGCCGGCTGGTTCCTCGCCCGCCGGCTCTGCCAGGCCACCGCCGAGGACCTGCGCTCCCGCTGGGACGGGCTCCTCGCGGGCGGCGGCGGGGTGGCCGCCAAGATCCCGGAGGCCGTCCCGGGCAACCCCGACGAGAAGGCCCGCGAGGACCTGCGCCACTCCCTGGCCAAGCTCACGGCGGAGGACCGCAGCAACGCCGTCTTCTACGCGGGCCCCAAGGGCATACTCGGCATGGGCACGCGCTGGGGCAGCTGGCAGATGGCCGAGGAGCTCGTGCCCAGGAACGAGGGCTCCGAGATCCACCCGTTCCGCAGCTGGGACGTCATACGCGCGATCGACACCCAGCTGCGCAAGCTGGAGCGCGGCCCCCTGCACACCGGCGGCCTCCCGCCCGCGTCGATCACGCACTGGATCGTCACACCGGTCGGCGAAGGCGCCAAGGAAGTGACCCGCCCCAGCGGCGCGGACGTGGACACCTTCCTGGTGAAGCCGCACGAGATCACCCGGATCTGCAACGAGCAGCAGTTCAGCGCCGGCAACCGGCACTACCTCGGCATCCAGTACCCGCTCTGGGACGGCCAGCTCGTGATCACCATGCTGGTCACGGTCACCGTGCTCTACAAGACCCTGCGCGTGGAGGTCACCGGGCACGCGCTCGGCCCGGTGCACGGCCTGTTCACCACCAAATCGGCGGCGCCGGTGGACGAGGTCGCCAAATCCGTGCGCTTCTGGGAAACCGTGGAGCTCAAGCGGCCGGTGGTCGACACGAGCGAGGTCGTACGCCTCGCCGTGCGGGCGCCCTTCACCTGGTACCCGCCGCTCCTGGACTTCCTGGGCGGCAAGCTCGTCCTCCCGGAGCCCTTCGGCGTCCGCCACGTCTGGGCCGGCCAGCCGTGGCGCCACCGCTTCATGGCGGACGACGCGATGCGCGCCGCGACCCCGGTCCTGCGGGCGGTGCACACCGCCGCGATGCGGGTCCTGGAGGAGAACGGGGTCGACACCGAACGCTTCACCAACCGCTCGATGATCGTCAGCGGTATGGTCCAGGACGCCGCACCGCGCAAGGCGGACGTCTACGACGCGTGAGGTCGCGCGGACATCCGCCCCGGCCGTCCCTAGTCGGAGGGCCAGGCGTCCGCGAGCATCTGGCGGGTGTCCGCGAGGAGTTGGGGCAGGACCTTGGTGTGGCCCACGACCGGCATGAAGTTCGTGTCCCCGCCCCAGCGGGGCACGATGTGCTGGTGCAGGTGCGCGGCGATGCCGGCGCCGGCGGCCTGGCCCTGGTTCATGCCGATGTTGAACCCGTGCGCACCGGAGGCCTTGCGCAGCGCGACCATCGCCCGCTTCGTGAGGTCGGCGAGTTCCAGGGTCTCGGCGGCGTCCAGGTCCGTGTAATCGGCGACGTGCCGGTACGGCACGACCATCAGGTGGCCGCCGTTGTACGGGTAGAGGTTCAGCACGGCGTAGACGTGCCTGCCCCGGGCCACGACCAGTCCGTCCTGGTCCGACATCTCCGGAATCCCGCAGAAGGGACAGCCGTCCCCGGCCTCCGGCCCGGTCGGCTTGTTCTCCCCCTGGATGTAGGCCATCCGGTGGGGCGTCCACAGACGCTGGAACGCGTCCTGCGTGCCCACACCGATCTGCTGCTCCGGCTCAATCGTCATGGGATGCAGCATATGACCTTGGCCCCGAGCGGCGTGTCGCCGGGGCGAACACCGGTGTGCGGGAAGCGATGCTGGCCCCATGAACCATGCACCCGAGTCCGGTGATCAGGCCTGGGAACGCCGGACCGAGCTGCCCCTGTTCTACGCCTCCCTGATCTTCCTGGGCTCCTACGCGACCTCCGTGCTGGCCTACCGGGCCCACCCCCTGTGGCGGGACATCAGCCTCGTCGTGGTCGCACTGACCTGGGTCTGCTTCATCGTGGACTACCTGGCCCGGCTGTACCTGAGCGGCATGCGGCCGCTGCGCTTCGTCCGCGTGCACTGGCTGGACACCCTGATCGTGATGCTGCCGCTGCTGCGGCCGCTGCGCATGGTCAAGGTCCACAACGCGATCCAGGCCCGGCAGAAGCGCCCGCGCCAGGGGCTGTACGCGCGGGTGATGTCGTACGCCGGCCTGTCGGCCGGGCTGATGGGGTTCGCCGGCGCCCTCGGGGTCTACCACTTCGAGCGCCGGGCCCCGAACGGCACGATCCACACCTTCGGGGACGCCGTGTGGTGGGTGTGCGAGACGCTGACCACGGTGGGCTACGGGGACATGGCGCCGGTCACCCCGGTGGGCCGGATCATCGCGGCGTTCATGATGGCCGGCGGCCTGGCGCTGCTGGGCGCGGTGACGGGCTCCTTCTCCTCCTGGATGCTCCAGGTGTTCCGCCGCCAGGACGAGGAGGAGCCCCCGCGGACCTGAGGTCCCCGGGGGCTCCGGGCCGTCACACAGCGGTCACGGCAGCCACATCCGTCACACCTGGACGCGGCGCTCCACGACGTCCACGAGCTTGGCCAGCGCCTGGTCGCGCGGGACGCCGTTCTCCTGCGAACCGTCGCGGTAGCGGAAGGAGACGGTGCCCGCGGCCATGTCCTCGTCACCGACGATGATCATGAAGGGGACCTTCAGCTTCTGCTGGTTGCGGATCTTCTTCTGCATCCGGTCGGAGGAGGCGTCCACCTCGACGCGCAGGCCCTTCTTCTTCGCCTCGGCGGCGAACTCCTGCAGGTACTCGATGTGCGAGTCGCCGATCGGGATGCCGACCGCCTGGACCGGGGCGAGCCACGGCGGCATGACGCCCGCGTAGTGCTCCAGCAGCACGGCGAAGAACCGCTCGATGGAACCGAACAGCGCACGGTGGATCATGACCGGCCGCTGCTTGGTGCCGTCGGGGCCGGTGTACTCCAGGTTGAAGCGCTCCGGCAGGTTGAAGTCGAGCTGCACGGTCGACATCTGCCAGGTGCGGCCGATGGCGTCACGGCACTGCACGGAGATCTTGGGGCCGTAGAACGCGGCGCCGCCCGGGTCCGGGACCAGGGGCAGACCCTGCTTCTCGGCGACCTGCTGGAGGGTGGCGGTGGCCTCCTCCCAGATCTCGTCCGAGCCGACGAACTTCTCCGGGTCCTTGGTGGAGAGCTCCAGGTAGAAGTCGGTCAGGCCGTAGTCGCGGAGCAGGTTCAGCACGAAGGTCAGCGTGCGGTCGAGCTCCTCCGCCATCTGCTCCTTGGTGCAGTAGATGTGCGCGTCGTCCTGGGTGAAACCGCGCGAGCGGGTCAGGCCGTGCACGACGCCGGACTTCTCGTACCGGTACACGGTGCCGAACTCGAAGAGACGCAGCGGCAGTTCACGGTAGGAGCGGCCGCGCGCGTCGAAGATCAGGTTGTGCATCGGGCAGTTCATGGGCTTGAGGTAGTAGTCGGTACCACCGTCGAGCTGCATGGGGGGGTACATGCCCTCCGCGTACCAGTCCAGGTGGCCGCTCTTCTCGAAGAGGGTGCCCTTGGTGGCGTGCGGGGTGTAGACGAACTCGTAGCCCTCTTCCTCGTGCCGCTTGCGCGAGTAGTCCTCCATGGTGCGGCGGATGACGCCGCCGCGCGGGTGGAAGACGGCCAGGCCGGAGCCGATCTCGTCCTGTACGGAGAACAGGTCGAGCTCGGTGCCGAGCTTGCGGTGGTCGCGCTTCTCGGCCTCCACGAGGAAGTCGAGGTGGGCCTTCAGCTCCTCCTTCGAGGGCCACGCGGTGCCGTAGATGCGCTGGAGCATCGGGTTCTTCTCGCTGCCGCGCCAGTAGGCGGCGGCGTTGCGCATCAGCTTGAACGCCGGGATGTTGCGGGTGGTCGGCAGGTGGGGGCCCCGGCAGAGGTCCTTCCAGCACAGGTCGCCGGTCTTGGCGTCGAAGTTGTCGTAGATGGTCAGCTCGCCGCCGCCCACCTCGACGTTCGCGCCGTCGTCGGTCGACGCGGAACCCTTGATGCCGATGAGCTCCAGCTTGTACGGCTCGTTCGCCAGCTCCTCGCGGGCCGCCTCGTCGGTGACGACGCGGCGGGCGAAGCGCTGGCCGCGCTTCTGGATCTCCTGCATCTTCTTCTCGATGGCCTTGAGGTCATCGGGAGTGAAGGGCTTCGCGACGTCGAAGTCGTAGTAGAAGCCGTCGCGGACCGGCGGGCCGATGCCCAGCTTGGCCTCGGGGAACAGCTCCTGCACGGCCTGCGCCATGACGTGCGCGGTGGAGTGGCGCAGGATGTCGAGGCCGTCGGGAGAGGAGATCTCCACGGGCTCGACGGTCTCGCCGTCCCTCACCTCGTACGCGAGGTCCTTCAGCTCGCCCGCGATGCGCGCGGCGACGATGGTGCGCTCGCCGGCGAAGAGCTCCGCCGCCGTAGTGCCCGTGGCCACCACGCGCTCGTCCCGCTCGGAATCGCGTTGGATGATCACACGGACGTCTGACACCGGTCTGCTCCTGACTCAGGGGGTGCGCGAGCGGATCACTGCGCGTCTGAATCGTACCGAGCGGATGGGCCGAGCCGCTAAACGGTTACCGCCCGGGCCGGTGGGAACCGCCGCCGCCGACGGCCTCGTCCCAGGATGCACAAGATCGTCAGTGAGCGCAGAGGAGCATGTGATGACCGGCACGGCTACCCGTTACCTCTACCTGGTGCGGCACGGCGAGGCGGCCTCGGAGGAGAGCGGGCTGACGGAAGGCGGCCGCAGGCAGGCCGAGCTGCTCGGCCGACGCCTGCGCGACATACCCCTCGCGGCGGTTCACCACGGCCCGCTGCCCCGGGCGGAGGAGACCGCGCGCCTGATCGGCGAGCAGCTGAAGGACGTCCCCCTGCACGTCTCGGACGTCGCGGGCGACTACGTCCCCTACGAGCCGCCGCGGGAGGAGCTTCCGGCGGAGTCCGCGGACCTCTTCCTCCGCTTCCTCGCCACCGCCTCCGACGAGGAGCGGGAGCAGGGACCGGCGCTGGCCCGGCGGGCCCTGGACCTGTTCACCGGACCCGTGGACGGTGGGGAGGACCGGCACGAGCTGGTCGTCACCCACAACTTCCTGGTCGCGTGGCTCGTCCGGGACGCCATGGACGCGCCGCCGTGGCGCTGGCTCGGCCTCAACCACGCCAACGCCGCCCTCACGGTCATCCGCTACGCGCCCGGGCGGCCCGCCTCCGTCCTCCTCCTCAACGACATGCGGCACCTGCCGCCCGAGCTGTGCTGGACCGGCTTTCCCCCCGAGCTGCACGTCTAGGCCGGCTTCCCGGGGGCCGGCTTCTTTAGTCGTCAGTCGTCTTCTTCAGTCGTCCGACGGCAGTGCGTCCCCCGCGTCGAGGGACTCGTCCAGGGACTTCATCAGCCGGTCCCTCTCGACCTCGTCCAGCGGGACCGGGCGGACGTCCGCGGCGTCCGTCAGGCGGCGGAAGCCGCCCCGCCGCTGCAAGCGCCCGCTGACCCGGATCGGCAGTCCCACCAGGTGCGCGTGGCCCGCCACCCGGTACGACTCCTCGTCGAGCACGACCCGGACGTACGGGATCTCCGCCCCGGCGAGGACCCGCAGCCGGACCGTGCCCCCGCCGCCCGGGGCGGACCTCCGCATCCGGACCACCGCTCCCGCCACCCGGACCGCCACCGCCGGCTCGTCCCTCGTGTACCGCGCGGCCGCCTCCCGGAGCACCGGCAGGTCGCCGGGCGAGAACTCCACCGGCTCGGGCCGGGCCGCACATCCCGCCGGGACCCCGGCCGCCGGGGCCCACGCGAGGGCCACCCGGGCCCCCTCCGAGCCGTGGACCAGCGAGATCAGCGCCTCGGCCAGCTCCCGGCTGACCCCGGCCTCGACCGCCGCGTCGAAGGCTTCCATGCCACCGGTGGCCCGCCGGTAGTCCACCGCCTCGCGGGCGGCGTGCAGCGCGTGGTGCAGCCGGGTCACGGTGCCGCGGCCCCCGTCGACGGGAACGTAGGCGGTCAGCCGCCGACCGCCCGGGGCCGGCCCGACCAGGACCCCGTCCAGCGCCCGCTCCGCCTGGCCGCGGTGGCGGGCTCCGTAGTACCCGGCCCGTGCCCGGTCGGCCAGCGCCCCGGCGAGGAGCAGCTGGCGGGCGGCCGAGCGGAGCTGCTCCTGGACGGTCCAGTCGGCCTCGCCCTGGAGTCCGTAGGCCCCGCGCGGGATCTCGCGCTCCCAGCGGATCTCGTCGCTCGGCACGCTGAGCCCGTAGAGCACCTCGCGCGCCGACGGCAGCCCGCTGCGCGAGAGCGCCGTGAGCGCCTCTTCGAGCAGGTCGGCGCAGTCGGGGAAGGCCCGGCTCTCGGGGACGAGGAGGCTGGTGCCGCCGCTGCCCATGCCGTACGGGGCGGGCGGCGTCCAGCGCCCGTACCGTCCGGCGGCGCCGCCGCGGCGCAGCCAGCCGTGCCGGTGGAGCAGGGCGCCGAGCACGAGCGGATCGACGTGCGCGGGATCGGGGGCGCCCGCCGCGAACTCCGGTGAGGAGAGCGGCTCCAGGTGCGGTGACTGCCAGTTCATCAAGGTGTCCCTCCCGACCCGACCCGGGTCATGATCTCGCAGAGCGCCCGGTCGTCGAAGATCCGCGTGGTCGGGATCCGTACGGTGGTCCGGCGCCGGCCGGTCACGGGGTGTCCGGCGAGATTGGTCCAGTAGCAGCAGTGCCGCAGGTCGAGCCGGTCGTGTCCGGCGCTCAGCCATTGGTCGCGTTCCCGCGGGACGAGCATCACGACGAGGATCTTGTGCACGGCGACCGGACTGCGGGCCAGCTTCACCAGGTGCTCGTTGTCGAGGGTGAAGCCGAAGGTGGGCCCGGGCGGTCCGGCCGGTATCTGGTAGGTCGCCTTGAGCTGGACCTTGATGGTCACCTCGTCGTCGATGACGTGCTCGGGGGCGCCGTGGCTGACGTGCCAGTCGATGCCGTTGTCGGGAAAGGGCTGGGACAGCGAGCAGCCCGCCGCGGCGACGACGGCGTGCAGGTATCCCACCTGGAGGGTTTCCATGCAGGCGGTGGTGGCGAGCGTGCCGCGCAGCGGTCCGCTCCGCGGGTCGGTCCGCGGATCGATCTGCCCCGCGAGCACCCCGCCCGGTTCGGGCTGCGCGAGCGCCATGGCCGGCTCCCCATGCCTTCCGGGCTGTCCCCGTCGAAGCGGCCGCGTGGGGCCGCGTCAGGTGCGTGTCAGGGTGTCGGGGTTGACGACCGGTCATGTGTGCGGTCCCCCAGTTGAGTTGTCTCCGCAGTCGGCGTCCCGCAAACGGCGTACGGGGCAAAGAGCCCGGGTATCACCGTTTCGGGCAAGGGTGGCGGGCCTGGGGCGCGGTGCCCGGGTGGGGCCATCTGCCGACGGGTGACGAGGAGTTCGCCATGACACGCTGGTACGAGGGCCCGCTGGCCGCATTCGACACGGAGACGACCGGGGTGGACGTGGAGCGCGATCGGATCGTGTCCGCCGCGCTCATCGTCCAGGAGTGCGCGGGCGGCCGGATCCGCTCGACGCGATGGCTGGTCAATCCCGGCATCCCGGTACCCCCGGGGGCCACGGAAGTGCACGGTCTGACCGATGACCACCTCCAGCGCAACGGCCGGTGGCCGGCGCCGGTGGTGGAGGAGATAGCCCGCGCTCTCGGGGAGCAGCAGGTGGCGGGGAGGCCGGTGGTGGTGATGAACGCGCCGTTCGATCTGACCCTGCTGGACCGGGAGTTGCGCCGCCACCGGGCGTCCTCGCTGGCCCGCTACCTGGACAACCGCCCGCTGACGGTGCTGGATCCGCGGGTGCTCGACAAGCATCTGGACCGCTACCGCAAGGGGCGCCGGACGCTCACGGACCTGTGCGCGCACTACGGGATAGAGCTGGAGGGTGCCCATGACGCGGGCGCGGACGCGCTGGCGTCCCTGGAGCTCGTACGGGCCGTGGGCCGCCGGTTCGCGGCCCGTTTGGAGCGGCTGTCGCCGGCGGAGCTGCACACGCTCCAGCAGGTGTGGCACGCGGCGCAGGCGCGGGGACTCCAGGCGTGGTTCGCGCGGCAGGGCACACCGGAGTCGGTGGATCCGCACTGGCCGCTGCGGCCGGAGCTGCCCGCGGCGGCGTGAGGGGGCCCGTACGGCACGAGTCGGTGCGGCAAGGGCCCTTACATGCGGAAGGCCGGTCCGTCATCAGACGGACCGGCCTGTCCCGGTGGGCGATACTGGGATCGAACCAGTGACCCCTTCGGTGTGAACGAAGTGCTCTCCCGCTGAGCTAATCGCCCGGGAACGGTGTGAACAATACAGAAGGCCCGGGGCTGGTTCAAACCGCTTCCGGCCGGGCCGCCAAATGTGCGGCGAGCCCGCGCCGTCCGGCCCGCATCATCAGCCTGTGGTTGAGCCGGAACACCGGCCGCCCGGGGAAGGCGAGCAGGCGCATCAGGGGGCGGCGCACCTCGACCTCCTGCTCGTACAGCGCCCGCGTGCCGCCGGTCCGCGCCCGTACGGTCCACCGCGCCCAGCCCTCCAGATCACCGAGCAGGGCGACCTCCAGGACGCCGCCCGCGGGGTCCCGCAGGAGTTCGGCCGCGCCCACGTGCAGGGTGTACGGGAGGACGGAGCGGATGGCGGCGGTGCCGCCGCTCCCGTCGCCGGCGGGGGCCACGGCGCGGATCTGGGGCCACCACAGGGGGTAGGACTCGGGGGTTTCCAGGGCGGCGTAGACGCGGGCGGGCGCGGCGTCGAGGTCCCACACGCTGCGGAAGCGGTAACGGGTCCACCGCCCACCGGGGTTGGCGGGGGCGGCCCGGTCGCCGGGCCCGCCGTCACGGGCGCCGCCGGACGCGGCGCCCTGGCTGCTTCGGTCCATGTCTCCAGTCTTGCGCGCGGCGGGCGCGCGCACCGGGTACTCAGCCGGAACTCATCCGGAGATGAGTACGCGCACCCATGTCCTGACGGGGTGACGGGCGCCACACTCCGAACCATGGAAAACCCCCTGCCACCGGCCGAGGAGCTCGTGCTCATCGACCGCGAACTGATCCAACTCGACGCCCGGCGCCACTTCCTGCTGAACCGCCGTGCCTGGCTGCTGGGCGCCCAGGCCCCCCACGCGTGGGGGGCGACGGTCCGGCCGGCCGCGCCCGCGCAGGGCGCGGAGGCCTCGGGTCCCGGTGCGCAGAACGTGCTGCTGGTCCTGGGCGCGGTGCTGCTGGCGGTGGCGGCCCTGGCGTTCACGCTGGTCAGCTGGGGCTCCCTGGGGATCGCCGGGCGCAGTGCGGTGCTCGGCGTGGTGACGGCGGCGGCGCTGGGCGCCCCGGTGGCGCTGCTGCGCCGGGGGCTGCGCTCGACGGCCGAGGCGGTGGCCGCGGTGGGTCTGCTGCTGACGGTGCTCGACGCGTACGCGCTGTACGCCGTCGGCATGCCGGAGGTGGACGGCCTGGCGTACGCGGCGGCCGCGGCGGCGGTGCTGGCGGCGGTGTGGGCGGGGTACGGGGGCTGCCTGCCCGCGCTGCGGGTCCCGGTCCCGGCGGCGCTGCTGACGGCGCAGCTCCCGCTGCCGCTGGCGGCACTGGCCGCCGGGGCGGGCGGGCTGGACATGGCCTGGGCCCTGCTGGGCACCGCGGCGCTGGACGCCGGGCTGGCGCTGCTGCGGCCCGGGCGGTGTTCCCGCTGGGCGGGGGCGGCCGGCTCGGTGATGGGCGGGATCGCGCTGCTGACGGCCCTGGCGCAGTCCCTGGACGCCGGGTCGACGGGCTCGGCCCTGGCTCCCTCGGTGCGGCTGGCGGCGGTGGCCGTGCTCGCGCTGGTGGTGGCCTGGCGCGCCCCGGGCCCGCGGGCCGCCTTCGCGGCGGCCGGCGCCTTCGCGGCGGTGGCCGCGCTGGGCGGACCGTTCCGGCCGGAGCTGAGCCCGTCTTGGGCGGCCGTCGTGTACCTCGCGGTGGCCCTGCCCCTGCTGGGCGCCCTACGGGTCTCCGCGCTCCCGGAGCCGGTCCGGCGCGGCCTCGCCCTGACCGGTGCGGGGGTCGCCGTCGTACAGGCGGCGCTGAGCGCGGCGTGGGTGGCGACGGTGCTGCTGGGCCGGCTGCGGGTGCTGGAGGAGGTCTGGTCGGTGACCACGCCCGCTCCGGTGGCCGCCGAGGGCTCGGGGTCCGCACCGCTGGTGGTCCTGCTGCTGACGGCCGGGGCCGCGTGGTGGCTGGTCCGGGTGCTCCCGGGACGCACGGAGCCGGGGGTGGCCGCGGTGGTCCTGGGCTGGGCGGCGCTGTTCACGGCCCCCGTGGTGCTCGACGCGGCCCCGGGCGCGGTCTTCGCGGCCCAGCTCGCGGTGACGCTGGCGGCGGGAACGCTCGCGCTGCGGTCCGCGGCGGGGGCCGGCGCACCGGCGAAGGCGGCCGACGGCGGCCCGGCCGGGACCGCGCCCGTCGGCGACGGCGTCCCCGCGGGCTCCGGACCCGCGGCGGTCACGGCGGCCACGGCGCTCGCCCTCCGCGGCCTCGCGGGGATCGCGGCGGGCGCGTGCGCCCTCGCGGGGGCCCTGAGCGTGTCCGTGGCGGCCCTTGACGGCCGGCTGGCCACCTTCGCGGTGTTCGGCCTGCTGGGGGCCGCGTGCGCGGCGGGAGCGGCGTACCGGCCCGCCCCGGTGTGGGCCCGCGCGGGCGCGGCGGCCCTCTCCGTCGGCTACGCGGCGCTGCTCGCGGTGGCCCTGGGCGCCCTGCTGGAGTGGCCGGTGGCCTGGTGGGCGCCGGCGGTGCTGGTGGTCCCGGCTGCCGTGGCGGCGCTCGGCCCGCGGCTGGGCCCCGTACGGGTCGCGGCGGAGGTCGCGGCGGCCGCGGCGGGTCTGCTCGCGGTGGCCCTGGCCGCCGGGGACGCTCCGGTGCTCGCGCTGGTCCTGGCCCTGGCCGGGGTGGTGTGCGCGGCGGCGGCGGTACGGCCCGAGCGCCGGGCGGCGGCGGGCTGGCCGGCCGGGGCCCTGTTCCTGGCGGCGACCTGGGTACGGCTCGCGGCGTCGGAGGTGACGGTGCCCGAGGCGTACACCCTGCCGGTGACGGCGGCGGCGCTGGCCGTGGGCTTCCTGCGGCGGCGGCGTGACCCGCTGGCCGGGTCCTGGACGGCGTACGGTCCGGGGCTGGCGGCGACCCTGCTGCCGAGCACCCTCGCGGTGTGGGGCGATCCGCACTGGCTGCGGCCGCTGCTGCTGGGGACGGCCGCGCTCGGGGTGACCCTGGCCGGTGCCCGCGGCCGGCTCCGGGCGCCGCTGCTGCTGGGCGGGGCGACGCTGGCGGCGGTGGCGCTGCACGAGCTGACCCCGTACGTCGTCCAGGTGGTGGACGCGCTGCCGCGCTGGCTGCCGCCGGCCCTGGCGGGGGTGCTGCTGCTGGTGGTGGGGGCCACCTACGAGAAGCGGCTGCGCGACGCCCGCCGGCTGCGGGAGGCGATCGGGCGGCTGAAGTAGCCCGCCCTCGGACCCGGCCACCGGACCGGCCATCGAACCGGCCACCGGACCGGGCCCTCCGACCCCGTCGTCCGACCTGCCTCCGGCCCTGGCGTCCGTACCCCGGCGCCAGGGCCGTACGGGTGCCGGCCGTGGGCCGTACGAGGGAAAACGCCAGAGGCCCGGAGACTGTGAAAGTCTCCGGGCCTCTGGTCCGGGTGGGCGATACTGGGTTCGAACCAGTGACCCCTTCGGTGTGAACGAAGTGCTCTCCCACTGAGCTAATCGCCCGGACGCACCGCAAACATTACCGCATGTCAGCGGTGCTCTCCGCCATGGGCGGGCGGGCTCACTCCACCTTGTCGCCCCAAGGCAGCGAGAACCCGTGCGTCCACAGGTAGACGCCGATGGCGATGCCCGCGATCGCGAGCCCGACGCTGGTCAGGATGATGTTGCGGCGGCGGACCTTCGGGTCCAGCGCCTTCTGCGTGGCCTCGCTGACCTTGCGCTTGGTCCAGCGCAGCGCGAAGTGGGCCCAGGCGAATTCGGTCGCCCAGATCGCGAGGCCCGCGAAGATCGCCACCCAGCCCGGGCCGGGCAGCACGAGCATGGCGACGCCGGCGCCGATGACGGCGAGGCCGACGATGAAGACGCCGACCTGCCAGCTCAGGTGCAGACCCCGGCGGGCCTTGATGAAGGCCGGCGCCTTGGAGACGTGCGGCGCCTCCTCGGCGGTGGGTTCGGCATCGGCATCGGCCTCGACCGCTGCGGATTCGACTGCGGATTCGGCTGCGGACTCGTTGGTCTCGCGGTCACTCCCCGTGTTCATGGGGTCGAATCTACCGGAGGTCCCAGCACACGTGAATGGTCGTTTGGATCCGCCGTTCGAGGGACCCAGAGGTCCGCAAAACGGTCAGAGGGGTTTACAACGGCACCGTAGGTGGCATGTCGATTTCGCCGACGTGCGAATCCCCGAGCGCACACTGAGCGAAAGGCCCTGGCGCTTATGAACACCACGGTCAGCTGCGAGCTGCACCTGCGCCTCGTTGTGTCGAGCGAGTCCTCACTGCCTGTTCCCGCGGGCCTGCGGTATGACACGGCCGATCCCTACGCCGTGCACGCCACCTTCCACACCGGCGCCGAGGAGACGGTCGAATGGGTATTCGCCCGCGACCTCCTCGCCGAGGGTCTTCACCGGCCCACCGGTACCGGCGACGTCCGTGTCTGGCCGTCCCGCAGTCACGGTCAGGGGGTCGTCTGCATCGCCCTGAGCTCACCGGAGGGAGAAGCGCTGCTCGAAGCACCCGCCCGAGCACTGGAGTCGTTCCTCAAGCGGACGGACGCCGCGGTTCCACCCGGAACCGAACACCGGCACTTCGACCTCGACAAGGAGCTCTCCCACATCCTGGCCGAATCCTGAGCCAGGCCTACAGAGGGAACCCTCCCCCGGCTGAGTCCGGGGGCCGTACGACACCGTCCGACTCGGGGCGACGGTGCACGGCGGACAACCACATACGGAAGTGCCGGCGCTGTTCACGCGGAAGCCACCCGCGTGGACGGCGCCGGTGCGCTTTGGGGTGACCCGCTAGAGTCGGCCAGCGGCGGCGGCAGTAGACCGTCACCGCAGGCCCGGCCCTTCAGGGAGACCCCGTGCAGATCCCCCACGACACCCGTCGCGCGCTCGACGTCGTCGTCGCGCTGGTGAACACCTCGGCCGAGACGGAGCAGCCCGACGGGCTGGCGGACGTGAACGCGCTGCGCGCCTTCGTCCACGAGTACGCGATCAGCGACGTCGGCGAGCTCAGCGCCCGCGACCTCGCCGGCGTGCGCACCGTGCGCGGAAAGTTCGCCCAGGTCTTCGCGGCGCCGAACTCCCGCATCGCCTCCGTGCTGATCAACGAGCTGGTCGCGACGGCCGGCACCACCCCGCAGCTGACCAACCACGACGGCTACGACTGGCACGTCCACTACTTCGCCCCGGGCGCCTCGGTGGGCGACCACCTGGCGGCCGACGGCGGCATGGCGCTGGCCTTCATCGTGGTCTCCGGCGAGCAGGAACGGCTGCGGCGCTGCGAGGCCCCGGACTGCCGGCGCGCCTTCGTCGACCTGTCCCGCAACCGCTCCCGGCGCTACTGCGACAGCCGTACCTGCGGGAACCGGCTGCACGTGGCGGCGTACCGGGCCCGGCGCAAATCGGAACTGGGGACGGAGCCCGGCTCAGAGCAGGAAGAGGTCGTGCACGGCGGCGAGCAGGAGCAGACCGCCGATCACGGCTAGGAAGATCATCAGGGGCGGCTGGGAGAGCGCGAAGAGGCAGCCTCTGGGCTCCTCGGCGACGGGGACGGTGGCCGGCGCGGGAACGGCGGGCTCACCCGGTGATGTGTCGAGCATGTCGGGGCGATGATGGCCCAGCGGGCCCGCGCACGCCGCTCAACACGCCAGACGGACCCGCGAGTTCACCGGATCCCGTCATATGCCGTGCTTCTTGAGGATCGCCTCGATGTCGGAGAAGTCCTCGGCGGGAGCGGCCGCCGGGGCCGGGCGCGGGCGGGCCCCGTCACCCAGCGAGGGCGCGGAGGCGGCCGGGGCGACGGCCTCCTGGGCCGGGCGCCCCTTGGCGGCCTTCGGCCGCTTCTGCTTCCCCTCCCCCGCGCCGACCGCGCCGACCGCGCCCGCCGCGCGCCGCTCTATCGCACGGGTGGTCACGAAGAGCAGCCAGGCCAGCCCCAGCACGGCGAAGCCGGCCCAGACGGTCGGCTTGAAGACGATCCCGGCCGCCCACGCCACGACGCCCGTCATCACCAGGCCGACGGGCACCAGCGAGTACGCCGCGATCCGGGTGGCCGCGAGGAATCGCTTGCGGTAGGCGGTCAGCGCGGCGATGCCCAGGCCCGCCGCGGACACCGCGGAGCAAATGGTCTCGGCGAGCATGCGGGGCCTCCAGGGGCGGTTCGGTCGGTTCGACCCGGCCTGCGGGCCGGGTGTTCTGTCCCCATCCATCCTGCACCGGTGACCCTCGCCCTGGCCACGGCCGGAGCCCTCCGCGGGCGGATCTCCGGGACATCTCCGGGTCGCGCCTCCTCCCGAGGTCCCGGTCCGTGCGCGTACCCGGGGGCTGGGAGACTGTCCGCATGACCGATTCCGTGATCCTCGACGTCTGGTGCGAACTTCAGTGCCCGGACTGCCACAGCGCTCTGGACGACGTGCGCGCCCTGCGGGCCCGCTACGGCGACCGGCTGGACATCCGGCTGCGCCACTTCCCGCTGGAGAAGCACAAGCACTCCTTCGCCGCGGCGCAGGCCGCCGAGGAAGCCGCCGAGCAGGGGCAGGCCTGGCCCTACGTGGAGGCCGTCCTCGCCCGCACCGCGGAACTCGGCAAGGCCGGCGAACCGGTCCTCGTCGAGGTCGCACGTGAACTGGGCCTGGACGCAGAGGAGTTCGACACCGCCCTCATCGACGGCCGGCACATCCTGATCGTGGACGCCGACCAGGCCGAGGGCAAGGCGATCGGCGTGACCGGCACCCCGACGTACGTGATCGACGGAGTGCGCCTCGACGGCGGCAAGAGCCAGGACGGCCTGCGCGAGCGCATCGAGGAGATCGCCGACCGGCTGCTCGCCGCGGATGCCTGAGACGGCCTAGATCAGGTCCTTGGCGTAGTTGAGGTCGGTCGTCCGGTAGCCGAGGGACTCGTAGAGGCGCACGGCCGGGACGTTGTCGGTGAAGACGTGCAGCGCGAGCACCCGGTGGCCGGCCGCGAGGGCGGTGCGTTCCGCGAGGAGCATCAGGTCCCGGCCGTAGCCGCGGCCTCGGTGCTCCTCGGCGACCGCGACGTCGTAGACGTACGAGTTCCCGCCGCTCGGCGCGACCCACACGGTGCCCACGGGGACCCCGGCCGCCTCCAGCACGGAGAAGCTGACGCCCGGCGTGGCCAGGCCCAGGGGCAGCATGGAGGCGTGGTCGTTCGCCGACTTCGTGTGCGCGGCTTCGGCGGACATGCCGCGGCTGATCCAGCTTTGCGCGTAGCTTTCCAGCGCCTCGGCGTGCCAGGTCTCGAACTCCGCCCCCGTCATCGGGCGGCCCGCCACCCCCTCGGACAAGGCGGGCGGCTCGGCCGGGAGGTCCTTGGCCATGTTGCGGCTGTACTCGGCGTACCCGAGGGCGGCGGCCAGCCGCAGGCCACCGGCCGAGCCGGCCGGGACCGAGACGCGGACCCGCCGGCAGCCCCAGCCCCGCAGCACTTCCTCGGCGGCGAGCGCGCCGACCGTGGCCCGGCCGCGCCGGCGGTCGGGCTCATCGACGGCGAGTTCACGGATCTCGGCGACCGTCGGCCCGAAGGGGGTGTCCGTCGCGAGCAGCAGGGCGCCGACGCGCCTGCTGTTGACGCGGATCTCGTACGGGCGCGAGCGCGCCCCGCCGGTGCTCTGCTGAAGCGGCCCGCTCGGCCGCAGGGTGGTGGTCATCAGTCGAGTTCTACCCGCCCTACGGCCCGAAGCACAGCGGAATTGTCCGGTCCCGGTCAGGAACGGGGGTCGGCGTCCTCGGCGGAGCGGGCGTCGAAGATCCGCATGGCCTCGGCCGTGACAGGACCGGGGGCCGAGCCCAGCTCGCGTCCGTCGATCCGCAGGACGGCCTGGACGTCGCGCAGGGAGGAGGTCAGGAAGACCTCCTCCGCCTGCTCCAGCGCTTCGAAGGGCAGGTCGGTCTCCTTGGCCCCGCACCATTCGGCGACGAGGGCCCGGGTGATGCCCGCGAGGCAGCCGGAGGCCACCGGCGGGGTGTGCAGCTGTCCGTCGAGGACCACGAACACGTTGGAGCCGGTGCCCTCGCAGAGCCGCCCGACGGTGTTGGCGAAGAGGGCCTCGGAAGCGCCGGCCCGGTGGGCGGCGGCGAGCGCGACCACGTTCTCGGCGTACGAGGTGCTCTTCAGGCCCACCACGGCGGAGCGCTCGTTGCGCACCCAGGGCACGGTGACCGCGGCGGTGGTGTCGGGGCGGCGGGTGGCCGCGGCCAGCGCGACGATCAGCGTCGGGCCGGCGTCTCCCCGGTCGGATCCGAGCGGGGAGACTCCCCCGGTGTAGGTGACCCGCAGCCGGCCGAGCGGCAGCGGGTTGGCCTCCAGTACGGCGGCGCAGGCGCGCCGCACCTCGTCCAGGTCCGGGTCCGGCAGGCCGAGCCCCCGGGCGGAGCGGGTCAGCCGCTCCAGGTGCCGGGTGAGCGCGAAGGTCGTCCCGCGCTCCGCCTTGAGCGTCTCGAAGACCCCGTCGCCGACGGTGAGGCCGTGGTCGAACACGGACACCTTCGCTTCGTCGGCGTCCCGCAGTGCTCCGTCGAGCCAGATCCTCACCGCACGGTCCTCCCGCTTTCGTCCGTCTGTGTTTCCGTCGTGCCCGTCGAGGCCGTCGCACCCTTCGCGCCGGTCACGATCGCTTCGACGGCTCCCGACGCTACCCGCAGCAGCCGGGCGGCCTTCAGCTCGGTCTCCGCCCACTCGCGGTCGGGGTCGGACCCCCAGGTGATACCGGCGCCGGTGCCGAAGAGCAGCCGCGGGCCGCCGGGGGTCGTGCGGTCGATCCAGAAGGTCCGGATGCCCACGGCGAGCTCGGCCGTGCCGCGGTCGGCGTCGACCCACCCGATGCCTCCGCAGTAGGGGCCGCGCGGGGCCGTCTCCAGGGCCTGGATGATCCGCAGGGCCGAGGATTTGGGAGCTCCGGTGACGGAGCCGGGTGGGAAGGTCGCGGCGAGCAGCTCCGGCCAGCCGGCGCCCTCGGCCAGTTCCCCGGCGACGGTGGAGACCAGGTGGACGAGGCCCGGGTGTTCTTCGAGCGCGCACAGCTCGGGGACGGTCACGGAGCCGGTGGCGCAGACCCGGCCGAGGTCGTTGCGCACCAGGTCCACGATCATCACGTTCTCGGCGTGGTCCTTGGGCAGCAGGTCGGCGGCGGTGCGGCCGGTGCCCTTGATCGGGCCCGACTCGACGCGGCGGCCGGAGCGGCGCAGGTAGAGCTCGGGGGACGCTGTGGCGATCTCGACGCCGTGGGCCGGCAGCCGAATCGTTCCTGCATAGGGGGCCGGGTTGCCGCGCGCGAGCAGCGCCGTCAGGGCGTCCACATCGGCGCCCGCCGGATCAGGAAGCGGCGCGGACATGACGCGGCAGAGGTTGGCCTGGTAGACCTCCCCCGCCTCGATGTGCGCGCGGATGCGTCGTACGCCCGCGGTGTACGCGGCGCGGTCGAGGGAGGAGGTCCACTCGTCGGCGTCGGGCCCGCGCCAGGCCCCGGGGACGGGGGCCGGCACCGCATCGGGACGTATGTCCCCGAAGCGCGCGCAGACGAGGCGGCCTTCGAAATCGGCCGTCACCGCCCAGAAGCCGGTGGACTCCAGGGCGGCGGGATCACTGGTGACATCTCGGAGGTCGGTCGCGAGAAGGCCGCCGAAGCGGGCAAGGGGAGGCAGGTCGTGCACGGCTGCGAGTCTATGACCGGTGACGCCTCGGCGCCGGTGAGGCGTCCGCCGGGTGACCGGCGGTGATCAGGCGGCAGCACGCTGCGGAAACGCGTTTTTGAGCTGGCCCGGGAATCCGCTAGAGTTCAACTCGTCGCCAGGGAGCGAAGGGGCAAAACCCCGGAGCGAACACGGTGACCTGCGGACGTAGCTCAGTTGGTAGAGCACCACCTTGCCAAGGTGGATGTCGCGAGTTCGAGTCTCGTCGTCCGCTCTGAAGTGGGGGATCATCTTCCCGAGGACCCCCTGCTCTTGCTCCATGGTGGAGTGGCCGAGAGGCGAGGCAACGGCCTGCAAAGCCGTCTACACGGGTTCAAATCCCGTCTCCACCTCCAAGGACGATTAGCTCAGCGGGAGAGCGCTTCCCTGACACGGAAGAGGTCACTGGTTCAATCCCAGTATCGTCCACTGGTCCGCAAGGATCCCCGCGCGATTAGCTCAGCGGGAGAGCGCTTCCCTGACACGGAAGAGGTCACTGGTTCAATCCCAGTATCGCGCACGCAGTATGCTTCACACCTACCACCTGCGGTGTTCGCACCGTAAACGTGGTCCCGCGCGATTAGCTCAGCGGGAGAGCGCTTCCCTGACACGGAAGAGGTCACTGGTTCAATCCCAGTATCGCGCACCAGCAGTCCGGAAGCCCCGGCCGTTCCCACGGCCGGGGCTTTCGCGTGTTCGGGCTCAGGAGGAGAAGAGCATCCGGCCGAAGCCGCCCTTGCGGTGGCCGTGCCCGTGACCGTGGCCGTAGCCGCCGTGCTGCGGGGCGCCCCAAGCGGGGGCGGGGGCGGCATGCTGCTGCGGGTACGCGGCGGGAGCCGGGGCCGGTGGGGCGGCCGGGGGCGGGACCTGGCCGTACTGGGAGGTGTACTGCGACTCCAGGCGGGTCAGCGCCTCCAGCTCGCCGTAGTCCAGGAAGATGCCGCGGCAACCGCTGCACTGCTCTATCTGGACACCGTTGCGGTTGTACGTGTGCATCATCGCGTGACACTTCGGACACTGCATGACCGGATCAACTCCTCGCCGTTCGCGTCGCCACTGGATGCGTACCCGGTGGCGTGAGGCTCACCCTACGACGGAGCCGACGGCTCCAAGTCGGGCGGGAGGGAGGCAATTCGGGCACAGGCCTCCACCATCAGCCGCTCCACGTCGTCGAGTCGGCGCCTTTCGTGGGCGGCCTTGGCGAGTGCCAGGGCCGCCGTCTGCACGGTGAGCGCGCGGGCCGCGAGATCGAGTTCCGGCCAGGGGTCGCTTCCGGGCGCACCGGCCGCGGGGCCGCCGGCGTCCCGGTAGGCGTCGAGGAAGCGCAGCCAGGTCCCGGTGTCCAGCAGCCCGGCCGCGTACCAGGCGGCGGGGCGGGCGAGGTCCCAGGCGGGCGTGCCCAGGCCCAGGTCGTCCACGTCGATCAGTCGCCAGCCCCCGGCGGGGCTCCGGACCAGCTGCCCGAGGTGCAGGTCGCCGTGGCACAGCGCCCCGCCGGCCGGCGGCGGCCCCTCCCCCCGGGCCCACCCGGGGAGCGTGGCCGCGGCGGCCCGCACGAGCCGTGCCAGCTCCGCGGCGTCGGCGTCCGGGCCCGTGCCCGTGCCCTTGCCCGTGGGCCCGGCCGGGGCGGGCTGTCCGGCGGGGATGGACAGGACGGCGCGGCGGGCCCGTTCGGCCCGGCCGCCGGACGGCCCGGCGGGGAGGGCGGCAACCGCCTCGGCCCGGGCCGGCCGGCGCCCGGAGCCGTAGTCGTGGCCACGGTCTTGCCCACGGCCTTGCCCGCGGTCGGCGGCGCGTTCCCCCGGCGGGCGCTCCTGCCGCGCGTCGCCCGGGTCCCCGGCTTCGGCGCCCGCGGAGCCTCGCGGCACGGCGCGCCCCGTGACGACCGGAGCCTCGGGCGGGTGTGCCACGTCGAGGCGGCGCAGGGCCCGGGCGAGCTTCGCCGGGCCGCGCATCGGGGGGACCCGGTACGGGAGGTGGTGGAGCGGGGTCCGGTGGAGGGCGGCCAGCAGCTCGGCGGCCTGCTCCCAGGGAGCCTCCTCGGGGCGGTCCGGAGCGACCGGAGCACCGTAGGGCCACAGGGAGACGGGCCGGGAGCCGACCAGGCCCAGCCCGGTGCGCAGCGGGGGCAGCAGCACCCCGGCCAGCGCCGGGTCGCCGGCCACGCGGATCCGTACGGCCAGGGCGTCGGGATCGCTGTCGCCCGCGTGGGCCTTGGCCACGACGTCCCCGCAGCGGACCACGGTGCCGTCGTCGCGGTCCGCGAGGAGCACGTACCGCGCCGCACCGGCGTACGCGGCGAGCTCGGCCGCGCTCACTCGCTCCAGCGGAACCACGCTTCGGCCCTCCCCCGCGCTCCGCACCCCGGGCGGGTGCTCCTCGGGACGAGCGTACGCAGCGCGGACGCGCGCGGCAGGGGCGGTACCGCCGGACGGAGTCCGGCGCAGCGGCGCGAAGCCGGTGAGGCCCGCCCGGGCCGCACCGCGCGCGAGCGGAGCGTCGAAAGGGGACGCGTGAAGAAGGGGTGGGCATGAAAAAGGGTGCTGCGCGTCCGGCTCCCCAGCCGTACGCGCAGCACCCTTCATCTGCCGTCCGCCGACCGCTCCCCCGTCCCCACGGGGTTCGGCCGGTGATGGTCCCGGCCCAGGCCGCTCTCCTGGGCCCGGGGCGCCGCTCAGCGCCCCAGAATCACGCTTACGGACGACGCCTGCGCCGCCACCTGGTCGAAGCCTCCGAAGAGGAAGAGCAGGACGGCGGCCAGGGGGAGCACCATGGCCGCGGCCACCAGTGGGTGGCGACGACCGGACTCATGGCCGTTGAACGCGAATGCCTTGCGTCCCTGCCGTGCGATGTCCGCCATGGTCCTCTCCCTGTAGTTTGGCAGCGGCGGGTTTGTGACCTCGGGGGACGAGTGCTCCACCCGCCGCTTGTCTTCAACACTAGGCGCGGGAAAGGCTCCTGGCCTCATGCCTTCGTACCCATTGCCTGGCCTCCAGGAGGATGAGGAGTCCACCCCGCGTGTACTCCCCTGGGTGGAGACCCAACCTCTGCTCTCAGGGTCTTCCCGGAGGGGTTGACCGGAGCGCGTTGAGTCCTCCCCAGCCGAAGCGGCGGGCACGCGCTCGGTTCTCCCAACGCACGACACGGACCCTACCCAGCCGTGCTTGAGCCTTGGTGCAAAGGCGCTGGACGCCGTCCCGGGCCTCAGGAGTCAGGCTCCTCCCCGCGCTGAGGGCCGACCGTCCCCGGAGGTTCCCGGTGACTTCCCTCACTTCCGTCACTGCGCGCACACGCCCCGCTGCCGACCAGGCCGTCCCAAGATCAACCCGGCCGAACCGGCCTGCACGCGGGGCTCCCCTGCCCCGACCCCTCGTCCGTGACCCCAATTCCCTTGACTCCAGACCGGCTTGACCGAGCCGCCCCGCTCCGTACATGCGTCCTACCGGTGGTTCGGTGAATCCCCAAGTGGACCGCCCCGTACTGACAATCGAATCCCCCGGCGAGGGCGCGGCCTCTGAGCGCGCATGCCGGATGGTCCGTAAGCTGTGCCACGTCAACAGGACGACCGGTCAGCGGGGTGGACATGGCGATGATGCGGCTCCGGCGCGAGGACCCGCGTGTCGTCGGCTCGTTCAGACTGCACCGACGCCTCGGCGCCGGCGGCATGGGCGTCGTCTATCTGGGCTCCGACCGGCGCGGACAGCGCGTCGCGCTCAAGGTGATCCGGCCGGACCTGGCCGAGGACCAGGAGTTCCGCTCGCGCTTCGCCCGCGAGGTCTCCGCCGCCCGGCGGATCCGCGGCGGGTGCACCGCTCGCCTGGTCGCCGCGGACCTGGAGGCCGAGCGCCCCTGGTTCGCCACGCAGTACGTACCCGGCCCCTCCCTGCACGACAAGGTCGCCGAGGAAGGTCCCCTGACGGCCTCGGCCATCGCCGCGATCGGCGCCGCGCTCTCCGAGGGCCTGGTCGCCGTGCACGAGGCCGGGGTGGTCCACCGCGACCTCAAGCCCTCGAACATCCTGCTGTCGCCCAAGGGCCCGCGCATCATCGACTTCGGGATCGCCTGGGCCACCGGCGCCAGCACCCTGACCCATGTGGGCACGGCCGTCGGCTCCCCCGGCTTCCTGGCACCCGAGCAGGTGCGCGGCGCCGCCGTCACCCCCGCCACCGACGTCTTCTCCCTCGGCGCCACCCTCGCCTACGCGGCCACCGCCGACTCCCCCTTCGGGCACGGCAGTTCCGAGGTCATGCTGTACCGCGTGGTGCACGAGGAGCCCCATCTCCAGGGTGTTCCGGACGCGCTCGCACCCCTCGTACGGGCCTGCCTGGCGAAGGATCCCGACGAGCGGCCGACCACGCTCCAGCTGTCGATGCGGCTCAAGGAGATCGCGGCCCGCGAGGCGCACGGGATGGGCGACAGCCGCCCGCCGGCGCAGCGGGCGCGCGCGGCCGAACGGCCGACCGGCCGGCTGCCCGAGGGGTACGTCGAGGACCACGAGGGGTACGCCGAGCAGCGCACGGAGCGCCGTACCGCCGGCACTCCCGTCCCGGGGCGTCCGGGCAACGGAACCGGAGCGGGCCAGGGCAAGGCGCAGCCCAAGGGACAGGGACCGCGCGGCGGCCCGGACTCGCGGCCCTCGTCCCCCCGGGGCACCGGCTCACGGGGACCCGGCTCCACCGCCGGACGTACGGGCGGCCGCCCGGCTCCCCGTACGACGGGCACGGGGCGGCGGCCGGTACGGCCCGACCCCAAGCTGATGCGCCAGCGCCTGATCGTCTTCGTCGTGGTGACCCTGCTCGTGGCGCTGGGCATCGCACTGGCCCAGAAGCTCTAGGGACGTTCGGCAACACCTGAGGCCCCGCCACCCGGCAGATGCCGGGCGGCGGGGCCTCAGGTGTTCGAGGAGCCCTACGAGCGGCCGCCGGCCACCGCGTAGAAGGCGACGGCCGCGGCCGCGCCCACGTTCAGCGAGTCCACCCCGTGCGCCATCGGGATCCGTACCCACTCGTCGGCCGCGACCAGTGCCTGCGTCGACAGCCCGTCCCCCTCCGCGCCGAGCATCAGCGCGACCCGCTCCAGGTTCTGAGGAGCCGCCACGTCGATCGGCGAGGCCTTCTGGTGCGGGGTGAGGGCGAGCAGCTTGAAGCCCGCCTCGCGGACCGAGTCCAGGCCCTTGGGCCAGGCCTCCAGCCGGGCGTACGGAACGGAGAACACGGCGCCCATGGAGACCTTGACGGAGCGCCGGTACAGCGGGTCCGCGCAATCGGGCGAGAGCAGGACCGCGTCCATGCCGAGGGCGGCCGCGCTGCGGAAGATGGCGCCGATGTTGGTGTGGTCGTTCACCGCTTCCATGATGACCACGCGACGGGTCGTGGCGAGCAGGTCCTCGGCCGTGGGCAGCGGCTTGCGCTGCATGGAGGCGAGGGCGCCGCGGTGCACGTGGTAGCCGGTGACGCGCTCGGCGAGCTCCGGGCTGACGGCGTAGACCGGAGCCGGGAGCTCGTCGATGACGTCGCGCATGACGTCGACCCACTTCGCGGAGAGCAGCATCGAGCGCATCTCGTACCCGGCGTCCTTGGCCCGTCTGATCACCTTCTCGCCTTCGGCGATGAAGAGACCTTCCGCGGGCTCGCGCCGGCGCCGGAGTTCTACGTCGGTCAGGCCCGTGTAGTCGCGCAGGCGCGGGTCGTCGGGGTCCTCGACGGTGATGAGATCAGCCACAGGGTGATACTGCCTTGTCCTGGGTGCGGTGCCAACGGCTCTGCCGGGTTGCGGGATTGCGGGGTTGTCAGTCGGCCACGGGCCGGTGGACCTTCACCACGTCGCCGATCACGATGACGGCGGGCGGCCGGACGTCCTGGGCCTTCACGGTCTCGCCGACGGTCGCCAGGGTGGCGTCCACGCGGCGCTGGGAGGCGGTGGTGCCCTCCTGGATGACGGCGACGGCGGTGTCGGCGGGACGGCCGTGGCGGACCAGCGCCTCGGCGATCAGGCCGATCTTGTCGACGCCCATCAGGATGACCAGGGTGCCGGTGAGCTTGGCCAGCGAGGCCCAGTCCACCAGCGAGCGCGGATCGTCGGGACCGACGTGCCCGCTCACCACGGTGAACTCGTGGGCCACGCCCCGGTGGGTGACCGGAATCCCTGCCGCGCCGGGTACCGAGATGGAGCTGGAGATGCCGGGCACGACGGTGCAGGGGATGCCCGCCTCGGCGAGGGCCTGGAGCTCCTCCATGCCGCGGCCGAAGACGTACGGGTCCCCGCCCTTGAGCCGCACCACGGCCTTGCCGGCCTTGGCGTGCGTGATGAGCGCTTCGTTGATGGCCTCCTGGGCCATGAAACGGCCGTACGGGATCTTCGCCGCGTCGATGACCTCGACGTGCGGCGGGAGCTCGTCGAGGAGGTCGCGGGGGCCGAGCCGGTCGGCGATGACCACATCGGCCTCGGCCAGGAGACGGCGGCCGCGGACCGTGATCAGGTCCGGGTCGCCGGGACCGCCCCCGACGAGGGACACGCCGGGGGTGTGCGGGCGGGCGGCGGTCAGGGAGCCGTCCCTGAGCCCCTCGACGACCGCGTCGCGGACGGCGGCGGAGCGGCGGGGGTCGTTGCCGCTCAGTACGGCGACGGTGACGCCCTCCACCCGGCCGGTGGCCGGGGTCCAGGCGCTCGCGGCCTCGGCGTCGTCGGCGCGGACGCACCAGACGCGCTCGCGCTCGGCCTCGGCGGAGGCGGTGTCGTTGGCGGCACGGTCCCGGGTCGCGACCAGGGCGTACCAGGCGCCGGCCAGGTCACCGTCCGCGTAGCGGCGGCGCTCCCAGCGGATCTCGCCGGTCTCCGCCATGGCGTCCACGGAGGGGGTCGCGGAGGGGGAGATCAGGACGATGTCGGCGCCGGCCGCGATGAGCGCGGGCAGCCGGCGCTGGGCGACCTGGCCACCGCCGATCACGACGACGCGGCGGCCCGTGAGGCGGAGTCCGACGGGGTAGGCGGGGTGTGCCGGGTGTCCCATGGCGGTTGCGGCTCCTGATGCGGCGATGACGGCGGGCCGCTGCGTCGCTGGAGCGGCTGATCGGGCGGTGACGTGCGGTGGCCCGTCCGGGGTCCACGATACGACCCACCTGCGCGGTGGTCGCCTCGGGGGCCATTGCCCTGGCCGGGCGGTGACCCGACCCACCCCTGGGCTCCACCCCAGGCCAGGGGGCTGGCGCCCCATGATCCCCGGACCGTACGCGGGCTCCGCCCGGGGAGGCTGCGAGGACGACGCGGTACGGCCGGGCCCTGCGGGGCTTCCCCCACCCCGCCCCTTCCCGAAACCGGGGCTCCGCCCCGGACCCCTTCGGGGGCTCTGCCCCCCGGACCCCCGCGCCTCAAACGCCGGCGAGGCTGGATTGGTCCGGCGGCAAGGCCGGTGACGGGGACGGGGTGGGGTGTCGTCCGGGACGTAAAACGTGATTTGTTGGCGCGAAAACAAGGCCATCCGGGACGCAGCGCGGCACAGGGCGCCATAAATCATGAGTCCCGGACGACACCCCACCCCGTCCCCGGCGCCGGCCCCCCGCAGCTAACCAGTCCTACTTCTCCGTGACACCCGCCGAGTCGAACGTGGCCACCTCGTGCATGGCCCGCGCAGCGCTCTGCACCAGCGGCAGCGCCAGCAGCGCCCCCGTGCCCTCGCCGAGGCGAAGGTCCAGGTCGACCAAGGGGCGCAGGCCCAGCTTGTTCAGGGCCGCCACGTGGCCCGGCTCCGCGCTGCGGTGTCCCGCGATGCACGCCGACAGCGACTCCGGGGCGATCGCCCGGGCAACCAGCGCGGCCGCGCCGGCGCTGACGCCGTCCAGGATCACCGGGGTCCGCAGGGAGGCTCCACCGAGGAGGAGGCCCACGATCGCCGCGTGCTCCAGGCCGCCGATCGCCGCCAGGACGCCGATCGGGTCCGCCGGGTCCGGCTGGTGGAGTTCCAGCGCGCGCCGCACGACCTCGACCTTGCGGGCGTGCGTCTCGTCGTTGATGCCCGTGCCCCGCCCGGTGACCTCGCCCGGGTCCACCCCGGTGAAGACGGAGATCAGGGCCGCCGACACCGTGGTGTTGGCGATGCCCATCTCGCCCGTCAGGAGGGCCTTGTTGCCCGCCGCGACCAGGTCGCGGGCCGTCTCGATGCCGACCTCGATGGCCGCGACGGCCTCCTCACGGGTCATCGCGGGGCCGACCGACAGGTCTGCCGTGCCCGGGCGGACCTTGCGCGGCAGCAGGCCCGGCGTGGCCGGGAGGTCGCCGGCGACGCCGACGTCGATCACGCAGACCTCGGCGCCCACCTGGTTGGCGAACGCGTTGCAGACCGCGCCACCGCCCAGGAAGTTGGCCACCATCTGCAGGGTGACTTCCTGGGGCCACGGGGTGACCCCCTGGGCGTGCACGCCGTGGTCACCCGCGAAGATCGCGACCGCGGCGGGCTCCGGGATCGGCGGCGGGCAGACCCGCGAGAGGCCGGACAGCTGGGCCGAGATGATTTCGAGCATGCCGAGGGCCCCTGCGGGCTTGGTCATGCGCTTCTGCCGCTCCCACGCCTCGCCGAGCGCCTTCGCGTCGAGCGGGCGGATGCTGGCGACCGTCTCGGAGAGCAGGTCGTGCGGCTCCTCGCCGGGCAGCGCGCGGCGCCCGTACGTCTCCTCGTGCACGACCCAGGAGAGGGGCCGCCGCTGCGACCAGCCGGCCTGCGCGAGCTCGGGCTCGTCGGGGAACTCGTCCACGTACCCGACGCACAGGTAGGCGACGACCTCCAGGTGCTCCGGGAGGCCCAGCTCGCGGACCATCTCGCGCTCGTCGAAGAAGCTGACCCAGCCGACCCCGAGGCCCTCGGCGCGCGCCGCGAGCCAGAGGTTCTCCACGGCGAGGGCCGAGGAGTACGGGGCCATCTGCGGCTGGGTGTGCCGGCCCAGGGTGTGGCGGCCGCCACGGGTGGGGTCGGCGGTGACCACGATGTTCACCGGGGTGTCGAGGATGGCCTCGATCTTGAGTTCCTTGAACTGCTTGGCGCGGCCCTTGGGCAGCGACTTCGCGTAGGCCTCGCGCTGGCGCTCGGCGAGCTCGTGCATCGTCCGGCGGGTCTCCGCGGACTTGATGACGACGAAGTCCCACGGCTGCGAGTGGCCGACGCTGGGAGCGGTGTGGGCCGCCTCCAGGACGCGCAGCAGCACCTCGTGCGGGATGGGGTCGCGGCGGAAGCCCTTGCGGATGTCGCGGCGCTCGCGCATGACGCGCAGGACGGCCTCGCGCTCGGCGTCGGCGTATCCGGGGGCCGCCTCGGTGACGGGGGCCTCGGGCTCGGCTTCCGGCTCGTCTTCCGGCCCGGCTTCCGGCTCGGGCAGCTGCTCGGTTCCGGCCTCGGGGGCCTGCCCGGCCTCCGGCGGTGCGTCGGCCTGCGCCACGGCGACCGGCTCGGGGTCGGGTACGACGACGGCGGCGACGGCGGGCTCGGACACGGGCTCCGGCTCCTCGGCCTGAGCCACCGTTTCTGCGGGCTGCGGCTCGGGCGCGGGCTCGACGGCGAAGACCGCCACGGGCTCGGCCTCGGCCTCGGGAACCACGGCCGCCTCGGCGACCAGGACGGGCTCGGCTGCCGCTACGACGGGTACCTCGGGCTCGGCGGGCTGGGCGACGGCCTCCGGCGCGGGCTCCACGAGCACCGCCTCGGCGACGGCGACGGCCACGGGCTCCGGCGCGAGGACCGGCGCGGGCTCGGCGAAGACGACGGGCTCCACGAGCACCGGCTCGGCGACGGGCTCGCCCGCGGGCTCGGGGGCGGCCACCGGCTCGGCCGCGGCCTCGGCGACGGCTTCCGGGGCGTGCGCGGCCTCGGCGGCCGGCTCCACGGTCCACGGGGTCCCTGCCTGCACCGGGATCTCGACCGGCTGCTGCTGCGCCGGGACCGGCGCGGGCTCCACGAACACCGCCTCGGCGACGGCCACAGCCTCGCCCGCGCCCTGCGTGAAGTCCAGGTACTCGGGGCCCGTGGTCGGCGGGCCGGACTGCCGCACCGGGACGGGCGTCGCCGGGGTGCTCAGGTCCGGGGCCGGGGCCACGGGCTCGGAGGCGGCGGGGGAAGGGAGCGGGGAGGGCTCGGCGTCGACCGGGACGGCGCCGGGCGCGCCGGGCGCCGGCGGAACCGGGGTCTGCGCGGGCGCCGGCGTCGCTGCCGGACCCCGGTCCGCGAGGGACCGTACGACTCCGCCGGTGGCCTCGGGCACGGGCGGGCCCATGTGCAGCGGCCGCCGCACCGGGGCCGCGGCCACGGGAGCCACCGGGGACTGGGGCTGGGAAACGGACAGCGGCTGCTGCGGGGCGACGAGGCCGCCGAGGTCCAGCGCACCGGTGTCCCGGCCCCCGGCCTCGTGCGCACCGGCGCCGTAGGAGGCGTCCGCGTAGGAGGCGTCGGCGAAGGCCGGCTGCTCCGCGAACGACTGCCCCTCGAAGGACTGCTGCGGGTAGCCGGCGCTCTCGTAGCCGAGGGACGCCTCGGGAACCGGGAGCTGGGCCGGGTGGGACTGCTGGGGCTGCTGGTACTCCGGGGCGCCCGCGAAATCGGCGTAGGGGCCGTCCGCGTACGAGGCCTCCGTGTACGGGGCGTCCGCGTACGCGGAGGGCTCGGGGAACTCGGGGAAGGCGGGCACCGGCGGGACGACCTGGGGGTCGCTCCACGCGCCCTGGCTGCTCGGCATCAGCAGCAGTTCCTCGTCCTCCGGCTCGGCCGGGTGGTCCACGAGGTCCTGGAAGGCGTAGCTGCCGGTCGCCGGGGAGGACGGCGGAACCGGGGCGGGGACGCCCTGCTGATCCACCATGCCCGTGCTGTCCGGGAAACCCTCGCCCGGAACCTGGCCGGTGTCAGTCATGCGTACCCCTCGCCCATCGGTGTTGCCTCTTCGACTGCCCGGTCGCCCACGAGGCCTCACGTACGACCGCA
Organism: Streptomyces sp. NPDC002886; assembly: GCF_042888445.1. Classification (NCBI taxonomy): domain Bacteria; kingdom Bacillati; phylum Actinomycetota; class Actinomycetes; order Kitasatosporales; family Streptomycetaceae; genus Streptomyces; species Streptomyces sp. NPDC002886. The sequence continues at coordinate 243,914 of NZ_JBIAPV010000005.1, forward strand.
CGACAACCAGTAAGTATTGTCCTGCCCGTTCGCCACCGTGGCGGCCATAACCGGCACGGTCCTCTGTGGACTGCGCCACGTCGCGCGTCCGGCCGGAACCGAGTGCCCGAAACGTCCGGGCGGTGTGACGATCGGCCAGCCTACCCCGGGCTCGTGGCTAGGGTCGGTCCGGGCGGTTAACGGGGCGTTCGGCGGCCAGCAGGAACACCACGGAGCGTCGTTGTTCGGCCCAGGTACGGGTGTCCAGGGCCACGGACTGGAGCAGCGCGCACTCGACGGTGTACCCGCCCTCGGTCAGGACCCGGCCGATGGCCTCGGCCTCGTCGCGCGTGGAGGCGTGGCTGACGATCCGTTCGGGGCGCCGGTCGGCGACGGCGGCGACCACCTGGGCTCCGCCGCCGCCGACGCGGACGACGTCGGGTTCGGGCAGGGTTTCGAGGACGTGCGGGGCGCGGCCGTTGACGACCTGGAGCTGCACACCGCGGGTGCGGGCGGCGGCGGTTGTGCGTTCGCAAGCGAGCCGGTCGGCGTCGACGGCGATGACGGCGGCGCCGAGGGCGGCGGCGTCCACGGCCAGGGCTCCGGAGCCGGAGCCGATGTCCCAGACGAGGTCCCCGGTGCGCGGGCCGAGCCGGGCGAGCTGGGCGGCGCGCAGCTGCGTGGACTCCCCTTCTCCCACGTCGATCTGGGGGCGGGCCCAGCCCCGTCCGGCGGTCGGGGTCGCGCTGCGGCCCAGCAGCCAGGCCGGTTCGGCCGCGGTCGGTCCCGTACCGCCGATGACGATGACCACGTTGGGGTCGCGCCAGCTGTGGTCGGCGGCCTTGTCGGAGGTGAGGACCGTGACCTGTTCCTTGTCGGTGCCGAGTTCCTCGCAGATGACGAAGGTGCGGTGGACGCCTTCGAGCAGCAGGGCGAGTTCGGCGGGGCCGGCGCCGGGCGAGGTGATGACGGCGACCTTGGGGTGGGCCCGGCAGACGTTGACGGCGCGGCGTAGGGTGCGGCTGTGGGCGACGACGACCTGGGCGTCGTCCCAGGGCATCCCGGCGCGGGCGAAGGCGGCGGCGACGGCGGAGACGGCCGGTACGACCTCCACCTCCAGGCCGTGTTCCGGGGCGCGCAGGGCCCGTACGACGCCGAAGAAGCCGGGGTCCCCGTCGGCCAGGACGACGGCGGTGCCGCGGTGGCCGGCGATCCGGCGGGCGGCGAGGGAGAGGCTGCCCAGGCGCACGCGTTCGGCGGTGGGCGGGATTTCGGGGAGTGCGAGGTGGTGGGCGGCGCCGGCCACCAGGGTGGCGGCGGAGAGCGCGGACCGGGCTGCCGCGGTCAGGGGGGAGCCGTCCCAGCCGATCACCGTGACCCGGTCGGCCATCGTCGTCAGTCTCCTGGTGTGGGAGCGGGCCCCGCCCGGCGGTGGCCGGGGCGGGGCGAAGCTTCGTCGAGGGGGTCGGGCTTGGTGAGACTACCCGGTCGTCCGGTCAGTTCCGGTCCGAGAAGAGGGCGTAGCCGTTCGCGTCGTTCACGTGGACGGGGTGGATCCGGTGGCCCTCGCGCGCGCCCTCGCGTGCGTCGGCGCGCGCGCCGTCGCGTGCTTCGTCGCGGGGGTCCGCGTAGCCCACGGAGTAGCCGTCCGAGTAGCCGTCTCCGTAGTCACCGGAGTACTCGTCGGAGTAGCCGGAGTAGCCGTCGTCGTCCTCGTCGAGGTCTTCGGGGACCAGGCCCCAGACGATGAGGTCGCTGCGGGTGTCGGCCCAGGAGCCGTCGGAGTTCTGGGTGCGCACTATGCAGGCGTTGCGCAGGACGCCTTCACTGATGCAACCGGTCTTCTGGGCCACTTGCTGGGAGGCCGTGTTGTCGGCGGCGGTGCGCAGTTCGAGGCGTTCGAAGCGCTGGTCGGTGAAGAGCCAGCGGGCCACGGCGCGGACGGACTCGCTGGCGTAGCCCTCGCCGCGGGCCCAGGGGGCGGTGACGTAGCCGATCTCGGTGGTGCGGGTCCGCCAGTCGGTGTCCTGCAGGTGCACGATGCCGACGAGCCGCTGGGTGAGGAACTCCGTGACGGCGAAGACGATGCCGCGGCCCTCGGTGCGCTCGGTGTGGGCGGTCTTCGTGGCCCAGGTGACCGCGTCGGCGTAGGTGTAGGGGTGCGGGACGGAGGTCCAGGCGGTGACGTGTTCGTCGTTCATCATCTCGGCGAGCGCGGTGACGTCCTCTTCCTCGAAGGGGCGCAGCACCAGCCGGTCCGTGCTGATGGTGACGTCCGGGAAGGTGGTAGTCATGCGCAGCTCCAAGCCTGAGACCGTGGTGCGACCGTGATGCGAGGCGACCTTGGTGCGGGTCGTAGGCCACAGCATGCAGCATCGGCCTGGTGATGTGCAGGGCCGGGCTGCCCGGAAGCGGGCAGCGCCCGGCCCCGTACACCGGTGGGGCGTACGGGGCCGGTTGCGGGGCCCGGCCGGATCGGACCGGCCGGGTGCCGCGGCTGGGGCCGGATCAGGCGACGGGCTTGCCGAAGGCCGGGATGACCGAGCCCTCGTACTTGTCGTCGATGAACTTCTTGACCTCGGGGGAGTTCAGGAGCTTGGCGAGCTTCTGGATCCGCGGGTCGTTCTCGTTGCCCTTCTTGACCGCCAGGATGTTGGCGTACGGGTTGCCCTCGGCCTTCTCCAGGACGAGCGCGTCCTTGGCCGGGACGAGCTTGGCCTCGATGGCGTAGTTGCCGTTGATGACGGCGGCGTCCACGTCGTTCAGGGCACGCGGGACCGTGGCGGCCTCCAGCTCCTTGAACTCAAGGCCCTTCTTGTCGGTGATGTCGGACAGCTTGGCGGCCGTGCCGACACCCTCCTTGAGGGTGATGAGGTTGTTCGCGGCGAGCAGCTGGAGCGCGCGGCCCTCGTTGGTGGGGTCGTTCGGGACGGCGATGGTCTGGCCGGCCTTGATGTCGGTGAGGGCCTTGTCCTTCTTGGAGTACAGGCCCAGGGGCTCCAGGTGCACGTTCACGACGGGCACGATGTCGGTGCCGTTCTTCTTGTTGAAGTCGTCGAGGTACGGCACGTGCTGGAAGTAGTTGGCGTCGACCTGACCCTGCTGGGTGGCGGTGTTCGGCAGGACGTAGTCCGTGAACTCCTTCACCTCCAGCTTGAGGCCCTCCTTGGCCGCCAGGTTGTCCTGGACGAACTTCAGGATGTCGGCGTGCGGGGACGGGGACGCCGCGACGACCAGGGGCTTGCTCTCGTCGGTCTTGCCGCCGTCGGCCTTGGTGGAGGACGGGTCGGAGGAGCTGCCGCAGGCGGTGAGTCCGAGGGCGAGCGCCGAGACGGTGGCGGCGAGGGCGGTGAGCTTGATGTTCTTGCGCACGAAGAGTGCCTTTCTTGCGTCTTGCTGTATGGATGACGGCCCAAGCACGACAAGTGCGGGCTTTCTTGGGAAAAGTTGGTCTATGTCCGACTCAGGCCCGGATCAGGCTGTCCGACCGCGTCGCGCGAGGAGGCGTACCACGCCGTCGCCGATGAGCTGGATCACCGTGACGAGCACGATCAGCACCACGACGGTCGCGATCATGAAGCCGGTCTCGAAGCGCTGGAAGCCGTACGTGATGGCCTTGGAGCCGAGGCCCTCGCCGCCGACCGCGCCGGCCATGGCCGAGTAGCCGATCAGGGTGATCACGGTGGTGGTGACGGCGGCGATCAGCGAGGGCAGCGCCTGCGGGAGGAGCACCTTGCCGACCAGGGTCGGGATGCCGCCGCCCATGGACTCGACGGCTTCGACCAGGCCATGGTCCACCTCGCGGACCGCGGTCTCGACGAGCCGGGCGAAGAAGGGGATGGCGCCGATGGCGAGCGGGACGATCATCGCGGTGGGGCCGATGAAGGTGCCGACGATCGCCGTGGTGACCGGGATCAGGAAGATCAGCAGGATGATGAAGGGCAGCGAGCGGCCCATGTTCACGATCACGCCGAGGATCTTGTTGACCGCGCGGTTCTGGAGCAGGCCGCCCTTGTCGGTCAGGACGAGCAGGATGCCGATGGGCAGTCCGCCCAGGATGGTCACGAGGGCGGACCACAACACCATGTAGAGGGTGTCGAAGGTGCCCTGCGTGAGCAGCGGCTGCATTTCGGACCAGGTCACTTCGCACCATCCTTGACCAGCTCGGCCAGTTCGCCGTCGACGTCCCCGTCCACGTCCGCCTCTACGACATCCACCTGCAGGCCCTGCTCGCGCAGGAAGCCGACGGGTACGACGTTGTCCTCGTAGCGGCCGGGCAGCTCGATGCGCATGCGGCCGATCTGACGGCCGGCGACGGTGTCCATCGCGGCGCCGAGGATCGATATGTCGATGTTGTAGGTGCGGGCCAGCTGGGAGATGACCGGCTGGGTCGCGGTCTCGCCGTGGAAGGTGACGTCGATGACCGTGTGCTCCGCGGTGGTCGCGGAGCCGGTCAGCGGGAACAGTTCGTGGGCGAGCTCGGAGCCGGGGGTGGCCAGCAGCTCGGTGACCTTGCCGGCCTCGACGATCCTGCCCTGCCGCATGAGGGCGGCCGAGTCGCAGACGGACTTGACCACGTCCATCTCGTGCGTGATGAGCAGGACGGTCAGGCCCAGCTGGCGGTTGAGGTCGCGCAGCAGCTGGAGGATCTGGCGGGTGGTCTCCGGGTCCAGGGCGCTGGTGGCCTCGTCGGAGAGCAGCACCTTGGGGTCGCCCGCCAGGGCGCGGGCGATGCCGACGCGCTGCTTCTGGCCGCCGGAGAGCTGACCGGGGTAGGACTTGGCCTTGTCGGCGAGGCCGACGAGGTCGAGCAGTTCGGCGGCCTTGCGGGAGCGCTCGCGGCCGGAGACCCCGAGGATCTCCAGGGGCAGCTCGATGTTGCCCTGGACGGTGCGCGAGGACAGCAGGTTGAAGTGCTGGAAGACCATGCCGATGCGGCTGCGGGCCTCGCGGAGCTCCTTGCCGGCGCGCCGGCCCCGGCCGGCGAGGGCCGTGAGGTCGACGCCGTCGACGGACACCGTGCCGGTGGTGGGGCGCTCCAGCAGGTTCACGCAGCGGATCAGGGAGGACTTTCCGGCGCCGCTCTGGCCGATGACTCCGTAGACCTCGCCCTGACGGACGTGCAGGTCGACGCCGTCCAGGGCGGTGACCTCGCGGCCACGGGACTGGTAGACCTTCGTGAGGCCCGATGTGGTGATCACAGGATTTCCGTCGCTGTCGAGTGCGCGGCGCAGCGGGTGCCGGGCACGGGGCATACATCTGGGGACGCGATACGGGGCGAAGCATCGGAAATCGACGGCTTCGGCGCATGCGCGGGGCAGGAGCGTTCCGGGTTCACACGGGGGTGCCGGGAGCTGCTCGGCCGGTCTCGCTTCGGGGCGTGAGACCTGGGGCAGGGGCCCTCAGAAGGCGCGCATTCGACACATACAACGAGCACCGGGCGTCATCGTCGCCTCGGTCGCAAGGGTGCGGCTGCTCGTCGTGGTCATGGGCCCCAGTAAACCAGACGTTCCCCGTCACCGATCAAAGGTGTCCGAATAGCGGACGAATTTCGGCCGCATACCGGACAACACCGGTCAGGGCCGATCGTCCGTCTCAATCGTCACGCCATCGGCTCCGACCAGCACGGACACGGCCGAGAGGTCCCGCACGACCACGTCCGCGTCGAGCTCGGCGGCCGGGTGGGTTGTGGTCAAGGCCACGGTGGTCATCCCGGCGGCGCGGCCCGCGGCGAGGCCCGCGGGGGCGTCCTCGAAGACCGCGCAGCGGGCCGGGTCCACGCCGAGGCGGGCGGCGGCCAGCAGGAAGGGCTCCGGGTCGGGCTTGCCGCGGGTGATGTCGTCGGCGGCCACCATCTCGGGGAAGTCGACGCCCACTTCCCGCAGCCGGGCCTCGGCCAGCGGGCGGGTGGCGGAGGTGACCACGGCCCACCGGCCGGCGGGAAGGGCGGAGAGCACCTCCTTGGTGCCGGGGAGCAGGACCACGCCGCCCGCCACGTCCTCGGTCTCCAGCACCTCGATGCGGGCCAGCGCCCCGGCCCGTACGTCCTCGGGCAGCAGGTCGGCGATGATCTCCGCGGCCGGGCGGCCGTGGAGCTCCACCGCGGCGAAGGCCTCCTCGGTGATCCCGTACTCCCGGGCCCAGCGGGTCCAGCAGCGGTGCACCGACTCCATCGAGGAGATGAGCGTGCCGTCGTTGTCGAACAGCAGCGCGTCGAATGTCGGGCCGAGCTTCCCGTGCAGCAGGTTCATACCTTCCAGGAAAGCCCCCGGGCAGGGGTGAGCGCATCGGGTCTTTCGGCCCGTAATACCCTCGCTGCATGCTCGACGCCCTGACGGTCGCCATCGGCGTGGCCGCACTCGCCCTCGCCGCCTGGTGCGGTTTCGCCGCCTCGCGGGACCAGCCGACCAAGGACTGGCACTTCATCGGCATGGCCGTGGTGACCGTACTGGTCCTGGCCCAGCTGGTGATCGGCCTGGTCCAGCTCGCGCGCGGCGAGAAGCCCGGCCAGGGCACGGTGCTCTTCCTGGCCTACCTGGTGGGTGCCTTCGCGACCATCCCGGCCGCGGGCCTGCTCTCGCTGAGCGAGCGGACCAAGTGGGGTTCGGTGACGGTGGCCGCGGGAGCGGTCGTCCTCGCCGTGCTCGAAGTACGGCTCTACGACATCTGGGGAAACACCGGTGCCTGATACCGACACGGACGCCACGGCCGCCGCCACCCCGCCGGCCGGACGCAAGCGACTGGTGACCGGGCCCGGCGTGCTGCTGGTCTGGTTCTACGGAGTGATCACCGTCGGCGCGGTCTCGCGCTCGATCTACCAGATCTCCACGGAGTTCGACCGGGCTCCGCTCGCGTACTCGCTGTCCGCCGTGGCCGCGTTCGTCTACGCCTTCATCACGTACTCGCTGGTGCGCGGCGGGGAGACGGCCCGCAAGGCGGCGCGGATCTGCTGCGCCGCCGAGCTGACCGGCGTCCTCGTCGTGGGCACCTGGACCCTGGTGCGGCCCGAGGCCTTCCCCGACGCGACCGTGTGGTCGGACTTCGGGATGGGCTACCTGTTCATCCCGGTGATCCTGCCGATCACCGGGATGCTCTGGCTTCGCGCGAAGCGCTAGAACCCGGCCGCTAGGCGCTGACCGCGAAGTCGGTGGCCTCCTTGGCCTCCTTCTCCAGGATCACCAGGCGGACGCCGTCGGACGCGGTGCGCCCACCGACCTGGGTGTAGCCGGCCTTGCGGTAGAGCCGCAGGTTCGACTCGCTCTTGTGGCCGGTGAGCAGCCGGAACCGAGTGGTCGCGTCGTTGCCGGACAGGACCGCCTCGACCGCGCTCAGCAGCCGGGCGCCGAGGCCGTGGCCCTGGAGCCGGGGGTGCACGCAGAGCTTGGCGATCTTGCCGGTGCCCTCCTCGTCGACGGTGCCGCGCACGGCTCCGACGATCTCCTCGCCGAGCCGGGCCACCAGCACGGTGTCCGTGGCCAGCTCGGCCTTGAGGGAGTCCAGGGACTGGGTGAGCGGCTGGATTCGGTAGTTGCCGTACAGCTCGGCCTCGCTCTGGAACGCCAGATACTGCAGTTTGATGATCTGCTCGGCATCCTCGGCAGCTGCCGCCGAAATGGTCACGCTCATGCCCATGTGCGCATGCCTCCCGCTCACCTGGTGGCCTTCTGGTCTACCGCTCCATTCCCCGCGGGGCGGGAGCCGCAACCTCTACGGCCAGCATTCTGCGCAGACATCCCAGGCATCGGGAACGGACGGGCCCCAAACTTCCTTGTGAGATACCCAACTCTCCTGCGATTTCACGGTAGGTGAGGTCCCTGGGCGACAGAAGTGCCCCCATGAGCTCCGGACACCTTCCGGGCAATCGGGCGACCGCCGATCGGAGGGCCCGGTTCGCCTCGCCGTGCAGGAGGGCGTCTTCCGGTTCCGCGCCCGTGCTGGTACGGGTCCCCGCGCCGGGTCCGCCGTGCACCGACTGGCGGTCGTACGGGACTTCGCGCCGGGCCCGGCGCCGCGCCCTCCGGGCCTCCCCGCGCACCGCCCGGCGCAGCCAGTCGGCGGGTTCGGCGGGGATGCGGCGGTGCTCCAGCAGTCTGACCCAGACGGCTTGTTCCACGTCGTCGGCGTCGACCCCGGTGCCGGCGGTCTCGGCGGCGGCCTCGGCCGAGAGCAGCGGGCGGAGCGTTTCGAACAGGTCGGGGAGATCAGCCTTCAACAGGTCCATGCCGGGCGGGACGCGAAGGCCGTGCCGGGCGGTTTCCCCGCCGGGCACGGCCCACTCGTACGAGAAGCTCCGGTGAGGCGTTGACGGCCTGGCCCTAGTCGCCGCGGCCCGGGCGGAAGGCCTCCGCCGCCAGCAGGCCGGTGTCGGGCTGGTCGGTGAAGATGCCGTCGATGCCCTGCTCGAAGTAGGCCTTGAAGGCGCCGAAGGCGTCCCCGTATGCCGTCGGGTCGGCGCCCTTGCGGAAGTCGGCCGGCAGGAAGTTGTTCTCGTTGCGCGCGGTGTAGGGGTGCAGGATCAGCCCCTGGGCGTGGGCGTCCGCGACCAGGGTGGTCGGGGCGCCGAGCTTGCCGGCGGCGTCGCGCGGCAGGATCAGGTCCATGGTCGGCCCGATGCCCTGGGCGAAGCCGGCGATCCACCTCAGCCCCTCGGGCTTGACCAGATCGGCGACCGTCCGCGGGTCCTTGGCCAGCTCGAAGTCCCACGGGCGGGTGCCCGCCGCGGACAGGAGCACCACGCGCGGGGCCGAGACCAGCCGGGAGAGCCGCTGGATGCTGGAGGGTTCGAAGGACTGCAGGAAGAGCGGGGCTCCGCGGCCGTCGCGCCCGTAGCGGCGCAGCAGCTTGGCGAGGGGCTCCTCCAGGCCGAGGCCCAGGCCGCGGAAGTAGCTGGGGTGCTTGGTCTCCACGTGCAGCCACACGCGCTTCCCGCGCCGCCGGCCCTCGCGGTCGGCCCAGCGGAGCACCTCTTCGAAGGTGGGGACGTCCCAGCGGCCGTCGTAGAGGGTGTTGCGCTGCCGCAGGGCGGGGATGCGTTCCTTCGCCCGCAGGGTCTTCAGTTCGGCGAGGGTGAAGTCCTCGGTGAACCAGCCCGTGACCGCGATCCCGTCGATCGTCTTGGTGGTCCTGCGGGAGGCGAAGCCGGGGTGGTCGGCGACGTCCGTGGTGCCGCCGATCTCGTTCTCGTGGCGGCACACCAGGTGGCCGTCCTTGGTGGGCACGAGGTCCTGCTCGACGACGTCGGCGCCGAGGTCGAGCGCGAGCTGGTAGGACCCGAGCGTGTGCTCGGGCCGGTAGCCGCTGGCTCCGCGGTGTCCGATGACCGTCGGCACCGGCAGGTCGCGGTAACCGCCGCCCTGCCCGCCTCCCGAGGCTCCGGGGCCGACCCCCCGGCCGCCCTCCGCCGCCGCGGCCGAACCGCCGCCCGCCGCGAGTGCGCCGAAGGCTCCGCCCGCCGCGACGACGGCCACGCCCAGTACCGCGCGCCGCGCTGCCCCACCCTGCGTCATGAGTGCTCTCCCCCTCGGACAAGGGCCGGGCGTCCCGGGATCTCCGGGGCCTGACGGCCCGAATCCGCGTGCCGATGGTAGGCAAACTCCGGTGGCGGGCGGGGGTGCGCGGGCGGAACACGGCGGAAACGTGCGTCAACACTGCGTATCCACCTCGTGAACCCGATGTGCGATCAGAGGCGACCCGCGAGTATCGTCCTCACCTGCACTACCGCCGCGTGGTGGGTGCGAGAACCTTAGCTTTTCGATGCCGGAGGGCCCACGTTGTTCCGTACGCGCCTGATCAAAGCCACTGTCGGACCCGTCATGCGCCTGATGTTCCGCACCCGCGTCGAGGGCATCGAGAACATTCCGGGCACCGGGCCGGTGATCCTCGCGGGCAACCACCTCACCTTCATCGACTCGATGATCCTGCCGCTGGTGTGCGACCGCACGGTCCACTTCATCGGCAAGGACGAGTACGTGACCGGCAAGGGCATCAAGGGCCGGGCCATGGCCTGGTTCTTCACCGGCGCCGGCATGATCCCGGTGGACCGCGACGGGGCCAACGGCGGCGTCGCCGCCCTGATGACGGGCCGCCGGATCCTCGAAGAGGGCAAGATCTTCGGGATCTACCCCGAGGGCACCCGCTCCCCCGACGGCCGCCTCTACCGGGGCCGCACCGGAATCGCCCGCCTGACCCTGATGACCGGCGCGCCCGTCGTCCCCTTCGCGATGATCGGCACCGACAAGCTGCAGCCCGGCGGCGCCGGCATGCCGCGCCCGGGCCGGGTCACCGTCCGGTTCGGCGAGCCGATGGAGTTCTCCCGCTACGAGGGCATGGACCGCGACCGCTACGTGCTGCGCGCCGTCACCGACTCGGTGATGGCCGAGGTCATGCGGCTCTCCGGCCAGGAGTACGTGGACATGTACGCGACCAAGGCGAAGGCCGCGTAGCTCGAGCAGCTCCCCTACTGGCGTTGCAGTGACCGGCTGACGCCCGCCGCGGTCGTCGTGGCGAGGACCCAGCCGGTCACGATCAGCAGGTACGACAGCCACTGGTACCAGCCGTCCGGTGCGTAGGGCCCCTCCTGGCCGAAGCTGATGATCGGCACCATCAGGTCGAGCGTGTAGAAGACCGGGTTGAATTCCGGCGCCTCCCCCTGCTTCAGCTCGCGCGGCGGGTGGAGCCCGTACGCGAGGCTCCCCGTGATCAGCAGCGCCAGCAGCCAGCCCGCGGCGCGCAGCGGCCGGAACCCGTAGCCCACGGTGCCGTCCTGGAGCAGCCCCCAGAACCTGGCGATCCGGGGCAGCGTGCGGCGGTGGCGCCGCAGTTTGGCGAGCAGGACGGTCCGCGCGGCGGCCTCGTCCCCCGCCGTACGGTAGGCCGTGGCGAGCTGCTCGTAGGCGTACGGGACGTAGCCCGACTCCTCGCGCTCCAGAACGGGCAGGCGCTGCTCGGCGGGAACGTGCGGGCTGAGGGCGCGGTAGGCGAGTCCCGCGATGCGGATCTGCCCCGGCCAGGTCTCTGGCGCGATGTGGAGCATGTCGAACTGGGAGCGGCGCAGGTTCACGCCGCCCTGGATGGTCGGGCAGTTGCGCAGCCACACCTCGCCGGCGACGCAACTGGAGGCGCGCAGCGCGACCCCGCCGGGATTGATGAGGCGGGCGTAGGCGAGGTTGAGCTGGCCCGGTATTCGGGAGCCGGTGAGGTTGACCCGGCCGCGGGCCTCCAGTCGCATGGCGCGCAAGTCGGTGCCGACGTTGAGGATCTCGGCGTGCAGGGCGGTCCCGCCGGGGGCGAGGAGGCGGGCGTCGTCGAAGTTGATCTGACCGCCGACGGTGGCGCCGTTGATGCGGGTCTGGCCGTGGACGGTGAGCTCCATGGCGATGACGTCGGTCCCGATGTCGGCGTGGTTGAACTGGAGGGTCGCCTCTTGGCCCTCCTCGGCCGGGCCCGCGATGCCGATGACCGCCTTGCGGAGGAAGAGTCCGCCAGCTATCCGAGCACCGGCGAGGCGTACCGGCCCCGTGATCCGGCAGCACGACAGCCGGAGCGCGAGGTCGACGCGGAGGGTGTTCGCGGTGAGGCCGGGAAGGGTGGAGTCGTTGGCCACGAAGACCCGCAACTGGGCTCCGTAGAGCAGGGGTTTGCGTTCGAACCAGCAGGCCCGCAGTCGGATCGGGTGCTCCACGACGGCGTACTTGAGGTTCAGCTTGCCGGTGATCCGCGCACCCCGGACGTTGAGTCCGGCGACCTGCCCCTCGGCGGTGGGGCCACCCAGCAGGAGCGCGGTGAGGACCTCGGCGCGCACGGTCCGTTCCGGCCCCCAGTCGGCGCCGCCGGAGCCGGTTTCCCCGGGCTCCTCGAGGAAATCGACGCGCTCCCCGCGGGGGAAGGCGTCCCATACGCGGCGCTCCGCCGGGGTCAAGTCGTTGATCTCCATCGCCGGGATGGTGTCCCGCGCGTCGACGGGCTGTCAACTCCGCGCGGGACACCGCTCCCTGGCGTGGCGTCAGTGCTCGATGCCGTCCTGGAGCTCCTGCCCCTTGAGGAGGAACCAGGCCGCCACCGCGGTGGCCAGCAGGACGGCCGCGCCGACGCCGGAGGCCAGCCGCAGGCCGTCGACGAAGGCTTCCTGGGCGGCGCCGACCATCTGCTGGGCGGTCTGCGGGTCCAGCGACCGGGCCGCTTCGACGGCGCCGCCGAGTGATTCGTGGGCGGCGTCGGCGACGGGTCCGGTGACGGAGGCCGGGGCGGTGAAGCCCTGGTAGACGCCGGTGACGACCGAGCCGAGCAGGGCGATGCCGAGGGCGGCGCCCAGTTCGTAGGCGGTCTCGGAGACGGCCGAGGCGGAACCGGCCTGCTCCTTGGGGACGCTGGAGAGGATCACGTCGGCGGTGACCGTGAAGGAGAAGCCGGCGCCGAGGCCGACGATGAGCAGGGCCGCGCCGAGCAGCGGGTAGCCGGTCTCCTTGTGGATCACGGTCAGCGCGGCCAGCGCGATGCCGATGGCGGCGAGGCCTCCGGTCACGATGACCCGTACCCCGTACTTGCGGGCGTACCTGCCCGCGACCAGGCCGGTGACCACGGCGCCGACGGCGGCGGGCAGTTCGGCGAGGCCCGCTTCGAGCGGGTCGCGGCCCTGGACGAGCTGGAGGAACTGGGAGAGGAAGAAGACCAGTCCGGACAGCCCGAAGACGGTGAGCAGGTCGGCGAGGACCGCGCCGGAGAACCCGCGGTGCTTGAACAGCCGCATGTCGAGGAGCGGGGCCGGCAGCGTGAACTGGCGGCGTACGAAGGTGTAGAGCGCCCCCGCTCCGATGACGGCGGCCACCCAGACCTGCCAGCCCATGCCGTGGGTGGCGACCTGCTTGACGGCGTAGACCACGCCGATGATGCCGACGAGGGAGAGGCCGACGCTGAAGAGGTCCCAGGGACCGGCGACCGGGTTCTTGGACTCGGGCAGCAGCTTGATGCCGACGATGACCAGGACGACCATCACGGGGAGGTTGATGAGGAAGACCGAGCCCCACCAGAAGTGCTGGAGCAGGGCTCCGCCGACCACCGGGCCGACGGCCGCGCCGGCCGAGGCGGTGGCGCCCCAGATGCCGATGGCGAGGCTGCGCTCCTTGGGGTCGTGGAAGATGTTGCGGATCAGCGCGAGGGTGGAGGGCATCAGGGTCGCGCCGGCCACGCCGAGCAGGGCCCGGGCGATGATCATCATCTCGGGGCTGGTGGCGTAGGCGTTGAGGACCGAGACGGCGCCGAAGGCGGTCGCGCCGACGAGGAGGAGCTTCTTGCGGCCTATCCGGTCGCCGAGGGAGCCCATGGAGACGAGCAGGCCGGCGATGACGAAGGAGTAGATGTCGCCGATCCACAGGAGCTGGGTGCCCGAAGGCTTCAGGTCCTCGCTGAGGGCGGGCGTGGCGAGACCGAGTACGGTGGCGTCGACCGCGACCAGCAGGACGGCCAGTACGAGCACGGAGAGCGCGAGCCAGCGCCCGCGGCGACGGCCCTCCGCCCCCTGCGTCCGGGTCAGCTGTTCGGTACGGCTCATTTCTCCACACTCCGTCGTGCGCCACCGAGCAGCAACTCGATGATCATGTACTGAAAGTCCTTGGCCGCGACCCGGCCGTCCATGACGGCCCAGGCGCAGGTGCCGATGAGCCCGTAGAGGGCCTCGGTGAGCCAGGCGGGGCTCAGGTCGATCCGGATGTCGCCCTCGTTCTGGCCGCGCCGGAAGAGGTCGCCGACGCGGGCGTCGAGGCGGGCCCAGCCCTCGTTGACCTGGTCCCCCTCGAAGAGCTGGTTCTCGGTGACGAGGAAGGCCAGCAGCTCGGCGTTGGGCTCCGCCTCGGCGACGAGCCTGCGGAGCGCGTCGATGGCCGTGCCCTCGTCGAGGCGGGCGTTGTCGAAGGACACCTCGAACTCCCGGATGCCGAGTTCTTCGAGTGCCCGTACGAGGGCGTCGCGCCCCGCGAAGTGCCGGTGGAGGGTCGCGCGGCCGATGCCTGCGGCCCTCGCGACCTCGTCCATCGTGGCGGTCGATTTGCGGGAGAGCAGGGCGGCGGCGGCGCGGAGCACCTGATCACGATCCATGGCCATGAGACAACCATAACCCGAATGAGACGTCAGTGTCTCATCGAGGCCCCGCTCACCTGAAAAATGAGGTGCCCCCTCGGGCGCCGGAAGGAAGCATGCCGAGATGAACCCGAAGCCCCTGCTGCTGATCGACGTGGACGGCCCGCTGAACCCGTACGCGGCCAAGCCCCAGCGCCGCCCCGAGGGGTACGCCACACACCGCATGCGGCCGACCGGCTGGACCCGGGCCGAGAACGCGAAGCCGCTGCGGGTCTGGCTGAATCCCGCCCACGGCGAGGAGCTGCTCGCGCTCGCGGAGGCGTACGAGCTCGTCTGGGCGACCACCTGGAAGGGCGAGGCGAACGAGTGGATAGGCCCGCGCCTGGGGCTGCCGGAGCTCCCCTGGATCGACTGGCCCCAGATGCACGGGCGCGCACCGCGCGGGACGTTCTGGAAGACCCAGTACATCCTGGAGTACGCGGGCGAGCGGCCCTTCGCATGGATCGACGACGACATCACGGACATGGACCGCGCCTACGTGGAGCAGCGCCACCCCGCGCACGCGCTGCTGCTGCGGATCGACGAGCGGATCGGGCTGGTCCGCGCCGACTTCGACGCGCTGGCGGACTGGACGCGGTAGCGGACCGCCGCCGGACGGTCACGGCAGCCGTCGGCCGCGCCTGGTCCTCGGCCATGCCGAAGGGGCGGAGGCGGCCGGCCGGCCGCCTCCGCCCCTTCGGGGTACGTCGGTCAGTTCTTGTGCGTGGCCCAGGCGTGCTGGATGACCAGGTCGGCCTTCAGCTCCGTGAGCTGGATCGCGACCGCCGACGGGGCGGTGCCGCCGCGGCCGTTGCGGGAGGCCAGCGCGCCCTTGACGTTGAGGACCGTACGGACCTCCGGCGTCAGGTGCTCCGAGATCTTCGCGAACTGCTCGTCGGTGAGCTCGTCGAGCTCGATGCCGAGGCCCTCGCACTCCTTGACGCACCCGCCGGCCACCTCGTGCGCCACCCGGAACGGCACGCCCTGCTTGACCAGCCACTCCGCGATGTCGGTGGCGAGCGAGAAGCCGGCCGGGGCCAGCTCTTCCATCCGCTCCCGGTTGACCGTGAGGGTGGCCATCATTCCGGTGAAGGCGGGCAGCAGGACTTCGAGGGTGTCGCAGGAGTCGAAGACCGGCTCCTTGTCCTCCTGGAGGTCCCGGTTGTAGGCCAGGGGAAGTGCCTTCAGGGTGGCGAGCAGGCCCGTCAGGTTGCCGATGAGGCGGCCCGACTTGCCCCGCGCCAGCTCGGCGATGTCCGGGTTCTTCTTCTGCGGCATGATCGACGACCCGGTGGAGAAGGCGTCGTGCAGGGTCACGAAGGAGAACTCCTTCGTGTTCCAGATGATGATCTCCTCCGCGATCCGCGACAGGTTGATGCCGATCATCGCGGTGACGAAGGCGAACTCGGCGACGAAGTCGCGCGAGGCCGTGCCGTCGATGGAGTTGCCGACCGAGCCGCGCTCGAAGCCCAGGTCGGCGGCGACCGCCTCCGGGTCCAGGCCGAGCGAGGAGCCCGCCAGGGCGCCCGAGCCGTACGGGGACACCGCGGTCCGGGTGTCCCACTGGCGCAGCCGCTCCGCGTCCCGCGTCAGGGCCTGCACGTGGGCCAGTACGTGGTGGGCGAAGAGCACCGGCTGCGCGTGCTGCAGGTGGGTCCGGCCGGGCATGGCCACGTCGGCGTGGGCCTCGGCGAGGCCGATCAGCGCGTCCTGGAGGTCGGCGACGAGACCGCCGATGATCCGGGCGTGGTCGCGCAGGTACATGCGGAAGAGCGTGGCGATCTGGTCGTTGCGCGACCGGCCGGCGCGCAGCTTGCCGCCGAGGTCGGCGCCGAGCCGCTCCAGAAGGCCCCGCTCCAGTGCGGTGTGGACGTCCTCGTCGGCGATGGTGCCGGTGAAGGAACCGTTCCGCACGTCGACCGCGAGCTGGTCCAGGCCGTCGAGCATGCGGCCGAGCTCGTCGGCCGTGAGCAGGCCCGCCTTGGCGAGCACGCGGGCGTGGGCCTTGGAACCCGCGATGTCGTACGGTGCCAGGCGCCAGTCGAAGTGGACCGACGCGGACAGCTTCGCGAGGGCCTCGGCGGGACCGTCGGCGAACCGGGCGCCCCAGAGCCGGACGTCACCACCGTTGTTGCTGCTCACAGCTACTGCTCCTCAAGAACGTGCATGGCTTCGGATGTGCAACCGCCTCCCCGCCGCGGAGGTAACGGGGAAGCGGTTCGTACTGCGGGTACCCGGGTAACGGGGGTACGAACGGTGTGGATCAGGCGAGGTCGCGGCGGGCCGCGATCTTCGAGGACAGGCCGAAGATCTCGATGAAGCCCTGGGCCTTCGACTGGTCGAAGGTGTCGCCCGAGTCATAGGTCGCGAGGTTGAAGTCGTACAGCGACTCGTCCGACTTCCGGCCGGTGACGACGGCGCGGCCGCCGTGCAGGGTCATCCGGATGTCGCCGCTGACGTGCTGGTTGGCCTCGTTGATGAAACCGTCCAGCGCCCGCTTCAGCGGGGAGAACCACAGGCCGTCGTAGACCATCTCGCCCCAGCGCTGCTCGACCTGCCGCTTGTAGCGGGCGAGCTCGCGTTCGACGGTGACGTTCTCCAGCTCCTGGTGCGCGGTGATCAGCGCGATCGCGCCCGGCGCCTCGTACACCTCGCGGGACTTGATGCCCACGAGCCGGTCCTCGACGATGTCGATCCGGCCGATGCCCTGGGCCCCGGCGCGCTCGTTGAGCTGCTGGATGGCCTGGAGCACGGTGACGGGCTTGCCGTCGATGGCGACCGGGACGCCCTCCTTGAAGGAGATGACGACCTCGTCGGCCTCGCGCGTCAGGGCCGGGTCGGCGGTGTACTCGTAGATGTCCTCGATCGGCGCGTTCCAGATGTCCTCCAGGAAGCCCGTCTCGACGGCGCGTCCGAAGACGTTCTGGTCGATGGAGTACGGGGACTTCTTGGTGGTCGCGATCGGCAGGTCCGCCTTCTCGGCGAAGGCGATGGCCTTGTCGCGGGTCATCGCGTAGTCGCGGACCGGGGCGATGCACGTGAGGTCCGGGCCGAGGGCGGCGATGCCGGCCTCGAAGCGGACCTGGTCGTTGCCCTTGCCGGTGCAGCCGTGGGCGACGGTGGTGGCGCCGTGCTTGCGGGCGGCGGCCACGAGGTGCTTGACGATGGCCGGCCGCGAGAGGGCGGAGACCAGCGGGTAGCGGTCCATGTAGAGGGCGTTCGCCTTGATCGCCGGGAGGCAGTACTCGTCGGCGAACTCGTCCCGGGCGTCGGCGACCTCGGCCTCGACCGCACCGCAGGCGAGCGCCCGCTTGCGGATGACGTCCAGGTCCTCGCCGCCCTGGCCGACGTCCACCGCGACGGCGATGACCTCGGCGCCCGTCTCCTCGGCGATCCAGCCGATGGCGACGGAGGTGTCCAGACCGCCTGAATAGGCGAGTACGACGCGCTCGGCCACGGGGTTCTCCTTACACGGTGCATCCGCCGTCACGTCCAACAGCGGTAGGCATAACTATGCACTGCTCTGCATGTTTCGTCAATCGAGTCCGAGGCCACCTCCACTGACCTGCGGATACATGAGAGGCCGGTTTCCCGGGGCCCGCCTACCATCGGTGGACGATCAGGGGAGGACCCATGGGAGCCAGTGCGCGGCAGGACGCGGAGCGGGGGCGGGCCGCCGCGGCGGCGCTCCTGGACGGGGCCGGTGGCCCGGTCACCGCCCGGCTCGCCGGGACCGGGCCGGAGGCCTGGACCGCCTTCGACGAGGAGGTGCGCGGCCTCACCGCGTTCTCCTGGCGGCCTCCCCGCGGCAGCCGGATCGAAGCCCGGCTCTGCGACCGCGACGGGCGGGTCCGCGAGGCCGCGCTGTCCGAGGAGCGGGACCTCCCGCCGCAGCTCGTCCTGATCCGGTGCACCGACTGGGCCCCGCCGGTGCGCGACCGCGCCCGGCGGGTGCTCGCCGGACTCGTGGCCCGCGACCCGGTCGCCGCCCTGGTCGACCTCAGCCCGCTCATCGTGCGACTGGGCCGGCGCGAGCACGGCGCCTGGGCGGTGGAGCAGCTGGAGGCCGCTCTGAGCGGCCGGCACTCCCCCGTCACCGCGGGATGGCACCCCGGGCGGCCCTTCGCCACGTGGAGCTGGAAGGCACTGACCGGGGAACAGTGCGCCGAGGCCCTGGCCCGCCTGGCCGAACGGGCCGACCTGCCGACCCGGCGGTTCGCCGCCCGGCTGACCGTCGCCGCCGGGGAGAGCGGCGTACGGGACCTCGCGCGGCGGGCATCGAGCGAACTGGATCCGGCCACGGCGCGGCTGTGGACCGACGCGGCGCTGCTCGCCCTGGCCACCGGCGGGCCGGACGACGCGGCGGTCGACGCCCTGCTGGGCGGCCGCCTCCCGATGGTCCGGGCCTCCGGGGTCACCGCCCTGCGCGGGGCCGGCCGGGCGGACGAGGCCGCGCGGCACCTCGCCGACCGCTCCGGGCTCGTACGGGCCTGCGCGCGCTGGCTCCTCTCGCAGGACGGCGGGGATCCCTACGCCTCCTACCTCGCGCTGGTCACGGCCCCCGAGCAGCTCTCCCCGTACGCGGTGACCGGCTTCTCCGAGTGCGCCAAGCGGGCGGACGCACCGCTGCTGCGGAACCTGCTCGACCACCCCGCCGGGTCGGTGCGGGCCGCCGCCGTGGCCGGGCTGCGCCGGCTGGAGTCCGCCACCGACGAGGCGGTCCTGATCCCGCTGCTCGACGACCCGTGGCCGGCCGTCGCCCGGGAGGCCGGGCTCAGCCTGTCCCCGGCGGCCGGCCGGCTGGACCACCGGCACCTCGCCGACCGAATCGGGCCCGACCGTCCCGCACACGTCCGCCGGGCCGCCTTCCGGCTGCTCCGCGTGCGGGGCGGGATCCACGAGCTGCGGGCCGCGGTGGCCCTGACGGACGACCCCGACCCGGGGCTGCGCACGCTGGCACGCGCGCTCGTACGCGGCTGGAACTGGCAAGCCACCCTCCGCTCCGAGGAGGCGGACCGGGCCGAGCTGGCCGAGCTGCTGGGGCGGTCCTCGCACCTCTTCGACGCGTACGAGCTGGGACTGCGCCGCTCCCGGCTCGGTCTCACCGACTGAAATCCCGTGCCCGGACCCGGAAGACGGGGGAGATAATCCGCCCATGGGAAAGCTCTACGATCACATTGACGGCAGGCTCCGCACCTTCATCGAAGAACAGCCGATCTTCTTCACGGCCACCGCCCCGCTCTCGGGTGACGGACACGTCAACCTCTCCCCCAAGGGCCGCGCCGGGACGCTCGTCGTCATCGACGAGACGACCCTGGCCTACCTGGACTTCGGCGGCAGCGGCGCCGAGACCATCGCGCACGTCCGCGAGAACGGCCGCATCACGCTGATGTGGTGCGCCTTCAGCGGGGCGCCGAACATCGTGCGCATCCACGGCGACGGCGAGGCGGTCTTCCGCGACGACCCGTGCTGGGACGGGCTGATCGAGCGGTTCGGCGACGCCGACGGACCTTCGGCGCGCGCCGTGATCCTCGTGCGCACCCGGCGGATCGCCACCGTGTGCGGGTTCGCCGTCCCGCTGATGGACTACCAGGGCGAGCGCACGCTCCACGCGGAGTACTTCGGCCGCAAGACGGACGAGGAGTTCAACGAGTACTGCGAGAAGAAGGAGTTCATCGGGGTGAGCGTCGACGGCCTGCCTGCGCTGCCGCTGCCCCTTCCGCCCCGTACCGTCTGACATGTGCTGCGTACCGCGCTCCTCGCCACCTCACTGATCGTCACCAGCCTGCTGGTGCGGGGCCCCCACGGCGACCCCCCGCTGCCCGCACTGCTCGCCGACACCGGCGGCGGCAGTCAGCTGATCACCGCCGTGGCTCCGGCCCCCGGCTCCACGACCGGGCGCCTGACCTGGTGGGACCGGCGGGCGGGCCGCTGGTACGCGGCGGGGAGCGCGCCCGCCCGGTTCGGCGCGAACGGGCTGACCGAGGGCGCGACCCGGACCCAGGGCACGAACACCACCCCGGCGGGGCTCTACGCGCTCCCCTACGCCTTCGGCATCGCGCACGCGCCGGCCGGTACGGCGTACCGCTACCGGCGGGTGACCGCCGACTCCTGGTGGTGCCAGGACAACGCCTCGGCGAGCTACAACCGCTGGGTGGAACCGCTGCCCGCGGACTGCGCGCCCGGCGAGGCGGAGCACCTGACCACGTACACGAAGCAGTACGCGCACGCGCTGGTCATCGACTTCAACTATGAGCACCCGGTACGGGGCCGGGGCGCGGGCATCTTCCTGCACGTGAACGGCAGGGGCGCGACGGCCGGCTGCGTTTCGGTCCCCGAGGGCGCGATGCGCGCGATGCTGCGGTGGGCGGACCCGCGCAGGCAGCCGCACATCGCGATCGGCACGGAGTCCGGCGAGCTGGCCGTCACCCGGTACTAGCACCGGTACCGGGAGGGGTCCCGGGCCCGGACCCTTCGGCGGACGCGTCGGAGGCCCGGTAGTGGTAGGCGTCCGCCGACCAGTCGTCGTCCCACCAGTCGTCGTCCCACAAGCCGTCGTCATCCGTGTCATCGCCGTCCGTGCCGGCACCGTCGTCGCCGACGGCCCGGTCGATGCCGCGCCACCTGCCGCGGTCATCGAGGCTCCTGAGCAGGTGGAGCCGCTGCCGCTCGTCCAGGCCCTCGACGGCAGGGTGCCGCTCGTCATGGATGCGGTCCCACAGGGGGTCACCGGACTCCGTCCGCGCGCGGACCGCCTTGGCGGCGCCGTCGGCGTACCAGAGCAGACCCAGACCGAGGGCGGTCACGCCCGAGGCGGCCCATTCCAGGACACCGTGCGGGTGGGACACCACCAGCAGTTCGGCCGCGGCGATCCAGCACATCACCAGCAGGACCACGCCCACGCAACCGCAGCAGGCCCGGAAGCTGCCCTCCTTGACGACGGGCAGCCGCGGGCGCACGGGCAGCAGGGCCTCCCGCTCCTCGCGGTGGGCGAAGCGCACGGTCGCGTACTCCGCGTCGTGGCGCTCGATCCAGCCGATCGACACCGGCTCGGGATCATGGCGGCGCAAGGCCTCCAGCAGACCGGCGGGCACCGGGTGGGCGGGTAGCGGGCCGGGGTCGCGGCCCGTCTCCGTCAGGAGCACCGCCCCTGCCGCGTCGATGTCGAGCCGGCCGCCCCGGAGCAGCTCGGCGGCCGCCGCCCCGGACTCCTCGTTCTTCAGTGCGGCGGCGTGGTACGGCTCGAACTCCAGTGTGGCGACCCGCCCGAGGAAGGCGCGCCACAGCCGGGCCCGGCGCCGCCACCGCAGACCGATGGTCCCGTAGACGGCGAGGGCCGCGGCGAACACCGATGCGGCGAGGACGACTTGGAGCACGTCCTGAGGCTACGGCCGCGGGCGCCGGACCCGGGAAGGGTTTTCCCGCGCCAGGGACCGGACGGAGCCGCGAGGGCTCAGCCCTCCTTCTGCGCCAGCCTCAGCAGGTGGTCGGCGAGGGCCTGGCCGCCGGCCGGGTCGCGGCTGATCAGCATCAGGGTGTCGTCGCCCGCGATCGTGCCGAGGATGGCCTGGAGTTCGGCCTGGTCGATCGCGGAGGCGAGGAACTGGGCCGCACCCGGCGGGGTGCGCAGGACCACGAGGTTCGCGGAGGCCTCCGCGGAGATCAGCAGTTCGCCGGAGAGGCGCCGCATGCGCTCCTCCTTCGCCGACTCGCCGAGCGGCGCCTGCGGGGTGCGGAAGCCGCCCTCGCTGGGGACCGCGTAGATCAGCTCGCCGCCGGTGTTGCGGATCTTCACCGCGCCGAGCTCGTCGAGGTCGCGGCTGAGCGTCGCCTGGGTGACGCTCAGCCCGTCGTCGGCGAGCAGCTTGGCCAGCTGGCTCTGGGAGCGGACCGGCTGCCGGTTGAGGATGTCCACGATCCGCCGGTGGCGCGCGGTGCGGGTCTGCGGAACGGACTGGCCGTTCGACTCGTGTTCCTGCGCCTGACTCATCGTCGTCCCATTCCCCGATTGATCATCCGTCCACGTCCGCGGCGGACTTCGCCGCGTCCAGCACGCCGGGCAGGGCCTGGAGGAACGCGTCCGCCTCGGCCTCGGTCAGCACGTACGGAGGCATGAGCCGTACGACGTCGGGGGCGGGCGCGTTGACCAGGAAGCCGGCGTCCTGAGCCGCGCGCTGCACCTGCGGTGCGAGCGGCTCGGTCAGCACGATACCCAGCAGAAGGCCCGCGCCGCGGACGTGCGAGACGAGCGGGTGTGCGAATCCCTCGATTCCGCCCCGCAGACGCTCGCCGCGCTCCTTGACCTGGTCGAGGAGCCCGTCGGCGGCGATGGTGTCGATCACGGCGAGGCCGGCGGCGCACGCGATCGGGTTGCCGCCGAAGGTGGTGCCGTGCTGGCCGGGCTGGAGCAGGTCGGCCACGGGCCCGAAGGCGGCGACGGCGCCGATCGGCAGTCCGCCGCCGAGGCCCTTCGCGAGGGTGACGACGTCGGGCTCCACACCCTCGTGCGCCTGGTGCTCGAACCACTGGCCGCAGCGGCCGATGCCGGTCTGCACCTCGTCGAGGACCAGCAGGGTGCCGGTGGCCCGGGTGATCTCGCGGGCGGCCGTCAGGTAGCCGGCCGGCGGCACGACCACGCCGTTCTCGCCCTGGATCGGCTCGATGATCACGAGCGCGGTCTCTTCGGTGACGGCGGCCCGCAGGGCCTCCACATCGCCGTAGGGAACGTGGGTGACGTCTCCGGGCAGCGGCAGGAACGGAGCCTGCTTCTTGGGCTGGCCGGTGAGGGCCAGGGCGCCCATGGTGCGGCCGTGGAAGCCGCCGTCGGTGGCGACCATGTGGGTCCGCCCGGTCAGCCGGCCGATCTTGAAGGCGGCCTCGACGGCCTCGGCGCCGGAGTTGCAGAAGAAGACCTTGCCGGGGCGGCCGAAGAGCTGGAGCAGCCGCTCGCCGAGCGCGAGGACCGGCTCGGAGGCGTAGAGGTTGGAGACGTGGCCCAGGGTGGAGATCTGCTCGGTCACGGCGGTGACGATGGCCGGGTGCGCGTGGCCGAGGGCGTTGACCGCGATGCCGCCGACGAAGTCGGTGTACTGCTTGCCGTCCGCGTCCCAGACCTGCGCGCCTTCGCCGCGTACGAGCGCCAGCGCGGGGGTGCCGTAGTTGTTGGTCAGCGCGCCCTGCCAGCGGGCGGCGAAGTGCTGGTTGCCGGTGGCCTGGTTGCCGGTCATGCGGGGTCCCCTCCCTGGGTATTGAGTCCCTGGTCGTCGAGCACGACCATCGTGCCGATTCCCTCGTCCGTGAAGATCTCCAGCAGGATCGAGTGCTGGACCCGCCCGTCGATCACCCTGGCGGTGGTCACCCCGTTGCGGACGGCGTGCAGGCAGCCCTCCATCTTGGGGACCATGCCGCTGGACAGCTCGGGCAGCAGCTTCTCCAGCTGGCTCACGGTGAGCCGGCTGATGACCTCGTCGCTGTTGGGCCAGTCCGCGTACAGGCCCTCCACGTCGGTGAGCACCATCAGCGTCTCGGCGCCGAGCGCGGCGGCGAGCGCCGCGGCGGCCGTATCGGCGTTCACGTTGTACACGTGGTGGTCGTCGGCGCTGCGCGCGATGGAGGAGATGACCGGGATCCGGCCGTCCGCCAGCAGCGCCTCGATCGCGCCGGTGTCGATCGCGGTGATCTCGCCGACCCGTCCGATGTCGACGCTCTCGCCGTCGATCTCGGGCAGGTGCTTGGTGGCGGTGATGGTGTGCGCGTCCTCGCCGGTCATGCCGACGGCCAGCGGCCCGTGCTGGTTGAGCAGCCCGACCAGCTCGCGCTGGACCTGCCCGGCCAGGACCATCCGTACGACGTCCATCGCCTCGGGCGTGGTGACGCGCAGACCCGCCTTGAACTCGCTGACCAGGCCCTGCTTGTCGAGCTGGGCGTTGATCTGCGGGCCGCCGCCGTGCACGACGACCGGCTTCAGGCCGGCCTGGCGCAGGAAGACGACGTCCTGGGCGAAGGCGGCCTTGAGGTCCTCGTCGATCATGGCGTTGCCGCCGAACTTGATGACGACGACCTTGCCGTTGTGCCGGGTCAGCCAGGGCAGGGCCTCGATGAGGATCTCGGCCTTGGGCAGGGCGGTGTGCCTGCGTGCGGTGCTCATGAGGAGTACGCGCTGTTCTCGTGGACGTACTCGGCGGTCAGGTCGTTGGCCCAGATGACCGCGGACTCGGAACCGGTGGACAGGTCGGCGGTGATGCGGACCTCGCGGCCCTTCATGCTCACCAGGTCGCGGTCCTCGCCGACCGAGCCGTTCTTGCAGACCCAGACGTCGTTGATGGCGACGTTCAGCCGGTCCGGGTCGAAGGCGGCCTTCGTGGTGCCGATGGCGGACAGGACGCGGCCCCAGTTCGGGTCCTCGCCGTGGATGGCGCACTTGAGCAGGTTGTTGCGGGCGATGGACCGGCCGACCTCGACCGCGTCCTCCTCGGTGGCCGCGCCGATGACCTCGATGCGGATGTCCTTGCTGGCGCCCTCGGCGTCGCCGATCAGCTGGCGCGCCAGGTCGTCGCAGACCGTGCGTACGGCCTCCGCGAACGCCTCGTACGCCGGCACCCGGCCGGACGCGCCGGAGGCGAGCAGCAGCACCGTGTCGTTGGTGGACATGCAGCCGTCGGAGTCGACCCGGTCGAAGGTGGTGCGGGTCGCGGCGCGCAGCGCCTTGTCGAGGGTGGCGCTGTCCAGGTCCGCGTCGGTGGTGAGGACGACGAGCATGGTGGCCAGGCCCGGGGCGAGCATGCCCGCGCCCTTGGCCATGCCGCCGACGGTCCAGCCGTCCTGGGTGACGGTGGCCGTCTTGTGCACGGTGTCGGTGGTCTTGATGGCGATGGCGGCGGCCTCGCCGCCGTCGGCGGAGAGCGCGGCGGCCGCGGTCTCGATGCCCGGGAGGAGCTTGTCCATCGGGAGCAGGACGCCGATCAGGCCGGTGGACGCGACGGCGACCTCGCCGGCGTTGACGTCGTTCCCGAGACCCTGCTGGTTCAGGACGGCCGCGACCTTCTCGGCGGTGGCGTGGGTGTCCTGGAACCCCTTGGGGCCGGTGCACGCGTTGGCGCCGCCGGAGTTGAGGACCACCGCGCTGACGGCGGCGCCGCGCAGGACCTGCTCGGACCAGTGGACGGGCGCGGCCTTGACCCGGTTGGAGGTGAAGACGCCCGCCGCGGCCAGGCGCGGCCCGGTGTTGACCACGAGGGCCAGGTCGGGATTGCCGTTCGCCTTGATTCCGGCGGCGATGCCCGCCGCCGTGAACCCCTGTGCTGCCGTGACGCTCACTGCATCTCCTCGTTCGCTTCTCCGCCCGAGCAGCGCGCCCCTGCGGCCATCGTCGTCGTCTGCAGCCCGGTGGCTGCTCGTGCGTCGCTCACGGTGCGACTCCGATCGTGGAAAGACCCAGCGCCTCGGGGAGGCCGAGGGCGATGTTCATGCTCTGGACCGCGCCGCCGGCGGTGCCCTTGGTCAGGTTGTCGATGGCGCTGATCGCGATGATCCGCTGCGCGGCCTCGTCGTACGCGACCTGGATCTGAACGGCGTTGGAACCGTAGACGGACGCCGTCGCCGGCCACTGCCCCTCGGGCAGCAGGTGGACGAAGGGCTCGTCCGCGTAGGCCTTCTCGTACGCGGCGCGGACCGCGTCGGCCGTGGTGCCCGGCAGCGCCTTGGCGCTGCAGGTGGCCAGGATGCCGCGCGGCATCGGCGCCAGCGTGGGCGTGAAGGAGACGGAGACCCGCTGCCCGGCGACGGGGCTGAGGTTCTGCACCATCTCGGGGGTGTGGCGGTGGCCGCCGCCCACCCCGTACGGGCTCATGGAGCCCATGACCTCGGAGCCGAGCAGGTGCGGCTTGAGGGCCTTGCCGGCGCCGGAGGTGCCGGTGGCGGCGACGATCACGGCCTCGGGCTCGGCGAGCTGCGCGGCGTAGGCCGGGAACAGCGCGAGCGAGACGGCGGTCGGGTAGCAGCCGGGAACGGCGATGCGCTTGGAGCCGGCCAGCGCGGCGCGGGCGCCGGGCAGCTCGGGGAGGCCGTAGGGCCAGGTCCCGGCGTGCGGGGCGCCGTAGAACGTGTCCCAGTCGGCGGAATCCTGGAGCCGGTGGTCGGCGCCCATGTCGACGACGAGGACCTCCTCGCCCAGCTGGGCGGCCACGGCGGCGGACTGGCCGTGCGGCAGGGCCAGGAAGACGACATCATGACCGGAGAGCACCTCGGGCGTGGTCGCCTCCAGAACGCGTCCGGCCAGCGGCACCAGGTGCGGCTGGAGCGCACCGAGCGGCTGCCCGGCGTTGGAGTTCGCGGTCAGCGCGCCGATCTCCACCTCGGGGTGCGCCAGCAGCAGGCGCAGCACTTCACCGCCCGCGTATCCGCTCGCACCGGCCACCGCTACACGTACCACCATCGGACCCTCCTCCTTGATGGCATGACTATACGTACGACCGCACGTTTATGCAAAGCAGTCATCCGGCCCCGCTCCCCCAGTGTTACTCCCTTGAACGCCCGATGATCACGGGTTACGTTCCCCGGGCACATATCGGGGGATCACAGCAGGTGGGGGACATGAACGAAGGCTCCGGGACGATCACGACGCGCGCGGCGATAGGCCAGGCCATCACGGCCGTGGTCCTGATCGGAGGCATGGGAATCGGCCTCTGGGTGGTCGGACAGTCGGTGGATGCGAGCGCCGAGCCGAAGCCCGTCACCTGCTCGCACGAGCATGCCGGGAAGACGCCGGAGAAGCCGCCCGCGCACGAGGCGGGGCGCGTCTCCGGGGCCCAGCTGTGCGAGGCGCTGCACCGTCCCGATCTCGCCGCCCTGCTGGGTACTCCGGGGGAGGTCGTGAAGAACGCGAACGGCGGTGACGGCACCTCCAAGTCCGCCGGCGACGACAAGGAGATCCACACCCCCACGGGCCAGATCGAGCTCGAGACCTACACGGTGCACCTGAGGGCCTCCTACGACCGGCTGACGGTCGCCACCGTGGCCGACCTCCTGGGGGACGGCACGGGGCCGCGGACGGTGCTGGGCCGCCCGGCCGCCTTCTACTCGGACCGCACGCTCAGCATCAGCTTCCGCCTGGACGGCAGCGATACGAGCAGCCGCCCCGGCGTTCCGACCCGCGGCCTCGTGGTGGCCATGGACCCGGCGGACGGCGGCGGCTCCTACGAGCTGAACCTGTGGCGCTCGGACGGCCTGGTGCCCGACGACGCGGTCGTGCTGCGGGTCGCCGAGCGGATCCTGCCGACGATCCCGGGGTTCGCCCCGGCCGGGTGAGGGTCCGCCACGGGGTCAGCGGGCTCCCGCGGCGCGGGCTCGGCGGGTCCGGGTCAGCGGCTACGGATCAGCGGCTACGGGGCTGGTTGAAGCGGAGCATGTTGCCGGCCGGGTCGCGGAAGGCGCAGTCGCGGACCCCGTACGGCTGGTCGGCGGGCTCCTGGAGCACCTCCGCGCCGGTGGCCCGGATGCGCTCGAAGGTGGCGTCCACATCGTCCGTCGCGAAGATCACCCCGCGGAGCACGCCCTTGGCCAGCAGTTCCGCCATCGTCTGCCGGTCGGCCGGCGATGCCCCGGGGTCGGCGAGCGGCGGTTCGAGGACGATCTCCACGTCGGGCTGCTCGGGCGAGCCGACGGTCACCCAGCGCATCCCCTCGAAGGCGACGTCATTGCGCACTTCCATGCCGAGGGCGTCGCGGTAGAAGGCCAGCGCCTTGTCGTGGTCGTCGACGGCGATGAAGCACTGCGCGAGCTTGATGGTCATGTCCCGACGCTACGATGCGGCCGCGGATCCCGCTCCCCCGCCGCCGGCGGGCCTGCGGACGGGCCGGGTGAGGAGCTTGGCGACACACGCCGGGATGGCGGCGCCCGCCTCGTGCGGCCGGGCCCGGTAGGCGCTGGGGGTCTCGCCGACCAGCTCCGTGAAGCGCGAGCTGAACGATCCCAGCGAGGTGCATCCGACCGCGAAGCAGACCTCGGTCACGCTCAGGTCGCCCCGGCGCAGCAGCGCCTTCGCCCGCTCGACGCGGCGGGTCATCAGATAGCTGTACGGGGTCTCCCCGAAGGCGGCCCGGAAGCTGCGGGAGAAGTGCCCGGGCGACATGAGGGCGACGGATGCCAGCGCCGGCACGTCCAGCGGCTCGGCGTAGTCGCGGTCCATCAGGTCCCGGGCCCGCCGCAGCCGCACCAGGTCCTCGATCGTCACGCGCACCAGCATCTCACGCGCGGTGCGGACCGACCGGGCTCCGGCCGGGGCGCGGGAGGGGCCCGGCCGGGGCCGCTACTTCTTGGCCTTGTCGGCCTTCTCGGCCTTCTCCGCCTGCATCTGCTTGATGCGGACGGTCTCCTTGCGGACGTCGGCCTGGGTGGCGCGCTCCTTCGCGAGCCACTCCGGCATTTCCTGCTTCAGGGCCTCGATCTGCTCCGTGGTGAGCGCCTCGGTGACACCGCCGCGCGCCAGACCGGCGATGGAGACGCCGAGCTTCCCCGCGACCACCGGACGGGGGTGCGGGCCGTTGTTCCGGAGGTCCTGCAGCCACTGGGGCGGCTCGGCCTGGAGGGCGGCGAGCTCGGTGCGCGAGACGACACCCTCCTGGAACTCTGCGGGGGTGGCCTCGAGGTACACACCCAGCTTCTTCGCCGCAGTGGCGGGCTTCATGGTCTGGGTGGTCTGGTGCGACGTCATGGGGTCCAGGGTATCGAGCATGTGCGCCACCTCCGACCACGGCCGGTAATCTGGCCGGGTGACAGACTCCCGGACACCCCCGTCGTTCCAGCTCGCATACGTCCCCGGGGTGACTCCCACGAAGTGGGTCCGGATCTGGAAGGAGCGGCTGCCCGACGTTCCGCTGACCCTCGTCCAGGTCACTCCGGGCGAAGCCCCCGCCCTTCTGCGCGGCGGCGGCGCCGACGCCGGTTTCGTCCGGCTGCCGATCGACCGTACGGACCTCAGCGCGATCCCGCTCTATACGGAGACCACGGTCGTCGTGATCCCCAAGGACCACTTCATGGCCGCGGCCGAGGAGCTGTCGATGGCGGAGCTGGCCGACGACATCGTGCTCCACCCGCTGGACGACACCCTCGAATGGGAGCAGCTGCCGGGCAAGCCCGCGCTCCAGCGCCCGGAGACCACGGCCGACGCGATCGAGCTGGTGGCCGCGGGCATCGGGGTCCTGATCGTGCCCCAGTCGCTCGCGCGGCTGCACCACCGCAAGGACCTCACGTACCGGACCCTGCTGGACGCCCCCGAATCGCGCGTCGCGCTGTCGTGGCCCGAGGCGGACGAGACTCCCGAGCTGGTCGAGGAGTTCATCGGGATCGTGCGCGGGCGAACGGTCAACAGCTCGCGCGGACGCGGCCGTACGCAGCCCGAGCCCGAGCAGAAGAAGGCCAAGCCGGCCCGCAAGCCCGCCCCCAAGTCGGGCGGCAAGCCGGCCGCCAGGAACCCGCGCTCCGGCGCCCCCAAGGGCGGCAAGGCCACGGCGAAGTCCACCGGCAAGCGCGGAAAGCCGCGGGGCCGCTAGGCCGTTCCCTGCGGCAGATATTCGTACTTCCTGGCGATGCCCTGAGAGCGTTGCCTCTTCGCCACGCCCGTCCCTATAGTCACTTCGTATTCATATCGTCACGGTGAGTGATCTGGGGGCAAGGGTGTTACGTATGGGCAAGGGACCGGCCGGCCGGCAACGGACCCGCAAGGGACGGGCCGCGCTCGCCGCGCTGGCCGTCGGGGCGCTCCTCGCGCTGGGAATGGCGGCCGTGCCCGCGAGCGCCGCCGAGGGCTCGTGCGCCGGCGGCGTCACCGTGCGGCTGCCGCGACCGCAGGACCAGCGGTTCTACGTCCAGTGCGGGGGCGGGATCGCCACCGTCGTGGCCTGCCCCACCGGGCAGGTCTACGCTCCCGGCACCCAGCTCTGCGAGGCGCCCGAGCTGGTCCGGCCCGCCGTGGCCACGGTCACCACGGCCGGTCCGGCGAAGCTGAACGGACTGCTCTTCGGAGTCAGGAACCTCAGCACCACCGTGCGGATCGCGGACGCCCCGGCCGGGCTGGACGGCGTACCGGTCACCTTCACCACCGTCGGCGGCCGGACGCTGTGCACCGCCGTGACCGACCAGTTCGGAGCCGCCCGCTGCGACACCCCGGCCCGGCTGACGATCCCGCTGGACGAACTCCTGCGCGGCTACCGGGCCACCTACGCGGGCATCGGCGGGATCTACCTCTCCTCCTCCGCCACCGCCCCCATCGCGCTCCTGTAGCTCCTGCAGCTCGTCCAGCCCCCCTAGCCCCGGGAAAGCGCGTGCCGGACCCAGACGTTCGGCTCCACGTAGACCGCGAAGCCCTGCTCCGGTTCACAGTGGACCGGGGACAGGGCGCCCGGTACGCGGACCGGGCCGGCCGTGTCGAAGGGCAGGCCGGTCCACTCCCGCCACTGCGCGAGCGAGCCGGTGATCGTCATCGACAGCGGGGCCACCGAGTCGATGACGCCGCCCGCCCGCACGTGGACCCGTAGCCACGGGTCGTGCGGGAGGCCGTCCTCACGGGTGCGGTACGCGTATTCATGGATCGAGGTGTCCGGCTCGGCCGGCTTCCCGCTGGGCCGGACCGGGGCCACCACCTCGGCGAAGCCGCGGGCGCGGGCGTTCTCGCGCATCGCGGTGAGCATCAGGGCCGAGAGCCCCTCACCCTGCCGGTCGACCGCGATGCTGATCTCGATCGCGCTCACCGTGTCGGCCTCGGCCCCGCGCCGCCGGTCGGAGAAGGCCCACATCAGGATCTGGTCCCAACCCTGCGCGGGCAGCGCCCCTGCGCGGCCCGGCGCGTGCTGCGCGAAGGGCAGGCTGAAGCCCCGGGCGACGACCGCGTCCCCGTCCGTGGCGATCAGGACGTACTCCGGGAACTCGGCCACCATCCGCGGATACAGCAGCCAGGCCAGCGCGTCGTGCTGGGCGAACTCGGGCCACGAGTCCTTCATGTCCCAGAGCCGGGATGCCAGTTCGGGCCGCTCCGCGATCGTGGTGATCCGGATGCCCGAGCCGCTGATGTCTGTGCTGTCGTCCATGCCCGCAGGCTAGGCACGCCCCACCTGCGCCTCAACCGAATTTGGCCGCCTCACCCCCCGGGGCCGTCGCCTCCGGATCCCGCGCGGCCCGCAACCTCCGGACGGCCTCGGTCAGTTCGCCCGCGCCGGACACCCCGGCGAAGCTCAGCCGGACGAACGGGCCGGGCGGTTCCGCGCAGAAGTAGGGCCGTCCCGGCGCGACCGCGACCCCGGCCCGCAGCGCGGCCGCGACGAAGGCCGCGTCGTCGCCGCCTCCGCCGGGCCGCGCCCACAACTGGTAGCCGCCGCGTGGCGGATGGGGCACTTCCAGCTCCGGCAGCTCTCGCCGCAGCGCTCCGGTGAGGACGTCCCGGCGGTGGCGCAGTTCGGCGGCCACCGACTTGAGGTGGCGCGGCCAGGCGGGTGCGCCCACCAGTTCCAGGGCGGCCTCCTGGAGCGGCCGGGGCACGAAGAAGCTGTCCACGACCTGGATGGCGCGCAGCCGGTCGAAGACCGGGCCGCGGGCCGCCAGTGCGCCCACCCGCAGGCTGGGCGAGGTGACCTTGGTCAGGGACCGCACGTGGACGACCACCCCGTCGGGATCCTCGGCGGCGAGCGGCGCCGGCAGCGGGCCCGAGTCCTCGTGGCCCAGGTACCGCGCGTAGTCGTCCTCCAGGACGAAGGCCCCGGCGGCGCGCGCGATCCGCAGCACCTCCCCCCGGCGCTCCCCGGACAGCACGGCCCCGGTCGGGTTCTGGAACAGCGGCTGGCATACGAACACCCGCGCCCCGGTCGCCTCGAAGGCGGCGGCCAGCAGCTCCGGCCGGACCCCGTCCGCGTCCACCGGGACCGGCACCGGGCGGCAGCCGGCGGCCCGCGCGAGGGCCAGCAGCCCCGGGTAGGTCGGGGATTCGACGAGGATCGGCGCCCCGGGCGGGGCGAGCGCCCGCAGCGCGGTGGCGAGCGCGCTCTGGCCGCCCGCGGTCACCAGGACGCCCCCGGCCGCGACGCTCCCGCCTATCTCCCGCGCGAACCAGTCCCGCAGCTCCGGCAGGCCCTCCACGGGCGGCCTCCCCCACACCCCGGGCCGCCGGCCGGCCCGGGCGAGGGCCGCCGCCATGGCCCGCTCGGGCTGGAGCGCCGAATGCAGGTAGCCGCTGTGCAGTTCGATGACTCCGGCGGGCGGGGCGGCCAGGGTGACGAGCACCCCGGAGGCGTCCACGGACCGCGGGATCACCTCGCCGGAGTCCTCGGCGCTCAGGGCGACGGCCTGCCAGGAGGTGTCACCAGGCGCGGGCGCCTGCGTACGGGGCTGCGCGCGGTACACCCCGGCTCCGGGGCGGGTGACCACCAGGCCTTCGGCGGCGAGCTGGGCGAGGGCCCGGGAGACCGTGACGGGGCTGACCCGGTACTCCTCGACCAGAACCCTGCTCGACGGGAGCTTTCCACCTACCGAGTAGCGGTTCAGCTCGGCTCGAAGGGATTCCGCCAGTTCCGCCACACTGCTACGCTCGTACATGACAGCACAGAATAGCGCTACTCTCCCCAACGCGATAGCAGTTGGAGGCACCGAAGCCCGTCGGCCCGCTCTCGGGGGCACCACGCTCGCCGCGGCCGGAGTCGTCACCTTCTCGCTGACTTTCCCCGGCACCGCCTGGGGCCTGGAGAGCTTCGGCCCGTGGTCCCTCTTCGGCCTGCGCTGTCTGCTCGCGGGCCTGACGGCCGGCGCCTTCCTGCTGGCCCTGCGCGTCCCGGTGCCCGCCCGCGCCCACTGGGCCGGGCTGATGGTCGTCGCCGGCGGTGTGGTCGTCGGCTTCCCGCTGCTGACCACCCTCGCCCTGCAGACCTCCACCACCTCGCACGCCGCCGTGGTCGTCGGACTGCTCCCGCTCACCACCGCGGTCGTCTCCTCGCTGCGCACCGGAGCCCGGCCCTCGCGGCGGTTCTGGGCCGCGGCCGTCGCCGGCGCGGTCGTCGTCCTCGGCTTCACCGTGGCCCAGAGCGGCGGCGCCCTCTCGGCCGGCGACGCCTTCCTGTTCGCCGCGCTGCTGGTGTGCGCGGCCGGCTACACCGAGGGCGGGCGCCTGGCCCGGCTGCTGCCGGGCTGGCAGGTGATCGCCTGGGCGCTGGTGCTGTGCCTGCCCATCGGCCTGATCGGCTCCGCGCTCGGGGTCGCGTACGAACCGGTCGAGCTGACCGGCCGCGGGGTGGCCGGGCTGGTCTGGGTGGCGGTCGGCTCCTCCTTCCTCGGCCTCTTCG
Organism: Streptomyces sp. NPDC002886; assembly: GCF_042888445.1. Taxonomy (NCBI): domain Bacteria; kingdom Bacillati; phylum Actinomycetota; class Actinomycetes; order Kitasatosporales; family Streptomycetaceae; genus Streptomyces; species Streptomyces sp. NPDC002886. Next base: position 277,321 of record NZ_JBIAPV010000005.1, read on the forward strand.
TCTGGTACCGGGGCATGGCCGAGATCGGCGCGGCCCGCGCGAGCCAGCTCCAGCTCGCGCAGCCGCTGCTGACCCTGCTGTGGTCGGTGCTGTTGCTCGGCGAGCACCTGTCCCCGGCCGCGCCCGTCGCCGCCTGCGCGGTGCTCGTCTGCATCGCCGTGACGCAGCGGCCCGACGGGTCAAAAAGGGGCGGGACGACCTAAACTGCTAGCACCGGATCGGACCGCCACCGAGGAGGTCAGCATGCGCGCGACCGAGGGCGACCAGCTGGTTCAGCACGGCAGGATCGTGGGCCAGCACGACAAGGTCGGTGAGATCACCCAGGTCCTGGGAGAGAACGGCACCCCTCCCTACCGCGTCCGCTTCACGGACGGACACGAGGCCGTCATGTCCCCCGGACCCGACTGCGTCGTGAAGCACCCGGCCGACCACGACCACTGAGGAACGGCGGCCGTCCCTCCGGCGGGGGCCGGCCGCCGGACGTACGGCCGGTGAGGGCCGCCGCGGAACACCGGATCAGCGCGGCGGCACCGCCACCGGCGTCAGGTAGTGATCGGCGACCACCCGGGCCATCGCCCCGTTGGGGTCCGCGACCACCTGCTTCGCCGAGAAGTAGGCGTGGCCGCGGACCTCCGGGTATCCGGCGGCGAACCGCAGGTGCCGGGACAGCTCGCGCGGATCGCGCCAGGCGGCGGTGGAGCTCTCCGCGTCGCAGCGGTACAGCGCCTCCCCCACGTAGAGCTGGACGCGGGTGCCCGCGACGGTCCGCGCCCACCAGGGGACGATGGCGGCGTAGTCGGCGGCCGGGTGGCCGATCTGCCAGTACGCCTGCGGCACGATGTAGTCGATCCAGCCCTCGCGCACCCACTTGCGGGTGTCCGCGTACAGGTCGTCGTACGTGGCCACGCCCGCCTGCGTCGGCGAACCGAGCGGATCGCGGTCGGAGTTGCGCCAGATGGCGAAGGGGCTGATGCCGAAGCGCGTCGCGGGGCGCAGCGCCCGCAGCCGCTCGGACATCTCGCGGACCAGGGTGTCGGTGTTGTGGCGGCGCCAGTCGGCGCGGGTCGCGAAGGCCCGGCCGTACTGCTCGTAGGCGGCGTCGTCGTCGAAATCGCGGCCCTCGACGGGGTACGGGTAGAAGTAGTCGTCCCAGTGCACCCCGTCGAGGGGGTAGCGGGCGACGGCGTCGAGCATGGCGTCCTGGACGAAGCGGCGCACTTCCGGCAGACCCGGGTTGTAGTACAGCTTGCCGCCGTAGGGCACGGTCCAGCCCCGGTTGCGCCGGGCCGGGTGCTCGGGGACGAGCAGGCTCCGGTCGGTGTGGTTGGCCACCCGGTACGGGTTGAACCAGGCGTGCAGTTCCAGCCCCCGGGCGTGTGCCTCGGCCACCGCCGTGCCGAGCGGGTCCCAGCCGGGGTCGACGCCCTGCTCCCCACTGAGCCACTGCGACCAGGGCTCGCGCGCCGAGGGCCACATCGCGTCGGCGGTGGGCCGGACCTGGAGGATCACCGCGTTGAGGCGGCGGGCGACGGCCGTATCGAGGAGGTCCAGCAGCTCGGCCCGCTGCTCGCGCGCCGAAAGCCCGCTCTGCGAGGGCCAGTCGACGTTCTGTACGGAGGCCACCCACATCCCGCGGAACGCGGGCTCGCCCGCCGCGCCCGCCCGCCCCGCCCCGCCCTCCTCAGCCGGCCCGACCGCTCGCGCGGGGGCGGCCGCCACGGCGGCCAGCACCCCCGCCGCCGCGGCCAGCATTCCCCGCCTCCCGATGGACCGCCTCCCGATGGGCGCCATGTGACGACTCCGTTCCGCTGCGTGACATTGCTTACGTCCGCCCAGCATGCCCGCCCCAGCCCGACACGCCGGGCAAGGACGGGGGTAACGTCGGGGGGCGTGGCGGGCGCCGGAACGCAGTTACCACTGCACGAGTACGGGGGACCCGCGATGGAGAGCAGCGAAAGGCACGAAGTGACGGACCTCCCAGACGACATCGCACGCGTCGGCGTAGTGGGCTGCGGCCAGATGGGCGCGGGCATCGCGGAGGTGTTCGCCCGGAGCGGGCTCGAGGTGATGGTCGCCGAAACCACCGGCGAGGCACTCGAACTCGGGCGGACCCGGCTGCACACCTCTCTGACCAGGGCCGCCGAACGCGGCAAGATCAGCGAGGAGGAGCGGGACGCGACGCTGGCCCGCCTGTCGTTCACCACCGATCTCGGCGAGTTCGCCGACCGCGACCTCGTCATCGAGGCGGTCGTCGAGAACGAGCAGGTCAAGACGGAGATCTTCCAGGTCCTCGACCAGGTGGTCACCCGCCCGGACGCGATCCTCGCCTCCAACACCTCCTCGATTCCGCTGGTCAAGCTGGCCGTCGCGACCTCGCGTCCCGACCAGGTCATCGGCATCCACTTCTTCAACCCGGCCCCGGTGCAGCAGCTCGTCGAGCTGATCCCGGCGCTGACCACCAGCGACGAGACCATCAAGCGCGCCGAGGCGCTGGTCGGTCAGGCTCTGGGCAAGCACGCGATCCGCGCCCAGGACCGTTCCGGCTTCGTCGTCAACGCGCTCCTCATCCCGTACCTGCTGTCCGCGATCCGGATGTTCGAGTCGGGCATCGCGAGCCGCGAGGACATCGACAACGGCATGGAGCTGGGCTGCGCCCACCCGATGGGTCCGCTGAAGCTCGCGGACCTCATCGGCCTGGACACGGTGGCCTCGGTGGCCGACTCGATGTACGCGGAGTTCAAGGAGCCCCTGTACGCGGCTCCCCCGCTGCTCCAGCGCATGGTCGACGCCGGCCGCCTCGGCCGCAAGACCGGCTCGGGCTTCTACCCGTACGGCTGACCTGTACGGCTCTACGGTGCTGCGGCCCGTCCCCCTGCGGCTCAGCCGAGCCGCAGGTGGTGCAGCAGCAACAGCCCGGCCGCCATGTTGGCGGCCGGGATCTCGCCGCGCGCGATCATGTCGGGGACCAGCTTGAGCGGTACCCATTCGCGGCGCGAGGACTCGAAGTCGTCCTCGGGGTGGCCCACGTACGTGGCCCCGTCCGCCCAGTAGAGGTGGTGACGGGCGTCGGTCAGCCCGTTGGACGGCTCCACGGTCATCAGGTGCTGCAGGGGGCCGGGCCGCCAGCCCGACTCCTCCTCCATCTCGCGGGCGGCCGCCCGCTCCACCGACTCCCCGTCCTCGACGACCCCGGCGGGCAGTTCCCAGCCCCAGCTGTCGGTGATGAAGCGGTGGCGCCACAGCAGCAGCACCTCGTTGGCCGCGTTGACGGCCGTGGCGACGGCGACCGGGCGCAGCCGGATGACGAAGTGGTCCAGGTGCCGGCCGTCGGGGAGCTCCACATCGGCGAGATTCACGTCGAACCAGCGGTTTGTGTACACGGTTTGCTCACTCAGGTTCGTCCACTGCACGGTTCTGCCACCTTCCGATCGAGTAGGTGGCAACATGGCAGCAGTTCACCCCCGCCCAGGGGAACGCGCACAGGGCGGCGCAGAGAACGCCACAGGGGATGTCACAGCGGAACGCGCAGCGCCCCGTCGATGAGCTCGGCCGTGTCCTCGGCCCCCGAACAACCGCTGGTCAGCAGCTGCTCCCGGACCGCGCGCAGCCGGTCGCGCAGGCGCAGCGACTCCATCCCCTTGGCCCGCTCGGCCATTTCGGCCGCCGAGGCCACCGCCTGATCGGCCTCGCCCTGGCGCAGCTGGATTTCGCACAGCATCGCGAGCCGGTGCACCCGGCCCCGGTCGTGCGCGGGCGTGCCGACGGCGGCCGAAGCCTGCTCCCGGGCCGCCCGCAGATCACCCAGCCCGAGCAGCGCCTCCGCCACCTGTACGTTGACCAGCCCGGGCTGCACGTACCCCGTCTCGTCCGGCTCCGTGCCGGGCCGGATCCGCTCCGCCGCCGCCTCGGCCTTGCGGATGCAGGCCAACGCGGCCGCTGTGTCACCGAGTTGGGCGTAGGCCTTGGCCTGCATGGCGTACAGGTCCGCGGCCAGGGCCGGGGTGGTGTGCCGGCCGGCCGCGCGCAGGGCGGCCTCGGCGAAGGCCACGGCCTGGCGGAACTCCCGTAGGTGCAGGCTCTGGTTGACGATCAGCGCGATCACATAGGCCCCGAGCCCCCGGTCCCCGCTCGCCTTGGCCAGCCTCAGCGCCTGGTGGAAGTACCGCTGGGCCAGCCCGTGCGCGTCCGAGTCGTAGGCGCAGATCCCCGCCACGGCCACCAGGGAACCCCCGGCCCGGTGCAGGCTGCGGCCGAGCCCGTCGGAGTAACTGCCGCGCAGCATGGGGGCGGTCTCGGTACCGAGGAAGCGGACGACCCGGTCGCGGGTGGCCACGCCGCCGGCCCTGCGGTACATCAGCTCGTAGTGCGCGCGGGCGGCCTTCAGGATCTCCACGTGCTCGGGTCCGACACGGTTCGGGCCCTCCCTCGACACGTCGGAGTCCTCCGGCGGGTTCTCCCACTCCCACACGGGCATCACCGCGGGGGTACCCGTCAGCGCCCCGGCGTCGAGGGGCTGGCGGCCGTGGCCGTCGGAGCGCCACAGGGCGGCGGCCCGGTCGACGAAGCCGCTGAGCGGCGACCCGTGGGGATCGGCGGCCTGCCCCGGCAGACCGAACCCCACGTCGTCGAGGGAGAGCGGCCGCCGCAGCCGGCCCCCGATGACCTCGCAGATCAGGTCCGGGACCTGGCCTCGCGGGCGCTGCCCCTTCAACCACCGTGCCACGGCGGTGTGTTCGTAGCGCAGGGCGAGTCCGCGGGAGCGGCCCGCCTGGTTCACGTACGCGGCGAGTCCGGCATGGGACATGCCCGCCTCGGCGAGGAGGGCGTCGAGCAGTGCATTGGGCTGCATGGCCGCTCCAAGGGCTCGTCGGATCCAGGCTAGTGGGTGCGGGCTTCACACGGGGTGTGAACGGAGTACGCGCATAAATGCGATACGCACCCTCGCGCCGAGGTCCGTCAGAGCGCTTCACTTAGGGGCCTCGCCAAGAGGTAGCTCGGGTCGTCGGCTCCCCCTCGTACAGTGCGACGACCCGTCCACCGCGCCGCCCGTCCTGTTGTCTGCCCGACACTCCACGGCAGGCGGGCGGCGCGCTTCGGCTCCGCCGGGTCCTGGTTGGTCGCCGGGCCCCGGCCGAGCCGGACCGAACGCGCGCCGGGCCCACCCACCGGGCCCGGCCCGCGTGGTCCCCCACACCGGCCCGGACGTCCGCGCCCCAGCCGCACGGACGTCCGCGCCCCACTCCCCCGGCCCGCCCGCAGCGCTCAGGCCAGGGCGAGCAGGTCCCGGTACTCCTCGCTCCAGAGGTCCTCCTCGGCATCCGGCAGCAGCAGGACCCGATCGGGACGCAGCGCGTCGAGTACGCCCTCGTCGTGGGTGACCATGACGATCGCGCCCGGATAGGTGTCCACGGCGGCCAGCACCTCGTCCCGGGAAGCGGGGTCGAGGTTGTTCGTCGGCTCGTCCAGCAGCAGTACGTTGGCGCCGCTGTGCACGAGTCCGGCCAGGGCGAGCCGGGTCTTTTCCCCTCCCGAGAGCACACCGGCCCGCTTGTCGGCGTCGTCGCCGGTGAAGAGGAACGCGCCGAGCACCCGGCGCACTTCGCCCTCGCCGAGGTGGGGCGCCGCGGCGGCGAGGTTCTCCAGCACCGTGCGGTCCGGGCTCAGGGTGTCGTGCTCTTGGGCGAAGTACCCGATCCGTAGCCCGGGCCCGTGTACGACCCGGCCGCCGTCGGGCGCCTCCTGTCCGGCGAGCAGCCTCAGCAGCGTGGTCTTCCCCGCGCCGTTGAGTCCGAGGACCACCAGCCGGCCGCCCCGGTCGACGGCGAGGTCCACCCCGGCCAGTACCGGGTGACCGTCGTACGACTTGGCCAGCCCGACCGCACCCAGCGGCGTGCGTCCGCACGGCGCGGGCTCGGGCAGCCGGATCCTGGCGGCCTTCTCCGTCCGGCGGACCGGCTCCAGCCCGGCCAGCAGGCGGTCGGCCCGCCGGGCCATGCTCCTGGCCACGACGGCCGTGGCCACCCGGGCCTTCATCCGGTCGGCCTGGGCCTGCAGGGTGGCCGCCTTGCGTTCGGCGTTCGCCCGCTCCCGGGCTCGCCGGCGCTCGTCGGCCTCCCGCTGTGCGAGATGGGCCTGCCAGCCGGTGTTGTACACGTCGACCGCGGTGCGGAGCGCGTCGAGGTGGAGGACCCGGTTGACGGTGTCGGCGAGCAGGGAGGTGTCGTGGCTGATCAGCACCAGGCCACCGCCGTGACCGCTCAGGAAGGCGCGCAGCCAGGCGACGGAGTCGGCGTCGAGGTGGTTGGTCGGCTCGTCGAGCAGCAGGGTGCCCCGGTGTCCGCCGAAGAGGATGCGGGCCAGTTCCACCCGCCGCCGCTGCCCGCCGGACAGCTCCCCCACGGGCCGGTCCATGACCCGGCCCGGCAGGCCCAGCCCGGCGGCCACCCGGGCCGCCTCCGCCTCCACCGCGTACCCGCCGCGGGCCTGGAACTCCGCCTCGGCGCGCGCGTACGCGTCCATCGCCGCGTGGAGGGGCCCCGGGCCGCCGCCCGCGGCCATGGCGGCCTCGGCCGCGCGCAGTGCGCGTACGGAGCGGTCCAGACCCCGGGCGGACAGGATCCGGTCGGTCACGGTGACCGAGGGGTCGGCGGCGCGGGAGTCCTGCGCCAGGTACCCGACGGGCGCGGTACGGGTGACGGTCCCGGCAGCGGGCTTGGCCGCTCCGGCCAGGACGTTCATCAGGCTGGTCTTACCGGCGCCGTTGCGGCCCACCAGGCCGATGCGGTCACCGGGAGAGACGGTGAAGGAGATGTCGGACAGCAGCAGACGGGCGCCTGCGCGCACGTCGACACCACGAACGGTGATCATGGAATAACGCTCCGAGACAGCAGAAGGACACACGGGTGACGTGGGAGTGGGTCCTTGAGCTAGGAAACTCGGGGCGCAGACATACCGACCAAACTAACGGAGAGCCCCCACGCGCCGCACGCCATTTCCCCGAGGGGACCCGGGGGCGCAGCCCCGAAGGGGTCCGGGGGCGCAGCCCCGGGGAACGGGCGAAGGGTGGGTAGGGGACCTCCCCGCAGGGCCGGCCCGCCGCCCCGCGCAGCACCGGGGAACGGGTGAGGGGGTGCGCCCCGGACGGATCCGGGATGCACCCCCTCGACGACACAGCGGCAGCGGCTACGCGCCGCGCAGCACCGCCCCCGTGCGCTCGCCCGCGAGGGCGACCGCCGCGTCGCGCGCCGCCGTGGACTCCTCGGCGGTCAGCGTGCGGTCGGCCGCGCGGAAGCGCAGCGCGTACGCCAGGGACTTCTTGCCCTCGCCTACCTGCTCACCCTCGAACACGTCGAACAGCCGCAGGGACTCGAGGAGTTCACCCGCGCCCTTGTGCAGCGCGTCCTCGACGGCCGAAGCCGGCACCGACGCGTCCACGATCAGCGCGACGTCCTGGGTCGCCACCGGGAAGGAGGAGATCCGGGGCGCCTGAAGGGCCTCGCCACCGGCCGCCGCGAGGCGGTCCAGGTCGAGCTCCATGGCGCTGGTGCGGGCCGGCAGGCCCATCGCCTTGACCACGCGCGGGTGCAGCTCACCGGCGTGACCGATGACCGTCTCCACCCCGTCCAGGGTGACGAGCAGCTCGGCGCAGCGGCCCGGGTGCCAGGGGCCGTACTGGCCCTGGCGCACGACGAGCTCCGCACCGGCCTCGACGGCCAGCGAGCGCGCCGCCTGGACCGCGTCGGCCCAGTCGGCCGGACGGCCCTTGCCCCACCAGCCGGCCTGCTCGCGGGCCCCGGCCAGCACGACCGCGGCGTAGCGCGGCTGCGCGGGCAGGGCCGCGTTCAGGGTGGCGATCTCCTCGTCGGTGGGACGCCGGTCGACGCCGAGGCGTACGGCGACGCCCGGCTGAGCGGCGGCCCGGAAGACCGAGCCGGTCTCGAAGAGCGCGAGGTCGTGGCTGCCCCGGCTGTCGTTGCGGCGCAGCGCGCCGAGCAGACCCGGCAGCAGCGTGGTGCGCAGCGCCGGCTCCTCGTCGGAGATCGGGTTGACCAGCTTGACGACCTGGCGGGAGGCGTCGTGCGCGGACAGCTGGAGCTGGTCGAAGACGCCCTCCCCGATGAAGGGGTAGCTGAGCGCCTCGACGTAGCCCGCGCCGGCCAGCGCGCGGCCGACCCGGCGGTGCAGCTGCTGCCGGGCGGTCAGACCGCGGCCGGAGGGCACCTGCGGGAGGGTGGAGGGGAGGTTCCCGTAGCCCTCCAGCCGGATGACTTCCTCGGCGAGGTCGTTGGGCTCGGCGAGGTCGGGCCGCCACGAGGGCGCCGTGACGACGAGCTCGTCCTGGCCGTAGACGTCGCAGCCGACCTCCTGCAGGCGGCGTACGACGGTCTCGCGGCCGTAGTCCATGCCCGCGACCTTGTCGGGGTGGTTCGCGCTCATCGCGATGGTGCGCGGGGCGCCCGGGGCGGTGAGCTCGGTGACGCCGGCCTCGGCGGTGCCGCCCGCGAGCAGCACGAGCAGGTCGACGGTGCGCTGCGCGGCGGCGGCGGCGGCCTGCGGGTCCACGCCGCGCTCGAAGCGCTTGGACGCCTCGGAGGACAGCTTGAGCCGGCGGGCGGTGCGCGAGATCGACACGGAGTCGAAGTGCGCGGCCTCGACGACGACCTCCGTGGTGCCCGTGACCTGGCCGGTCTCGGGGTCCGTCACGGAGTCGGCGATCTCGGTGTTGGCGCCGCCCATGACACCGGCGAGCCCGATCGGGCCGCTGTTGTCGGTGATCACCAGGTCCTCGGAGTCGAGCGTGCGCTTGACCCCGTCCAGGGTGGTGAACTTCTCGCCCTGCTCGGCCCGGCGGACGCCGATGGCGCCGTCGATCCGCGAGCGGTCGTAGGCGTGCAGCGGCTGGCCGAGCTCGAGCATCACGTAGTTGGTGATGTCCACGGCGAGCGAGATCGGGCGCATGCCCGCCTTCTGCAGGCGGCGCGTGAGCCAGATCGGGGAGCGCGCCTCGGGGTCGAGGCCGGTCACCGTGCGCGCGGTGAAGCGGTCGCAGCCCTGCGGGTCGTCGATCTTGACGGCGTAGCCGTACGAGTTCGGCTGGGGCACGTCGAGCAGCGCCGGGTCGCGCAGCGGCAGGCCGTACGCGGTGGCGGCCTCGCGGGCCACACCGCGCATGGACATGCAGTAGCCGCGGTCCGGGGTGATGTCGATGTCGAGGACCTCGTCGACCAGCTCCAGGAGCTTGATCGCGTCGGAGCCGACCTCGTGCTCGTGCGGCAGCACGATGATGCCGTGCGTGCCGTCGTCGCCCATGCCCAGCTCGTCGCCGGAGCAGATCATGCCGTGGGAGGTGCGGCCGTACGTCTCGCGCGCGGCGATCGCGAAGTCGCCGGGCAGCACCGCGCCGGGCAGGACCACGACGACCTTGTCGCCGACGGAGAAGTTCCGGGCGCCGCAGACGATCTCCTGCGGCAGGCCGGTGCCGTTGGCGGCGCCGACGTCGACCGTGCAGAAGCGGATCGGCTTGCGGAAGCCTTCGAGCTCCTCGATGGTCAGGACCTGGCCGACGACGAGCGGGCCCTTGAGCCCGCCGCCGAGCTGCTCGACGGTTTCGACCTCGAGGCCGGCGTCGACGAGCTTGTGGGCCACGTCGCGACCGGTTTCACCCGCGGGGAGGTCGACGTACTCCCGCAGCCAAGAAAGCGGGACGCGCATCAGATCTCACTCCCGAACGGCCGGGTGAAACGAACGTCACCCTCGACCATGTCTCGCATGTCTTCTACGTTGTGGCGGAACATCAGCATCCGCTCGATGCCGAAGCCGAAGGCGAACCCGCTGTACTTCTCCGGGTCCACCCCGCAGGCGGTGAGCACCTTCGGGTTGACCATGCCGCAGCCGCCGAGCTCGATCCAGCCCTCGCTGGAGCAGGTGCGGCACGGGCGGTCGGGGTTGCCCACCGATTCGCCGCGGCACACGTAGCACTGCATGTCCATCTCGGCGGACGGTTCGGTGAAGGGGAAGAAGTGCGGGCGCAGGCGCGTGGTGGTGCCCTCGCCGAACAGCTCCTGGACCATGTGGTCCATGGTGCCCTTGAGGTCCGCCATGGTCAGGCCCTCGTCCACGGCGAGCAGCTCGACCTGGTGGAAGACCGGGGTGTGCGTCGCGTCGAGCTCGTCGGTGCGGTACACCCGCCCCGGGCACACGATGTAGACGGGGGGCTTGCGCTCCAGCAGCGAGCGCGCCTGCACCGGGGAGGTGTGGGTGCGCAGCACGACGCCGGACTCGTCGCCCTCGGTGCCTTCCGGCCCCCGGACGAAGAAGGTGTCCTGCATCTGGCGCGCGGGGTGGTCGGGCGTGAAGTTGAGGGCGTCGAAGTTGAACCACTCCGCCTCGACCTCGGGGCCCTCCGCGACCTCGTACCCCATGGCCACGAAGATGTCCGCGATGCGGTCCATCAGCGTGGTCAGGGGGTGCCGGGCGCCGGCGGGCACACGGTCGTAGGGCAGCGTGACGTCCACCGCCTCCTCGACCAGCACCCGCTCGTCGCGCTCGGCTTCGAGCGCGACGGTGCGGGCCCCGAACGCCTTGTTCACGGCGCCGCGGGCCTGGCCCACGAGCTTGCCCGCGGTGGCCTTGGCCTGCGGGGGCAGCGCGCCGATCTCGCGGTTGGCGAGCGCCAGGGGCGAGCGGTCGCCCATGTGCGCGGTCTTCGCCTCGCGAAGCTCGTCGAGGTCGCCGGCGGCGGCGAAGGCGGCGAGCGCCTCGTCCCGCATGCGCTCGATCTCATCCGGTTTCAGTGCCTCGACCTCAACAGGGTCGTACGACTTGTTCGGTGCCGACATCTCTTCCCGTACTTCCGATGGCTGGCTGGTGGTCCCCCGCGCGACGCGCAGGACGCGCTCGGCACTAGGACACAAAGGTGCCAAAGGTCGAGTCTAAAGGTCGCTGGGGGTGAAGGGGCCCGTGGGCCGCCCGGCGAGACGCTCCGCAGGGCTACTGCGTGAGGTAGGCCGGGGCGCCGACGGGCAGGATAAATCGGAACTCGGCGCCGCCGCCGGGTCCGCGGCCGACCGTGATGGTGCCGCCGTGGGCTTCCACGATGCCCTTGACGATGTAGAGGCCCAGGCCGGTGCCGCCGCGCTTGCTGCCCCGCCAGAAACGGGTGAAGACGCGCTTCATCGACTCTTCGGGGATTCCGGGGCCCTCGTCGGTCACGGTGACGGCGGTTCCCTTCTCGGTCTTCCCCGCGGCGTTCGCGAAGCTGGTCGGCGTCACGTCGATGGTGACGGTTCCCTCGCCGTGGCGCACCGCATTTTCGAGCAGGTTGCCGAGGATCTGGTCGATCTTGTCCGGGTCCGCCCACAGGTCGGGCAGCGGCCGGCTCACGCTGACGAGGAACCGCTCCGGGGCCTGTCCGTTCGCGGTGAGCGCCTGGACGTGGCGTCCCACGGCGGTGGAGATGTCGACCGGCTGGCGGCGTACCTCGAGGCGGCCCGAGTCGATGCGGGAGATGTCCAGGAGCTCGGCGATGAGCCGGGTGACGCGGTTCGCGTCGGCGTCGACGGTCTCCAGCATCAAGCGCTTCTGGTCGTCGGTGAACCGCTCCCACTTGGCGAGCAGCGTCGCGGTGAACCCCTTCACGGAGGTGAGCGGGGAGCGCAGCTCGTGCGCGACGGTGGCGATCAGCTCGGCATGGCTGCGCTCGGTGCGCCGCCGGGCCTCGGTGCCGCGCAGGGTGACCACGAGCCGGCGCACCGGGCCCTGGGGGTGGGTGCGCACGTACCGGGCGGAGACGAGGACCTCGCGGCCGCCGGGCAGCAGCAGGTTCCGCTCGGGCTGACCGCGCCGGGTGGCGAGGCCTCCGTAGGGGTCGGTCAGCGCCCACCAACGACGGCCCTCGAGGTCCTCAAGCGGGAGGGCGCGCTCGATCCCGTGGCCCAGGGCCTCGTCCGCCACGAGTGCGGTGATCCGGGCGGCGGCGGAGTTGAAGCAGATGACCCGGCCGGTGGCGTCGGCGATCACGAGCCCGTCGGGCAGGTCGTCGGGATCGATCCCGAGCGCGGCGTACTCGCCGAGCCCGTCCGCGTCCCCGCCCTGGCTCGCGGGCGCGGGCGCCGTCCGGGCCGGCTGCGCGGGCGCGGCGGGGGCTCCCTGGAGCTGCTGTACGGGCACCCGGGCGGCGGGCGCGGCCAGCTGGGACACGGTCGCCAGGACCTGTGCGCCGGCCGCCTTGGCGGCGCCTGGCGAGCTGTTCGTACCGACGGTCATGTCCCCGTACCCCACATCTCCGAGTACCACAGTGGGCCCCCCGGGCCGCCACATTACTAGCTGGGGGTCACGGAGCGGCACCCTCCGGGCGCCCGCTGTGCACGCGCGGACGCGTACAGGCACACCGCGGCGGCCGTCGCGAGGTTCAGGCTCTCGGCCTTTCCGTGGATCGGGACCCGTACGACGGCGTCGGCGAGCGCCCTGGTCTCCTCGGGCAGGCCCCAGGCCTCGTTGCCGAAGATCCAGGCCGACGGGGTGCCCATGGTGCCCGCGTCGAGCTCGGCGTCGAGGTCGTCCGTGCCCGCCCCGTCGGCGGCGAGGATCCGTACGCCGGCCGCGCGCAGCCCCGCCACGGCCTGCTCCACGGGCACGCCGACGGCCACCGGGAGGTGAAAGAGGGAGCCCACGGAGGCGCGCACCGATTTGGGGTTGTACAGGTCCACGGAGGCATCGGTCAGCACGACCGCGTCGGCTCCGGCGGCGTCCGCGCAGCGCAGCACCGTACCGGCGTTGCCGGGGTCGCGGACGTGCGCGAGGACGGCGACGAGCTTGGGACGGGCCTTCAGGATCTCCTCGAACGGGGAGTCCAGGAAGTGGCAGACGCCGACCAGGCCCTGCGGGGTGACGGTCTGCGAGACCTCCGCCAGCACCTCGTCGGAGGCGTAGTGCACGCGGGCCCCGGCGGCGTACGCGGCGTCGACGATGTCGGCGTAGCGCTCGGCGGCCTCCACGGTCGCGAACAGCTCGATCAGCGTGGACTCGCCCCCGGCGCCGCGGTGTTCCACGGCCTCGCGCACGGCCTGCGGGCCCTCGGCGATGAAGCGGCGCTCCTTGGTACGGAAATTGCGTCGCGCCAGTCGCCTGGCGGCGGCCACCCGGGTGGACCGGGGGGAGATCAGCTCGGCGGGGGTGCCCATGGCGGTCGGCTCGCTTCCGTACGTACAGCGGGTGGAACGGGTGGGTCGACGCAACTGGTGGGTCAACGGAAAGGGTGGGTCAACGCACCGGACCCGCAGGCGCGAGGCCTGCGGGTCCGGGCAAGTTACTGCAGCCTTGAGGGCGTGCTGCTTAGGCAGCGACCTTCGGGGCGTTGACGTCGGCCGGGAGGGCCTTCTGCGCGACCTCGACCAGCGCGGCGAACGCGTTGGCGTCGTTGACGGCCAGCTCGGCGAGGATCTTGCGGTCCACCTCGATGTTGGCGGCGTTCAGACCCTGGATGAGGCGGTTGTACGTCATGCCGTTCTGACGGGCAGCCGCGTTGATGCGCTGGATCCAGAGGCGACGGAAGTCGCCCTTGCGCTTCTTGCGGTCGTTGAAGTTGTAGACCAGGGAGTGGGTGACCTGCTCCTTGGCCTTGCGGTACAGGCGCGAACGCTGACCGCGGTAACCCTTCGCCGCCTCGAGGATTGCCCGACGCTTCTTGTGCGCGTTTACTGCCCGCTTGACGCGTGCCACTGTGTACTCCTTGTAGCGGGGCCGTGGAAGTGCTCACACGGCCCGAATTCGATGGGGTCCCGGTCTTGACGTGCTCCCGCTCCCGGAAGGGGAGCGGAGGACGTCACTTGCCGAGAAGCTTCTTGATCTTCTTGGCGTCGCCGGGGGCCATCTCCGCGGTGCCGGTCAGGCGGCGGGTGACACGGGACGACTTGTGCTCGAGCAGGTGGCGCTTGCCGGCGCGCTCACGGAGCACCTTGCCGGAGCCGGTGATCTTGAAGCGCTTCTTGGTCCCGGAGTGCGTCTTGTTCTTCGGCATAGCGCCGTTATCTCCTCGTCGGTGGCGCCCCCACCGGCCCTGGTGGGGGCCGGCTCACGGGAGCGTCATGTTGTATCGGTGATCCGAGACGGGCTGCCTCGGAATCAGGCCTGGGCAGAGGCCTCGTCCGAGGCGGCTGCCTCGTCGGTGCCGGCCTCGGCCGCGTCGTCGGCGTCGGCCGCTTCGTCGGAAGCGTCCTCGGCGTCCACGTCCTCGGCTTCGAGTGCGGCGTTCTCGGCCTCGAGCGCGGCGTCGGCGGCCAGGGCCTCGTCACCACTCTCGTCGCTGTGCGCAGCACCCTGGCGCTCGGCCTTGCGGGCGGCCTGCGCCTCGCGGGCTTCGGCCATCGCCTCGGTCTTCTTCTTGTGCGGACCGAGAACCATGATCATGTTTCGGCCGTCCTGCTTCGGGTTCGACTCGATGAACCCGAGGTCCTCGACGTCCGAAGCCAGACGCTGCAGCAGTCGGTAGCCGAGTTCCGGCCTGGACTGCTCGCGACCACGGAACATGATCGTGATCTTGACCTTGTCGCCCTGCTTGAGGAACCGAACGACGTGACCCTTCTTGGTGTCATAGTCGTGCGGGTCGATCTTCGGCCGGAGCTTCATTTCCTTGATGACCGTGTGCGCCTGGTTCTTGCGCGCCTCACGGGCCTTCATGGCCGACTCGTACTTGAACTTGCCGTAGTCCATGAGCTTGCAGACCGGCGGGCGTGCGGACGCCGCGACCTCGACCAGGTCGAGGTCGTACTCCTGCGCGAGCTCGAGCGCCTTGGCAAGCGGCACGATGCCGACCTGCTCGCCACTCGGGCCGACGAGTCGTACCTCGGGAACGCGAATCCGGTCGTTGATGCGGGGCTCGGTGCTGATGGATCCTCCTCGGTAGCACCACACGGCTGCCTGGAGGACAGCCGCTGACGTTTTTCCGTCAGACCGACCGCGGCGGGACAAAGCAAAAAGCCCCGCCGGGCACAGACGAGGGCTCCAATACAACCGGAGCACCGTCGCGTGCGAACCGCGGGGCGCAAAATCGGGCAGCTTTCCATCGTCCGTACGGAACGATGGATACCACCTGACCGGTGACCCGCCTCCCGTGAGGGCGGCTGGGTGGGAGAATCGGAGCCTCCACTTGTGGGCCGGGCACATAAGTGTCCGGCCGGTCGAAGTACATACTAGCACCCGCGTTGCAAGCCCGGCGCACGGCATATCGTGGGGCACATGACTGACGCGACGCCCTCCGGTTCCCCCTCCGGATCCCCCGAATCCCCGGCCGCTCCCGACTACGACGACCTGACCCGCGACATCGCGGACGTGCCGGCCGTCGAGGTCATCACCACGGTGGCCGTCCACCTGCTCAGCGCGGCGGCGGTCAACCTGGGCCTGGACAAGCCGGACTCCGAGTACAAGGACCTCGACGAGGCCCGCAAGCTGATCACCGCCCTCGCCGGCCTGGTCACGGCGAGCGCCACCGAGATCAGCTCCTTCCACGCGGCCCCGCTGCGCGACGGCCTGAAGTCCCTCCAGCTGGCCTTCCGCGAGGCCTCGCTGGTGCAGGACGAGCCGGGGCAGGGCCCGGGCGAGAAGTTCACGGGCCCCGTGTACGCGTAGTCACGGAGTTCCCAAGGACAAGGGGGCCCCGGCAGCCGCGAGCTGCCGGGGCCCCCTTTCCGGCTTCCGAACTTCTCAGCGCGTGAAGAGCGGCTCACCCGGCGGGACCGGGGCCCCCTCCGGGAGCAGTGCGAGGTCCAGTCCGCCTACGAGGCGTGCGCGCAGGGTCTCGTCGGCCGCCAGGGCCTCGGCCACCCGGCGGGCCGCCGCCGCTGCCTGCGGACCGGCCGCCAGCACGATCGCCAGGGTTCCGTCGGCGTCCGCCCCGGCCGGGCCCAGGTGGGCGCCGAGCACGGCCGGCTCGGCGGTCACGACGGCCCGTACGGCCTCGCGCACGGCGGGGTCGGCGAGCGGTCCGGCGTCCGTGCGGCCCTCGGCGAGCGCGAGCAGCGCGGGGCCCGCGAGCTGGTACGGGACCGGTCCGGAGAGGTCCAGCACGATGGTGTCGGCCTTCTCGTGCGCGGCGGCGGCCAGCGCTTGGTGCAGCGGCACCGCGACCGGGCGGGCGGCCGGGTCCCACAGGGCCAGCGAGGCGATGGAGGTGAAGGCGGGCAGGGCCCGCCGGTCCCCCGCCCGCAGGGTCGGGACGGCCATGTCGCTGGTCTTCTCGCGCTTGAGTCCGGTCTCGGGGTCGGTCTCGACCTCACCGAGGACCGCGACGACGGGAACCAGCAGGCGGGCGTCCTTCAGGGCCGCCAGCACCTCCGGCTCCTTGGCTCTGTCCTCGGCCCAGGCGGCCAGGGCCGCGCTCAGGCGGGGGTCGGCCGAGCCGTCGTCATCGGAGAAACCGGGGTCCGGAATGTTTTTGTTCGCCACAGTTCCCCGAGCCTATCCCGCCTCTCCCCGCGGCTATCCCGCGTCGGGGTCCCGCCGTCCGGCCCGGGGCCGCCGGGCCAGTACGCCGGCCGTCACGAGCAGGGCCAGCCCCGCGACCCCGCCCACCGGGACTCCGAAGCGGGCCCAGGGCCCGGGATCGGGCACCGGATCGGGGCCGGCGCCGAAGTAGGGCTTCGCTGCCGCGACGGGTGCGGGGAGCGCCGGTTCGGGGGGTATCCCGTCGGCGGCCTGGAGCGCGGCGGCCGGGTCCACCAAGCCGAAGCCGCGGGAGTCGTCGCGGCCGCCGGACGGGGGGTCCGAGGCGGTGTCCTCCAGCAGGTTCTTGATCTGTGCCGGGGACAGGTCCGGGTGGGCCGCCTTGACGAGGGCGACGGCGCCGGAGACGAAGGCCGCGGCGGCGCTGGTGCCCCAGCCCTCGCCGTATCCGCGGGGCGGGACCGCGACGGGCACTTCGACACCCGGGGCGCTGACGGTCGCGTACCAGTTGCGGGTGGAGAACTTCGCCTTCTTGTTCTCTCGGTTGACGGCCGTGACGGCGATGACCCCGGGGTAGGCCGCCGGATAGGAGATGCGGTCCCCCTTGTTCCCACCGTTGCCCGCCGAGGCGACCACCACCACGCCCTTGGCGAGGGCGTACTGGATGGCCTCGTCCTCGGTGGCGTCGTGGTGGGCGTCCCTGCTGTCGTCGCCGAGCGAGAGGTTGATCACGTCGGCGCCGTGGTCCGCGGCCCAGCGGATGCCCTCGGCGAGGGCGCCCCCCTTGCTCGCGCGGGCCTTCTCCCGGCCCGGGTCCGACTCCTCCAGGATCACCCGGACCGGAAGGATCTTGGCCTGCGGGGCGATGCCGATGACGCCGCCGCGCCACTGGGAGCCGTGGCCGCGCCCGGCGATGATCCCCGCCATGCCGGTGCCGTGGCGGGCCCAGGCCTCGTCGCCGCGCACCGCCCCCATGCCGACGAGGTCTATGCCCTCCAGGACCGCGCCCGCCAGGTCGGGGTGGGTCGGATCCACCCCGGTGTCGAGGACGGCCACGGTGACCCCCTCGCCCTTGGTGGTGCCCCAGGCCTCCTCGGTGCGCAGGGCCATCAGCGGCCACTGGCTGTCGCGGACGGAGTCCGCGGCGGCCGGCGGCGCCGCGGTGACGGCGAACAGGGCCCCGAGGGCGAGGGCGGCCGGGAGCGGGGTGCGACCGATCATCGGGAGGCCTCCGGGTCCACCGACGGCGTCAGCGGCGTCTGCGGCGCCGGCAGGCCCGACGCGGAGGCCGCGAGGGTGCGCACGGTGCCTTCCATCAGGTCGGCGAGGGCCTGGGCCTCGTGGCCGAGTCCGGCCCCGGCCACGCGTCCTTTGGCGTCCTCGGCCATCTTGTCCTCGGCGGGGCTCGGGGCGCCGAGGCGGCGGCCGTCGGCGAAGGCGGAGACGGTGTAGACGACGACCGGGGCCTCGGGGACGACGGAAGTCGCCCAGGCCGCGCGGAGGTTGGCGCGGAACCGGTAGGCGGCCGGGGCGGGCAGGCGGCCGCCGCGCAGGGAGTCCATGGCGGTGGCGTCGGCGGGGGTGAAGACCATGCCGACGGTGATGAGGGAGCTGCGGGTGGCGTCGGTGTAGGTGGCGCGGAGCACGCGGGTGCACCCGGTTTCGGCGAACAGGGCCTGCCAGTCGGGGGCGAGCGCCTCGGAGCAGCCCGCGTCGGCGGGGGCGGTGATACGGGTCCACGTGCGGTCGGCGCCGCCCGGTCCCGCGCCCTGGCCGTCGAGGACGGGCGGGAACAGGCTGTCGGCCGGTGCGCTGTGCCAGAGGGACGCGGCTTTGCGGTACGCCGCCGCGGGGTCGACCGGCCGGTGCGCGTCCCGGTAGTCGGAAATGGCTTCGTGGCCGGCCGCGCCGGTGAGACCGAGGCCGAGGAGGCCGCACAGGGCGGCGGCGAAGACCTTCCCGGGGCGCCGCCGTGGCGGTACCGAGGTGTGGTCGGGCGCGGTCTGGACCCCGCCGTGCGGTGTGGACGTGCTCATCCGGCGGCTCAGCCCCCCGATTCCGTCGGCTGCCTGCCCTCACTTTACGCGCCCGCGCGTGGCCGAATGTCGATCGGGGAGGAGCGGTGGTACGCATATGCGAACAACCGCCTGCAGATCCGGAGGAGGCATCCGGATGTCGAGACCGAGATGTGACCGGACCGCCTTCCCGGGCTCCTGACCTGGCCCGGCGTCCCGCGGTCTGCCCGAACCCCCTACCCACGGGTACAACCGTCTGGCAGGCTGCCGCACATGAACTCCCCCGCCGCCGACCGGGCCCGTTACGACCGGGCCACCGCCCATCTCGACGCTCCGCTCGCCCTCGTGGATCTGGAGGCGTTCGACGCGAACGCCGACGACCTCGTGCGTCGCGCCGGCGGGAAGCCGGTCCGGGTGGCGAGCAAGTCCGTACGGTGCCGTGCGCTGCTCGAACGGGTCCTCGCCCGGCCCGGATTCGCCGGAATCATGTCCTACACCCTCGCCGAATCGATCTGGCTGGCGCGTTCGGGCTTCGAGGACGTCCTGCTCGCCTACCCGTCCGCCGACCGGGCCGGCTTCGCCGAGCTCGCCGCCGATCCCAAACTGGCCGGCGCGGTCACCGTGATGGTCGACGACCTCGCGCAGCTGGAGCTCGTGGACCGGGCCCGCGACGGGGGCACGCAGGAGATCCGGGTCTGCCTGGAACTGGACACCGCCCTGCAGCTCTTCGGCGGCAGGGTCCGCGTCGGCGCCCGCCGCTCCCCGCTGCGCGAGCCCGCCCAGCTCGCGGAGCTGGCCCGCGCGGTGAGCGCCCGGCCCGGCTTCCGGGTGGTCGGGCTGATGGGCTACGAGGGCCACGTGGCCGGGGTCGGCGACGCGCTCGCGGGGCGCCCGCTGAGGTCGCGCGCCATCCGGCTGATGCAGGGCGCGGCCCGCAAGGAGCTGGCCGCCCGCCGGGCCGAGACCGTACGGGCCGTGCGCGCGGTGGTGCCCGACCTGGAGTTCGTCAACGGCGGCGGGACCGGCAGCGTCCAGCAGACCGCCGCCGAGGACGCCGTCACGGAGATCGCCGCCGGGTCGGGGCTCTACGTACCGCGGCTCTTCGACAACTACACCTCGTTCAGCGGCCGCCCGGCGGCCCTCTTCGCCCAGCCCGTGGTCCGGCGGCCCGGGGTCGGGGTGGTCACGGTGCTCGGCGGCGGGTACCCGGCCTCCGGCGCGCCCGGCCCGGACCGGCTGCCGGTCCCGTACCTCCCCCAGGGACTGCGCTACGACCCGCAGGAGGGGGCCGGCGAGGTGCAGACCCCGCTGCTCGGCAGCCCGGCCGACGATCTGCTGATCGGCGACCGGGTCTGGTTCCGGCACGCGAAGGCCGGTGAACTGTGCGAGCGCTTCGACACCCTGCACCTGGTCGAGGGCGACCGGGTGACGGCCACCGCCCCGACCTACCGGGGTGAGGGCCGCACCTTCCTCTAGGGCCGCACCTTCCTCCAGGGGTGCCTTCCTCTAGAAGACGGAGTCCGTCTGGTCCGGGATGACGCTGGTGTCACCCCGGAGCACGGGCCCCGGGGTGCCGTCGCGGCCGGTGAAGCCGGTGGTCGCGCACGGGTACGGCGTGGCCTTCTGCTTCTTGGGCTGGATGAACATCGGGTTCACGATCCACTTGCCGTCGCTGTTGTCGTAGGCGCGGCACATCAGCTCGTTCTTGTTGCGGTTCACGACCAGGCGCAGCGCGGTCGCGTCCCGCAGGAACGAGATGTCGGTGTCGGAGTCGCCCGCCGCGAACACCTGGCGGCGGGAGGCCGGCTGGACCTTCTCGGCCGCGGCGCCGCGGACCCCGAAGATCTCCTTGTTGATCCAGCAGCGCTTGCCGTCGATGTACGTGATCATCGTGTCCGCGCCGTCCGCGACGGACCCGCAGCCCTGCAGGTGGGAGGTGAACTTCCCGCCGTACGTGGTGGTGTTGCGGATGCCGATGACGTGCCGGGCGTCGATGCCCACGCCCTCGGCCCACACCTCGACGACCGGCTGCGGCGAGGCCGAGCTGATCCAGACGTCGAAGCCGGCCTTCCGCAGGGCGCCGATGAGCTCCTTCTGCTGGTCGTAGTAGCGCACCCAGCCGGTGGCGGTGGTGGAGCCGACCTGCTGCTTGGCGTCGACCGGGGCGGCCAGGTTCTCGGCCCGCGCGGCGGCCGTGAACCCGCGGATCTCGCGCGCGGTCCAGCCCTGCATGAGCTGCGGCAGCCAGGCGTAGGCGGGCTCGGTCGTACGGCGGTCCCAGCCGGCGAAGGCGGGGGCGGCCGCGCGGGTGGCGGCGGTGCCGTAGACGGCGTTGATCTCGTCGGCGCAGCCGACGCCCTCGGGGGTGCCGGTGGGCAGCGGGGCTCCGGGCTTCGCCAGGGCGCCGCAGGCTTCGGCCAGGGCCTGGGCGGCGGCCGGGGTCAGGAAGCGGCTGGTGCTCGTCCAGTCGCCCCCGGCGGGCTGGCGGATCTTGCCGTTGCGCAGCAGCCAGAACATCTGCGCGTCGCCCACGTCGTTCTTGACGACGGTGTTGTCCCAGTCGAAGACCGCGACGGGCTTGTTGCGGCTGGGCCGGTACGGGTTGCAGGTGCCGTAGTCGTCGATGAGCTGCTGCAGCCGGGCCTGGTTGCCCCCGTACCAGGGGGCCCCGGCCGCGTTGAGACGGGGGGTGGCGCAGTGGCTGCCGGGGTGGGCCTGGGCGGCGGGGGCGGCGGGGGCGGCGGCCACGAGGGTGCCGGCGGCTATCGCGGCGGCGGCGCCGACGGCCTGGAGCCGTCGCACGGAACTGGGTCGGGTCACTGAGCTGGGTTCTCCTGGTTCTTCTTCAAGATCGTCGCGGACGGTAGAGCACGACAGCCGGGCGTCGTGCGACGCCCGGCTGTCGGGTGGGTGGTGGGGAGGTGAACGTTTAGAGCGGGGTGACGTACGCGCCGGAGATCCCGCCGTCGACCAGGAAGTCGGTGGCGTTGATGAAGGAGGAGTCGTCGCTCGCGAGGAAGGCGACGGCAGCGGCGATCTCGGTGGGCTCGGCGAACCGGCCCAGCGGGATGTGCACGATCCGGCGGGCCGCCCGCTCCGGGTCCTTGGCGAACAGCTCCTGCAGGAGCGGGGTGTTGACGGGCCCCGGGCAGAGCGCGTTGACGCGGATGCCCTCGCGGGCGAACTGCACGCCGAGCTCGCGGGACATCGCCAGCACGCCGCCCTTGGAGGCGGTGTAGGAGATCTGCGAGGTGGCGGCGCCCATCCGGGCCACGAAGGAGGCGGTGTTGATGATGGAGCCCCGGCCCTGGCGCTGCATGTAGGGCAGGGCCGCCTTGCAGCAGAGGTAGACGGAGGTGAGGTTGACGTCCTGGACCCGCTTCCAGGCCTCCAGGCCGGTGGTGAGGATCGAGTCGTCGTCCGGGGGCGAGATGCCGGCGTTGTTGAAGGCGATGTCCACGGAGCCGTAGGTGTCGAAGGCGGTCTTGAACAGGGCCTCGACCTCCTCCGGGCTGGTGACGTCGACCTTGACGAAGGTGCCGCCGACCTCCTCGGCGGCGGCCTTGCCCGCGGTCTCGTCGATGTCCCCACAGACCACGTTGGCGCCTTCGGAGGCCAGCCGGCGGGCGGTGGCGAGGCCGATGCCGCTGCCGGCTCCGGTGATGACGGCGGTGCGTCCGACCAGGCGGCGGCAGACGATCTCTTCGGTGGACTCAGTGCTCATGCTGTTCAGGCCTCCGTGCTGATGAAGACGTTCTTGGTCTCGGTGAAAGCGGTGAGGGAGTCGGGTCCGAGCTCGCGCCCGAGCCCCGACTGCTTGTAGCCGCCGAAGGGGGTCCAGTAGCGGACGCTGCTGTGGGAGTTGACCGACAGGTTGCCCGCGGCGACGGCGCGCGAGACGCGCAGCGCGCGGCCCACGTCGCGGGTCCACAGGGAGCCGGCGAGGCCGTAGTCGGTGGCGTTGGCCAGCCGGACGGCGTCCTCCTCGTCCTCGAAGGGCAGGACGACGGCGACCGGTCCGAAGACCTCCTCGGTGGCGATGGCGGCGGTGGGGTCGACGCCGGTGACCAGGGTCGGGGGGTACCAGAAGCCCGGGCCCTCCGGGGCGGTGCCGCGGACGGCGGTGAGGTCGTCGGTGACGTAGGACCGTACGCGGTCCAGCTGCACCCGCGAGATCAGCGGCCCGATCTGCGTGTTCTCGTCGTACGGGTCCCCGACGACGACCTTCTCGACGGCGGGGGCGAGCAGCTCCATGAACCGGTCGTACGCGGAGCGCTGTACGAGGATCCGCGTGCGGGCGCAGCAGTCCTGTCCGGTGTTGTCCAGGAAGGACATCGGAGCCGAGGCCGCCGCCGCTTCCAGGTCGGCGTCGGCGAAGACGATGTTGGGGTTCTTGCCGCCGAGTTCGAGGGTGAGGCGCTTCACCCGGTCGGCGCACTTGGCCATGATCCGCTTGCCGATCCGGGTGGAGCCCGTGAACACGATCTTGGCCACCCCCGGGTGCTCGACGAGGGCGTCGCCCGCCACCTCGCCCCGGCCGGGCAGCACCTGGAACAGGTGCTCGGGGAGTCCGGCCTCCAGGGCGAGTTCGGCGAGGCGCAGTGCGGTGAGCGGGGTGGTCTCGGCGGGCTTGAGGATGACCGCGTTGCCCGCGGCCAGCGCGGGGGCCAGGCCCCAGGCGGCGATCGGCATGGGGAAGTTCCACGGCGCGATCACGCCGATGACGCCGAGGGGTTCGAGGAAGGTGACGTCGATGCCGCCGGCGACGGGGATCTGGCGGCCGGAGAGCCGTTCCACTCCCCCGGCGGCGAAGTCGAGCACGTCGCGGACGTTGCCGGCTTCCCAGCGGGCGTTGCCGATGGTGTGGCCCGCTTCCCGGACCTCCAGCCGTGCCAGTTCCTCGATGTGCCCGTCGACGACCGCGGCGAAGCGGCGCAGCAGCCTGGCCCGGTCGGCGGGCGCGGCCGCCGCCCAGGCCCGCTGGGCCGCGGTGGCCCGTACGACGGCGGCGTCGACGTCGTCCCGTGTGGCGGCCGGGACGACGGCGACGAGTTCCTCGGTGGCCGGATTCAAGACTTCCAGCGCATCGGACACGTGGTGGCCTTTCGAACGTTCGGGTGCGGTGGGTGCGGTGGATCTGGTAGGGCGGCGCCCTAGAGGCGTTCGAAGGAGCGGCGCAGTTCCCAGTCGGTCACGGCGGAGTCGTAGGCGTCCAGCTCGACGCGGGCCATGTTCCGGTAGTGGGCGACGACCTCCGGGCCGAAGGCGGCCTTGGCGATCTCGCTGTTCTCCCAGAGCTCGGCGGCCTCGCGCAAGGTGGTCGGGACGTGCGCGAAGTCGGCCGTGTAGGCGTTTCCGGCGCAGGCCTCGGGCAGCTCCAAGCGGTTCTCGATGCCGTAGAGCCCGGCCGCGATCAGGCCGGATACGGCGAGGTAGGGGTTGACGTCGCCGCCGGGCAGGCGGTTCTCGAAGCGCATGGAGCGGCCGTGGCCGACCACCCGGAGCGCGCAGGTCCGGTTGTCCACCCCCCAGGCGACGGCGGTCGGCGCGAAGGATCCCGGCCGGAAACGCTTGTAGGAGTTGATGTTGGGGGCGTAGAGAAGGGAGAAGTCGCGCAGCGCGGCGAGCTGGCCGGCCAGGAAGTGGCGCATCACGGGTGACATACCGCCGTGGTCGTGTGCGTCCGGCCCCTCACCGGCCATCGCGTTGCGTCCGTCGGCGTCGGAGAGCGAGAGGTGGATGTGACAGGAGTTGCCCTCGCGCTCGTCGTACTTGGCCATGAACGTGAGCGAGACGCCTTCCTGGGCGGCGATCTCCTTGGCCCCCGTCTTGTAGACGGAGTGCTGGTCACAGGTGGTCAGCGCCTCGTCGTAGCGGAAGGCGATCTCGTGCTGGCCGAGGTTGCACTCGCCCTTGGCCGATTCCACGACCAGGCCGGCGGCCTGCATCTCGTTGCGGATGCGGCGCAGCAGGGGCTCGATCCGGCCGGTCCCCAGGACGGAGTAGTCGATGTTGTACTGGTTGGCGGGGGTCAGACCGCGGTAGTTGGAGTTCCAGGCCTGCTCGTAGGTGTCCTGGAAGACCATGAACTCCAGCTCGGTGCCGACCATCGCGGTGTACCCGAGTTCGCCGAGACGCTCCATCTGGCGGCGCAGGATCTGCCGGGGTGCGGCGACCACGGGCGAGCCGTCGCTCCAGGCGAGGTCGGCGAGGAGGAAGGCGCTGCCCGGGTTCCAGGGGATCCGGCGCAGGGTGGCGAGGTCGGGGTGCATGGCGAAGTCGCCGTAGCCCCGGTCCCAGGAGGACATCTCGTACCCGTCGACGGTGTTCATGTCCGTGTCGACGGCGAGGAGGTAGTTGCAGCCCTCGGTGCCGTGCTGGAGGACCTCGTCGAGGAAGAACTGTGCGGCGAACCGCTTGCCCTGGAGGCGCCCCTGCATGTCGGGGAAGGCCAGGACCACTGTGTCGATTTCACCGCTGGCGACGAGAACGCGGAGTTCCTCGGTCGAAAGCGGCGGCTTGCGGTCTACCACGGGATTCTCTCCTTCGGTGAGCCGAGGAGGCCTAAGGTATTGAATAGAACCATTGCTTGGGAAGGGGAGGAGGCGAGATGACCGATACGGCGAGCGAGGACGAGGCCGCACGACGGCTCAATCCCGTACTGCGACAGGTGCGGGCGGGCAACGGATTCGAGGAGGCGCTGGAGCAGATCCTCCAGGTGGTCCGGCTCGGGCTGGTACCGGGCGGGGAACGGCTCCCGCCGGAGCGCGAGTTGGCCGAGCGGATGGGGATCAGCCGGGTGACGCTCCGCGAGGTGCTGAAGGTGCTCCAGGACCAGGGCCTGGTGGAGGCCCGACGCGGACGGTACGGCGGAACGTTTGTCCTGCCGCGCCCCGACACGCCGGCCGGGGGCACCGAGGAGGAGCTGCGGCGCCGGGTCGCGGGCGTGGACATCGAGGACGTCCTGCGCTTCCGCGAGGTCCTGGAGGTGGGCGCGGCCGGCCTGTGCGCCTCCCAGGGGCTGTCCGAGCGGGACACCGACCGGCTGCTCGCCGCCCTGACCGCCACCCACGACGCCCCGCTGCCGGACTACCGCCGCCAGGACACGCTCTTCCACCTCACCCTGTGCGAACTCGCCGGATCCGCCACCCTGACGGCCCAGTACGCGGCCGTCCGGGCCACCGTGAACGACCTGCTGGACTGCATTCCGCTGCTGGTGCGCAACCTGGAGCACTCGCAGCAGCAGCACAGCACCCTGGTGGAGGCGGTGCTGGACCGCGACCCGGCGGCGGCCCGCGAGGTGATGCGCGAGCACTGCTGCGGCACGGCGGCGCTGCTGCGGGGGTTCCTGACCTGAACCCGGGGCGGCCGGGAGGGCCCGCGGAGGCGGCCGAGAGGCATTCGTAACCCCCGTTTAACGCAGGGGTCTTGCGCCCGCCACGCCCGAGCGGCAAAGGTACGCCCCACAACCATTGCCCTAGGCAGGAGCGCACATGGCCGACGACACCGGCGCACGGCTGGCAGCCGTACCCGAACAGAACCCGTCCCCCGAGAACGGCACCGACGGCTACCTGGAGCGCCGCACCCTGCGCCGCGGCAGCGCCGGCTGGCTGCTGCTGACCGGTCTCGGCGTCGCGTACGTGGTCTCCGGCGACTTCTCCGGCTGGAACATCGGCCTCGCACAGGGCGGTTTCGGCGGCCTCGCCATCGCCACCGTCCTGATGGGCGCGATGTACGCGTGCCTGGTCTACTCCCTCGCCGAGCTGTCGGCGATCCTGCCCACCGCGGGCGGCGGCTACGGGTTCGCCCGCCGGGCGCTCGGCACCTGGGGCGGCTTCCTCACCGGCACCGCGATCCTCATCGAGTACATCCTCGCCCCGGCCGCCATCGCCATCTTCATCGGCGACTACGTGGAGTCCCTCAACCTCTTCGGCCTCACCTCGGGCTGGCCCGTCTACCTCGCCTGCTTCGTCGTCTTCATAGGCATCCACCTCTGGGGCGTGGGCGAAGCCCTCAGCTTCTCCCTGATCGTCACCGCCATCGCCGTGATCGCGCTGGTCGTCTTCGCCGTCGGCGCCTTCACCCAGTTCGACCCCGCCAACCTCGACAACATCGCCGTCGACACCTCCGCCGCCGGCGCGAGCTCCTGGCTGCCCCTGGGCATCCTGGGCATCTGGGCCGCCTTCCCCTTCGGCATGTGGTTCTTCCTCGGCGTCGAAGGCGTGCCGCTGGCCGCCGAGGAGGCCAAGGACCCGGTCCGCTCGGTACCGCGCGCCCTGTCGATCTCCATGGGCATCCTGATGCTGCTCGCCCTGATCACCTTCCTCGCCTCCACCGGCGCGCGCGGAGCCGACGCCATCAAGGACGCGGGCAACCCGCTGGTCGTCGCCCTGGAGGGCGACCCGGACCTGTCCTGGCTGAAGACCTTCGTCAACTACGCGGGCCTGGCCGGGCTGGTGGCCTCCTTCTTCTCCCTCATCTACGCGGGCTCCCGCCAGCTGTTCGCCCTCTCCCGGGCCGGCTACCTCCCGCGCTTCCTCTCCCTGACCTCGAAGCGCAAGGCCCCGTACCTGGGCCTGCTCATCCCCGGCGCCATCGGCTTCGCGCTCGCCGCCGCCACCGGCAACGGCCCGCGCATGCTGAACATGGCGGTCTTCGGCGCGACCATCTCGTACGCCCTGATGGCCCTCTCCCACATCGTGCTGCGGCGCCGCGAGCCCGGCCTGGAGCGCCCGTACCGCACGCCGGGCGGCATCGTGACCTCCACGGTGGCCTTCGTCCTGGCTCTCTCGGCCCTGGTCGCCACCTTCCTGGTGGACAAGGACGCGGCATTCATCGCCCTGGCCGTGTACGCCGTCGCCCTCGCCTACTTCGCGTTCTACAGTCGCCACCACCTGGTGGCCTCCGCTCCGGAGGAGGAGTTCGCGGCACTGGCGGAAGCCGAGGCCGAGCTTTCCCGCGACTGATCCACCCTTCCCCTCCCGGAGGTACTCCCGTGCCCAGGCCGCTCATCGGCATCACCACCTACGTCGAGCAATCCACCCGCTACGGGGTGTGGGACGTCCCGACCGCCCTCATCCCCACCGGGTACTACGAGCTCGTCCAGGCATCGGGCGGCACCGCCGTGCTGCTCCCGCCGGACGAACCGGAGGCGGCGGCGGAGGTGCTGAGCCGACTGGACGGCCTGGTCATCGCGGGCGGCCCCGACGTGGACCCGGTCCGGTACGGGGCCGCGCGCGATCCCCGCACCGGACCGGCCGCGACCCAGCGCGACACGTGGGAACTCTCCCTGATCTCCGCGGCCCTGGCCTCGGGCACGCCGCTGCTCGGCATCTGCCGGGGCATGCAGGCGCTGAACGTGGCCCTGGGCGGCACCCTCGTCCAACACATCGACGGCCACGTGCTGAGCCCCGGCGTGGTCTCCTGGCACCCGGTCACCCCGGTCCCCGGCACGCTGTACGCGGCCCTGGTCCCGGAGGAGTCGGAGGTCCCCACCTACCACCACCAGGCCGTGGACCGCCTGGGCCACGGCCTGATCGCCTCCTCCCACGCCGCGGACGGCACGGTGGAGTCCATCGAACTCCCCGCCCCCGCGCCCTGGACCCTGGGCGTCCAATGGCACCCGGAACTGGACAAGGACACCCGCGTCATGTCCGCCCTGATCACCGCCGCGTCGTCTCAGCCGTCCGGGGCCTGACCCATCCAGCCCCGCCGGGCCCGGTCGTTCCAGCCGCCCTGCGTTCGAGGACCGGGGTCCGGTGCGGAGCCCCGGGGAACGGTGGAACCGGGGGTCCCCCGGACGGAGTCCGGGGGAGGGTAGGGACTCCGCCCCGCGCAGCGGCACACCCGCGGCCGGTGCCCGGGCTCCGAGCCGGGCTCCGGTCCGGGCCCCGGGTCAGCGCCGGGTCAGCGCGAGCAGGTCGCGCGCCGGCCCCGCCGGACGGGCTCCGGCGGGCCACACCGCGCGGAGCTCCCGCTCCAGCCCCGCCCCGAGCACCGGCACGGACACCAGCCGCCGCCCCGCCAGCTCGTCCCCGACCGCCAGTTCCGACAGCACGCACGGCCCGGCCCCGCTCACCGCCGCCGCCTTCACCGCGGTGGTGGAAGCCAGTTCCAGCAGCGGCTCCGCCAGCCCCCCGCACCCGGCCAGCGCCGCGTCCAGGACCTGCCGGGTCCCCGACCCCCGCTCCCGCAGGATCAGCGGGGTCGCCGCCAGCTCCGCCGGCTCCACCCCGCGCGTGCGCCGGGCCCAGGGGTGCCCGGGGGCCACCGCCACCACGAGGCGGTCCTGCGCGATGACCACCGAGTCCAGTCCCTCCGGCACGCTCAGCCCCTCCACGAAGCCAAGGTCCGCCTCGTGCGCGAGCACCCGTTCCGCCACCACCGCCGAGTTCCCCGCGTGCAGCGACACCGCCGTGTCCGGCCGCTGCCCGCGCAGCGCGATCAGCCAGCCGGGCAGCAGGTACTCCGCGATGGTCATGCTGGCGGCGACCCGCAGCCGGGAGTCGCGGCGGCCCCGTAGCGCCTGCGCGCCCGCGTCGAAGGCCTCGGCCGCCTCCACCACCCGCCGGGCCCAGTCCGTGACCAGCGCGCCCTCCGCGGTCAGCGTCGACCCGCGCGGAGAGCGGTCCACCAGCGCGACCCCGAGCCGGGTCTCCATCGCCCGGATCCGGCTGCTGGCGGCGGGCTGGGTGATCCCGAGCCGCCGCGCGGCGGCGCTGAGGCTGCCCGTGCGCGCGACCGCGAGCAGCAGTTCCATGGCCCCCAGGTCCGGAACCCGGTGCGCCAGCGGAAGCTGCCCCTCGACCCACTCCTCATGACCGCGCCCATTACCCATAACTTCAGTTTATGCCCTCATAGGAAGGCGCCCCCTGCCGTCCGGCCCCTCCCGGCGGGACGCTGGATCCATGGCCACCACCCTCGTACACCCCGCTCCCACCACCTCCGGGACCGGCGCCGCCCGCGCAACCACCGGCACCACAGCCCACAAGGCTCCCTCCCTGCGGCACCTCGGCCCCAACTGGTACGCCTCCGTCATGGGCACGGCGATCATCGCCAATGCCGGCGCGACCCTCCCGTACCAGCTGCCCGGCCAGCGCGTGGCCTGCCAGATCTTCTGGGTGCTGGCCGCCACCGCCCTCGCGGTCCTGCTGACCGCCCGCGCCGGCCACTGGCTCCACCACCGCGACCAGGCCCGCGCCCACCTGCTGGACCCCGCCGTGGCCCCCTTCTACGGCTGCCTCTCGATGGCCCTGCTGGCCGTCGGCGGAGGCGCGCTCATCGTCGGCAAGGACCTCATCGGGGTCCCCGCCGCCGTGGCCGTGGACACCGTCCTGTTCACCGCGGGCACCGCGATAGGCCTCCTCGCGGCCGTCGCCGTCCCCTACCTGATGGTGGTCCGCCACAAGGTCGAGGCCCACCAGGCCACCCCCGTCTGGCTGCTCCCCGTGGTCGCCCCCATGGTCTCCGCGGCGCTCGGCCCGCTGCTCATCCCCCACCTCCCCGCCGGCCAGGCCCGCGAGGCCATGCTGCTCGGCTGCTACGCGATGTTCGGCCTCAGCCTGCTGGCCACCCTGCTGCTGCTCCCCCTGATCTTCGGCCGGCTGATCTTCCACGGCCCCCTCCCCCTGGTCCTCACCCCGACCCTGTTCCTGGTCCTGGGCCCCCTCGGCCAGTCCACCACCGCGGTGAACTCCCTCGCGGACATGGCTCCCCAGTCGCTGGCCGGGCAGTCGATGGCGGGCCGGTACTCCGGCGCCCTCTCCGCCTTCGCGGTCGTCTACGGGGTCCCCGTGATGGGATTCGCGCTGCTGTGGCTGGCGCTGGCCGCGGCGATGCTGCTGCGGGCCGCCCGGGGCGGCATGGGGTTCGCCATGACCTGGTGGGCGCTGACCTTCCCCGTCGGCACCTGCGTCACCGGAGCCGCCGGACTGGCCCGGCACACCGGCCTCGCCGCCTTCTCCTGGCTGGCCGCGGCCCTCTTCCTGGCCCTGCTGACCGCCTGGCTCCTGGCCGCCGCGAACACCCTGCGCGGCCTGCGGACCGGCCGCCTCCTGGCCGCGCCCCGCTAGGCCCGCAGCGCGGCGGCCAACGCCGCCGGCGCCTCCGCCAGGGACGGGCCGTACCAGGTCAGGTGGCGGCCGTCGACGAAGGCGGCGGGGATACCGGGGAAGGCCTCGGGCCCGTCCCCGGCCGTGAAGCGGTACGGCTCGTCCGGGAACACCACCAGCTCGCAGCCGGCGGCGGCCAGCTCGGCCGCCGGGATCCGGGGGTAGCGCTCCGCGTGCCCGGCGTAGGCGTTGCGCACGCCGAGGCGGGCCAGCAGGTCCCCGGCGAAGGTGTCGCGGCCCAGCACCATCCAGGGCCGGCGCCAGATGGGCACGAAGGCCGTTCGCGGCGGTCCGGCGGGCTCCACGCGGGCCCACGCCGCCTCCGCGTCCGCCAGCCACCCGGGCCGCTTCAGCCCCATGGCCCCCACGAGCACCCGGTCCAGTTCGGCGAAGGCCTGCGGGAGGTCCCGTACCTCGGTGACCAGCACCTCCAGCCCGGCCTCCCGCAGCGCCGCCAGGTCCGCGGCCCGGTTCTCCTCCTCGTTGGCGAGGACCAGATCCGGGCGCAGCTCCGCGATCGCCCGCACGTCGGGGTTCTTCGTCCCCCCGATGCGCGCCACGCCCTCCAGAGCGGCGGCCGGGTGCGTGCACCAGTCGGTCACCCCGGCCAGCGCCCCGGGCGCGCTCACGGCCACCGCCTCGGTCAGGGACGGCACCAGCGAAACGACCCGCACGGCCCCCGTCCCGGTCATTGTCCCGGCGAGGGCGGCTCGGAGGTCGCGTGGATGTGCTCGCCGACCGCGACGATCAGGATCCGGGTGTCCTCGGTGACGGCCCGCCAGCGGTGGCGCACCCCGCCGGACAGGAACAGCGCGTCCCCGTTCTCCAGCCGGTACGCCCGCCCCTCGGCCTCCACCTGGCAGGCGCCCGAGACCACGTACATCAGCTCGTCGTTGCGGTGCTGGTACTCGCGGCCCGCGTCCTGGTCCCCGGTGAACTCCAGCGCGTGCAGCTGGTGGTGCCCGCGCACGAGGGGCCGTACGCCGGGAACGGGAGTCAGCGCGGACTCGTCGCCGGCCCGTACGAGGTCCACCGTACGGGCGGTGTCGGAAGCGGCCAGCAGATCGACGGCCGTGGTCTCCAGCGCGTCGGCGACCCGCTCCAGGGACCGCATGCTGGGCCGGGCCCGCTCGTTCTCTATCTGGCTCAGGAAGGGGACCGACAGCCCGCTGCGCGCGGACACCGCCGCGAGCGTCAGCTGCAGGGCCCGGCGTCTCTTGCGCACGGCCACGCCCACCCGCAGCGGTTCCTTGGACTCCTTGTCCCGATCCCGCTCCTTGTCGTCCGCGCCGATCGTCGCTCCGCGTCCGTTCTTGCCGTCGGTGCCGTCCCTGTCGTCCATGGCGGGGCTGCCCTCCCCTTGTCCCGGTCGGTCCGTCGCACGTCGCACATCGCACATTGGTGTGCTGTAAGCACCTTACGCAGCAACCGGCCCCGGTTTCGCGCTCACGAGCAGAGCGGGCCGCACCCGCGCCACTTTCCGTTTGCCCTCGGTGCATCATCGTGACCGTGACGACGACACGACGCCTGATGCTCCTGGACACCGCTTCCCTCTACTACCGCGCGTACTTCGGCGTGCCCGATTCCGTGAAGGCCCCTGACGGCACTCCGGTCAACGCCGTCCGCGGCCTGCTCGACTTCATCGGCCGCCTCGTGCAGGACCACCGCCCCGACGACCTGGTGGCCTGCATGGACGCCGACTGGCGTCCCCACTGGCGGGTGGAACTGATCCCGTCCTACAAGGCCCACCGGGTCGCGCAGGAGACTCCGAGCGGCCCCGACGTCGAGGAGACCCCGGACACCCTGGCCCCGCAGGTCCCGATCATCGAGGCGGCCCTGGACGCCTTCGGCATCGCCCGGGTGGGGGTCGCCGGGTACGAGGCCGACGACGTGATCGGCACCCTGACCGGCCGCGCCACCGGCCCGGTTGACATCGTCACGGGCGACCGCGACCTGTACCAGCTGGTCGACGACGCGAAGCGGCGCCGGGTCCTGTACCCGCTGAAGGGCGTGGGCACCCTCCAGGTGACCGACGAGGCCTGGCTCCGCGAGAAGTACGGGGTGGACGGCCCCGGCTACGCCGATCTGGCGCTGCTGCGCGGGGACCCGAGCGACGGGCTGCCGGGCGTTCCCGGCATCGGGGAGAAGACGGCGGCGAAGCTGCTGGACGCCTACGGGGATCTGGCCGGAATCATCGCGGCGATCGAGGACCCCACGTCGAAGCTGACCCCCACCCAGCGCAAGCGGCTGGACGAATCGAGGCCGTATCTGGCGGTCGCCCCGAAGGTGGTCCAGGTCGCCTCGGACGTTCCGCTTCCGCCGTTCGACCCGGCGCTCCCGGCCACTGCGGCACAGCCGGATCTGGTCGCGGCGCTCGCGCACAGGTGGGGCCTGAGTGGAGCAGTGGAACGTCTGGGCAGCGCACTTCGCCTCTGAGGTGCTAACTTAGGTAATCCTAAGCTTCACGGAGTCAGGGTCGGAGAGTCAGGGAGACGTCGTGGCAGAAGGACGAGCCCGCAAGGTCGCCACCGCAGTGGTCGTGCGGACCGAGCGGTTGAGTCCGCACATGGTGCGGATCGTGCTGGGCGGTGCGGGTCTGGCCGGATTCGGCGCGGGCAGGTTCACCGACCACTACGTGAAACTGCTCTTCGCACCGGACGGAGTCACCTACACCACCCCCTGGGACCTGGACCGGATCAAGGCCGTCCACCCCCGCGAGGAATGGCCGCGCCAGCGCGCGTACACGGTGCGCGCCTGGGACCCGATCCTCCTGGAACTGACCCTCGACTTCGTGGTCCACGGCGACGAGGGCCTGGCCGGCCCCTGGGCCGCCCGCGTCCAGCCGGGTGAACTCGTACGCTTCCTCGGCCCGGGCGGGGCCTACGCCCCGAACCCGGTCGCCGACTGGCACCTGCTGGTCGGCGACGAGAGCGCGCTGCCTGCGATCGGCGCGGCGATGGAGCGGATGCCCGCCGGGGCGCAGGTGCACGCGCTCGTGGAGGTCGAGGGCCCGCTCGACGAACTCGAGATCACCACCCCCGACGGCATCGCCCCGGTCTGGATCCACCGCGGCTCCCGCCCGATCGGGGAGGCGCTGGCCGAGGCCGTCCAGGCCCTGACCTTCCCCTCCTCCGACGTACACGCGTTCGTGCACGGCGAGGCCGGCTTCGTCAGATCCCTGCGCCAGCACCTGCGCGTCGAGCGCGGCATCCCCCGCGAGCGCCTGTCCATCTCGGGCTACTGGCGCCTGGGCGAGACGGACGAGGGCTGGCGCGCGATCAAGCGCGACTGGAACGCGGAAGTCGAAGCCGAACAGGAACGCCCCCTGGCAGCCGCCGCGTCCTGACCCGGCGGCGCCGGGGTCCCCGGGACACCCCGGGACACCCCGGGACCCCGGGCCCCTGCCGGCCCGCCCCGCCGGGGGGGGGGGGGCGCGCCCCCCGCGGGGGGGGGGGGGGGCCGGGGGGGCGGGGGGGGGGGGGGCCGCCCCCGCCCGCCGCCCCCCCCCCGCCCCCCCGCGCCCGC
>NZ_JBIAPV010000005.1:311417-531776 GCF_042888445.1 Streptomyces sp. NPDC002886
CGGGACACCCGGGGCCCCCGGGCCCCTGCCGGCCCGCCCCGCCCCCCCCCCCCCCCCCCCCCCCCCGGCCGGCACGAGCCGCCGTGGATCCCGGCGCCGAGCCGGCACGGCCATCCGGCCCGGACCAGGCAAAGCCCTCCCGCCGGGGCCCGCACCGGAGAGTCACCCGTGGTCCCGCCGCGATGCGGCACGGCCCCGGCACCGGATCCCCGGGGAACCCGGCCCGGACCGGCGGGGAGACCCGGCAACGGCATCGGCCTGGCACTGCCGACCCGCCCCGGCCCGGCACGGCCCGGCGTCCCGCAGGGACCCCGCGCCGACCCCCCGCACCCGGCGGCGAGCAACGAGCCGCAGCGCGGGATCACCCGTTCGGCGGCACAATGGCCCCATGCGTACGCTCCGCGCATTCACGGCAGCCGGAGCAGCCGCCCTCCTGGCCACGGCCGGGACCGCGACCGCCGCCCCGAGCCCGCCGCCCGCGCCCACCGCCCAGCTCACCGACGCCCAGGTCGACACGGCCGTGCGGAGCCTCGACGCCACCGTCGCCGAGATGATGCGCCGCACCGGGGTGCCCGGCGTCTCCGTCGCCGTCGTCCACGACGACGAGGTGGTCTACCTCAAGGGCTTCGGTCTGCGCCGCGTCGGCGACCCGGCCGCGGTGGGTCCCGACACCGTCTTCCAGATCGCCTCGCTCTCCAAGCCGGTCTCCTCCACCGTCGCCGCCGGGGTCCTCAAGGACCCGGCCGACTTCGACCGGCACGCGGAGCTGCCCGGCTTCGCCCTCAAGGACCCCTGGGTGACCTCCCACGTCACCACCGCCGACCTGCTCTCCCACCGCAGCGGCCTGCCCGACCACGCCGGCGACCTCCTCGAAGACCTCGGCTACGACCAGGCGTACATCCTCGACCATCTGCGCCTGGCGCCCCTGACCCCCTTCCGCGCGAGCTACGCCTACACCAACTTCGGGTTCACCGCCGCCGCCGAGGCCCTCGCCCGCTCCCGCGGCGTGAGCTGGCAGAAGCTCAGTTCCGACACCCTCTTCAAGCCCGCCGGCATGACGCACACCAGCACCGAGTTCCAGGCCTTCGTCGACGCCCCCGACCATGCCGCCACCCACGTCAAGGCCGTGCCCGACGGCACGACGGGGGACGCCGCCTGGATCCCCCGCTACGTCCGCGACCCCGACGCCCAGGCCCCCGCCGGCGGAGTGAGCAGCACCGCCCGCGACATGTCCCGCTGGCTGCGGCTCCAGCTCTCCGGCGGCACCCTCGACGGCAAGCGGATCATCCCCGCCGACACCCTCGCCCGCACCCACCTCCCCGAGATCGTGTCGCAGCCGCCCGCCTCCCCCACCGGCCGGACCGGGTTCTACGGGCTGGGCTGGAACGTCAACTACGACGACGCGGGCCGCCTGCGCCTGAGCCACTCCGGCGCCTTCGAACTCGGCGCCAACACCAGCGTCGGCATGCTCCCGCTGGAGCGGCTCGGCATCGTCGTCCTCACCAACGGCGCCCCCGTCGGCCTCCCCGACGCCATCGCCGCCGACTTCTTCGACACCGCCGAACACGGCAAGGCCACCACCGACTGGCTGGCCCTGACGGGCGCCCTCTACGCCCAGATCAACGCGGAGGGCCGCTCCCCCACCGACTACGCCCACCCGCCCACCGGGGCGAAGCCGGCCGGGGAGGACTCCACCTACACCGGCACCTACGACAACCCCTACTACGGCAAGGCCACCGTGGCGGCCACGAGCGAGGGCAAGCTGACCCTGTCCCTCGGCCCGGAGCCGATGGTCTTCCCCCTCACCCACTACGACGGGGACACCTTCAGCTACGAGACCACCGGCGAGAACGCGGTCGGCCGCACCGGGGTGTTCTTCTCCCCCGCCGACCGCACGGTCCGCATCGAGCACCTGGACGCCGACCACCTGGGCACCTTCACCCGGGGCTAGGGGTCGGACCCAGGCCGTCGGGAACGACCCGGCCGCATAGCCTGTACCCGGTGAAGCGCAGATCCCACATCCCCGACGCGCCCCTGCCCCAGGTCTCCGGCATCGACCCGGTCCGCATGCGGCTGCCCCCCGACCCGGACGGGACCTGGCCGGACCTCGGCTCCTACCTCACGGCACGCTACGAGGGCACGCGCGGCGCCGAGTCCATGGCCCGCCTGCTCCAGGACGGCCGGGTGCTGGGCCCCGGCGGCCGGGTGCTGCGGCCGCGGGACCCGTACGAGCCCGGCGCCTTCCTGTGGTTCCACCGGGACATGCCGCCCGAGCCCGTGGTGCCCTTCCCCATCGGGGTCGTCTACCGCGACGAGCACCTGCTGGTGGCCGACAAGCCGCACTTCCTGGCCACCACCCCGCGCGGCAGCCACGTCTTCCAGACGGCCCTGGCCCGGCTCCGGGTGGAGCTCGGCCTGCCCGCGCTGAGCCCCGCTCACCGGCTGGACCGGATGACCGCCGGGCTGGTGCTGTTCAGCATCCGCCCCGAGGACCGGGGCGCCTACCAGCTGATGTTCCAGGAGCGGCGGATCCGCAAGGAGTACGAGGCGCTCGCGCCCCACGACCCGGCGGTGGAGTTCCCCCGGACCCTGCGCAGCCACATCGAGAAGGTCCGCGGGGTGATGGCGGCGACGGAGGTCGCGGGCGCCGAGCCCAATGCCGAGACCCTGGCCGAACTCCTCGCGGTCAAGGGGGACACCGGGCACTACCGGCTGACCCCGCACACCGGGCGCACCCACCAGCTGCGGGTCCACATGAACAGCCTGGGCCTGCCGATCCTGGGCGACCCGGTCTATCCGGTGGTCCGCGACCCGGCGCCCGACGACTACCGGCGCCCGCTCCAACTCCTGGCCCGCACACTGGAGTTCACCGACCCCGTCACCGGGATCGCGCACCGCATCGAGAGCGCCCGCACCCTGCGGGCCTGGGAGGACCGGCCCGGCTGGGAAGCGGGATCCGGGGACCGGTGCTGAGGCACCCGGCCCAGGCCGAGACGGCCTAGGGGGCCACGTCCGCGATCCGCAGCGCGGCGTCGGCGGTGGCCTCCGCGAAGGCGGCCACCGGGCGCCCCGGATCGGAGCGGTGGATCAGCATCACGCCTTCGATGAGCCCGAAGACGAGGTCGTTGCGGAGCACCAATCCGGCCTTGTCACCGGCGAGTTCGGCTCCGACATGGGTCCCGTCGAGCAACTCGCGGTAAATGTCCTTGAGTTCCTGTCGCATCCGGCGGAAGCGGGCGAAGCGCGCGCCGGCGACCTCGGGCAACAGGTAGAGCGCGCCCAGGTTGTACGGACCGCCGCACAGCAGCATCACGTCCGAGCGGCACAGCTCCCAGAGCCGGCGGCCGGCGGGCCGGTCCGCTTCCCCGGCCAGCCTGCGGGCCAGCTCCAGGGAGGGCGCGACCGTGGACTCCAGGAGTTCGGCGAGGAGTTCCTCCTTGCCGGCGAAGTAGTGGTACATCGTGGCCTGGCGCATTCCGGCCCGTTCGGCCACCGCCCGCGTGGTCGTCGCCGCATACCC
This sequence comes from Streptomyces sp. NPDC002886, assembly GCF_042888445.1. Lineage (NCBI taxonomy): Bacteria > Bacillati > Actinomycetota > Actinomycetes > Kitasatosporales > Streptomycetaceae > Streptomyces > Streptomyces sp. NPDC002886. Next base: position 314,938 of record NZ_JBIAPV010000005.1, read on the forward strand.
CTTCACCGTGAACAATTCGGCCGCCGCGTAGAGGAGTTCCTCGCGCGGCGGCCGCCCGCTCGCCGGTCTCAGCTGATCGGCGCGCGGCCGACCGACCCGTCTCGGCCCGTCATCCGTTCCACCAGTCATGGCCCGATTTTCCCACGGGACACGCCGAAGCGATCATGGCAAGAGGTGAGATCCGGCCATGACCGCTTCTGGAGGAACCTACAAATCCGGCTACCCCACCGAGCTGTAGGCCACCACACCGCGCAGCAGCGCGTCCACGGCCTTGCGGGCGTTGCGGGCCACGGTGCTCCCGCCCTCCGAAGACGGCGGCGCCGAAGAGGAGGGCGCCGCGGCGGCCACCTGCCCCAGCACGTCGATGACCTGCTTGCACCAGCGCACGAAGTCGCCGGCCGGCATCTCCGCCTCGCGCAGCACCTCGTCCAGGCTCTTGTCGGAGGCCCACTGGTACACCGCCCACGCGAAGCCGAGGTCCGGCTCGCGCTGGCCCACGCCCTCCGCCTGGTTGATGCCGTGCTCCTCCTCGAGCGCGTCGAGCCGGCCCCAGATGTGGACCATCTCGCCGAGCGCGGCCTTCGCCGCACCGCCCGGCACCTTCGGCGCGACCGCGTCGTCGGACTGCCGTGCCTCGAAGACCAGCGCCGAGATGCAGGCGGCCAGTTCGGCCGGGCTCAGCCCCTCCCAGACACCGGCCCGCAGGCACTCCGACGCCAGCAGGTCGAGCTCTCCGTAGAGCCGCGCGAGGCGCCGCCCGTGCGGGGTCACCTCGTCCTCGCGCAGGTAGTCCAGGTCCGTCAGTAGCGCGTGGATCCGGTCGAAGGTCCGGGCGATGGTGTTCGTCCGGCCCTCGATGCGCTGCTCCAGCTGCCGCGTGTCCCGCTGCAGCCGGTGGTAGCGCTCCGCCCAGCGCGCGTGGTCCTCGCGCTCGTCGCAGCCGTGGCACGGGTGCGCCCGCAAGGCGGTGCGCAGCCGCGTGATCTCCCGGTCGTCGGCCGCGGCCGCCCGGCCGCCCCGGTGCCGCTCCACCGTGATGTGCCCGGCCTTGCTCCGCAGCTGGGACGCCAGGTCCCGACGGGACTGCGGGGAACGGGCGTTGAACGTCTTGGGGATCCGCATCCGCTCGATGGCCTCGACCGGCACCGGGAAGTCGATCCCGGCGAGCCGCTTGACCTGCCGCTCCACGGTGAGCACCAGCGGGCGCGGGCCCTCGGTGTACTCGTGCCCGCGGTGCCCGTTCGACCGACCGGCCGGCACGCCCGGGTCCAGCACCAGGGCCAGCCCGGCGAACTTGCCCGTCGGCACGTGGATGATGTCGCCCGGCTTCAGCTTCTCCAGCGAGGTCGCCGCCTGCGCCCGCCGCTGGGCGGCGCCCTGCTTGGCCAGGTCGTTCTCACGGTCCTTGAGGTCGCGGCGCAGCCGCGCGTACTCCTCGAAGTCCCCCAGGTGGCAGGTCATGCCCTCCCGGTAGCCGTCCAGGCCCTCCTCGTTGCGCTGCACCTGCCGGGAGATCCCGACGACCGAGCGGTCGGCCTGGAACTGCGCGAAGGAGGTCTCCAGCAGCTCGCGCGAACGGTGCCGCCCGAACTGCTGGACCAGGTTGACGGCCATGTTGTACGAGGGCTTGAAGCTGGAGCGCAGCGGATACGTACGGGTACCCGCGAGCCCGGCCAGGCCCGCCGGGTCCATGCCCCGCTGCCACAACACCACCGCGTGGCCCTCGACGTCGATGCCGCGCCGCCCGGCCCGCCCCGTCAGCTGCGTGTACTCGCCCGGGGTGATGTCGGCGTGCTGCTCGCCGTTCCACTTGACGAGCTTCTCCAGGATGACCGTGCGCGCCGGCATGTTGATGCCCAGCGCCAGGGTCTCGGTGGCGAAGACGGCCTTCACCAGACCCCGTACGAACAGCTCCTCGACGACCTCCTTGAAGGTGGGCAGCATGCCCGCGTGGTGCGCGGCGATGCCCCGCTCCAGCCCTTCGAGCCATTCGTAGTAGCCCAGGACGTGCAGGTCCTCGGTGGGGATGGACGCGGTCCGCTCCTCCACGATCTCGCGCACCTTCAGGCGCGCGGTGTCGTCGTTGAGCCGCAGCCCGGCGTACAGGCACTGCTGGACGGCGGCCTCGCAGCCGGCCCGGCTGAAGATGAAGTTGATGGCGGGCAGCAGCCCGTCACCGTCCAGCCTCGCGATGACCTCGGGACGCGAAGGGGTCCAGATCCGGCCGCGGGAGCGCCGCTCGCGCTCGCGGTCGGCCTCGCGGACCATCTTTCCGCGCCGCCGGTCCTTCGGGCTGTACCGGCTGCTGTTCTCCTCCCGCGCCATCCGCAGCAGGTCGGGGTTGACCTCGCGGCGCGCGGAGCCGCGGCCGCCGTGGTCGGAACCCTCCTCGAACAGGTCGTAGATCCGCCGGCCCGCCATGACGTGCTGCCACAGCGGTACGGGCCGCTCCTCGGAGACGATCACCTGGGTGTCGCCGCGCACGGTGTCGAGCCAGTCGCCGAACTCCTCGGCGTTGGAGACGGTGGCGGAGAGCGAGACCAGGGTCACCGACTCGGGGAGGTGGATGATCACTTCCTCCCAGACGGCTCCGCGGAACCGGTCGGAGAGGTAGTGCACCTCGTCCATCACCACGTAGCCCAGACCGTTCAGCGCCTGCGAGCCCGCGTACAGCATGTTGCGGAGCACTTCGGTGGTCATGACGACCACCGGGGCATTGGCGTTGACGCTGTTGTCACCGGTGAGCAGGCCGACCTTGTCGGCGCCGTAGCGCTTGGCGAGGTCGGCGTACTTCTGGTTCGACAGGGCCTTGATGGGCGTGGTGTAGAAACACTTGCGGCCCTGTTGGAGCGCCAGGTGCACGGCGAACTCGCCGACGATGGTCTTGCCCGAGCCGGTCGGCGCGGCGACCAGGACGCCCTTGCCGGCCTCCAGTGCCTTGCAGGCCTCGATCTGGTAGGGATCCAGGTCGAATTCGTACATCTCGCGGAAGGGCGCCAGGGCGGAGGCCTCTTCGGCGGCGCGGATCCGGGCAGCGGCGTACCGCTCGGCGGGAGAAAGTTCTTCGGTCATCTTGTCTTCGAGCCTACCCGCCGCCCCTGACAACAGTCGCGATCTTTTGCGCGGGCCCGGACCGCCTACGCCAGGAGCCGCAGGGCCGCCGGGACGCACTCGGCGCTCACCGGGAGCGGACCCAGCGGCTCGCCGTCCGCGTAGGCCGTGATGCCGGCCGCCTCCAGGGTCACCTTCGAGGCCCGGTGCACGGTCACCTTCGGATGGTCGAGGTGGGTGCCCTTGTAGACCCGGGGGAACACCTTCAGCAGGGTGGTGCGGCTGCAGTCGCCGACGACGGTGACGTCGAAGAGCCCGTCGTCGGGCACGGCGTCCGCGCATATCCGCATGCCACCGCCGTAGGACGAGCCGTTGCCGACGGCCACCAGCGTGGCCTCGGTCTCCAGGACCGGGCCGCCGTCCAGGGTGATCCGGTACGGGAAGGGCCGGAAGGCGGCCAGTTCCAGCGCCATCGCCAGGTCGTACTTGAACCGGCCGGCCGGCAGCCGCATCCGGTTGCCGCGGTCGTTGACCCGCGAGTCGAAGCCGGAGCACAGCACGGTCCCGTACCAGGTACCGCCGGAGCCGTCCCCCGCCCCCACGCCTTCCCCGGCCCCGGAACCAGCCCCGGCACCGGCTCCAACCACCCGGCCCAGGTCGATCTCGCGGACCCGGCCCTCCTTGAGCGCCTCGGCTGCCAGCCGGCCCGCCCGCGCGGGTTCCCGTACGGGCAGTCCCATCGCGCGCGCGAAATCGTTCCCGGTGCCCACCGCCACCACCCCGAGCGGCACCGCCGTGCCCGCGAGCGCCTGCAGCGCGAGGGAGACCATCCCGTCGCCGCCGACCGCGATCACCGCCCCGGTGCCCTCGCGCACGGCGGTCCGCAGCCGGGCCAGGGCATCGGGGGCATCGCCGCCGACGACGCTGCGCACCGAGAAACCGGCCTCACGCAGCGCGGAAGCGGCCGGCTGCGCGGCGTGCGCGGCCCGGCCGCTTCCGGCGGTGGGATTGACGAAGAGGGTGATCTCAGCACTCACCCGCGGGAATGTACCCGTCGGGGCGGACCCTCGTCGATCAGGTGGCGTCGTCGTAGCCGTTGATCCGCTGGCGTCCGCCGTCGGCCTGCTCGGGCAGGGCGCCCGGGGCCGCCACGGGCTCGACCGCGCCCACGGTCGCGGGGGTCAGGTCCACCTCGGAGGCCTCGTCGTCGTCGAGGCCGGCGTCGGGGTTGTTGCGGGCCCGCCGGCGGTCGTTGAGGTAACAGAGCAGCAGCGCGATGAAGTACAGGGTGACGATCGGCGCGGCCAGCGCCAGCATCGTCAGCGGGTCACCGGTGGGCGTCGCGAACGCCGCGAAGATCGTGATGCCCAGCACCATCGCCCGCCACCAGCTCGCCAGCCGCTTCGCGGTCAGCACCCCGGTGACGTTGAGCAGGATCAGCAGCAGCGGCAGCTCGAAGGCCAGGCCGAAGACCACGATCATGCGCGTGATCAGGTCGAGGTAGTCGTCCACCGGCAGCAGGTTGCTCGCGTTCTCGGGGGTGAACTCCAGCAGGATCACCGCGGTCTGCGGCAGCACCTTGTACGCGAGGACCGCGCCCGCGCCGAACAGCGGAGCACCGACCGCCACGAAGCCCACGGCGTACTTGCGCTCGTGGTTGTGCAGCCCTGGGGCCACGAAGGCCCACAGCTGGTACAGCCACACCGGCGCGGAGAGCACCACACCGGCGGTGAGGGAGACCTTCAGGGCGATGGAGAACGGCGCGATGAGGCCGTTGACCGTCATGGCGGCGCAGGGCTTCCCGTTGCGCTGCGCGACCACGCCGTTGGCGCAGCCGACGGAGTCCAGGATCGGCTTCATCATGAAGTCGATGAGGTCCTTGTAGAAGAACGCGGCCACGATCGTGATCACGAGGATCCCAAGAACCGCCTTCATCAGCCGGTTTCTCAGCTCACGCAGGTGCTCGACAAGGGGCATCCGCCCTTCGGCGTCCTTCGCCTTCTTGTCCAGCTTCTCCTGCTTGCGGGCAGACTTGAGCAACCCACGTCCCTTGTCTCGTTGCAGTTGACTGATGCGGGCGCGACCGGAAGACCGGCCGCCGTCAGCCCTGCGTGGTGTGGTTGGGCTCGTTCACGGGGCGGGCGCTGGTCACGTCACCGGGCGAGGCCTGGATCGTGCGCGGGGCCGTGGCCTGCTGCTGGGGCGCCGGGTCGGCGACGGAAGCGGCGGTGGCGGCGTCCTCCGCCTCCCCCTCCTTCTTCATCGCCTTCGCCTCGCTCTTGAGGATGCGGGCGGACTTGCCGAGCGAGCGGGCCATGTCGGGAAGCTTCTTGGCACCGAACAGCAGGAAGATCACGGCGACGATCAGGAGGATCTCGAGGGGCTTCAGGTTGCCGATCATGTGTGTCTTCCTTCTCACCGAAACGGCTGGTTGAGGTAGTCGAGGCGGCTCTGACCGAGATCGGTGAGCCGTTCTGACATGGATCGTAACCCCCGGGGGTTAACGCCTGGCAATGCCCTGGGGTATCACCGCCTGCGTGGTCAGACAGTACGACGGTTGCCCGACGATGGCTATGGCCGCACGGAGCGCCCGGCCCTGGCCAGGCCCGTAGCGGCCTGCTCCAGGTCCGCGGAGGCGTCCGCGATCCGGCGCCCGGCGTCCGCGACCTGGACGGAGAGCCGGCGCACCTCCGCGAAGACCCGCACGGCGAGCACGGCGAGGACGGCGAGCCCGAGGAAGCCCAGAGCGATTGCGAACATCGGCCACAGCATGTGACGAGCCTAGGCCACCGCGCGCCTCACACGCTGCGCAGGGTGCTCACGCCGCCGCCCGTCAGAAGTTCCACGATCCGCTCCCCGGCGGGCTTGCGGACCGCTGCCGCGCACTCGGGACAGGTGAAGGAATAGAAGGTCGTACGCCGGCTGCCGCCGATGGCGAGGCGCAGCGCGCCCGCGTCCAGCTCGAAGCGGGCCCGGCAGTCGGGACAGGACGCCTTGAACGCGACCGACATCGCGCGGATCCCCCCTCGGCCCCTCAGCCCCGGTCCCCGTCGTCGCTCTCCACGGCCCCGCCCTCATAGGCGGCGAGCGCCTCCCGGGCCGCCCGGCGGGCGCTGTCCGCCAGCTCCACGGGGGCCACGATCCGCCCCTCCCGGCCCAGCCGCAGCGCCAGGCGCCGCAGCGAGCCCGGATCAGGGGTGCGCAAGGTGATCCGCAGACCCCCCTCGGGCAGCTCCTCCGCACTGTCGTGCGGGTAGTACTCCGCCACCCAGCGCCCGCCGGGACCCACCTCGACCACGACCTCCGGGTCCTCGGCGGCCGGCTGCACCAGCCCCTCGGACAGATCGCGGGGCTCGATGGCCGGCGGCTCGGCCCGCTCGTCGAGCAGCCGGATCTCCGCCACCCGGTCCAGACGGAAGGTCCGCCGCGCCTCGGAGAGGTGGCACCACCCCTCCATGTAGGTGTGCCCGACGGCGAACAGCCTGATCGGGTCGACCTTGCGCTCGGTGAGCTCGTCGCGCGCCGGCGAGTAGTAGCGCAGCCACAGGCGGCGCCGCTCGGCGATGGCCCGGTCCACGTCGGCGAAGACCCCGCCCTCGGACTCGAAGGTCACCGACAGCCGGGAACTGGCCCCGGCGACCTCGCCCGCGGCCGCCTCCAGCTTCGCGGTGGCCCGCAGCAGTGCCTGGCGGTCCCCCTCGCGCAGCCCCGGCAGCGTGGCCACGGCCCGGGCGGCCACCAGCAGGGCCGTCGCCTCGTCCGCGGCCAGCCGCAGCGGCTCCGCGGTGGACTCCCCCGAGGCATCGGGGTTGCGCCACCAGATGCGCTCCCCGTCGGTGTCGATGTCGAGCAGGTCACCGCCCCGGAAGCTGGTCCCGCACATGGGCAGCACGTCGAGGTCCGAGATCAGCTCGTCCTCGGTGATCCCGAAGGCCCGGGCCACGTCCGCGACGTGCGCACCCGGGCGCTCGCGCAGGTACGTCACCAGGGACAGCATCCGGCGCGTCTGGTCGATGGCGTTGGCAGCCATGCTGGTACGTCTCCCCCTCAGGGCGTTGCTCACTGATCTTGCCCGGGTCCACCCGGTCGACCCGGTCCACCCGCTCCCGCACGGCTCCGCGCGGCCCGCGCCATCGCGCCGTCCGCCGGGCCGGCCCTAGCCCTTGGGCCCTAGCCCTTGGGCCCTAGCCCTTGGCCACGGCCCGCAGCCGGTCCACGACACCCGCCCGCAGGTCCGCCGGCTCCAGCACCACGACGTCGGGGCCGAACTCCACCAGCCAGGCGTCCAGCCCGTGCCCGTACGGGATCTCCAGCTCGTCCCAGCCCTCGCCACCGGCCCCCTCGCGCACCGCCGTGGCCCTGGACCGCAGCGGATATCCCGCCCCCGCCCGCAGCCGGATCAGCGCGGAGCGCTCCGCGCTCTCCCCGGCCCAGCTCGCCACGGTCTCCCGTACGGTCACCACGTCCGGGACCTCGGCGGTGTACTTGGCGGCCCGCGAACGGACCTTGCCCGTGATCCGGGAGAGCCGGAACACGCGCTCCGCCCCGCGGTCCCGGTCGAAGCCCGCCAGGTACCAGTGGCCGCGCCAGCACTCCAGGGCCCACGGCTCCACCTGCCGCGTCTCGGGACGCGCCGCGGTGGACTTGCGGTAGTCGAAGACCACCGGCCGCCGGTCGCGGCAGGCCAGCATCAGCGGCTCGAAGGCCGCCTCGTGCACCGGGATCCGCGGTTCGATCGCACTGTGCTGGCCCTCGTACGGGTCCGAGGCCTCCGGCATGCCGCCGGCGCGCAGCTTCTGCAGCGCGCCACTGGCCGCACCGGCGAGCCGGGCCTGCTGCCACACCTTGGCGGCGAGCCCCAGGGCCGCGGCCTCCTCGGCGTCCAGCGCCACGGGCGGCAGCCGGTTGGAGTCACGACGGGCCAGGTAACCCGTGTCGCCCTCGAGGTTCTCCACGGTCTCGATGACCAGCCCGAGCTCCCGCAGATCATCCTTGTCCCGCTCGAACATGCGGTTGAAGGACTCGTCGTTCCCGGCTTCCATGTAGGCCTCGATGGAACCGCGCAGTTCCCGCTTGCTGAGCGGCCGGCGCGTCCCCAGCAGACACAGCGCCAGATTCATCAGCCGCTCGGCCTTGGCAATCGCCATCGACGCCCATCCGCCCTTCCAGACCTTCGAGTCGTGTCCCCGGTACACCCTCGTGACCGCTGACCGTACCGCCCCGGCGGTCCAGGGCAAAAGCGAGGGCCCCCGCCTTCAAGGCGGGGGCCCCACACGCTTTCACAGCGGACCGATCAGGCGCCCATCAGGTCGCACACGAAGATCAGCGTCTCGCCCGGCTTGATGGCCGCGCCGGCACCACGGTCGCCGTAGGCGAGGTGGGCCGGGATGACCAGCTTGCGGCGGCCGCCGACCTTCATGCCCTGGATGCCCTGGTCCCAGCCGGAGATGACCTGGCCGATGCCGAGCTGGAACTGCAGCGGCGCGCCGCGGCCCCAGGAGGCGTCGAACTCCTCGCCGGTCGAGTAGGCCACGCCCACGTAGTGGACGGAGACCCGGGAACCGGCCTTGGCCTCGGCGCCCTCGCCCTCCCAGATCTCCTCGATCACGAGGTCCGCCGGGATCGGGAAATCAGGGAAGTCGATCTCGGGCTTCTCGAGCTTGTCGCTCACGGAACTGCTCCTCAAAAACTTACGAACAGGGGGACAACCTGGACAGTCTTACACCACGGCCAGGATGTCGAGGCTGAAGACCAGCGTCGAGTTGGCCGGGATGGTGCCCTGCTCCTTGTCGGCGAAACCCTGGTCCGGCGGGATGACCAGCAGGATGCGGCTGCCGGTCTTCTTCCCCACGATCCCGTCCTTCAGACCCTTGACCTGGAGCTCCGCCAGCGGCCACGTCACGGAGGCCCCGGTGGCGTACGTGCTCTCGAAGGTCTTGTCGTCCTTCCACGTCTTGCCGTGGAACTTGACCACCACGCTGTCGGTGTCCTTCACGACCGCGCCGTCGCCCTCCAGGACGTAGTTCGAGACGAGCTTCGTCGGCGCCGCGGCGTCCTTCGGAACGGCCACGGAGACTTCCTTGCCGTCCGTGTTCGTACCGACCTTCGGCAGGGCGGCGTCCGTCTGCGGGACCTCCTTGCCCGTGGCCGAAACCGGGATCGAGGTGCCCTTGACGATGTCCACGACGAAGACCAGCGTGGCGTTCGGCTTGATCTTCTCGCCCGAGCCCTGCTCGCCGTAACCGAGGTCCGGCGGGATCACGAGCTCCAGCCGGCTGCCGACCTTCTTGCCCAGCAGGCCCTGGTCCCAGCCCTTGATGACCTGGCCCTCGCCGACGGTCACGTCGAACGGCTTGCCCTTGCCGAAGCTCTGGTCGAACGGCTCCGTGCCGTCCCAGACCTGGCCGAGGTAGTTGACCTGGGCGATGTCGCCCTTCTTCAGCGCCGGGCCGTCACCCTCGCTGATGGTCACCACCTTCAGTTCCTTCGGCGGCTTCCCCTCGCCCTTCGACAGGGTGGGGGTCTCCCCGAACTTGGCACCCTTCGTGATCGCGGGCGCCCCGTTCTTCATCTGGGCGGAGTCGGAGCCGCTGTCGCCACAAGCCGCTGTCGACAGCAGCAGAAGGGGTACGACAAGCAGGCCGGCAAGTCGGCGCACGTGTTCCTCAGATCTCAGACGGCACATAGGTCGTCGCCACTCTAAGGCGTGGACAGGGCCCCGTACGAGATCCGTACGAGGCCCTGGCCAAGATCAGTGCGATGTCACACGGCGCCAACCGGCGCCCTGCAACTCCTCACATCCCCCTACATTCCCGCGATCAGCTTCTCCACCCGGTCGTCCACCGACCGGAACGGGTCCTTGCACAGCACCGTGCGCTGCGCCTGGTCGTTCAGCTTCAGATGCACCCAGTCGACCGTGAAGTCCCGCCGCTGCTCCTGCGCACGACGGATGAAGTCACCGCGCAACCTCGCGCGCGTCGTCTGCGGAGGCACCGACTTGCCCTCGAAGATCTTGAGGTCGTTGCAGATCCGCGCCGCCTGCCCCTTGCGCTCCAGCAGGTAGTACAGCCCGCGCCTGCGGTGGATGTCGTGGTACGCGAGGTCTATCTGAGCCACCCGCGGATTCGACATCGTCATGTTGTGCTTCGCCCGGTACCGCTCGATCAACTGGTACTTCATCACCCAGTCGATCTCGGTCCCGATCCGGTCCAGGTCCTCCGCGTCGATCGCGTCCAGCGTCCGGCCCCACAGCTCCAGCACCTGGTCCACGACACCCGTACGGATGCCCCGGCGCTCCGCGAAGTCCACCGCCTTGTCGTAGTACTCCCGCTGGATCTCCAGCGCCGAGGCCTCCCGACCGCTCGCCAGACGCACCTTGCGCTGACCCGTGATGTCGTGACTGACCTCCCGGATCGCCCGGATCGGGTTCTCCAGCGTCAGGTCCCGCATCACCGTGCCCGCCTCGATCATGCGCAGCACCAGATCGGTCGCCCCGACCTTCAGCAGCATGGTCGTCTCGGACATGTTCGAGTCGCCCACGATCACGTGCAGACGCCGGTAGCGCTCCGCGTCCGCGTGCGGCTCGTCCCGCGTGTTGATGATCGGCCGCGAACGCGTCGTGGCCGAACTGACACCCTCCCAGATGTGCTCGGCCCGCTGACTCACGCAGTAGACCGCGCCCCGGGGCGTCTGCAGCACCTTGCCCGCACCACAGATCAGCTGCCGCGTGACGAGGAACGGGATCAGAATGTCCGCGAGCCGGGAGAATTCCCCGTGCCGGGCCACCAGGTAGTTCTCATGGCAGCCGTACGAGTTTCCCGCCGAGTCGGTGTTGTTCTTGAACAGATAGACGTCGCCCGCGATTCCCTCCTCGTGCAAGCGACGTTCGGCGTCGACGAGAAGGCCTTCGAGAATGCGCTCGCCGGCCTTGTCGTGGGTGACCAGTTCGATCAGGTTGTCGCATTCGGGAGTTGCGTACTCCGGATGCGAACCCACGTCGAGGTAGAGGCGGGCGCCGTTCCGCAGGAAGACATTGCTGCTGCGGCCCCATGACACAACACGGCGGAAGAGGTAGCGCGCCACTTCGTCAGGAGACAGTCGGCGCTGTCCCCTGAACGTGCACGTGACGCCGTACTCGTTCTCCAGCCCGAAAATGCGGCGGTCCATGACTGAACATTACGCCTTCTGCTCTGTTCTGAAACCGAGTTCGCAGCCGCCGTTTCGATCATTTTCCCGAGAGGCCACCCCGGCGACCGCCCGACACGCACCCGAAACGCGCCCCCCGCGCGCCCGCCACACGCCCGCCGACCCGCCTAAGACCCCGTCACCGAAGCCTCCGCGGAACCCTCCAACGGCCCCGCCGACCCGGCCCCCGGCTCCCCACCCGGCCGCCCCGACACGGAACCCGCCACCGCACGGCTCGCACCCGGACGCGCCAGCACCCGCTGAGTCAGCGTCAGCACCAGCAGCGCCGCCGCACCCGCCACGCTCGCCACCGCGAACCCCGCCGCCGTACCCCCCCACTCCACCGAAGGACCCGCCGCCGCCGTACCCATCGCCGCACCCACCCCGAAGAACGTCACCAGCCACGAGAACGCCTCCGTCACCGTGCCCACCGGAGCGTGCCGGTCCACCACGATGAACGCGCACGCCAGAGCCGGAGCCAGGAACACCCCCGCCAGCGCCGCGAACCCCGTCATCGCCACCACACCCGGCACCAGCATCAACGGCAGGTAACACACCGCCAGCAACGCCACCAGCAACCGAAGCCGCCGCTCCGGCGCCCCCGCCCACTGCCGCGCCCCGTACAGCACACCACCGAACAGCGCGCCCAGACCCAGCGCCGCCATCAGCCAGCCGTACACCGCCTGGCCCCCGTGCTCGTCCGCGTACGCCACACCCGCCACCGTGATCGACCCCAGCGCCGTCCCCACGAAGAAGAACGCCCCCAGCAACGCCAGCAGACCCTTCGAACGAAGCGCCCCCAGCCAGTGCGCCTCCCGCGGCTCCGAACGCCACGTGCGCGAAGGCTCCGACACCACCACCGACAGCGCCCCCAGCACCCCGACCCCGTTCAGCACCAGCAGCGCCACCGCCGGATCCCACAACGCCACGCACAGCGTCACCAGCAACGGCCCCACGGTGAACATGACCTCCTGGGCCACCGCGTCCATCGCGTACGCCGCGTGCACCCGCTCCTCCTTGCCGCCCAGCACGCTCGGCCACAGCGCCCGCAGCCCGCCCTCCAGCGGCGGCGTGAACAGCCCCGCCACCACCACCGCCGCGTACGCCACCGCCACCGACCCGGTACCGGACAGCGCCAGCCACACCATGCCCAGCGCCGACACCACCGCGGCGGGCAACTGCACCCGCGGCTGCCCGAACAGGTCCACCGCCCGCCCCAGCAACGGCTGCCCCACCGCGTTGGACACCCCGTACGCGGCCGCGAGCGCCCCCGCCAGGCTGTAGCTGCCACCCTCCGCCCGGATGAACAGCACGATCGCTATCGGCCCCACCCCGTTCGGCAGCCGGCCTATGAGCGTGCCCACCAGCAGCCTCGCGGCATGCCGGGTCTTGAGCAGCTCCGCGTAACCCGCGGCCATGTCCGCCCCCTCTTCCGCCCGGACCCAGCCGGGAACCACCCAAGTAATACGTATAACGTGACCGGTCATACGTACCATGACCACAGTCGGACGGTCCACCCACCCGACCCCCACACCCCCCGTGACCTCGCACTACAGGAGCACCGTGTGACGAGACCCACCAGCCGCGACGTGGCCACCGCCGCCGGGGTCTCCCAGGCCACCGTCTCCCTCGTCCTCGGCGACAAATGGCGCGGCCGCGTCTCCGAACGCACCGCCGACCTGGTCCGCGAAACCGCCACCACCCTCGGCTACCGCCCCAACCTCGCCGCCCGCAACCTCCGCCTCGGCTCCACCCGCACCGCCCTCCTCGTCGTCCCCGCCCTCACCAACGAATTCTTCGCCCGCGTCTACACCGGCGCCGCCCGCATCGCCGCCGAACACGGCTTCGGCGTCGTCCTCTACCCCTCCCCCGACGGCACCGGCCCCGCCCGCGACCCCTTCGCCTCCGCCCGCGCCGCCCTCGACGGAGTCATCGCCTCCTCCATGGCCGCCGACGCCCTCCACGCCCTCGGCGGCGACGGACTCCCCCTCGTCATGCTCGACAGCGACCCCACCGCCGACACCGCCCACGCCCACGTCAACCTCGCCATCGCCGACGGCATGCGCCAAACCGCCGAACACCTCCTCACCCACGGCCACCACCGCTTCCTCCACCTCGCCTCCGCCATCGGCTCCTGGACCTTCACCGTCCGCGCCAACGCCCTCGCCGCCCACCTGCCGCCCCCCGCCGAGCTGCGCACCGTACGGGCCCACCTCAGCGTGGAAGCCGCCCGTACGGCCATGGAGACCGCCCTGGACACCTCCGCGGACCGCCGCCCCACCGCCGTCGTCTGTGACGACGACATCCTGGCCGCCGGCGCCTGCAAAGCCGCCCGCCGCCTCGGCCTGCGCATCCCCGAGGACCTCTCCGTCACCGGCTTCGACGACCTCGCCCTCGCCACCGCCGTCGAACCCGAACTCACCACCGTCCACCTCCCCGCCGAACGCGTCGGCGAACAGGGCATGACCGCCCTCCTCGCCGTCCTCGAAGGCACCCCCTGGACCCCGGTCGACATCCCGGTCCACCTCGTCGTCCGCGACTCCACGGGCCCGGCACCGAGCATCTGAGCCTCCGAGAACGTCCGGGAACGCGAAAGCGCCCCCGACCCGAAGGCCAGGGGCGCCCACTCAGCACTTCTCGCGACTACTCGGCTTCCTCTTCGGGAGCCTCGTCGTTCGACACGGCATCCGCCTGAGCGGCCGCCGGAACGTCCGCCTCCAGCAGCCGCGACAGCTGCCGGCCGCGGATCCGCTTGAACTTGCGCTGCTGGGCCCGCGTACGGTCCAGCACCGCCACCTCCAGCCGCTCCGCCGGAATCGACTTGTCCGTACCGTTCGCCTGGCTCGACAGCGCCTGCACCGCCAGCTTCAGCGCCTCGGACAGGGTCATCCCGTCCTGGTGCCGCTGATCGAGGTAGGTACTGATCTGCTCGGCGTTGCCGCCGACGGCCACGGACCCGTGCTCGTCGACGATCGACCCGTCGTGCGGCAGCCGGTAGATCTGGTCCCCGGCAGCCGTCGCGCCGACCTCGGCGACGACCAGCTCCACCTCGTACGGCTTCTCCCCGGCGCTCGAGAAGATCGTGCCGAGCGTCTGCGCGTAGACGTTCGCCAGCCCACGGGCCGTCACATCGTCGCGGTCGTAGGTGTATCCACGCAGATCGGCGTACCGCACACCGCCGATGCGCAGGTTCTCGTACTCGTTGTACTTGCCGGCGGCCGCGAAGCCGATCCGGTCGTAGATCTCGCTGAACTTGTGCAGCGCGCGGGACGGGTTCTCACCGACGAACACGATGCCGTCGGCGTACTGGATGACAACGAGGCTCCGACCGCGGGCGATGCCCTTGCGGGCGTATTCCGCCCGGTCGGCCATGGCCTGCTGGGGTGACACATAGAACGGAGTCGACACCGGCTTTCCGTCCCTTTCTTCTGGACGACGAGGAGGTCAGAGGGTCAGAGCAGGGCGGCGCGCGGACCGTCGGGCTGCTCCAGCCGGCGGTTCGTGATCTTGCGGGCCAGCTCCGAGGACTCCTCGTCGGTCAGCCTGCGGAATCCCTCGTCGGTCATGACGGTGACGATGGGGTAGATGTGGCGGTAGAGGTCCGGGCCACCGGTCGCCGAGTCGTCGTCGGCGGCGTCGTACAGCGCCTGCACGACCAGCGTCGTGGCCTCCTCCTCCGTCAGCTTGGAGTGGTACAGCTTCTTCATCGAACCGCGGGCGAAGATCGAACCCGAACCGGTCGCGGCGTAGCCGTGCTCCTCGGAGCGGCCGCCGGTCACGTCGTACGAGAAGATCCGGCCCCGCTCCTTGGCCTCGTCGTACCCCGCGAAGAGCGGCACGACGGCCAGACCCTGCATCGCCATCCCCAGATTGCTCCGGATCATGGTCGACAGCCGGTTGGCCTTACCTTCGAGACTGAGGGTCGTCCCCTCCACCTTCTCGAAGTGCTCCAGCTCCAGCTGGAACAGCTTCACCATCTCCACGGCCAGACCGGCGGTGCCGGCGATGCCGACGGCGGAGAACTCGTCCGCCGGGAACACCTTCTCGATGTCCCGCTGCGCGATCATGTTCCCCATGGTCGCCCGCCGGTCACCGGCGAGGACGACCCCGCCGGGGAAGGTGGCGGCCACGATGGTCGTCCCGTGCGGCGCCTCGATGACCCCGTCGGGCAGCTTCCGGTTGCCCGGGAGCATCTCGGGCTGGTGCGCGCCCAAGAAGTCCATGAAGGACGACGACCCCGGCGTCAGGAAGGCTGCCGGCAGACGCCCTGTGCTTCGAATGTTGGGTTCCACAGGTTTCCTTCCACGTAAGCGGCTGCACGCCTCAAGACGTCCGGCCGATCCTTGAGTTGCCCGATTCCTGCGTTGCAGCCGAAGCAAAGTACGCCTCGGACCTTACCCGTCTGATGATCGTGATCAACATGCTCCGCCGGAGCCTCTTGGCAGATCACGCAGACCCCGCGCTGGGCGGCGATCATCTGGTCACGCTCGGCCTCGGTGATGCCGTAGTGCCGCTTGAAGTAGGAGGCCCGGTTCCGTTGCGCGCGGCACTCGCGGCAGTAGCTGGCCCAACCGTCCGAGCTCGTCTTGTTCCGCTCCCACTCCGCGTGGGACTTGATCTCCCCGCATTGGGGACACCGCTTGTGGCCCGACGGCACGGGAATCTTCTCCCGCACCGTCCGCCCCTTCGCTTCCTGCTGCCGTTTGTAGTGGTCAGCCTGGCACTCACGGCAGTACGCCTGAAAGCCGTCCCGCATCGCGCGATTACTCGCGAATGCCTCGAATGGCTGAACGCGCTTACAGCGCGAGCAACGCTTCATCCCTTCAGGCGCCGCCTCGGCCACACAACCCCCCGGGCCTACGATCCGCAGGTCTAACTAGCCCCGGACCTTTACTCGCCGCCCTTTTGCACGAACGACCTCACGAAATCCTCGGCGTTCTCTTCCAAGACATCGTCAATCTCGTCAAGTACCGAGTCGACGTCGTCGGAGAGCTTTTCCTGTCGCTCCTTGAGGTCGGTCGATTCTTCGACCGCGGCCTCCTCGACCTCCTCGGTCGAGCGCTGCGCCTTCTGCTGTCCGCCGCCGGTGTCCTTGGTCGCCATGTCTAGCTCACCCCGCTCGGTTCGCACGCTCACGTGAAAGACCCCGCGAATTCGGGATCCCTCAAGATCAGACTCTACGTCGGACCCTACAAGGAGGGCCCGACATCCGTCCCGGTACTTTCATAACGTCCGGATGTGTTCATGATTCCCGGGCCGGGGGCCTTTCAGCCCCCGCGCCGGGTACCGGAAAGGCCTCAGCGCCCCGACAGCACCCGCACCAGGTCCTCCGCCGTGCGGCAGCGGTCCAGGAGCTCCTTCACGTGGGCACGGGTGCCCCGCAGGGGTTCCAGGGTCGGGACCCGCTGGAGGGAGTCGTGGCCCGGCAGATCGAAGATCACCGAGTCCCACGAGGCCGCCGCCACATCGTCCGCGTACTGCTCGAGGCACCGCCCCCGGAAGTACGCCCGGGTGTCCTCCGGCGGCTTGCTCTGCGCCCGTTCCACCGCCGTCTCGTCCAGCAGCCGCTTCATCTTGCCGCGGGCCACCAGGCGGTTGTACAGCCCCTTCTCGGGCCGTACGTCCGCGTATTGGAGGTCCACCAGGTGCAGGCGGGCCGCGTCCCATTCCAGGCCGTCCCGGCGCCGGTAGCCCTCCAGGATCTCCCGCTTCGCGATCCAGTCGAGCTCCCCCGACAGGCTCATCGGGTCGGTTTCCAGCCGGCCCAGTACGTCCTCCCAGCGGGCCAGCACATCCTTGGTCTGCTCGTCCGCGTCGGAGCCGAAACGCTCCTCCACGTACTTCCTGGCCAGCTCGTAGTACTCCATCTGGAGCTGTACGGCGGTCAGCGTCCGCCCGCTGCGCAGCGTGATCAGGTGCTGGAGGTCGGGGTCGTGGGAGACCTGGTGGAGGGTGCGTACGGGCTGGTCCACGGCGAGGTCGACGTTGATGTAGCCGTCTTCGATCATGGACAGGACCAGTGCGGTGGTGCCGAGCTTGAGGTAGGTGGAGATCTCGGAGAGGTTGGCGTCGCCGATGATCACGTGGAGCCGGCGGTACTTCTCCGCGTCCGAGTGCGGTTCGTCCCTCGTGTTGATGATGGGGCGCTTGAGGGTGGTCTCCAGGCCGACCTCGACTTCGAAGTAGTCGGCGCGCTGGCTGATCTGGAAGCCGTGTTCGCGGCCGTCCTGGCCGATGCCGACGCGGCCGGCGCCGGTGAAGACGAGGCGGGAGACGAAGAAGGGGGTGAGGTGGCGCACGATGTCCGAGAAGGGGGTTTCCCGCTTCATCAGGTAGTTCTCGTGCGTGCCGTAGGAGGCGCCCTTGTTGTCGGTGTTGTTCTTGTAGAGGTGGATGGGCTGGGCCCCGGGGAGCTGGGCGGCCCTGACCGCCGCTTCGGCCATGATCCGCTCGCCGGCCTTGTCCCAGAGGACGGCGTCGAGCGGGTTGGTGATCTCCGGGGAGCTGTATTCGGGGTGTGCGTGGTCCACGTAGAGGCGTGCGCCGTTGGTGAGGATCACGTTGGCGAGGCCGATGTCCTCGTCGGTGAGCTGGCTGTGGTCGGCGGCCTCGCGGGCGAGGTCGAAGCCGCGGGCGTCCCGCAGCGGGTTCTCTTCCTCGAAGTCCCAGCGGGCGCGTCGCGCCCGGTGCATCGCCGCCGCGTAGGCGTTGACGATCTGGGACGAGGTGAGCATGGCATTGGCGTTCGGGTGCCCCGGAACGGAGATCCCGTACTCCGTCTCGATCCCCATTACTCGCCGTACGGTCATGCGGCCCTCCTTGCCCGGCGGCGCTCCCGTTCGGGAGCGGCGCTCAAGTACCGCTGGTGCTCCGGTGCGTCGTGTGCGGTGCCCGTCCCCGCACTGCGCGACCTGCGGTATGGAAGAGCCTAGAACCACTCCGCGCTGGTGGGGAGATCATTTCAGTCATTGACTTTGCCCTGTCACCGGCTGAAAAGAGCGTTTGGTAAAGCAGTCGGCTGCGGGTGCCCTTGCCGGGCGCCCGCAGCCGGCCCGCTTTGTCAGAGGTACTGACCGGTGTTGGCCACCGTGTCGATGGAGCGTCCGGTGTCCGCGCCTTGCTTTCCGGTGACGAGGGTGCGGATGAATACGATCCGCTCGCCCTTCTTTCCGGAGATTCGGGCCCAGTCGTCGGGGTTGGTGGTGTTGGGCAGGTCTTCGTTCTCCTTGAACTCGTCCACGCAAGCCTGGAGGAGGTGGGCGACGCGAAGGCCCTTCTGGTTGTGCTCGAGGAAGGCCTTGATGGCCATCTTCTTCGCACGGTCCACGATGTTCTGGATCATCGCGCCCGAGTTGAAGTCCTTGAAGTAGAGGACTTCCTTGTCGCCGTTGGCGTACGTGACCTCGAGGAAGCGGTTCTCCTCGGTTTCGGCGTACATCTGCTCGACGACGGTCTGGATCATGCTGTGGACGGTTTCCGCCGTGGAGCCCTGGTGCTCGCCGAGGTCGTCGGTGTGCAGGGGCAGGGTGGCCTTGAGGTACTTCGCGAAGATGTCCTTGGCGGCCTCGGCGCCGGGGCGCTCGATCTTGATCTTCACGTCGAGCCGGCCGGGGCGCAGGATGGCCGGGTCGATCATGTCCTCGCGGTTGGAGGCGCCGATGACGATGACGTTCTCCAGGCCTTCCACGCCGTCGATCTCGGCGAGCAGCTGGGGGACGATGGTGTTCTCCACGTCCGAGCTGACTCCGGATCCGCGGGTGCGGAAGAGGGATTCCATCTCGTCGAAGAAGACGATGACGGGGGTGCCCTCGCTCGCCTTCTCCCTCGCACGCTGGAAGACGAGGCGGATGTGCCGCTCGGTCTCGCCGACGTACTTGTTGAGGAGTTCGGGGCCCTTGATGTTCAGGAAGTAGGACTTCCCGGTGGGCTGGCCGGTGACTTCGGCGACCTTCTTGGCAAGGGAGTTGGCGACGGCCTTGGCGATGAGCGTCTTGCCACAGCCGGGAGGGCCGTAGAGCAGGATGCCCTTCGGGGGCCGCAGTTCGTGTTCCTTGAAGAGGTCGGGGTAGAGGTAGGGGAGCTCGACGGCGTCGCGGATCAGTTCGATCTGGTCGCCCAGGCCGCCGATCTTGTCGTAGTCGATGTCCGGGACCTCTTCGAGGACGAGGTCTTCGACCTCGCTCTTGGGGACGATCTCGTAGACGTAGCCGGAGCGGGGTTCGAGCAGCAGGGAGTCGCCGGGGCGGATGGTGACGTCCAGGAGCGGCTCGGCGAGCCTCACCACCCTTTCCTCGTCGGTGTGCCCGACCACCAGGGCGCGCTCGCCGTCCTCGAGGATTTCCTTGAGGGTGACGATGTCCCCGGCCCGTTCGAACTCCATGGCCTCGACCACGTTGAGGGCCTCGTTGAGCATGACCTCCTGGCCTCGCCGGAGGTCTTCCGGTTCGACGCTGGGGCTCACGTTCACGCGGAGCTTTCGGCCGCCGGTGAAGATGTCGACGGTTCCGTCTTCGTTCGACTGCAGGAAGACTCCGAAGCCGGCCGGCGGCTGTGCGAGCCGGTCGACTTCTTCTTTGAGGGCCACGATCTGGTCGCGGGCCTCGCGCAGGGTGTTCGCCAGCCGCTCGTTCTGTGCGGAGACGCCTGCCAGGTTTGTCTGGAGCTCGACGATCCGCTCTTCGAGAATCCTCGTGTGTCGCGGAGAGTCGGCGAGCTTACGTCGCAGGACGGCGATTTCCTGCTCGAGATAGGCAACCTGGCCGGCGGGGTCCTCAGACCCTCGCCCGGGCCGGATGCCGCGGTTGATGTCGTCGTCGTGGGCTGCCACGGTCCTCACCTCCTCCAAGGGGAGCTGGACGCTTTCTGACCCTACCTGGGCTGGTGGTGATTGAAACCCCTAGATCACAAAGACGGTAGGGGTGTGTCCGATCTTCACCCTTGCGTACTCCCTCCCGTCAAGGAAATACCCACCCATCAACATCGGAAAGCAGCCGGTTGTAAGGTCGAACTGTTCAACACCCGTCAGAGCTCGTGCGACTTGCCTCGCGTTGTGACCGGGATGGATCACTCAGAGCAGGGAACGGCAGGGGATATGACCGTGCAGCAGGAGGCGGCCACCGAGGAGAACACGGGTGCCGCGGGCGTGGCCGGAGAGCCGTTGGAGGTCTGGATCGACCAGGATCTCTGTACGGGCGACGGAATCTGCGTGCAGTACGCACCGGAGGTGTTCGAGCTGGACATCGATGGTCTGGCGTACGTGAAGAGCCCTGCCGACGAGTTGCTCGTGGAGGCGGGGGCGACCACTCCGGTTCCGCTGGTACTGCTCCAGGACGTGGTGGATTCCGCGAAGGAATGTCCCGGGGATTGCATCCATGTAAGGCGGGTTTCGGACAGGGTGGAAGTCTTCGGTCCGGACGCCCCGTAATGGTTCCGGTGAGGGTTCAAACACCTGTGGGGGTCGAGTCGGTAAGCTCCTGGCGGAATTTTCCGCCGGTCCAGCGCCACTTGGCGAGCTGCTTGGTGTCGGGGCTGTAGCGGGGCACTTCGGGCGAGGAGTACCCGAGGAGGCTCGCGGTGACGAGGCCGTCGCGGATGGTGAGGTCGGTCGCGGTCTGCTTGCGGCCGGCTTCGAGGAGTGTGGCGACGACGCGGGGGGTCGCGGTCTTCGCGCGGTCTTGGGCGAGGACGTAGATGGCGTGCGGCGGGGTGCCCGAGCCGGCGTCGCAGCGGACGGCCGCGACGGTTTCGGGGCGGCCGTCGCCGTCGAGGTCGCCTTCGGCGGTGGCCGTGACGGCTTGTGGGAGGCCTTTGCAGTCCAGGGGGTACGTGACCGCGTGCGCGTCGGGAGCGGCCGCCTGGGGGCCGTTCACGGGGCTCTTGGGTGTGGTTCCCCCGGTGGTGTGCACCGGGTCCGCGGAGGCTCCGGTGGCCCGGTCGGGCTGCAGGAGTCCGGCGCCGGCTATGACGGCGGCCAGGGCCGAGGCGGTGGCCAGCCAGTGGACGGGCCGGGTCCGGTGGTGCGCCGGGGCGTGGTTGCTCGGCGCCGGCTCGGCGGGGCTGTGCGGCACGCGGGGTGTCTCCTGTGCGAAGGGTGACGGGGAGCCAGCATCGTGCCACACCTCACATCGGGGTGGAACGGGTGGGTCCGGACCGGTCGGGCCGCCGGCGCGGGGCCGTCCCGTAGGGCAACGAAAAGACGCTGTGCCGCAGTTCCCGGATGTTTCGGGGGAACTGCGGCACAGCGTCTTCGTGTTGGTGGCGCGGGTCGCCCTGCCGGGTGGCGGGGCGCTCCTGGGGGCGTCGGCTGCTCAGGCGCCGTCGCCGGTGTCGGCGGTGATCTCGGTGGCGGCCGTGGCGGCCGTCTCCGCGGTCTTGGCGGCGGACTGGCTGCCGGGGCCGTCGTAGTCCTCGCCGTAGGCGCCCTTGGAGGGGCGGCGGCGGCGCATGGGCGGCTCGACGCCGTCCGCGAGGCGGCGGGCGGTGACGAGGAAGCCGGTGTGGCCGATCATGCGGTGGTCCGGGCGGACGGCCAGGCCTTCGACGTGCCAGTTGCGGATCATCGATTCCCAGGGCTGCGGTTCGGCGTAGCAGCCGAACTCGCGGATGGATTCGACGGTCCGGGAGAGCTGGGTGGTGGTGGCCACGTAGCAGCAGAGGATGCCGCCGGGGACCAGCGCCTTGGAGACGGCCTCCAGGCACTCCCAGGGGGCGAGCATGTCGAGGATCACGCGGTCGACGTCCGTGTCGGACAGGTTGTCCTGGAGGTCGCCCACGGTGAGCTGCCACGCGGGGTGCGGGCCGCCGAAGTAGCGCTCGACGTTGGCCGTGGCGATCTCGGCGAAGTCGGGGCGGCGCTCGTAGCTGTGGAGCATGCCCTGGTCGCCGATGGCGCGCAGCAGGAAGCTGCTCAGGGAGCCGGAGCCGACGCCTGCTTCGACGACGCGGGCGCCGGGGAAGATGTCGGCGAAGGCCAGGATCTGGCCTGCGTCCTTGGGGTAGACCACGGCGGCACCGCGGGGCATGGACAGGACATAGTCGGGGAGCAGGGGACGCAGCGCGAGGTAGGCGACGTTGCCCGTGGTACGGACAACGCTTCCCTCGGGGGAGCCGATCAGCTCGTCGTGCGGGAAGGAACCCTTGTGGGTGTGGAAATTCTTCCCGGCTTCGAGCGTGAACGTGTAGTGGCGGCCCTTGGGGTCGGTGAGCTGTACCTGGTCCCCGACCTCGAAGGGCCCGCGTCGGCGGGCGGCACCGGTCGGTTCGGACATGTGACCAGTGTATTGGCTTCAGGACTGGGGCCGCGCCATGGCCTTCACGAAGGCCTTTTCCACGTCGAGGGTGGACAGGACGCCGTAGATGGCGCCGTCGGGTTGCAGGACGAGGTATTCGGTGGCGGGGGTGGCGCGCAGGTGGTCGAGGAGTTCTTCGCCGCCGAGGTCCGCTGAAACCTTCATGCCGTCGGTGAGGTCTTGGGCGAGGGTGCCGGCGGCGACCCAGGGGCGGCGGTGTTCGGGGACGGAGGCGATGGCGCTTTCGCGGACGATGCCGGTGGGGTCTCCGAGTCCGTCGACGATGACGAGGGCGCGGGCGCCGGCTTCGTTGGCGCGGCGGAGGGCTTCGGAGAGGGGGGTGGCGTTCTCGACGGGGATGGCGCGGCGGGTGAGTTTGCGGGCGTGGAGTTCCGGGAGGTGTTCGCGCAGGCGGGCGACGCGGAGGCTGTTGCCGGCTCCGGTCCAGATGATGCCGGCGAGGATCGCGGCGAGGAGGGCGTCCATGACGGTGTCCATGCCGCCGATGTCGGCGGTGGGGTTGCCGAGGGTCCCGGTGGAGTTCAGGAGGGGCAGGCCGAGGAGGACGGCGACGGCGAGGGCGCGGCCGGCCCAGGCGGCGGCGATGGTGCCGGTCATGGGTTTGCCGGTGATGCCCCAGATGACGGCGCGGAGCATGCGGCCGCCGTCGAGGGGGAGGCCGGGGAGGAGGTTGAAGGCGGCGACGAGGAGGTTGGAGATCATGAGGCCGGCGAGGAGGACGCCGGGGACGCTGGCGGGTTCGACGGTTTTCATGCCGAGGTAGAAGGCGCCGGCGAGGAGGAGGGAGAGGAGGGGGCCGACGAAGGCGAGGACGAATTCGCGGCCGGGGGTTTCGGATTCCTTCTCGATTTCGGAGACGCCGCCGAAGAACTGGAGCTGGATGCGGCGGACGGGGAGTTTGAAGCGGAGGGCGGCGATGGTGTGGGCGAGTTCGTGGACGAGGACCGAGGCGTAGAAGGCGACGGCGAAGAAGAGGGCCACGAGGTAGCGCAGGGTGCCGAGGTCGGGCAGGATGCGGTCGAGCTGGTCGCCGAAGACCCAGGTGATGAGGGCGGCGACGAGGAACCAGCTGGGCGAGACGTAGACGGGCACGCCGAAGGGGCGGCCCATGAGGAGTCCGCCGCCCGGTCCTGAGCGCCGTCCCGCGCGCTCGCCGGTTTCGTCGGTGTCTGCCACGGTTGTCCTTCGTTCGCTGCTGTCCGGTGCGGTGGTGCGCCGGTGGTTCGGGTGTCTTTTTCCCGTGGTGTCGGGGTGCGGCGTTGCGCGGTGTGATGCTCCGATCATGCAGTGCGAGGGGGGTCGGCGTCGATGGTATGCGCGTGCTGTCGGTGGCGGGTCGTAGGGTTTTGTCCATGACGACGAGCCCCGGCAGCGGTCCGGACGATGCAGTGAGTGGTTCCGTGCCCGGACAGGTGCCCGGTTCCGAGCGCGGTTCCGAGCCCGGTGCGGTGCCCGGTTCCGGTGCCGTGCCCGCGCAGGCGGTGGCCGTGGCGCCTTCTTCGCTGTCGCCTTCGCGGGCGAGTGACTTCATGCGGTGTCCGCTGCTGTACCGGTTCCGGGTGATCGACAAGTTGCCGGAGAAGCCGAGCGCGGCGGCGACGCGGGGGACGCTGGTGCACGCGGTGCTGGAGCGGCTCTTCGATCATCCGGCGCCGGAGCGGACGGCGCCGCGGGCGAAGGCGTTGATTCCGGGGCAGTGGGACCGGCTGCTGGAGTCGAAGCCGGAGTTGTCGGAGCTGTTCCCGGGGGGTGACGAGGGGGCGGGGCTGGCGCGCTGGCTGACGGAGGCCGAGGCGTTGGTGGACCGGTGGTTCACGTTGGAGGACCCGACGCGGCTGGAGCCGGTGGAGCGGGAGTTCTTCGTGGAGACGGAGCTGGAGTCGGGGCTGCGGCTGCGCGGGATCATCGACCGGGTGGACGTGGCGCCGACGGGTGAGGTGCGGATCGTCGATTACAAGACGGGGAAGGCGCCGCGGCCGGAGTATGCCGAGGGTGCGCTGTTCCAGATGAAGTTCTACGCGCTGGTGGTGTGGCGGCTGAAGCGGGTGGTGCCGCGGCGGCTGCAGCTGGTGTATCTGGGCAGTGGGGACGTGGTGACGTACGACCCGGTGATCGAGGACCTGGAGCGGATGGAGCGCAAGCTGCTGGCGCTGTGGGAGGCGATCCGGGAGGCGACGGTGACGGGTGACTGGCGGCCGCGGCAGTCGAAGCTGTGCGGCTGGTGTGATCATCAGGCGGTGTGTCCGGAGTTCGGGGGTACTCCCCCGGTCTATCCGCTGGCGTTGCCGTCCGGCGGGCGGGGCGAATCCTGATCTCGGCGTCAGGGCAGAATGGGCCGGGTTCCCTGGTGGTGTCCGATTGAACCCGATGGCCCGAAGACCCGATGGCCCGATGATCCGATGAGCCCTACGAATACGAGGTGGACCCCGTGGCGATCCGCGTACTGCTGGTCGACGATCAGCCCCTGCTGCGTACCGGTTTCCGGATGATCCTGGAGGCCGAGCAGGACTTGGCGGTGGTCGGTGAGGCCGGGGACGGTCTGCAGGCGCTGGACCAGGTGCGGGCGTTGCAGCCCGATGTGGTGCTGATGGACATCCGGATGCCGCGGATGGACGGGGTGGAGGCGACGCGGCAGATCACGGGTCCGGGCCGGGACGGTCCGGCGAAGGTGCTGGTGCTGACGACGTTCGATCTGGACGAGTACGTGGTGGAGGCGCTGCGGGCGGGGGCCAGCGGGTTCTTGCTGAAGGACGCGCCGGCGACGGAGCTGGTGCAGGCGATCCGGGTGGTGGCGGGTGGCGAGGCGATGCTGGCGCCGAGCATCACGCGTCGGCTGCTGGACAAGTACGCGGGGCATCTGCCGTCGGGTGAGGACACCGTTCCGGACATGATCGCTTCGTTGACGGAGCGTGAGGTCGAGGTGCTGAAGCTGGTGGCCCGGGGGTTGTCGAACGCGGAGATCGCGGCGGATCTGTTCGTGAGCGAGACGACGGTGAAGACGCATGTGGGTCATGTGCTGACGAAGCTGGGTCTGCGTGACCGGGTGCAGGCGGCGGTGTACGCGTACGAGAGCGGTCTGGTGCGTCCGGGGGCCGGCCAGTAGGCAGGTCGGCGGGCGGGTCGCCGGGCGGCTCCGTTCGCTGGTTCGCAGGTACGGGTACGGGCCCGCTTCCGCTTCGTGCGGAGGCGGGCCCGTAGCCGTTGCGCCGGCCCTGACGGGGTGGCTCAGCCCTTGCTGATCTCCCAGAAGCGGAAGACGGTGGAGGCGTCCAGGGACCACTGCAGGCCGGTCACGTTCTGGCGGGTGACGGCGTACTGCTTGCTCTGCCAGAGCGGGAGCAGGGGGATCTCGTCGGCGACGATGTCCTGGAGGCGGGCGTAGTCGCCGCTGGTGGAGGAGCGGTCGGCCTTGGCGGAGGTCGACGGGATGATGCTCCCGGTGATCTCCTTGTTGTCGTAGTTGTTGTGCAGCACGTTGTCGGGGCCGAAGAAGGGCTGCGTGAAGTTGTCGGCGTCGGGGTAGTCGGGGACCCAGCCCTTGACGTAGACGCCGTACTTGCCGGCCTGGATGTCCTTCTCGTACTGCTCGAACTCGACGGACTTCACGTCGGCCTGGAAGAGGCCGCTGGCGTTGAGCTGCTTGGCGATGAGCTGGAATTCCTGGTCCGTCGAGGGGCCGTAGCGGCTGGGCGTCGAGTACAGGGTGATCTTGACCTTGTCCTTGATGCCGGCCGCGCGGAGGGTGGCCTTGGCCTTCTCGGGCTGGGGGGTGCCGCCGTAGCGGTCGAAGAAGGCGGTGGTGTGGGAGGCGATGCCGGCCGGGACGATGGAGTAGAGCGGGGTGGCGGTGCCGTCGTAGACCTCGCGGACGAGCGCTTCGCGGTCGACGAGGTAGGCGATGGCCTTGCGGACGGGGAGCTTCCCGGCGACGGGGTCGGCCGTGTTGAAGACGAGGTGTTCGACTTCGGCGCCGGCGCCCTGGACGACTTCGACCTTCTGCTCGCCGGTCTGGGAGGCGAGGCCCGCGATGTCCTTGGCGGCGAGGCCGCGGAAGGCGAAGTCGACCTCTCCGCTTTCGAGGACCTTCTTGAGGGCGGCCTGGTCCTCGTTGAAGAACTTCATGGTGACGCCGCTGTTCTTCGCCTTGGCCTTGCCGGTGTAGCTGTCGTTGACGGAGAAGGAGGCGCTCTTGTCGTTGATGGAGTCCAGCTTGTAGACGCCGGATCCGACGGCCTTGCCGTCGGTGCGGAGCTTGTCGGCCGGGTACTCGGTGTGGTCGACGATGGAGCCGGCGCCGGATGCGATCTTGCTGGGGAAGGTCGCGTCGGGGGCCTTGAGGTGGAAGACGACGGTCTTGTCGTCGGGGGTGTCGATGCTGCCGATCGACGCGAGCATGACGGCGGGGCCGTTCTCGTCGTTGATCTTGAGGGTGCGCTCGAAGGAGTACTTGACGTCCTTGGCGGTGAGGCTGTTGCCGTTGCTGAACTTCAGGCCGCCGCGCAGGGTGCAGCTGTAGGTCTTGCTCTCGTTGCCCTCGAAGCCGCAGGACTGTGCCGCGTCGGGTTCGGGGTTGGTGCCGCCCTTGGGGAAGCCGAGCAGGGACTGGAAGACGTTGTTGAAGAGCACCCAGGAGCCGGGGTCGTAGCCCGAGGCGGGGTCGGTGGCCTTCACCTTGTCGGATATGCCCATGACGACGCCCTTGCCGCCGCCGGCGGCGTTGGAGCCGTCGGTCGCACCGCAACCGGTCAGCAGCGCGGCGGCGGTGGCCGCTCCGAGGGGGGCGACCAACCACTGGTTCCGTGTCTTCACGCGAACATCCTTCTCAGTCTTACTGCTCGTCTGGTTCTGGTGCCGGGGAGGGCCGGCACCAGGACCTGGTGCCGAGGGCTTGGTGCCGGGGCGTCAGCCGCTGACGCCGCGGCCGAGTTCCCACAGCTGGAGGTCGGAGATGGCGTTGACCGACCATTCCACTCCGGTGATCCCGTCGCGTGCGGCGACGTACTGCTTGCCCTGCCACAGGGGCAGGACGGGTACGTCCTCGGCGACGATGTCCTGCATCTCCGCGATCGCGGGGCCGGCGACGCCTCGGTCGACGGCGCGGCGCGATTCGGGGATGAGCTTGGTGCGCACCGTGGTGTTGGCGTACGGCGTGCCCAGGAAGTTGTCCTGCTCCAGGAAGGGGGCGAGGAAGTTGTCGGCGTCGGGGTAGTCGGGGAACCAGCCGAGCCCGTAGGCGGCGTATTCGCCCTTCTTCTGGGCGGGCCGGAAGTCGGCCCAGTCGGTGCCCTGGACGGTGATGTCGAAGAGCCGGGTGGAGTTCAGCTGGGCCTTGAGGGCTTCGAACTCGGCCGCGGTGCCGTCGCCGTAGTGGTCGTTGGTGTAGTGGAGGGTGAGCTTGACCGGGGTTTTGATCCCGGCGGCCTTCAGCAGGTCGGCGGCCTTGGCGGTGTTGGCTTCGCCGTACTTGTTGAAGAAGGAGTTGACATGGCCGGTCACGGTGGTGGGGACCAGTGAGTACAGGGGCTGCGCGGACTTGCCGTAGACCTTGGTGATGAGGGCGTTCCGGTCGACGGCCGCGGCGAGGGCCTGGCGTACGGCCTTGTCCTTGACGGTGGGGGCGTCGGTGTTGAAGCCGAGGTAGCGGATCTCCAGGCCGGGCATGGGGACGAGCTTGATGCCCTTGGGGGGGTTGGCGGAGAGTTCGGTGATCTGCGCGGGCGACAGGGTGCGGGAGACCATGTGGACGGCCCCGTCCTCCAGTGCCTTGCCGACGGCTTCGGAGTCGTCGAAGGTGCGCAGTTCGGCCTTGTCGTTCTGGAGTTTGAGATCGCCCCGGTAGTGCGGGTTCTTGGTGAAGACGGCGCGGACGAGGCGGTTGTCCTTGACTTCGGCCTTCATCGTGTAGGGGCCGGAGCCGTCGACGTTGAAGCCGGTGCGGAGCTTTTTGGCGTCGTACTTCTTGGCGCTGACGATGCCCGCGGCGGGGGTGGAGAGCTTCTGCGGGAAGGTGGCGTCGGCGGTCTTGAGGTGGAAGACGACGGTGTCGGTGCCCTTGGTCTCGACGGTGTCGATGGTGGAGAGCAGCGAGGAGGGGCCGTTCTCGTCCTTGATGGCGAGGACGCGTTCGATGGAGAACTTGACGTCCTTGGCGGTGAGGGGGCTGCCGTCGGCGAAGGTGAGGCCGGTGCGCAGGACGCAGCGGTAGCTCTCGTTGCCGGTGTCGGTGAAGCGGCAGTCGTTGGCCGCTTCGGGGACGGGGCTGCCGCCGCCGCGCGGGGTGTGCATCAGCGTCTGGACGGTCTGGCGGAGGATGTTCCAGGCGCCGGCGTCGTAGGCGTAGGCGGGGTCGAGCGGGGCGGGGGCGTATTCGGCTGCCTCGAACCGGTCGGTGGTGCCGACGACGATCGTTCCGGATCCCGCTCCTGCGCCGCTGGTGCTGCCGCAGGCGGTCAGCGCGGGGGTGAGCAGTCCGGCGGCTGCCGTCAGCGCCATGGTCGTGCGGTTCATGCTGGTAGTACTCCCTCGACCCGGCACTTGTTCAAAGCTGGCGTGGAGGGCATCGCGACGGTCGCCCGTTCTGGGCGGAACGATCGGGCCGGTGGTGTGACGATCGGTCCACGCGGTTCCGGATACAGGGGTGTGTGTCCGGGACGGCTGAGGTGCGGCGCAGTGCCCGGATCGACATTAGTGGCCTGCGGAGGGGTGGCTTGAACGGTGTGGCGCGGGGGTGTTGTCGCTCTGTCGCGGGAGCTGACGGGGGGTGTGCGCGGGGGTGTGCGCAGATTCGGTCAGGTGCTGATCAATGGGGACACAAGGGGTGGTGCGGGAGGGCGCGCAGTGGTGCGAAGGGGTCTTTGCGGGTGACAAAGGTCACCCGGGACAACTCCCCCGGTAGGGATGGAATTTCGGCCTCCGGGGAAGTGCGCGGGAGATCCGCCCGCGGGACCTTGGTCCTGGGGCGGATCGTCCGGTACGGAGCGTGCGCGGTCAGTTCAGCGGAGTGATGAGGGAGCGCAGGAAGGGCAGGTCGACGTCTTCGAGGGAGCGGACGATGGTGCGGCCGGGGGCGGGTGCGATCAGGCCCACGGAGGGGATGGCGACGACCCTGCATCCGGCGGCTTCGGCGGCGGCGACGCCGGTGGCGGTGTCCTCGATGACGGCGCAGCGGGAGGGGTGGGCGCCGAGGGCGCCGGCGGCGAGGAGGTAGGGGTCGGGGTGCGGCTTGGTGCGCGCGACCTCGTCTCCGGCGACGGTCATGGTGAAGCGGTCGCGGCCGAGGGTGAGCAGGACCTGGTCGATGACGCGCCGGTGGGAGGCGGAGACCAGGGCGGTGGGGACGTTGTGCCGGGCGAGTTCGCTCAGGAGGCGTTCGGCGCCGGGCATGAGGGGGACGCGGTCGGCGATACGGGCTTCGAAGCGCTCGTTGAGCAGGACGCTGAGTTCGGCGAGGCCGATGTCGGCGCCGGTGGCTTCGATGAGGAAGGCGCCGCTGCGGGTCATGGGGCCGCCGACGACGATGTCGCGCCAGGATTCGTCGAGGCGGTGGCCGAGTTCGCCGAAGACGCCGACTTCGATCTCCCACCAGAATCCCTCGGTGTCGACGAGGGTGCCGTCCATGTCGAGCAGCACCGCCTGCAGGGCGTGTCCGTCGGCCGTACGGGCGACGGGGGCG
Source organism: Streptomyces sp. NPDC002886 (assembly GCF_042888445.1). Classification (NCBI taxonomy): domain Bacteria; kingdom Bacillati; phylum Actinomycetota; class Actinomycetes; order Kitasatosporales; family Streptomycetaceae; genus Streptomyces; species Streptomyces sp. NPDC002886. The sequence goes on from NZ_JBIAPV010000005.1 coordinate 345,154, forward strand.
GGGACTGTGCTCGTCATGCGCGCACCTTTCCGGGGGTCCGTTGGGGACGAGAAGGCCGGTCACCTCGCCTCCGGGGGCGTGCCCGGGGGAACAGGTGACCGGCCTGTATGGGACCGACTAGTGTACGCCGGTCCGTCTCGATGTGCGCTGTATTACGCCGCCGCGTGCGCGGGGGCGCTTTTCCGCTGGCGCCGGGGTGCGTCTCAGCGGGCGTTGAAGTACTTCGCTTCGGGGTGGTGGATGACGATGGCGTCGGTGGACTGCTCGGGGTGGAGCTGGAACTCCTCCGAGAGGTGGACGCCGATGCGCTCCGGCTGGAGGAGGTCGGCGATCTTGGCGCGGTCCTCCAGGTCGGGGCAGGCGCCGTAGCCGAGGGAGAAGCGGGCGCCGCGGTACTTCAGGTCGAACATGTCCTCGACCTTGGAGGGGTCCTCGCCGCCGAAGCCGAGCTCGGCGCGGACGCGGGCGTGCCAGTACTCGGCCATGGCCTCGGCGAGCTGGACGGAGAGGCCGTGGAGCTCCAGGTAGTCGCGGTAGGAGTCGGACTCGAACAGCTTGGCCGTGGCCTCGCCGATCTTGGAGCCGACGGTGACGACCTGGAGGCCGACGACGTCGATCTCGCCGGATTCCTCGGGGCGGAAGAAGTCGGCGAGGCACAGGCGGCGGCCGCGGCGCTGGCGGGGGAAGGTGAAGCGGGTCCGCTCGTTGCCGGCGTCGTCGAGGATGATCAGGTCCTCGCCCTTGGAGACGCAGGGGAAGTAGCCGTAGACGACCGCGGCTTCGAGGAGGTTCTCGGTGTGCAGCTTGTCGAGGAGGCCGCGCAGGCGCGGGCGGCCCTCGCTCTCGACGAGTTCCTCGTAGGTGGCGCCGCCGGCGCGGGCCTGCTTGAGGCCCCACTGGCCCTTGAAGAGGGCGCCTTCGTCGAGCCAGGAGGCGTAGTCCTTGAGCGGGATGCCCTTGACGACGCGGGTGCCCCAGAACGGCGGGGTGGGGACGGGGTTGTCGGTGGAGGTGTCGGAGCGGCCGCCGGGCTCTTCGGTCTCCTCCACCGCCAGGGGGGTGTCGCGCTTGGCGACGCGGCGCTGCTTGAGTTCGGGGAGGCTCGCCCCGGGGACTCCGCGCTTGACGGCGATGAGGGCGTCCATCAGGCGCAGGCCCTCGAAGGCGTCGCGGGCGTAGCGGACTTCGCCCTCGTAGATCTCGTGGAGGTCCTGTTCGACGTAGGCGCGGGTGAGGGCGGCGCCGCCGAGGATGACCGGGTAGTCGGCCGCCAGCTTGCGCTGGTTCAGCTCCTCCAGGTTCTCCTTCATGATCACCGTGGACTTGACCAGCAGGCCGGACATGCCGATGACGTCGGCCTTGTGTTCCTGTGCGGCTTCCAGGATCGCGGAGACCGGCTGCTTGATGCCGATGTTGACCACGTTGTAGCCGTTGTTGGTCAGGATGATGTCGACGAGGTTCTTGCCGATGTCGTGGACGTCGCCGCGGACGGTGGCCAGGACGATGGTGCCCTTGCCCTCGTCGTCGCTCTTCTCCATGTGCGGTTCCAGGTGGGCCACCGCGGTCTTCATGACCTCGGCGGACTGCAGGACGAAGGGGAGCTGCATCTGGCCGGAGCCGAACAGCTCGCCGACGACCTTCATGCCCTCCAGGAGGGTGTCGTTGACGATGTCGAGGGCGGGGCGGGTCTGGAGGGCCTCGTCGAGGTCGTCGCCCAGGCCGTTCTTCTCGCCGTCGATGATGCGGCGCTGCAGGCGCTCGTCCAGCGGCAGGGCGAGGAGTTCCTCGGCGCGGCCGGCCTTCATCGACTTGGTGTTGACGCCTTCGAAGAGGGCCATCAGCTTCTGCAGCGGGTCGTAGCCCTCGGCGCGCCGGTCGTAGATCAGGTCGAGGGCGGTGGTGACCTGCTCCTCGTCGAACCGGGCGATCGGCAGGATCTTGGAGGCGTGCACGATCGCGGAGTCCAGGCCGGCCTTGACGCACTCGTCGAGGAAGACGGAGTTCAGCAGGACGCGGGCGGCCGGGTTGAGGCCGAAGGAGATGTTGGAGAGGCCGAGCGTGGTCTGGACGTCGGGGTGGCGGCGCTTGAGTTCGCGGATCGACTCGATCGTGGCGATGCCGTCCTTGCGGGACTCTTCCTGGCCGGTGCAGATGGTGAAGGTCAGGGTGTCGATGAGGATGTCCGACTCGAGGATTCCCCAGTTCCCGGTGAGGTCCTCGATGAGGCGCTGGGCGATGGCGACCTTGTGCTCGACGGTGCGGGCTTGGCCCTCCTCGTCGATGGTCAGCGCGATCAGTGCGGCGCCGTGCTCCTGGGCGAGGCGGGTGACCTTCGCGAAGCGGGATTCGGGGCCGTCGCCGTCCTCGTAGTTCACGGAGTTGATGACGGCGCGGCCGCCGAGCTTCTCCAGGCCGGCCCGCAGGACGGGGACCTCGGTGGAGTCCAGGACGATGGGCAGGGTGGAGGCGGTCGCGAAGCGGCCGGCGAGCTCCTTCATGTCGGCGACGCCGTCGCGGCCGACGTAGTCCACGCACAGGTCGAGCATGTGCGCGCCTTCGCGGATCTGGTCGCGGACCATCTCCACGCAGTCGTCCCAGCGGGCTTCGAGCATGGCCTCGCGGAACTTCTTGGATCCGTTGGCGTTCGTGCGCTCGCCGATCGCCATGTACGAGATGTCCTGGCGGAAGGGGACGGTCTGGTAGAGCGAGGAGGCGCCGGGCTCGGGGCGGGGGTCGCGGACGGCCGGGTTCAGGCCGCGGACGCGCTCGACGACCTGGCGCAGGTGCTCGGGGGTGGTGCCGCAGCAGCCGCCGACCAGGGAGAGGCCGTATTCGCGGACGAAGGTCTCCTGGGCGTCGGCGAGCTCGCTCGCGGACAGCGGGTAGTGGGCGCCGTTCTTGCCGAGGACCGGCAGGCCCGCGTTGGGCATGCAGGAGAGCGGGATGCGGGAGTTGCGCGCGAGGTAGCGCAGGTGCTCGCTCATCTCGGCGGGGCCGGTGGCGCAGTTCAGGCCGATCATGTCGATGCCCAGGGGCTCCAGCGCGGTCAGCGCGGCGCCGATCTCCGAGCCGAGGAGCATCGTGCCGGTGGTTTCCACGGTCACGGAGCAGATCAGCGGGACGGAGACGCCGAGGGCTTCCATGGCGCGGCGGGCGCCGACGATGGAGGACTTGGTCTGCAGGAGGTCCTGGGTGGTCTCGACGAGGAGCGCGTCGGCGCCGCCGGTGATCAGGCCTTCGGCGTTGATCTGGTAGGCGTCGCGGATGGTTCCGTAGTCGATGTGACCGAGGGTGGGCAGCTTGGTGCCGGGGCCCATCGAGCCGAGGACCCAGCGCTGCTGTCCGGTGGAGGCGGTGAACTCGTCGGCGATCTCGCGGGCGATCCGGGCACCGGCGAGCGACAGCTCGTGGTTGCGGTCGGCGATGTCGTACTCGGCGAGGGCGGCGTAGTTGGTGCCGAAGGTGTTGGTCTCGACGCAGTCGACGCCGGCTTCGAAGTACTCGCGGTGCACGTTGGCCACGATGTCGGGGCGGGTGACGTTGAGGACCTCGTTGCAGCCTTCGAGCTGTTCGAAGTCTTCCAGGGTGGGGTCCTGGGCCTGGAGCATGGTTCCCATGGCTCCGTCGGCGACGACCACGCGGGTCGCCAGTGCCTGGCGGAGGGCATCGGCCCGGGTCTGGGTGTCAGCGGGCGGGTTCGGCAACGAGGCCATGGTTGAGCTCCCTGGGATGCGACGGCTGTCGGCTTTGCACCCCCTCTGTGTCAAGGGTGCACGCGGCCAGGGTAACGGGGGAGACCCTGCCCCGGTGAGGCCGTCCCACGTGGCGGACTGCATTCTGTGCCCGGGGGATGGCGACTTCCGGCCGGGGTGTCCTGGGCCACTCGTATCGGTGGACTCTGCCCTCATCATGCACAAAGTCGGCATCGACCGATAGTGTTCAGCATTGTCGAACTACGTCAGCAGGAGGCTGCGCGATGGCACGGAACATCCAGTCGCTCGAACGAGCCGCTGCGATGCTGCGGCTCCTGGCGGGCGGCGAGCGCCGGCTGGGCCTCTCGGACGTGGCGTCTTCCCTCGGCCTGGCCAAGGGGACGGCACACGGGATCCTGCGCACGCTGCAGGCCGAGGGTTTCGTGGAGCAGGACCCGGCGTCGGGCCGCTACCAGCTCGGCGCGGAGCTGCTGCGCCTGGGCAACAGCTATCTGGACGTCCACGAGCTGCGGGCGCGCGCCCTGGTCTGGACGGACGATCTGGCCCGTGCGAGCGGGGAGAGCGTGTACGTGGGGGTGCTGCACAAGAGCGGGGTGCTGATCATGCACCACGTGTTCCGGCCCGACGACAGCCGTCAAGTGCTGGAGGTGGGCGCCATGCAGCCGCTGCACTCCACGGCCCTGGGCAAGGTGCTGTCCGCGTACGACCCGGTGGCGCACACGCAGGTCACGGAGGTGGAGCGGGAGGCGTTCACGCCCCGCACGGTCACCGACGGCGCCGGCTTCGAGGAGGTGCTGGGGCTGATCCGGGCCCGGGGCTGGGCCAGCGACATCGAGGAGACCTGGGACGGGATCGCCTCGGTCGCGGCCCCCATCCACGACCGCCGCAGGATGCCGGTCGGCGCGGTGGCCGTCGCGGGCGCGGTGGAGCGGGTGTGCGGGGAGTCCGGGGAGCCGCGGGCGTCCCTGGTGGCGTCCGTACGGGACTGCGCACGGTCGGTTTCGCGCGATCTCGGAGCGGGCCGGTTCTGACCTTGGCGTGACCCCATCGCCCCACCTTGACCACCCAAGAGCCACGCCAAAGTGGCATTTGGGTGGTTTTTGGCGTTTGATGATCACACATTGGCGCGTTTTGTTCGATCGCACCGGCCGGTAACGATCCGGCTCATTGGCCTGGTCAACCCTTGACGCCCGCTTCACCTGGGCGGAAAACTGCCGTTCATCGGTCGGCAATGCCGAACACCTACCGGCAATACGCGTTAGGGTGTGGCAAGGCCAAGGACCGGTGCAGCACTCACCGAGTGCGTGGACCGCCGGAGGGACCCGGCGGCCACCACCCCTGAACGACAAAGGAGTCGCGGGTGTCCAGCTCCGACATCTTCATCGGCGAGACCATCGGTACCGCCCTGCTCACCCTGCTCGGTGGCGGCGTGTGCGCCGCACTGACGCTCAAGAGCTCCAAGGCCCGGGGCGCCGGCTGGCTCGCGATCACCTTCGGCTGGGGTTTCGCCGTCCTGATCGCCGCCTACGTCTCCGCGCCGCTCTCCGGTGCGCACCTCAACCCGGCGGTCACCGTCGGCATCGCGATCAAGGACGGCGCCTGGGGCGACGTTCCGGTCTACTTCGCCGGCCAGCTGCTCGGCGCCATGATCGGCGCGGTGCTGATGTGGCTCGCCTACTACGGCCAGTTCCGGGCACACCTGGCCGACCCGGAGCACATCCGTGACGCCAAGCTCGGCCCCGAGGACCCGCACCCGCACGACGTGGCCGGCCCGGTGCTCGGGATCTTCGCCACGGGCCCCGAGATCCGCAACGTCGTCCAGAACCTGACGACCGAGATCATCGGCACCGCCGTCCTGGTCCTGGCCATCCTGACCCAGGGCCTGCAGGACGACGGCAAGGGCCTCGGCGTCATCGGCGTCCTGATCACCTCGTTCGTCGTCGTCGGCATCGGCCTCTCGCTCGGCGGCCCGACCGGCTACGCCATCAACCCGGTCCGCGACCTCGGCCCGCGCATCGTCCACTCCCTGCTGCCGCTGCCCAACAAGGGCGGCTCGGACTGGAGCTACTCCTGGATCCCGGTCCTCGGCCCCCTCGCGGGTGCCGCGCTCGCCGGCGGTCTGTACAACATCGCGTTCGCCTGATCAGCAATCGGCACCACGGCACCATCCGCACCGCCATTCTGATTCCGCCTACTTCGACACCTGCCAGGAGCAGCCACCATGACCATCAGCACCGGCCCCTTCATCGCCGCGATCGACCAGGGCACCACCTCTTCCCGCTGCATCGTCTTCGACCGTGACGGGCGCATCGTCTCGGTCGACCAGAAGGAGCACGCGCAGATCCTCCCGCAGCCGGGCTGGGTCGAGCACGACGCCGCGGAGATCTGGACCAACGTCCAGGAAGTCGTCGCCGGAGCCCTGTCCAAGGGCGACATCGACCCGGCCGAAGTCAAGGCCGTGGGCATCACCAACCAGCGCGAGACCACCGTCCTGTGGGACCGCCACACCGGCGAGCCGGTCCACAACGCGCTGGTCTGGCAGGACACCCGCACCGACTCCCTGTGCAAGGAGCTCGGCCGCAACGTCGGCCAGGACCGCTTCCGCCGCGAGACGGGCCTGCCGCTGGCGAGCTACTTCGCCGGCCCGAAGATCCGCTGGCTGCTGGACAACGTCGAGGGCCTGCGCGAGCGCGCCGAGGCCGGGGACATCCTCTTCGGCACCATGGACTCCTGGGTCATCTGGAACCTGACCGGCGGCGCCGAGGGCGGCGTGCACGTCACCGACGTCACCAACGCCTCGCGCACCATGCTGTTCAACCTGCACACCATGGCCTGGGACGAGCGCATCGCCGAGTCCATGGAGGTGCCGCTCAACGTCCTCCCGGAGATCAAGTCCTCCGCCGAGGTCTACGGCCACGTCAAGGAGGGCGTCCTCGCGGGCGTCCCGGTGGCCTCGGCGCTCGGTGACCAGCAGGCCGCGCTGTTCGGGCAGACCTGTTTCGCCGAGGGCGAGGCGAAGTCCACGTACGGCACCGGCACGTTCATGCTGATGAACACCGGCGACAAGATCATCAACTCCTACAGCGGCCTGCTGACCACGGTCGGCTACCAGATCGGCGACCAGAAGCCGGTCTACGCGCTGGAGGGCTCCATCGCCGTCACCGGCTCGCTCGTCCAGTGGATGCGCGACCAGATGGGCATGATCAAGACCGCGGCCGAGATCGAGACCCTGGCCTCCTCCGTCGAGGACAACGGCGGCGCGTACTTCGTGCCCGCCTTCTCCGGCCTCTTCGCCCCGTACTGGCGCTCCGACGCCCGCGGTGTGATCGCCGGCCTCACCCGGTACGTCACCAAGGCGCACATCGCCCGTGCCGTCCTGGAGGCCACCGCCTGGCAGACCCGCGAGATCACGGACGCCATGACCAAGGACTCGGGCGTCGAGCTCGCCGCCCTCAAGGTCGACGGCGGCATGACCTCCAACAACCTGCTGATGCAGACGCTCTCCGACTTCGTGGACGCCCCCGTGGTGCGCCCGATGGTCGCCGAGACCACCTGCCTCGGCGCCGCCTACGCCGCCGGCCTGGCCGTCGGCTTCTGGCCCGACACCGACGCCCTGCGCGCCAACTGGCGCCGCGCGGCGGAGTGGACCCCGCGGATGCCCGCCGAGCAGCGGGAGCGCGAGTACAAGAGCTGGCTCAAGGCCGTGGAGCGGTCCATGGGCTGGGTCGACGACGAAGACGCCAGCTGACCGCAGACAGCTCCGGCGCAATTCGACGAGCAAGTAGGAGTCAAGGGATATGAGCAGCCTGCAGAGCGTTCCCACCCTGGGGACGCACCCGACCGCCGGTTCGAACGCGAGCCGCGCCGAGACCCGTGAGCAGCTGGCGAAGGCCACGTACGACCTGCTGGTCATCGGCGGTGGAATCCTGGGCACCTCGGTGGCCTGGCACGCCGCGCAGTCGGGTCTGCGGGTCGCGATGGTGGACGCCGGCGACTTCGCCGGCGCCACCTCCTCGGCCTCTTCCAAGCTCGTCCACGGCGGCCTGCGCTACCTGCAGACCGGTTCGGTCAAGCTGGTCGCGGAGAACCACCACGAGCGCCGGGTGCTGGCCAAGGACGTGGCCCCGCACCTGGTCAACCCGCTCACCTTCTACCTCCCGGTGTACAAGGGCGGTCCGGTGGGCGCGGCGAAGCTGGGCGCGGGCGTGTTCGCGTACTCGGCGCTCTCCGCGTTCGGTGACGGCATGGGCAAGATCATTTCTCCGGCCCGTGCCGCCGCCGACAACCCCGGTCTCAAGACGGACGACCTCAAGGCCGTCGCGGTCTACTACGACCACCAGATGAACGACTCGCGCGTCGCCGTCATGACGGTCCGCGCGGCCGTCGAGTCGGGCGCGGTCGTCCTGAACCACGCCGAGGTCACCGGGCTGCGCATGACGCGCGGCCGGGTCTCGGGCGCCGAGCTCAAGGACCGCCTGGACGGCACCGAGTTCGGTGTGGACGCCCGCGTCGTGCTGAACGCCACCGGCCCGTGGGTGGACCACCTGCGGCGCATGGAGGACAAGCACTCCATGCCGTCCATCCGCCTCTCCAAGGGCGCGCACATCGTGATGAAGCGCAAGTCGCCGTGGAAGGCCGCCATGGCCACCCCGATCGACAAGTACCGCATCACCTTCGCCCTGCCGTGGGAGGACCAGCTGCTGCTGGGCACCACGGACGAGGTGTACGAGGGCGACCCGGCGGACGTGCGCGCCACCGAGGGCGACATCCAGCAGATCCTGGACGAGGCGGCCTTCTCGGTGAAGGACGCCGATCTGGACCGCTCGCTGATGACGTACGCCTTCGCGGGCCTGCGCGTGCTGCCCGGCGGCCCGGGCGGGGTGGAGAAGGCCAAGCGCGAGACGGTCGTCTCCGAGGGCGCGGGCGGCATGCTGTCGGTGGCCGGCGGCAAGTGGACCACGTACCGGCACATCGGCCGCGTGGTCATGGACAAGCTGGCCAAGCTTCCGGGCAGCCCGCTGACCGAGGACATGGAGCCGGTGAAGTCCCTCGTACGACGGATCGCGCTGCCCGGTGTCGCCAACCCGAACGCGGTGGCGCACCGACTGCTCGTGGACCGCGAGCCGGGCTCCCGGATGGACCCGCTGACCGCGCGCCACCTGGCCTCGCACTACGGCTCGCTCGCCTTCGACATCGCGCGCCTCGCGAACGAGGACCCGGCGCTGGCCGAGCGGATCCACCCGGACGGGCCGGAGATCTGGGCGCAGGTCGCCTACGCCCGGGACAACGAGTGGGCCGAGACGGTGGACGACGTGCTGCGCCGCCGTACGACGGTGACGGTCCGCGGTCTGGACAGCGCGGAAGTGCGCGGCCGGGTCGAGGAGATGCTGGCCCGCAAGGCATAGCCGGTGGCGTGAGTGGGCAGAGGGGCGGTTCCAGGGGGAACCGCCCCTCTGTCGTGGGCTGTGGCCGGTGCCTCATCAAGGCTTAGGCTGACCCACGTACACAAGGGAACTTCGGAAGGAGACCTGGGTGATCGAGCTTGAGGGCGTGCCCGAGCTGATCGACCCGGTCATGGTGGCCGCGTTCGAGGGCTGGAACGACGCGGGTGACGCGGCTTCCGGTGCGGTCGCACACCTGGACCGGGAGTGGAAGGGCGAGGTCTTCGCGGCTCTGGACGCCGAGGACTACTACGACTTCCAGGTCAACCGGCCGACGGTGTGGCTGGACAACGGGGTGCGGAAGATCACCTGGCCGACGACCCGGCTGTCGGTGGTCCGCATCGGCGGGACCAAGCCGCGCGACCTCGTGCTGGTGCGGGGCATCGAACCGTCCATGCGGTGGCGTTCGTTCTGCAACGAGATCCTGGGCTTCGCCCACGAGCTGGGCGTGGAGATGGTCGTCATCCTGGGGGCGCTGCTGGGCGACACCCCGCACACCCGGCCGGTGCCGGTCAGCGGGGTGACCTCGGACGCGGATCTGGCGCGGACGATGGACCTGGAGGAGACCAAGTACGAGGGCCCGACCGGAATCGTGGGCATCCTCCAGGAGGCCTGCACCCATGCCGGGGTGCCGGCGGTGTCCCTGTGGGCGGCGGTGCCGCACTACGTGTCGCAGCCGCCGAACCCGAAGGCGACCCTCGCGCTGCTCAACCGGCTGGAGGATCTGATCGACATCCGGATCCCGCTGGGCGAACTCCCCGAGGACGCGCGGGCGTGGCAGCTGGGCGTGGACCAACTGGCGGCGGAGGACTCCGAGGTGGCGGAGTACGTCCAGACGCTGGAGGAGGCGCGGGACACCGCGGATCTGCCGGAGGCTTCGGGCGATGCCATCGCCCGGGAGTTCGAGCGGTACCTGCGGCGGCGGGATCCTTCCGCGGGTGCGGAGTCGGGTGACGGGTCGTACCTGAGGGACACCTCGGGTGGGATGCCGCGGCCGCCGAAGCGGAAGCAGGAGCCGGAGCCGTCCGGGTCCGGGGACGAGCCCCCGGCTCCCCCGGCGGTCGCGCCGGACGAGGACGAGGCGCCTCCGGAGGCGTAGTCCGTGCGGGGGCGGGGCAGGGGTTTTTCTCCCCGCCCCGCCCTTTCGCCGTATCCCGGGGCTCCGCCCCGGACCCCGCTCCTCACAACGCCGGAGGGGCTGGAATTGCCTGACGGCAATCCAGCCCCTCCGGGTACACCCCGCGCCACAGTGGCGCACGGTGCTTACAGGGCCACGCCCAGGAGTGCGTCCACCGTGCGGGACACGAGACCCGGGGCCGACTCGTCGTCGCCGTCGGAGACGAGCTGCCGCTCGACCCAGCGGTCCACCGCCGCGAGGGCGGCAGGGGCGTTCAGGTCGTTGGAGAGGGCCTCGCGGACCTCCTCGACCAGATCGTCGGCCGGGACGCCGTCGGGGCGGGAGACGGCCGCGCGCCAGCGCTCGAGGCGGGCCACCGCCTCCGCGAGGACCGCGTCGGTCCACTCCCAGTCCGCACGGTAGTGGTGCGAGAGCAGCGCCAGGCGGATCGCCGCCGGGTCCACCCCGGCGCGGCGCAGGGCCGATACGAAGACCAGGTTGCCCTTGGACTTCGACATCTTCTCGCCGTGCAGCGCGACCATCCCGGCGTGTACGTACGCCTTGGCCATCGGGAACTCGCCCGTCAGCACCTGGGCGTGCGAGGCGCCCATCTCGTGGTGCGGGAAGGCGAGGTCGGAGCCGCCGCCCTGGATGTCGAAGGTCATGCCCAAGTGGTCCAGGGCGATGGCCACGCACTCGATGTGCCAGCCGGGCCGGCCGCGGCCCAGCGAGCCGCCGTCCCAGCTCGGCTCGCCCGGGCGGGCCGCCATCCACAGCATCGGGTCGAGCGGGTTCTTCTTGCCCGCCCGGTCCGGGTCGCCGCCGCGCTCGGCCGAGAGCAGCCGCATCGCCTCGGCGTCCAGGTGGGACACCTTGCCGAAGTTCGGGTCGGACTCCACCGAGAAGTAGACGTCGCCGTCCAGCTCGTAGGCGGCGCCCGCGTCCCGCAGCCGCTCGACCAGCGGCACGATGCCGGGTATGGCCTCGACGGCGCCGATGTAGTGCTGCGGGGGCAGCATCCGCAGGGCGGTCATGTCCTCACGGAAGAGAGCGGTCTCGCGTTCGGCGAGCTCGGTCCAGTCCTGGTTGTCGCGCAGGGCCCGCTCCAGCAGCGGATCGTCGACGTCCGTGACGTTCTGGACGTAGATGACCTGCCGCTTGGTGTCGAGCCACACGCGCTGCACGAGGTCGAACGCGTTGTAGGTCGCCGCGTGACCGATGTGCGTCGCGTCGTACGGGGTGATTCCGCAGACGTAGATACGGGCGACGGGACCGGGGGCGAGGGTGATCGTCCCTTGGGTCGCGGTGTCGTGGATCTGGAGGTCGCGGCCCTTGCCAGGAAGGGCGGGGACCTCAGAAGCGGGCCAGGCATGCATGACTCGAGACTAACCGGACGGGTGTTCCGAAAACTAACCGGACCTGCACTGTTGTCTTGATCGGCGCTCTTGCGCCATGGCCGGTTCTATGCGTGCGGGCCCGTACGGGACGCTGCCCGCTCAGAGCGTGCGGCGCCCTGCTCAGACGGGCGGCCAGGGGATCGCGGGCCACTGCCCGGAGGGCTGCGGATGCTTCCCGGTGCGCAGCAGCAGGGCCACGCGGGCCCGTACGGCGGCCAGCTCGGCGGCGGTGACCAGTTCGGCCAGTCGGGTGGCGAGGGGCTCTCCGGCGGCCAGTGCGGCCGCCAGGCCGGTCAGGACGGAGGCCGCTTCCTCCGTCAGCGGCTCCCCCGCCCAGCCCCAGAGCAGGGTGCGCAGTTTGTCCTCGGTGTGGAAGGTCACTCCGTGGTCGATGCCGTAGAGCCGTCCGTCGGGAGCGGGCAGCAGGTGGCCGCCCTTGCGGTCGCCGTTGTTGATCACGGCGTCGAGGACGGACATCCGGCGCAGCCGCTCGTCGTCGGCGTGCACGAGGAGCGCGGTGCGGCCCTCGCCGACCTCGGCGAAGGCGACGGGCTTCCAGCCCTCTCCCGCCTCCTCGCCGTCCACGAGCGCGAGGAGCTCGGCCTCCGGGGACTCCCCCGTCTCGATCCACTGCTGGACCATGCCCTCGCCGTACGGTCCGTCGCGCAGCACGGTCGGGGGCACCAGCCCCCAGCCGGTGGCCTCGGAGACCAGGTACGCGGCGACCTCGCGCTGGGCGAGGTTGCCGTCGGGGAAGTCCCACAGCGGACGCTCGCCCTTGACCGGTTTGTACACGCAGTCGGTGCTCGCGCCCCCGTGGGTGACGGTGCACAGCAGGACGGCGTTGGACGCCTCCCGGATCTGGCCGACGACGGTGAGTTCCCCGCGGACCAGCAGCTCCTCCACCTCCCCCGTGCTGTTCACGCCTGGCGCCGGTAGCCGTTCTGGCGCGGGCAGACGTGCCCTTCGGGGTCCAGCGGGAGGCTGCACAGCGGGCACGGCGGCCGGCCCGCGTTGACCACGTCCAGGGCCCGCTTGGTGAAGGCCCGGGCCTGGGCGCCGGTGAGGCGCACGCGCAGCATCGGCGGCCCGTTCTCCTCGTCCTGCAGGAGCCGCTCCTCCGCCTCGGCGAGGTCCTCCTCCGAGTCCGCGTCGAGTTCCACCAGGGCCTGCGCCTCGACGATCATGCGCTGGTCCTCGCCGTCCCAGGCCAGGGCCATGGTGCCGACGCGGAACTCCTCCTCGACGGGGACGTCGAGGGGGGCGGTGTCGGTCGCCTCGGCGGGGGCCACGGCGGGGACGGGAGCGTTGCCCCCGGTGCGCCGTACGACCTCGTCCAGCAGTTCTTCCATCCGCTCCGCGAGCGCCGCCACCTGCGTCTTCTCCAGGGAGACGGAGGTGACGCGGGGGCCGGTGGAGGCCTGCAGGAAGAACGTACGGCGTCCAGGCAGGCCGACCGTGCCGGCCACGAAACGGTCCGGTGGGTCGTAGAGGAACACCTGACGGGGCACGTCCAGTCTCCAAGCGTCGGCAGCAGGGGCAGGGCTGCGCCCATGGGTTGGCCCGTCCACCCTACTGCGCCGTTCGATCACACCGCGCCCGCACCACCCCCTACGACCGCTTCGTCGCCCGCTGCCGCGTCGCCCGGGTCCGGCGCGGCGTCCGGCGACGCGCTCTCGCGGGGGGCGAAGGAGGCGAAGTCGCCGGTGTCGCCGAGCCGGAGCAGGAACGGCCGGGTCGGCGTGTAGCGGATCGCGGTGACCGAGCAGGGGTCGACGTGGATCCGCTGGAAGAGGTCCAGGTGCATCCCGAGGGCGTCCGCGACAAGGGACTTGATGATGTCGCCGTGCGAGCACATCAGGAACACGGCGTCGGCGCCGTGCTCCTCCTCGATCCGCGCGTTCCAGTCCCGGACGGCGTCCACGGCGCGGGCCTGCATGGCGCGCATCGACTCGCCGCCGGGGAAGGCGGCGGCCGAGGGGTGCTGCTGGACGATGCGCATCAGCGGTTCTTCGGACAGTTCGGAGAGTTTGCGGCCCGACCAGTCGCCGTAGTGGCACTCGCCGATCCGCTCGTCGGTGTGCAGCGGGAGACCGGGCCGGGCCGCCAGCAGCGGGGCCAGGGTCTCGGCGCACCGCTCCAGCGGGCTGGTGACGGCGGCGGCGAGGGGCACGGCGGCGAGCCGCCCGGGCAGCGCGGCGGCCTGTGCGGCTCCGTGCTCGTCGAGGGTCACCCCCGGGGTCCATCCGGCGAGCAGCCCTGCGGTGTTGGCGGTGGACCGCCCGTGTCGTACGAGGATCAGCGTGGCCATGGCAGAAGGGTATGCGGTGACGCCGGTGTGCGGTCGGGGCCCGGGCGGGGAACAATGCGCGAGTGATTGTGGACTGCGCCATGTACCGAGAGGGCCGCCGCCTGGAGGCGCCCGACGACTTCTCCGACGCCCTCGACGAGGCGCGGGCCACCGGCGACGCCTTCCTCTGGGTGGGCATGTACGAGCCGACGGAGAAGGAGTTCGAGCACGTCAGCCAGGAGTTCGGGCTGCACCCGCTGGCGGTGGAGGACGCGCTGACCGCGCACCAGCGGCCGAAGATGGAGGTCTACGACGATTCGCTCTTCGTGGTCCTGAAGCCGGTGATGTACGACGACACGTCGGACACGGTGAGCACGGGCGAGCTGATGGTGTTCATCGGCGACTCCTTCGTGGTCACGGTCCGGCACGGCGAGGGGGCCGCGCTGGCCGCCGTACGGCGGCGGCTGGAGCAGGATCCGGAGGTGCTGGGGCACGGGCCGACGGCGGTGCTGTACGCGGTCTCGGACGCGGTGGTCGACCACTACATCGAGGTCGCGGCCGAGCTCCAGGCGGATCTGGAGGAGCTGGAGGCGGAGGTCTTCTCGCCGAATCCCGCGGACAGCAAGAACACCGCCGCCCGGATCTACGGGTTCAAGCGGCAGGTCCTGGAGTTCCGCCGGGCCACGAGCCCGCTGCTCCAGCCCATGGACCGGCTCGCCTTCGGGGACGTGCCCTTCGTGCACGAGCACGCCCAGCCGTTCTTCCGCGACGTCGCGGACCACCTGACGAAGGCGAACGAGTACGTCGAGGGCCTGGACCGGCTGCTCTCGGACGCGCTGGCCGCGCACCTGGCGCAGATGGGCGTCCGGCAGAACGACGACATGCGCAAGATCTCGGCCTGGGCGGCCATGGCGGCGGTCCCGACGATGGTGGCGGGGATCTACGGGATGAACTTCGAGCACATGCCGGAGCTCAAGCACCGCTGGGGCTATCCGCTGGTGGTCCTGGTGATGGTGGCCATGTGTCTGGGCCTGCACCGGATGTTCAAGCGCCGCGGCTGGCTGTAGGCGGGGCGCCGGCGGGCCCGGGCCCGTGCGGTCCTAGGCGAACTCGGGCGCCGAGGTCGGCTTCCCGCCCAGGGGGTCGGTCCGCTCCGGCGGGCTCAGGTCGACCATCCGGTGCCAGCCGCTGAAGCGCTCGTACGCGTACGTCCCGCGGATCCCGGCGGCCAGCGCGGCCGCCTTCGGCGCGGGCCAGGCCAGCAGCCGCCCCATCTGACGCATGACCGCGAGGCTCACGTCGCGGTAGACGGTGATCTCGGCGAGCGCGCACTCGCGCAGCACCCGGTGGATGGTGCGGCCGTGGCCGGCGCGGGCGAGGCGGAGCAGTTCCTCGTGGCAGTAGGCCAGGTGGTTGTCCTCGTCCGCACCGATCATGCGGATGGCCTTGCCGAGTTCGGGATCGTCCCCGAAATGCCGGACGAGCATGATCATCTGGTCGGCGGCGCGCTGTTCGGTGACCCGGCTGTGCGCGAGGTAGACGACGATGTCCTCCTCGCTCAGGTCCCGCTCGCCGCGCAGCTTCTCGTGGCTCAGGCCGATGCCGCGCCGCTCCAGCAGCATCGTGTAGTCGGTCTCCGGCGGGACGGGCACCGGGGGCAGGCCGCGCTTGCGCAGCAGCGCGTTGAAGATCCGGCCGTGTTTGTCCTCGTCGGCGCCGTGCCGGGTGATCTTGGGCGCGAGGTCGCGCATGGAGTCGGGGACCAGGGCCGCGATCCGAGCGTTCTCCCAGCCGCCCTGGGACTCGCCGCCGGCGGCGATGGAGCAGAACAGCTGGAAGGAGGCGTCGTGGTCGACGATCTCCCGGAACAGGCTGCGCGCAGAGAGCATGAGTCGAGTCAAGGGCCGATTCGCGGGCCGGGCAACCGGGTGCGGCGTACGGCTCGGCCGAATGAACGACTGCGACCGGCGGCTCCGGGGGCGTAACCCCACGGCCGCCCCGCGCGTTGTTGGCTGTGTCGGCCGTGGCGGGGAAGACCCCCCGAGCCCCCACCACGGCCGCAGAACTTTTCTCCACTCCGCCCTCGCGCCATCGGGGGGACCCCCAGGCAGGCTTCGGGCGGCTGCGCCGGACTCCGTCCGGCGGCCGGGTCAGGCCAGGCCCGCCCGTTCCATGGCCTCGACGCCGGCCCGCAGGGCGGCGGTCCGCTCCTCCAGGGTGAAGCCGGCCGGGGCGAGCGTCAGGGTGGTGACCCCCGCCTCGGCGTAGGCCCGCATCCCGTCGGCGATCCGCTCGACCGGGCCCAGCAGGGTGGTGGAGTCGATCAGCGAGTGCGGGACCGCGGCGGCCGCGCCCTGCTTGTCGCCGGACAGGTACTTGTCCTGGATCTCGGCGGCTTCCTTCTCGTAGCCCATGCGCTGGGCCAGCTGGTTGTAGAAGTTCTGCTTGCGGCTGCCCATGCCGCCCACGTACAGGGCGGTGTAGGGGCGGAACATGTCGGCGAGCCCGGCCACGTCCTCGCCGAGGGCCAGCGGCACAGTCGGGCAGACGTCGAAGCCGTCCATGGTCAGCCCGGCCTTCTCGCGGCCCGCCCGGATGTGGGTGAGGGCGGTGGCCTCCAGGTGCTCGGCGGCCGGGAAGATCAGCAGGGCGCCGTCGGCGATCTCGCCGGTCTGCTCCAGGTTCTTCGGGCCGATCGCGGCGATGTAGAGCGGGATGTGCTCGCGCTCGGGGTGCACGGTCAGCTTGAGCGGCTTGCCGGGCCCGCCGGGCAGCGGCAGGGTCCAGTGCTCGCCCTCGTAGGACAGCCGCTCGCGGGTCATCGCCTTGCGGACGATCTCCACGTACTCGCGGGTCCGCGCGAGCGGCTTGTCGAACTTCACCCCGTACCAGCCCTCGGACACCTGCGGTCCGGAGACGCCCAGGCCGAGCCGGAAACGGCCCTTGGTGAGCGAGTCGAGGGTGGCGGCGGTCATGGCCGTCATGGCGGGCTGGCGGGCCGGGATCTGCAGGATCGCGGAGCCCACGTCGATCCGCTCGGTCTGGGCGGCGACCCAGGCGAGCACGGTCGGCGCGTCGGAGCCGTAGGCCTCCGCGGCCCAGCAGACGTCGTAGCCGAGGCGGTCGGCCTCCTGCGCGACGGCCAGGTTGTCGGCGTCCATGCCAGCGCCCCAGTAGCCGAGATTGATGCCGAGCCGCATAAGTCGTCCCCTTACCGGTTTACCGATCAGTAACGTAGGTCTGCGGGGACTGTAGCGCGCCCGGCCGTCCCGCGTCAGTGCGGCAGTAGTCTCAGCCCTCATGGAGCAGAGGCATCTCGGCCGCACCGGACTGCGCGTCTCCCGGATCGGTCTCGGCACACTGACCTGGGGCCGGTCGGCGGACGGACCGGACGAGGCGGAAGCGGCCGCGCAGTTGAAGACGTTCTGGAACGCGGGCGGCACGCTCGTGGACACCGCGGACGTGTACGGGGGCGGTGAGGCGGAGTACCTCCTCGGACAGTTGATCGGTTCCGTCGTCCCGCGGCGGGATCTGGTGATCGCGACGAAGGCCGGCGGGGTGGCCGATCCGGACCGCCGCTTCGACGCCTCGCGCGGCCACCTGCTCGCCGCGCTGGACGATTCCCTGGCCCGTCTGGACACGGACTACGTCGACCTCTGGCAGGTCCACGCCTTCGACCCCTGGACCCCGCTGGAGGAGACCCTCCAGGCGCTGGACATCGCCGTGAGCAGCGGCCGGGCCCGGTACGCGGGCGTGTCGAACTTCAGCGGCTGGCAGCTCGCGAAGGCGGCGACCTGGCAGCTGGCGGCGCCGGGTGTACGGACCCGGCTGGCATCGACGCAGATGGAGTACTCCCTGCTCCAGCGCGGCGTGGAACGGGAGGTGGTCCCGGCCGCGCTGGACCTGGGCCTGTCCCTCCTCCCCTCCTCTCCCCTCGGCCGGGGCGTCCTGACGGGCAAGTACCGGGCGGGCACCCCGGCGGACTCCCGGGGCGCCTCGGAGACCATGGCCGCGTTCGTGGACCCCTACCTGGACGAGGCGGCGAGCCGGATCGTGGACGCGGTGGCGACGGCCGCGCACGGCCTCGCGGTGACGCCGCTCCAGGTGTCCCTGGCCTGGGTCCGGGACCGCCCCGGGGTGGCCGCGCCGATCGTCGGGGCGCGCACGTCGGCGCAGCTCGGGGCGGCCCTGTCGGTGGAGGCCCTTAGTCTTCCGGAGGAGATCCGCCAAGCGCTGGACGACGTCTCGGCGCCCGTCCACCGCTACCCCGATCAGGACTGGAGCACCTTGTGAGCGACACCGCCGCCGCGGCCGAACCGGCCGACCCGGCCCGGGAGGACACCCCCGCCGCCGCGGAAGCCGATCGGTCCCCGGCCCCGCAGAACCCCGGCGAACCCGAGGAAGGCGCCCCACGGCCCGATTCCCTGCCGCCCGGCGAAGCGGAAGGCGGCGACGCGGCCGCCGCGCCGACCGGCGAAGCGGCGCACGGTGACCCGCGAGCGGAGACGCCTCCGTCCGACGGAGCCGAGGACGGGGGGACGGGGGCGGAGCCCCCGGTTTCGGGAAGGGGCGGGGTGGGGGAAAGCCCCGCAGAACCCCCGACCGGCAGCGCTGACACGGACGCAGACACAGACGCCGGCCCGGAGGCGGAAGCGGAAGCGGAAGCGGAAGCTGCCGAAGGGGCCGGCGCGGGGGCCGGCCCGGACGCGTCCGCCGAGGCCAAGCCCCAGCTGAGCGAGGCCGCCGCGGAACTGGCCGCCCAGAAGATCGAGCGGGAGCGCATCGCCCGCCGCAAGGCGGAGCGCGAGGCCCCCGTGGAGGCCGGCGCCAAGCTCAGCGGCACGGCCGCCGACCTGCTGGCCGCCGTACGGGCCGTGGAGAGCGGCGCCAAGCCCCCCGCCCGGTTCGACGCACCGGCGCCGCGGAGGACCGTCCCGGCGCCCGCGCCGGAGCGCACCCCGGCCACGGCCCCGGCGCCGGCATCCGCCCCCTCGCCCACGCCGGCCGCGCTGCCCACGCCGGCCGCCGCGCCCGCACCGGCCTCGCCCGACGCCCTCCGGGCCGTCCGCGAGGTTCTCCTCCGGGGTGGCGCCCCCGAGGCCCTGGCCCCGCAGACCACCGCCACCCTCGGCGAGGACGCCGCCGCGCAGCTCGCGGAGTCGCCCTGGCGGCTGCTGGCCGTCGCCGGGGTCCGGCCGACGCAGGCCGACGGGTTCGCCCGCGCCCTGCTCGGCGCCGAGGAGACCGGGCCCGGTGACGAGCGGCGCGCCGCCGCCCTGGTGGGCTGGCTGCTGGCACAGGCCGCCGCCAAGGGCCACACGGTGCTGGAGGCCCCCACCCTGGAGTCGGCTCTCGCCCAGTACGGCGTGCCCGACCCCGCGGAGGCCCTGGAGGCGGCCGTCGGCGAAGGCGCCGCGCTGGCCTTCGAGGAGCCTGTGGGTCCGCCCGTCGGCGAGGACGAGGAGCAGCCCGTACGCATCCTGGTGGGCCTGGAGGGCTCCGCCATGGCCGAGGAAAGCCTCGCCGAGGGCCTGGCCCGGATCGCCAACGCCTTCACGGACCCCGCCGACTGGGACAAGGCCGCCACCGGCGCCGGCGCCGAACTGATCCGCGCCGCCGCCGGGCACGGCCTGGTCACCCACACCGGCGGCGAGGCCGCCCGCGCCGAGCCCCGCGCCCTGCTGGCGGCTGCCCGGGAGTTCGGCCTGCGGGCCTGCCTGGCCGCGCACGCCCCCGCCGAGGGGGCCGTCACCGTGGCGGGCCTGCTGGCCGGCGCCGAGGGCCCGGGGCGGGACGCGGACGGGCAGTTCGCGCTGGACCTGCTGATCGTGCTGGACGCCCCGCAGCTGGACGTGGAGACCGCCGCCGCGCTGGTGGAGTCCGTCCCCGACGGGGCCCGCCTGGTCCTGTCCGGTGACCCGGCCGTGCTCGGCTCCGCGGGCCCCGGCCGGGTCTTCGCGGATGTGCTCGCGGCCCGTGCCTGCCCGCAGCTCGTCTCCCGGATCCCGGACCCGGGCCCGATCGGCGAGCTGGTCTCGGGGATCGGCGTCGGGGAGCTGTACCAGGTCGACGCCCCCGGCAAGGAGGTCGTCATCGTCCCGGTCCGCGACGCCGGGGAGGCGGTGCACCGCACCGTGCAGCTGGTCGCCGAGTCGGTTCCCCGCGCCTTCGGGATCCCGGCGGACGCCGTCCAGGTGATCACGCCGGGCCACGGCGGCCCGGCGGGCACCCGCGCGCTCAACGCGGCCCTCAAGGAGCGGCTGAACCCGGGCCCCGGCCGGTTCCTCGGCTTCGATCCCGGTGACCGGGTGGTCCATGTGCCCTCCGCCGGGCGGGCCTTGCCGGCCCGCGTGGTGTCGGCCGACGCGCAGGGGCTGCACCTGGCCGGAGCCGCGGGCGCGCGGATCGTCGTACCGAAGGAGCGGGTGGAGTCGCAGGTGCGGCACGGCTGGGCCGTGACGGCGCACCAGGCCGTCGGCTCGCGCTGGCCGGCGGCCGTCGTGGTCCTGCCCGGGGACGCGGCTCAGGCCCTGTCCCGGGACTGGGTGTACACGGCCTTCGGGCGGGCCGAGCGGCACCTCTCGGTGGTGCACGGGGTGGACCAGGCCCTGCCGCGCGCGGTCGCGGAGGTCCCGGCGAAGCCCCGTACGACCCGGCTGACGGCTCTGCTGCGGGGCCTCGTCGCCTCGGCCTCGGAGTCGGCACCGGAGTCGGCGCGGTCCGAGTGACGGACGCACCGCGGCCCCCGTCCCGGGTGGGACGGGGGCCGCGGTGCGTTGCGTACGGGGTGTCGCGCGGGGAGGTACGGACCGCGGCCGGACCGGGCTCGGGCCGGGGTCCGGACCGGGATCAGGCCGGGGTCAGGCCGGGGTCAGACCCCGCTCGGCCGGCGCGCCGTCCCCGGCCTCCTCCTCGTCGCCCTCGCCCTCGTCCTCCTCGTCGAAGACCGAGCTGACGTCGAACCGGTGCATGACGTCCTGCGGATCGATGTGTCCGAAGGGCGAACCGAGCCAGTCCCCCGGTTCCGCGACCTCCTCCGAAGCGGCGATCCACAGGGTGGAATCGCCCTCCTCCAGTCCGAAGTCCTTTGCCCGGGAGGCGATTTCGTCGGGCTCGTACTCGCCGAAGAGCACGCCGAGGGCGTCGGCGGTGCCGCCGTCGTGGTCGAGTTCGGCCTCGCGGTCGTGCGCGACGACGCGTTCGGCCTGGGCGATCAGGCGCGCCGGTTCGACGACGGCGTAGTCACGGCGGATGAGCACGCTGAAGGCGGCGGGTTCGGCGGGGCCGGTGTACGGGAGCCCGTCCTCCGGAGTGGGGATCTCGAACGGGGTGACCTCGTCGTAGCGGTCGTAGAGGAGTTCGTCGTACTCCTCGGCGGCGGCGGCGAGTTCGTTGAACGCGGCGTAGACGTCCGGATCATCGTCCCCGATCCTGCTCTCGACCGCGGCGAGGTGACGGTCGAGCGCGGCCTTGACCGCCTCGGCGGCGGCGCGTACCTCGGCAACAGTGGGCAGAGCGGCATCAGACATAGTGCAGACGCTATCCGTAGAGGGGCTCTCACGGCACAATAGATGCGATGCCGGAATACGAATTTGTCGACTTGTACGTGCCCCGTGGGGTTCCACGTCAGGAAACGACCCGCCTGCTGACCGAACACGCCGAGTACGGGCACTGGGAGCTCGACCGGCTGACCCTGCTTCGGGACGGCAGTCGCCGCGTGCGACTGCGCCGCCGGATCATCCGTCAGGTCCGCGCGACCTGGTGACAAGGGCCGGAAAACCCGACAGCCCCGGAGCGCTGGAATGCGCTCCGGGGCCGAGTACTTCAGATGCGTCAGGCGTTGACGCAGGTGTTGCCGAAAGCCGGGTTCAGCAGGCCGATCACGGAGATCGTGTTACCGCAGACGTTCACGGGAACGTGGACCGGAACCTGGACGACGTTGCCGGACAGGACACCCGGCGAACCGATGGCCGCACCCTGGGCACCAGCGTCGGCGACAGCCAGACCCGCACCCGCGAGAACCAGACCACCGGTGACAGCCGCAGCGGCGGCAACCTTCTTGAACATTGTTCCTCCTAGTAGGCAAGCGCGGTCCCAGCCGCGGACCGCACCACCTGTAACGAGGAGGGATCACCGGGGCTACGAGCGTATGAGCGCATTCACTCTTCTCAGTGGTTTCCGCACACCTTCCCGATTCCCGGGCGTTAGCTACGCCCGGCCCGTCCGGAACCCGGCCGCCGCCCGCCTCAGGACTCGTCGATGAACCGGTCGAGCACCCGGACGCCGAACTTCAGACCCTCCACCGGCACCCGCTCGTCCACGCCGTGGAACATCCCGGCGAAGTCCAGCTCCGGCGGGAGCTGGAGCGGAGCGAAGCCGAAGCAGCGGATGCCGAGGTCGTCGAAGGACTTGGCGTCCGTACCGCCGGAGAGCATGTACGGGACCGCGCGGGCGATCGGGTCGTGCGCCTTCAGGGCGGTCTGCATGGCGTCCACGAGCTTGCCGTCGAAGCCCGTCTCCAGCGCCTTGTCCGCGTGGACGTCCTCGCGCTTCACGCGCGGCCCGAGGATCCGGTCGAGGTCGGCGAAGAACTCCTCCTCGTAGCCCGGCAGGAAACGGCCGTCCACGTGGGCGGTGGCCTGGCCGGGGATGACGTTGACCTTGTAGCCGGCGCCGAGCATGGTCGGGGCGGCGGAGTTGCGCAGGGTCGCGCCGACCATCTTGGCGATGCCGCCGAGCTTGACGAGCGTGGCGTCCATGTCGTCCGGGTCGAGCGGGGTGCCCAGCGCGTCCGAGAGCTCGTCCAGGAAGTGCCGGACGGTCTTGGTGACCCGTACCGGCCAGGTGTGGCGGCCCAGGCGCCCGACGGCCTCGCAGAGCTCGGTGATGGCGTTGTCGTTGTTGGTCATCGATCCGTGGCCGGCGGTGCCCTCCACCGTCAGGCGCATCCAGTGCATGCCCTTCTGGGCGGTCTCCACCAGGTACAGCCGCAGGTTCTCGTTCACGGTGAAGGAGAAGCCGCCGACCTCGCCGATCGCCTCCGTCACCCCCTCGAAGAGCCCGGGGTGCTTGTCGACGAGGTACCGGGCGCCGTAGGTGCCGCCCGCCTCCTCGTCGGCGAGGAAGGCCAGCACGATGTCGCGCGGGGGCTTGCGGCCGCTGCGCATGCGGTCGCGCACGACGGCCAGCGTCATCGCGTCCATGTCCTTCATGTCGACCGCGCCGCGGCCCCATACGCAGCCGTCGGCGATCTCGCCCGCGAAGGGGTCGTAGGTCCAGTCGGCGGCGTTGGCCGGAACCACGTCGGTGTGCCCGTGGATCAGCAGCGCCGGCCGAGAGGGGTCCTCGCCCTCGATCCGCGCCACGGTCGAGGCGCGCCCCTTGTGCGATTCGAAGATCTGCGGCTCCAGCCCGACCTCGGCGAGCTGCTCGGCGACCCACTCGGCCGCCTTGCGCTCGCCGGGTCCCGAGTGGTCCCCGTAGTTGCTGGTGTCGATCCGGATGAGGTCCCGGCAGAGGCCGACGACCTCGTCCTCGCCGGAGACGGTCCTGCCCGCGCCCGATTCGCTCACGCTGCTTCCTCCCACTGATCAGTTCCGAACTGCCTCCATCCTCGCCCCCCGGGCCGCTTCCCCCAAGGGCGATCCCCGGCCGCAGGGGGGTGTGATCGAGGACCCCGGAATGTTTGGTAATGTTTTCCACGTCGGAACGGCCCGCGAGGGACGCGAGACAGACACCTTGTCCGGGTGGCGGAATGGCAGACGCGCTAGCTTGAGGTGCTAGTGCCCTTTATCGGGCGTGGGGGTTCAAGTCCCCCCTCGGACACCAAGCGAAAACCCCACTTCACGTGGGGTTTTCTGCGTTTGGCGGCAGCTTCGGCGCGGAACGTCCTGGTGGGCGGTTCGGGATATTCTGTCCGGGTGAACGAGAATCTTCCCCCTTGTCCGAAATGTTCCTGCGCGTACACCTACGAGATGAACGCGCTCGTGGTGTGCCCCGAGTGCGGGCACGAGTGGGTGCCCGCCGAGAGTGACGCCGAGGGCGGCGGGGACAGCGGTGAGCAGGTCGTGAAGGACGCCGTCGGGAACGTGCTGAGCGACGGCGACACCGTGACCGTCGTCAAGGCGCTCAAGGTCAAGGGCAGCCCCTCCGGGATCAAGGCCGGCACCAAGGTGCGCAACATCCGGCTCATCGACGGCGTCGACGGGCACGACATCGACTGCAAGATCGACGGCTTCGGAGCCATGCAGCTGAAGTCCGGCGTGGTCAAGAAGGCCTGATCCGCGCCCGCGTACGGAGAAGCAGGAGAGGGGCCCCGCCGCGGCGGGGCCCCTCTCCTGTTGCGTACGTCCGGTACGGGTCAGCCGCGCGGGGCCGGGACGGCGGCCTCGGCGGACTCCGCCGCCTGGTCGAGGCGGAAGGCCTCGTTGCCCAGGCCGATGCGGGCGTGCGCCGCGGGGCGGCGGGAGCGCAGGAAGAGGCCGTACGCCAGGCCCACGAGGGCGGCGGCGGCGATGATGCCGGGCAGGGCCCAGCTCAGCGCGGAGCCCTCCGCGGCGCCGACCAGGACGCCGAAGTCCTTGACCGTGTAGACGGCGATGGCGAGCAGGGCGAGGCCGGCGAGGCCCGCCGAGCCGAGCCGCCAGACCTGGGCGCCGGCGGTGCCGCGGCGGACGAAGAAGGCGATGACCGCGAAGGAGGCGGTGGCCATGAGGAGGGTGATGCCGAGGGCGCCGACGTTGCCCATCCAGGTGAACAGGCGCAGGACGGGCACGGTCGGGTCCCCGGCCGGTGTGTCGTCGGTGAACGCGAAGGCCAGCACGACCACGGCGGAGATCACGGTCTGCAGGAGCGAGCCGGTGGCGGGGGCGCCGGTGCCCGCGTTGGTGCGGCCGAAGGCGGCCGGGAGCAGGCCCTCGCGGCCCATGGCGAAGGCGTAGCGGGCGACGACGTTGTGGAAGCTGAGCATCGCCGCGAACATGCCGGTCACGAACAGGAAGTGCAGGACGTCCGTGAAGGTGGTGCCCAGGCGGCTCTCGGCGAGCTGGAAGAGCAGGCCGGGGCCGGCCTCGGCGGAGGCCTTGACCACCTCGCCGGGGCCGGTGGCCACGGACAGGGCCCAGGCGCTGAGGGCGAAGAAGAGCGCGACGAAGCCGACGGCGAGGAACATCACCCGGGAGACGACGATGTGCGGCTTGCTGGTCTCCTCCGCGTACACCGGGGACTGCTCGAAGCCGACGAAGGCGGCGATGCAGAAGCACAGGGCGGTGCCGAGGCCCGCGCCGGTGAGGGTCTCGGGGTTGAAGGCGTGCAGGGAGAGGCCTTCGGGGCCGGGCTTGCCGATGGCGGCGACGTCGAAGACGACGACGAGCAGGACCTCGATGAGCAGGAGGACGCCGAGGACCTTGGCGTTGAGGTCGATCTTGAGCCAGCCGAGGGCGCCGGTGAGGACGACGGCGGTCAGGGCCGGTATCCACCAGGCCAGTTCGGTGTCGAGGTAGGTGGCGAAGAGGCCGGAGATCTCGAAGCCGAGGATGCCGTAGACGCCGACCTGCATGGCGCTGTAGGCGACGAGGGCGACGAACGAGGCGCCGGCGCCCGCGGTGGGGCCGAGGCCGCGCGCGATGTAGGCGTAGAAGGCGCCGGCGTTGTGGACGTGCCGGCTCATCTCGGCGTAGCCGACGCTGAAGAGGGCGAGGACGGCGCCGAGGATCACGAACAGCAGGGGCTGTCCGACGATGCCCATGACCCCGAAGGTCGTGGGCATGACGCCCGCGACGACCATCAGGGGCGCGCTCGCGGCGAGCACGGAGAGCAGCAGGCCCGCGGTGCCGAGGCGGTCGGCGCGCAGGGCGCGGTCCTGGCCCTTGTACGTACGGATCTCGGCCTGGCCGGCCGGGTCGGTGAGCGTGGTGGATCTGCCCGTCGGCATGGCGGGGCGTCCTTTCGGGGCGGGGACTGAGCGGCACTTGCTGAGCGGTACTGGCGAAGCGGTACTGGCGGAGCGGGGCGTACTGAGCGGTACTGACGAGCGGGACCTGCCGAGCCGGACGTGCGCGGTGGCGGCCGGGCCGGGGGTGGGTCAGGCGGTGCCGAGCGCGGCGCTGCGTGCGGCGAGGAAGGCCTTGTGCGGGTCACGGTCCGGGTAGGACCACGGGGCCTGGGTGGCGTGGCTGCCGATGCGCTGGAAGAGGGCGGCCGCCTCCGCGGGGCGGCCCTCGCAGAGCTTGGCGTGGGCGAGGAAGTTGAGGTCCACCCGGTTGCGGGGGTGGTCCTCGCGCTCCCACTCCAGCCACCAGTCGAAGGCGGAGCGCAGCACCTGGCGGGCGCGGCGCCCGGACCAGTGCTCGGCTCCGGCGTCCGGGCCGTGGCCCTGCCCGGCGGCGAGGACGCGGTAGCGCTCGGCGTGGGCGATGACGGGGAGGACGGCGAGCGGGGAGTCGGCCGGGGACTCCTCGGCGGCCCAGGCGGCGAAGTCGTAGACCTCGTGGAGCGGGTCGCGGCCGGCGGCCGGGGCCCGCTCGGCCAGCCGGGAGACCATCAGGTGGTGGGCGTGGTGGTGTTCGCGGTGGCGGGCCCTGACCTGGTCGAAATGGCGGCTGAACTCCTCTTCGGTGCCGAAGGCGCGGGTGAGGAGCAGCAGGCCGAGCCAGGGGGTGGGGTCGGCCGGGAGCAGGGCCGCGGCGCGGCGGCAGGCCTCCTCGGCGGCCTCGGGGGTGCCCTTGCGGCGCAGGGCGCCGAAGACGGACGCACAGGCGAGGAGGGTGACGGCGTCGGCGCTCTCCGGTTCGGCGAGGAGCCACTCGCGCGCCCACGCGGTCGCGGCCGGGGTTTCGGCGAGGACCACGAGGCGGTGCCCTCGGCGGTCCCAGTCGTCTCCCGTGGCGACGAGGAGGGAACGGGCCTTGGCCCAGCGGCCCTGGGTGAACTGGGCTCGGACGTCGACGAGTTCCAGGTCGCAGAGGGCGGGGTCGAAGAGCTGGGCGTCCCGCTTGCGGGCGCGGCCGAGGGGCGGCGGAGGGGGCGACATCCGCGGGTTTCCCTCCAGGACGCGGGCAGTTGGACGGTGTGGCCGGAAGATCACGCACAGCAAAGCGGTACGCACAGCTCCGCGTCAAGGTCCAGTCCACTGCGTGGCTCGTTTCAACTGGTCTTTCACACGGGTGAGTTGATGGGGTTGTTCCGGTTCGCGGCGGGTTGTCGGCAGGCCGGGGCCGCCCTCGGGCCGGATCGCGCGCAGGGTCGTAGGCTGGCCGCCATGACGGCCTACGAGGATCTCCCGCCCATCGAGTTCGCCTTCCCGGGTCCGCTGCGGGACGCGCTGGTGGCGGCCGTGCTGAGCGGCGCCAAGACCACGACCACGGCCGTCCTGGCCGACTACGAGGCGGCGGGGGACCCGCTGCCCGTGGCGGGCGAGCGGATGGTGATCGTGGACTCCGCCGGGCGTCCGGTGGGCGTCCTGGAGGTGACGGACGTAAGGATCCTGCGGCTGGCGGACGTGGACCTGCGGCACGCGCTGGACGAGGGCGAGGGATTCACGTCAGTGGCCGAATGGCGCTCCGGGCACGAGGATTTCTGGCACGGTCCGCAGATGCGGGAGGCCCTCGGCGACCCGCACTTCACGGTCGACGACGACACCCCGGTCGTGGCGGAGCGGTTCCGCCTGGTGACCCGGCTGCCCTGAGCGCGGGCCCGCCGCCCCTGGGCGCGGGCCGCTGCCCGGCGCGGGCCGGGTACGACGACGGCAGGGCCCGGACCGCGCGTCGCGGTCCGGGCCCTGGCCCGTGCTGCGCCGCCCTGCGGCGGCGGTGCTTCAGCTCTGCGCGGTGGCGTCGCCCGCCTGGGCGTCGCCCTCGGCCGCGCCCGCCTTCTCGCGCATCTTGCGCAGCAGCTCGGCCTTCCGGTCGGCCGCGCCGCTGCGGTCGAGGTTGCGGTGCGGGCCGTTGTTCTGGCGTTCGGCGCGCGACTGCCGCTTGCGCTGGCCGCCGCCCTGGCCCACGGGGTTGTTGATGTTCTTGCTGACGGTCATGACAAAGACGGTACCCCGTCCCGTCGGCCCCGCGGACCACCCCTTGTGCCGCCCCGGCAGCGGCCGCCCCGGCA
Organism: Streptomyces sp. NPDC002886; assembly: GCF_042888445.1. NCBI lineage: Bacteria > Bacillati > Actinomycetota > Actinomycetes > Kitasatosporales > Streptomycetaceae > Streptomyces > Streptomyces sp. NPDC002886. The sequence continues at coordinate 373,215 of NZ_JBIAPV010000005.1, forward strand.
GCGCCCGCGCCGAGGGGCGGGCCCGGCGCCGGTCAGGAGACGGCCGCGGCCGCCGCCCGGCCGGCCGCGCGGCCCGAGAAGATGCAGCCGCCGAGGAAGGTGCCCTCCAGGGCCCGGTAGCCGTGGACGCCGCCGCCGCCGAAGCCGGCCGCCTCCCCCGCCGCGTAGAGGCCCGGGAGGGGTTCTCCCGCGGCGGTCAGGACGCGGGAGGAAAGGTCGGTCTCCAGACCGCCCAGGGACTTGCGGGTCAGGATCGAGAGCCGGACGGCGATCAGCGGGCCCGCCGCCGGGTCCAGGATCCGGTGCGGGGCGGCGGTGCGGATCAGTTTGTCGCCGAGGTACTTGCGGGCGCCGTGGATCGCCGTGACCTGGAGGTCCTTGGTGAAGGGGTTGGCGATCTCCCGGTCGCGGGCGACGATCTCGCGGCGGACGGTCTCCTCGTCGAGCAGTCCGTCCTTGGTGATCGCGTTCATGCCCCGCACCAGCGCGGAGAGGTCCTTCTCGACGACGAAGTCGGCGCCGTTGTCCATGAAGGCCTGCACCGGCCCGGGGACCGCCTGGCGGGCCCGCTCGATGACCCCGCGGACCGATTTCCCCGTCAGGTCCGGGTTCTGCTCGGAGCCGGAGAGCCCGAATTCCTTGCCGATGATGCGCTGGTTGAGGACGAACCAGGTGTGGTCGTGGCCGGTCTTCATGATGTGGTCGAGCGTGCCGAGGGTGTCGAAGCCCGGGAAGAGCGGTACGGGCAGCCGCTTGCCGGTGGCGTCCAGCCAGAGCGAGGACGGACCGGGCAGGATGCGGATGCCGTGCTTGGACCAGATCGGGTTCCAGTTCTCGATGCCCTCGGTGTAGTGCCACATCCGGTCCTTGTTGATGTGGCTGGCGCCCGCCTCCTCCGCGATGCCCAGCATCAGGCCGTCCACGTGGGCCGGGACCCCGGAGAGCAGCCGCGCGGGCGGCGTGCCGAGCCGGGCCGGCCACTGGGCCCGCACGAGGTCGTGGTTGCCGCCGATGCCGCCGCTGGTCACGATCACGGCCTGGGCGCGCAGGGAGAACTCCCCGGTGGCCTCGCGGCCGCTCGCGGTGCCGCGGACGGCGTCGGAGGGGGCCAGGACCTCGCCGGTCACCGTGTCGAGGGTGCCCGCCGTACGGGAGAGCCCAGTGACCCGGTGGCGGAACTTCAGCTGGACCAGCCCGCGGGCCACCCCGGCCCGTACGCGGCGCTCGAAGGGCTCCACGAGGCCGGGTCCGGTGCCCCAGGTGATGTGGAAGCGGGGTACGGAGTTGCCGTGGCCGTTGGCGTCGTAGCCGCCGCGCTCCGCCCAGCCGACGACGGGGAAGAAGCGGACGCCCTGGGCGTGCAGCCAGGGGCGCTTCTCGCCGGCCGCGAAGTCCACGTAGGCCTCGGCCCAGCGGCGCGGCCAGGCGTCCTCCTCGCGGTCGAAGCCGGCGGTGCCGGCCCAGTCCTGGAGGGCCAGCTCACGGGTGTCCTTGATCCGCATGCGGCGCTGTTCCGGCGAGTCGACGAAGAACAGGCCGCCGAAGGACCAGTGGGCCTGGCCGCCCATGGACTGCTCCGGCTCCTGGTCGAGCAGGATGACCTTGCGGCCGGCGTCGACGAGCTCGGCGGTGGCCACGAGGCCCGCGAGCCCGGCCCCGATCACGATCACGTCTGCGTCGTACGTCATGTGGAACCCGTCCTCCGTCGGTGGTGGGGCGATCCTTTGCTACGGAGCGGTAACCAGTCAATGGGAGCGGAGGATCACGGCATGAGCGCGGCCGACGAGGTACTGGACGTGGTGGACCGGGAGGACCGGGTGACGGGGCGCGCCCCGCGGGGCGAGGTGTACGCGAAGGGGCTGATCCACCGCTGCGTTTTCGTCCTGGCCCGGGACGGGGAGGGACGGATCTTCACGCACCGGCGGACGGATTCGAAGCTGGTCTTCCCCTCGCACTACGACATGTTCGTGGGCGGGGTGGTCGGCGCGGGCGAGAGCTACGCCGAGGCGGCCCTGCGGGAGGCGGAGGAGGAGCTGGGGGTGGCGGGGCTGGAGCCGCCCGAGCCGCTGTTCAAGTTCCTCTACGAGGGGCCGGGCGGGGCTTGGTGGAGCTACGTGCACGAGGTCCGCTGCGAGCTGCCGGTGCGCCCGCAGGCCTCGGAGGTGGCCTGGCACGCGTGGCTGCCCGAGGGGGAGGTGGCGCGGCGGGTCGCGGACGGCTCGTGGCCGTGGGTGCCGGACGGGCTGGAGGCGTACCGGAGGCTGCGGGAGTTCCTCTCGGAGCGGGGGTAGGCCGGCTCCGTGCGGGGTGGGGGCGGCCAGGAGCGCCGGTGGGGCGGGTCCGGGCGGCGGTAGGCGTCCGGGAAACCCGCAGGTCGGCTCCGGGGGGCCTGCGGGGCGGCTCCGGGGGCCGCCCGCGCGGGGCGCCAGTAGATTGGGCGGGTGCTCGACTTCGTCAAGGACGTGCGGCTGTGGTTCGCGCCGGCTCGGGTGAGGGACGAGGGCGAGACCCCCGACTACCGCTTCTCGCTGGCCAACGAGCGGACCTTCCTGGCCTGGATCAGGACCGCCCTGGCCCTGATCGGCGGCGGGTTCGCCGTGGACCAGTTCCTGCCGGACCTGCGGTGGGCGGTGCGCGTGGCGATGGCCTTCGCGCTGCTCGCGGTGGGCGCGGCCTGTTCGCTGCGCGCGGTGAACCACTGGGTGCGGTGCGAGCGGGCCATGCGGCGCGGCGAGGACCTGCCGATGTCCCGGTTCCCGGTGGTGCTGAGCCTGGGGGTGGGGCTGGTCGCGATGGCGATGGTGGTGGTCGTCCTGCTGGGCTGGACGAAAGGGCGGTGACGGGCCGGTGAAGGGGCGATGAGCGCCTCGGCCGACGCCGCCGACCGCGAGGGCCCCGGCGGCCGTGACGCGGGACTGCAGCCCGAGCGGACCCGGCTCGCGTGGCGGCGTACGACCCTGTCCTGCGCGGTGGTGGCCGTACTGGCGCTGCGCCAGGCCCTGCACGGGTCCGGCTCCCTGGTGGCCGTCGCCGGGGTGGCGGTGATCGCGCTGTTCTGGCTGGCCTTCATGGGGGTGGCGCACCGGCGGGTGCGGGAGCTGGCGGCGGCGCGGCCGGCCGGGCTGGCGGTGGGCGCGGCGCTGGCGGCGACGGCCTGCACGGTGGGCCTGGCGGTGTTCGCGATGGCGCTCATCGTGTGAGGGACCGGCCCACCGGCCCCCTCGGGTCGGCGGGTCTGCGGGTCGGCGGGTCGGCGCCCCACGGTCGTCCGGCTCCCGGGCCGTCGGCCAGGGGACCGGCCTTTCCCGGCATATACCCCTAATGGCGAACACATCGGTGGATTCGGGGTGCATCTCCACTATCCTCGGCCGTCATGACGACCATGCACCAGGAACACCCCACGCACGAGCACTCCCACGGCGCCGACTGCGGGCACACCCCGGTCCAGCACGGCGACCACGTCGACTACGCGCACGACGGCCATCTGCACCGCGAGCACTCCGGCCACTGGGACGAGTGCGAGCCCGCCGGTCACGCCGAGCACGCCGCCCACGCGCACGCGCACGGCCCGGACTGCGGGCACGAGTCCGTCCAGCACGGCGACCACGTCGACTACCTGCACGACGGGCACCGGCACGCCCAGCACGACGGCCACGTCGACGAGCACTGACGAGCGCTGACAACCCGAACCCTCCCCCCGCGGCCCGGTGACTGGCAGGATGCCGAAAGCCCGTCACCGTGACCCGGGGAGAGACCGGATGCCCGCCGAAGAGCCGTACCTCGTCCAGCCCGCGCCCGGGGTGCACGCCTACGTGCAGCCGGACGGTGGCTGGTGCCTGAACAACGCCGGCTTCGTGACCGGCGGCGGCCGGACGCTGCTCGTGGACACGGCGGCCACCGAGCGGCGGGCGCTGGCCCTGCGCGCGGCGGTACTGGCCGCCGGGGCGCCGCTCCCCCGCACGGTGGTCAACACCCACCACCACGGCGACCACACCTACGGGAACGGCGTGTTCACCCCGGAGGCGCTGGTCCTGGCGCACGAGAACGCGCGCGCGGAGCAGCTCGCCGCCGGGCGCCAGCTGGAACTGATCTGGCCGGCGACCGACTTCGGCGCGCTGGACATCACCGCACCCGATCTGACGTACACCGACCGGATGACGCTGCACGTCGGGGAGACCGAGGTACGGGTCCTCCACCCGGGCGTGGCGCACACCACGGGCGACTCCGTCGTGTGGCTGCCCGGGCAGCGGATCGTCTTCACCGGCGACCTGGTCTTCGCGGAGGGCACGCCGTTCCTGGCGATGGGCTCGCTGGCCGGTTCGCTGCGGGCGCTGGAGCTGCTGCGCTCGCTCGACGCGGAGACGGTCGTGCCGGGACACGGCCCGCTGACGGACCCCGGCGCGTACGAGGCCACCGAGCGCTACCTGCGGTACGTGGCCGAGCTGGCCCGGGAGGGGCGCGCGAAGGGGCTGACCCCGCTGGAGGCGGCCCGGCAGGCCGATCTCGGCGAGTTCGCCGCCTGGCGGGAGAGCGAGCGGCTGGTGGCCAACCTGCACCGGGCGTACGCGGAACTGGCCGGGGAGCCCGAGGGGGTACCTCTGGACATCCTGGCGGTGCTGCGGGACATGACCGTGATGAACGGCGGGACGCCGATCCTCTGCCACGCCTGACCGGGCGGTACGACCGAAGACGCGCACTTCGCCGCCTCCACCCACTGGACGGCATACCGACTGGTCGGCATGATGGTGTGCGTCCGTTCCGTCGTCGTCAACTCCGCACGGAGGCGCGCACCATGACCTCAGCTCCCTCCCCTGACCCTTCCGGCGCCCCTTCCGGCCCGCGAGGGCTCGATCTGGAGCGGCTGCGCGGCCATCTCGACCGGGCGCTGCCGGGCCTGGTGGCCGGGGCGCTGACCGGCCGGCTGATCGAGGGCGGCCGCTCGAACCTCACGTACGAGGTGGGCGACGGGAGCTCCCGGTGGGTGGTGCGCAGGCCGCCGCTGGGGCACGTACTGGCGACCGCGCACGACATGCGGCGCGAGCACCGGGTCATCGCGGCGCTGCACGGCACCGCGGTGCCGGTGCCCGAGCCGCTGCTGCTGTGCGAGGACGAGGCCGTGCTGGGGGCGCCGTTCTACGTGATGGAGTACGTGGACGGGGTGCCGTTCCGCACGGCCGGGCAGCTCGCCGCACTGGGTCCCGAGCGGACCCGGCGCGCGGTGCTGGGCCTGGTGGACACCCTGGTCGACCTGCACGCGGTGGACCCGGAGGCGGTGGGTCTGGGGGACTTCGGGCGGCCCGAGGGGTTCCTGGACCGGCAGCTGCGCCGCTGGGGCAAGCAGCTCGCGGCCTCCCGGGGGCGGGAGCTCGCCGGGATCGACGAGCTGCACGGCGCCCTCGGGCGGACCCTGCCCGAGTCGCCCGCGCCCACGGTGGTGCACGGGGACTTCCGGCTGGACAACGTGCTCATCGGCGACTCCGGCGACGGTACGGACCGGATCCGGGCGGTGCTGGACTGGGAGATGTCCACGCTCGGCGATCCGCTGACGGACCTCGGGCTGCTGGTGATGTACAGCTCCGACCTGGGCCTGACCGACTCCCCGGTCAGCACGACCAGCGGGGCCCCCGGCCATCCGGCACCCGCCGAGCTGATCGAGCGGTACGCGGCCCGTTCGGGCCGGGACGCCTCGCAGGTCGCCTGGTACACGGCCTTCGCCTGGTTCAAGCTCGCGGTGATCCTCGAAGGCATCCACTACCGCTTCACGCTCGGGCAGACCGTCGGCGCGGGCTTCGACCGGATCGGCGAGCTGGTCCCGGTCTTCATCGAGCACGGTCTGACCACCCTTCAGGAAGGTTGAGGAACCCCCGATGGACTTCGCATTCGACGCCCGCACCGAGGAACTCCGCGGACGGCTCCTCACGTTCATGGAGGAGTACGTCTACCCGGCGGAACCCGTCGCCGCCGAGCAGCGCGCGCGGCTGGCCTCGCCCTGGGACACCCCGGCCGTGTTCGGTGAACTGAAGGCCGAGGCGCGCCGCCAGGGACTGTGGAACCTCTTCTTCGTGAACCAGCACGGCCTGCCGGATGCCGCGTACGGCGCCGGGCTGACCAACCTCCAGTACGCCCCGCTCGCCGAGATCACCGGCCGCAGCCCGCACCTGGCGCCGACGGCGACGAACTGCGCGGCTCCGGACACCGGGAACATGGAGCTGCTCGCGCAGTTCGGCAACGAGGAGCAGAAGAAGCAGTGGCTGGAGCCGCTGCTGGCCGGGGAGATCCGGTCCGCGTTCGCGATGACCGAGCCGGAGGTGGCCTCCTCGGACGCCACGAACATCGAGACCCGCATCGAGCGTTCGGCGAGCGGCGACGAGTACGTGATCACGGGCCGCAAGTGGTTCATCTCCGGGGCCATGAACCCGGACTGCAAGATCTTCATCGTCATGGGCAAGACCGACCCCGGGGGCGCCGACCCGCGCCGCCAGCAGTCCATGATCCTGGTCCCCCGGGACACCCCGGGGGTCGAGATCCGGCGCGCGATGACGGTGTACGGGTACGAGGACCACGACCACGGCGGTCATGCCGAGGTCGTCTTCGACGGGGCCCGGGTGCCGGCGGCGAACCTGATCGGCGAGGAGGGCGGCGGCTTCGCCATCGCCCAGGCCCGCCTCGGGCCGGGGCGGATCCACCACTGCATGCGGCTCATCGGCATGGCGGAGCGGGCCATCGAGCTGATGTGCCGGCGCGCGGTGGGACGTACCGCCTTCGGCAAGGAGCTGGCCGCGCAGGGCGTCGTACAGAACTGGATCGCGGACGCCCGGGTCACCGTGGAGCAGCTGCGGCTGCTGGTGCTGAAGACGGCCTGGCTGATGGACACGGCCGGCAACCGGGGCGCGCACACCGAGATCCAGGCCATCAAGATCGCGACCCCGCGGGCGGTGGTGCGGATCCTGGACGACGCGGTGCAGCTGCACGGCGCCGGCGGGGTGAGCCAGGACTTCCCGCTGGCGGAGCTGTGGGCGGCGGCGCGGACGCTGCGGCTGGCGGACGGGCCGGACGAGGTGCACCAGCGCTCGCTGGCGCACCGGGAGCTCAAGCGGTACCGGTAGCCTCCCGCGGGCACGGCGGGACGCGCTGCGGCGCGCGGGGCCGGGGACTTCGGCGGGCGTGGAGGGGGACTTCGGTCCCCCGGGACCGGACCTTTAATGGTCCAGACCACTAGGGAAGTCCGATATATTCGGTATTTCCCCCAGTGAAAGTGCCCTCTGCCATGCCCAGCTCCACCCTGGCCCCCGCCGCCGCGCCGCACGCCACGGCCTCCCCCGTCACCGCGCCGCAGGTCATGGCGAATCCCGGACCGCTCGGCCTGGCGGCGTTCGCCCTCACCACCTTCGTGCTCAGCCTCTTCAATTCGGGGCTGATCTCGAACACCGCGCTCAGCGCCGTCGTGCTGCCGCTGGCGCTGTTCTACGGCGGCCTCGCGCAGTTCGTGGCGGGCATCCTGGAGTTCCGCCGCGGCAACACCTTCGGGACCACGGCGTTCGTCTCGTACGGCGCGTTCTGGATGTCCTTCGCCGGCTACGTGAAGTTCGTCGTCCCCACGCTGCCGGCCGACCAGGCGCACGTGGCGACCGGCTGGTTCCTCGTGGGCTGGTTCATCTTCACCGCGTACATGTCGATCGCCGCCATGAAGCTGGACGTCGCGCACCGCGTGCTGTTCGTCTCGCTGGCGCTGACCTTCCTGTTCCTCGCCCTCGGCGACCTGGCGCAGAGCACGGCGCTGGGCCACACGGGCGGCTTCCTCGGACTCTTCACCGCGGGCGTGGCCTGGTACATCTCCTTCGCCGTGGTCGCCAAGGAGACCTGGGGCCGCGAGGTCGCACCGCTCGGCTAGGACCGCTCCGCGGTCGCGGGCGCGGCGTCCGGCACGGTGTTGCCCGAAGCCGCCTCGATGACCTCGTCCAGCACCTCGCGGGACCGGATCAGATCGGCGATCAGCCGGTCGATCCGGTCCCGTTCCGTTGCCAGCTCGGCGACGAGCGCGGGCGTGGCCCGTACGTCCGGCCCGCCGTCCGCGTCGCGCATGCAGGGCAGGATCTGCCCGATCTTCGCGCTGTGCAGTCCGGCCGCGTAGAGCTCCTGGATCCGGATGACCCGGTCCACCGCCCGCTCCGCGTAGTCGCGGTGGCCGCCGGGCGTCCGGTCGGAGACCAGCAGCCCCTGGGTCTCGTAGTACCGCAGCGAGCGCTCGCTGACCCCGGTGCGCGCCGCCAGTTCACCGATCCGCATGCCCTGCCCCCGCCGTCCCCGGACTTGAATCTGACATCCATGTCAGGTTTTAGGTTACGGGCATGACGCAGACGCAGCAGGTCCTTCCGTCCGTTTCCCGCCTCTTCGAGCCCGCCTCCCTCGGCGGGCTGGAACTCCCCAACCGCCTGGTGATGGCGCCCCTGACCCGCAACCGGGCCGGCGCCGACGGGGTCCCCGGGGAGCTGATGGCAGTCCACTACGCCCAGCGCGCCACCGCCGGCCTGATCATCGCCGAGGGCACCACACCGAGCGCCGTGGGGCAGGCCTATCCGAACATCCCCGGCATCCACACCCCGGAGCAGATCGCCGGCTGGCGCCGGGTCACCGACGCGGTGCGGGCGGGAGCCGGCGGCCGGGGCGGCGGCGCGGCGATGTTCCTCCAGCTCGAACACGGCGGCCGGGTCGGGCACCCCGACACCAGCGGTCACGTACCGCTCGCGCCGTCCGCCGTACGGCTCCCCGAGCGGCTGCAGACCCCCGGTGGGCTGCGGGACGCCCCCGTTCCGCGCGCGATGACGGCCGGGGACGTCCGGTCCGCCGTCGCCGACTTCGCCACCGCGGCCCGCAATGCCGTGGAGGCCGGGTTCGCGGGGGTGGAGGTGCACGCCGCCAACGGGTTCCTGCCCCACCAGTTCCTGGCGCGGGGCACCAACCTGCGGACCGACGAGTGGGGCGGCCCGGTGGAGAACCGGATCCGGTTCACCGTCGAGGTGGTCCGGACCGTCGCCGGGGCCATCGGCAGGGAGCGGGTCGGCGTGCGCGTCTCGCCCGGGGTCGGCGTCAACGGCATCGAAGAGGGTGACACCGAGGCGATCTACCCGGCGCTGCTGGCGGCCCTGGCCGAGATCGACCCGGTCTATCTCCACGTCCTCTACGCCCACGGGCAACGGCGCGGGATCGCGGAGCACCGCGAGGCCTGGCGGGGCACCCTGATCGCCAACCAGCAGCTCTCCCGGGAGGAGTTCGCGGCCGACGGCGGCAAGGCCGTCGCCGAACGGCTCCTGGCCGAGGGCGCCGACCTGGTCTCGCTGGGCCGGGGCTTCCTCGCCAACCCCGACTTCGTGGAGCGGCTGCGTGCGGACGCCCCGCTCAACGAGATCCGCTCCGAGTTCCTGATGCACGTACAGGGGCCGGAGGGGTACAACGACTACCCCGCCCTCCCCCCCGCGCCCGCTACGGGCGCAGCGCCCGCATCAGCAGGTCCGCGAGGTGATCGGCGACCTGCTGCGGCGTGAGCGGGCCGTCCTCGCGGTACCAGGTCGACAGGTGGTGGACGGATCCGAAGTGGTAGTCCACCACCAGGTCGGCCGGGGTCGCGTCGGAGAAGACCCCGGCGGCCTGGCCCTCCTCGACCAGGGCGCGGAAGCTCTCGTGGTAGCGCCGGCGCTCCGAGCGGACCTGCTTGAACTTCTCCGGGCTCAGCTGGTGCATGGAGCGGAAGAAGATCGCCGCGTCGTCCAGGTTCTCGATCGTGGTGACCACCACGTCGGCGGCCGCGGCGCGCAGCCGCTCCTCCACCGGGGCGTCGGAACCGGCCACCGCGTCGAGCCGCTGCTGCTGGAGCCGCAGCATGCGCGCGTACACCTCGTGCAGCAGATCGTCCTTGGATCCGAAGTAGTGGTAGAGCGCGCCCTTGGTGACCCCGGCCGCCTCGACGATCTCCTGGACCGAGGTGCGGTCGTAGCCGCGTTCGGCGAACAGCCTGGTCGCGACGGCGAGGAGCCGGCGCGGTACCGGGGCCTCGTGCGCCCCGACGGTGTCCGTCGTGGTCTTGGCGGCCATGGCTGTCGCCTCCCTTTCGTGGTGCTCGCGTGTGGGGCGCGGCGCGGACGGGGTCCGGCCGTTTTCAGCCGTGGTCGCGCATCCGTAGTTCCCGTCGCAGGATCTTGCCACTGGTCGTCTTCGGAAGGACAGGCAGGATCTCCACCCGGCGCGGGTATTTGTACGCGGCGAGGCGCTCGGCGCAGTACGCGGACAGCTCGGCCGGGTCCGCCTCCGTCCCGGGGCGCAGGCTGACGTAGGCCTTCACGCTCTCCCCGCGGTAGGGGTCCGGGATACCGACGACGGCCGCTTCGCGCACGGCGGGGTGGGTGTAGAGCACGTCCTCCACCTCGCGCGGCCAGACCTTGAAACCGGAGGCGTTGATCATGTCCTTCTTGCGGTCGACCACGTAGAGCCAGCCCTGCGGGTCCATGAACCCGACGTCTCCGGTGCGCAGTTCGCCGCCCGGGAAGGCCTTGGCCGTGTCGGCGGGCAGGCCCCAGTAGCCGGGGACGACCTGGGGTCCGCGGACGGCTATCTCACCGGTCTCGCCGAAGGGGACCTCGGCGCCGCTCTCGTCGAGGATCCGTACGAGGGTGTCGGCGCCGGGCACGCCCACGGAGAGGGTGCCCGAGGCGGGGTCCACGGGGGCTTCGAGGTGCGCGGGTACGGAGGCGCAGGGCGCGGTGCACTCGGTGAGGCCGTAGCCGTTGCGCAGGTAGAAGCCGTAGGCGACGCGCAGCCGCTCGACCAGGGCGGGCGGCAGCGGGGCGCCGCCCGAGGAGACCACCCGGAACGAGGCGAAGTGGTCCGGGGTGGCCCCGGGGTGCGCGGCGAGCGCCATGAAGGCGGTGGCCGGACCCACGGTGTACGCGGGGCGGTGTTCGAGGAAGGCGTCGAGGACGGCTCCGGCGTCGAAGCGGTGGGCGAGGACGAGGGTGCCGGCGTTGGTGAAGCAGGCGGCGAGTTCGCACACCATGCCGGTGATGTGGAAGAGCGGGGCGAGGGCGAAGTAGGAGGCGCCTTCGGGAAGGGGGTGGCCGGTCACCTGGCGGACGGCGTTGTGGGTGAGGGCGCCGTGCGGGTTCATGGCGCCCTTGGGGGTGCCGCTGGTGCCGGAGGTGTAGCTGATCAGGGCGGTGTCCGCGGCCGTGAGGTCCGGGTCGGGCGGGGCGGGGCGGCCCCGGCGGGCCACGGTGTGCAGGTCGGCGGCGTCGGCCGGCTGCTCCGGGCGGCCCGGCGCGAGGACCCGTACGTCGTCGCGGGTCTGGAAGTCCAGGTCGCAGGCGGTCAGGACGGTGCGTACGGCGGTCTCCCGCGCGGCCCCGCGCAGGTACGCGGACCAGGCGCGGGCCTCGCAGACCAGGGCGGTGGCCCCGGAGTCGCGCAGGATGTGGCCGACCTCGCCGGACTTGTACATGGGGTTGAGCGGGACCACGACCGCCCCGGCCTTCCAGGCGGCCAGGACGGCGAGCACGAAGTGCGGGGTGTTCTGCAGCATGACCGCGACCCGGTCCCCGCGGCGGATGCCGTCTGCGGCGAGGTGGCCGGCGAGGGAGTCGGAGAGGGCGTCGGTCTCGGCGTAGGTGAGGCGGCCGTCGAAGTAGGCGAGGGCGGTGTGGCCGGGGGCGCGGGCGACGGCGGCGCGGAAGGCGTGCAGCACGCTGGGCGGGGGCGCGATCGGGGCCCGCTGGACCGGGCTGAGCAGGCCGAGCCAGGGCTTGGCGGCATAGGGGGAGGTCGGGGCGGGGGCGGACGGGTCCGGGTCCGAGGGGAGGGCCGGGGGCGTGGTGTCTGCGGTCACCGGGTCTCCCACTTGCGCTGGAGGTGGTTCATGCCGCTCAGCCAGCGGTCCGGGTCGGTGGCCCGGGACGCGTAGAAGTCCGCGACCTCGGGGTGCGGGAGGATCAAGAACCGGCCCTTCTCCATGCCGTCGAACAGGGCGTCCGCGACCGCTTCCGGCGTGATCGCGGTCGGCGCGAGGACCAGCTCGCCCGCCGATCCGGCCGCGGTGAGCATGTCGGTCCGGACCCCCTGCGGGCAGATGGCGTGGACCTGGAGCCCGCGGTGGCGGTAGGTCAGCGAGAGCCATTCCGCGAAGGCGAGCGCGCCGTGCTTGGTGACACTGTACGGGGCCGCTCCGATCATGGTCAGCAGACCGGCGGCCGAGACGGTGGACACGAAGCGGCCGCTCCCGCGCTCCAGCCAGTCAGGCAGCAGCAGCCGGGCGGCGCGGACGTGGGCCATGACGTTGGTGTCCCAGGCCGCCTCCCAGACGGCCTCGTCGGCGAAGGCGTCGCCACCGGAGGCGAGGCCCGCGTTGGCGCAGTAGACGTCCACGGTGCCGCCGAGCGCCTCGCGCGCCTGCGCGGCCACGGCGGAGGCGTCGCCGGGCACCGCGACGGCGCGGGCGCCGATCGCCTCCGCGACCGAGGCGGCCTTGGCGGCGTCGAGGTCGTTGACCGCCACGGTCGCCCCCTCGGCGGCGAAGCGGTGGGCGAGGGCGGCGCCGATGCCGCCGCCCGCGCCGGTGACGACGACTCGCTGGTCCTGGAACGCGTTCACGGGTCCGCCCTTCGTGGTGGTGGTGCCTTGCCTTGGTTGCCCCGGCGCCCTGGGTGCCCTGTGCGCCCGTGCCGCCTGCCGGGGCCTCGGTCTCGGGCAGACTAACCAGTCGGTATGTCCGGGCGGAAGGGTGCGGAGCCCTACTTTGGCGCGATGACGCTGTCGCGACGCGGGTTGCTGGGTCTGGCCGGGGCGGCGGGCGCCGCGGGCGCCCTGGGGGCGGGAGCCCCGGGAACGCAGGTGCCGGGGACGCAGGTGCCGGGGACGCAGGTGCCGGGCGCGCCCGGCGGCCGGGTGCGGACCGGGTTCGAGGGGCTCTCCGCGGACGGGTACGCCGTACTGGCCGGGCAGCGGGTCGGGGTGATCACCAACCCGACGGGGATCACCGCGGACGCCCGCCACCTGGTCGACGTCCTGCACGCGGACGCCGCCGACGGACACTTCGACCTGGTCGCGGTGTTCGGCCCCGAGCACGGCTTCCGGGGCACGGCCCAGGCGGGCGGTTCGGAGGGGGCCGGGCGGGATCCGGCGACCGGACTGCCCGTGTACGACACGTACGACAAGAGCGGGCAGCGGCTCGCGGACGTCTTCACGGCGGCCGGAGTCGACACGGTCGTCTTCGACATCCAGGACGTCGGCGCCCGCTTCTACACCTACATCTGGACCCTCTACGACTGCATGCGCGCGGCCGCCCTCGCCGGCAAGGCGGTGGTGGTGCTGGACCGCCCCAACCCGGTCGGCGCCCGGCGGGCGGCCGGGCCCGTCCTGCAGCGCCCGTACGCGAGCTTCGTGGGCCGCGAGCCGATCGCGCTGGCGCACGGGATGACGGCGGGCGAGCTGGCCGGGCTCTTCGCGGGCGAGTTCCTGCGGGAAGCCGGCGCCGCGCCGCGGCTGGAGGTGGTGCGGATGGCCGGCTGGCGGCGGGCGTCCTTCTTCGAGGAGACCGGGCTGCCCTGGGTACCGCCGAGCCCGAACATGCCGACGCCGGGCACGGCCCTCGCGTACGCCGGGACCTGCCTGTTCGAGGGGACGAACCTGTCGGAGGGGCGCGGTACCACCACCCCCTTCGAGCTGGTCGGCGCGGAGGGCGTGGACCGGCGCTGGGCCGAGGCGGCGAACGCGCTGGAGCTGCCCGGGGTCTGGTTCCGGGAGGCCTATTTCACGCCTTCTTTCTCCAAGTACTCCGGGAAGACCTGCGGCGGCGTCCGGCTGCTCGTCCACGACCGGGAGGCCTTCGATCCGGTACGGGCCGGGATCGGGCTGCTCGTCACCGCGCGGCGGGTGTGGAGCGGCTTCGCGTGGCGCTCCGACCAGTGGATCGACCGGCTGACCGGCTCGGACCGGGTCCGGCGGATGGTCGACGCGGGGGCGGGCGTGGAGGAGGTCGCGGGCGACTGGGCGGCCGGGCTGGCGCGGTTCGCGGCGGTGCGGGAGGAGTACCTGCTGTATCCGTGAACCGGCTGGTGCGCGGGGGCTGGCCGGGCGGCCTGTTCCGCAGGATGCTGCGGAACAGGGACACGGCGTGGAGGGGGACGTCATGGTGCACATCGGCGGGGCGGTGCCCGCGGCGGCTACGGGGACGGCGGCGGGGATCGGGGCCCGGCCGTACGTGGAGCTGACCTTCGACGCGCAGGGCGACGCGGGCCCGGGCGCGCGGGAGGCGGTCTTCGGGATCGAGGCGACGGACCTGCTGGTCTTCGCCCACGGATGGAACTCCGACCGCTCCACCGCGATCCGGCTCTTCGACCGGTTCTACGCCCCCTTCGCGGATCTGGTGGGGACCGGGGTGCGGCTGGGGTACGTGGGGGTGGTGTGGCCCTCGATCCGGTTCTCGGACGAGCCGATACCCGACTTCGACGCCCGTGGAGCCGTGGGCGGCTCCGGGGCCGGGGCCGGAGAAGTGGCCGGAGAAGGGACCGGGTGCGTGGGGATCGCCGGTGAGCCGGGCCACGGTACGGCCCTGGATCCCGTCACCCGGCGGGCCCTCGGCGCGTTCTGGCCCGGCCGGGCGGCGGAGCTGGACCGGATCGCCGAGCTGCTGGAGGAGCGGCCCACGCACGACGGCGGCTTCACCGAGTTCGGCGCGCTGGTACGGGAGCTGGCCGGCGTGGACGGCGTGGGCACGGGCGACGATCTCGCGGCGGCCTTCGCCCCGCGCGAGGTGCCGGACTTCCTCAGCGGGGACGTCCTGCGGGTGTGCCGGGAGTTCACCGAGGCCCTGGCCGAGGCGGGCGCCACGCTCCCCGGGGACTCCGGGGACTCCCCCGGCTTCTCGGCCGGCGGCGGGGCGCGGACGCTGTGGAACGGTGCCAAGGAGGTGCTGCGCCAGGCCACGTACTACCAGATGAAGGCCCGGGCCGGGGTCGTCGGCGAGCACGGCCTCGGGCCGCTGCTGGCGGAGCTGGCCGGCCGCCGCCCGGCCCTGCGGGTGCACCTCATCGGTCACAGCTTCGGCGGCCGGGTGGTCTCCTTCGCGCTGCGCGGGCTGCCGTCCGGGGCGCGGAACGTGAAGTCCCTGACCGTCCTCCAAGGGGCCTTCTCCCACTACGCGTTCGCCGACAGCCTGCCGCACGACCGGGGACGCGGGGGCGCCCTGCGCGGACTGCAGGACAGGATCGACGGGCCGCTGACGGCCTGCCACTCCCCCTACGACTCCTCCCTCAAGGTGTTCTATCCGCTCGCCTCCCGGATGGCCGGCGATTCGGCCGGTCTGCTCGGTTTCGACGAGCGGTGGGGCGCGATCGGGCACGACGGGGTGCGCGGGGTGCCGGGAACCCCCCGGCTGACCCTGGACGCGGCGCTGCGGGGCGGCCTGCCCGCGGCGGGCTGCGTGAGCGTGGACGCGGGCTCCGTGGTCCGGCGCGGCGGTGCCCCCTCGGGGGCGCACAGCGACATCTGCCACGAGGAGCTGGCCCGGCTGGTGGTGGCCGCGGGGCGCATGGGGCGCTGAGTTCCGGCCATGTGCCACCCGTACGCCTCGACCGCCCCCGCATGCGCCCGCACCAGGCCGGGCATGTTGGGCACACGGCGCCGGTCCTGTGGGGAACACAGCGCGGCGGGCACGGCGCCCGGTGCTGGGCGCTCGGCGGAGGTGAAGGTGTGATGGCGGGATTCCGGAGTCTGGCCCATCAGGTGCGCGACGCGCGCAACGACAGGGCCCTGCGGCGCCATTCGCTGCGCCGCTGCCTGGAGCGGTTCGCTCCGTACGGACACCGCGCGACGTGGTGGCACCTGTGCGACCGGCACGGGATCGGCCCCGAGGACCGGGCCGCGGACCCGTCGCGGCTGGTGGCCGCGCTGGAGGAGCTGGAGGAGGCGCGGGCGGTCTGGCTGGCGTACGAACGGCAGTTCGCGGAGCGCCGGCGGCGCGAGAAGCACGACGGGCTGCGGCAGCCCGAGTGGGCCTGGAGCGGCAGCGGGGACGCGGTGGTGCGGTGCGCCGATCCGGGCGTACGGCCGCAGGGGGCGCTGGGCGAGGTGTTGAGACGGCTGGTGGAGGCGCTGGAATCGGAGCCGGGGACGGGCTGTCCGGTGTGCGGGGCGCGGGAGTTGCACTGGCCGGTGCGGGTGCCTCCGGCGGTGGCGGCGAAGGCAGTGGCACGGGCGTCGGGCCCTGCCACGGCCGACGGGCCCGGCGGGCCGGCCGGGCCGTCCCACGCCGGATGGGCGTGGGACGGGCCGGTATGCGCGGGCTGCGGAATCGTGGTGCCTAGACCGGCGCTCGCGCAAACGGCGCTGCGGGGGGCGGATCTGGCGGGGGCGGCGTGAGCCGGGCAGGGGCAGGGAGCGGAGCGGGAGGTGGGGCGGGATCTCGGGCGGGAGCGGAGCCGACTCTGGTGGCGTCGCTGAACGGGTCCCGGGGCGCCGCCGACGGGGCTGCGGTCCCCATGAGCCCCGAGGACCTGGTGGAGGCCGCGCTGGCGGCGGTGGCCGCCGGAGCCGGGGAGGTGCTGGTCCACGCACGCACCCCGTGCGGCCGCGAGAGCCTCTCGCCCCGGGTGGTCGGACCGCTGCTGGAGGCCCTGCGTGCGGCGGGTCTCGGAAGCGGGCCCCGGGTGCCGGGCGGTCCCGGGCCCGGCGGCGGCCCGGCGGTCTCCGCGGCCGTGGGGACGGGCATGGGGGCGGCCCTGGGGGCGGCCGTGGGCGTGCCCGTGAGTGTGGCCGCGAGTGTGGGGTCCGAGCCGGATCAGGCCGGGCGGCTGGCGCGGGTGCGGAGCTGGACGGTGCTGCCCGACCGGGCGGTGGTGCGGTTCGCGGAGCCGGGAGCCCGGGAACTCGCCGAGGCGCTGCTGGAGCGCGGGGTGGCCGTGGACGCGGAGGTCCCGGTGGGCGGGGATCCCGGCCCGCCCGCGCGGTTCCTCGCCTGGCCGGTACGGGATCCCGCGCGGGTCCGGCTCGTCGCCGAGCTGGGCTCCGCGGGCCCGGGGCCAGGGCCGGTCGCGGAGTTGCTGCGCCGGCTGCCGCCGGTGCCGGTGCTGCTGTTCGGGCGGGAGGCGGCGGCCTGGCCGGCGGTGCGGCTGGCCGCGCGGTACGGCACCGGGGCGCGGATCGGCGTAGGAGACGTGCTGCACCTGCCGGACGGGCGGGTGGCGCGGTCGAACGCAGAGCTGGTCGCGGCGGCGGCCCGCGCCAGGGAGGTCACAACAGCCGGGAACCGGTGAGGCGTTCACCGAAGACGTCGTCCGGGTTGGAGAGCGCGCAGTTCTCCAGGGACAGGCATCCGCAGCCGATGCAGTCGGTCAAATGGTCGCGCAGGCGACCGAGTTGGGCTATGCGGTGATCGAGCTCGGCGCGCCAGCTCTCGGAAAGCCGGGCCCAGTCCTCGCGGTTGGGGGTGCGGCCTTCGGGGAGCTGGGCGAGTGCGTCGCGGATGCTGGCGAGCGGGATGCCCACGCGCTGGGCGGCCCGTACGAACGCCACGCGGCGCAGCGCGTCACGGGTGTAGCGGCGCTGGTTTCCGGAGGTGCGGCTGCTACTGATCAGGCCCTTGGCCTCGTAGAAGTGCAGGGCGGAGACGGCCGCGCCGCTGCGGGCGGACAGCTGGCCGACGGTGAGTTCGTGGACCTTCTCGGGAATCTGCGGCACACCGCCGAGGGTAATCGGCCGGGCCGGGATTCGGGGCCGGGGACGGCACCGAGAGTCGCTGACAGTCGTTGACAGATCCATGACGGCCCCAGCATGCTGAGCAAGCGCTTATTCGCCAGGGAGAGGTACGGGTATGTCCGAGCCGAGGATCTTCACGTCCGCCGAGGAGCTCACCGCCGGGATCGGCGCACCGCTCGGCCCGAGCGACTGGCTGGAGGTGGACCAGAAGCGGATCGACCTCTTCGCGGACGCCACCGGGGACCACCAGTGGATCCACGTGGACCCGGAGCGGGCGGCGTCCGGACCCTTCGGCTCCACGATCGCGCACGGATACCTCACGCTGTCGCTGCTGCCGAGCCTGGTGCCGCAGATCATGCGGGTCGAGGGCATGCGGATGGGCATCAACTACGGGGTCGACAAGGTGCGTTTCCCCGCGCCGGTGCCGGTCGGTTCGCGGCTGCGGGCGACCGCGCTGATCACCGAGGTCGTGGAGGCGGGCGGCGGCGTCCAGGTGTCGGCCACGGTGACCGTCGAGCGCGAGGGCGGCGAGAAGCCCGTGTGCGTGGCGCAGTCGGTGTCGCGCTACTACTTCTGACCAGCCGCTACTTCTGGCCCGCTCGCGGCCCGCTCGCGCCCACCATGCGGAGCACGAGACCGGCGTAGAGCGCGCCGACCTCGTCGGGCGTGCGACTGCCGTCCGCGCTGAACCAGCGGGCGACGTCGATGCAGAGCGACAGCACGGCGAGGGTGGTGCCGGGGACGTCGGGGACGAAGAACTCCCCGGCCTCGACACCGTCGGCGAGGATGCGGCGGATCGCCGCGTCGCTCCGCCGGCGCAGGGCCACGATCTCGGAGCGGTGCTCCGGAGCGAGAGCATCGAGCTCGTACTGGACCACGCGCGCGGTGGTGTGATGGGCCGCGTGCCACCGCACGAAGGACCGTACGGCCGCGTCGAGCCGCTCGGCGGCACTGCCGGGCCCGGAGGCCGCGGTGTCCAGGATCTGCAGGGCCTTGTCGTGGCCGATCCGGCTGATCCGGTGGAGCAGCTCTTCCTTGGTCTTGTAGTGGATGTAGAGCGCGGCCGGGCTCATGCCGGCCCGCCCCGCGATGTCCCGCGTGGTGGTGGCGTGGTACCCGCGCTCCGCGAAGGCCTCCACGGCGGCGACGAGCAGCCGCCGCGCGGCGTCGGGGGTGACCTCCGACCACGGCCGGTAGCCGCCGATCTCCTCCACGCTGTCCATCGCTCGCCCACCCTCTTCGGCCCGTAGGAATGAACAACACCTTACCGGAGGGTGAGCAAGCGCTTAGCGATCCTGCGGGGCGGGCTGCTTCGGAGGGGCGAAGGGGTCGTAGCTGGTCATGATCTTCTCCATCCGGGCCTGGTCGACCCGGCTGACGATCTGGGTGACCTCCTGGCGGTCGCGGACCACCTTGGCGAGGGTGAAGGCCGAGGTGGTGAGGTAGAGGACCGCGATGCCCAGGAAGGCGCGGACCCAGCCGTCGGCCTCCATGTTGTAGATCCCCAGGGAGACCGCCCCGATGGCGATGCCGAAGGAGGCGACGGCCTGGCCGTAATAGGCCCCGGTGTTCTGCTGCTTGACCTGTGTCTCGTTCATGGGTCCAGCTTCGGACGGGCCGGACACCGGCACATCCGCGCGCGTACTCACGTACGTACTCAGAAACTTCGGGGCCTCAGACGCTGTCTCCATTCTCCAGGTGCTCGCGGTGGGGACGCCTGGTGGGTCGCGGGTCAGTCCCACCAGAGCACGACGAGCAGGTGGCGCTTGGCTGCGTCGAGGTAGAAGTTGCGCAAGGCGTTGAAGTGCTCCAGCAGGTACGCCCTCGACCCGCCGGTGATGGGGCCGCCCATCTGGCCAATCGAGGATTCGGCGTCCCGCTCGTCGGCCGGCAGGGCGGCAAGAAGGGCGGGCATGTCGATCTGGCCGAGCAGTTCGGAGACGCGCGCCACTTCAGAGACGCCCAGGCCGGTGGGGGTGCCCCCGAAGGGGGCTATGGCGTGTGGGTGAGCCTTGAGGAAGCCCAGGTCAAGGCCAGTGTCGCCGTCGGTGGCCCGGCGCAGAGCATCGAGCTGCGCCTCTTCGAGTCCGGCCACCTCGCCGACGCGTTTCAGCAGCGCCGGTGCCCAGTCCAGGTCCAGGACGTCGTACGCCGGTGGATCCCAGTGGGGATCGCGGTCCGATGACGCGGCGGCGGACTGACGGCATGCGGCGAGATAGCCCTCGGGGATGCGCGCGAGCTGCTGAGTAACGGCCATCTCGGCAGTATCTCTGCCGCGCCTACCGGATTTCGGGCTGCGGGATGCGGGCTGCGGGCTTGGCGGCGCACACAGTCACCGCGCCCATGGGGACTCGTGACCGCCAAGGTGGGGAATTACGTGACGCTCAGATCCCGAAGCCTGGGGAAATGACATGCCCGCTCACAATGATCGCTGCCAGTGCCTCACGGCCGCCCGCCCGACGGCGGCCGCCACCTTGCGGACGCAAAACTTCCGTCGGTGGCACCACCCACCGAAACAGAACCCACAACTCGTCCTGCACCAGCCGCTCGACCAGATCCGTCATGCACGGTTCAGTGAACGATCACGCCATAAGAAGCGGCGTCTAAGTAGAACGCCGTCCTGGTACGTCAGGGCCTGAGTCGGTTCTGCTGAGGATCGAAGCAGACCAGCCCCATCGAAGCAGCAAGAGCTGCCGCATAGGCCGATGCCTCTTCGGCCCTGTCCCAACGCAACGCGAAGTAGATGATCGGCCCACGGCCCTCACCCATCAGCGGGCCGGCCGCCCAGGGTGAGGTCTCGTCCACGTCCTCGGTGATGTCACACCATCGCTCAAGGAGCGCGGCGACATAGGCCTCGATGCTCTCGGCCCGCGGGTGCTCCACCTCCGTGTCGAGGTAACGGTCATATAGGTCAGTCAAGACTCGGGAGGCGGACCTGTCGTCCGCCGGCCGTTCCCCTTCCCAGACAGCCAGGTCATAACTCATCCCGGGAGGCTCTCACATCCCACCGACAGTCACCTGAGCCGGTCGACAGCAGCACCGCCGACGCCCAAAAGAAGCGACCTCTTAGAAACTCTTGGGCCTCAGAAAGCCGAAACCCCCGTGTGGGCGCGGCCGATGAGGAGCTTTTGGATTTGGCTGGTGCCCTCGTACAGGGTCATCACGCGGGCGTCGCGCAGCAGCTTGCCGGCCGGGTATTCGTCGATGTAGCCGTAACCGCCGTGCACCTGGAGGGCGTTGCTCGCGGCGCGGACGGCGGCCTCGGAGGCGAAGAGCTTGGCGGTGGAGGATTCGGTGGCGAAGGGCAGTCCCCGGTCGATCAGATCGGCGACCCGCCAGGTCAGCAGCCGGGCCGCGTCCACGTCGACGGAGATGTCGGCGATCAGCTCCTGGACCAGCTGGTGGTGCGCGATCGGCTTGCCGAACTGCTCGCGCTGGGCCGCGTACGAGACGGCCGCGTCCAGTGCGGCCTGGGCGATGCCGACACAGCCCGCGGCGACGGACATCCGGCCCTTCGCGAGGGCCGACATGGCGACGGAGAACCCCTTCCCCTCGGGGCCGAGCATCGCGGAGGCGGGCACGCGCACTCCGTCGAGGACGAGCTCGGCGGTGGCCTGGCCGCGCAGGCCCAGCTTGCCGTGGATCTCGCGGCGGGTCAGGCCGGGGGCGTCGGCGGGCACGAGGAACGCGGAGATCCCGCGGTGACCGGGGTCCTCGCTCGTGCGGGCGAAGAGGAGGACCACGTCGGCCCAGGTGCCGTTGGTGATGAACATCTTGCTGCCGCTGATCACGTACGTGTCGCCCTCGCGCCGGGCGCGGGTGGTGAGGGCGGCGGCGTCGGAGCCGGTGCCGGGCTCGGTGAGGCCGAAGCAGCCGAGGGCTTCGCCGGAGCACAGGCGCGGCAGCCAGGCGCGCTTCTGCTCCTCGCTCCCCCAGGAGGCGACGGTCTTGGCGACCAGCCCCAGCGAGACGGAGACGATGCCGCGCACGGCGGAGTCCCCGCGGCCGAGTTCTTCTGTGACCAGGACGTAGGAGAGGTGGTCCCCGCCGGAACCGCCGTACTCCTCGGGGACGGTCAGGCCGAGGAAGCCGACGGAGCCGAGCTTCTTCACGATGGCCCGGTCCACGCTCTCGGCGCGGTCCCACTCGGCCGCGTACGGGGCGATCTCGCGCTCGGTGAACGCGCGGGCGAGATCACGGACCGCGGACTGCTCCTCGCTGAGCTCCAGGTTCACCGGGCACCTCCGGGTGGGGACGAGACGGGAAGGGAAGGGACGGGGTCGGGCGTTAATTACCACCGCTAGTTTAATTGCGGCAGGCCTTACTATGTGGCGCATGGCCAGACCGCGCAAGCCCCTCCTCAGCAGATCCCGCATCGTCGAGGCGGCGGGCGTCCTGGTGGACGGCGAGGGGCTGGAGGCCGTCTCGACGCGGCGGCTGGCGGCGGCGCTGGGCGTCAGCGGACCGTCGCTGTACAACCACTTCCGCACGAAGGACGAGATCCTGGACGCGGTCGCGGACGCGGTGAGCGCGCGGGTCGACCTGTCGATGTTCGAGGCCGGGGACGGCCGGGAGTGGCAGGTCGCGCTGCGCGACTGGGCGCACTCGTACCGGGCCGCGTTGTCCGACCATCCGAACATCGTCCCGGTGCTGGCGCGCGGACCGGGCCGCAGGCCGGCCGGACTGCGGGTGGCGGACGCCGTCTTCGGGGCGATGACCGCGGCCGGCTGGCCGCCGGCGCAGGCGACCCGGATCGGCGCGCTGATGCGGTACTTCATCCTCGGTTCGGCGGTGGGTTCCTTCGCCCGGGGTTTCGTGGACGACGAGACGGCATACGACCCGTCGGACTATCCGCACCTGGGCCAGGCCCACCTGCTGGCGGAGCGCCAGCGGGAGGTGGACGAGGGCGCCTTCGAAACGGGCCTGGCGGCGCTGCTGGACGGCCTCGCCCTCCAGTACGCGGCGCTGCGGGAGACCACCGCCTGACGGGATCCCGAAGCTGACGGGACGGCGGCCTGGCGGAGACCGCCCGGCGGGAGGCCCGGTGGGAGGCCCGCGGTCGGCGGGCCTCCCGGACGGACGGGCGGACGGGTCGGCCGGACGGCCGCTAGAAGATCACCAACGAGCGGCCGCCCTTGCCCGCCAGCATCGCGTCGAAGGCCGCCGGGATGCCGTCGAGGGTGATGCGGTCGGTGACGAGGGCGCCGAGGTCGAGGCGGCCCGCGCGGACGTGGGCGGCGATCACCGGGAGGTCGCGGGCGGGGTCGCTGTTGCCGTAGACGCAGCCGGTGAGGGTGCGGGCGAAGTGGAAGATCTCCAGGGCGTTGAAGGTGACCTGCTGCTCCTTGCCCCCGATGCCGACCACCGTCGTACGGCCGCCGCGCCGGGTGGACTCCCAGGCCGCCCGGATGCTCGCGGCCCGGCCGGCGCATTCGACGGCGACGTCCGCGCCGTGGCCGCCGGTGAGTGCGCGGATCTCCTTGGCGGTGGTCTCGGAGGCGAGCAGGAACTCCGTGGCCCCGGCCGCCCGGGCCAGTTCCTCCTTGTCCGGGGAGACGTCCACGGCCACGATCGGGCCCGCCATCGCGATCCGGGCCGCCTGGAGGGCCGCCAGACCGACGCCGCCGACCCCGAAGACGGCCACCGACTCGCCGGGACGGACCTGGGCGCTGTGGTGGACGGCTCCGTACCCGGTCAGGACCGCGCAGCCGAGCAGTGCGGCCTCGGCGAGCGGGATTCCGGCCGGGGCCGGCAGGACGCAGTTGGCCGCGACGACCGTCTCCTCGGCGAAGGCGGCCACGTTCAGCCCGGGGTGCAGTTCGGCGCCCAAGGCGTCGTGGGCATATACCGCCCCGACCCCGGTGAGGGCCTTGGCGCAGAGCCAGACCTCGCCGATCGAGCAGTGGTGGCACTGCCCGCAGGACGGGGCCCAGTTCAGCACCACCCCGTCGCCGGGCGCGACATGGGTGACCCCTTCGCCGACGGCGAGGACCGTGCCCGCGCCCTCGTGGCCGAGGACGGCGGGTACGGGGACCCGCATGGTGCCGTTGGTGAGGGAGAGGTCGGAGTGGCAGACCCCGGCGGCGGCGAGCCGCACCCGGACCTGGCCGGGGCCTGGTTCGGGCAGGAGGATGTCCCGTATCTCCAGGGGGGCTCCGACGGCGGGCAGGATGGCGGCGCGGACCATGATCGTCGTCTCCGTGTGTACGAGGGGATGGGCTGGGTCGTCCTAGAACTGAAGGGACTTGGTCTGGAGGTACTCGGCGAGGCCGTGCGGGCCCAGCTCGCGTCCCACGCCCGACTTCTTGTACCCGCCGAAGGGTGCGAGCGGGTTGAAGCGGCCCCCGTTGATGTCCACCTGGCCGGTGTCCATCAGGCGCGCGAAGGCCACGGCCGTCTCCTCGTCCGCCGCCCAGACGGCCCCGCCCAGCCCGTAGTCGGTGCCGTTCGCGATGGCCAGGGCCTCGTCCTGGTCCTCGTAGGACAGGATCGACAGCACCGGGCCGAAGATCTCCTCCTGGGCGATGGTCATCCCGGGCGTGACGTCGGCGAAGACGGTCGGGGCGATGAAGTACCCCTGCTCGTGCGGCGCCTCGGGCCCGCCCGCGACGAGGCGCGCGCCCTCCTCCACGCCCTTGGTGATGAACCCGCGGACGCGGTCGCGCTGCTTGGCGCTGACGACCGGGCCGAGGCGGGTGCCCGGGGCGAGGGGGTCGCCGGAGGCGTACTTGGCCGCGGCGGCGGCCGCGAGGGAGACCGCCTCCTCGTACTCGTCCCGGTGGACGAGCATGCGGGTGAGCGCGTTGCAGCTCTGGCCGGCGTTGTTCATGACGTGGCCGACGCCCGCGGCGACGGCCTTGGCGAGGTCGGCGCCGGGCAGGATGACATTGGCCGATTTGCCACCCAGTTCCAGGGCGACCCGCTTGACGGCGGCGCCGGCCGTGGCGCCGATCTGCTTTCCGACGGCGGTGGATCCGGTGAAGGAGACGAGGTCGACTCCCTCGTGCGCCGCCAGCGCCTGGCCGGTGACCGGGCCGGTACCGGTGACCAGGTTGAAGACCCCGGCGGGGATCCCCGCCTCGTGCACGGCTTCGGCGAAGAGCTGCGCGGTCAGCGGGGTGTCCTCGGCGGGCTTGAGGACGATGGTGCAGCCTGCGGCGAGAGCGGGTGCCACCTTGGCAACGATCTGGTGCAGCGGGTAGTTCCAGGGGGTGATCGCCCCGACGACGCCGACCGGCTCCAGCAGCACGGTCGAGTTCCCGATCCGCTCCTCGAAGGCGTACGAGGCCCCGAGCTCGGCGTAGGAGGAGGCCACGGCGATCGGCGCCCCGACGTGGACCATCTCCGAGAACCCCAGCGGCGAGCCCAGCTCGGCGGTGATGGTCTCGGCTATCTCCCCCTTGCGGGCGACCAGTACGTCGCGCAGGGCCCCGATGAGGGCGGCCCGCTCGGCCGGAGCCGTGGCCGCCCAGGCCGGGAAGGCCGCGCGGGCCGCTCGTACGGCCGCGTCCACATCCTCGGCCGTACCGGCCGGAACCGAGCCGATGGGCCTCTCGTCCGCCGGGTTGAGGACCTCGATGCGGCCCTGGCCGAGGGCGGCCCGCCACTCGCCGCCGATGTACATCCCGTCATGGGCCTTCATGGCATTCCTCCCGAGCACGCACGAACCTGACGTCGCCAACACCCTACAAACTAGCGTCGGTAGTTTTGTGTGCGCCAGGGGCGTCGGGGGTCAGATGATGCCGAAAAGCATTCCTGCCCCCAGGACCACCAGGGACGTCAGGGCCGCCCACTTCACGGTGAACCGGGTGTGGTCGCCGAACTCGACCTTGGCCATGCCCACGAGGACGTAGACGGCCGGAACGAGCGGGCTCGACATGTGCAGGGCCTGCCCGACCAGGGAGGCGCGGGCGATTTCGAGGGGGGAGACCCCGTGGGCGGCGCCGGCCTCGGCGAGGACCGGCAGGACGCCGAAGTAGAAGCCGTCGTTGGACATGAAGTAGGTGAGGGGGAGGCTGAGCAGGCCGGTGACCAGGGCCATGTGCGGGCCCATGCCCTCGGGGATGGCGCCGACGAGCCAGTCGGCCATGTGCTTGACCATGCCGGTGCCGGTGAGGACTCCGGTGAAGACGGCGGCGGCGAAGACCATCCCGGCGACGTTCAGGACGTTGTCCGCGTGGGCGGCGATCCGGGCCTTCTGGTCGGGCATGTGGGGGAAGTTGACGGTGAGGGCGAGGGCGGCGCCGAGGAGGAAGAGCACCGGGATCGGGAGCAGTTCCATGATCATGGCGGTGAGCAGGGCGACGGTGAGGCCCGCGTTGAACCAGTAGAGGCGGGGACGCAGGGTCGGGCGGTGCGGGTCGAGGCCCTGGAAGCCGTCGTCCGCGGCGGGGTCCGCTGCGGGGGCTGCGGCGCGGGCGGATTCCCCGGCGTGGCCGGCGTCTCCGGCGGAGCCGGTGCCCCCTGCGGAGCCGGACGGAGCGGAGCCGGTGGAGCCGGTACCCGCGCTCCCGGCGGCGGCCGAGCCCGCGCCTGCCACGACCAGGAGTTCCCCGGCCGGCTCGGCCGACCGCTCGGTGTCGCCGGGAAGGGTCAGCAGGCCGAGGCGGCGGCGTTCCTTGAGGCCGAGGACGTAGGCCAGGCCGAAGACGAAGAGCAGGCCCACCGCGAGCGCGGGGATCATCGGTACGAAGATGTCGCCGGCGTCGAGCTTGAGCGCGGTCGCGGCGCGGGCGGTCGGGCCGCCCCAGGGCAGGGTGTTCATGACGCCGTTGGCGGTGGCCGCGACGCCGGTCATGACCACCAGGCTCATCCCGAGGCGCTTGTAGAGCGGGTACATCGCCGAGACGGTGATCATGAAGGTGGTCGAGCCGTCGCCGTCGAGCGAGACGACGGCGGCGAGGACGGCGGTGCCGACGACGACGCGCATCGGGTCGGCCCTGCAGAAGCGCAGGATGCCGCGGACGATCGGGTCGAAGAGGCCGACGTCGATCATCACGCCGAAGTAGACGATGGCGAACATCAGCATGGCGGCGGTCGGCGCGAGCTTGCCGACCCCGTCGATGACGTAGCCGCCGAGCTGCGCGCCCTGGCCGGCGAACACGCAGAACAGCGCGGGGATGAGGACGAGCGCCGCGATGGGCGACATTTTCTTCAGCATGATCAGGACCAGGAAGGTGGCGATCATGGCGAAGCCGAGGAAGGTCAGCATGGGGGGAACCTAGGTGCCTCCTCCTGGGGCCAACAAGATGTCCACGCGTGAGCAATACGAGCAAAACCCCAGCTCAGGGGATGGGTGTCAGTTCGACGGGGAAGCCGTTGAGCACGGCCGTGCCGGAGAGCGGGTCGAGTCGGCTGCCGTCGAGGAGCTGGTTGACGTTGACTCCGGGCGCGGCCGCGGCCACGGACAGGCGGGTGCCGGGGCGGTCGTGGCCCCAGCCGTGCGGGAGGCTCACGACTCCGGTACGGAGGGTGTCGGTGACCTCCACCGGAACCTCCAGGCTGCCTCCGTCGGCGGTGATCCGGGCCGGGCGTCCGTCGGTGAGGCCGAGCCGGGCGGCGTCGTCCGGGTGGACCTGGAGGGTGCAGCGGTTGGAACCTCCGGCGAGGGCCGGGACGTTGTGCATCCAGCTGTTGTTGGACCGCAGGTGGCGGCGGCCCACGAGCACCAGGGCGGCGGGGCGCTCGGCCAGCGTCCCGCGCAGCCTGGGGAGCTCGGCCGCGATCGGGTCCGGCAGCAGCTCGATCCTGCCGCTGCGCGTCCTGAGCAGGCCGGGGAGCCTGGGCCGCAGCGGGCCCAGGTCGATTCCGTGCGGGTGCGCGCGCAGCCGCTCCAGCCCGAGTCCGCCCGGAGCGCCGGGGGTTGTGGGGGGCGTGGGGGGCGTGGGGGCGGCAGGGTGCGGGGCGGGGCCCGGGCCCGCCGCGCCGTCGGGCGCGCCTGCGCCGGTTCCCGTGGCGGCGCTCCCGGGCAGGTCCGCGGGCGCGGCGAACCGGTCTCCGTAGGGTCCCAGTCGGAGCATCAGGTCGAGGCGGCGCTCGGGGCCGCTGCCGCCCGAGAGCAGTCCGGCGAGGCGCGCCGGATCCTGGCCGCGCAGCGGCGAGACCGGGTCGGCGCACTCCCTGGCGAGGGTGGCCCCGATGGCCAGGTCGTCCACGGCGACCGGGTCGGTTCCGTGCATGCCGGAGACGGCGAGCACGAGACGGGCCTGGATCTCGCACTCGTCCATGCGCCCGTCTTCGAGCGGGACGGCGGGCGGCGAATAGCGGACCTGGTTGCGGATGGCGAAGGTGTTGAAGGAGAAGTCGAAGTGGGCGCTCTGCGAGGGCGGCGGCGGGGGCAGGACCACGTGGGCGTGGCGTGAGGTCTCGTTGAGGTACGGGTCGACGCTAACCATGAAGTCGAGCCCGGCCAGGGCCGCGTCGAGGCGCCGGCCGTCGGGGGCGGAGAGTACGGGGTTCGCCGCGATGGAGACGAGGGCCCGGATCCGCCCCTCCCCCGGGGTGTCGATCTCCTCCGCCAGCGCGGACAGGGGGAATTCGGCCTTGGCCTCGGGGTGACCGCTGACCCGGCTGTGCCAGCGGCCGAGGCCGAAGCCCTTGCCGGGTCCGGCCGGCCGGGGTGCGCGGTCGGTCGCGGACAGCGGGAACAGGGCTCCGCCCGGCCGGTCGAGATTGCCGGTCAGGACATTCAGCACGTCGACCAGCCAGCTGGCGAGCGTGCCGTACTCCACGGTGCAGCTGCCGATCCGCCCGTAGACGGCGGCGGTCGGCGCGGCCGCGAGATCGCGGGCGAGGTCGCGGATCTCTTCGGCCGTGAGGTCGCAGGCGGGGGCGACGGCCTCAGGAGTGAAACCGACGAGCGCCTCGCCGAGTTCCCCGATTCCCTGCGTGTGTTCCGCGAGCACGCCCGGATCGGCCAGCTCCTCGGCGAGCAGGGTGTGGGCCAGGGCCGCGAGCAGCAGCGCGTCGCTGCCGGGGCGCGGTGCGAGGTGGCGGTCGGCGAGTTTGGCGGTGCGGGTGCGGCGCGGGTCGACGACGACGAGGGTGCCGCCCCGTGCGCGCAGCGCCTTGAGTCGCCCGGGGAAGTCGGGTGCGGTGCACAGGGAGCCGTTGGACTCGACCGGGTTCGCCCCGAGCAGCAAGAGGAAGTCGGTGCGGTCCAGGTCCGGGACGGGGATGGCGAAGGGATCCCCGAAGAGCAGCCCGCTGGAGACGTGCTTGGGCATCTGGTCGAGGGTGCTGGCGGTGAAGAGGTTGCGGGTGCCGAGGGCCTTGAGCAGCAGCGGAGGGTAGAGCTGGCCCGCCATGGTGTGGACGTTCGGGTTGCCGAGGACGACGCCGACGGACTGGGGCCCGTACGTCCGCACGAGCGCGGGGACCGCGTCGGCGATGGCCTGGAAGGCCTCCTCCCAGGTGGCTTCGCGGAGCCGGCCGTCGCGCCGTACGAGGGGGGTCCGCAGCCGGTCGGGGTCGGCGTCGAGGCCACCGAAGGCGGCGCCCTTGGGGCAGATGAAGCCGCGGCTGAACACGTCGTCGCGGTCCCCTCTGGCCCCGGTGACGGTGGTGCCTTCGATGGTGAGCGTGAGGCCGCAAGTGGCTTCACAGAGGGGGCAGATGCGCAGGGCGGTGCGGGGCATGGGCCCTCCAGGGGCAGCGGGCTGCGGCGCGGGGCACGGGCACCGGGCCCGCACGAGCGGCACCGAGCATACCGACCGGTAGGCACGGTGGGGAGGGTCCACGCCCTACGGAATCCGGGGGCGGGGGGGCGGCCGGGTTCCGCCGGGGTGTCGGCGGGTACCGCCGGGGCGGCCGGGGCAGGACGAAGCCGCGAGCCGGGCCGCCTCCGCCTGGAGCAACGCCGATTCGGCCCGGAGCCACCCGGAACCACGCCCATTCCGCCCGGAGAACGGCGCGAGCCGACGGGCGGGAAAACGCCTCCGCTTGGGCACCTCAGCAAGCAGCCGACCGGGCCGCCCATACCCGCGGCGCAGGCCCCCGCATTCCCGCCCGCCACCGCACACGTAGACCGTTCTCCCAGGTCAGCAGCCCGCATTGGTCCTTCTGCTGACGCAATTCAGCGCCCTTGGTCGGGAAAGCGCATTGCCCCTGGGGGTGGGGACGGATTGGATCGCCGAATGACATCCATGCTCGACGGCTGTACGCCCTGGCCCGAGGAATTCGTCGACTACTACTGGGCGTCCGGCCACTGGCGGGGCACCACTCTGGACAACCTGCTGCGCGGCTGGGCCGTGCAGTTCGGGCCGCGGACCGCGCTCGCCCACGGCGACACCCGCCTGACGTACGCGGCCCTGAACCGCCGGGTGGGCCGGATGGCCGCCGGGTTCCGGCTGCGCGGCCTGCGGCCCGGGCAACGGGTCATCGTGCAGCTGCCCGACATCCCCGAGCTCGTCGTCACCGTGTTCGCCCTGATGCGCGCCGGCGCGGTCCCCGTGCTCTGCCCGATCTCGCACCGCGCGCCCGAGGTGTCCCACGTCGTCCAGGTCTCCGAGGCCACCGGCTACATCGGCCCCGCGACGTACCGGGGCTTCGACCACACGGCGATGGCCGCCGACATCGCGGCCCAAGGCCCCTTCCTGCGCAGGGTGTTCACCTTCGAGGCACCGGGCACCTCGGACCCGTACGGCGGTTTCACGACCGACACCTCGGGCTGCCACTACTTCCCGCTGCACTCCCTCGACTCGCCGCCCGAGCCGGCGCTCGCGTTGAGCGCCGGGCAGGTGGCGTTCTTCCTGCTCGCGGGTGGCGCCGGCGAGGCGCCCCAGCTGGTGCCGCGCACCCACAACGACTACGCCTACCAGGCGCGGGCCGCGGCCGAACTGGTTTCACTCACCCAGGAGGACGTGTACCTCGCCGCGCTGCCCGGCGACCTCAACCTCGCCTTCGGCGGCCCCGGCATCATCGGCACGCTGACCGTCGGTGGCACCGTCGTCCTGGTCGAGGACCCGGAGCCCGCCGCACACCTGGCGGCCGTCGAACGCGAGCGGGTCACCGTCGCCGCGCTGACCGCGGACACCGCCCTGCTCTGGCTCGACGCACGTCCCGAGGTCCAGGCGGACGTGAGCAGCCTGCGCCTCGTACAGATCGGCGGCAGCGCCCCGGCCCTGGACCGCGCGACCGCCGAACGGGTGGGATCCGAGTGGGGCTGTCGCCTCCAGCAGGCCTTCGGTACGGACGAGGGGCTCCTCACCCTCACCCGGCCCGGCGATCCGGACGAGACCGTGCTCACCACGCAGGGCCGCCCGCTCTCCCCCGACGATCAGATCCGCGTCGTCGACGCCGACGGCGAGCAGGTCCCCGACGGGGAACCGGGCGAACTCCTGGCCCGCGGCCCCTACACCGCGCGCGGCTACTACCGCTCGCCCGGCCTCAACGCGCGCGCCTTCACCGCCGACGGCTACCTGCGCACCGGCGTCCTCGCCCGGCGCACGGCGGACGGCAACCTGGTGGTGACCGGTCGCGTCGGGAGCGCCGCACGATGAGATGAAACGGCGGCCTCCTCCCGGGCGTGGGAGGCCGCCGCGATGGCCGGACGCGCCCGCTCCGCCCCCTCCGCCCGTTGATCCCGGTCAGTCCAGGACGCGTGCGAGGTAGGCGTGCATCATCGCGCGGGTTTCGGCGACGATGCCGGGGTCGCCTGCCGGGTCGTTGCGGAAGGCGAGCTGGATCAGGGCGTCGGTGGCCTCGACCGCGACCAGGACGGCCCGCTCCAGAGTGGCGTCCGGGGTGAGGGCGAGATGGGCGCCGAGCAGCTCGGTGAGGCGTACGGCGACCAGGTGGTTGGGGTCGGAAGCGGGCCCCTCGGACGGTGGCGCGGGCACCCCGAAGTCGACGAGGGCGAAGCCGGGCACGCTCCGCTTCATGACCAGGTACTCGTCCAGCACCGCGTCGACGACCGGGCGCCAGTCCGTGTCCGGGAGGTCCGCGAGCCGCTGCTCGATGCCGTCGGCGTACCGGTCGAGATTGCGGTGGGCCAGGGCGATCGCCATGGCCCGCTTGTTGCCGAAGAACCGGTAGACCGAGCCGATCGGCACGCCGGCCCGCAGGGCCACGGCCCGGGTGCTGAGGTTCTCGTAGCCGGTCTCGTCGAGGAGTTCCGCACAGGCGTCGAGGATCCGGGCGAGGCGGTCGGCGCTGCGCTGCTGGATCGGCGTCCGGCGCAGGGGGTGGGCTGGGGGCACGGGGTCCATCATGCCGCTCCTGGGTTCACGGGTCGGCGGCGGTACCGGTTCGGCCGTGTCAGTTCAGCAGGAGGCTGAGGCCGCCCACCGTGTACGTGATCATCAGCGCGAGCAGCGGCAGTTGCCCGGCGACGGCTTTCGCGGGCGGGAAGAGGCGTACGGAGCGGTCGTGCGCGGCGATCACTCCGAGTACGTGGCCGGTCACGACCGCGATCACCTGGAGGGCGGCGAGAGTCCCGGGACCCAAGGGGGACATGGGTTCGGGGGCGTTGTCAGTGCCCACTGCCATGATTACTGTGCGTGGTCCTTCGGTGACGAGGAGGGAGAAGTAGTGGGCGACGAGATAGCCGAGGGCGATCGGTACGAGTGAGTGCGCGAAGGCGGTCAGCGGGCCGGGGTGCGGGCCGCAGACGAGGCGGGTGACCGCCGCGCAGAGGCAGTAGAGGACGGCGACGAGTGCGATGGCTCCGAGCAGTCCGAGGGTGGCCGCCGCGGTGCGGCCGAGGGGGGAGGTCTGGATCGCGTTGATCCACGAGGGGTTGTCGGAGAAGCCGTCGTAGGCGGTGGATCCGAGCAGGACGCAGACGGTGGCGACGAGTCCGGGCCGCTCGGGCGTCGCGTCGAGTCCGTGGAAGGGGTTACGGAGGACCAGGCGGCCGTCGCTGCGACGGCCGAGGGGGGAGAGCCGGGCGAGGAGGGCGGAGTACGCCTCGAAGGCGTCTCCTTCGGCGAACCAGCCTTCGCCGTAGCGGGCGGCGAACAGGAGCTGGAGGGCGGCGTAGCCGGTCAGGGCGACGAGGAGGGTGGCGGTCGAAGCGGGATCGGGAGAGACGAGTTCGAGCCAGGTGAAGGCGAAGAGGCCGGCGGCGGCCGGCCATTGCCCGAGCCGGGCGGGGAGCGGCCGGTGCGGTCGGGACTCCGGGCTGGAGGGATCCGGCACCGCTGCGAGGTGCGGTGCCGGGGGGCGCGGGCTCCGGGAGGAGGGCGCGGCCGCTACCGCGGCGTCGGTGGCGGTGGCGGTGGCGGTGGCGACCACGGTTGCCGTCCGGGCCGTCCGGAGCCTCCCCGACAGCCGGGCGAGCAGCCGGTGCAGGGTGCGGAGCGGGTTGAGGAGGCGCCAGACGGGACCGAACAGGAGGGAGGCGGGGACCAGTCCGACCCAGAGCAGGACGTAGACGGCGCCGGGTGCGGGGTTGCGGGCGGGGTCGTCGGGGCCGAGGAGGAGGTACAGGAGGACGGCGAGCGCGGCCCCGAGGCCGAGCCCGCGCAGGGCATTGCGGGTGGCCGGCGCGTCGGCCACCCGCTGGAGCCCGGCGGGCAGGGCCAGGCCCGAACGGTCACCGCGGAAGCGGGAGGCGGACCAGAGGAGACCCAGCGCGAGGAAGGAGAGGAAGAGCGCGGTGAAGGCGCCGGCGAAGGCGTAGAACGGCGAGATCGGCAGATCGTGCTGCGATCCGATGCCGTGCGCGAGCACGGTGAGCGGGTCGGCCGGGTGAAGGACCACGCCCTGGCCGGAGCCGCCACCGGGCACCGCGCACGGGAGGCCGCCCTGCGGCCCGCGCACGGTCACCACCGGACCACCGGGACAAGCCTCGGGGCCGGGGTCCGGGCCGGGGCGGGGGTCCGGGCCGGGGCCGGAGCCCCAGCCGGAATCGGGGTTCGGGCCGACGCCGGAGCCCCGGGTGGAGCCGGAGTCCCGGCCGGAATCGGGGTTCGGGCCGACGCCGGAGCCCCAGCCGGAATCGGGGTACGGGCCGAAGCCGGAGTCCCGGGCGGAGTCGGAGTTCCCGCTGGAAGCGGGGGCCGGGCCGAAGCCGGGGGCCCCGGCGGAGCTGCGGAGCCGGGCGGGGCCGGCGTCCCGGTCGGGGGTGCGGGCTCGGGCCGGGTTCGGGGCGGGTTGGGGAGGGGATGTGGTGGGGTCATCGGACGAGGAGCTGGGTCAGGACGAGGTTGGACTCGTGGGTTTCGACCTCGAAGAGGCCCGTACGGTCGGCCAGCAGGATCAGGGTGGCCTCCTGGCCTGCCGGCAGGGCGAGTTCCTTGTCGAAGCCGTGGACGTGGAGGGTGTCCGCGCGGTCGCTGGTGACCCGTAGGGCCACGCGTTCGCCGCGGGTCACCTCCACCCGCCCCGGGGCCGGGGCGACCTTGCCGTCCCGCACGGTGATCGTCACCGTGCGGTCGGCCCGCTCCGCCTCCGGGGTCGCGGAGGGCGGTGCGGCCGGGGTGTGGGTGTGGGTGGACTGGCCGGATGCGGCGGCGAGTTGGAGAGTCGCTTCGACCGGCTTGCCCGCCACCGCCCAGGCCGTGTGGTCGTCCGCGTAGAGGCGGACGGTCAGGTTGTGTGTGCCCTCCGGCACCTGCGCGGCGGGCAGGTGGAACCACGGGCCGTACAGGCGCGCCAGTTTGCGGCCGTCCAGCTCCAGGTGCGCGTGGCCGGCACCCGGGAGGGCGGCGCCGCCGGTGCTGTCGGGGGTGAAGTGGAAGTTCGTCACCGCCAGTTGGAGGTTCCATCCGTCCTCGGAGTCCGGCCGGGCGGTGAGGCGGACTTCCGGCGCGCCCTCGGCCGGGACCTCGCGGAGCCGGTGGCCCGCGCCGTCGTCTGTGGTGAGCAGGGTGCCCGCCTTCCCGGAGGCCTGCTCGTGGGTGGTGCCGGGCTTGTGGTGGGTGGTGGCCCGCCCCCCGCAGCCCGTAGCCGCGCCGCCGGCCAGGAGCAGGGCCAGGGCGAGCAGCGCCGCCGCGCGGCCCGTCCGGCGGGACAAGGGGGACCTGCGCGGGGGCGTGCCGCAGAGGTCGCACCAGGTCCGGCGTTCGGGGCGGTCGCCGCCCGGGTGCCCCGTCACGGCCGGTCTCCCATGTCGGCGCCCCGCTCCGCACCGGCGCCGGTACCGGGGCTGGTGCCGGTGCCGGTGCCGGGGCTGGTGCCGGTGCCGGGGCTGGTGCCGGTGCCGGGGCTGGTGCCGGTGCCGGGGCTGGTGCCGGTGCCGGGGCTGGTGCCGGGGCCGGGGCTGGTGCCGGGGCTGGTGGTGGTGCCGGGGCCGGGGCTCGTGCCCGCGCCGGAGCCGGTGGTGGTGCCGGCGCCGGAGCCGGTGGTGGTGCCGGGGCCGGAGCCGGTGGTGGTGCCGGGGCCGGAGCTGGTGCCGGGGCTGGTGGTGGTGGGGCTGGTGCCAGCCTCGGCTCCCGCTGCGGCCTCCGTGTTGCGGGTCGGGGCCGGGCCTGCCGGGACGGGGACCCGGTCGCCCGCCGGGTCTCCGCCCGGGCCTGCCGGGCGGGCCGGCGTGCCGCCCGGGCGGGCGGCGGCGATGACGGCCCAGAGGACCCAGACCACCGCGACGAGGGACCGGATCCAGGCGGGGCTGAGCGGGATCCAGGGGACCATCAGGACGGCCTTGTCGAAGGCGTCGAGGAGGGTGAGCCCACCAAGCAGCAGGGTCAGGCGGGCCAGCCAGGGCCGGGTGGGGCGCAGGGCGAGTCCGGTGCCGGTCCACCACAGGCCGAGGCAGAGCAGGGCCAGCGCCGGGACGAAGGTGCCGACCAAGGCCATCGTGGAGCCGGCCACGTCCAGGGCCAGGCCCGCGAGGCCGAGCAGGGCCGCCACCCCGGCCGGGCGGGAACCTCGCAGGCGGCGCCACCACAGCAGGCCGCCGACCAGGAGGAGGACCGCCGCGACGGCGAGGGCGAGCTGGGTCTCCACCCGCTGGAGGCCCCGGGAGCCGTACCAGTCGCAGCCGGCCGGGAGTTTGCGCGCCTGCACGCTGTAGTCGGCGCAGACCAGGAGCTGGGCCAGCTTCACCGGTTCACCGGCCAGCCGGGCCGAGGCGCCGGAGACCGCGCCGCGGCGGTCGCCGCACTGCGGGAGCGTGCCCGGGGTGGAGCCGTCCGGGCCCTGCTGCCAGCAGTTGCCCCGGCCCTGGCCGTCCCACCACACGTCCATGCCGTTGGGGCGGGAGGCGCCGGACTTGTCCTTGCCCAGGATGTTGCCGGCGTAACGGTTGTGGTGGGAGGTGTCGGCCTGCTTGGACAGCTCCTCCTCGCCGCGGATGAAGGCGGGCACGGCCGAGAGGAAGAAGCCCGCGCGCTGGTGCCCGTACACCCAGTTGTTCTCGTACAGGTTCCAGTTGCCGCCGGCGGTGATGATGCCGGTGCCCGGGGGCATGGAGATCTGCGGGCAGACGACGCCCTGCTCGTATCCGCGCTCGACGGGCGGTTTGGCGCAGGTGCCGTCCGCGACGTAGTGGTAGTAGTCGGCGTTGTTGTCGTGGATCAGGTTGCGTTCGAAGCGGGCGTGGTTCTGCGGGAGTCCGGGGTGGCCGGGGAAGGCGCTGTCCATCGAGGCGCCGCCCATGTTCTGGTCGAACTCGTTGTCGTGCACGTACACGGAGTCGCCCGCGGTACCGGAGTAGCCGACCATGTTGTGGTGGCTGCGGCAGCCGGTGATCTCGATGGAGTAGCGGGGGACGTCGTAGCCGCGGCCGTCGTTGATGTTCGAGGCGCTGCCGGGGTAGATGCCGGAGTCGCCGTTGCCGTAGGACTCGCAGTTCTTGTACAGGCCGTGGTCGCTGGCGAAGGTCAGGAAGCCGTACTCGTCGTTCCAGCGGGTCAGCACGTCGTCGATGACGAAGCCGTCGCCCGCGAGGACGTAGAGCGAGTTGAAGGTGGTGCGCTGGGCGGTGAAGTTGCGGAAGTAGATGCCGTTGGACTTGTCCGCGCGGATCCCGTTCAGCTTCTGGTACTTGGCGTCGATGACCACGTCCTGGCGGGAGGCCCCGGTGCCTTCGATCTGGAGGTCGGTCTTGCCGAGGATGGCGACGAGGTTCTGGTTGTGGCGGCAGGCCACCTGCTGCTCGTAGGTCAGGATCTGGTAGCCGAGCGAGGAGTTGGGGGCCTTGAGCGAGGCGCACTCCCCGGTGGGCTTGGGGAGCGAGGGCTCCTCCTCGTAGAGGCCGGGGAGGATCGCGATGTTCATTCCCGGGTGGTCCACGGCGTCGACCGCCGCCTGGAGGTCGCGGAAGCCGTTCTTCTCGCAGCGCTCGTAGAGGGCGAGGTTGCGCTGCCTGAGGGCGTCGGGGAAGGCGGATATCCGGCGCTCGAAGGCGGGCCGGTCGGTCTTGCAGACGATCAGGTCGGGCTCGCCCGTGCGGTAGGCGGGTACGGAGCCGGTGCCGTCGGGGAGCTCGACGGGGCGCTCCTCGTGCGCGGTCGCGGCGGGCGCGGCGACGAGGAGTGACAGAAGCGCTAGGAGGGCGGCGAGGAGCGCCGCCGGCACGGCAGGAAACCTGCGGGTCCACGACATGCGCGTGAGAGTAGAGGAATGTTCACCTTTTGGGATCCCCTCGCGCAGGAATGGGCCCCTGGCGGGCCAAGTCGTGACCCGGGCCCGCCCCGGACCCCACTCCGACCGCCGCCCCGGCCATGACCACGACCACCGCTCCGCCTGCCGAGCCAACGCCTCCCCGGGCCCGCCCCACACGCCGCACCGACGCCTCCCCGGGCCCGCCCGACGCCCGCCCAAGCCCATCCGGACCCCACCCGACGCCCGCCTGAGCCCCGCGCAACGCCCGCCCGGGCCGCCCAACGCCTGCCCGTGCCCTGCCCGTGCCCTGCCCGGGCCCTCCCCGGCGCCCGCCCGGGCCCACCCGACGCCCATCCGACGCCCATCCGACGCCCGCCCGCCCCCCACCCGGGCCCATCCGACGCCCACCCGAGCCCGCGCAACGCCCGCCCGGGCCCTGCGCAACGCCCGCCCAGGCCCCACAACGCCTGCCCTGACCCTCCCCGGCGCCCGCCCGGGCCCACCCGACGCCCATCCGACGCCCGCCCGGCCCCCACCCGGGCCCATCCGACGCCCACCCGACACCCGCCCGGGCCCTGCGCAACGCCCGCCCGGGCCGCCTAACACCTGCCCAGACCCTCCCCGGCGCCCACCCGGGCGCATCCGACGCCTGAATGAGCCCATCCGACCCCCGAGCGGGCCCCCCAACGCCCATCCGGCGCCTGCGCGGGCCCCACCCGAGCCCACTCGACGCCCGCCCGACCCCCACCCGGACCCATCCGACCCACTCTCGGGCCCGCCCGGTTCCAGCCGACGCCTGCTCGGGCCCTGACAGACACCCACCCGGGCCCTGCGCAACACCCACCCAGGCGGCCCAACGCCAGCCCGGGCCCTCCGGGCGCCTACCCGGGCCCATCCGACGCCTGCTCGGGCCCTGACAGACACCCGCCCAGGCCCTACACAACGCCCACACAGGCCACCCAACGCCAGCCCGGGCCCTCCCCGGCGCCCGCCCGGTCCCATCCGAGGCCCACCCGAGCCCATCCGACCTCTGCCCGGGCCTACCCGACGCCTGCCCGGGCCCCACCCGAGCCCACCCGACCCCCGCCCAGGCCCCTCCGACGCCCACCCGAGCCCACCCGACACCCGCCCGGGCCCTCCCCGGCACCCGCCCGGACCCTCCCCGGCACCCGCCCGGGCCCACCCGACGTCCGCCAGAGCCTTGCCCGCCCCACCCGAGCCCACCCGACGCCCGCGCCGGGCCCCGCCCGACCGCCACCCGGGCCCCGCCTCGGCCCCACGCCCACCCCGGCCCACCCGCACCCCGACCCTGCCCCACCACGGCCCACCCCGACCCGGCCCCAACCCCTCCCCGCACCGCCTACCGGTCGACTGACCGGAATCCCCCGTTGACGCATGAGCCCAGGAATCCTACTGTCAGGCATAGGATTCCTTCGGCAGACCGGGAGCGTGCAATGAGTGGCGGCAGCGAGCAGGCCAGGAAGACGGCGGAGGGGCTGGAGTACCTCACCGGCTTCGGCAACGAGCACAGCTCGGAGGCCGTGCCCGGGGCGCTGCCGATCGGGCGGAACTCGCCCCAGCGCTCCCCCCTCGGGCTCTACGCGGAGCAGCTCAGCGGCAGCGCGTTCACCGAGCCGCGTGCCCACAACCGCCGCTCCTGGCTCTACCGGATCCGCCCCTCGGCCGCGCACCCGCCCTTCGCCCGGACGGACAACGGCGCCCTGCGCTCCGCGCCCTTCACCGAGGCCCCGGCCGACCCGAACCGGCTCCGCTGGAACCCGCTGCCCGACCCGGCGCCCGGCACGGACTTCCTGGCCGGCCTGTGGACCCTCGGCGGCAACGGCGACGCCACCCAGCGCTCCGGCATGGCCATCCACCTCTACTCCGCCAACGCCTCCATGACCGACCGGGTGTTCAGCGACTCCGACGGCGAGCTGCTGATCGTCCCGGAGCGCGGCGGCCTGCTCCTGCGCACCGAGTTCGGCCTGCTCAGCGCCCGGCCGGGCGAGATGGCGCTGATCCCGCGCGGGGTCCGCTTCCGCGTGGAACTCCAGGACGAGACCGCCCGCGGGTACGTCTGCGAGAACTACGGCCGGCCCTTCGAGCTGCCCGACCTGGGCCCCATCGGCGCCAACGGCCTCGCCGCCGCCCGCGATTTCCGCGCGCCGGTGGCCTCGTACGAGGACGGCGAGCGTCCGACCGAGGTCGTGAACAAGTTCTGCGGCAACCTCTGGACCGCCACCTACGACCACTCCCCGCTCGACGTGGTCGCCTGGCACGGCACGCACGTCCCGTACGTCTACGACCTGCGCAGCTTCAACGTCCTGGGCTCCATCAGCTACGACCACCCCGACCCGTCCATCTTCACGGTGCTGACCTCGCCCTCCGACACGGCGGGCCTGGCGGGCGTGGACTTCGTGGTCTTCGCGCCGCGCTGGCTGGTCGGCGAGGACACCTTCCGTCCGCCGTACTTCCACCGGAACGTGATGAGCGAGTACATGGGGCTCATCGACGGCGCCTACGACGCCAAGGCGGAGGGCTTCGTGCCCGGCGGCGGCTCCCTGCACAACATGATGTCCGCGCACGGCCCCGACCGGGAGACCTTCGACCGGGCGAGCGCCGCCGAGCTGAAGCCGCAGAAGATCGACGACGGCCTGGCCTTCATGTTCGAGACCCGCTGGCCGATCACCGCCACCGCCCAGGCGGCCGGCGCGGACCATCTGCAGAGCGGATACGACGACGTCTGGCAGGGACTCCAGCGCCACTTCCGCGCCTAACATCACGAGCATGCCGCGCGGCGCCGCCGCCGCGCCCACCCCGTCCTACGGAGATCCACCCGTGACCGCCTTCGCCCCCGACTCGCTGGTACTGAACCGGAAACTGCCGCTCTGGTACCAGGTCTCCCAGTCGCTGCGCGCCTCGATACTCGGGCGCACCGCGGACGCCTCGCTGCGCCTGCCCACCGAGGAGCAGCTCGCCGAGCACTACGGGGTGAGCGTGCTGACCATGCGGCAGGCGCTCAAGGAACTGGAGACCGAGGGCCTCATCAGCCGCCACCGGCGGCGCGGGACCTTCATCGAGCCGACGGCGCTGCGCGGGGCGCCGGTCCAGCTGCTCGGCTCGGTCGACGCGATCGTGGCGCAGCAGTCGGGCGACCGTACGACGATCCTCGGGCACGAGCGGACGGCGGTGTCCGGGGAGCTGCTGGAGCACTTCCCGGACACTGCCGAGGTGGTCACGTACCGCAGGCTCCGTCACGACAGCGAGAGCGGCGAGCCGACCAACTGGGCGGAGAACGCGGTGCGTCCGGAGCTCGCCGACTCCATCGACCTGGCGGATCTGGTGCGTTGGCCGATGACCAAGGTGCTGCGGGACATCGTGAAGGTGGACATCAGCCGGATCACCGACACCGTGGAGGCGCGGCTCGCCGACCCGCTCACGGCCGAGCTGCTCCAAGTACCGTTGCTGAGCCCGATCCTGCACTACACGGGCGTCACCTATGACGGCTCCGGCCGGGTGGTCGACGTGGCGCGGATCCGGTACCGCGGGGACCGGTTCTCCTTCACCGTGACCGTCGACGCGCACTGAGGCGGCGCACCCCAGGCGGCTCCCAATCAGCCCTCAGGCGGCCCTCCGGCGGCGCACCCCCAGGCGGCCCCGAGCCGGCGCACGCGCTACTTCTGGTCGTCCTCCGTTCCGCGCTCGCCCTCCGCCTGGGACGGCGTGGTCCGCTGCGTCTGCGCGTGGCGGAGCTTCTTCTGCTTCGCGTCCAGGTCCTCGTCGAGCCGCTCCCCCTCGGCCTGCGACGGGGTCGAGTACTCGTCGTACTGGCTCATGTCCGCCTCCCGGTTCGGTCGCCCGCTTCGGCCCGGCTCCGTCCGGATCCGGGCAGATCCCTACATAGGGAGCCTAACTCTCCGGCCTGGACGCGGCCCGGTCACCGGGTGGCGTCGCTACCATCGGCCGGGTGAGCGCTGACGCATCCCCGCGGGACCCGCTGCTGGACGATCTGATGCCTTGGGCCGTGGGCTCCCTGCGCCTGGGCCGGGCCTGGGTCGCGGCCCCCGATCCGGCGACCCTGCGGGCCCGGTGGGCCGCCTTGGCGGCCGCCGAGGGCCCGGAGCGGGAGCGGTTGTTCCGCCCGACCCGGGCGCGGACCCCGGGTGCCGGGGCGGCGGCGCTGCCGGGTCAGCGCGCGGGTTCCACGGCCCGCTTCGCGGACACTCCCGGGCCGCGCCCCGACCCCGTACGGATCCTGCGCGAGCCCTTCGACGAGCAGTGGCTGCTGCCCGACCAGCGGCTCATCGACCTGGCCCGCCCGGAGCTGTGGCGGGTGCTGGACGAGCACCAGCTGTTCGTCCTGGAGCCCGCCCAGCCGGCGGAGCTGCTGGTCACCGCGTACCTCCCGGCCGGCCGGCTCGGCCGGATCCGCCCGCTGCACCGCCGCCCGGGCGGCGCCGAGCCCAATCTCGCCCCCGGGCTGCAGCACCTGCTCGGTGAGCGGTACGGCACCTGGGTCACCCCCGAGGACGTGCTCTGCTGGATCCTCGCCGCCGGCCGCCCCGGCCCCCGGGGGTACGAGGTCCCCCTCACCGCCGACGCCGCGCGCTGGCGGGCCGGGCTGGAGCTGGGCCACCGGGTGCTCTCCGTCCGGCTGCGCGGGGCCCGCGGCGGCGAGGCGCCCCGGCTGCCCGGCGGGCGCCGGCCGTACGTCCGCTCGGCGCTGCCGGCGTGGCCGCGCGAGCTCTCGTACGACCCGGGGAGCGAGACCCTGACCGTCGGGGGAAGCGGGGGCGGCGAGGGCGGCACCGTGTCGCCCGTACCCGCCGGGGCGTGGGAGTACGAGGTCCAGGGGGGCCGCGTCCTGGAGTCCTGGTTCGCCGCCCGGCTCGCGCACCGGGACCCGGAGGCCGAGGGACTGGACGCGGTGGGCCCGGCGGAGTGGCCGCAGGGCTGGACCTCGGAGCTGCTGGAGCTGGTGACGACCCTGGCGCTGCTGGCCGAACTGGAGCCGGAGCGGGCTGCGTTCGAAGTGGGCCCGGCGCTGGGCGCAGCCGAGCTGCGGGCGGGCGGGGTGCTGCCGGCTCCCGGCTGGGCCCGGCGGCCGGCCTCGGTCCTGGACCACCAGGAGGAGGGGCCGGGCGGGCAGTTCGCGCTGCTCTGAGCCGCTGGGGCGGCCCCGGTGGCGGGTGGCCCCGCGGGGCGGAGTCCCCCTCCCTGCCCTGCCACCGTTGCCCGGGCTCTGCCCGGACCCCGGTCCTTGAACGCCGAACGGGCTGAGAAGGGGTCCCGGGCTGCGCCCGGACCCCCTGAGCCCCCCAGACCCCGCGCCTCAAGCGCCGGACCGCCGAAAGGACACACCCCGGCCGGAACGGCCGGTCCCCGTGTCCGGGCAGGGGTTCCGCGTGACAGTCCGGGGTGGGATCGAGTAGTCAGGGGGCATGGCTACCGAATCGTTCACCGAGCCGCTTCCCCTCGACGGGGTCACCGTCGTCTCCGTCGAGCAGGCCGTCTCCGCGCCCTTCGCCACCCGTCAGCTCGCCGACCTCGGGGCCCGGGTGATCAAGGTCGAGCGGCCCGACGGCGGGGACTTCGCGCGCGGCTACGACACCGCCGCGCACGGACTCGCCTCGCATTTCGTGTGGGCCAACCGGGGGAAGGAGTCCCTCGCGCTCGACCTCAAGGACCCGCGCGGCCGCGAGGTCCTGCACGCGCTCCTCGAAGGGGCCGACGTGTTCGTGCAGAACCTCGCCCAGGGGGCCGCCGCCCGGCTCGGGCTCGACTCGGCCGCGCTGAGCGCCCGCTACCCCCGGCTGGTCGCCGTGGACGTCTCCGGCTACGGCCCCGAAGGCCCGTACGCCCACAAGCGCGCCTACGACATGCTCGTCCAGTGCGAGGCGGGCCTGGTGTCGGTGACCGGCACCCCGGAGCAGCCGGTCAAGGCGGGGATCCCGGCGGCGGACATCGCGGCCGCCATGTACGCCTTCTCCGGCGTGCTCGCCGCCCTGCTGCGGCGCGGGACCACCGGGCGCGGGGGCAGGGTGGAGGTGTCGATGCTCGACGCGCTCGCCGAGTGGATGGGGCATCCGCTGCACCACACCATGCACGGCGGGGAGCAACCGGTGCGGACGGGCCTGGCGCACGCCGTGATCGCCCCCTACGACGCCTACCCGACGGCGGACGGGGACCGGGTGCTGCTGTCGGTGCAGAACGACCGGGAGTGGCGGCGGCTCGCCGAACAGGTGCTGGAGCGGCCGGACTTGGCACAGGACCCGGGGTTCGCGACGAATGCGGCGCGCACCGCGAACCGGGAGAAGACCGACGCGGTGGTGGCCGAAGCGCTGGGCCGGCTCGGCGCGGACGCGGCGATCGGGCGGCTGGAGGAGGCGGGCATCGCCTGCGCGCGGCTGAACTCGGTGGCTCAGCTCGCCGCGCACCCGCAGCTGGAGGCCCGGGACCGCTGGCGGGAGGTGGGCTCACCCGCGGGCCCTTTGCGTGCTCTGCTGCCGCCGATCGTGCTGCCCGGCGGCGCGGCACCGCACATGGGTGCGGTGCCCGCGCTCGGCGAGCACACCGAAGCCCTGCTGCGCGCCCTGGGGATGACGGGCGAACAGATCACGGCGTTGCGCCGGGACGGCGTGGTTCGCTGACTGGACAGGGTTGACCGGGCCGGGAACGGAGCGGCGGCGCTGCGGGAGCGGGACACGCCCCGCAGAGCTGCCGACTACGAACGGCGGCTGCCGAAGAGGGTCCGCCGCAGCCTGCGCAGCGGTGCGAAGAGCGAGACGCGCGCGCTCCGGCTCCGCAGCCGGTGCGTGTGGTCGCGCGAGGTGAGCTCACGCATGAGCAGCGTCGCCTCGGCCGTCTCGCGGTGCGGGACGGCGGGACCGCCGAGCACGGCGAGGTGGCGGTCGAGGCGCGAACTGGTCGCACCGCTCCCGCATGTGATGGCAGGCACGCGAGGCGGCCTGCTGCGCATTGCTATCTGTTCCAT
Source organism: Streptomyces sp. NPDC002886 (assembly GCF_042888445.1). NCBI lineage: Bacteria > Bacillati > Actinomycetota > Actinomycetes > Kitasatosporales > Streptomycetaceae > Streptomyces > Streptomyces sp. NPDC002886. The sequence goes on from NZ_JBIAPV010000005.1 coordinate 417,433, forward strand.
GTCTCTCCCCACCCGTACGAGGGCACCCGGCCCACCGGGCAGGGTAACCCTATCGTCCCCACGTCGCGCACGGGTATCCCGGTGGTGTGAATTGCCCGTGTGGCGAGCGGGAGTTGACGATTACTCAGCGGAGTCGATCGCCACTCTCCGTGAAATTCGGCGGGGTTCGGGGGACACGGAACCGCGGCGGCACCGACTGCGTGACTCCTGTCGCGACCGGAGCCACGGCGCACGCTCTGCGCTAACTTGGAGTGATCGTCCGGTAACGCTCTTGGGGGCGCGCGTGAATGAGGCTTTCGGTGACTGAGTCGGCGGCGGACGGGGACGGCGCCGGCGGGAGGGTCATCGCCGGACGGTACCGCCTGCTGGGCCCGCTCGGCCGCGGCGGAATGGGCATGGTGTGGCGGGCCCTGGACGAGGTCCTGGGGCGCGAGGTCGCCATCAAGGAAGTGCGCGCACCCGCCGGGATGGACGAGGCCGAGGTGGCCCGGATGTACCGGCGCCTGGAGCGGGAGGCCTGGGCCGCGGCCCGCGTCTCGCACCGGGGCGTGGTCACCGTCTACGACGTGGCCACCGAGGACGGCCGGCCCTGGATCGTGATGGAGATCGTACGGGGCCTCTCGCTGGCGGAGGTCCTGGAGGGCGACGGGCCGCTCACCCCGCAGCGGACCGCGCACATCGGGGAGCAGGTGCTGGCCGCACTGCGCTCCGCGCACGAGGCGGGGGTGCTGCACCGGGACGTCAAGCCGGGCAACGTGCTGATCGCCAACGACGGCCGGGTGGTGCTCGGCGACTTCGGGATCGCGAGCCTGGAGGGCTCCAGCGCCATCACCATGACGGGCGAGGTCGTCGGATCTCCCGAATTCCTGCCGCCCGAGCGGGCGTTGGGCCGCGAGCCCGGTCCCGCGTCGGACCTGTGGGCGCTCGGGGTGACGCTGTACCTGGCCGTGGAGGGGGTCCCGCCCTTCCACCGGGAGTCCCCGGTGGCCACGCTGCGCGCGGTGGTGGACGAGGACTTCCCGCCGCCGCGGCGGGCCGGACCGCTGGCGCCCGTGCTGGAGGGGCTGCTGGTCAAGGATCCCGAGGAGCGGCTGTCCGCGGCGGAGGCGGCCCGGATGCTGCGCATCGTCGGCGCGGGCGGGACCGTACGGGCCTCCGGCGGGCCGGTGTCGGGTCCCGCGGCGGCTCCGGTGCCGGGCGCCGAAGACCCGACCTCCGTGGCGCACCACGGGTACGGTCTCCCCACTCCGCCGCTGCCTGCGTCCGGGACCGGCACCGGGCAAGGGCGGACGCTTCCCCCCGAGCCCGAACGGAACGCGGCAGGAATGGTGCTGGCCGGCGGGATCGTGGTGCTGCTCGCGGTGGTGGTCCTGCTGGGATGGCTGCTGCTGAAGGGCCGCGACACGGGCGGGGACGGCGGTGACGGACCGACGACCGGCCCGACCGTCACGCAGAGCGCTTCGCCTTCGCCGACCCCCTCGCCGAGCGCGTCCCCCTCGCCCTCGCCGTCACCCTCCGCCTCCCCTTCGGCCACGCCGCCGCCCGGCATCACCCTGTCCGCCGTCCAGGCCGTCCGGGACGGCTACAGCGGCACGTGCCCGGCTCCCGCGGCCAAGGCGCCCGCCTTCACCGCCACCGTGGCGGTGGACCGCACCCCGGCGGTGGTGCAGTACCGGTGGGCCACGCGCAGCGGGCAGACCTCGGGCCCCGGCTGGCAGACCCTGACGTATCCGGCGGGCGGGCCCGGGAGCGTGAAGCTGGACCACACGGAGCTGACGCACTATCCGGACGCGACCTTCGAGGACGCGGTGCGCCTGGAGATCCGGACTCCGTCGGAGGCGGCTTCGGCCTGGCTGGAGTTCTCGGTGACGTGCGAGGAGGAGACCCCGACGGGCGGGGCCTCCTCCCCCGGTCCTTCCGGTGGCACGTCCGGACCGACCGCTTCCCCGTCACCGAACCCGGGGCCCACGGCCAGTCCGTGACGGGTCAGGGCCCAACCGTCGAGCCCTGACCGTCAAGCCCTGGCCGTCAAGCCCTGACCGTCAAGCTCTGACCATCAAGCTCCGACCGTCAACCCCTGTCGGATCAGGCCGCGCCGGTGAAGACCGGCAGGTAGCCGCCGGACTGTCCGGCGGCGGTCGGGTGGTAGGACTCGCCGATGTTCAGCCAGTTGAGGCTGTGCAGCCACTCGCTGCCGGAGCAGATCTCGTGCCCGGTGAAGGCGCCGGCGACCGAGGCGAAGGCGAAGCCGTGGTCGGCGGCGCGTTTGGCGATGGCGGCGTTGAGGTAGTCGGAGGCGCCGTTGATGGCCTTGCGTTCGCCCTCCGACAGCCCGGCCACGCAGGTGCCGTTGAGCTTGTAGAAGCGGGGATAGCCGAGGACGACCACGCGGGCGCCCGGGGAACGGCTGTGGATGGCGTTGTAGACCGTGTCGAGCTGGCCGGGGAGGGTGGAGTCCACGTACGCCTTGGCCTGGTTGACCCGGCTGACGCAGGTGGCTTCGGACTGGAGCACGCAGGTGGTCATGACGTCGGAGAATCCGGCGTCGTTGCCGCCGATGGTGATGCTGACGAGGTCGGTGCCGGCGTTCAGCGGTGTGAGCTGGCCGCTCATCACATCACCCGTACGAGCACCCGAGCAGGCGGCGAAGGAGAAGGTCTGGGGGGCGTGTGCGGCGGCCCAGAGGGCCGGGTAGGCGCGGGGGGTGCGCTTGCAGTTCCCGCTGGCGCTGTCGTAGTTGCCGGCGCCGACGCCGGAGGAATAGGAGTCGCCGAGGGCGACGTAGCCGAAGTCGGCGGCGGCGTTAGCCTGACCGGCTCCGAACAGGGCCGCGCCCGCGGCGAGTAACAGGGCAGAGGCCAAAGCGGCGAAACGAGGCATTCTCATGCTCATGTGTGCGGCTCCTCGTGGGGGGAGTTACTGCGGAGTTACTCCTGAGTCCGTGGTACAAGGAACCGAGGCCCGCTGGAAGTGTCCATGCCAAGAATGTTCGGGGCGGACATGCGTCGCGAATCTTCACCCGCACGGCGTTTGAAGAGGGAATCCCGCCACTCGATCCGGCGAAACACGGGTGCAGGAGGCCAGTTCGTGCCGGATCATGGGCGCCATGCCAGCCAACCCTCAAGACGCACTGCCGATCCGGCTCAACGTCGACGACAGCGACTCCCCGTCGGACGTCGTCGACGCGCTGTTCCTCGGCCGCTTCGCGTCCGGCGAGCAGCCCCACTCGCACAGCGTGTCGATCGACCGGGTCAAGCCGGGCGCGACCCTGCTGCCGTCCGGGGCCGCGGTGTTGCGCTCGGCCCGCGACAGCGACCGCAGCGCGACGCTCGCCGAGGGCGAGGGCTGGACCATGCTCGTCTCCCGCTGGAGCCGGGGCGCGGACGTCACGGTGACGGCGGTCAGTGAGGAACTCGCCGCCGAGGTGCTCGGCGAGGCCACCGAGGACGCGCAGGACGAGCCCGAACCGCAGCCCGAGAACGTGGCGATGGGCTTCTGGTACGTCTCCCCGCGCCGCGGCCCCTACCGCACGACCCGGCAGATCGCGGCCGGCACCTGGGAAGAGGTGCGGCCCAACTACACGGCTCCGGTGGCCGGGGCGATGGACCGGCTGATGAAGGTCACCCCGGACGACATCGCCGGCCGGCTGCTCCTGCTGCACGGCCCTCCGGGCACCGGGAAGACCTCCGCCCTGCGCACGCTCGCCCGGTCCTGGCGGGACTGGTGCCAGGTGGACTGCGTCCTGGACCCCGAGCGGCTGTTCAACGACATCGGCTACCTGATGGACATCGCGATCGGCGAGGACGAGGGCACCGCCAAGAGCCGCTGGCGGCTGCTGCTGCTCGAGGACTGCGACGAGTTGATCCGCGGCGAGGCCCGGCACACCGCCGGGCAGGCGCTGTCACGGCTGCTGAACCTCACCGACGGGCTGCTCGGCCAGGGCCGCAACGTCCTGGTCGGCGTCACCACCAACGAGGACCTGGAGCGGCTCCACCCGGCCGTGGTCCGGCCGGGGCGCTGCCTCGCCCGCATCGAGATCGGCCGGCTGACGCACCGTGAGGCGGTGGACTGGCTCGGCACCGACGAGGGCATCTCCCGCGAGGGGGCGACGCTGGCCGAGCTCTACGCCCTGCGCCGCGGCGCGTCGGGCCCCGCCGCGCTGCTGCCGCCGCAGGGCCAGGACACGGAGGCGGGGATGTACCTGTAGGTGCGGGGCCGCAGGTCGGCGGGGGTCGGCGCCCGGCGGCGAGGACAATGGGGCGCGGCCGAAGGCCCCCACCGGCCGTACGCACCTCCGGGGGACCCACGAACAGGAGAACGCACCGTGCTCGAACCGGCGCAGGAGAATCCCTACCCCGACAGCCACGTCCTCGGAGAGGGACCCGAACCGCACCCGCAGCTCCAGCCGGTGCTCGGCCTCATCGGACGCTGGCACGGCCGGGGCAGCGGCGAGTACCCGACCCTGGAGCACGGGTTCCGGTACGAGCAGGAGATCACTTTCGCCCACGACGGCCGGCCCTTCCTCGTCTACGAGTCCCGCGCGTGGCTGATCGACGACTCCGGCAAGGCCGTGCGCCCGGCGGGCCGGGAGACCGGGTGGTGGCGCATCCTCCCGGACGCCTCGGTCGAGGTCACGCTCGCCCACCCGACGGGCATCGTCGAGACGTACGTCGGCCAGGTCTCCCGTGCGGACGGTGCGGACGGCGCTGACGGTGCGGGCAGCACTGACGGTGCGGTACGCGCTGACGGTGCGGACGGCACGCGGATCGAGATGGCCACCGACACCGTGGGGCTGACCCCGCGGGCCAAGGAGGTCACCGGCATGCGGCGCCGGTACGCGCTCGAGGACGGCGGGCTGACGATCGTGCAGGAGATGGCCGCGGTGGGCCGGCCCATGCAGCACCACCTCCAGGCGCGGCTCTTCCCGCGCAAGGACTGACCGGCAGCGGCATCGCGCGGGGGCGTCGTACCGGCGGTACCGACCCGGCGGAGCGGGCCCCGTCCGGCCCGCCCGGGTGTCAGTCCGCGTACCGCGCGCGCAGCGCGTCCAGCGCCGCCGCGGTCGCCTCGTCGAAGGTCAGTCCCAGCCGCCGCGCCCGCTCCGCGTAGGCCTGCGCGGCGGTGGCCGCCTCCCGGGCGGGCCCGTCCCCCACCGCCGCGACGAACGTGCCGTTGCGGCCGCGCGTCTCGATCACGCCGTCCGACTCCAGCGCCCGGTAGGCCTTCGCGACCGTGTTCGCCGCCAGCCCCAGCTCTTCCGCGAGCCCGCGCACCGTCGGCAGTTTGAACCCGGCGGGCAGTCGGCCCGCCCGTGCCCCGGCGGCGATCTGGGCACGCAGCTGCTCGTACGGGGCGGCGGCGCCCGCCGCGGCGTCGATGCGGATCTTCAGGTGCGGAGAGGTCGAGGTCACGCGGCCGATTGTCCCCCATCCGCCGGGAAATTCGCAGGCGCGGGGCCCCCGCCGGCCCCTACCGTCGCCACGTGATCACAACCATCCGGGACCTGCACCCGAACGACCCGGCCGACGCCGAGAGCGTCGTACGGGTGCGCCGCGCCGCCCTGCCCTTCATGATCAGCACTGCCCGCGGGGTCGCCTTCGAGGTGGCCTCCGCCCACCCCGACAGACGCTTCCGCCTCCTCGTTGCCGAGAACGCCGACGGCCTCGTCGTCGGCACCGCCCAGGTCGGCATCGTCCACGACAGCCCCGAGCCCGGCCAGGGCTTCGTCAACGCCTACGTCGATCCCGCCCACCGCGGGCTCGGCGCCGGAACCGCCCTGCTGGGCGCGGCCGAGGAGCATCTGGGAGCCGAGCGCGCGAAGGACGCGTACGCCTGGGTCCTCGACGAGCCGCCGCACCGCGCGTTCGCGGAGCGGCACGGCTACCGCGCCTCCCGCTCCGCGCACTTCCTGCGCCTCGACCTCACCACGGCCACGCTGCCGCAGCTTCCCGGGACGCTGCCCGACGGGGTCGAGCTGCGCGCCGGCTCGGCCTTCGCCGCCGATCCGCGCCCGCTGTTCGAGGCCGACGCGGCGGGGACGCTGGACGAACCGGGCGATGTTCCGGTGGAGTTCGACGACTACGAGAACTGGCTGCGGAACACCTGGGAGCACCCGTACCTCAACCGGGAGCTCACCACCGTGGTCCTGGTGGACGGCGAGGTGGCGGGCTTCACCGCCGCCCACACCGACGGGGCCGGGCGGTACTCCTCCGCCATGACCGCCACCCTGCGCCCGTTCCGCGGCCGTGGGCTGGCCCGGCTGGCCAAAACCGACTCGCTACTGCGGGCCCGCGCGGCCGGCAGCACCGAGGCGTTCACCGGCAACGACACCGGCAACGCTCCCATGCTCGCCGTCAACGCCCGGTTCGGGTACGAGGTCTGCGCCACGGAGACGCGCTTCACGAAACAGCTGCGAGAACGGGAGACAGCACGATGACCGACCGACTGACCGTCACCCTCACCAAGGCGGGCCGTACGAAGATCCGTTACCCGGCCGAGCTGGTGGCCGACACGGGCACCCGGATCACCGTACGGGCGCCCTGGGCGGCCCCCGGGGTACGGGACTTCGGCTTCGTCCGCTTCGAGCCGGGTGACGTGTTCACCGAGCACTTCTGGCGCGACCGCTGGTACGCGGTCAAGGAGGTGCGGACGAGCGGGGGCGTCCTCAAGGGCTGGTACTGCGACGTGACCCGGCCCGCCGTGGTGGAGGACGGGGTGATCACGGTCGAGGACCTGGACCTGGACCTGTGGGTGTCCGCCGACGGGAGCTCCGTACTGCGGCTGGACGAGGACGAGTTCGCCGCGAGCGGGCTCGCCGGCACCGATCCGGAGGCGGCCGCCGAGGCGGTGCGGGCCCTCGACGCCTTGGAGGCCCAGGCCCGCTCGGCGGCCGGCCTGGCGGCCCTGCCGGCCTGAGCCGGGGCTCCCCGAGGGCTTTCCGGCCGCTTCCTGTGGGCTCGCTTAGTGGCTCCTTAACGGGGCCCTAACGAGCATTCACGCTCCGCTCGCAACGTTCTCCCAGGTGAACGGCATGATGCGCGTTCCCGGTTTGGCTCCTGGGAGCCAAACCGGGAGCCACGACAAGTGGATCATGTTGTCTTAGGAGCGGCGGGAGCCCCGTCCCCCTCCCCCGCGAAGATCTCGTCCATGGCGGAAGCCCCCTCTTCGATCACTGGCCTTAGCTGCTTCCGGTAGACCCGCTCGGTCGTGTTGGTTCCAGCATGGCCAATGACTCGCGCGATGACCTCGATCGCGATGCCGTGGTCCGATAGCAGGGAAACGAAGCTCGTACGAAGCTCCCTCGTGGTCCAGCTCCCCGGGCTCTCGATGCCAGCTTCTCGCAGCAGGCTCCTGAAGTTCCGCCGTACGTTCAGCGCTGTCCGCAGCTCACCCTCCCCCGCGGGGAAGACGAGACCCTCGTCGGACCATGAGCGTCCGGCGCTCTTCGCTTCGGTCCGTTGCCGGTTGAGATGTGCCTCCATCACTGCGGCTACCTGCTTGGGCATGGCCAGGGAACGCCGGCTCCTCTGCGTCTTCGTATCTCCATGGGTGCGCACAGAACGCCAAACATCGACGTGAGGCGTTGTATCGCTGTCGGACGTCAAGTGGACGTGGTTCCAGGTGAGAGGGCGGGTCTCTTCCGGCCGTGTGCCGACGAGCAGCGACATCACCACGTAGGCGTGAATCCAGGTACCCGTCTTGGCCTGGAGAATGGCCTCCGCTTGCTCCAGGGACAGCGACTTGCTGGGTCTTCCCGGCTTCCCTTCGGGGGCAGCGACCAGGTCCGCAACGTTCCTCACGGCCTTCCCTCTACGTTGGGCATGGGTAATCGACCTACGCAGAACCGAGAGAACCAGACGCAAGGACGTCGAAGCGAGGATGGCCGCTCGACCGTCCAGCCATTCATCAACCTCATCGGCTTCGAGCAGCCTCAACTTGGCTGCGCCCAATTCCTCATAGATGTGCGTGGCAGCAAGACTTCGATAGGTGTCGACACTCGAAGGTGTCTTGCCCTTTAGCCCCTGCGTCAGCCAGTCCTCCACGGCTTGCTTCACCGTGTAATTGGCGGGGGCCTTCGCCCCTTTCTCAAGCTCCTTCTTCAACTCGCGCAGCTTCCTACGGACCTCGGTCTTGGTAATCCCCGAGACCTTGGCCCGGTTGCGCTTGCCGGCCGGGGTGTACCCAAGGGAGATCGCGCCGATGTAGCGCTTCTTGGACTCGTCCCAGTAGATGGAGTCCTCGCCGTTTGCTGCCTTACGGACCGGTGCCCGCTCCTCGTTCATCTGGCGCCTTTCGCGCATGAGAGCGGGGCCGCACCGGCGTCGGTGCGGCCCCGCTGTGGGGTCGAGTACTGCTACGCGGCGGCTTCGGCCTCGCGCTTGAGAAGCTCGACGTACTCGTCGACGTACTCGGTGGGCACGAGCCGCCGCCGGCCGGAGCGCACGGTGCGCAGCCGACCGAGTCGGATCTCCTCGTATGCCGTGGAGCGCCCGACGCCGAGCAATTCGGCTGCTTGCTCGACGCTGTGCAGCCGTCTCTCCGGTACGACCATCAGTGCCACGTGAAGTCGTTCCTCTCCAGATACGTCGGGCGACCGGTTGCCCGACCACGCCGGATTCGGGTGGTCGCTGTGTCCGAGCCTGGGATTTCTGCGTCATCGCGTCATCTGCGTCATTTATCGCTCTGACCTGCGGTTTCGCGGTGACACAGCGGGGCGCTGTGTGTCACCGGCTGCGTCACCCGCGTCATCGGGTGTCGGAGGAGGTGACGCAGGTGACGCAGGATGACGCAGCCGTTGGCCGTCTGCGTCACCCCTGTCTTCACAGGTCACAGGCCATTTCGGGGCCCGTGGTGACGCAGATGACGCAGCATCTCTTCTATTAGGAAAGAGGGGGTGGTTTCTGTTGTGGTGCGCTCAGCTCAAGACGAAGAAGGGGCCGCTTCGCGGCACGACCTTTGAGGCGGCGGCAAGCCGCCGGACAAGCAAGAGGAGCACCCCCGGCCACGGCGGGGCGTGCTCCTCTTGCTTGTACGGGTGTGACTTCGGGGCGCGGGTCAGAACGCCGCTTCCTGCATCCCCGGAGGCTCGGGGGCCGGTCGGGTCATGGCGATGTAGCGGGCCGCCTTCGTGCGGCCCCAGTCCACCAGGACGCCGCGTGCGGCGAGGGTGGGCTGCAGGCGCTTGAGGCGGTCGGAGAAGACCTTGCCGGTGGTGGGCCAGCCCTTGGGCAGGGGACGGAAGTCCTCGCCCGCGTAGAGCTGCGTGACGGCGTGCAGCCACTCCGCCGACGTCATCCGGACCTCCTCGCCCGGCACGGCGCCAGCGGCGTACTTGAGGACGGTCTGCGCCATGAGGTCGCCCTCGATCACGTCGTCGTTCAGCTCGTCCAGGCCCGCCCGGTAGGCGTTCAGGGCCCCAAAGCCGCTCGCGGCATCGAGCTGCGCGCAAAGGTGCGCGAAGTCGGCCATACGCAGGTCTGCAGGGATGTCGGCCTCGGCGGCCCGGACCTTGACGGTCAGGTCCAGGAGGGAGCCGAGGATGACCGGCAGCACCTGCGCGTACTCCGCCCACAGCTCCGCCTCGGTCCGCCGAACCCGGGGCCGCACCAATCGGAGCGGCAGGAGGCGTTCGGCGAGGTCGGGGCGGATTACGCCCACGTCGATGCCGGTCAGCAGCAAGGGCCGGCGGTAGCGGGAGCGGTAGACATCACCGTCGCTGAACAGCGCCCGCTTGATGCTCTCGGCCCCGGTCACGATGCAGCACATCAGGTCGGACAGGTCCGGCGGCAGGTGCGAGAGGTTGTCCAGGGCCGTGATCCATCCTGCGGCCACGGCCGTGATCAGGTTCTCCTCGTCCTTCGGGGCCCGGCGCAGGTCACCGGTCATGCCCTCGATGATCCGCATCAGCATGCGGGCCGCGGTGGACTTCCCGGCGCCCTGGGGGCCGGTGAGGAACGGGGCGGGGACCGGTACGGACGGCTCCAGGCAGCCGACAACCCAGGCAATGGCCAGGCACTCGCTCTCGGCGCCGGCGAAGTTGCACAGCCGCAGCAGAGCATCGACCCCCTTCCCGTCCGTATCCCGCTCGGGCAAAGGGAGTTCGCCGGTGAGCTGGGTGCGGCGCCAGCAGAGCTCGCGCGGGTCGGGGGTGCGGATGTCCCAGCCGGTGGGGTGGATGCGGACAGACTTGCCGTCGTCCCGGCCGAGGTCGAGCCAGGTCGCGCCGTCAAATCCCGGGGCAACCCGGATGTGGGTGGCCTGCACGTCCTGACTGAGGGCGAGTGCTTCGATCAAGTCCAACGCCTCCTTGAGCGCGGTGCCGTTGAAGGAGCCGATCCCGTCGTTGTAGAGGCCGACCATGAGTTCCTGCCGGTGGCTTCCGGTCGTGCCCTGGGAGCGGATCGGGCGGGCCACGGGGTGTCCGTTCTTCTGCGCGTAGACGGTGCCTTCGGTGGTGCGGAAGTACCGGAAGTGGTCCTGTGCGTAGTCGGTGATGACCTGGCGTGCGGGGTTCTTCTCCTCGTCGGCCATCACAGCCCGAGCTTCGTGCGGGCGTTGGACCAGGCGTCCTCGCAGTGGCGGGCCGATTCGCCCTTGGCCTGCGCGGCGGTGAACAGGCGCGCGGTGTGGGCTTCAGTCAGGCAGCCGCACCTGCCATGGGCGGACAGCACGGCGAGGAACGTGCGGTACACGGTCGTGTGGATGGCCTCGCGGGCCCCGGTGATGCGCTGCGCGGCCATGGCAATGCCCCGTTCCAAGTAGACGGGCGAGCGGTGCGGGCACTGCCCTGCCCCGGCCGGCATGGCCACGATGACGGGGCGGGCCCGCCTCTCGGTGGATTGCTTCACCACGAGGGCGCGCACGGCGTCCGGGAGCGCGGTCATCGTTCCGGCACCGGGGCCGCGCCAACGGACGTAGGACATCGTCGACTTCACATCGACCCCGGGGCGGACGCCGTTCTTCGACTGCATGGCACCCCGGTAGATCCAGTGCTCGCCCCGCGTCGTCGGGACGACCGTGGTGGCGGGAAGGGTCTGCCGGGCCCAGGCGACGGCTTCGGCGTCGTCCAGGTCCACCACGGTCAGACCGGCACCGCCTGGGTGATAGGCGACGGCCCCGGCCTGACGCCAGGCTCGGGACCAGGCCGGACCGGTGAGAACGTTCGGGTCGGTGGTGGCAGCGCCCCAGGCATGGCAGGGGGCCGGGCACCGGCAGGGGCCGGCGGCCTTCATGTGGGGCCGGTCCCCGCACGCCGAGCGGGTGCAGGCCGTGCAGTTCCCGAACGGCTCCTTCCCCTCCCGCAACGGGAGTACGGGCAGGCCCAGTTCCGTGAGCCACAGTGCGGTCCGCAGGTGACCGGTCGCGATCCTCATGCGGCCACCGCCCCGGACCGGGCACGGGCCAGGAACGCGCTGCCGAGCCACTGGGAGTACGCGGGCGGGATGGCCTCGGTGAGTTCCTCACGGATGTCGGTCCAGTCGATGCCCATTGCGGCCTGCGCCTCGGGCACGGTGGCCTTGCCCCCGCCCTCGCCGTACGCGGCGACGTACGGGCCGTCGCGGTATACGCCGTGGCGCCAGCCCCGTACGTATCCGCGGTGCCTCACGTGTGGCTGCTGCGGGGTGCTCCACCCTCCGAGTTCGAAGTTGCGGTGCCGGAGCACGGAAAGCCCGAACATCTCCCCGCACAGGTAGACATCCTTCCGGACGGGGGCCTTTCCATTGGGCTGCTCGATCACGTACGGGAGCCCCGTGGCGTCCAGCAGTACCCGCAGTTCGGGGATGAGCTGGACGTGGGTGCGGCCCCAGCCCATGGCCCGGTTCGTGCCGACGGTCAGCGCGCACCCGTCCTGGCACGGCGGGGACGCGTGGATGAGCGAGTACGCCGCGATCTCCCCGGACTCGATCAGCGCTGCAAGCACCGCGAGGGCGTCACCCTGCCGGAAGGCGAACGGGTACCGGGCCGATCGATCGATGATGTCGACGCCGGTCACGTCGAATCCGACGCGGTGGTAGCCCATGGCGGCGCCGCCAGCGCAGCAGAACAGATCCAGTAAGGCCGGGCGGTCGTGTGCTCGCCGGATGAGGCTGCTCTGGGTCATGCTGGGGTTCTCCTGTTTCTGTCGAAGGGACGGAGAGCCGGGGCGGTCGCGGTCTTTGGCGAGAGGCGACCGCCCCGGGCACAGCTACAGGTCGGTGAGCGCGGCGGTGGGGATCTCGTAAACGTCGATCACGTCCCTCACGCCGTGCCACCGTCCCGGGGTGTGGTGGATGTAGACGACGTGGAGCGGGATGCCGTCGCGGCTGGTGAAGGCGTAGACGTTCACCGCGTCCACGTTCTGCGGGCTCTTCCGGGCGCTGCGGATGTGGGACAGAACCGAGATCACCGTGAGGCGCTCGGGCCGGTACCTGGCCCCGTCAACCTGGGTGTGGAGCGTCGGGTGCTGGGTCGCGGCGAGGGTGGGACTCGTGCTCATGAAGGGCTCCTTCAGCTGTGGAAGTGGTTGCGCTTGAAGACGGCCCGGCGGATGTTGACGACCGTCCCGCCCTTGCTGGCGCCGCGGTTGGTGGCGAGGACCTGGGTGGCGATCCATCCGCCGAAGATGACGGCGGCCAGGATGACGAGCTGCTGGATTAGCGCGGCGACGGCGGCGATGAGGGTGGTCAGGAGCATCAGCCCGCCGCAGGCCGCGGCGAAGCCGATGCCGCCGAGGGCGATGTTGACGGCGAGCGGGTTGATGGCCGGCCGCTCCGCGACGGGCTCGGCGGCCTTCGTGGGGGCGATGGCGTAGCCGGTGATGATGCGGCCGTCCGGGAGCTGGATGGTCTGGACGGCTGGCATCAGGTGCGGCTGGAGCGCGAGCCCGATGGGGACCGGGTGATGGATCTCGGTGGTCTCCTGGCGGGCGGGGTGATGGTTCACGGAGATGCCCTTCTACAGGTCGGGTATGGCGTTGATGAGGGAGGTCATGACTTGGTTGACGGCGGGGGCGGCTCCGGTGGAGGCGAGGAAGAAGCCGAACATCACGGCGACGAAGGCGCTGCCGGCGCCGAGGGTCTTGGAGCGCAGGAGGAGGAAGAGGATCAGCCCGAAGAGGGCGACGAGGGAGAGAGTGACGGCCAAGGAAGGCCTCCTTGCTCGGGGTTGGAGGAGGGACTACTTGAGGCGCTTGGCGCGGGCGTCCTCACGGGCCTGGGCGACCTCGCGGATGCGGTCGATCTCGTTCTCGATGCGCTTGATGGACTTGCCGCGCTGCTGGCGGCGGACGGCCTTGGTGCTGAGGTAGAGGACCTTGGCGAGTTCGCCGAGGCTGTGCGGGTCCTGGTCGGTGATCGCGAACTTTTCGCGGGCCATGACGGGGTGCTCCTTCGGGGTGTTGGGGTTCAGCGGGTGCCGGCGTGGTGGACGCGGATGGCGCGGTTGTAGATCCAGCGGCCGACGCGTATGCGCTTGCCGGTGGTGTGGCAGCGGCGGCAGTCCTTGCCGCGCTTGGCGTTGCCCTTGCGGTCGGTCTTGACGAGGTAGCCGAAGCCACGGCACTTCCGGCAGTTCCCGAACGGCGAGACCATGCAGGTCGCGGTGTAGCTGAGTGTGAACAGCAGGATGAGGGCGCTAGCGGTGAGGAAGAGGGTCATCAGGGCCTCTCAAGGCGGTTTCAGGGCGTGCGGGGGCCAGCCCGCTAGGCACTAGCGGGCTGATCAGGCATGGAATGGAGTGCTAGCGGTGCCGCTAGACCTAGCGGGGTCTCCTGCTAGGCCTAGCGGCGATCCGGGGCTAGCTCGCGTCCCGCTTTCCGTCACGCTCCGCAATGGCAGCGGTAATCCGGGCGCGTTCGATGCCGCGCCGGTTGGCCCCCTTGCCGCCCTCGGTCTTGCCCCACACCTGCCCGGTCGGGACACCGTGGGGCTTGAGCGCGGCGGCCAGGCCCTCGGGGTCCCAGCCGCCGTAGACGTCCGGGCGCAGATCCGCGAGACGCGAGACGACGATCTCCGACCAGAGCTTGGGCTCCTCGGCGGGGACGACCGCGAGGATGTCGGAGAGGAGGTCGTACGCCGACCGCTCCGTGTGCTCGGGCTCCAGGCCCAGGGCGTGGCCGGTAAGGGTGCCGGCGCGCTCGCGGGCGGCGCGGGCCCGGTTGCCGATGGCCTCGGCGGTGGGAGCGTCCACGTAGACAGAGGAGACGATGCGGGCATCGGAGCCTTCGCCGACGAAGTAGTGGATGCCCTTGTCCTTCCAGGAGAACATCGTGGCCCGCACCCCCCGCTTGTACGAGGAGGTGCCCAGCACCATGTCGTTCTCCAGCTGGCCCATGACCTTCAGGCAGAACCGGGCCGAGGCGTTCGCGCTGATGCCGGTGGGCAGTGCCTTGGCGTCCGGGCGCTGTGTGGCCAGGAGCAGGACGATGCCGGTGGCGGGGCCGCGCTTGACCAGGTCGGTGCAGATCTCCTCGAACTCGCTCCCGTGCTTGGGGTGCTCGAACCAGACCTGGCACTCATCCACCCCGATCACGATGGGGTGCAGGCCGAGCTTCGGCTTGTTCGCCAACTCGCTGGTCACCTTCGACTCCGGGCAGATATCCCGCGGGAGTGAGCGGATCATCTTGGCCCGGCGCCGCAGCTCCTCACGGACTTCCCGCAGGTCGGCGAGGGCGTATTCGATGTCGGCGTCCTCATCGCCGGCGCGGTGGCGGTGGGAGACCTTCTCCCCCACCGGGTCGAGGTCGCCGGTGCCCTTCAGGTCGTATGTGTGCAGCTCAGCGCGGATATCCAGGGCCGCGATGAGCAGGAGGAGTCGGAGGAGGAAGGTCTTGCCCATGCGGGGGATCGCGCCGATGACGGCCGCGATGTACATGAGGGTGATCTCCACCCACCGGCCCCGCTGGTCGGTCCCGAACGCGACCGGCTTGAACAGGTCCACGGACCCGGACTTCAGGAGCGGCCAGGTGGGCTTCTTGGCTGTGGACATGTCCTGGTCGCCGACCCAGAGCACGAGTCGGCCTGTGTGCTCGTCCGGTACGGCCTCGGGCCAGACGCAGCCAAGCGGGCGGCGCAGGCCGGAGGCGAGCTTGTCGCGGCGCTCGATCACGTCCGTGACGGTCACGCCGTACGGGAGGTCGCCCTCGGCCCGCCAGCCGGGCCCGTCGCGGGTGATGGGGGCGGTGAAGGTGAACCCGTCACGGCCCTTGGACTGCGCCTGCGAGATCGGTGCGATGCCTAGGGCGCCGAGAGCGCGCAGGATGATGTCCGAGGTCAGCTTCGGCGCCTTCACCACCTCGACGGCCCGGTTGATGACCGGAGCGTCAGGGCGGCGGCCGGCCGCGCCGAGGGCGAGGACCAGGGCGCTGACGGACAGGGCCTGGACCCAGCCGGGGGCCAGGACGTAGATGGAGAGCGCGGTAATCGAGCCGACTAGCGTCGCGAGTCCGGCGATGATGGCGCGCAGCCGGACACGACCGTCACGCTGACGAGACAGGGTCAGGTACTCGACGGCGTCCTCACGGCGGACGGCCGCGGCGCGGACGGGGTCGCCCTCGCGGTCGGCCAGCCACCGCACCGACCCACCAACCACCCTGGCCGCCCCTCGGGGCGCCTGCAGGGTGAGGCGGGCGGCGTAGACCGGGGAGCGAAGGGCGTGGTACCCGGCAAGGTGGGAGTAGTGCTTGGCCACCCAACCGGCGGCCGTCTTCAGCTCCTCGGTCGAGCGCAGCCACGGCGGGATGATCGCCTGCCGCTTCGCGCCGAGGAGGCGGCCGAGGTAGCCGGGCCCAGCCAGGGCCGGGCCGTCGACCAGCCGTCGGGCCGACGGGTCTCCCAGCTCCTCGGCCGTCGGGTCGGCGGGCCGATCGGCCGACGCGGTGCGGGCGGTGCGGGCCTTGTCGAGGTCGACTACGTCGGCGGTCAGTTCGGCTTCGAGTCGGTTGAAGAAGTCGTGCTCGTCGCGGTGGTTCACTGGTGCTTCCCTTCCAGTGCGAGGGGTTAAGGGCGGGCCCGGCCGACTGCTGTGAGAGGTGAGCGGTCGGGCCCGTCGTGAACATGCTGGGGTCGCGCAAGGGGGCCAGCTATCACGACTTCCGGATAGCTCTGGCCCAAGGTCTCTGGCGGGATCAGCGCTGGAGGGGGCGGCGCCAGACGTAGGGCGGAAGGCCAGCCGCGGCCGCCATGGTTCGAGTGGCGGCGCCCTCAGAGGCCCCGGGCAGGGGGAAGGCGTGGGCGTGGGTCAGGCTGGCGAGCATCCGTGCGGCGTGGTGCTCGCATCCGTCGACCCTGACGCCGAGGCGGTCCACGACGATCACGGCGAGCGGGCCGCCGCACTTGCTGGGGTCGCTGGGGTGTGCAGCCTCGCAGCGGCCAGACGCAGGCCCAGCCTCGGTCTCGGCCGGGCTGGCCTGGCGGGCAGCCCGCCAGGCGGTGTGGACGATGGTGCTGTGGTCGAAGGCCAGCGGGCCGGGGTTGGCCAGGGGCTTCCACTGAACGGCGGCCGCGTCGTCCCCAGCCTGTGCACGGGTCCCCTCGGGGACCGTGACCAGGTAGGCGGCACTGACGTACCGGCCGCGCGGGTCCCGGTCGGGCTGGTCGTAGACGCCGATCAGGGTCAGGTCCTCTTCCCTGACTCGGACACCGGTCTCTTCCCAGAGTTCCCGGACGGCGGCACTCTGGGCGGTCTCTCCCTCATCAACGTGGCCGCCAGGAAGAGCGAGGAGTCCCTTGTGCGGGTCCCAGCCACGCTCGATCAACAGGACGTCGTCACCGCGCAGGCACACGACGTCGGCGGTGTAGCGGATGGTCTCGGCTCGATCGGTCACAGCGAGGCTCCTTCGGGGTAGGCGCACGGGATGCAGGCGCCGAGCTGGGAGGGGATGACGTATCCGGCGTCGCGCCGGCACTGCGGGCAAGTGCGGCGGGCGGTGTTGGCCTTGGCCAGCGCGGCCGTCTTGGCTGGGGTCATCGGCCGGACAGGCTTGGCCCGATCGACGCGGTACAAGAACGCGGTCAGCGGGCCGCGCCGAAAGCGCGGGCGCAGGACCTGACCGGCGATGTCCTGGCCGCCGGGACGCAGCCCCAGGGCGCGGAGTTGGCGGCGGGTGGCAAGGCCGTCCGGGGCCAGGCGCCAGGGGAAGGTGGGTATCCCGTGGACGGCCCCGTTCGGGTCGAAGCAGCGGGCGAACGTCAGGCTCATCCGGCCACCGCCCCGGCCACAGCCGCCTGCTCGCGCTCGGCCTTGAGGGTGTCGCGCAGGGTGCGGCCGTTGGCCGAGGAGGTGCGGACGGCCTTGCGGATAGCCTCTGCCGTCAGCTCGGCGTCCGACCAGTCGGCGGTAGCCAACCGGGCTTCGCTGAGGAGTTCGTCCGGGGTGCGGGTCGGTCGGGGCGTGCGGGCCGACTCAGGCACCCGACCGGTCGCCCGACGCGGAGCGTGCTGCACGGCCGCGACCGCCAGGGCCGTGGCCGACTTCGGCAGTTCGATCGGTGCCGGGTCGGCCGACTCAATGGCGGGGAGTTCGGGCACCTCAGCCGAGGCGACCGGGGCCGATTTGTGCAGGTCAGAACCCAACCGATTTACGGTGGACTGATCAGATTCATCCTGATCTGTGATGCGCGCGGGTCGGTGGTGCAGGACCTTCGCCACGAGGTCGGAGCCGAAGAAGATGGACCCGACTGGGAGCGAGGTCGCCAGCAGTACGAGGACCCAGTTGGCGGGGTCCCAGTCGGCCAACTGCACCCGGCCACCGCCGTGCAGTTCGGGGACGAGTCCGTGGACGTAGTTGAGGACGAGGGAGGCGACCGTGTACCCGGCCAGCACCCGCAGCGCGAACGTCTTGTCCTTGCCGGTGAGGACGAGGGTGGCGACCAGGGCCAGGGCCATCAGGCCGTCGACCACGAACGGGTAGAGCAGGGCGGCCGTGGCGTCCGCGCCGACCGTCCGCGCGACGTCGCGCTGGGCGTTCCAGGAGACCCGGAAGGCCATGGCGACCACGCCGACGAGAGCGGCGACCAGCAGGCCCTTGGCGGTGCGGTTCATCCCGCACCGCCAATTGCGCGGCGGTGCCGGGCCCAGCCGAGATGCTGGACGCACCAGCCAGCCGCGGCGGCTGCCAGCAGCCAGGCTTCGTGCAGCGCGACGGCGCCCGGTACGGCCACCAGCACCGCCAGCGACCCGGCCCAGATCAGGTACTGGTCCAGGGACCGACGAAGGTTCGCGCTCATGCCGCGGCCCCCTTGCGGGAGCGGGTCCGGCGGCGGGCCGCCGGCCGGATGAGCGGGACGACGTTGAACAGCTCCGGGGCGTTGGCCTCGATCACCTGGGCGGCGACCCGACTCACGTCGTCCGGCAGATCGGGGTTGTCGGCGAGGATGTCGCGGGCCGCGTCCAGGCGGGCCGCGCGCTCCTCCTCGCTCTCACCCTCCACGCCGAGCCACAGCTCCAGCGGGGTACCCAGGGCCAGCTCGATGAACTCGTTGACGCTAACGGCCTCCTGGCCGCCGATGTACGTACGCATCACTGTTCTCCTGAAGTCGAAGGGATGCCGAGGCGGTCGCGGTCTTTTGGCGAGAGGCGACCAGCCCCGGGGATGAAGCCCGAACTCCGCGGCTCCCCTCCACCCCGCCCGTACAGCACCAAAGGCGCCAGACGGGCGGAGGAGGCAACCGGCCGCAACGCGACGCTGCGGAAGTTGAGTGCGCGAACCTTTGTCGCGCTGACCGCCTTTTCAGCTAGAGGAGGCGGTGACCACACTGTTGAGTTCTCAAGGGAAAGCCGGTGGCTCTCCGACGGGTGCGGTAACCCCGAAGGGCTCCCGTAGGAACGGGACACGCCGGACGCCAATAGGTCTGCGGGCACTCGGAGCAGCCCAAAGAAGGCCCCTCACGAGTTGGTTGTCAGCGACTGAGCCACCGTTTCCGGCGGCCCCGTTGCTTGTGACAAGCCTGTCCGCGCAGGACTCCGGAATCGAATGACGGCTTGTCATATGAGGTCTGCCGCTTGCTCGCCGCCCTCTGAACAACATGGTGCACCTAGTGCACCATGTTGGCAAGTGGCTCGGCCAAGGTCTGAGGGAATGGATTCGGGGAGACTGGTGTACTAGGTACATCACCTGCGAGTGGAGGAGTACCCCAATGACCGAGTTTCGAGGGCAGCCGGCATACCTTCAGTTGGCCGACGATCTGCGGGAACGAATCCGAAGCGGCGACCTGCCCGACGGCTCCGCACTGCCTTCGGCGCAGGATCTGATCAACAGCTCCGGCGCATCAAGCACCGTCGTGAAGAACGCCGTGTCTCTGCTGCGAGCGGAGGGGTACGTAGTCGGACACCAGGGCAAGGGGGTCTTTGCCCAGTTCCCGCCTCGGCTCTCGGATCACTCGCGCGGCGCCGCAGATTGGGCCTTGCCGCTTCTGCAGGCAGGCGTGGAGGTTGAAGCAGCCCTGCGCGAAGCACTGAGCGAGGTCGGGACCAGCGCAGCGAGCAGCGAAGCGGCCCTTGAGCGCTGGCAGGCGGCGTTCGCCAACCTGCCGGAGAGCGTCAAGGACCGCTTGGGGAAGTCTTAGCGGTTGCCGGCGGATACGACCGACCATGCGTCGCCGATCAGCTGCTCAAGGCTGGACCGCTCCGGCTTCCAGCCGAGATCAGTTGTGATCCTGGAGATGTCGGCCACCAGCCGTGGCGGTTCGGGCTGAGGGGCGCGGTGGACTACAGGCACATCCCTTCCGGACACCCGCTCAACCGTGGCCACAATCTCCCGCATGCTGGCTGCTGTGGCACCTACGTTGTAGACCCGGTACGGGACAGAAGCGTCGGCCTCAAGAGCCAACACGTAGGCGCGCGCCAGGTCGTCTACGTGCACGAAGTCCCGAACTGCGTCGCCGTCGCCGTTCATCTCAAGGTGGGGGTAGCGGCCGGCCGCCACGGCGACCGCCTTCGGGATGATGCGGCTCTCGTCCGAGTCCCCCACGCCACCGACGGCCCCCGAGATGTTGAAGCACCGCAGGCTTACGGCCTTGACCCCTCCGGCCTCCGCTCGGGCCCGGAGGGCTTCATCTGCGGCCAGCTTCGAGGTTCCGTAGGGATTGCTCGGGGCGGGAACGGTGTCCTCGCCGATGGGCTGCCGCTCGGGCGCTCCGTAGACCGCCGCCGTCGAGCCAAGGATGACCGTAGGCGTCTCCGAGCCTGCCGAGGCGGCAGCCAGCGCATCGAGCAGCGTCACCGTGCCGCCAGCGTTGACGGCCTGGTACTCCTCCGGCCGCTCGAAGGATTCACGGACGCGGGTAAGAGCCGCGAGGTGGCAGACACCTATGACACCGTCGAGAGCTGCCCTCAGGGCCGCCTCATCCCTGATGTCGCCATAGAAGACCTGGGTCACTGGCAGCTCCGGCAGGGGGGTATCAGCCGGCCGATGCGTGAGCACCACAGGGTCGTGGCCTGCCTCGGCGAGCCGTCGTACAACCGCGTTGCCCACGAATCCGTAGGCGCCGGTCACAAGTACGCGCACTGATCTGCCTCTCAGCCCAGAATGAGCCCGCGATGCTGCCACGCCAGGTCGAGGCACGCGGCGGCGGCGGATGCCAGGGGTTCATTTTCCAGTAGGCGCCGGATGTTGGCCTCGGTGAACTCGACCCCGGCACTGCTATCACCCGGGCGCCCGGCGACCACCGTCCCTTCGGAGTTCCGGGACACCATGCCGGAGAAAACGGAGTCGTAGACGTCGGATTCGATGACCACCACGCTGAGGATCTCGCCGGCCAGCGTGAGCGGGTCCAGCCCGATCCCGAAGCAGTACGGGCGCACCTTGCCCTCACGGCGCGCCTGGTTGAGGGTCCGGAACGGTTCGGTGGAGTCGTAGTCGATCGGCTCGCCGCTGCTGCCGTCGGCCTCGGGATCCCCGAGGAACTCCTCCGCGTACTCCCGGAGCACGTTGCGCCAGAGGTTGAAGTCGTTCGACTGGTCCCAGGGCATCACCGATGAAGGCTGGAAGACCCCGGCTGGCATGACGTGGTAGTTCCCGCCGGCAAGCGCGACGTTGCTCGCGGAGCGGTGGTGGAGCGGGAACGAAGCACCTTCGGGGCCGAGCCGAATGGTCAGGGTGTCGATGGACGGGAGCAACGCCCTGTGGCCGAGGTCGAAGGGATCTCCGACCAATCCCCGGAAGGGAAGTTCCGCCCAGCTCGGATCGCCGATCCATCCCGGATCGCTGCCGGTCTTCAGCCAGGCGCTCGCCAGCTCGTGCGCCACTCCTTCACAAACGTCGGCCATGTCGAAGTAGGTCGTGTAGCCGAAGGACAGCTTGGGGTGCCCCTCGGCTTGTGCCACATCGAGCAGCCGGAAGCTCGGCCGGTTGACGAACAGAGACGGGCGGTCGATCATACGGATCGCCTGGGTGTAGCGATCGAACTTGGTGCCCTGAGGGGCGAGAGGGCGAACGCCCTCAGACTCCTTCTCGCGCCCGGTGATTTCCGGTGGACTGGTTTGTGTCAGCCAGGCCAGCTCGATGTCTTCGAAGTCGACCGGCTCGGGCCACATCCAAGACTCGCGGGTGAGCACCGGGCTGTTGCCGGCGCGGGAGAAGTCCGGGTACAGCCTGGCCGCGGCCTTCGTGAGATCTGCCCGGTGCCGGTTGAGTTCTCGGCGCGTCATGCGCCAGCGCCGTTGGTCGTCCACTGCGACGAGTGGGCCCTCCTTGGCCAGGTCCCCAGCCGGGGCCGCGACCGTGACCACAGCTTCGGCTGACGGCAGCAAGCCCAGCTCATCCTCCGGAAGCGCCAGCGCACGGGCTAACCTGCGCAGCTCGTCCATGTCTCGGATACTGCGCTTGCCGCGTTCGAGCAAGGACACGTAGGACTGGTCGTAGCCGAGCAGATCCGCAAGATCCTGCTGCTTGAGCTTGTGGAGTGCCCGGTAGGCCTTGAGGACATCGGCGAGGTTCGAGCCGTCAGGAGGAGCAGCCCGTTCTGTATCACTGCCGAGCCAGTGAGACGAGGTTGCGGCCGGGATCGCGCGCGAAGGGGCGCCTGCGGCTACAGGGCCAACAGCACGGCGGCACGGGCTGCACAGGGTGTCGGAGTTGCTTCGGCCTAACTTCGTACCGCACCTGAGGCACAGAGGCGGCGCGGATGCTGCAACGGTCATGGGCTTCTGGATTCCCTTCAGAGGGGTTGAGACTCCAACGGCGCCACTCAGGAGGGGAGCGACATGTGTAAGAGGCCTGGCCGCAGGCTCTCGCTCACTTATCCCCCGATCGGCTATCGCTCAAATCGAGCTTCTCGCGAATCAGGGCTGCCAGAGCTGGCTCTTTCATTTTTTCAAAATAGCCAGCAGTCTCCGAAGGCCGACTCCAGTCCATTCCGCGAATAATCCTATCCAGGATGTCAATTTTGTCTTCGCGGGCATCTTCGATTGAGCGACTGACTTCGAGAATGCGAAACCTTCCCGTCCCGCCAACTTCTTCGAGGATGCCGTCCGCATCCCTCCTCCGGCTTCCATTTGAGAAGAAATCCACTACCTCAATCACGTCACCCGCTTCCCTGAAGGACCCAATGAATCCCACCAACTCGCTGGCATCGGACGAGAGTGACGATGCATACAATGCATTCAATGCCACCAGAAGGTCTTGCGGTGATTTCTTTTGAGCCACCGCCCTAATGAATCCCGTAACGTATGCCTCCATGTCGGCACGGCGAAGGCTCACCGCGATCACAGGCGCATCTTCTGCCGCGTGGAATCTCGCCGCATAGTTCAAGAGAATCTCGATCTCGGCGGGTTCGTTTGATAGCAGGTCGGCGGCCGACAGTGTTTCGTTCGCGCCGCCAGAGCCAAAATGGAGGGCGGCAACCGTATCAATGAGCGGCCCCACCTGCTGCCTTGATGCAGTATCCAGAAACTCATCCAGGCTCATTTTGGCTTTCTTCAAAATGGAAATTACGCCGGGAAGCCATTCTGCTACAGGTCGGTCACGCGAAGAATTCACAACAGCGATCACATCACTCATTCCAGCGATCTGGAGATGACGTGTGTCCCATGCGGGCTGGAACTCGACAGATGTTGGCATCGAGGGTGGCTGTTGAAGCTGTATGACCTCCGGATTCACCGCTTCGGAAACGCGCTCCCTCCAGAGCCTGATATCGACTTCTTCCGCCGCTAGAGGTGCACCTATAGATCGCGCATAATCCGCCAATGCTTCAACAATAGAAAGCACTTGCATCAAGTTTGCCGGGCTTCTGCCCGAAATCTTTTCCTGGATGGTTGCACGTCGAATCTGATCCTTCCGGCCCTGCGTTGCGATCAGCCGCTCAATCGCGCGATAGGACGGATTTCCCGCTCGGACTCTCAGGGTGCGAAGAAGGGAGGGCAGTGAATCGGCCATGTGTCTACCAGTGTCTGTGAGCGTCCAGGATTGTCCGGACGGCAGGCAAGAACCCTAGGTCCAGGCTGTGCCAGACGTCCGGCTTTCGCTCGAATCCGTCCGGGGGTGCTGCACATCTCGCACTGGGCAGGTTGACTTCGAGGGGTCAAACAGCATGTTCATCTGATTCGAGACGGAAGTGACAAAAGGTGAATATCCCCCAGGTGTCCACCCCTTCAAGATGGGCGTACGTCACGCTGCTCGTTCTGCTAGCTGCGATTGGCGGCGAGCGAAGCCCTGGTGACATCCGAGTGATCGAACTAGGGCTCCTCCTCTCGGCCCTGCACGTTCTCGCCCCACAGCGCACGCAAATCCGGGATGGGCGCACCGGCCGGCAGAACCTCCGCCGCGCAAGCGATGACGGGCAGAGTGTCTACTGCTTCATCCCTGCCGTGCCTGCCGTGCCGGTATGCTCACTGGTGCTTCACCTGACCCTCCGTCGAACTCGTTGCTCAGCAGGCGAGTTGTACAGACTCCGGCCCGTTACGAGGCGCCGGATGGAGGAGAAGGAGGAAGCGGTGGTGACTCCCGACATGGGCAAGCCCCGGAGGAAGTGGACCAGTGCCGAGTGGGCGCAGGTTTGCATCGGAGGGGCGGCCTTGCTCGTGGCAATCATCGCCTGCGTAGGGCAGTTCATGCAGTAGCTGTCCATGGAGCGCAGTGTCCGGACGTTGCGGCCCCTCACTAAGTGAGCCCGGCCGATGGGTAGACGGCCGGGCTCATTCACTGCACTGCGAGGGGCCTAATCCGGTAGCCGCCGGGTTGGGCCCTTCGGCGTGGCGGCACCGTACGGACGGCGATCCGCTGTGTTACCCCATGGGGTAACACCCACTGTAGCTAATGTTGCATCACTTGGATGCGGTAACAATATTCACGAACGCGCAAGCCTGGACGGTTGGCAGGTGGGACGGCGCCCACGTGCCGTCGCCCTCCAATGCCAACCTGACGCGGGGCACAAGACTCAGGAGAGTGCACGGTCGGTGCTGGCAGCTGAGCATGCGGCCATCGACTGCGACTCGCTGTCGGTTGGGTCCAACGTCGAGGAGATCCTGGACTGCCAGGCCCTTGTTTCTGGGCCGTCGCTGGGCCGTCGCTGGGCCGTCGGAGGGGGGCCGGTGGCCAGCAAGGACAACCGATGACAGCCGCTCGGAGGCTGGTCGTGGTTGGGTCAGTGAGCGACCTGGCTGGTGGGCAGAGGGGCATGACTTCCTCCGCAACAGGAAGCGTCGGTGTGCTGGGCGGGAGCCAATTGGGGAGCCACCCGAAGCGACACCGGCCGGACTCTCTTGGACTCTCACGGACCGTAGGAGCGTGGATCCCTTGGGCCACAGGGCTCCGCAGGCCCGCTACCTGAGCCCCCTCTTACCTCGTCCTTAACGGGGCCCTAAGGATCGGCTCCAGGGGCTCGAACCCCGTGGAACCCGGCTTCCGGGCGGTTAGTTTGGCTGAGCCAGGGAGGGCCGGAGGCGGCGCCGCGAACCCGTGAGGGGCGGCGCCGCACAGCCCCGGTCTTCCGGCGCACCCACGACTCGCGCAGCCCAGTGCCGTGCCCAGAGGAGATCCACCATGCCCGCACGCCGTACCGCCGCCCGTATCGCAGCCGGACTCGCCCCGCTCGCGGTGGCCGCGTACGCCGTCGCCCCGGCGGCCGCCCACGGTTCGATGACGGACCCGGTCAGCCGGGTGGCGGCGTGCTACGCGGAGGGCCCCGAGTCCCCCAAGTCGGCGGCCTGCAAGGCGGCGGTCGCGGCGAGCGGGGCGCAGGCGTTCTACGACTGGAACGCGGTGAACATCGCCAACGCGGCCGGTCAGAGCAAGGCGCTGATCCCGGACGGAAAGCTGTGCTCGGCGGGCAACGACAAGTACCGGGGTCTGGACCTGGCGCGCGCCGACTGGCCGGCGAGCCCGATGGCCGCGGGCGCGCACACCTTCCGCTACAAGGGGACCGCCCCGCACAAGGGCTCCTTCGAGCTGTACGTGACGAAGGACGGCTACGACCCGTCGAAGCCGCTGAAGTGGTCCGACCTGGAGTCGGCGCCCTTCGCGAAGGTCACCGACCCGGGGATGCAGAGCGGCGACTACGTCTTCTCCGGCACCGTCCCGAACAAGACCGGCCGGCACCTGATCTACAGCGTCTGGCAGCGCTCGGACAGCCCGGAGGCCTTCTACACCTGCTCGGACGTGGTCTTCGGGAAGGACAACGGCGGGGGCGGCACGGGTGGCGCGGGCGGCGGGGGTACGCCCACGGCCAAGCCGAC
Organism: Streptomyces sp. NPDC002886; assembly: GCF_042888445.1. Lineage (NCBI taxonomy): Bacteria > Bacillati > Actinomycetota > Actinomycetes > Kitasatosporales > Streptomycetaceae > Streptomyces > Streptomyces sp. NPDC002886. Next base: position 443,079 of record NZ_JBIAPV010000005.1, read on the forward strand.
CTCGAAGCCGACCTCGAAGCCGACGAAGCCGGGTACGAAGCCGACCTCCGTGCCCTCGGGGCGGCCGACCAAGCTCCCCTCGGAGATCCCCTCGGCCCCCACCGACGAGCAGATCTCCCAGGGCGCCGGGAAGTCCACGGTGGAGCACGGCGGCCACGGGGACAACGACCCGAAGACGAACGGCGGCAGCAGCCCGATCCCCTCGCTGAGCGGGACCGGCCTCGCGGAGACGGGCGGCAGCAGCGCCACGCCGGTGATCGCGATCGGCGGGGCGGGCGTCCTGGCCGTGGGTGCGGCCGTGCTGTTCGGGCTGGCGCGCCGCCGTGCGACCCCCGGCCGCCACGGCCGCTGACCGGTGACGGACGGGCGGCCCGCACCGCGGGCCGCCCGCCGCCGTTAGGAGGGGGTCTCCGCCGTCAGGAGAAGACCGACGCGCAGGTGGTCCGCTCGGCGTGCGCCGGGTCGAGGGCGTTGGCCGCCTCGTGCCAGGCGATCCGGTCGGTGAGCCCGATGGCCACGTGCTCCGAGAGGTCCACGCCGCACAGGTCCTGGAGCAGCACGTTGCGGACGTTCGGCCCGGTGAGGAACTGGCTCCGGTACGGGGTGACCACCTCGTCGTAGCGGGTGGCGATCACCGTGTACGCGACTCCGGGGACGGTGTCCCCGCCCGCGTTCAGCTTGTTCTGGAAGGGCGATCCGGCGATCTGGTCGGCGAGGCCCGGGGTGGCCTCGCTGATCAGGTCCCCGGCCCCCGGGAAGTACGGGAGGAGCTTGGTGAGGCCGAGCAGGGTGGTCCCGTGGTTGTCGGGGGCGAGTCCGACCAGGGCGTTGACCTTGCCGGCGCCGCCGAGGAACTTCAGGTAGTAGCGCGGCATCATGCCGCCCTGGGAGTGGCCGACGATGTCCGTCTTCGCCGCTCCGGTGGAGGCGAGCACCCTGTCCACGAAGACGTCGAGCTGGCCGGCGGACCGCTCGATGGGGCCGAGCCCGTTGAAGAAGGGGACGCCGGGCAGTTGCCCGTAGTCGAGGGAGTAGACGCAGTAGCCCCGGTGGACGAGGTACGGCGCGAAGCCGAGCCAGTTGTCGACGGAGTTCCCGAAGGTTCCGTGGACCAGGACGACGGGTCGGGGATGGGCGGCGGACGGTTTGCAGGACCAGTTGTTCCAGCCGCTGCTCGGCGCCGAGGCGGCCTGGGCCGCCTGGGTGGGGGCGACGAGCGCGGCGGCGGTCAGGGTGAGGACGGCCAGGGGGCGGAGCAGGCGTCTCCAGGGCAGCATCGTGTGATCTCCTTGCGGCTCAAGGGGAGTAACGAGGGATGGCGCGGGAAGTACGTGGGGGTGCATCCCGTGATCCGGATCACAAGGGGGTGCTGCAGCCGCTAAATTACGGGCGAGTAGCAAAACTGGGAAGTTACGCGTCGGTAAAAAATCCGTGGTCCCTCCTGGTCGGCCGCTCAAACGGCCGTCATCCATTCGGCCCTCCCCTGCTGCGCCGGGCGCCCGGTACGCCGAGCGTGTGAGACATGACCCAGCCCACCCATACAGACCCAGGGCAGTCCGGCGGGTTCCTCGCCGAGATCAAGGACGCCGTCACCACCCGGGCCGCTCTCCTGGTCCTGGGCGTACTGGCGCTCCAGCTCGCCTTCATCACCTCGTACGTCGGGGCCTTCCATCAGCCCAAGCCCAGCGAGATCCCGATCGCCGTGGCAGCGCCGGCCCAGCCGGTCGCCGAGCAGACGGCGAAGCAGCTCTCCGCGCTGCCGGGCAAACCTCTGGACCCCCGTGCCGTGCAGGACGAGGCGACGGCGCTGCGGCAGATCCAGAACCGGGACGTGGACGGCGCGCTGATCATCGACCCGGCCGGCACGACCGACAAGCTGCTGGTCGCGAGCGGCGCCGGGGCCTCCCTGTCCCAGGCCATCGAGCAGATCGTCGGCGTCGTCGAGAAGACCCAGGGACGCGGCGTGCGCGTCGTGGACGTGGCCCCGGCGGCCGCCGGCGACGGGCGCGGACTGACCTCGTTCTACCTGGTCGTGGGCTGGTGCGTGGGCGGCTACCTGTGCGCCGCGATCCTCGCGATCAGCGCGGGCGCCCGGCCCGCGAACATCCACCGCGCCGTCATCCGGCTCGGCGCCCTGCTCGGGTACGCCATCGCGGCCGGACTCCTCGGCGCGGTCATCGCCGACCCCATCCTGGGCGCGCTGCCCGGCAGCCTCTGGGCCCTGTGGGGGCTCGGCACCCTCGTCGTCTTCGCCGTCGGCGCGATCACCCTGGCCTTCCAGGGCCTCGCGGGCGTGGTCGGCATCGGCCTGGCGATCCTGCTCGTGGTGGTGCTCGGCAACCCGAGCGCCGGCGGCGCCTACCCGTACCCACTGCTGCCGCCGTTCTGGAAGGCCATCGGCCCGTGGCTGCCGCCGGGCGCGGGCACGTACGCCGCGCGCTCGATCGCGTACTTCAAGGGCAATGACATCACCGGCCCGCTGCTGGTCCTGAGCGGCTGGGCGGTGCTGGGCTCGGCGATCACGATGGCCTGCGCGGCGGGCCGCAGGGGCAAGGCGGGGGCTCCTGTGGGCAGCGGGCTCCCCGAGGGGCCGGACGCGCTGCCGGAACCGGAAGTCGTGCGATGAACAATCCCATCCAGATCCGCAACCGCATGGGCCCGGCCGAACAGGCCGTCTCCGTCAAGCGGATGGAGCCCAGCGCGCAGGCGCAGCTGGGCCCCCTCGGCCTCACCGGCTTCATCGTGGTCACCACGCTCGCCACCGGCATCGACGCGGGCATCTTCCCCGAGCACCTCAGCCACTCCGTGCTGCCGCTGGTCGGCTTCTTCATCGGCGGGCTCGCCCAGCTGCTGGCCGGGCTCTTCCAGGCGCAGCGCGGCGACACCTGGCACGCGACCGTCTTCGGCGGCTTCGGACTGTTCTGGATGTCGAAGGCGCTGCTGATCCAGTACGTGCTGCCCGCCACGGATCCGTCCCTGCGCGGCGACGTGAGCGCGCTGTTCACGCTGCCGTGGGTGTTCGTGGTGTTCGTGCTGTGGATCGGCAGCTGGCGGATCCACCTGGTGCTGCTGTCGACCTTCACGTGCGTGCTGGTGGTGTTCGTGGCCATGACGGTCAGCGGGTTCACCGGCTCGGTGATCTGGAACCGGATCACCGGCTGGAGCGGTCTGCTGGCCGCGCTCGGAGCCACGTACCTGCTCGCCGGGCAGATCATGGCGAGCACCTGGGGCCGTCAGGTGCTGCCGATGGGCCGCTTCCTCGCCCCCGAGGAACACCCGGAGGCGTGACCACTCCATGACGACCAGCACGCGATGATCAGCACGCTCGCGGTGGAGAACTACCGCTCCCTGCGCAAGCTCATCGTCCCCCTCGGCCGGCTCACCGTGGTGACGGGCGCCAACGGCACGGGCAAGTCCAGCCTCTACCGGTCGCTGCGGCTGCTGGCCGACTCCGCGCGGGGCGGCGCCGTCGCGGCACTGGCCCGGGAGGGCGGACTGCCCTCCACCCTGTGGGCGGGCCCGGAGAAGCTCGGGCGGGCGGTGCGCGAGGGGCGGTACGCCGTCCAGCCGACGGTCCGCTCCGAACCGGTGAGCCTGCGGCTCGGCTTCGCCGGGGACGAGTTCGGCTACGCGGTGGACTTCGGCCACCCGCAACCCGTCCCCGGCTCCCTCTTCGGCCTGGACCCGGAGATCAAACGGGAGTGCACCTGGGCCGGGCCGGTGCTGCGCCCCGCCGCCCTGCTCTCGGACCGCGCCGGGCCCGCCGTGCGCACCCGTACCGCGGACGGCGGCTGGCACCGCACCCAGGGCGCCCTGCGCCCGTACGACTCCATGCTCAGCGAGCTCGCGGACCCACAACTGGCCCCCGACCTGCTGGCCCTGCGCGAACTGATCCGCTCCTGGCGGTTCTACGACCACGTCCGCACGGACACCGAGGCGCCGGCCCGCACCCCGCGCGTCGGAACCCGTACGCCGGTGCTCGCCGCGGACGGCTCCGACCTGCCGGCCGCGCTCCAGACGATCCGGGAGACCGGCGACCACGCGGCGCTCGACGCGGCCGTCGAGGCGGCCTTCCCGGGCAGCAGCGTGGCGGTCGCGGAACGGGACGGCCGCTTCGAACTGGAACTGCACCAGCACGGGCTGCTGCGCCCGCTGGGCGCGGCGGAACTCTCCGACGGCACCCTGCGCTACCTGCTGTGGACGGCCGCCCTGCTGACCCCGCGTCCGCCGGCCCTGATGGTGCTCAACGAGCCGGAGACCAGCCTCCACCCCGATCTGCTGGGTCCCCTCGCGGACCTGATCCTGACGGTGGCCCGCACCACCCAGACGGTGGTGGTCACGCACGCCGCGCCCCTGGCGGACGCCCTGGCGTCGGGTGTCCACCGCCACCGGGTGGACCTGCGGACCATCACCCTGCTCAAGGACTTCGGCCAGACCGAGGTCGCGGACCGCGAGGGCCCGCTGGACGAACCCCTCTGGTACTGGCCGAAGCGGTAGCCGCGCCGGCGGGCTAGCCGATCTCCACCACACGGGCCCATTCGGGCGGCAGGTCCGGCACGTAGTCGGGGTCGTCCTCGTCCCACGACCCCTCCGACCGGCCCCGGGGAAACAGCCCCACCACCGTCCGGCACGGGGGCCGCGTGCTCGGCCACGGCGTCTGCCCGTCGGTCAGGACCACGATCACGTCCGGCCGGGGCGCCGACCGCAACGCCGTGGCGAAGCCCGTCCGCAGGTCCGTACCCCCGCCGCCCAGCAGGGGGATCCCCTCCGCGCGGCACAGCGGGTGGGCGATCCGGGCGGACGCGTCGCAGGGCACCACCGTGACCAGGTCCCGGCGGCCGCCCACCGCACGGGAGATCGCGGTGACTTCCAGGAGCGCGCTGCCCAGTTCGGCGTCGCTGACCGAGCCGGAGGTGTCGATGACCACGCTGACGCGGGGCGGCCTGCGCCGCAGGCTCGGCAGCACCGCGCCCGGCACCCCGGCCGAACGCCGCGAGGGCCGGCTGTACGTGTAGTCGTCGCCCGCGCCGGATCCCGAGGTCGCCGACCGGACGGCCGCTCCCAGCAGCTCCCGCCACGGCTGCGGCGGGTGGAACACCTCCTCCGCCCAGCGCTTCCAGCCCTTCGACGCACGTCCGGGCCGGCCGGTGATGCCCTGCGCCACCCGGAACCGGACCGCGTCCCGTTCCTGCTCGCTGAGGCCGGTCACCCCGTCCCCTCCGTCCGCGCCGAGGTCCCACTCCCGCTCCAGCCCGTCGGCGCCGCTCCCGCAGTCCAGCCAGGCCATGTGCTGGGTGCGCGGCCCGAGCCCGAACCGCGTCAGGTACTCCTCCATGAGCTCCCCCTCCGGGAGCCCCACCTCGGCCGGCTGGGCAGCGCCCCGGGGCCGGACAAGCCCCTCGCCGTACGCGTCGTCGTTGATCTCGAAGTCGGCCGCGATGTTCATCCGCAACCGCTCCGCCGGGCCGGTCAGCCCCTGCTCCCGCGCGATCCGGTCCCCCCGCCCGTGGTGATCGCGCAGCAGGTGGGACACCTCGTGCACCCAGACCGCGGCGAGTTCCTCCGCGGACGTGCGGTCCACGAAGCCGGGCGAGACGTAGCACCGCCAGTGCCGGTCCACGGCCATCGTCGGCACCCGGCGCGATTCCACGACGTGCAGGGCGAACAGCGCCGTGGCCAGGTACGGCCGTACGCGTACGGCGTGCAGCCGGGCGGCGTAGAGCTTGTCCAGGTCCAGGGCGATCGGCGGCTCGGGGTTCACGGCCGTCGCGGGTGTCACCGGCACGACCGGCGCCACCGGCATGACCGGCGTCGCGGGCGTCACCGGCGTCACCGGCCCACCGTGACCGGTGCGCCCGACCGGGCGATCGCCCGGTCGGCGCGCCGGGACAGGGCCACGGCCCCGGCGAGCCGGTCGATCGCGGCCGGGACCTCCCAGTCCTCGCGGCGCAGGGCGGCGAGCGTGCTCGCGGGGACGACCACCAGGTCCGGGGCGCCGGATTCCAGCGCCCGGGCCAGCAGCGCCCACGCCGCGTCCCAGCGGGCCTTCTCCGGGCGCCCCTGCACCGCCTCGACCACACCGTCCAGCACGGCCTGGCGCAGGTCCCCGCGCTCGGGCAGGACCGCGCCCGCCGGGTCGGCGAGCAGGGACTCCGGGTCCGGGAGGTCCATCCGGTCCAGGCTCGCCAGCAGTTCCAGTCCGGGACCGTCCCCCACGGTGCCCCGGACCAGCAGGGAGAGCACCTCCCGGGAGGAACCGGCCGCGGTCGCGAAGGCGATCAGACAGAGCGTCATCTCCCAGCTCCGCGGGGAGGGCCAGGGGCCGCCCCGGCGGGTCTCGCCCGACGGCAGCCGGTGGACGAGCTTGGGCCGGGCGGCGAGCAGCCCGCACACCGCGCGGCGGGCGAAGTCCACGGCTTCCGGAAGCCGTTCGGGGTCGAGCCGGGGCAGGGTGGCGCGCGGCCAGGTGCCGCCGAGGCCCCGCACCACCACCTCCTGGTCGTGCGTCCACTGGAGGTGGACGAAACGGTTGGCCAGCGGCGGGCTCAGTTCCCAGCCGTCCGCCGCGGAGGACCGGGGATTGGCCGCCGCCACGATCCGGACTTCGGGCGGCAGCCGCAGGGCGCCGATCCTCCGCTCCAGGACGAGGCGGAGCAGGGCCGCCTGTACGGCCGGCGGCGCGGTGGACAGCTCGTCGAGGAACAGCAGTCCCCGGCCGGCCCGTACCAGGCGCACCGCCCAGTCCGGCGGGGCCATCGGCACGCCCTGCTCCGCGGGGTCGTCCCCGACGATGGGCAGGCCGGAGAAATCGGACGGCTCGTGCACGCTGGCGATGACGGTGGTCAGCGGCAGGTCCAGGGACGCGGCGAGCTGGGTCAGGGCCGCGGTCTTGCCGATCCCCGGTTCGCCCCACAGGAGGACGGGCAGGTCGGCGGCCACGGCCAGGGTCAGGGCCTCCAGTTGGATGTCGGGGCGCGGTTCGGTCTTCGTATCGCGCAGGAGGGCCAACAGTCCAGCGGCGACGTCGAGTTGAGTGGATTCGGAGGGAACGGACGAGGCGTGGGAACGCATGCGGAATCACCTTGGGGTGTGTGGCGGGAAGGGGGCGGGGCAAGAGCCCGGGTCAGCGGTAGGACGCGTGCCGCGGGTGCGAGCGCTCGGGGCGTGCAGGGGTGGGAGAGCGGTAGCCGGCATGGGCCGGGCCGGCGGTCGTGCCCGCCAGGCCCGCCCGGAACAGTCCGTAGGTCACCCGACGGAGGGCGGCCGCCTCCAGCTCGTCCCGCAACGGGCCGTCGCGCAGCAGCGCTCCGGGACCGAGCAGTCCTTCTACGACGGCCAGGGCGCCGGCGGTGTCGCCGTGGTCGAGTCGCTCCCGGACCCCGGAGAGGGAGTCCGGACGGCGGTGCGCCTCGTCGATGGCCCGCAGGCAGGGCAGCGGCGTACCGGTCAGGGCGACCAGCAGCTCCTCGCGGCGGATCTCGGCCGGGTCGTGGTCCAGCGGGGCCAGTACCCCGTCGACCAGGCCGATCCGGTGCCGGGCACCCCGGCAGTCCACCGGGCGCGGTTCCCCCGGCCGGTCCGCGGCCGCGGCGGGGCCCGGTGGCGACCAGTCCGGTACGAGGGCCCGGCCGACCAGCGGGTGCAGCCGGGCGGCGTCGATCACCCCGGTGCGGAGCAGCTCCAGGTCGGGCAGCACCCAGGTCGCCGCGTCGGGCAGCGCCGACGGAGCGGGTGCGCCGGGGTCCGCGGACGCGGCCGTCGTGATCCGCCCGGGGCCGTCCCCGTCTCCGCGCAGGTGCAGGTACAGCCGGTGCCGGGCTCCGAGCCGGACGGTGACCGTACCGCCGGAGCGTCCCTCGGCGCGGAGCACGATCCCCGCCTCGGCCGCCCACCGGTCGACGGCGCAGCCGGGCAGCCCGGCCGGCGGCCCCGCCGGGACGGGATCCACCGCGGGGCCCGCGCCGACGGGCGGCCGGTCCGCGCCGGACCTGGAGCGGAGCTCGTCGCTCCGGCGTGCGTCCCACAGGTGGCGGTGCAGGTCGAGGCGGAACCGCGGATGCGGGTGGGGATGGGGATGCGGACCGCTCCCCGGAGGGCGGCGGGCGGCGTCCTCGGAGCGGGCTCCGTCCCACAGGGCGAGGCTGATCCGCTGCCCGTACTCCGCCCAGGCAGGTGGAGTACGGGCCACGAGGTGGACCGGGCGGGCACCGCCGGGCCCCGCGTGCCCGTACCGGGCCAGCGCGATGGTCAGCCCGGGGCGCAGCAGCCCGTCCGGGGCGATCCTCGGCAGGTGCCAGCGCAGCAGGTCCGGGGCCAGGTGGCGCAGGTCGGCCCGGATCCGGGCCGCGAGGTCGCGGCCGTGGGTGCGCGCCAAGAGGCGCAGGTCGAAGTCCACGTCCACGGCGGCTGCGGCGCACGCCCCCGCCCAGTCACCGGCGGAGCGGCGGGCGGTCGCGGTCTCGATCATGGACGGCGGCACGGCGAACTCGCGCACGCGCAGCCAGTAGGAAGGGCGGGAAGAAGCCCCGTTCGCGGTCTGAGTGAGCATCAGCACTCACCTTGCGCGGACGGGACCCCCGATCTGTGTGTACGGAAAGTCGTCATCGCCGCGAGACTAACGCCCCCTCCCCGCGTCCCGCCAGGCATTTCCCGACCGGTCCGGCCGGCCCGGCGGTGACGGTGAAGGTAGCGTTCACGGAGGCGAGGTCGGGGCCGTCGCCCGGCGGTCCGCGAGCGCCGGGCCCGCGGCGGTCCACGAGCGCCGGGCCCACGGCGAAAGGTTCCGCCGACCTACCCGGCCCGGTGGACCACCTCGCCCGCGACCACGACCGTTTCGGCCACCGTTCCCGGGATCTGTTCCGGGGCCACCGCGAGGATGTCGCGGGACAGGATCACGAAGTCGGCCGCCTTGCCGACCGTCAGCGAACCCCGGTCCTGCTCGAGGAAGTTGGCGTAGGCGGAGCCCATCGTGTAGCCGTACACCGCCGTGCGGGCGTCCACCGTCTCCTGCTCCTGCCACGGGTCGCCGCCGTCCAGCGGGCGCCGGGTCAGCGCCGTGTAGATGCCGATCATCGGGTCCATCTCGGCGACGTTCCAGTCGCTGGAGAAGGCCAGGACCGCTCCCGCCTCGGCGAGGCTCCGCATCGGCCACGCCTTGTGCCAGCGGTCCTCCCCCACGTTCTCCGCCCAGTCCTGGCCCGGACCGGCGATCTCCGGCGCGCAGTGGCGGGGCTGCATGCAGGCCACCACGCCGAGCCGCTCGAAGCGCGGCACGTCCTCGGGATCCAGGCATTCCACGTGCACCACCTGGTGGCGGGCGTCGCGCGGGCCGTTCACCGCCCGTGCGTGCTCGACGGCGTCGAGGACGGTACGGATGCCCCGGTCGCCCGTGGCGTGGACGAAGCACTGGAACCCGCGGGCGTCCAGCCGGGCGAGGAGCTCGGCGAACTCCTCAGCCGGGTAGAAGGTCTCGCCCCGGTGCGCTCCGCAGCCGGTGTACGGCTCCAGCAGCGCGGCCGTGCGCGGCTCCACCACGTCGTCGATGTAGAGCTTGAGGGGGCCGACCCGGAAGCGGTCCCCGGCGTGCACCTTCGCCGCCGCCTCGAAGAGGTCGAGGTCCGCCTCGGTGGTCCCGCGCGGGTGGAACAGCGCGGCGACGATCCGCGAGCGCAGTCGCCCCTCGGCGCGCGCCCGGTCGTACAGCTCCAGGTCGTCGAGGGAGTTCTGCGGTTCCACGACGGTGGTGATGCCGAAGCCGATCGCGTCGTCGAGGCTCTTGGCGAGGCGCCCGTACTGGCGGTCCGGGGAGGCCCACGGCACGCCCAGGTCGCGCAGGGCGCGGTGGCCGTCGCGGGAGAGCCCCTTGATGGCGAAGTCCTTGACGAATCCGGTGGGTTCGCCGGTCTCGGGGTCCACGGCGGCCGTGCCGAAGGGCAGGTCGGTACGGTCCTTGGCGACGCCGAGCCGGCGCATGGCCGCCGTGTTCAGCCAGGCCGTGTGGACGTCGTACGAGAGCACGATCGCGGGGGTGTCGCCGGTGACCGGGTCCAGGTCGGCGGCGGTGGGCATCCGGCCGCCGGGGATCGCGGAGTAGTCGAAGGCCTCGGCCTCGATCCACTCGGCGTCCGGGTTGGCCTCCCGCCACGTGCCGATCCGGTCGAGGATCGCTTCGAGCGTCCGGACCCCGGCGAGCTGCACGCACGCGTCGTCGGAGCCGAGCCGGACGTGGTTGTGGGCGTCGATGAATCCCGGCAGCACGAGCCGGCCGCCCGCGTCGATCCGCTCGGTGTCCGGACCCGCCCAGTCGGCGGCCTCCGCGTCCGGCCCGACCCAGACGATCCGCCCGCCGCGTACGGCGAGGGCTTCGGCCTCGGGCAGCTCGGGGTCGACGGTGTGGATGCGGGCTCCGGTGAGGAGCAGATCGGCGGGGGCGGAGTGCGACATGGGGTGGTGCTCCTGTGCAGAGGCCGTACGGGAAGACGGGCGTCGGGAAAGCGGGAGGCGGGAGGCGGGAGGCGGAAAACGGGAGGCGGAAAACGGGAGGCGGCGCGTCGGGGACGTGGCCGCCGCAGGGGCGGGCCCCTCAGGCGGCCGGGGCGTACGCGGGCACCCGTCGGGCGAGGGCCCAGTACGTGAGCCCGGAGACCACCGAGCCGAGCAGCGTGAGGTCCGCGCCGCCGAGCGGGGCCACGAGCGGTCCGGTCCACAGCTCGGAATCGCAGGTCAGGGCGGCGAAGGCCATGCCGGCGAGCAGGGCGGCCATACCGGCCGGGTGGCAGCCGGAGCGGTACCAGTAGGCGCCCTCGCTCCCGGCGTGCAGCGCGTCGGAGTCGTAGCGGCAGCGGCGCAGCAGCATGTCGGCGAGGAAGACGCCGCCCCAGGGGGCGAACACGATGATCAGGAGGGAGAGGAAGGACAGCAGCGAGGTGGTGAAGTCGGTGAGGAAGAGCGCGGCGAGCGATCCGGCGGCGGTCACGGCGGCGCTGATCACGATGGCGCGGGCCCGGCTCCAGGGGATGCCGAGGACCTGGAGGTTCAGGCTGGAGGAGTAGAGGGTGATGATCGAGTTGGTGACGGAGCCGCCCAGGACCAGGGCCAGGAACAAGGGCTGGAACCAGCCGGGGAGCAGGCTCTCGGCTCCGGCGACGGCGTCGGTCATGTCGGTCTGGGTGGCGGCGGCCACGCCGGCGATCCCGAGGGCGACGGAGGACACGAACCCGCCGAGCGCGCCCATCCAGGTGATCGACTTCAGCGAGGTGGTGCGGGGCAGGTAGCGGGTGTAGTCGGCGGGCATCGGCAGGTACGAGAAGGGTCCGGCGAGCATCACGACGAAGGCCAGGCTCCAGCCGGACAGGCCCGGGGCCAGGGCGTCGGCCGGGGCGGTGGTCTCGGCGCCGGGCAGGACGAAGACCAGCAGGGCGCCGAAGCCGACGGCCAGGACGTAGGCCATCCAGCGCTCGGCGAACTGCACGGTGGCGTGGCCCCACATGGCCACGGCGAAGGTGAGCGCGAGGGTGACGCCGAGTGCGAGGGCCCGGATCAAGGTGCCGCCGCCCAGGCCGACTTCGGCGAAGAAGACCTCCAGCGCCAGGGTCCCGACGACGGTGTTGACGATGGTGTAGCCGATGCTCACGATCCAGTTGAGGACGCCCGCCGGCCAGTTGCCCCGTACGCCGAAGGCGGCCCGGGAGATGACCAGGGTGGCGGTGCCGGTGCGGATGCCGCTCAGTCCGGCGGCGCTGACCGCGAAGAAGGACAGTCCGCTGATCACGACCACGGCGGTGGCCTGCCAGAAGCTGAGGCCGAAGGCGACGGCGAGGGCTCCGTTGATCACGTAGGTGAAGGTCAGGTTCGAACCGAACCAGAGCCAGAAGAGGTCCTTGGCCCCGCCGTGGCGCTCGGCGTCGGGGATGGGGTCGATGCCGTGCGTCTCGACTCTGAAGACCTCGTCGACGTCGGCCGTCGTCTCCTGCTGTGCCATGCGTCTGCCCCTGACCTGCGTACCGGCGATCTGGAGAACCGTCGAAGCGACCTTGAACGCCGTTCTAAGTTCTTGAATGGCATTCAAGATGCGCTGCCGACCCGGACCCCGTCAAGACCCTGTCCGGGATAAGGTCGGCCCACGAAGATCGGGAAGGCGGTACGGGTGGCAGCGGGAGCGGCACGGCGGCGCGACGGGCAGATCGCCCAGGAGCGGATGCTGGACGAGGCCATGACGGCGATCGCCGAGGACGGGCTGGCGGCGCTCACCATGTCCGCGCTCGCCGAACGGCTCGGCACCAGCGGCGGCCACATCCTGTACTACTTCGGCAGCAAGGACCGGCTGCTGCTGGCCGCCCTGAACTGGAGCGAGCGGCAACTGGCCGCGGAGCGCGGCGAATTGCTGAACCGCAGGGTCACCGCCCACCGCAAGCTCGCGCTCTTCCTGGAGCTCTACCTGCCCCGCGGCCCCCGCGATCCGCGCTGGACGCTCTGGATCGAGCTGTGGGCCCGCATCCCCTCGAACGAGCCGCTGCGCGCCGCCCAGCAGGAGATCGACGACGGCTGGCAGCGGGATCTGGAGGCACTGCTCGCCAAGGGGGTGGAGCAGGGCCGCTTCGCCCCCGGCCTGGACGTCCCCGCCCGCGCCTCGGAGCTGCTCGCCCTGCTGGACGGGCTGAGCACCCGGGTGGTCCTGGGCGAGCGCGGCGCCGACCGGGCCACCTCCCTGGAGCGCGCCCGCTCGGCGGCGGCCCTGCTGATCCCGCACACCTGAGGTCACCGGCGCCCCGACCGCGCCCGGACATGGGGAAAGCCCGCCCGGGCCTTAGCGCCCCGGACGGGCTTTTCCGCTCCTTAGCGGAGGTTCTCAGGAAGAAGAAGGTCCTTTCGAAGAGTCCCTCTGAAGGGTCCCTCTCCGGCTTACTTCTTCTTGGCGGCGGCCTTCTTGGCCGGGGCGCCCTCGGCGTTGCCGTAGTACGCCTGGCGCATGAGCTGCTTCAGGTCGTCGATCATCGGCATCCGCGGGTTGGCGGGGGCGCACTGGTCGGCGTAGGCGTTCATGGCCTGGGTCGGCAGGGCCTCGATGAAGGCCTGCTCGTCCACGCCCTCCTCGGCGAAGGAGGAGGTGATCCCGCACTTGCTGCGCAGGTCCTCGACGGCCTTGGCGTAGGACTCGACGCCCTCGGCCGCCGTGGCGGCCGGCAGGCCCAGCATCTTGGCGATCTCCTGGAAGCGCTCCGGCGCCCGGTAGACCTCGGCCTTGGGCCACGGGGTGGCCTTGTGGGTGACCGTGCCGTTGTGGCGGATCACGTGCGGCAGGAGCAGGGCGTTGGTGCGGCCGTGGGCGACGTGGAAGGTGTTGCCCAGGGTGTGCGCCATGGCGTGGACCATGCCCAGGAAGGCGTTGGCGAAGGCCATGCCCGCCACCGTGGACGCGTTGTGCATCTTCTCGCGGGCCTCGGGGTCGTTCGGACCGTCGACCACGCAGCGCTGCAGGTTTTCGAAGATGAGCTTGATGGCCTGGAGGCACAGGCCGTCGGTGTAGTCGTTCGAGTACGCGGAGACGTAGGCCTCGGTGGCGTGCGTCAGGGCGTCGAAGCCGGAGTCGGCGGTCACCTTGGGCGGAAGGCCCATCGGCAGCATCGGGTCGACGATGGCGACGTTCGGGGTCAGCGCGTAGTCGGCGAGCGGGTACTTCTGGGCCGCGGCCGGGTCGGAGATGACGGCGAACGGGGTGACTTCGGAGCCGGTGCCCGAGGTGGTCGGGATGGCGACCATCTTGGCCTTCTCGCCCAGCGAGGGGAACTTGTAGGCGCGCTTGCGGACGTCGAAGAACTTCTCCTTCGTGTCGGCGAACTCGACCTCCGGGCGCTCGTACATCAGCCACATGATCTTCGCGGCGTCCATCGGCGAGCCGCCGCCGAGGCCGATGATCGTGTCGGGCTTGAAGTCGCGCATCATCGCGGCGCCGGCCTGGACGGTGGAGAGCTCCGGGTTGGGCTCGACGTTGTCGATGATCTGGATCGACACGGCGCCCTCGCGGGCCTGCAGGATGTCGACGACCTTCTGTACGAAGCCGATGGAGACCATCGTCTTGTCGGTGACGATCGAGACCCGGCTGATGCCGTCCATCTCACCGAGGTAGCGGATGGAGTTGCGCTCGAAGTAGATCTTCGGCGGGACCTTGAACCACTGCATGTTGGTGTTGCGCCGTCCGATCCGCTTGACGTTGATCAGGTTGACCGCGGTGACGTTGTTCGACACCGAGTTGTGTCCGTACGAGCCGCAGCCCAGGGTGAGCGAGGGGAGGAAGGCGTTGTAGACGTCGCCGATGCCGCCGAAGGTGGAGGGCGAGTTGGCGATGACGCGGATCGCCTTGACCTTCTTGCCGAACTCCTCGACGAGCTCCTCGTCCTCGGCGTGGATGGCGGCGCTGTGGCCCAGTCCGTGGAACTCGACCATCGCGGCGGCCAGTTCGAGGCCGTGCTCGGTGTCGGAGGCCTTCAGGGCGGCCAGGATCGGGGACAGCTTCTCGCGGGTCAGCGGCTCGTTCTCGCCGACCTCGTTGCACTCCGCGAGGAGGATCGAGGCCTCGGCCGGGACGGTGAAGCCGGCCTGCTCGGCGATCCACTGCGCGGACTTACCGACGACGGCCGGGTTCAGCTTGGCGCCGTTGGCGTCGGCCGCGTAGGCGGTGGTGCCGAAGACGAACTGCTCCAGCTTGGTCTTCTCGGCGGCGGAGACCACGTGGGCACCGAGCCGCTTGAACTCGGCGAGACCCGCTTCGTAGATCTCGGTGTCGAGGATGACGGCCTGCTCGGAGGCGCAGATCATGCCGTTGTCGAAGGCCTTGGAGAGCACGATGTCGTGGATCGCGCGGCCGAGCTTGGCGCTCTTGTGGACGTACGCCGGGACGTTGCCCGCGCCGACGCCCAGAGCCGGCTTGCCGCACGAGTAAGCGGCCTTGACCATGGCGTTTCCGCCGGTCGCGAGGATGGTGGAGACGCCCGGGTGGTTCATGAGGGCGCCGGTGGCCTCCATGGAGGGGGCGGTGACCCACTGGACGCAGTTCTCGGGGGCGCCGGCGGCGACCGCGGCGTCGCGGACGATGCGGGCGGCCTCGGCCGAGCAGTTCTGCGCGGAGGGGTGGAAGGCGAAGATGATCGGGTTGCGGGTCTTCAGGGCGATCAGGGCCTTGAAGATCGTGGTGGAGGTCGGGTTGGTGACCGGGGTCATCGCGCAGACCACGCCGACGGGCTCGGCGATCTCCGTGATGCCGTTCAGCTCGTCGCGGCGGATGACACCGGCGGTCTTGAGCCCGCGCATCGAGTTCACGACGTGCTCGCAGGCGAAGAGGTTCTTGACGGCCTTGTCCTCGAAGAGGCCGCGACCGGTCTCCTCGACGGCCAGCTGGGCGAGCTCGCCGTGCTGGCTCAGCGCGGCCAGCGAGGCCTTCTTGACGATGTGGTCGACCTGCTCCTGGTTGAACGACGAGAACTGGTCGAGCGCCTTGAGCGCCCCCTGGACCAGTCCATCCACCATCTCGTTCGCCTGCATGGCAGGAACTCCTTCATTTCGACTCAACCTGAACCGCTTTCCTGATGACTCAATTCGACACCCAAAAGCGGAAGCCGCGCCGCCGAAAAAGCCCTTATCCACCGGGCCGAAGGACCGTTCACACCCGTTCACGCCCCCTTCATCACCGCTCTGACCTGCGCAGATACCGTGGGACCTAAGACCCCTGTGCGCTTGTGAAAACTTTCACAAGAATTTCGGGCGAAGTGCGCCCTACCGCACTCCTCCCCCAGCGCGCACAATCACCGTGACGAGTCGCGTCGACCGTGAGGGAGGGAGCGCGTGCGCAGTCAGGTGCGCGTCGCGGACGGACGGAATCTGACGGTGGAGCGCTGGGGCGACCCGCACGGCAAACCCGTTTTCCTGCTCCACGGCATGCCCGGCAGCAGACTGGGCCCCGCCCCCCGGGGCATGGTCCTCTACCAGCGCCGGATGCAGCTCATCGCCTACGACCGCCCCGGCTACGGGGGCTCCGACCGCCATCCGGGCCGTACCGTCGCCGACGTGGCCACCGAGGTGGCCGCGATCGCCGACTCCCTGGGCCTGGACACCTTCGCCGTGGCCGGCCGCTCCGGCGGCGCCCCCGGCGCGCTGGCCTGCGCCGCCCTGCTCCCCCACCGGGTCACCCGGACCGCCGCCCTGGTCTCCCTGGCGCCGCGGGACGCGGAGGACCTGGACTGGTTCGAGGGCATGTCGCCCTCGAACATCCGGGAGCACTCCACCGCCGGCCGGGACCCGGAGGAGCTCGCCGCCCGGCTGATCCCGCGCGCCGCCGGGATCGCCGAGGACCCCGGGCGGCTGCTGGACGAGCTGCGCCGCGAGCTGACCGACAGCGACCGCATGATCGTCGCCGACGCGGGGCTGCGGGCCATGCTGCTGCGCAACTATCGCGAAGGGGTCCGCACCTCCGCCTACGGCTGGATCGACGACGCCATCTCCTTCAGCAGCCCCTGGGGCTTCGACCCGGCGGACATCCGCTGCCCGGTGCTGATCTGGCACGGCGAGCTCGACGTGTTCTCCCCCGTGGGCCACTCCCGCTGGCTGGCCGGCCGCATCCCGGGCGCCACCACGAACATCGACCCGGCCGCCGCGCACTTCGCGGCGCTGCGCGCCCTGCCCGACGTACTGACCTGGCTGCTCAGGGAGGTACCCGCACCTCCCGTCAACGAACAGCAGCCGGCGTAGGCGACCGGCGCGGACACGGGTCCACCGCGCACGGCACCGTCAACTCGCCCTCACCGCACTGCGACTTGTGACCACGCCGCGCCCGGTCCGCGGAGGCGCGGCCACCGCGGCCGCGGCACGGTCGCGCCTCCCGGCCAGGGGCCACCGCTCCCGATCGGGAGCGGTGAACGCGGACACCGCAAATGGAAAGGATCTTGCCGTAAGGCAAACGGGCGAATACCGGGTCCGAGGGAATTCGATCATGTTTACCAGAGCCGCCCGATCGGCCCTGCACAGGACATGACTCTGTAGCGACGACCTGGGCAGTTCGGCACGCCGATCAGTGGCCGGGGAGGTAAAGTCCGCGCCAGACACTGGCTTCTCGCCAATGTCAACCCCTCCCATTCCCCATGACCTCCCCGAGGACGGCGTCATGAACACCTCCGCAACCCACCCGGCCAGCACCGTCACCGCCACGCGCGTGCCGCTCGACCGGATCGATGTCCGCGGTGCGCGCGCGGCCGCGACCCTGGGTCGCGTCCTTCCGACGGAATCCGGCCGAAAGGTTCAGACGCCCATCTTCAACTCTGCACTCTGACGACGAAGTCAGCGCTCTAGACTGGTGGAATGACCGGCCTGATCGCTTTTCGCGAGATCGTCCTGAAAGTTCACAGCAGATGCGATCTTGCTTGTGATCATTGCTATGTCTACGAACACGCAGATCAGAGCTGGCGTGGCCGGCCCAAAGTGATCTCCCCCGAGGTGATCGCCCAGACCGCGTCGCGTCTCGCCGAACACGCAAGGACACACGCACTCCCCTCCGTCACGGTCATCCTTCACGGAGGGGAACCGCTTCTCGCGGGCACCGCCCGCCTCCGGCTCGTGTGCGAGGAATTCACCCGCGCCCTCGACGGCATCGCCGACCTCGACCTGCGCATGCACACCAACGGCCTCCAGCTCAGCCGCCGTTACCTGGACCTCTTCGCGGAGTTCGGCGTCAGCGTCAGCGTCTCCCTCGACGGGGACCGCGCGGCCAACGACCGCCACCGCCGCTTCGCCGACGGACGCACCAGTCACCCCCTGGTCCTCGCCGCCGTGGACCTCCTGCGCACCGAGCCCTACCGCCACCTCTACCAGGGCCTGCTCTGCACCATCGACGTGGCCAACGATCCGGTGGCCGTCCTCGACGCCCTCGTCGAACTGGCCCCACCGCGCGTGGACTTCCTCCTCCCGCACGCCACCTGGCAGACGCCCCCGGTCCGCCCCGACGAGGCCCCCGACACCTACGCGCGCTGGCTGCTGCGGGTCTTCGACCACTGGGAGCACCTCGGACGCCCGGTCCCCGTACGGCTCTTCGACTCGCTGTTCTCCACCCTCGCCGGCGGCCCCAGCCTCACCGAGTCGCTCGGCCTCGCGCCCACCGACCTCGTGGTGGTGGAAACCGACGGGACCCTGGAGCAGGTCGACTCCCTGAAGAGCGCCTTCGAGGGGGCCGCCGCCACCGGGTTCAACGTCTTCGACCACGCCTTCGACCTGGTCGCGTCCCATCCCGGGGTCCGCGCCCGGCAATTGGGCCTGGCCGGCGTCAGCGACACGTGCCGCCGCTGCCCCGTCGTACGTTCGTGCGGAGGCGGGCTCTACACGCACCGCTACAAGGCCGGCCCCGGGGACCTTTCCGGCTCCGAAGCCGCCGGTGATTTCGACAACCCCTCGGTCTACTGCACCGACCTGCGCGAGCTCGTCGACGGCGTGGAGGGGCGTACGAGCACCCGCGCGAGCGCGCCGGAACTGTCCGACCCCACCGCGCTGGCCGGCTCCCAGGAGCAGCTCACGCGGGACCTGCTCGCCCTCTTGAACGACCGCCGGACGGGTGATTCCGACTGGGACCGGGCCTGGCGGGTGCTGGGCGCCGTGGAGCGGGCCGGGCGGGCGGGCGCGGACGCGCTGGACGCCGTACTGGCCCACCCCTTCACCCGGACCTGGGTCATGGCCTGCCTCGACCCCGCACAAGAAGCCCTGGGCGCCCCGCAGGCGGCCCGCAGGCTGACCGCACTGGCCGCCGCCGCCGTGCTGCGCGGCGGGCTCGACCTGCCCGCCGAGGTCGTCTACCGGGACGGCGAGGTGTACCTGCCGACGCTCGGCCTGCTGCGCCTGGGCGAGCCCGGCACCGAGGGGCGGGCCGCGCTGCACGCCGCCGACGGGGGGTACGCCGTCCGCGAGGAGGGCCGCGCCGAGCACCGCTTCGGGCCCGCGGCGGGTGACGCGCGCTGGCAGCCCGTACGCACCTGGTCGCCGGGGCCGGACACGGCCCCGGTGGCGCTGGAGGACCTCGACCCGCACCGCAACTGCTTCGCCCGCCCGCCCAGGCTGCGGCTCGGCGCCGGGGAGGCCGAGGAGTGGCGGGAGCGCCTCGACGCGGCGTGGTCGCTGCTGCACTCCTCGGTGCCCGAGTTCGCCCGGGCGGCCGCCACCGGGCTGACCACGCTGACCCCGCTCGCGGGCGGACCCCGGGCCCGCGGCTGGGGCGAGGCCGGGCGGCACGGTCCGGGCGCGCTCGGAGTGCCGTACGCGGCGGGCGTGGCGGAGACCGCGCTCGCGCTGCTGACCGGGCGGCGGCGGGCCGGCCTGCAGGCGCTGACCGAGGTGGCCGACCTGTACGCGCTGGACGGGGAGTGGCAGCACCCCTCGCCGTGGCGGGAGCGCCCGGTCCCGGTGTCCCGGCTGCTGGCCGACGTGCACGAGCGGGTGGCCGTGGAGGCCTACCGGCGGGCGACCGCCGCCGCCGAGCCGGGCGGGCTGGACCGGATCAACCGGGCGCTGGACCGGCTGTCGGGGGCGGCGGAGCTGACGAGCACCGGCAAACGGCTCGTGGAGCAGCTCCGCTGGGAACTGAAGGCGGTCGACGCGTGACGGCGGCCGGCGCATGACGAGCGGCCTCGCCGGCCCCCTGCGCGCACTCGGCGTCCGCCCCGGCACGCGCCTCCTGGTGCACGCCGCGCTCGGCGGCACCGGCCTGCGCGCCGAGGAGCTGCGCGGGGCCCTCCTCGCCGCCGTGGGGCCGGGCGGCACCCTCGCGGCGCCGGCCTTCACCCCGCAGAACTCCAAGACCTCCAGCGCGCACCTGGCGCAGATCGCGGGCCTCTCCGAGGAGGGCGTACGGGCCTTCCGCGCACGGATGCCCGCCTTCGACCCGGCGCGCACCCCGAGCCACGGCATGGGGGTGTTCGCCGAGGCGGTGCGCACCGCCCCGGGAGCGGCCCGCAGCGGGCATCCGCAGACCTCTTTCGCCGCGCTCGGCGAGGGTGCCCGGGAGCTGTGTGCGGGGCATCCTCTGACCAGCCATTTGGGCGAGGAATCCCCCTTGGGAAAGATGTGCTGGGAGGGATGGAAGGTACTCATGATCAATGTGGGATTTTCCGTTTGCACCGCTTTCCATCTCGCGGAGTATCGAATTCCGAAGCCCCCCTTGCGCATGTACGAGTGTGTGGTGAAGGTGAACCTTCCGGGGTCTTCAGGGGGGCAGCCCTGTCACGGAAAAGAGGCGCCGAAGCGGGAAGGGTGGACCGCGTACGAGGACATCGCGCTGGATGACAGCGATTTCGCCGAGATCGGCAGGGCGTTCCCGGAAGACCGGATACGCCGGGGGTGGATCGGCGGGGCATCGACCATGCTCTTCGCCCTTCCGCATGCCGTCGATCACGCGCTTGAATGGATGACCGAAAACAGACGCTGATTGACTGAACGATGAGGGGATGTGGCGGAGCAGCTCCGGAATGATGTTTCTTCGCTCGCATCTTCGGGACGGGGGTCGTGTGCCCGCATCAGTGCAGCCGTACTTTTTTCTCAGTTATGCGCATACACCGAGGTTCGGGGCGGGAGGACCGGACCCGGACATGTGGGTGGAGCGGCTTTTCCGCGATCTCTGCAGCCATGTCATGGCACTGACGAATCTCCCGGCGGGAGCCGAGGCCGGCTTCATGGACCGGGAGATACGCAGCGGTGAGGGCTGGTCGGAACGGCTCGGGGCGGCGCTCGCCACCTGCCGGGTCTTCGTCCCCCTGTTCTCGCCGCGCTACTTCGCCAGCGAAATGTGCGGCAAGGAATGGTTCGCCTTCGCGCAGCGCACCATCCACCACGTGGCGCTCAGCAATCAGCCGGCCGAAGCCATCGTGCCCGCGTTATGGGTACCGGTGCCGCCCTCCCAACTACCCCTTCCCGCCGAGCGGTTGCAGTTCAACCACAACACCTTCGGCGAGCGGTACGTCACCGACGGGCTCTACGGCCTGATCAAACTCCGGGGCTACGCCGAGCAGTACGAGAGCGCGGTCTACGAACTCGCCAAACGGATCGTCCGGGTCGCCGAGACCGTCCGGCTCGATCCGATCCGGCCCCTCGACTACCGCCTCGTGCCCAGCGCCTTCGGCTCCCCGGGCAGCACTCCCGGGCCCACCACCCGCACCCTGCACGTCACCGTGGCCGCCGCCTCCCGGCACGATCTGCCCGAGGGCCGCAGCCCCGAGTACTACGGGGACAGCGCGGTGGACTGGAACCCGTACCACCCGGTCTCCCAGCGGCCCATCGCCTACGTGGCCGAGGACCTGGTCCGCAACCTCAACTACCAGACCACGGTCGGCTCGTTCGACGACGAGGCCGGCCACTTCGACTCCAAACAGCCGCCGACCCGCCCCGAGATCCTCATCGTGGACCGGTGGGCGGTCGAGGACGAGCAGCGCCGGCAGCGCCTGGCCGCCTTCGACCAGGAGTCCCGGCCCTGGATCAACGTGGTCGTGCCGTGGAACCGGTACGACCACCAGAGCCGCGCGAAGGAGAGCGAGCTGGCCCACCGGCTGGAGGACACCATGCCCGTCAAGATGAGCCAGGGCCGGGCCGCCTGCCGGGCCGCCGCCAACGGCGTGGCCAACATGGAGACGCTCGGGCAGATCCTGCCGCAGGTGGTGGAGGCCGCCGCCCAGCAGTTCCTCAGACACGCCCAGGTCTATCCACCGGCCGGCAGCCCCGCCGCCGGAACCGAACGGCCCCGGCTGCTCGGTCCGATGGGGATGAACGGGCCACCGGCCCCACCGCCCGCCCCCTTCCCGCCCACCCTGGGCGACACGGGCGACGGGCACGGCGGGTCGGGCAGGCCCGACGACGACAACGACAACGACCGGGGGGACGCGGATGACATCGAGTCGTGACAGCCAGAGCCATGACAGCCAGAATCGTGACAGCCTGCACGGCAGCAGTGACGAGCACCGCGAGGGGCGCATCGTCACCTTCTACTCGTACAAGGGCGGCACCGGCCGCACGATGGCGCTGGCCAACACCGCCTGGATCCTCGCGGCCAACGGCAAGCGGGTCCTCGCCGTGGACTGGGACCTGGAGGCGCCCGGCCTGCACCGCTTCTTCCACCCCTTCCTGGACCCCTCCACCCTCGGCGCCACCACCGGTGTCATCGACCTGATCAGCGAGTACGCGTGGGCGGCCACCAGCCCGGTGCAGCGCGCCGACGACTGGCACAAGGACTACGCGCGGATCCAGCCGCACGCCGTCTCGCTCACCCCCGAGAACCTCGGCTGGGAGTTCCCCGACGGCGGGACCCTCGACTTCGTCTCGGCGGGCCGGCAGAACCGCGAGTACTCGGCCACCGTCTCCACCTTCGACTGGGACAACTTCTACGACCGGCTCGGCGGCGGGCTCTTCTTCGACGCCTTACGGGCGGACATGAAGCGGAACTACGACTACGTCCTGATCGACAGCCGCACCGGGCTCTCCGACATAGCCGACATCTGCACGGTCCACCTGCCCGACGTCCTGGTCGACTGCTTCACCCTCTCCGACCAGTCCATCGACGGCGCGGCCTCCGTGGCCCGGCAGATCGACGAGCGCTTCAACGACCGCGGCATCAAGATCTACCCGGTCCCGATGCGCATCGACGAGGGCGAGAAGGAGAAGGCCGACGCGGGCCGCGCGCTGGCCCGGATCAAGTTCGACCGCTTCCCCAACGGCCTGATCGGGGACGACCTCACCTCCTACTGGGGCGCGGTGGAGATCCCGTACCGCCCCTACTACGCCTACGAGGAGACCCTGGCCACCTTCGGGGACGAGGCCGGGCTCACCAACTCCCTGCTCTCCGCCTTCGAGCGGCTCACCGCCGTGGTCACCGAGGGCGACGTCACCTCCATGCCGGCCATCGGCGAGGAGGTGCGCCTGCGCATCCGCGACGCCTTCACCCGGCGCCGCCCCGCCCTGCCCGCGGACCTCTTCCTCTCCTACGTCGCCGAGAACCGCATGTGGGCCGACTGGATCGAATCGGTGCTCACCCGGGCCGGCTTCCGGGTCGTCCCCCGGGACGTCTCCGCCGAACGGGCCCCGGCCACCGCCGCCGGGGACACCCTGGGCGGTACCGGGATCAGCGTGGACACGGCCGCCCGGACCGTGGTGCTGCTCTCCAGCGCCTACCTCAAGTCCGCCCGCGCGGTGGACGTGTGGGAGCGGGCCGCCGCCGAGGACCCGACCGGGGGCCGGCGCCAGCTGATACCGCTGCGGGTGGGCGACGTGCGCCTGTCCACCCCGTACATCGACCGCAATCCGGTGGACCTGTTCCGCCTCGACGAGGTGCACGCCACGACCGCGCTGCTGCGCGCGGTGGAACGGCCGATGGCGCTGCCCGACACCGTCGCCAGCGCCTCCGCGCCCGGCCCCCGCTTCCCGGGGACGGTCCCGAAGATCTGGAACGCGCCGCCCCGCAACCCCGGTTTCACCGGCCGCTCCATCGTGCTGGAGCGGATGCGCGACCAGCTCGGCGGCGGCATATCCGTGGTGCTGCCGCAGCCGCAGACCCTGTTCGGCCTCGGCGGCGTGGGCAAGACCCAGGTGGCCTTGGAGTACGTGCACCGCTTCATGGCCGACTACGACCTGGTCTGGTGGATCTCCGCCGAGCAGACCGACGACGTGGTCGCGGCCCTCGCGGAACTGGCCGTACGCCTGGGCGCGCAGACCGGCGAGGACATGTCGGCCGCCTCCCAGGAGGCGATCGACCTGCTGCGGCGCGGGGTTCCCTCCTCGCGCTGGCTGCTGGTCTTCGACAACGCCGACGATCCCGAGACCCTCAAGCGGTACTTCCCGCCGGGCGGCCCGGGGCACGTGCTGGTCACCTCCCGCAACCAGTCCTGGTCCCAGTACGGCGACGCGCTCCCGGTGGACGTGTTCCTGCGCGAGGAGTCCATCGAGCACCTCCAGCGCAGGGCCCCCGGCCTCAGCAAGGAGGACGCCGAGCAGGTGGCCGTCGCCGTCGGCGACCTGCCGCTGGCCGTCGAGCAGGCGGGCGCCTGGATCGCGGAGACCGCGACCCCGGTGTCCGCGTACATCGAGCAGCTGGCCCAGCAGGCCGCTCGCGTCCTGGCGCTGAACCAGCCGCCCGGCTACCCGGAGCCGGTGGCCGCCACCTGGAACGTCTCCATAGAGCGGCTCCAGTCCCGCTCCCCCGCGGCCGTGCGGCTGCTCCAGCTGTGCGCCTTCTTCGCGCCCGAGCCGATCTCGGCGAACCTCCTCTACAGCAAGGAGATGATCGACGCGCTCAAGCCGTACGACTCCTCCCTCCAGGAGAAGCTGGTGCTGGGCCGCGTCATCCGGGAGATCGGCCGGTTCGCGCTCGCCAAGGTCGACCAGGTCAGCAACAGCATCCAGGTCCACCGCCTGGTGCAGGCCGTGATCCGGGCGCAGCTCTCCGAGGAGGAGCAGCGCGAGGCCCGGCACGCGGTGCACCGGATCCTGGCGGGTGCCCGGCCGGACGACGACGAGCCGATAGACAACCCGGAGACCTGGCCGCGGTTCAACACCATCTGGCCGCACCTGACCCCCTCCGAGGCCCGGTTCTGCAAGGAGCCGGAGACCCGCCGGCTCCTGATCGACCGCGTCCGCTACCTCTGGAAGCGCGGTGACTTCAAGGCCGCTTACGCGCTGGGCGAGGAGCTGCGCGAGACCTGGCGCGAGACCCTGGGCGGCGACGACCTCCAGTACCTCTACCTGCGCTTCCACCTCTCCAACATCCTGCGCTCGCAGGGCCGGTTCGTGGAGGCGATGGAGCTGGACGAGGGCACGCTGGAGCGCCAGCAGGCGGCACTCGGCGTCTCGCACCCGCACACGTACATGACCACCAGCGGTCTGGCGATGGACCTCGGCGCGCTCGGCCGTTACGGCGAGGCGATGGAGCTGGCGAACGCCGCGCACGAGGGCTTCGGCCAGATCTTCCACGAGGCCCACCCGCGGACCCTGGCCGCCGCGAACAACCTGGCGCTGAACCTGCGCATGATCGGGCAGTACGCGCGGGCCAGGGAGATCGACCAAGAGGTCTTCGACCGGCGCACCGAGGTGCTGGGCACGGACCACCCGTACACCCTGTCCTCGGCGCAGAACCTGGCGCGCGACCTGCGCGAGGTGGGCCGGTACGACGACTCGGTGCAGCTGCTGAGCCGGACGTACGAGATCTACAAGCGGACCCTGGGCCGGGCCTTCCCCGGCACCCTGTCGGCGGCCAAGAACCTCGCGGTCTCGCTGCGCAGGGCGGGCGACGTGGAGGACGCGCTGCGGCTGACGACGGCGACCCGCAACCGGTACCGGGCGAAGTACACCTCGGTCAACCCGGACCTCCTGGCCTGCGAACTGAACCTGGCCGCCGACCTGTTCGCGACCGGGGACCCGGGCGCGGCGCGGGACCTGGCCCAGGAGGTGGTGGACGAGTACGTCAAGGTGCCGGGCGAGCGCCACCCGTACACCCTGGCCGCGGTCAACAACCTCGCGGTGTTCCACTGGGGCACGGGGGCGGCGGAGACCGCCGATCCGATGCTGCGCCAGACGATCCGGCACATGCGCGAGGTGCTGGGCGACAACCACCCGCACACCATCTTCGCCAACCTCAACCTGGCCAACGCCCGGGCCGACCTGGGCGATCCGGAAGGCGCCCTGGAGCTGGAACGTATCTCGGTGATGCGGCTGCGCGAAGCGCTGGGCGTCCACCACCCGGAGACCCTGGCGAGCGCCTCCAACATGGCGGTCAGCCTGGACATGATGGGCCGCAAGGAGGAGGCGAACCGGGTACGGGCCGAGTCGGTGGCCGAGCTGACCCGGCTGCTCGGCGAGGACCACGGGCTGACCCGGTACGCGCGCGACGAGCGCCGGGTCCACCGGGACCTGGAGCCGCTGGCGGTGTGATCCGCGGGGGCGGCTCCCGCCGGGCGCCGCCCCCGCACCTCTCCTCCCGATGGACGCAGAACGCTGAACCAGCAGACTGGGGGGTTCGCTGTGAGTGACAGCATGACCTTTCGCAACGAGGACCTGCCGGCCCTCTTCCACCACACCGACCAGGCGGCGATCTCCCGGCAGCGGGAGTCCACCCAGGCCACGCGCGCCCAGCTGATGCTGCTCGTCGTGGCCGCCGCCATCGCCGCCCTGCCCGAGGGGCCGAAGCTCGGCTCCGCCTACCTGTCCGGGCTCCTCAGCGTGCTCGCGTACGCCGGGGTGCTGGGCGTGGGCATACGGGCCACCCGGCGCCGGGCGCGCCCGCAGTGGCAGCTGAACCGCAGCGCCGCGGAGTTCATCAAATCGCTGGCCTGGCGGTACGCCGTCCACGGCGCCCCCTTCGGCAGCGAGGTCCCGGGCGTCGAGGAGACGTACCGGACCCGGCTGGAGGCGGGACTGAACGAGCTGCGGAAGATGGGCTGGGAGGATCCGCGGACCGCCGGGCTGGTACCGGAGGGCGGGGAGATCACCGGGGCGATGTTCCGGCTGCGGGGCCTGGACTACCCGGTCCGCAGGGAGACGTACGTCCGCGACCGGCTGATCGAACAGCGCAACTGGTACCAGCGCAAGACGGAGGTGTCCCGGCGGGCCACGGCCCTGTGGTCGTGGTCGATCGTGCTGCTGACCCTGCTGGCGCTGCTGTTCGCCCTCTTCGGGGCGTTCGGTTCGGGTCCGGGACCGGCGCTGACCGGGCTGCTGAGCGCGGCGGCGACGGCCGGCATCGCCTGGAACGAGGTGCGGCGCCACCATCCGCTGATCGAGGCGCACACCCTGATCGAGCAGGACCTCTCCGCGATGATGGTCGTGATGCAGACGACGATCACGGAGACGCAGTGGCCGACCGCGGTCTACGAGACCGAGCGGTACGTGTCCCCGCAGCACACCGACTGGCTGGCGCGGCACAGCAGTTGACGGTCCGGGCGGGCGTGGCCTCAGTCCCGGGCCACGCCCTCCCGCCAGATCACGGTGACGGGCTTCCCGAGCGCGCGGGCGTAGGCGACGATCTCCGCGGTACCGCCGTGCCCGCGGGCGGGCAGGCCATCCCAGACGGCGACGAGGCGGTCGCAGGAATCGGCGATGTAGGTGCCGGCCGCGTAGTAGGCCTCGTCGGTGGAGCGGGCGAAGTCCATCCGGACCTCCTGGGCGGCCCGGCGCTTGAGCCCCAGGTACCGGTCCAGCGCGCCGGTGTCACCGAAGCCCTCCTCGTAGTCCCCGCTGGGGATCACCACGGTGAGGTCCGCGCCGTATTCCAGGGCGATGGCGGCGAACAGCTGGTCCGCTCCCTCGGCGAGGCTGGAGAGGGCCTCCAACGGCCCTTCGTGGCCCCCCAGGACGGCCCGCAGCCCTTCCTCCACATGGCCGAGCAGCTCGTCCGGAATCGACCGGTGCCCGGTCACGCCGATTCGCTTCATGCGGAAACCCGCTCCCCCCGTGGACACGAACGCCCTGGACATCCTCCCAGAAGGCGGGAGGACGTCCAGGGGTGCGGCGGGGGCGCACGGGTCCGTGGCGGCCCCACGGCGGACAGGAAGCAGGGCTAGTACACGCTCACGCCGTACGCGTTGAGCGCCTCGACGACGGGCTGGAAGAACGTGGTGCCGCCCGAGGTGCAGTTGCCGCTGCCGCCGGAGGTGAGGCCGACCGCGCGGGTGCCCGAGTAGAGCGGACCGCCGCTGTCACCGGGCTCGGCGCAGACGTTGGTCCGGATCATTCCGTAGACGACGTCGCCGCCGCCGTAGTTGACGGTGGCGTTGAGCCCGGTCACCGAGCCGCTGTGGATGCCGGTGGTGGAGCCGCGCCGGGTGACGGCCAGGCCGTTGGTGGCGTTGATGGCGCTGGTGATGTCCTGGCTGCCGACGGTCCCGGGGTGGGCGACGGCGGCGTTGTCGTAGCGGATGAGCCCGTAGTCGTTGTTCGGGAAGCTGGAGCCCACGGTGGGGCCGATGACGGTGGTGTGGGCGGAGTTGGTCCACCAGGTGCCCGCGCCGTCGGTGCAGTGGCCGGCGGTCAGGATGTAGTACGTGCTGCCGCTGCGCACGTTGAAGCCGGCCGAACAGCGCCAGCCGGAGGCGTAGATGGCGTCGCCGCCGGAGATCAGTTTCCTCAGCTTGCCGGGGGTGCGCTCGATGCGCAGGGCGGCCGCGTTGGCTCCGGCCTCGCCGCGGATCCTGGCGAGGTCGGCCGCCGAGACGGTGGAGTCCGCGGTGACCACGAGGGTGCCGGTGGCGGGGTCGGTGTGCCAGGCGGTGCCGGCCACGTCGGCGCGCAGGACCGAGGCGCCGGCGGAGGCGAGCCGGTCGGCGCTGAAGCCGCCGTCGGCGTGTGCGGCCGTGGGGGCCGCGAGGGCGGCCACCGCGGCCATGCCGGTGGCCACGGCGAAGAGCCTGGAACGGATGATGCTCTTGATCGTCACTTGTCGTCCTCCCGAGTGGGGTTCGGAGGCCCGGCGGGGTGGGGTGGTGCCGGAGCCCGTGGAGGGCGGCCGGGGACACGGCGGACGGGATGCCGTTCGACGTGCCCCTGACAAGCCCCGAGAGACGCTGACGGGAGTCTCCTGGTGTCGGATACCGCTAGCAAGGGCGCCTTTCAGCCGCCTCCGGCCCGCCGCGATCCCGGCGGGCGGGGTCCGCCCCGACCCGCGGCGCGAGCCGAACGCCCCGTGCGACCCGGTGCGGCCGGGTCGCACACCCGCACCGCTCCTTCCCCTCCGGCGCCGGCCCGCCGGGACCCCGGAACGGCCGGAACTCGACCTTCCGGGTAGTCGGCGAGCCCCGGGGTCCACCCGGACCCGCCGATTCCGCCGGTGTCGTCTGCGTCTGCGCTCATGCCGCTCAACCCTTCCACGCGGGCCCGGCCGGAAACCGGACGGTACGCCGTCCGGACCTGTCGGCGTCCGCACCCGCCGACCCGTCGGCGACCGCGCCCGTACGCCTCGGTGCGCGTCCGGAAACACGGATGCCCCGGACACCCTCCCCACAGGGGGAGGACGTCCGGGGCGGTGCTGTGCACGCTCACGTCCTACGGACCTGGCACCCGGACCCTGGAGCCCGGGCACCTAGGGCCTAGAAGACGCTGACGTTGTACCGGGAGAGGGCTTCCTTCACGGGCTGGAAGTACGTGGTTCCGCCCGAGGTGCAGTTGCCGTTACCGCCGGAGGTGAGGCCGACCGCGTGGGTACCGGAGTACAGCGGGCCGCCGCTGTCGCCGGGCTCGGCGCAGACGTTGGTCCGGATGAGGCCGTAGACGATCTCACCGTTGCCGTAGTTCACGGTGTAGTTCAGACCGGTCACCTTGCCACCGTGGATACCGGTGGTGTTGCCGCGCCGCTTGACCGACAGGCCGACCTTGGCGCTGATGGCGTCCTTGATGTCCTGGCTGCCGACAGCACCCTTGTGGGACAGGGACTTGTTGTCGTAGCGGACGATCCCGTAGTCGTTCGTCGGGAAGCTGCTGCCCGCCGTCGCACCGATCTTGGTGGAGCCGGTGGAGTTGGCGTACCAGGTGCCCGCACCGTCGGTGCAGTGGCCCGCGGTCAGCAGGTAGTACACGCTGCCACGGCGCACGTTGAAGCCGAGGGAGCAGCGCCACTGGGAGGTCCAGATACCGCTGCCACCGGTGATCAGCTTCGACAGCTTGCCGTGGGTGCGCTCGACGCGCACGGTCGAGCCGTTCGCGCCGGCTTCCTTCTTGATCTTCGCTATGTTCGCGTCCGAGACGGTGGAGTCCGCGGTGACCACGACGGCCCCGGTGACGGGGTCCGTGCCCCAGGCGGTGCCGGCGACGTCGGCCCGCAGGAGCGAGGCCTCCACCGCGGCGTAGCGCTCGGCGTTGACGCTGCTGCCGCTCGGAGCCTCGGACGCCGACGCGGGAACCGCGAGGGTGGCCACGGCGGTCAGACCGGCGGCCACGGCGAGAAGCCGGGAACGGAAGTTGCGCTTGTTCGTCACTTATTGTCCTCCCGAAGGGAATCGAAGCCCGGGGGCAGGTGCAGTGCCCGGGCTCGTGCGGTCGGTCAGGAGCCACGAACGGCAGACCACCATTCGCCGTGCCCCTGACAAACCCCGTAAATGCTATCGAAGAATTTCTGCCGTCAGACCCGACCGGCAAGAGCTGATTCCAGCCACTGTCCGCTTACGTCCGACCGACTCGACCGACATACTCCCTTGCCGCAGACCAGGCCTTGCCACCGCCCCCCGTCCACCGACTCCGGGAACGGCTGGAAATCGCCCTACCGAATCACCGATCCGAGGAGCCGGCCCAGCCCGTGCCAAACCGGAACCAATCCGTCACCAAGCCGGGGCCGAACCGGAGCCGAAGCGGAGCGGGAACGTCCTCAGCAGCCGTCGCAGGGACAGCAGCAGCAGTCCCCGCAGCCGCAGTCGCCACAGTCACATCCTCCGCAGTCACAGTTGCCGCACCACGCGTCCTTCTTCTCGCGGGACCACGGGCCCTCGTGGTCCGTGCAGCACAGCTGGCAGGTGCAGAACAGCCCCAGGGCCACCGCGCAGCCCGGCAGCAGGTCCCTGCGCGGCTTGCGCGGAGGCGCCGGCGGCGGGCCGAAGTCCACCGGGGGCGGGCCGAAGGAACCGCGGTGCGCCCGGTCCGTCCGATCCGTCAGTTCCGTCCCCGTGTGGGCGGTATGGGAACAGTTCGCGGTCCCGAAGGCCCGGTCCACCGAGGTGCGCAGCTCGTGCACGAGCAGCCGGTGGGCGAGCCCCGCGTCGGCGAACTCCACCTCCCGCAGTGCCAGCCGGATGCCCCGCAGCGCGTCGTCGCACAGCCTGCGCGCCTCGGTACGGGGGGTCCCGGTGGCGGTCAGCGGGTTCCAGGCGCCCGCCGCCGCGTCCGCCGCCTGGTCCTCGACGGCGTCCAGCAGGTGCGCGAGCCGCCCGAAGTAGCGTCCCGCCTCGGCGAGCGCGGGAGCGTTGCCTGGCCGCCCGGCGAGGGTCGCGGTATGGGCGAAGGCGGCGGCCGTGGCGGTCTCGGTCGGCTCGGTCACCACGAGCACCGGCGTGCCGGCTCCGGCCAGGGTCTCGATGCCCGCCTGCCGGTCCACGGCGTCGACGAGCACGGCCGTGTCGAAGCCGAGCGAGGCGCCGGTACGGGCGCCCGCCCGGTCCCAGCCACGGGCCACCCGGCGCGCGGCGAGGGCGATCGGGGCGCGGGCCAACAGGCCGTCCCGGTCGGCGACGTGGTCGCGCACCTTCGCGGAGGCCAGGACCAGCGAGACGGCGGCGGCGAGCCGCGCACCCTCGCCGTTGGCCACGGCCGCGCTGCGCATCCCGCGCAGTGGACAGGGACCGGCGGTGCGCCGGGAGCCCGGTGCGGGACCCGACTGAGCCTCCGTCAGAACGGAGACGAGCAGCCCGTCGTAGTTGGTCACGATCCTCGCGAACTGGCCGTGGTCCCCCCGAAGTGCCAGGCACAGCCCGCAGAGATGGGCCATCCACTCCGTCTTGAACCGTTCCCCGAGGCGGTGCGTGCAGGGTCTGACGATGCCGAACAAAACGATTCCCCCGTGTGTCATACGCGTGCTCGACGGGCATCGTAGCGAGACCGTGCGTCACCCGTACGTCCCCGTCCCTCACCCGTACGGCCGCACTGGTCGTATTTTCACTCAGTCAGCAGCGGTACCCGCCGGGATCCTTGACCGTGCAACGGATGTTCTGCACCAGTACCGTCACGAAACCCCTGCGCGGCGACTATCCACTTGGCGCGTTGTCAGCATCATGGACGACGATAGGGACGCGGAAGACAAGACAGAACTGACCGCGATGAAAGGAGGCGTCCATGGGTTCGGTGCGCAAGGCGAGTGCCTGGCTGGGTCTCGTAGAGGACAGCGACGACGAGCGTTACTACGACGACGACTACGCGGAGGCCCCGCAGGGGGGTTCGGTGGTCGGCCCCGGCGAGCAGTGGGTCACCGACCCGCGCGTCAAGGTGGCCTCGGAGTCCGCCGTCGAGGAGGGCCGCCGCATCGCGACGGTCACCCCGGACGGCTTCCGCGACGCCCGCGGCATCGGCGAGCTGTTCCGCGACGGTGTCCCGGTCATCGTGAACCTCTCCTCGATGGACCCGGGCGACGCGAAGCGCGTGGTCGACTTCGCGGCCGGTCTGACCTTCGGTCTGCGCGGTTCGATCGAGCGGGTGGCGACCAGGGTCTTCCTGCTGACCCCGGCCGACACCCAGATCGTGAGCGGCGAGTCCGGCGGCCGCTCGCGCGACTTCTTCAACCAGAGCTGAGCAGGGCTTCACCGGCCGCCTCGGGCTCCTTCCGGCCCTCCCGGCATCCAGTGTGGCCGCACTCCGGCCTAGCGGAAGGCGTCGAGCCCGGTGAGCGCCTTGCCCAGCACGAGCTGGTGCATCTCGACGGTGCCCTCGTAGGTGAGGACCGATTCGAGGTTGGTGGCGTGCCGCATGACGGGGTATTCGAGGGAGATCCCGTTGGCACCGAGGATCGTCCGCGCGGTGCGGCAGATGTCGATGGCCTCGCGGACGTTGTTGAGCTTGCCGAAGCTGATCTGCTCCGGGCGCAGGGTCCCCGCGTCCATCCGCCGCCCCAGGTGGTGGGCGAGCAGGATCCCCTTGTGGAGCTCGAGCGCCATGTCCGCGAGCTTGGCCTGGGTGAGCTGGAAGCCGCCGATGGGCCTGCCGAACTGCTCGCGCGTCTTCGCGTAGTCGAGCGCCGACTCGAAGCTGGCGCGCGCCGCGCCCATGGACCCCCAGACGATCCCGTACCGCGCGTGGCTGAGGCAGCCGAGCGGCCCCTTGAGTCCGGTGACGCCCGGAAGCACCGCGTCGGCGGGCAGCCGTACGTCGTCCATGACCAGCTCGCTGGTCACCGAGGCGCGCAGGGACCACTTGTGCTTGATCTCGGGGGCGGAGAAGCCGGCGCTGTCCGTGGGGACGGCGAACCCGCGGATCCCCTCTTCGGTCTGTGCCCAGACGACGGCCACGGCGGCCACCGAGCCGTTGGTGATCCACATCTTGCGGCCGTTCAGCACCCAGTCCGAGCCGTCCCGCTTGGCGTGCGTGCGCATCGCGCCGGGGTCCGACCCGACGTCCGGCTCGGTCAGCCCGAAGCAGCCGATGAGCTCGCCGGCCGCCATGCCGGGCAGCCACCGCTGCTTCTGCTCCTCGGAGCCGTACTTCCAGATCGCGTACATCGCGAGCGAGCCCTGTACGGAGACCAGCGAGCGGATCCCCGAGTCGGCGGCCTCCAGTTCCAGGCAGGCGAGCCCGTACTGGACGGCGCTCGCGCCCGCGCAGCCGTACCCCTGGAGCGACATCCCGAGGGCGCCGAGGGCGCCGAGCTCCTTGGCGATCTCCCGGATCCCGGGCAGCTCGCCGTTCTCGTACCACTCGGCGATGTGCGGCAGGACCCGGTCCGCGGCCCAGCCGCGGACGGTGTCCCGGATGGCGAGGTCCTCGGGCGTGAGGAGTTCGTCGAGCCCGAGCGGGTCGGTGGGAACGAAGGACACTGCGCCTCCTGGCAGGCCGGATCACAAAACCTAGCGCCGCAAGTTTGTCGGTCCGCCGGTCCGCGGTCCACCCGCTTCCGGCGTGACCCCGGTCGGGTTTCCCGGTTCCTGCGGGCAGACTGCGGGCATGCTCGATACTTCCGCGCGACTGCTGCGCCTGTTGTCCCTGTTGCAGGCCCACCGGGAATGGACCGGGGCCGACCTGGCCGGCCGGCTCGGCGTGACGCCGCGGACCGTGCGCCGGGACGTGGACCGGCTGCGGGAGCTCGGTTACCCCGTGAACGCCAGTCCGGGCACCGGCGGCGGGTACCAGCTGGGGGCCGGGGCCGAACTGCCGCCGCTGCTGCTCGACGACGACGAGGCCGTCGCCGTGGCGGTCGGTCTGCGGACGGCCGCCGGGAACGGCGTGGAGGGCATCGGAGAGGCCTCCGTACGGGCGCTGGCGAAGCTGGAGCAGGTACTGCCGTCCCGGCTGCGGGCCCGGGTCTCCGCGCTGAACCGGTTCACCGTCCCCATGCTCCGCGGGGCGGGTGCGTCCACGATCGACCCCTCCGTACTGACCGAGCTGGCCGGCGTCTGCCGCGACACCGAGCGGCTGCGCTTCGACTACCGGGACCACGGGGGCACGGCCACCCGCAGGACCGTGGAGCCGCACCGGCTGGTGTGCAGCGAGCGCCGCTGGTACCTCGTGGCCTGGGACCTGGACCGGGAGGACTGGCGGACCTTCCGGGTGGACCGGATCGAGCCCAGGCCCCCGCACGGACCGCGCTTCACCCCGCGCCCGCCGCCCGCCGGGG
Source organism: Streptomyces sp. NPDC002886 (assembly GCF_042888445.1). Lineage (NCBI taxonomy): Bacteria > Bacillati > Actinomycetota > Actinomycetes > Kitasatosporales > Streptomycetaceae > Streptomyces > Streptomyces sp. NPDC002886. The sequence continues at coordinate 477,376 of NZ_JBIAPV010000005.1, forward strand.
ACCTCGCCGCGTACGTCTCCCGGGGCATCTCCCAGCGGGTGTACGCGGCCCGCGCGGTCCTCAAGCTGCGCGTGCCCGAGCAGGAGGCCGCGCGGATCATCGGGCCGGCCGACGGGACCCTGGAGCCGCTCGACGACCAGAGCTGCATCCTGCGCACCGGGGCGGTCAACCTCGATGTCCTGGTGATTCACGTCATGCTGATCGGGTGTGAGTTCGAGGTCGTCGAACCGGCCGAGCTGACGGACCGGATCCGGGCCGCTCGAGATCGGCTCGGCAGGTCTCTGGAACCGCGCGAAGCGGCCGGAGAAGTGAAGGAGTTGTAAGGAAGCGGAGGGGCTCCGAGTGCACTCCGGCCACAATTCCGGGGAGTTCCGGAGGAATTCGAAACAGAATTCCCCCCGGGCGTGTCGCAGGACCGTGAATAAAAGGTCCAGACGAACTCCGCCGTGGGAGACTGTCGACAATCCGTGACCCAAGCGTGACCCGGTATGGAGGAACGTCCGGGCACGGGGCTGACGTTCCGGCCCTTTCGCGGCCGGGTCCGGCCGCGAAAGACCCGCGGCCCGCCCCGGACGCGCCGCGGCGGGCCCCGGTCGTCGGACCGGGGCCCGCCGTGGACGTGCGAGCGGAGGGGGTGCGTACCGTCCGGCTCAGCCGCCGGCCGCCGGGCGGGGCGCCGCGCCGCGTACCGGGGCGCGTTCCGCGTGGGCCGGGCGGCGGCTGCCGGCCGGGGTCAGCGGGGTCCGCTCGGAGCGGATCAGGTGCGGACGGGCGGAGAGGTGGGCGGCGGGCCGGGCGGCCGGCTGGTGCGCCCCGCCCTGCACGGAAGCGGAAACGGTAGCGGGGGCCGCGCCGCCCGCCGAGGCCGGAACCGGAACCTGGACCGGCTCGGCCGGCTCCGGCTGCCGCAGCACGACGGGTTGTACGGGCTGCACGGCCGCGCCGGGCACGCCCGCCGGCTGCCGCTCGGACGGTTCCCCGACGGTCCGCTGGAGCTGCCACTTGCCTCCGGCCGAGAGCAGCGGGACGAGCACCCCGGTGAGGGCCTCGGGCACCTGCCCGGCCTCCACGAGGCTGCGCAGCCTCGCCCGCACCTCGAAGACGTAGGCCTCGACCCAGGCGATGAGCGGCTCGAACCACGGCAGCGCCAGCAGCACGAGCAGGCCGGCGAGCCAGCCGAGCAGGACGTCGCTGACCCAGTGGGTGCCGAGGTAGACGGTGGTCGCGCCGACGCTCAGGGAGACCACGGCCGAGACCAGGGAGAGCACCCGGCGGGTGACCCCCGTGGAGGCCAGGTAGGCCAGGATTCCCCAGGTCACCACGGCGTTGGCGGTGTGGCCGGAGGGAAATATATCGCCGCCCGCGAAGAGCTCGGCGGAGCCGATCTCGGTGGCGTAGTGCGGACCGAGCCGGCCCAGGCCGAGCTTGACGGCGCCCACGGTGATGTTGAGCAGCAGCAGCGCCACGCCGAGGGTGATCAGCGGGCGGAGGGTGTGCTGCCGCCAGGACCGCCAGCCGAGCCAGGCGGCGACCATGACCGCGGTGGGGCCGCGCTGACCCAGGACGACCAGGTAGTCGAGGAAGGCGTGGAGCTGCGGCCACTGCTCGTACGGCCGGAAGAACATGATCTGCCAGTCGAGGCGGACGAGCCAGGAAGTGGTCAGGACCGCGACGACGATGGCGAGGTAGATGCCGAGGGTCGACCCGAGGAGCACGACGCGGTGCCGGCTCATCCGCGGTGTTTGCAGATGAGCCGGTCGCTCTGGTTCCCGGTCCAGCCGGGCGAACACCCGCTCCAGTCTGGGCAGGATTTGGTCGGTACGCACTCAATCGACGTTACCGCGCGCCGATGGGCGGCCCGGTCGAATCGCGGGCTTTGTGATGACCATGTGATGTGGAGTTGCTCTCACACGGGACTTAATTCCCGGCATTCGACCTTTGGTTGGAGCGGGGAAGGGTCCTTCCTCCCGTCTTTTCCTCGCATACTTAGGCCGCGTTTATCACGCCCGCTCAATTGTTTTACCCAAAGATGGAGCGGAATGGTTCATTCCGTGATCATGGGTCATGGGCCCTCCGGCCCCGCCCGCCCCGCGCCTCACGGCGGCCCCGAACCGTTCAGCCAGAAGGCCCCGTACGCGGCCGACGCGACGGCCGTCACGGCCAGTACCGCGGCCGCCCGGCCCGTCCGCCACCGGGCCAGCGCCACCGCCGGCGGGAACACCAGCGGGAAGGCGGGCAGCAACAGCCGGGGCTTGGAGCCGAAGTACCCGGAGGCGCACAGGGCCAGCGCCACCACGATCCCCGCGTACACCAGCAGCGGCACCGGCTGGCGGCGGCGCACGCAGAGCGCGTACAGCCACAGCACCAGCGCCACCCCGGCGATCAGCCCGATCCCGGCGAGCAGGGAGGGGAAGCCCGGGGCGGCCAGCCGCGCCCCGATGAACCGGGCGAACGCCAGGCCGCCGTCGAAGCCGTTGCCCCAGCCGCCCTGCACGTCCAGGTACCCGGTCAGGCCGCCGCCGGTGCGCACGCCCACCCACAGCACGTACGCCGCCGCGCCGAGCGGGGCCAGCAGCGCCCCCGCCACCGGCCGCCGGGAACGCTCCCCGCCGCGCACGGCCAGGGCGGCGGCCACCCACACCGCCGCGACCACCGCGGCTCCGACCGGCCGGGTCAGCCCCGCACCGGCCGCGAGCAGGCCGGCGGTGAGCCAGTGCCCGCGCAGGACCCCGTAGAGGCTCCAGGCGGCCAGCGCGGTGAACAGCGACTCGCTGTACGCCATCGACTGCACGATCCCGACGGGCAGCGCGGCCCAGACCCCGACGGCGAACACCCCGGCCCGGCGGCCGTGGACCGCCTCGGCCACGGCGAAGATCCCCCAGGCCGCGGCGAGCCCGGCGAGCGCCGACACCACCAGGCCGGCGGATCCGTGGCCTAGCCCGGTGACGGCCGAGACCAGCCGCTCCAGCCAGGGCAGCAGCGGGAAGAAGGCCAGGTTGGAGTGGACGTCACCGTTGGGGAGCGCCACCTCGTACCCGTACCCCTCGGCGGCGATGCGGGCGTACCAGAGGGAGTCCCAGCGGGCCGAGAGCAGGGTGTGCGGACTGCTGCCGGCCACCGCCCCCCACACCGCGAGCACGGTGAGCCCGAGCAGCCGGACCGCCACGAACACGGTCAGAGCGGGCGCGGCCCGGCGAAATCCAAGATCCTTCACGGGCATGATTATCGAGGTCCGGGGCGGTCGCGCCCGGACAGGAACGGCCGAGGTGGGACGAGTGGCGCACACCACAGCGCGGCCGGCGGCGCTATGAGAGCTTGACCACGTGTCGGAGAGCCGAACTCGCGTACGCTGACTCTTCACTCGCATGTCGACGCCGGACCCCGCAGGACGCCACCCTCCCCCTCCGTGGCCCCGAAAAGACGCTGGTCCGCCGAGTGCGAGGGATCACCTGGGAGGTACATGCATGTCGGGGACGAACGTGACCGGCGACAGGAACCCTTCCCCCTGGCAGCGACTGCGGCGACTCGGCGCGGCCTCCGGCGGGGCCAACCGCTGGGCCGTACTCGCGGTTCTCTGCGTGAGCCTGGTGCTCGTGGCGCTCGACGCGACGATCCTGCACGTGGCCGTCCCCTCCGTCACCGAGGACCTCCGTCCCGGCCCGATGGAACTCCTCTGGATCGTCGACGCCTACCCGCTGGTCTGCGCCGCCCTCCTCATCCTCTTCGGCACCCTCGGTGACCGCGTGGGCCGCCGCCGCGTCCTGCTCCTCGGCTACGGGCTCTTCGGCGCGGCCTCGGCCCTGGCCGCCCTCGCCGACAACGCCCAGGTCCTGATCGCCGCCCGCGCCCTGCTGGGCGTCGGCGGGGCGATGATCATGCCGGCCACCCTGTCGATCCTGCGCCAGGTCTTCCCCGACCGGCGCGAGCGGGCCCTGGCCATCGGCATCTGGACGGCCGTGGCGGCCGTCGGCGCCGCCAGTGGCCCCGTCCTCGGCGGCTTCCTGGTCCAGCACTTCTGGTGGGGCTCGGTCTTCCTCATCAACATCCCGCTCATGATCATGCTGCTGCCACTGGGACGCTGGCTGCTGCCGGAGTCCAAGGGGTCCTGCGACGGTCCCTGGGACGTGCTCGGCGCGCTCATGGCCGCCGGCGGCGTGCTCGGCGCGGTCCTCGGCGTCAAGCGGCTCGGCGCGGAGCGCCAGCTCGCCGACCCGCAGGCACTGCTCCCCCTCCTGATCGGGGCCGGGCTGCTCGTCCTCTTCGTCCGGCGCCAGAAGCGCCGTGCGCACCCGCTGATCGACATGCGGATGTTCTCCCGGCCGGCCTTCACCACCTCCGTGGGCTGCATCGTGCTGGCCATGCTGGCGCTGGTCGGCCTCGAGCTGATCGCCGTCCAGTACCTCCAGCTCGTGCTGCACCTGAGCCCCCTGGAAACCGGGCTGCGCCTGCTGCCCCTCACCTTCGCGGCGATGGCCGCGGGCGCGACCGGCTCGTACACGCTGTCCCGGACCGGGCCGCGCAGGATGGTCTCGCTGGGCTTCGTCCTGACCGCCGGGGCGGTGCTCCTGCTGACCTTCATGGGCCAGCACGACCGGCCGGTCCTGCTCACGGTCGGCTTCGTCCTCCTCGGCTTCGGCCTCCAGACCACCCTGTTCGCGGCCTACGAGTCCATGCTGAGCGAGGCTCCGGCCGCGACGGCCGGCGGCGCCGCCTCGATCGGCGAGACCTCCTACCAGCTCGGTGCGGGCATGGGCATCGCACTGCTGGGCAGCGTGATGAACGCCGCCTACGCGCCGGGCCTGGCCTCGGTCCCGGGTGTCTCCGCGGCCGACTCCGCCGGCGCCTCGCACTCCCTGGGCGAGGCCTACCAGATCGCGGCCCGCCTCGGCGGCCCGGCGGGCGAGTCCCTGTTCGCGGCCGCCCGCCACTCCTTCGTCCACGGCCTGCACGTGACGCTGGTCGTCAGCGCGGCCCTGCTCCTGGCGGGCGCCCTGATGGCCCTGAAGCTCCCGCGCACGATGGAGTGCTCGGACCCGGAGCCGGTGCGCCTGCCCGCCCAGCAGACCCCCGACACCCCGACCGCCACCCCCCGCATCCCGACCCAGCCCCTCCCCGACCACGACCCGGCCCTCGGCCACCCGGCCTGACCCAAATCCAGCAGCCCGGCCCTTGAGGCCAGGGGCCCGGGCGCAGCAAATCCAGCCCTCCGGCGCTTGAGGCCTGGGAGCCGGGCCAGAGCCCCAGGGGGTCCGGGCGCAGCAATTCCAGCCGTCCGGCACTCGAGGCCCGGGGCCCGGGGCAGAGCCCCAGGGGGTCCGGGCGCAGCAAATCCAGCCCTCCGGCGCTTGAGGCCCGGGAGCCGGGCCAGAGCCCCAGGGGGTCCGGGCGCAGCCCGGGGAACGGTGGAAGGGCGGGTAGGGGACAGCCCCGCAGGGCCCACCCACCCGCACCCGCCGCCCGCTAGCCCACCGGGCCGGGGCTCACAGACGGCACCGGCCGGACCGGCGCAGCCGACGGACCCGGAGGCGGTGCGGACGGCACCGCCGGTGCCGGCGAGGCCGGAGGGGCCACGCCCACGGGCGCCTCCACCCCCACAGGCGGCAGAGCCAACAGCATGCCGATCCGCAGCACCCCGGGCCGCGGCCCGACCACCCCCCGGTTCGCCGCGTAGAGCGCCTGCCACCCACCCCGCACCCGATGCCTCCGCGCGATCCCCACCAGCGTGTCCCCGCCGCGCACCACGTGCATCCGCCCGGCCAGCCCGTACCGCTTCGCGCACACGGGCCACGCCTCCCAGCCCTGGCTCCCCAGCAGTTCCTCCCCCACCCGGATCTGCTGTTCCCGGCTGGCGAGGTCCGCCCTCGGTGCGAAGGTCAGCCCCCCGTGCTCCTCCCAGGTCGGCTGCCAGAACTGCAGTCCGCCGTAGAAGCCGTTCCCCGTGTTCACCGCCCAGCGGCCCCCGCTCTCGCAGTCGGCCACGCAGTCCCAGGGCCACTGCCCGCCGGGCCCGCAGTCCACCGCCCGGCCGGGCGCCCCCGGCGCGGGCGGGGGCGGCGCAGCGACCGCCGAGGTCGCCCCCGCCCCCGCTGCCGATCCAGACGCCGGTCCAGACGCCGATGCCGACGCCGACGCGAGCACGAGGAGCACCAGCGCCGCCGCGCCCACCCCACCCGGAACCCCGAAGTTGCGCATCGCGTCACGCTACGCAGCCCCGTACCACCCCCCGCGCCCGCCACACCGGGCCCCGCGCGCCCCCACCCGCTCGGCCCACCGGCAAAACGGCCAGCACCGACCATCAACTGCGCACAAACAAAAAAGAGTTGGCACCAAAACAACGACCCGGTCGGACCGTTCACTCCTTCGGGGGTCCGGTTCGATTCCGTTCCCTCAAACGGCGTGACCCCGGCCGCCACTCCCCCGTTGAGCCCGGCGAGCCGGAACCCCCCGGCACCGCACGCCTAGTCCGAGGAGCCACCCCGTGCCGCGCATGCTCGAAGTCAGTGATGAGGTACGTGCCGAGATCGGCGACGAGGAGGCCGAGCGGCTGCTCGCGGGCGACGGATCCCCGGGCAGTTACGACTGCACGTCCTGCCGCACCCCCGGAGACTCCGAGCGCGAGCAGACCAGCACCGTGCTGTTCGTCGGCGACGAGACGGCCGTCCTGGCCTTCGCCCACGCCGGCTGCATCCCCTCGCAGGTCGTCTCCGTACCCGAGGCGGACCTCCAGGGCGCCGTCCGCTCCATCACCGGCGACAGCCCCGCCCCGGCGGCCCCCGCTGGCGACGTACCGCAGTCCGTGCCCGGCGGCCAGGCCGTCCTCGGCATCACCAGCGGCCTGATCCTGATCAACGGGGAGCTGCACCCGGCCCTCGTGGTGGAGCCGACCGCGCCCATCGCGCGCCCCGGCACCACCGGCCCCGGCGACGACTTCCTCCCGCTCCTCATCGAGCAGGGCTTCATCCCGATGACCGACACCGAAGAGGTCCCGCAGGCCCTGAGCGGCTGGTCGATCCTGCTCGCCGCCGGCCAGCTGCACTCGGTGCTCCAGCCCGGTCAGATCGCCTGGTGGCAGGCGCACCGGCCGCTGTCGGTCACCGACGGCTGGCGGGCCGCCGTCAACAAGACGCAGCGCGTCCTGGTGTACGCCGCTCCGGTCGGCACCATCGGCCAGCAGCCCCGCGAGGACCTGCTGCGCGACGCCCTGGACAAGGCGGCCCGCAACGGCAAGCTGGTCGCCGCCTCGATGCCGCTGGCGGGCACCCCGGGCGCCTGAGCACCCGGAATCCCGGGGCTCCCCCGCCCTCCCGCCCCCGCTCTGCCTTCCGTCCCCGAAACGGCCGTCCGACCCCCTGCCCAGGGGGCCGGGCGGTGTGCGCCGGGGGTGCGCGGTCCGTCCCGCGCACCCCCGGCGATCTGCGTTTTCCGCCCCGCGACCCCGCATCCGTGGGGCGCCGGTTTCGTTGGCTGATACGTGCATTCCTACGATGTCTCCCGCGCCCCGTCCTATCCGAGCAGCGTCCCCCCGATGCGCCCCGTACGGGAGCTGGGGAGCTCTCCGACCGCCTCGCACACGCCCATCTACGACACGCTGTACTCGGAGTACCTGCGCGCCTTCCGGGCCCTGCCCGGCGACCGCACGGGCGAGGAGGACCTCGGCTTCACGGCGTTCTCGTACGGGGGCCCCTACAGCGGCGCGTACGGCAGCGGTGCGGGCGCGTACGGCAGCGGGTCCACGACGGGCTCCGCGAGCTCCTACGGGAGCGGCTGGAACGGTTCCTCATGGCAGCCGGCGGGACAGCACGCCGGGCAGCAGGCGGACGCCTGGCAGCCCTCCCCCGCCCCGCAGCCGCAGTACTCGTACGCCGGAGCCGGATACGCGAACGGGCGGCAGCACCAGACCGGGATGCAGCACATCCCGGCGGCCCTGCCGCCCGCTCCGCGCCGGGGCTACTAGCCCCGGCGGCCCTGCCGAACTGCCACTACATCTTGCGCTTGTGCAGTGCGCCGCGCTTCTCGCGGACGCGGACCGAGATGTGGATCGGGGTCCCCTCGAAGCCGAACTCCTCGCGCAGGCGGCGCTCGATGAAGCGGCGGTAGCCGTGCTCCAGGAAGCCCGAGGCGAAGAGGACGAACCGCGGCGGCTTGCTGCCCGCCTGCGTACCGAACAGGATGCGCGGCTGCTTGCCACCGCGGATCGGGTGCGGGTGGGCGGCGACGACCTCGCCGAGGAAGGCGTTCAGACGGCCGGTCGGGATGCGCATCTCCCAGCCGGCGAGCGCGGTCTCGATGGCCGGGACCAGCTTCTCCATGTGGCGGCCGGTGAGCGCCGAGACGTTCACCCGGGGCGCCCAGGCGACCTGCTGCATCTCGGTCTCGATCTCGCGCTCGAGGTAGTAGCGGCGCTCCTCGTCGAGGTTGTCCCACTTGTTGTACGCGATCACGATCGCGCGGCCCGCCTCGACGGCCATGGTGATGATGCGCTGGTCCTGGACGGAGATCTGCTCGGTCGTGTCGATCAGGATGACCGCGACCTCCGCCTTCTCCACCGCGGCGGCCGTACGCAGCGAGGCGTAGTAGTCGGCGCCCTGCTGGAGGTGGACCTTCTTGCGGATGCCCGCGGTGTCGATGAACTTCCAGGTGACCCCGCCGAGCTGGATCAGCTCGTCGACCGGGTCGCGGGTGGTGCCGGCCATCTCGTTGACGACGACGCGGTCCTCCTTGGCCACCTTGTTCAGGAGGGAGGACTTGCCGACGTTCGGGCGGCCGATGAGCGCGATCCGGCGCGGACCGCCGACGGCGGTGCCGAAGGTCTGCTCGGGGGCCTCGGGCAGGGCCTCCAAGACGGCGTCGAGCATGTCGCCGGTGCCGCGGCCGTGCAGGGAGGAGACCGGGTGGGGGTAGCCGAGGCCCAGGGACCACAGCGAAGCCGCGTCGGACTCGCCGCTCTGGCCGTCGACCTTGTTGGCGCACAGGACGACGGGCTTGCCGGCCTTGCGCAGCAGGCGGACGACGGCCTCGTCGGTGTCGGTGGCGCCGACCTTGGCGTCCACGACGAAGACGACCGCGTCGCAGGCCTCGATGGCGTATTCGGCCTGGGCGGCGACGGAGGCGTCGATGCCGAGGACGTCCTGCTCCCAGCCGCCGGTGTCGACGACCTTGAAGCGGCGGCCGGCCCACTCGGCCTCGTAGGTGACGCGGTCGCGGGTGACGCCGGGCTTGTCCTCGACGACCGCCTCGCGGCGGCCGATGATCCGGTTCACCAGGGTCGACTTGCCGACGTTCGGGCGGCCGACGACGGCGAGGACCGGGAGCGGGCCGTGGCCGGCTTCCTGGAGAGCGCCCTCGACGTCCTCGATGTCGAAGCCCTCTTCCGCGGCGAGCTCCATGAACTCCGCGTACTCGGCATCGCCAAGTGCTCCGTGGTCTTGCTGGTCGTTCATGAAGTCCGTTCCTCGTCGTTCGTGGTGATCGGTGGGGCCCGCGCAGCGCGGTTCCACTACTAGGTCAAGTCTCGCTCAGCGCCCGGTGAGGCGCTTGGCGTCGGCCAGGTGGGCGGTCAGCCGGTCCTGGATGCGTACGGTGGCCTGGTCCAGCGCGGTACGGGTGCGGCGGCCACTGCCGTCCCCGGCGTCGAAGGCATCGCCGAAGACGATGTCGACCCTGCTCTTCAGCGGCGGCAGGGCCTTGACGACCCGGCTGCGCCGCTCGGTGCTCGCGAAGACGGCCACCGGCACGATGGGGGCGCCGGCCCGGACCGCGAAGTACGCGAGGCCCGCGCGCAGCGAGGCGAAGTCGCCTTCGCCCCGGGTGCCCTCGGGGAAGATCCCCAGGGCCCCGCCGTTCTCCAGTACGCCCAGCGCACGGCTGACGGCGCTCCGGTCGGTGCCGGAGCGGTCCACCTTGACCTGCCCGATCCCTTCGAGGAAGGGGCCGAGCGGACCGACGTACGCCTCCTTCTTGATCAGGAAGTGCAGCGGCCGGGGTGCGGTGCCCATGAGCATGGGGCCGTCGATGATGTGCGAGTGGTTCACGGCCAGGATGACGGGGCCGGTGGCGGGGACCTTCCAGGCCCCCAGCACGCGCGGCTTCCAGAGGCCGTACATGAGACCGATGCCGATCCTCCGGCCGACCGCCGCACCCTTGAGGGAGGGCGTATCGCTCACGCGCGGCCCCGCTTCTCTGCGCCCTCGGTGGCGCTCCGCCTCGACTCCACCAAGGTCACGACGCACTCGATGACCCGGTCGAGCGTGAGCTCGGTGGTGTCCACCTCGACCGCGTCGCCGGCCTTGGCCAGCGGGGAGGTCTTGCGGCCGGAGTCGGCCGCGTCGCGCTTGATCAGCGCTTCCTTGGTGGCCGCGAGGTCCGCGGCCTCCTTGCCCCGCAGCTCCCCGCTGCGGCGGGCCGCACGGGCCTCCGCGGAAGCGGTGAGGAAGATCTTCAGGTCGGCGTCGGGCAGCACGGTGGTGCCGATGTCGCGGCCCTCCACGACGATGCCCTCGGCCTCGTCGGCCGCCTCGGCGGCGATGGAGCGCTGCAGCTCGGTGATCAGGGAGCGCACCTCGGGGACGGCGCTCACGGCGCTGACCTTGGAGGTGACCTCCTGGGTCCGGATCGGGCCGGAGGCGTCCTGGCCGTCGACGGTGATCGTGGGGGCGGACGGATCGGTGCCGGACACGATGACGGGCTTGCCCGCCGCGAGGGCGATCGCCTGCGGGTCATCGATGTCGATGCCGTTGGTGATCATCCACCAGGTGATGGCCCGGTACTGGGCACCGGTGTCCAGGTAGCGCAGCCCGAGCTTGGCGGCCACGGCCTTGGAAGTGCTGGACTTGCCCGTGCCGGAGGGACCGTCGATGGCGACGATCACGGCGGTCGGAGCTGCGGTTTCCACGGTGCGGGCACCTTCCTGGTTGCGCGTACGTGTCCGGGCGCGCCAATAGCGCCCCTCCTCCAGGTTACCGGGCTTTTCGCCGACGCCCGCCGGGGCGGCGGCGGGGCCTCCCGAGGACGGGCCCGAGCGGGTCCGGGACCGGGCCAGGGGCCCGCCGGGACCCGCCCCGGAGGGCCTACGGCTGGCGCAGGGCCCAGCCGCGCTCGCGCAGCTCGGCCTGGAGGCCGGCCACGGCGCGGGGTTCGACCATCAGCTGGACCAGGCCGGCCTGCTGCCCGGTCGCGTGCTCGATGCGTACGTCCTCGATGTTGACCCCGGCCCGGCCGGCGTCGGCGAAGATCCGGGCGAGCTCGCCCGGCTGGTCGGAGATGAGGACGGCCACCGTCTCGTAGACCGTCGGCGCGGCCCCGTGCTTGCCCGGGACCCGGACCCGGCCGGCGTTGCCGCGGCGCAGTACGTCCTCGATGCCGGCCGCCCCGTCCCGGCGCTTGGCCTCGTCGGCCGACTGCAGGCCCCGCAGGGCCTCCACGGTCTCCTCCAGGTCGGCGGCGATCCCTGCGAGCACGTCCGCCACGGGTCCCGGGTTGGCCGAGAGGATCTCCACCCACATCCGCGGGTCGGAGGCGGCGATCCGGGTCACGTCGCGGATGCCCTGCCCGCACAGGCGCACCGCGGTCTCGTCGGCCTCCTCCAGCCGGGCCGCGACCATGCTGGAGACGAGCTGCGGGGTGTGGGAGACCAGCGCGACGGCCCGGTCGTGCGCGTCGGCGTCCATGACCACCGGGACGGCCCGGCACAGCGCCACCAGCTCCAGCGCCAGGTTGAGCACCTCGTGGTCGGTCTCCCGGGTCGGCGTCAGCACCCAGGGGCGGCCCTCGAACAGGTCGGCGGAGGCGGCGAGCGGTCCGGACTGCTCCTTGCCCGCCATCGGGTGGGTGCCGATGTACGCCGTGGTGTCCACGCCGAGCGCGTCCAGCTCCCGGCGCGGTCCGCCCTTGACGCTGGCCACGTCCACGTAGGCGCGGGCCAGGTCCCGGCCTATGGCGTCGGCGAGGGCGGCGGCCACGTGGGCGGGCGGTACGGCGATGACCGCGAGGTCGGCCTTGCCCTCGTAGGGCGCCTCCGTGCCCGCGCCCAGCGCGGCGGCCGTACGGGCCTGCCCCTGGTCGCGGTCGGACAGGTGGACGGCGATGCCGCGGGCGGCCAGGGCGAGCGCCGCGGAGGTGCCGATCAGTCCGGTTCCGATGACGACGGCGGTTCTCACGGGGTGCTCCAGGGGTACAGGGGTGTGACGGCGGTGCGGTGCCTGCCTCAGGGTAGCCAGCGGGAACGCCTCGAGGGCCCGGCGTCCCGTCCGCTGGGACGGGACGCCGGGCCCTCGGGAACCGCGCCCGGAGGGACCGGGGCGCTCGGAGGCTCGCTCAGAGGTTCTGCTGCTTGATGATGTCCTCGAGCGAGCCGGCCGGCACCGAGCCCTGCGGGGTCAGCTTGTCCACGGCCTGCGGGAGCGCCTGCGCGATCTGGTCGGCGGCCGCCTCGGGGGTGACGCCCGCCTGCTCGGCGACCTTGGCCAGGGTCTCGTCCGGCAGGGCCTTGGCGATCTCCGGGCCGCTGACCGGCTGGTTCTCGCCGGTGCCGACCCAGGACTGCGCCTGGTCGGTCAGACCCGACTTGGTCAGCATGTCCAGCAGCCCGCCGAGCGGGTTGTTCCCCGCGCCTCCGGCAGCCTGGGCGCCGCCGGCGCCACCGCCGCCGCCCATCAGGGCGCCGAGGAGGGAGCCGAGGATGTTGCCGCCGCCGCTGCCGCCCTGTCCGCCGCTGCCGCCGAGGAGGCCGCCGAGGAGGGAGCCGAGGTCATTGCCCGCCATGGTGATGCCTTTCGAAGAGGGACCGGGCGCGCGGAATGCGGCGTACCCGGCTTCGAGATACGGACAATGTCACCCAATCCAGTCACGTCTGCCACTTGGCGCAGGGCCGCGCACCGACTGCGGTAGAACGATCGGCATGATCTTCCATCTCGTACCCCTCGCCGACTGGACCGCCGGCCCCGGGCTCCCGTACGCCCCGGCCTCCCTCGACTCCGAGGGTTTCGTGCACTGTTCGGCGGACCCGCGGACGGTGCTCGCGATCGCCGCCGCGCACTACGCGGACGTACGGGGGACCCTGCTCGCCGTGGAACTCGACGAGCGCGCGCTGACCTCCGAGGTCCGCCGGGAGGGTGAAGCGGGCCCGCGCTACCCGCACGTCCACGGACCGTTGAACCGGGACGCCGTGGTGCGCGTGTGGGAGGTGGTACGCGCCCCCGGCGTCGCCGCGGAGCTCGTTCCGTGGCCGCCGGAGGGCTGAGTCAGAGCGTGGCGGGGTGTCGCTGAGGCCCGTCACGCGCCAGGATGCCTCTCGCCACCCCGGCGATCACCCGAGGAGAAGTCATGAGCGACCCCACCCGCGCCGCCCGGCGCACCGTACTGGCGGCCGGCGCGAGCGTCCTGGCGGGCGGCGTGCTGACCGCGTGCGGCGGAGCCGACGAGACCAAGCCTTCGTCCGAGGGCGGCAGCGCCCCCACGGCGCAGAACTCCGCGTCCGCGTCCGCCTCGGCTCCGGCCGGGGACGCCAAGGCCCTGGTCAAGTCCTCGGAGGTGCCGGTCGGCGGCGGCACGGTCCTCAAGGACGAGAAGCTGGTCGTCACCCAGCCGACGGCGGGCTCCTTCCGCTGCTTCACGGCGGTGTGCACGCACTCGGGCTGCCTCGTGAACAAGGTGGAGGCCGGCACCATCGACTGCCCGTGCCACGGCAGCAAGTTCAAGGTGACGGACGGCGCGGTGGCCAAGGGCCCGGCCACCAGGCCGCTGGAGGAGAAGAAGATCACCGTCTCCCCGGCGGGCGAAATCTCGCTCGCCTAGCCGAAGGCCCCGGCCGTAGCCTCGCGGGATGAACGAGGCCAACCAGCACGAACCGACGCCCGGACCGACGACCGATCCGCTCGCACTCACCCTGGTCAGGGAGCACACGGTCTACTCGTGCGTGATCGGTTCGAGGGCGTTCGGTCTGGCGACGGAGGCGAGCGACACCGACCGGCGCGGTGTCTACCTCGCCCCGACGCCGCTGTTCTGGCGCTTCGAGAAGCCGCCGACCCACGTGGAGGGTCCCCGGGACGAGGAGTTCTCCTGGGAGCTGGAGCGCTTCTGCGAACTCGCGCTGCGCGCCAACCCGAACATCCTGGAGGTCCTCCACTCCCCGCTCGTGGAGGACCTCGCCCCGGTCGGCGAGGAACTCCTCTCGCTCCGCGGCGCCTTCCTCTCCCGACGGGCCCACACCACCTTCAGCCGGTACGCCGTCGCCCAGCGCGGCAAACTCCTCGGCGACCTCCGCAACCACGGCGCCCCGCGCTGGAAGCACGCCATGCACCTGCTGCGCCTGCTCCTGTCCTGCCGCGACCTGCTGCGCACGGGCCGCCTGGTGATCGACGCGACCCCCTACCGCGACCGCCTCCTCGCGGTCCGCCGCGGCGAGCTCACCTGGGAGGAGGTCGACGCGTGGATGACCCTCCTCCAGGAACAGACCGAAGCCGCCCTCGCCACGGCCCCCCTCCCCGAATCCCCGGACCTCCCCCGGGTGGAGGACTTCCTCCTCCGCACCCGCCGGGCGTCGGCGACGGCACCGGCACCGGCACCGGCACCGAGGACCGGAACAGCGGCGGCCTAGGTCGTCTCTTCCGGATCTTGCCGGTCAGGCCCGCGAGAGACGGCCTAGCGCACCCGCCGCCGTACGACGAACTCGTCGAGCGCGTCGAAGGCGTCCGCGTGCTCCGGCAGCCGCGAAGCGTCTTGCGCCGCCTCCAGGACCCCGTGCAGGGCCTCGAAGTCCCGTTCCACCCGCCCGCCGTCGATGCCCGCGGCCGCCCCGTGCTCGGCCTCGGCCTTGGCCTCGATCAGCCCGGCCAGATAACCCGGAGCCTCCGGCACCTCCCCCAACAGCGTGGGCAGGTGCGCCTGCACCCGTGCCGAGCGCATCAGGTGGACACCCGTCAGCAGCGCCCGGAAGCTGTAGAGCAGCGGCTTGAGCTCGGCCGTCTTCCCGAAGAGCCGCCACTGCGTGTTCGCGAAGCCCCGGTAGTGGTGGGCGTGGTGCGAGGTCAGGACACCGGGGGCCAGGGAGACCAGTTCCTCGTGCGCCGGCGTCGTGTGCACCACCAGGGGCGACAGCAGCTGCTCCAGGACGTAGCCGTTGCGGTTGAGCATGAGCCGGACGAACTTGCGCAGGTCGTGGGTGACCAGGTCCATCTCGGTGCCGTCCCGGAACCACATCCGGCTGCGCGTCTCCTGCGGGTCGCGGAGCGAGACCAGCTCGGCCGCCGGCAGCAGGTGCGCGCCGCGCAGGTCGATGTCGGAGTCCTTGGAAGGGAACCCGTACAGGTGGGCGCCGGAGACCGTCGCGAACAGCAGCGGATCCGGCTGCTCGGCGACGACGGCGGTCAGGTCGATCTCCATCGCGTTCAGCACCGCTCACGCGTCCCAGAGCGTGCCGAAGGACAGGAGTTCCGCGCGGTATTCGATGCGGCCCTCCCAGTCCCGGGGCCAGACGTCCGCGCCGAGGTGGGCCCCGGCGAAGGCGCCGGCCAGGCAGGCGATGGAGTCGGAGTCCCCCGCCGTGCAGGCCGCGCGGCGCAGGGCCAGGAGGGGTTCCTCCGGGAAGAGCAGGAAGCACTGGAGGGCCGTGGCCAGGGCCTCCTCGGCGATCCAGCCCTCGCCCGTCGTCAGGCAGGGGTCCGTCTCCGGGGACGGGCTGCGCAGGGCCGCGGCGAGGCGGTCCAGGACCTCCAGGCACTCGTCCCAGCCGCGCGCCATGAAGGACTCGGCCGAGGTGTCGGACGCCGTCCGCGTCCAGAGGTCGCCGAGCCAGCGCTCGTGGTAGCGGGTGCGGTTCTCCAGGGCGTACGAGCGCAACTGCCCGACCAGGCCGGTCACCTCGGTGCCCCGCGCCAGCAGGAACACCGCCCGCGCCGTGAGGTCGGAGGCGGCCAGTGCCGTCGGGTGGCCGTGGGTCAGGGCCGACTGGAGCTGGGCCGCGCCGGCCCGCTCCTCCTCCGTCCAGCCGGGCACCAGCCCGACCGGAGCCACCCGCATGTTGGCCCCGCAGCCCTTGGAGCCGAGCTGGCTGGCGTCGCGCCAGTCCCGCTCGGGGTGGTTGAGGAGGCTGCAGGCCTTCAGACAGGTGCGGCCCGGGGCCCGGTTGTTCTCCGGGGAGTGGTACCAGTCCACGAACTCCTCCCGGACCGGGCGGGCGAGGCGCAGCGGGCCGACCCGGCCGCGGTCCGTCGCCGTCCGTATGCCCCGGGCGAGGGCCAGCGTCATCTGGGTGTCGTCCGTGACGATCGCCGGTCGGGGCAGGTCCATCTGCCGCCAGGGGCCGGTCTTCGCCAGGATCCGGGGCACGTCGTTGAACTCCGTCGGGAAGCCCAGGGCGTCTCCCAGGGCCAGTCCGATCAGGGAGCCGGTGGCGGCCCGCTTCGCCTTCGCGGTGGTCGGTGTCGTCGGCGTCGTCGGCATCGTCATCGTGGGTGTCCTTCCGAAGGGCGCAGCAGGGGCGGGTGCAGGGTGTCGGCAGGTCCGGGCCGGTAGAGCGCGGCCGGTTTGCCGCGGCCGCCGGTGAGCCGGGCGGCTCCGGGCACGGTTTCGACGAAGCCGGGCGTGGCCAGGACCTTGCGGCGGAAGTTGGGTCGGTCCAGGGAGGTGTCCCAGACGGTCTCGTAGACGGCCTGGAGCTCGCCGAGGGTGAACTCGGGCGGGCAGAAGGCGGTGGCCAGGCAGCTGTACTCCAGCTTCGAGCCCACGCGGGAGCGGGCGTCCGCGAGGATCTCCGCGTGGTCGAAGGCCAGTCCGAAGGCCGGCGCGCAGGCCTCCCCCACCGGCACCCAGCGGGCCCGGTCCGCGTCTCCGCCGCCCCCGGCCTCCGGTTCGGGCAGATCGGGAACGAGTGCGGTGAAGGCCACCGAGACCACCCGCATGCGGGGGTCCCGGTCCGGTTCGCTGTAGGTGCGCAGCTGGTCCAGGTGCAGGGCGTCGATCACCCGCGCCGACAGGCCGGTCTCCTCGGCCAGTTCGCGCCGGGCGGCGGTCTCCGCGGATTCCCGCGGCAGGAGGAAGCCGCCGGGGAGCGCCCAGGCGCCCGCGTACGGTTCCTGCGCGCGCCGGATCAGCAGCACGTGCAGGGTCCCGCCGCGCACGGTGAAGACGGCGAGGTCCACGGTCACCGCGAAGGGTTCGAAGGCGCGCGGGTCGTACTCCTGCGCCGCCCCGGGTCCGGTGTCACTCATCGGCTCCGCGCCCCGGTCCGACCGGCAGCCTGCCCGGCCGCCTGCCCGGGCACCTGCCCGGCCACCCGCTCCGGCAGCGGATCGGCGAACCGCCAGCCCTCCGCGAGGACTCCGTCGACGGCCGCCACCGCCGCCGCGAGCCGCTCGCGCCGGTCCCCGCGGACCACCAGGAAGCGCTTCCCGGTCCGTTCCAGCTCCTCCAGGAACCGCCCGGTCATCCAGGGCCGGAGCTCCTCCCCGTCGCGCAGCCCGTCGTCCTCGAAGGGCACGTCCGTGTGGTCGGTGAGCAGGTACAGGTCCCGCCGCGTCCCGGCGGCGATCCGCTCGACCTCCGCACTGCGCGCGCCCGTGTACCGCTCGTGCCAGATGCCGGTGGCGAAGGAGTCGGTGTCGCAGAAGAGCACGGGTGATCCCAGCCGGGCCGCCCGCTCCTCGTCCGCGTCCTGCCGCCGCGCGATCACCGGGAACTCCGCCGAGGTGAAGCTCACTTCGGCCCAGGTCGCCGCCGGGTCGGCCGCGCGCGCCGCCTCGAGCCGCTCCTCGCTGTACCGGCGCCCGTACTCCGCCACCCAGCCCGTCTTCGCCCACACCCCGCCGCGTGCCCGCCAGTGCTCGGCCAGGGCCCGCGACAGCGTGGTCGTGCCGGTGGACTCGGCGCCGAGTACGACGATCCGCCGGGTCAGTGCCGCCCGTACGGCGGGCCCCAGGAACTCCCAGTTCCCGACGGGGTCGGCCCGTACGGCCGTACCGGACACCGGGAACAGGGTGCGGTCCAGGTCCACGCAGACCTCCTCGGCGCCGAACCGCCGCGCGAGTTCGGTCCCGTAGGCCTCGGAGGTGAAGACGGCGTCGACCGGGCGGCGCACCGCGCCCCGGAAGATCGCCATGTGGGCCTCCCAGACCGCCGGGTCGTGGAGGTCGACCGGGATGTCGTCGACCGCGCCGACCACCTCGGCCCCGGGGTGCGCCTCGCGCATCCAGGCGACCCGGTCGGCGAGCGGTACGGATTCCACCGAGGCCGCGCAGACCAGGACGGTCAGCCGCTCGCACTGGTCCTGCGCGGTGCGCACCAGGTGGTGGTGGCCGGCGTGCGGCGGATAGAACTTGCCGAGGACCAGGCCGTGGCCGTGGCGCTTCACGCCGTCACCGCCGTCGCGGCCGTCGCCCCGCGGGCCGGGAGCGCCCGGCGCCAGCCGAGCAGTCCGGCGACGCACAGGGCGAGGAAGCCGACGTAGAGCAGGGAGGTCAGGTAGAGCCCCTTGTAGGCGTACAGCGGGATGTACACCAGGTCGGCGGCGATCCACAGCCACCAGGACTCGACGAGCTTGCGGCACTGCCCGTACGTGGCCGCGAGCGAGAGCCCCGTCGTGAGGGCGTCCCAGAACGGGACCGTGGAGTCGGTGACCCGGCTCAGCAGCAGGGTCAGGCCGAGCACCGCCACCGCCCCCGCCGCGGCCAGCAGGGTCCACTCGGCTGCCGTGGTGCGGCGCACCGGCAGGGCCGTGGTGGTGCCCGGTCCACCCCCGTGGGTCCAGGACCACCAGCCGTACGCGGCGAGGGCGATGAAGACGATCTGCAGCCCGGCGTCGGCGTAGAGGCCCGCCTGGGCGAAGAGCACGATGAAGAAGACGTTGTTCGCGATGCCGATCGGCCAGTTGGCGATGTGCTGCCGGGCGACCAGCCAGACGCACACGGCCCCCGTGACGAACCCGAGGATCTCGGTCCAGCTCGTCTGCCATCCCATGACGCCCCCACTCCCTTTATAGTCAGACTGACTATAAGCAGGTCCGGGGGTCCGCACAACCAAAAAACCCGCGGCGCCCGAAGGCACCGCGGGTTCTGGAGGCCCGTGTGGGCCGGGGGTCCTAGAGACCGACCTCGCGCATGAGCATGCCGACCTCGGTGTTGGTCAGGCGGCGCAGCCAGCCGGACTTCTGGTCACCGAGCTCGATCGGGCCGAAGGAGGTCCGGACGAGCTTCTCGACCGGGAAACCGGCCTCGGACAGCATGCGGCGGACGATGTGCTTGCGGCCCTCGTGGAGGGTCACCTCGACCAGGTAGTTCTTGCCGAGCTGGTCGACGACGCGGAAGTGGTCGGCGCGGGCGTAGCCGTCCTCCAGCTCGATGCCGTCCTTGAGGCGCTTGCCGATGTCGCGCGGCAGCGGGCCGGTGATCGCGGCGACGTAGGTCTTCTTCACGCCGTACTTGGGGTGCGTGAGGCGGTGGGCCAGCTCACCGTGGTTGGTGAGCAGGATGATGCCCTCGGTCTCGGTGTCGAGCCGGCCGACGTGGAAGAGACGCGTCTCACGGTTGGTGACGTAGTCGCCGAGGCACTGACGGCCGTCCGGGTCCTCCATGGTGGAGACGACGCCGGCCGGCTTGTTCAGCGCGAAGAACAGGTACGACTGGGTGGCGACGGTCAGGCCGTCCACCTTGATCTCGTCGGTCGGCTTGACCCGCTTGCCCTGCTCCAGCACGATCTCGCCGTTGACCTCGACGCGGGCCCGCTCGATGAGCTCCTCGCACGCACGGCGCGAGCCCATGCCGGCACGGGCGAGCACCTTCTGCAGACGCTCACCCTCCTCCTCGGCACCCGGGAAGGTCTTCGGGGTCTTGATCACGGGCTTGTCGGCGTACCGGTCGCGCACGCGCTCCTCGATCCGCGCCTCCAGCTCGCGCGGCTTCGACTGGCCGCTGCGGCTGCCGGGACCGATGCGCGGGCCGCCCGCGCCGCCGATCGCGGGGGCCTTGGCGGTCCTGGGGCCGCCCTTGGCGCCACCGCGGGCCGCCGCGCCGCGCGCACCGCCACGGTTGCCGTCGGCCGCGCCACGGGCACCGCCGCCGCCCGCCTTGGCACCGCCGCGGCCGTTGCGCTCGCCCTCGGGGCCTACGTCGTAGCGACGCTCCTCGGGGCGCGGGTTGCGGATGCGGGGGGCCTCCTCGCGGTCACGGTCGGAGCCGCCACCCTGGTAGCCGCCGCCGGAGCCGCCCTGGTAGCCGCCGCCGGAGGAGCCACCACGGGAGCCGCCACCCTGGTAGCCACCGCCCGAGGAGCCACCGCGAGAGCCGCCACCCTGGTAGCCACCGCCCGAGGAGCCGCCACGGGAGCCGCCGCCGGAGCCGCCGCCGCCCTGGTAGCCGCCACCGGAGGAGCCACCGCGAGAGCCACCGCCCTGGTAGCCGCCGCCCGAGGAGCCGCCACGGGAGCCGCCGCCGGAGCCGCCGCCCTGGTAGCCACCACCGGAGGAGCCACCGCGAGAGCCACCGCCCTGGTAGCCACCGCCCGAGGAGCCGCCACGGGAGCCGCCGCCGGAGCCGCCGCCACCCTGGTAGCCACCACCGGAGGAGCCACCGCGAGAGCCACCGCCCTGGTAGCCACCGCCCGAGCTGCCACCGCGGGAGCCACCACCGCCGCCGGAGCCGCCGCGGGGGGCGCTACCGCGCCCGCCTCCACCGCCGCCGCCGCTGTTCCTGTTGCCGCCACCGTTGCCGTTGCCGCTGCTTCGCATCAAAGTTCCGTCGTCTTGTCGTCTTCATCGGTATCCGGAGAGTCCGGATCGAACGACGGAACACCCTCTTGCGTCTCGGCTTCGATCGCGTCCGCCTCGGGGAGGAAGGGCGCGAGCTCCGGGAGCTCGTCCAGGCCACGCAGGCCCATCCGCTCCAGAAAGTAGTTCGTCGTCCTGTACAGGATCGCACCTGTTTCGGGTTCCGTCCCCGCCTCCTCCACCAGACCCCGCTGGAGGAGGGTGCGCATGACCCCGTCGCAGTTGACTCCGCGGACCGCCGAGACCCGCGACCGGCTGACCGGCTGGCGGTACGCGACGACCGCCATGGTCTCCAGCGCCGCCTGGGTGAGACGGGCCTGCTGGCCGTCCAGTACGAAGGCCTCGACCGCCGGCGCGCAGTCCGCCCGGCTGTAGAACCGCCAGCCCCCGGCGACCAGCCGCAATTCGAATCCGCGGCCCTGGGCCTCGTACTCGTCCGCGAGCTCCCGCAGCGCCCCCGCGACCTCGCGGGGGGTCCGCTCCAGCACCTTGGCCAGGTGCGCCTCGGTCGCCGGCTCGTCCACGACCATGAGGACCGCCTCCAAAGCGGGCTTCAGCGCCAGTCCGGCCACGGCGGCCGCCGTGTCACTCATTCCTTGACCTCCACGATCTGGTCGAACTCGTCCGTCACCGTCGGCATGCCGTCCCCGTCCCCGCCGCTCCAGCGCACCGTGAGCGTCTTCAGGGCCTCTTCCTGGTCCAGGACCACCGCCTTCTCCCGGTAGAGCTCCAGGAGGGCCAGGAAGCGCGCCACGACGGTCAGGGTGTCGGCGGCGTCCTCGGTGAGCTCCTGGAAGGTGGCCTCGCCCCGGGCCTTGAGCAGCGCCACGACCAGGCCGGCCTGCTCCCGGACGCTCACCAGGGGCGCGTGGATGTGGTCCACGTACACCTGCGGCTTCGCCCGCGGCTGCATGGCCTTGACCGCGAGCCGGGCCAGCCCCTCGCCGCCGATGCTGATGACCACCTCGGGGAGGAGCTCGGCGAGGTGGGGCTCCAGCCCGACGGTGCGCGGGTAGCGCTTGCCCTCGATCTCGGCCCGGTCCTGGAAGATCTCGGCGATCCGCTTGTACGCCCGGTACTGCAGCAGCCGTGCGAACAGCAGGTCCCGGGCCTCCAGCAGCGCGAGGTCCCCCTCGTCCTCGACCTCGGCGACGGGCAGCAGCCGGGCCGCCTTCAGATCGAGCAGGGTGGCGGCGACGACGAGGAACTCGGTCGTCTGGTCGAGGTCCCAGTCGGGCCCCATAGCACGGATGTGCGCCATGAACTCGTTGGTGACCTCGGACAGCGCCACCTCGGTGACATCCATCTTGTGCCGGGAGATCAGCTGGAGCAGCAGATCGAAGGGCCCCTCGAAGTTCACGAGCCGCACGGTGAACCGCCCGTCCGCCGGGGCCGCGGAGGCCTCCTCGGCACCGGCGGGGCCCTCCGGGCCAGGTACGGCCGCGACGGGGGAACCGGACGGGCCGGGGGGACCGGGGAGAACGGGGAGCTCCTCCTCCCCCGGCACGGAGGCACCCGGGCCGCGGCCCAGCGAGCGGCGGGGCGGGAGGCCGGGTTCGGCGGGAGGGGGCATCGCGATCCAGGGTGGTACGGAGGAAGTGGCCGATCAGGGCCGGAGCCCGGCCCTCAAGGCTCCCACGCGAGCAGCGGGGACCCGGGCGACCGGGCCGGGCACTTCCAGCCGTCCGGCGTTTGAGGACCGGGGTCCGGGGCGGAGCCCCAGGGGGTCCGGGCCCAGCCCGGCACCCCTTCCCGGCCCGTCCGGCGTTCGCGGACCGGTTCAGGGCGGAGCCCTGGGTACGGCGGAAGGGCGGGTAGGGGAACGGCGCCCCGCGCAGCGGCAGGGGTGACAGCGGGGGCCCGCCTCGTGCAGCCGCACGCCCGGCCCCGCTCCCGGGGCCGAACCGCACGCGGCGGCGGGGGCGACGGACGCCTGATCCCCCGGGGTCAGCGACCCCGAAGCCGCCGCACCAGGATGCTCGCGTCACCGCGGGACTCCAGATCGGCGAGCACCACCGCGACGGCCTCGCGCACGATCCGCCCGCGGTCGACCGCGAGCCCGTGCTCCCCGCGCAGCACCAGCCGCGCGTGTTCCAGGTCCATGAGCTCCTCCGCGGAGACGTAGACCGTGATCTTCTCGTCGTGCCGCTCGCGCCCGCTGGGCCGCCGGTTCGCACCCCGGCCCTGCCCCTTCCCCCGACCGGGGGTGGGGGCGGGGACGGCGTTACCGGAACCTTCCTGCGGACGCCGCTGCGGGCCGACGCCCGGCTCCGTACCGGCCCCAGCCTCCCGGCTGCGGCCCTCACCCGCCGTGCCCTCCGCCGCCGACGCGGCGTGCTCGACTCCCCGCGACGACGGCGAGGACGACGTCAGCGCCATCCCTCCGGTCGTACGGAACAGTTCGTCGGCTCCGGGCAGACTCACTCGGCGGGACACCGGGCGAGCACCTCCCTGGCCAGCTGGCGGTAGGCGGCGGCGCCGACGGAGTTGGACGCGTACGTGGTGATCGGCTCGCCGGCGACCGTGGTCTCCGGGAACCGCACCGTACGGCCGATGACCGTGTGGTAGACGTGGTCGTCGAAGGCCTCGACGACGCGCGCCAGCACCTCGCGGCTGTGCACCGTACGGGAGTCGTACATCGTGGCGAGGATGCCGTCGAGCTCCAGATCCGGGTTGAGCCGCTCCTGCACCTTCTCGATGGTCTCGGTCAGCAGCGCCACACCGCGCAGTGCGAAGAACTCGCACTCCAGCGGCACGATGACCTTGTGAGCCGCCGTCAGGGCGTTCACGGTCAGCAGACCGAGCGAGGGCTGACAGTCGATCACGATGTAGTCGTAGTCGGGCAGCAGGGGCTTCAGGGCCCGCTGCAGCGTCGACTCGCGCGCGACCTCGCTGACCAACTGCACTTCCGCGGCGGACAGGTCGATGTTGCTCGGCAGCAGGTCCATGTTGGGGACCGCCGTCTTCAGCAGCACCTCGTCGGCCGACATGCCCCGCTCCATGAGCAGGTTGTAGACCGTCAGGTCGAGTTCCATCGGGTTGACCCCGAGGCCGACCGACAGCGCGCCCTGCGGGTCGAAGTCGACGAGCAGCACCCGTCGTCCGTACTCCGCGAGCGCCGCACCCAGGTTGATGGTCGACGTGGTCTTGCCCACGCCGCCCTTCTGGTTGCACATCGCGATGATCGTCGCCGGACCGTGGTCGGTCAGCGGACCCGGGATCGGGAAGTACGGCAGCGGCCGTCCGGTCGGGCCGATCCGCTCACGGCGCTGGCGGGCAGCGTCGGGGGCGAGAGTGGCCGCGTACTCGGGGTCGGGCTCGTACTCCGCGTCGGGGTCGTAGAAATGCCCCTCGGGCACCTGTTCGTAGTCGGCGAAACCCACGGGCTTGTCGCCGCTCAGGTCGCCGGCCCTGGAGTTCACGTCTAGGCCGTCCATGCTCTTTTGGGGCGTCGTCATGTGCTGGTGGTTTGCGAAGGTGCGGACCGCTACGGATCCCACGGCTTCGATTCCGGCAGGACCCTGGCCCCGCGCAGGCCCTCCTGCTCGACCACCTCCAGGAGCAAATGTCGACTCATTCACAAGTCGTCTTACCTCCTCGGACGTGACCAGGACACTTATCGATAGGTCAGCGTGGCACCATGCCGACGGTTGGCGACTCTATGGCGTGTCACCACTCAGCGGCAACACAATCCGCCGGACCCGCCGCGATGTGTCGGCAACCGAACACCACTCTGTCAAGGGCGCACGAGCTGTCGCCGGGAAGTTTCGCGGGTGTGCGAAAGGGTTAAAGGGTTACGTTCGAGGCGAGTTGAGCGGCCTCGCGGGCTACCCCGAGTACGCCTCCGGCCGGACCTCGCGAGCAAGGTCCGGCCGGATACGTGAGATTGACGTCAGTCGTTGACGGCTCAGCCGAGCAGCGTGCTCAGCTCGAGGGTCTCGAGACCGTGGGCCTCGGCGACCTCGCGGTAAACGACCTGGCCATCATGGGTGTTGAGGCCCAGCGCGAGCGCCGGGTCACGACGCAGCGCCTCGACCCAGCCGAGGTTCGCGAGCTGCACGATGTAGGGCAGCGTGGCGTTGGTGAGCGCGTAGGTCGAGGTGTTCGGCACCGCACCCGGCATGTTGGCGACGCAGTAGAAGACCGAGTTGTGGACCTGGAAGGTCGGCTCGGCGTGCGTGGTCGCGCGGGAGTCCTCGAAGCAGCCGCCCTGGTCGATCGCAATGTCGACAAGGACACTTCCGGGCTTCATCTTGGCGACGAGCTCGTTGGTGACCAGCTTCGGGGCCTTCGCACCCGGGATCAGCACCGCGCCGATGACGAGGTCGGCCTCGATGACGGCCTTCTCCAGCTCGAAGGCGTTGGAGACGATCGTCTTGATCTTCGTACCGAAGATCTTGTCGGCCTCGCGGAGCTTGTTGATGTCGCGGTCCAGCAGGGTCACGTGGAAGCCCATGCCGACGGCGATCTGCACGGCGTTCCAGCCGGAGACGCCGCCGCCGATGACCACGCACTCGCCGGCGTGGGTGCCGGGGACGCCGCCGGGGAGCACGCCGCGGCCGCCGACCGAGCGCATCAGGTGGTAGGCGCCGACCTGCGGGGCCAGGCGGCCCGCGACCTCGGACATCGGGGCGAGCAGCGGGAGGGCGCGGTTCGCCGTCTCGACCGTCTCGTAGGCGATGGCGGTGGTGCCGGACTCCAGCAGGGCGTCCGTGCACTCGCGGGAGGCCGCGAGGTGCAGGTAGGTGAAGAGGGTCTGGTCCTTGCGGAGGCGGTGGTACTCCTCCGCGATCGGCTCCTTGACCTTCAGCAGCAGGTCGGCGGTCGCCCAGACCTCGTCGGCGGTGCCCAGGATCTCGGCGCCGGCGGAGACGTACTCCGCGTCCGTGATCGAGGAGCCCACACCGGCGTTCTGCTCGACGAAGACCTGGTGGCCGTTGCGGACCAGCTCATGCACGCCGGCAGGCGTGATGGCGACCCGGAACTCGTTGTTCTTGACCTCGCGGGGGATGCCGACCTTCATCGTGGCTCACGGTCCTTGGCTCAGGGGATGTTTCGGGGTACTTCCATACAAACCCGTTTACAAGAACACGCAACGGGATGCCCCAGGGGATGGCCTGGTGAACCCAGTCTAATGAAGGACGAGCCGCTGTCTAGCCTTGCAAAGTAATAATCTCAGTCGGAACCACTACGGATTTCGCAGGCCGCCGGGTCATCTCCCAGCAATCTGTCGGCTGCGGACCTGTGCAGCCTCGCGGCCGCGGGATCCCCGAGCCGGTCCAGCGTGTCGGCCAGCCGGACCTGGAGCGCGGCCTGAAGCCGCAGGTCCCCGGCCTTGCGCGCCAGCTCCACCGCCTCCCGGCAGGTGTGCAGCGATTCCTCGGGCCGGCCCGCGTACTCCTGGATCCGCGCCATCTCGCTCAACGCCTTTGCCTGGCCCGGGACATCGGCCAGCTTCCGGTAGCCGGCCGAGGCCGCCCGCCAGCTCCGCAGCGCGTCCCCGTACCGGCCCGCGTACGTGTGCACGTTCCCCAGCCGTCCGTACAGCCGGGCCTCGTCCGCCCGCTCACCCCGCGCGAGCGCGTGGGACAGGGCCCGGCCGAACCAGTCGGAGGCCCTGTGCCAGTCCCCCAGCTCCTGGTGCGCGCCGCCTACGGATTCCATCGCCCGGCCCGACGCGTACGGGTCGTTCGCCGCCTTTCCCGCGTCCAAAGCGGCCCGGTACCGGTCCAGCGCCTCCCGTGTCCGGCCCGTCTCGGCGTCCAGATCGGCGAGGTTCAGCAGCGCGGCGGCCTGTTCCCGGTGCAGATCGCGCCGCTCGGCCACGTCCAGCACGAGCTGGTGCAGCCCGTAGAGCTCGGGCGCGGCCCCGGCGGTGCCGCGATGCTCGGACAGGGCCCGCGCCAGCGCCGCCACGAACCTGCGCGCCAGGGTGTCCAGCTCCCCGTCGGCCACCGCCAGCGAGGCGGCGGCCAGCAGCGCGGGCAGCCGGGTGTCCAGCCAGGTCTCCGCGGCCCGCCGGTCGGCGAAGCGGAGCGCGCGCGGCACCCCGTCGAGCTTCTCCGGCGCCCCGACGGCGCCGCCGGGCCCGTCGTACCCGTCCGCGTCCGGCTCCGCCATGGCCCGGCAGGACAGGAGCAGCCGTACGGTGCGCTCCAGCATCCGGGCCCGTGCGAGCTGGACCTCGGCGGGCCGCTCCTTGGCCTCCAGCAGGGCCTGGAGCAGCGGCGCGAGGCAGCCGGGCAGCAGGTACAGCCCGTCGTGCGCGGGTCTGAGCAGGCCCAGCGCGGCGAAGTCCTCCAGGGTCGACTGCGCGGCGGCCACGGAACAGCCGGCCAGGGCGGAGGCCACGTGGGAGTCGACCAGGCCCGCGGGGGCGAGCGGAAGGAGCCGCAGGGTCCGCTGGGCGGGCTGCGGGAGGGATTCGTAGACGAGCCTGAAGGCCTTGGAGAGCGGGCCGCCGACGCCCGCGGGCATGTCGTGCAGCTGCTTGCCCACGTCCGCCACGGAGGCCTTGGGGCGCGCGGCGAGCCAGCCGCCCGCGAGGGCGAGCGCGGCGGGCTGGCCGCCGCACTCCTCGGCGAGGGCTTCGGCCGCCCGCGGGTCGTTCGCCGCGCGGATGTCGCCGATGCGCTGGACGAGCATGCGGACCGCCGACGGGGTGTCGAGGCCACCGAGGGTGCAGGGCCGGACATCCGGAATCCCGGTCAGGGGGCCCTCCGAGGTGATGACGACCAGGCACTCGGGGGTGTCCGGCAGCAGGGCGTCGACCTGGTGCGGATCGGAGGCGTCGTCGACGAGCAGGACCATGCGGCGGCCGGCCAGGGCCGTGCGCAGGGCCGAGCTGAGATCGTCCTCACCGGCGCCGGGCGGGGTGGGCTGCCCGAGCCCCTCCAGGAGGGTGCGGACGGCACGCTCCGTCGCGACGCCCTCGCCCGTGGGGGCGGTGAGCCGGACCCTCAGCACCCCGTCGGGGTAGTCCTCGGCGATCTCGCGCACCAGCGCTTCGGCGAGGGCCGTCCGGCCGGAGCCCGGGCGACCCGCGACGAGCAGCACCCGGGCCCGCGGGGACTTGGCCTTACGGCCGGAGAGGGTGTCGAGCCCGGTTCGCGCGATGTCCTCGCGGAGCTCCTTGAGCTCACGCCGCCGCCCGACGAAATCCGTCACGGATCCGCTCCTCTCGCTGCCTTCGGATTGCGAGCGTAGTTCACGCAGAGCGACGAACAGGGTGGAGCGCGGCGGACAAATCGCCCGATCGGATCAGCGGATGGGCACATTTACCTCCTACTTCACGCGCCCCTCGCGCGCTACGCCGGACTCCGCCCGTCGGTGGCCCGGAGCCGTGCTCACCACCGCCGTCCCGGCACGGGCCCGGTGGACGGGTGCGACTGGGTGGGCCCTGCGGGGCGGAGTTCCCCTACCCACCCTTCCACCGTTCCCCGGGCCAGCCCGGACCCCGGTCCTCAAACGCCGGACGGGCTGAAAGGAACGGGCCCCGGGCTGCGCCCGGACCCCCTGGGGCTCCGCCCCAGACCCAGGTCCTCAAACGCCGGACGGCTGAAATGGCTCAGGCTGCGTACCGGGGTCGGTGACGGGGGCGGGGTGGGGTGTTGGCCTGGACGTAAAACGTGATTTGTGGCGCGAGAGCACGCCGGGCCCTGTCAAGGCAGGGGGCAGGGCGCCTAAATCATGCAGTCCAGGCCAACACCCCACCCCGCCCCCGGCACCGACCCCCACCAGGCGCAGGGGCCGCAGGGCTACGCCTCGTAGGGCCGGGCCTGCCAAGGGGCGTCCGCCGGGCGGAGGGAGGAGAGGGCCGGGTCGGTGGCCAGGGCCGCCGCGAGGGAGAGGACTCCCGTGACGAGCCCGGGGTTGCCCAGCGAGCCCGCCAGGACACCCTGTACCAGCGAAGGCAGCGGAACCCACGTCACTTCCATGTCCGCCTCCTCGGAGCCGGACTCCGCGTAGCGCTCGCCGTCCGCCTCCGAGACCCCCCGCGCGAGGAAGATCCGAGTGGCCTCGTCGGAGCCGCCGGGGGACGCGTAGAAGTCGGCCAGCACCCGCCAGTCCTCGGCCTTGACGTGCGCCTCCTCCGCGAGCTCGCGCTGCGCCCCGTGCAGCGGGTTCTCCCCCACGACGTCCAGCAGCCCCGCCGGGAGCTCCCACAGCCGCCGCCGCACCGGGTGCCGGTACTGGCTCAGCACCAGCACCCGCCCCGCGTCGTCCAGGGCCAGCACGCACACCGACCCGGGATGCACCTGGTAGTCGCGGCGGGCCACGGACCCGTCCGGCATCCGCACCTCGTCGGAGGCCACCGCCGTCTTCGCGCCCTGGAACGGCCGCTGGGTAGACAGCGTCTCCCAGGATTCCGACGTGTCCTTGATCTCCATGCCCGACATGCCCCGAAGCCCTCCACAACGCGCGACAGCCGGGGTACGGAACTCCGTACCCCGGCTGTCTACGGTATGTGCCGTACGACTACTTCGCGGCCTGCTGCCGCTCCACGGCCGCCTTGACCAGACCCGCGAAGAGCGGGTGCGGGCGCGTGGGGCGCGAGCGAAGCTCCGGGTGGGCCTGGGTGGCCACCAGGTAGGGGTGGACCTCGCGCGGGTACTCGACGTACTCGACGAGCTTGTTGTCCGGGGAGGTGCCGGAGAAGACCAGACCGGCCTTCTTCTCCAGCTCGCCGCGGTAGGCGTTGTTGACCTCGTAGCGGTGACGGTGGCGCTCGTCCACGTACGCCTGGTCGCCGTAGACCTCGCGCACGATGGAACCCTCGGCGAGCTTCGCCGGGTACATGCCCAGGCGCATGGTGCCGCCCAGGTCGCCCGCGCCCTCGACGAAGGCCAGCTGCTCCTCCATCGTGGAGATCACCGGGTTCGGGGTGGAGGCGTCGAACTCGGTGGAGTTCGCGTCCTCGATGCCCGCCAGGTTCCGCGCGGCCTCGATGACCACGCACTGCAGACCCAGGCACAGGCCGAGCAGCGGGATCTTGTTCTCGCGGGCGTAGGTGATCGCGCCGACCTTGCCGTTGACACCGCGGTCGCCGAAGCCACCGGGCACGCAGATCGCGTCCACGTCGCCGAGCACCGCCGCGGCGCCGGCCGGGGTCTTGCAGTCGTCGGAGGTGACCCACTTGATCTGGACGCGGGCCTTGTTGGCGAAGCCGCCGGCGCGCAGCGCCTCGGTCACCGACAGGTAGGCGTCCGGCAGGTCGATGTACTTGCCGACGAGCGCGACCTTGACCTCGTGGTCGGGGTTGTGGACCCGGTCCAGCAGGTCTTCCCAGACGGTCCAGTTGACGTCGCGGAACGGCAGGTCGAGCTTGCGCACGACGTACGCGTCCAGGCCCTCGGTGTGCAGCACCTTGGGGATGTCGTAGATCGACTTGGCGTCGATCGCGGCGACCACGGCCTCTTCGTCGACGTCGCACATCAGAGAGATCTTGCGCTTGATGGAGGTCGGGACCTCGCGGTCGGCGCGCAGCACGATGGCGTCGGGCTGGATGCCGATGTTGCGCAGCGCCGCCACCGAGTGCTGGGTCGGCTTGGTCTTCAGCTCGCCGGAGGGGCCGATGTAGGGCAGCAGCGAGATGTGCACGACGAAGACGTTGTCGCGGCCGACCTCGTGGCGGACCTGGCGGACGGTCTCCAGGAACGGCAGCGACTCGATGTCGCCGACCGTGCCGCCGACCTCGGTGATGACGACGTCGACGTCGTCGGTCGCCATGCGGCGGATCCGGTGCTTGATCTCGTTGGTGATGTGCGGGATGACCTGCACGGTGTCACCGAGGTACTCGCCGCGGCGCTCCTTGGCGATGACCTGCGAGTAGACCTGGCCGGTGGTGACGTTGGCCGAGCCGTCGAGGTCGACGTCGAGGAAGCGCTCGTAGTGACCGATGTCCAGGTCGGTCTCGGCGCCGTCGTTGGTGACGAACACCTCACCGTGCTGGAACGGGTTCATCGTGCCGGGGTCGACGTTCAGGTACGGGTCGAGCTTCTGCATCGTGACCCGAAGACCGCGCGCCTTCAGCAGCGCACCCAGGCTGGAGGCCGTCAGGCCCTTGCCGAGGGAGGAAGCGACACCCCCGGTGACGAAGATGTGCTTGGTCGTCATGGATTTGGGCGGCATCGCCAAGAGGGGGCTCCCGTGGGTCGCGAGGTGAGGTGCGTCCGGCGCCTGCCACCGTCGATCCGGAGGGGTCTCAGGGGGCGCCGAAGCTGCGGTTTCGGGGCTCCTGATTTGCACAGGCAGACCACCGGTCCACGGGATACCAGCCTATCAGCGCCCGGGCCGGTCCGCCTCCGGCCGCGCGGCGGGGGCCTCCCGAGGGATGGCCGACCGGGCGTCCGAGGGCCGTCCCAGGGGGATTCGAGAGGCGTTCCAGCGCCGTCCGGGACGATCTCCGCAGGGTCGGTCACCGCGGCAACGCCAGCGCGCTCACCCTTTCGGCCGAACCTCATTGTCCCCAAGCTGACGAGGATCACTAGGGTGCCGTCTTGTCCTGCTCGGATCTCGATAACATCCCGCCGAGCGGCCCCGCGAACGGCGTAACCCGTCCGGTTCCGGAATCATGGGCTGGACGCGGTCATCCTCATCACCGGAGAATCCGCGACATCGCGCAATGCAAGCGCCCTTCGGGGCGGACGTGGCTGTTCGACTGGAGATGCAACGTGTCCGGGCGCATCGAGGATTACGCACTGATCGGCGACATGCAGACCGCGGCATTGGTCTGCCGGGACGGGGCGGTGGACTGGCTGTGCCTGCCACGCTTCGATTCCCATGCCGTCTTCGCGAGCATTCTCGGCACCGAGGAACACGGGTTCTGGCGGATCGGCCCGGCGTTCCCGGCCGGTACCGAGGCCCCGCGTGCCACCCGGCGCCACTACCGCGGTGACTCGCTGGTCCTGGAATCCGAGTGGGACACCCCGCGCGGCTCGGTCCGCGTGATCGATTTCATGCCGCCCCGCGAGAACCACGCCCCGCAGATCATCCGCATCGTGGAGGGCATCAGCGGGCGCGTCCCCATGCGCTCGGCGCTCCGCATGCGCTTCAGCTACGGCCGGGTCGTGCCCTGGGTGCACCGGGTCGACGACCGGACCGTGGCCGTCGCGGGCCCCGACTCGGTCTGGCTCGACACCGACGTGCAGACCTACGGCAAGGACCTGACCACGTACTCCGACTTCACGGTCGGGCCCGGCGACCGGAAGGCGTTCTGCATCAGCTGGCAGCCCTCCCACAAGGAGCCGCCGCAGCCGCCCGAGGCCGAGGAGGCCCTGGAGGCCACCACCGAGTTCTGGCGGGACTGGGTCGAGCAGTGCACGTACCACGGCCCCTACCGGGAGGCGGTGATCCGCTCCCTGATCACCCTCAAGGCACTCACCTACGCCCCCACGGGCGGGATCGTCGCCGCGCCGACCACCTCCCTCCCGGAGGAGATCGGCGGCAGCCGCAACTGGGACTACCGCTACACCTGGCTCCGCGACGCCGCCATCACCCTGTCCTCGCTGCTGCGCACCGGCTACCGCGAGGAGGCCTCCGCCTGGCGGGACTGGCTGCTGCGCGCGGTGGCCGGCGACCCGGAGAACCTGCAGATCATGTACGGGATCGCCGGTGAGCGCGAGCTCGGCGAGACCGAGCTCGACTGGCTGCCGGGCTACGAGAACTCCGGTCCGGTCCGGGTCGGCAACGGCGCCGCCGGCCAGCTCCAGCTCGACGTGTACGGCGAGGTCACCGAGGCCCTGCACCTGGGCCACATGACGGGCCTGGCGCGCAACGACTACGCCTCCCTGCTCCAGCTCAAGCTGATCCGCTACCTGGAGACCAACTGGGACCAGCCCGACGAGGGCATCTGGGAGGTGCGCGGTCCGCGCCGGCACTTCGTGCACTCGAAGGTGATGGCGTGGGTGGCCGTGGACCGCACGATCAGGCTGATCGAGAGCGGGGACGCGGACGGTCCGCTGGAGCGGTGGCGCGAGCTGCGCGACGAGATCCACCAGGACGTCTGCGAGAAGGGCTACGACAAGGAACGCAACACCTTCACGCAGTCCTACGGGTCCAAAGAGCTGGACGCCTCCCTGCTGCTGATCCCGCAGATGGGCTTCCTGCCGCCGGACGACAAGCGGGTGATCGGCACCATCGAGGCGATCCAGCGCGAGCTGTCCACCCCCGACGGCTTCATCCTGCGCTACCCGACCTCGGGCGAGGAGGCGGGCGTGGACGGTCTGGAGGGCGACGAGGGCGCCTTCCTGGCGTGCTCGTTCTGGATGGCGGACGACCTGGCGATGATCGGCCGGGTCGACGAGGCCCGCCGCCTCTTCGAGAAGCTGCTCGCGCTCCGCAACGACCTGGGGCTGCTGGCGGAGGAGTGGGATCCGAAGCTCCAGCGCCAGGTGGGCAACTTCCCCCAGGCCTTCAGCCACGTCCCCCTGATCGACACGGCCCTGCGGCTGACGGCGAGCGGTGCGTACGGGGGCTGACTAACCTGGAGGGGTCGCAGGGGGTGTCTTGCCGATCGGGCCGGGCTCGATCGGCAAGACACCCCCTAGGCCTTTCCGCACCTTCCGCATCTCTCGGAAGGGGGTAGCCATGGCTCCCCTCTCGAAGGCGGGCACGGCACTCGCCGAGCTCCGCGAGGACCTGTCCGGCGCCGTCCTGGCTCCCGAGGATCCGGGGTACGACGAGGCCCGGGCCGTCTACAACGGGATGATCGACCGCCGGCCGGCCGTCATCGCGCAGTGCGAGAGCCCGGTGGACGTGGTGACCGCCGTGCGTTTCGCACGACGGCTCGACCTGCCGGTCGCGGTGCGCGGCGGCGGCCACAGTGTGGCCGGGATGTCCCTGAACGACGGCGGCCTGGTCGTGGACCTGCGCCGGATGCGGGCGGTGACGGTCCATCCCGGGGCCTCGTCCGTCAGCGTCGAGGGCGGCGCCACGATGAGCCATCTGGACCGGGCCTGCGAGCGGTACGGGCTGGCGACCACCGGCGGCCGCGTCTCCACCACCGGGGTCGGCGGCTTCGTCCTGGGCGGCGGAACGGGCTGGCTGGACCGCATGTTCGGCCTGGCCGTGGACAATCTGCTCGCCGTGGACCTGGTCACGGCCGACGGGGAGATGGTGACGGCGACCGCGGAGGACCGTCCCGAGCTGTTCTGGGGGCTGCACGGCGGCGGCGGGAACTTCGGCATCGCGACCTCCCTGACCCTGCGGCTGCACGAACTGCCGGTCATGTCCCTCGCGTTCCTGCTGTACCTGCCGGAGCACGGGCCCGAGATGGTCCGTACGTACCGGGACGTCATGGAGGACGGGCCGCGCGAGGCCGGCGGCGGCGCCATCTACCTGACCGGCCCGCCCGAGGAGTTCGTCCCGCCGCACCTGGTCGGCGCGCTGCTGGCGGGCGCCTTGGTCACGTACGCGGGGCCCGAGGAGGAGCTGCGGCGGCTCGTGGCGCCGCTGCTGGCGATCCCGCACGAGGTGGAGATGGTGACCGCCATCCCCTACGCGGATCTCCAGTGCATGCTCGACGATCCGCCGGGCCTGCGGAACTACTGGTCGGCGGAGTACCTGACCGGTGTGCCCGACGCGTTCGTCGACGTGTTCTGCGCCCGCGCGGACTCCATGCCGGTGCCCAGCGGCACCCAGCACGTGGTGTGGCCCCAGGGCGGCGCGATCGCCGAGGGGCCGGCCGACTACCCGGTGTCCTTCCGCGACGCGCCCTGGGCGGTGCACCCGTTCGCCGCCTGGGAGGACCCGGCCGACGACGACCGCTGCCGCCAGTGGGTCAAGGACGTCCGCGCCGACGTCCGGCCGTGGAGCACCGGCGCCGTCTACCTCAACTTCACCGGGGACGAGGGCGGTGACCGGGTGGCGGCCGGCCTCGGACCCGAGAACATGCGGCGGCTGGGCCGGCTGAAGCGGGAGTACGACCCGGACAACGTCTTCCGCTTCAACCACAACATCGCCCCCGCCTGACGGCCCGCCGGAGGCCTACGTGAGGGCGGTGATCACCTCCTGCGCCGCACGCGCCCCCTCGGTCGCCCCGCCTTCCATGAACCCCTGGAAGTCGTAGCTGCAGTGCTCTCCGCCGATGTGGACGCGGCCCTGGGCGGTGCCCTCGTACTTGGCGTACTTGTGCAGGTAGCCGGTCGGCCAGTACGAGTAGGCGCCGAGCGCGTACGGGTTGCGGTGCCAGGCCGACAGCTGTGCCTTGCCGGTCCAGGCCGCCTTGGTGCCGGGGAAGAAGGCGTCGATCCCGGTGAGCATCCGGCCCGCGAGGGCACGTACGTAGGGGTCGGAGTCGGTGGCGAAGGGGGTCGCCGGGGTGAGGGCGCCGGCCAGGGTGCCGCCGCCGTACTGGAGCAGGATGCCGCCGTTGCCCGGCTGGACCTTGGTGGTGTCCCAGGTCTGCTGGACCTCGCCGTCGGTGAAGCAGTCGCCGGCGGAGACCCCCGGCCAGGGTCCGGTGCCGCGCCAGGGGCGGCTGGTGAACTGCATGTTGAGCTTGGTGCAGTAACCCATGCGGGCGTCGCGCAGGAGGTTCTTCATCAGCGGGTCGAAGCCGGCGCCGGTGATGTCGATCCGCTGCAGGATGGGCAGCGGCAGGCACAGGATGGTGTGGTCGGCCACGACCGTCCGGGTGGCGCCCGCGTCGTTGAAGGTCAGCGTCTGGGTGCCGTCGGCGGAGACGCGTACGGCGACCAGCTCGCGGCCCATGACGATCGAACCGGCGGGCAGGGCCTGGGCGATGGCGTTCGGCAGCTGGTCGTTGCCGCCGGTGATGTGGTAGCGCTCGTTGGACAGGCCCCAGACGTTGAAGTTGCCCGGGTTGGGCTGGTAGCCCATCAGCAGGACCAGCGCGAGCGCGGACTGCTGATCGGTGTCGGCCCCGTACTCGACGTTGTACGCCACGTCGATGAAGCGGCCGAGCCGCGAGGTGTGTCCGCCGGGGATCCGGGTCTCGATCCACTGGTACAGGGTCATGTTGTCGAGGGCGGTGCCGGCCGGGGTCGTGGAGTTCCAGGAGACCTCGCCGGCCGCCTGGAGGTCGCGGCGCAGCGCCTGGTAGACGGCGTTGAAGTCATCGTCGGCCTGCTCGCGCGGATAGTAGGTCCCGTTGAACCAGAGGACCTCCTCCGCGCCGTTGGGGCCGCCGCCGAGGAAGTCCTCGGTGGGGAGGTCGAAGCGGCGGCACAGCTCGAGGATCTTCTTGTGGCTGGTGTCGATCAGCTCGCCGCCGATCTCGGAGGTCTGCCCGTAGGCCCACAGGGAGCGCTGGGTCCACATGCGGCCGCCGACGCGGCTCGGGTTGGCCTCGTAGAGCGTGCAGGGGACGCCCGCGTCCTTGAGGGTGAGGGCGGCGGTCAGCCCCGAGATGCCGGCGCCGACGATGGCGACGCGGGCGGGGGTGACGGGCTTCTTGTCGGCCTCCACGGCATGGGCGAGCGCGGGGGCGCCGGCCGCCGAGGCGACGGCGGTGCCGAGACCGAGGGCGGCGGCGCGGCCGAGGAGCTGGCGGCGGGTGGAGCCGCGGACCTCCGCCACGGGGAGCCCGAGCCGTCGGGCGGCGGCGTGTTCGGCGGCGAGCTGACGGAGCGCGTGCATGAGTGGCGTACGGGCCATGGCGGTGGCTCCTTCTCAGACGTTCGCGGCGGAGGTGGCGGGCTCGTCGGTGGGCTCATCGGTGGACTCGTCGGTGGACTCGTCGGTGCGCTCGGCGGCGTCCTCCAGGACGACGCGGCCGATGATCTCGTAGCGCGCGGGGGCCTTGTACTTCAGCCACAGACCCAGTCCCAGCCCGCCGAAGAAGACGAGCCCGACGATCCACGGGATCAGCGTGAAGAAGAACGAGTCGGCGGCCAGTCCGGCGGCCGTCTTCATGTTGACCAGCAGCAGGACGACCACGGCGGCCATGGCGACGCCGCCGATCAGCGGGGCCGTGAAGGTGCGGAACCAGTGCCGGTCCTCGGGGTGGTTCTTGCGGAAGTAGCCGATCACCGCGAAGGAGCACAGGGTCTGCACGATGAGGATGGCCATGGTGCCGAGGATCGCGAGCAGCGTGTACAGGTGGATGTACGGGTCCTGCCCGGTCAGCCAGAACAGCGCGACCAGGCCGGTGGCGATGGCCGTCTGCACCGTGGAGGCGATGTACGGGGAGCCGTGCTTGGCGTGCGTACGGCCCAGGCCCGGGTGGAGGAAGCCCTCGCGGCCGATGGCGTAGAGGTAGCGGGCGGCGCACTGGTGGAAGGCCATGCCGCAGGCGAAGGAGCCGGTGAGCAGCAGCCACTGGAAGGCGTCGACGGCCCAGGCGCCGATGAAGGTCTGGGTGGGGGCGAAGAACAGGTCGAGCGGGCTCGCGGAGGCGGAGAGCTCCACGGACTTGGTCAGGCCGTTGCCGGCGATGGTCATCCAGGAGACGTAGATGTAGAAGAGGCCGACGCCGACGACGGAGATCAGGGTGGCCTTGGGGATGACCTTCTTCGGGTTCCGGGACTCCTCCCCGTACATGGCGGTGGATTCGAAGCCG
Source organism: Streptomyces sp. NPDC002886 (assembly GCF_042888445.1). NCBI lineage: Bacteria > Bacillati > Actinomycetota > Actinomycetes > Kitasatosporales > Streptomycetaceae > Streptomyces > Streptomyces sp. NPDC002886. The sequence goes on from NZ_JBIAPV010000005.1 coordinate 514,650, forward strand.
ACCCAGGACCAGAAGGCGAAGAAGAGGCCGAGCCCGGCGGAGGCGCCGGTGAAGGCGTTCTTGGGGTTGAGGGGTTCGACCGGGATCCCGTCCGGGCCGCCGCCCGCGATGAGCACGGCGGTGGCGACGGCGAAGAGGACGGCGATCTCGGCGATGAGCATCACGCCCAGCGCCTTGGCCGTGAGGTTGATGTCGAAGTGCGCGAGGGCCGCGGTGATCGCGAGCATGCCGGCCGCGTAGACGATCCAGGGCAGGTCCACGCCGAGCTGGTCGTGGACGGTGGTCTTGGTGAAGTACGAGAAGACGCCGACGATCGAGGCCTCGAAGACGATGTAGGCCAGGACCGCGAGCATCCCGGAGGCCATGCCGGCGATCCGGCCGAGGCCGTGCGAGATGTACCCGTAGAAGGCGCCGGCGGCGGTGATCCGCTTGGCCATGGCGACGTAGCCGACGGCGAAGACGGTCAGGACGGCGGTCGCGAAGAGGTATCCGGCGGGGGCGCCGATGCCGTTGCCGAAGCCGACGGCGATGGGCAGGTTGCCGGTCATCGCGGTGATGGGAGCGGCGGTGGCGACGGCCATGAAGACGACACCGACCAGGCCCACGGAATTGGCTTTCAGCCTCTGGACCTGGGGTGCGCCGCCACCGGTGCTGCTGTCCGTGCTCATGGCTCCTCGTTCCTGTCGTGAGGGCGCTCACTCTCGCCCCGCGTGACGTACGCCACAATCGGCATGCAGTCCGATAATCTCCTTGCAGGGGCGACGAGTTGTCGGGCCGGACGGGGGTTCATGGGACCCCGTAACCGCCCGGTGATGTGCACGGAACAAGAGCCCCGGTAGCGTCCGCCATATGGACAATCAGGGCGGGATCACGGTTCAGCGGGCACTTGAGCTGCCGGGGCTGCGCAGCGGACTTCCCGAGGTCGTGGCCTGTGCCGACCGGCTCGGCCGGACCGTGCGCTGGGTGCACGCGGGCGAGGTCCCCAACATCGCCTCCCTGCTCAAGGGCGGCGAGCTGCTGCTGACCACCGGCCTCGGCCTCGGTACCCGCCCCGCCGAGCAGCGCGCCTTCGTACGCCGCCTCGCGGACCGGGGCATCGCCGCACTGGTCGTCGAGCTGGGACCCCGCTTCACCCGGCTCCCGGCGACCTTGGTGGAGACGGCGCGGGCGGTCGGCCTCCCCCTCGTCCAGCTGCACCGCGAGGTCCCCTTCGTGACCGTCACGGAGGAGGTCCACACCGAGATCGTCAACGGGCACTACGCCCTGCTCCAGCGCGCCGAGGAGGTCCACCGGCGCTGTACGGAGGCCCTGCTCGACGGCGGCGGGATCCCCCAGGTCCTGCACATCCTGGCGGACTTCACCGCGAACCCGGTCTTCCTGGAAACCCCCGACGGCCAGTTGCTGTACGCGGCGGGCCCGGTCGCCGGCGAGGCCGCGGCGGACCCGCTCCAGGTGTGGGAGGGCCTACGGGGCCAACGCGACGCGGAGCCCTCCGGCAACGCCGTGGTGGTCGACGTCCCGGGCGGCGGCCGCGGCGCGGGCTCGGTGCGGGCCCGGCTGGTCCTGCTGGGGGTGTCCGCGCCGCTGCTGCCCGTGCACCGGATGGCCGCGGAGCGGACCGCTGGCGTACTGGCCGTCGTGCTGATGCAGGCCCGGCAGGAGGACGAGCTGGCGGCGCGCGGCCGCGGCGACTTCCTCACGGACCTCGCCGAGGGGCGGATCTCGGCGGAGGACGCCCCCGCCCAGGCCCGCGTCCTGGGCTTCAAGCCGGGACCAGGCCCGCTCCTGCCCATCGTCATGCGGCTGTCCTCGGACCTGGCCCCCTCCGGCAACTGGGCCGTGCTCGCCCGGGCCGTCCTGGAGGAACTCGCCTCCGTCGGCGTACCGGTGCTCCTCGGCGTCCGCCCGGTGGAAGGCCGCGTCCCCCTCCTGGTCTCCCTGCGCTCCGACGCCGAGCGCACGACGGTGTCCGACCGGGTCGCGGTGGCCCTGCGGACCGGCGTGGAGCGGGCGGGCCTGGACCGCGCGGGGGCCGCGCCGGCGGTGGTCGTCGGCGTGTGCGGCGGCTGGGCGACGGTCTCGGCGGGCCTGCGCCACGCGTCAGAGACGGCCACGGCCGCGCACGGACTCCCCGCCCGCCCCTGGTACGACGCCCGCCGCCTGGACATCGACCTGCTCCTGTGGCGGCTGCGCGAACACCCCGACCTGGCGGCCTTCGTGGACCGCGCGATCGGCGCCCTGCGCGTCCACGACACGGTCTCCCGGCCGCCGCTCCTCCCCACCCTGGAGACCTACCTGGCCCACGCGGGCCGCAAGGCGGAGACCGCGCGCGAGCTCCACCTCAACCGCCAGACCCTCTACAACCGCCTGGCCCGCATCTCGGAACTCCTGGGCGCGGACCTGGACGACCCGGAAACGGTCCTCTCCCTGAGCCTGGCCCTCCGAGCCCGCCGCCACACCATTCCCTCCTGACGTCAGGCGCGGGCGGCCGCCGCGGCGACGATCCAGTTCCGGAACTCGACGGCGTAGTGCCGCAGGTGGTGGTCCAGGACCTCGTCCGGGCACGTGACGGGGAAGTAGACCGTCAGGTCCGCGGTGAAACCGTCGGCCGTGTCGCCGAACTGGATCAGCGCCCGCCCGACGACGGTGCCGTCGGCCAGGAAGAGGTTGGAGGACATCTTGCGCGGAAACTCCGACTCCGGGAGCAGCTCGGCCGCGTCCTTGGCCCAGTCCAGCGCGTCCGTGCCCCAGCCACCCATGTAGAAGTCGGCGATGTGCGGGCCGATGTTCTCCACCACGCGCGCGCCGATCTCATCGGTGCCCATCACGTAGTGCTCGGGGTGCGCCGCGAGGAGCACGCGCTCGTCCCCCGCGAACGCCTTGTCCATCCAGCCCAGGAACTCGCCCGAGGTGAGCCCCTTCGCGGCGAGCACGGTGGTGCCCCCCTTGAAGGCGCCGTCCGAGGTGCGGGCGCTCTCGCGCAGGACGGCGTTGCCCGCCTCGATGTCCGCGGCCAGGAGGTCGAGGAGCCCCTGGCGGCCCAGCAGCGTCCGGAAGCGGTCCACGGCGCGGCGGGCGTAGAAGAGCTCGAAGTCGTCGATGCTCCCGCCGCCGGAGGGTCCGGCCTCGAGGGTCACGGTGACGGGCGGGAAGGTCTGGTCGATGGTCATGGTCGCACCTCCGATAGGATGCGAATGTGAATTCACATTCGCATCATGAGAGTACGCCGAGGAGTGCACCCGTTGTCAAAAGTCCCTGTTGAGAGCGGTGCGGATACCATCCGGGACATGACCGAGGAGCCCGAGCGCCCAGCGTCCTACCGCGAACCCCAGCAGGCCCGCAGTGCCGCGACCCTGGCCCGCGTCCTGCGGGCGGCCGAGGAGATCGCGTCCGCCGACGGCCTGGAGGAGATGACGATCGCCGGTGTCGCGCAGCGCGCGGGCGTCTCCGTCGGCACGATCTACCGCCGCTTCGAGGACAAGGAGCAGCTGATCACCGCCCTGACCGAGCGGATGCTGGAGCGCCGCGAGGAGTACGTGGCCGAGCGGCTGCGCACGGCCGAGCCCTCGCTCTCCGGCGTGATGGACGCCTACGCGCACGCTCTGCTGCAATCCTTCGCCGACAGCAGCCGCCTCTTCCCGGAGCTGCTGCGCACCCGCGGGAGCCGGTCACTGGACCGCGGCGCCCGCACCATCACCGAGCTCCACCGCCTCCTGCTCGAAGCGGCGGCCCCGTACACCGGCCAGATCCGCCGCTCCCGGCCCGGACAGGCGCTCGACACCGCGGCCCGCGCCGTCCTCGGCGCCTGCTTCCACAACTCGGTGCGCCCCGACCCCGCCACCGGCGAGGAGGCCAGGCGCCGGTACGCGGACGAGCTCGCGGACATGGCGATCGCCTACCTCCTCACCCCCGACCGGCGCCACACCGCCGGGACCTGAGCGGGACGCGCGAGCCGAGAGGGACGGGCTACCGCCGGCGCGAGGTCAGTTCGTCGTACACCGACAGGACCTGCGCCACCGTGTCGTCCTCCGACGGCCACGTCAGCGCCTGGGCCCGGCCCGCCACCGCCAGCTCCCCCCGCCGCGCGGGATCCGCCAGCAACCCGGCCACCGCCGCGGCCAGCACCCCCGCGTCCCCGTAGGGCACCAGCACCCCCGCCGCCCCCACCAGCTCCGGCAGCCCGCCCACCGCCGTGGCCACCAACGGCACGCCCAGCCGCAGAGCCTCCTGGGCGAGCGGCGACCGCGCCTCCCACCGGCTCGGCAGCACCGCGACGTCCGCCGCCGCGAGCAGCCGCGCGGCGTCGCGCCGCTGACCGAGCAGCCGCACCGGCAGGTGCTCCGACTGGATGCGCCGCGTGAGCTCCGCCCGCATCGGCCCCTCTCCCGCGATGACCAGCAGCGGCATCGGGTCCAGGTCACGCCATTCCCGCGCCGCGTCCAGCAGGACGGAGTACCCGCGCCGCGGCACCAGGCTCCCGACCGCGATCAGCAACGGCCGCTCCACGGCGCCGAGTTCCGCCCGGACCTTCCCGTGGTCCGGGGCATCCGAAGCCCCGGAGGGCTCGGTGGCCGCGGCGGCGACGGCCACCGCCGCCAGTCGCGCGTCCCGCGCTCCCCGCAGCCGGGCCAGATCGACCTGCGCCGAGGAGGCTCCGAGGACGATCGCCGCGGCCCGCGCGACGTGCCGTTCCAGCAGCAGGCTGAGCCGGCCGCCGCCGGGGCCGGCGCCGTGCCAGCTCACGACCAGGGGGACCCGCCGCCCGCGCAGGGCCAGCGCCGCGCGCATGCCCGCCCGTACGCCGTGCGCGTGCACCACGTCGGCCTCCACGCACTCGGCCCGCAGCGCGCTCACCGCGTCCGGGGTGAACCTCGCCCCGGCACCGGTGAAGTCGTACTCCCCCTCCGTCTCGACGGGCCCGCACACCGTGACCCGGACGCCGCGCGCGGCGAGCCCGGTGGCCAGCGACCGCACGTGCGCACCACCGCCGGCGCCGCCGAGCACCTGGACGGTGCGAAGGACGGGGACGGGGACCGGGACCGGGGAGCTGCTCACGGGCCGAAGCTCCAGGGTGAGGGAGGAAGAGGCAAGGACGTCGCTCAGAATGCCAGTCCGCACGCGCGTTCCGGGACCATACGGGTGCGGATCCCGTGTGAGATACCGCCACGACCCCCCGATCCTCACCCACACGGGCTAGCGGGGCGTCAGCAGGCTGACCCTGCCGACGACGAGAGGCCCTACGCGCCGCTCCGGGCCGCCGCGAGCAGCTCTTCCGCGTGCGCCCGCGCCGACGCCGAGTCCTCGTGGCCGGCCAGCATCCGCGACAGCTCGCGGATCCGCGCCTCGCCCTCCAGGACGGTGACGCCGCTGCGGGTCACGGACCCGTCGTGGGTCTTCTCGACCAGCAGCTGCCGGTCCGCGAAGGCCGCCACCTGCGGCAGGTGCGTGACGACCACGACCTGCGCCACCTTGGCCAGTTTCGCGAGCCGCCGCCCGACCTCCACGGCCGCCTTGCCGCCGACGCCGGCGTCGACCTCGTCGAAGAGGTACGTCGGCACCGGGTCGGAGCCGGCGAAGACGACCTCGACGGCCAGCATCACCCGGGACAGCTCACCGCCGGAGGCGCCCTTGGCGATCGGCCGCGGCTGGGCTCCCGGGTGCGGGGCCAGCAGCAGTTCGACCTCGTCGACGCCGGAGGGCCCGTACGCGACGAGCCGGCCGCCGACCTCGACCCCCTCGGGGTCCTCGGTCTGCCGGACGTCGATGGTGACCCGTGCGTGCGGCATCGCCAGGGAGGCCAGCTCCTCGGTGACCGCCGACGCGAAGCGGGTCGCCGCCTCGTTCCGTGCGTCCGTCAACGCCTGCGCCAGTGCGGAGAGTTCCAGCCGCAGCCCGTCCCGCTCGGCGGTCAGCTCGTCGATCCGCTCGTCGTCGCCGTCCAGCTCCAGCAGCCGTACGGAGCCGCGTTCGGCCCACTCCAGGACGGAGTCCACCGTGTTCTCGGGGTGCCCGGCGGATCCGTACTTCCGGATCAGCTGGGTCAGCGCCGCCCGCCGCTCCTCCACGGCCGCCAGGCGCAGCGGGTCGGCGTCCAAGTCGTCCGCGTACCCGGCGAGTTCCCCGGCCACGTCCCCGAGCAGGATGCCCAACTCCCCGATCCGCTCGGCGAGCGCGCCGAGCGCCGGGTCGTGGGAGCGTACGGATTCCAGTGCGCGGTGCGCGCCGGCGACGAGCGCGCCCGCGTCGACGCCCTCCGGGTCCTCGACGTTGCCCGCGAGGGCCGCGTGCGCGACCTGGGCGGCCGAGGACAGCGATTCGGCGTGCCCGAGGCGCTCCGCCTCCGCCGCAAGCTCGGTGTCCTCGCCCGAGAGCGGTTCCACGGCGGCGATCTCGTCGAGCCCGAAGCGCAGCAGGTCGGCCTCCTGGGCGCGTTCCCGGGCCCGGGTGGTGATCTCCTCCAGTTCCCCGGCGACGGCGCGCAGCCTGCGGTGGGCGGCCGCGTACTTCTCCAGGGGGACCGCGACGGCGTCGCCCGCGTACCGGTCGAGGGCCTGGCGCTGCCGGGCGGGCCGGAGCAGGCCCTGCTGGTCGGTCTGGCCGTGGACGGCGACGAGGTCGTCGGCGAGCTCGGCGAGCAGCCCGACGGGCACGGAGCGGCCGCCGACGTGGGCGCGCGAGCGGCCCTCGGCGGAAACGGTCCGGCTGATCAGGAGGGCGCCGTCGTCGAGCTCGGCCCCGGCCTCCTCGGCGCGCAGCGCGGCGGGGGCGTCCGGGCGCATGACGATGCGCCCTTCGACGACCGCCGCCTTGGCCCCGATCCGCACCAGGGCGGGGTCGGCCCGTCCGCCGAGCAGCAGCCCGAGGCTGGTGACGACCATGGTCTTGCCCGCGCCGGTCTCGCCGGTCACCGCGGTGAAACCGGGTGACAGCTCGACCACAGCGTCGTCGATGACCCCGAGCGACCGTATCCGCATCTCCTCAAGCACGGGACGACGATACCGAGGTTTCATGGGTGCCATGTGACGTCACCAGCCCGAACCGGCTCGAACAATCATGCTATTTACGTACGCATGCTGCGCGAACGGGGCCAGGACCCCGTACGCGACGGGGCTGCGGCCCTAGTGCGGAGCCCCGCGCCACCCCGACACCGGCAGCGCGAACTTCGCGACGAGCCGGTCGGTGAACGACGCGTGGTGCAGCCGGGCGAGCCGCACCGGCACCGCGCCCCGCCGGACCTCCACACGGGCCCCGGCCGGCAGCTCCACCGTCCGCCGCCCGTCGCACCACAGCACCCCCTGCGGGGTCCCGGTCTGCACCTCCACGGCCAGCACCGAGTCGGGCGAGGTCACCAGCGGCTTGGCGAACAGCGCGTGCGCGCTGATCGGCACCATCAGCAGCGCCTCCACCTCCGGCCAGACCACCGGCCCGCCGGCCGAGAAGGCGTACGCCGTCGATCCCGTCGGCGTCGCGCAGACGATCCCGTCACAGCCGAAGCCGGACACCGGGCGCCCGTCGATCTCCAGGACCACTTCGAGCATCCGCTCCGGGGACACCTTCTGGACGGCCGCCTCGTTCAGCGCCCAGTCCCGGTGCACGACGTCCCCGTTGGTCCGCACGATCACGTCGAGGGTCATCCGCTCCTCGACCTCGTACTCCCGCGTCACGACCCGGTCCACGACCTTGTCCAGGTCGTCCCGTTCCGCCTCCGCGAGGAAGCCCACCCGGCCCAGGTTGACGCCGAGCATCGGCACCCCGGAGCCGCGCGCGAACTCCGCGCCGCGCAGCAGCGTCCCGTCGCCGCCGAGCACGATCAGCAGCTCGCACCCGTCGAGCACCTCCGGGGTGCACTCGGACTCCGCCACCAGCTCCACCTCGGGCGGCAGCGGCAGGTCCACCGCCTCGTGTCGCAGCACCCGTACGCCCAGCCCGCTGCGCAGCAGCCCCTGCACCACCAGCTCGGCGCTGCGGATGGCCGCCGGCCGCCCGGTGTGCGCGAGCAGGAAGACGGTCCGCTTCCCCGACGCCCCGGACTTCCCCGACGCCCCCGAACGCTCCGACTTCCCTGACTTCCCCGACTGTGCCGGGTCCCCCGAAAGATCACTCACTGCGGCCCCTCCGCCACTGCACGATCAACGTCCGCCGGGTCGAGCACCGGTGCCCCCGCCCGCAGCCACAGAAAATACTCGACGTTGCCCGAGGGGCCCGGGAGCGGGCTCGCGGTCACCCCGAGCACGCCCAGGCCCAGCTTCCACGCCTGCGCCGCCACGTCCCGCACGGCCTCGGCGCGCAGCTCCTTGCTGCGCACCACGCCACCGCTGCCGAGCCGGTCCTTGCCGACCTCGAACTGCGGCTTCACCATCAGCACCAGATCCGCGTCCGGCGCGCAGCAGCGTACGAGCGCGGGCAGCACCAGCCCGATCGAGATGAAGGACAGATCACCGACGACCAGGTCCACGGGCACCCCGTCGATCAGCTCCACCGTCAGCTCGCGCACGTTGGTGCGGTCCTTGACGGTGACCCGGTCGTCGCTCTGCAGGGACCAGGCGAGCTGCCCGTAGCCGACGTCCACCGCCATCACGTGGTCCACCCCGGCGCGCAGCAGCACGTCGGTGAACCCGCCGGTCGAGGCGCCCGCGTCCAGCGCCCGGCGGCCCTCCACGCGCAGCCCCTCGGGCTGGAAGGCCGCGAGCGCCCCCGCGAGCTTGTGGCCGCCCCGGGAAACGTAGTCGGGGTCGCCGTCGTCCTTGAGGACGACGAGGGCCGCGCTGGTCTCGACCTGGGTGGCCGGCTTCGTCGCCGTGTTGCCGCCCACGGTCACCCGGCCGGCGGCGATCAGCTGCGCGGCGTGCTCGCGCGAGCGGGCCATGCTGCGGCGTACCAGTTCGGCGTCCAGGCGGCGGCGTGCCACTCCTGCCACGATCGGTTCAGCTCCTGTTTTCGTAACGACGAGGGCCTTCGGTCGCGTCCAGCGCGGTCAGCGCGGAGCGCAGCCCCCTGTGCACATCCTCGTACACCTCGACGTGTCCGTCCGCCGGGAGGTGGTCCACGTCCGCCAGCCGCTCCAGCGCGGCGTCCGCTCCGGCGTGCCCGGTGGGAGTGCGTACGAGTCCCAGCGCGGCCGGCCCGGCGGGCGCGGCCGGGGCTGCGTCCGGAGCCTGGACCGCGTCGGGCACTTCTTCGTTCATGCCCCCGACGCTACCGCGTAGGGCGACCGCGACCGCGCACGGCTCTGCGGTACGGTCGGGATCACGATGGCTACGATCGAGGAGTGCCGTGCGGCACTCGACCAACTCTCCGACAACCTGGCGCGGGCCGAAGGCGACGTGCGCGGTGCGACCGCGCTCGACCGCTCGCTGAGCTGCCACATCACCGACCTGGACCGGACGTTCACGGGCCGCCTCGCCGGAGGCGAGATCCGCGTGGACGCGGTGGCCCCGGGCCCGCCGGCCGCCAAGGCCGAGATCCGGCTCGCGATGACCGGCGACGACCTGGTCTCCCTGGTCGCCGGCGACCTGAAGTTCCCCAAGGCCTGGGCCTCGGGCCGCATCCGCCTGGAAGCGGGCTTCCGCGACCTCCTGCGCCTCAAGAGCATGCTGTAGAGCCCCGGGAGGCGGCGCCGCACACCTACTCCGCGTGCGCCACCACCGGGCGACGAGCCACCCGCGCCGCGGGAATGACCAGCGGCGTCCCCGTCTCCGGGTCGGGAATGACCTGGCACCGCAGCCCGAACACCCGCTCCACCAGCTCCGCCGTGACCACCTCGGCGGGCGGCCCCTCCGCCACGACCCTTCCGTCCCGCATCGCGATCAGGTGGGTGGCGTAGCGCGCCGCGTGGTTCAGATCGTGCAGCACGGCGACCAGCGTCCGCCCCTGCTCCTCGTGCAGCTCCGCGCAGAGGTTCAGCACCTCGATCTGGTGCTGGATGTCCAGGTAGGTCGTCGGCTCGTCCAGCAGCAGCAGCGGCGTCTGCTGCGCCAGCGCCATCGCGATCCACACCCGCTGGCGCTGCCCGCCCGACAGCTCGTCCACCGCCCGGTCCGCGAGCTCGGCGACCCCGGTGGAGGCCATCGACTCCTCCACGATCCGCTCGTCCTCCCCCGACCACTGCCGCAGCAGCCCCTGGTGCGGGTAGCGGCCCCGCGCGACCAGGTCCGACACCGTGATCCCGTCCGGTGCGATCGAGGACTGCGGCAGCAGCCCCAGGGTCTTGGCGACCTTCTTCGCCGGCATCGACCCGATCGCCTGACCGTCCAGCAGCACCCGGCCCGCCGTCGGCTTCAGCATCCGCGACAGGGCGCGCAGCAGGGTGGACTTGCCGCAGGCGTTGGGGCCGACGATCACGGTGAAGGACCGGTCGGGGATCTCCACCGACAGGTTCTCGGCGATGACCCGCTGGTCGTAGCCGAGGGTCACGTTCTGCGCGGTCAGCCGCTGCACTTGCCTGCTCCTCTGGTCGCTCATGTCCTTCCGGCCCCTCTGGTCGCTCATATGCGGCCCGCCTTGCGCTCGGTGACGAGCAGCCAGAGCAGGTAGCAGCCGCCGATCAGCCCCGTCACCACTCCCACCGGCAACTGGTCGGCGCCGAAGGCCCGCTGTGCGGCCCAGTCGGACACCAGCAGCAGGAGCGCGCCCATCAGCGCCCCGGTCAGCAGGCTCGCCCCCGGTGAACGGGTCAGCCGGCGCGCGAGCTGCGGCGCGGCCAGCGCGACGAAGCTGATCGGCCCGGCCGCGGCGCTGGCCGCGGTGGTGAGCAGGATCGCCGCCACCATCAGCAGCAGCCGGGTCCGCTCGACCCGCACCCCGACGGCGTACGCCGCGTCGTCGCCCATCTCGATCATCCGCAGGGCCCGGCTCTGGCCGAGGACCAGCGGGAACAGCACCGCGCAGGTCGCGAGCAGCGGCCAGACCTGCGCCCAGTCCCGGCCGGCCAGCGAGCCGGTCAGCCAGACCATCGCGCGGGTGGCCTCGACGAGCTGCGCCTTCGTCAGCAGGTACTGGATGACGGCGACCAGCATCGCGGAGGTGCCGATGCCGACGAGGACCAGCCGGTAGCCGTGGATGCCCCGCTTGTACGCGAGCAGGTACACGGCGACGCCGGCCACCAGCCCGCCCACGAGGGCCCCGGCGGCCACCTCGCCGGCGCCGCCGTGGAACAGCACGATGACCAGCAGCGCGCCGACGGACGATCCGTAGCCGAAGCCCAGTACGTCCGGCGAGCCGAGCGGGTTGCGCGAGACGGACTGGAAGACGGCGCCGGCCATGCCGAGGGCCGCGCCCACCAGCAGGCCGACCAGGACCCGCGGCAGCCGCAGGTCGTTGACGATGAACTCGTGCGCCGGCGTGCCGTTGCCCAGCAAGGTCCGTACGACGTCCCAGGGGGCGATGTCGAAGTCGCCGGTGCCGATGAGCAGGACGGCCGCCGCCGCCACGAGCACCAGGAGCAGCGCCCCGACGCCCAGCGCGCGCCGCTCCAGGCGCAGCGACAGGCCGCCGGGCAGGCGCACCGGCCGTGGCCCGGTCCTGCCCCTGCGCGCCGTGTCGGGTGCGTCGGTCACTGTCACAGCTGGGCCATCCTCTTGCGCCGGACGAGGTAGATGAAGACGGGTCCGCCGATCAGCGCGGTGACGATGCCGACCTGGAGTTCGGCGGGCCGGGTGACGACCCGGCCGATGACATCGGCGCCGAGCAGCAGGACGGGCGAGAGCACCGCCGAGTACGCGAGCACCCAGCGCATGTCCGGGCCGGTGAAGAACCGTACGAGGTGCGGGATCATCAGGCCGACGAAGACGATCGGCCCGCAGGCGGCGGTCGCGGCCCCGCACAGCAGGGTGATGGCGATCATCGCGCCGATCCGGGTCCGCGTCAGGTGCGCGCCGAGCGCCCGCGCGGTGTCGTCGCCCATGGCCATGGCGTTGAGCGGCCGGCCCAGGCAGAGCGCGAGGACGGCGCCGACCACCAGGAAGGGCGCCACCTGCCGGACGGTGTCCATGTTCGCGGAGGCCAGCGAGCCCACGGTCCAGAAGCGGAGCTTGTCCAGCGCCTTGCTGTCCATCAGCTGCACGGCGTTGATGTACCCGACGAGGGCCGCGGTGGCCGCCGTACCGGCGAGCGCCAGACGCACGGGCGTGGCGCTGCGGCTGCCGCCGAGCACGTACACGACCACGGAGACGACGGCGGCGCCGAGGAAGGCCCACCACACGAACTCGCTCAGCGAGGACGCCCCGAAGAAGCTGATGGCCGATACGACGGCCGCCGCGGCCCCCGCGTTGACACCGAGGATGCCCGGCTCCGCCAGCGGGTTGCGGGTCAGGGCCTGCATCACGGCGCCGGACAGCCCGAGGCCGAGGCCGACGAGCACGCCCAGCAGGGTCCGCGGGACCCGCAGGTCCCGTACGACGACGTCGGAGGCCGTCCCGGAGTAGTGGAACAGGCCGTGCCAGACCTCGTGGAGGGGCATCTGCTTGGCGCCGACGGCGACGCTCGCCACCACGATCAGCGCGAGCACGCCGAAGGCGGCGAGCAGACCGGCGGCTCGCGCACCGTGGCGCGAGCGGGTGGCGGCGGCCGGCGGCGCGCTCGGTTCTTCGGGGGGACTCTCGACCAACACGAAAGTTAGGTTAGCCTACCCTCCGCCTTGCCCGATCCTCCCGAACAGCCCTCCGACCAGGCCTTAGGTCCTTCCCGCCCGGCCTACAGCCCCAGCCGGGCCAGTGCCTTCCCCGCGTCCAGCCCGCACGAGCCCTCCCCCGCCTGCGTCCAGGCCGCCGCGCACAGCGCCCGCAGCCCGTCCATCGCACCGTCGGCGGCATCCGCACCATCGGCCCCGCCGCCCGCGTCCGCACCGCGCAGCTCCAGTACGCCGTCCAGCGCCACCGCGGTCCACTCCCCGCAGCGGAACCCGCCCCCGGCCGCCGGGACCACCTCCGGCTGCCCGGTCAGCAGCCCGCGCAGGTCCCGGTCCACGTACGTCGGCCGGTACTTCGGCTCCGCCCGCAGCAGCTGCGCCCCGTCCGTCACCCCGGTCAGCACCAGCAGCGAGTCCACGTCCCCGTTGAAGGCGCCCTCGATGTCGGTGTCCAGCCGGTCACCGACCACCAGCGGCCGCTTGGCCCCGGTACGCAGCACGGTCTCGCGGTGCATCGGGGGCAGCGGCTTGCCCGCCACCTGCGGGTCCGCGCCCGTGGCGATCCGTACGACCTCCACGGCGGCCCCGTTGCCCGGCGCGATCCCCCGCGCCCCCGGAATGGTCAGGTCGGTGTTCGAGGCGTACCACGGCACCCCCCGGTTGATCGCGTACGAGGCCTCCGCGAACCGCCCCCACGGCAGATCGGGCCCTCCGTACCCCTGGACCACCGCGGCGAGCCCCTCCTCCTCCGCGGAGTCCACCGGCACCAGCCCGCGTTCGCGCAGCGCGACCCGCAGCCCCTCGCCACCGATGACCAGCACCTTCGCCCCGGGCTCCACCTGTTCGGCGATGAGCCGGGCCACCGCCTGCGCGGAGGTGATCACCTCGCCGGCCTCCGTCGGGATGCCCAGCTCGCTCAGGTGCTCGGCGACCGCGTCCGGGGTGCGCAGCGCGTTGTTCGTCACATAGGCCAGGTGCATCCCGTCCGCCCGGGCCGCCGCGAGCGAGTCCACGGCGTGCGCGATGGCCTCTCCGCCCGCGTACACCACCCCGTCGAGGTCCAGCAGAGCCGTGTCGTACGCCTGGTGCAGACTGCGCTCACTGCCCGCGGGAAGGGTCCTGCTCTGCCGGGTCATGGTGGCTGCTCCTCCTGGGGGCACGTCCCAGCGGTAGCTGGGGAGAGATCGATCTTGTCCGGTTTCCGTACTCCCCCGATCATCCCGCATGGCGAGACGGGTCTTACGATTCACCAATGACCACATCTGGCACCGCGGACCACGGACTGCGCCTGATCCCGTTCCATGGCCTGCGCTATGTCCCCGAGCGCGTCGGCAGCCTGGCCGCCGTGACCTCGCCGCCGTACGACGTGGTCGTGCGCCCCGACGGACTCAACCACCTGGAGTCCGCGGACCCCCACAACATCGTCCGCCTGATCCTCCCGCAGGCCGACACCCCCGACGCCCGCAACCAGCAGGCGGCGCACACCCTGCGCGACTGGCTCGCCGAGGGCATCCTCAGCGCCGATCCGGTACCCGCGCTCTACGTCTACGAGCAGCGCAGGGGCGAGCTCCTCCAGCGCGGGGTCATCGGTGCCCTCGCCCTCTCCACCGCGGACGCCGGGATCGTCCTCCCCCACGAGGACGTCATGCCGCACGTGGTCACCGACCGCGCCGGACTGATGCGCGCCACTTCGGCGAACCTCGAACCGCTCCTCCTGACCTACCTGGGCGACGATCCGGCGGCGGGCGCGGCCGCGGTCGTGGAGCGCACCGCCCGCTCCACCCCGCTGTTCTCCACCACCACCGAGGACGGCTTCCAGCACCGCCTGTGGGCGATCACGGACCCCGCCGACCTGGCGGCGATCACCGCCGACCTGGGTGAGCGCCAGGCCCTCATCGCCGACGGCCACCACCGCTGGGCCACGTACCTGCGCCTCCAGGAGGAGCACGGCTCCCCCACCCCCTGGGACTTCGGCCTGGTCCTCCTCGTCGACACCGCCCGCTACCCGCTCCAGGTCCGCGCCATCCACCGGCTGCTCCGGCGCCTGGCCCCGGCCGCCGCCCTGGCCGCCCTCGACGGCCGTTTCCGGGTCCGCACCGTCGACGGCCCGCTGCCGGCCGCCATGGCGGCCCTGGCCGAGGCCGCGGAGCTCGGCAACGCCTTCCTGCTCACCGGTGACGGCACCTTCCACCTGGTCACCGACCCGGAGCCGGCCCTGATCGAGCGCACGGTCCGGGGCGACCGCCCCGAGGCCTGGCGCCGGCTGGACGCCACGGTCCTCCACGCGACCCTGCTGGACACGCTCTGGTCCGTCCCCGACGCACCCGACCAGATCTCCTACATCCACGACACCGAGGCCACGGTGGAGATGGCGGAGCGCCTCGGCGGCACGGCCGTCCTGCTGCACCCCGTACGCGAGGCGGTAGTACGGGAACTGGCCCGCCAAGGCGTGACGATGCCGCGCAAGTCCACCTCCTTCGGCCCGAAGCCGGCCACCGGTCTGGTGCTGCGCAGCGTGGACTGAAGGTCCCCCGACCAACGAAAAAGGGCGGTACCCCCATCGGGGGTACCGCCCTTCTCAGCTCACTCAGCCGTCGTCGCGGACTCCGGCCTCGCGACGGTCGTCGTCCTCGTCGAGAACGACGATCTCGTCGGTGACGTCGACATCGGCGTCACCTTCGTACTCGTCGTCGTCCTCGTCGTAGTACTCGGCCTGGTCGGAGGCACGCTCGGCCGCCACGACCTCCGGGTCGTCGTCGTCCTCGTCGTCCTCGTCGTCCTCGTCCTCGTCGTCGAACTCGTCGTCGACCTCGACGTCCGCATCCACGTCCGAGTCCGAGTCCGCGTCCGAGTCCTCGGCGGAGGCGTCGACGAACTCGACACCGTCCAGCTCGGCGAGCCGGTCGGAGGCGTCCGTGGCCCCGTCCTTGTCGGCCTCGAGGGTCTTGGCGAACCACTCGCGCGCCTCGTCCTCACGACCGGCCGCCAGCAGGGCGTCGGCGTAGGCGTACCGCAGACGCGCGGTCCACGGCTGCACGGAGTTGGAGGCCAGCTCCGGGCTCTGCAGGGTCACGATGGCAGCATCGAGCTGGTCCATGTCCCGGCGGGCACCGGCCGCGACCAGACGCATCTCGACCTGTCCGGCCTTGTCCAGCTTCTGCACCTCGGGCTCGCCGGCCATGGCCAGCGCCCGCTCCGGACGGCCGAGGCCGCGCTCGCAGTCGGCGATGACGGGCCACAGCTCGACCGAACCGGTCATCCGCTTGGCGGCGCGGAACTCCGCGATCGCCTCGGCGTACTTCTGGTTGGCATACGCGGCGAAGCCGGCGGCCTCGCGCACGGCGGCGACACGGGAGGCCAGACGCAGGGCGATGCGCGAGTACGCGTACGCCTGCTCCGGGTCCTCGTCGATCAGCCGGGCCACCATGACCAGGTTCTTGGAGACTTCCTCGGCCAGGCCCTTGGGCAGGCTCAGCAGCTCCTGGCGAACGTCGGAGTCGATCTCGAAGCCGGTGACGTCGTCATCGATCGGAAGCCGCTTGACCGGGTCCCGGTCCGCACGGAAGTCACGGTCGCCACCACGGTCGTCACGACCACGGAACCCACCACGGTCGCCACCGCGGTCATCGCGACGCGGGTACGACGGACGGTCGCCGCCAGAAGGCCGGTCGTCGCGACGCGGGTAGGAGGGACGGTCGCCGCCAGAAGGCCGGTCGTCGCGACGCGGGTAGGAGGGACGGTCGCCGCCAGAAGGCCGGTCGTCGCGACGGGGGTAGGAGGGACGGTCGCCGCCACGGTCGTCACGGCCGCCACGGAATCCACCGCGGTCGTCGTCACGGCGGGGGTACGACGGACGGTCGCCACCGGAGGGACGGTCATCGCGACGCGGGTACGACGGACGGTCACCGCGGTCGTTCCCACGGAAGCCACCGCCGGAGGGGCGGTCACCGCGGTCGTCGCGGCGGAAGCCACCGCTGGAGGGACGGTCGCCACCGGAGGGACGGTCGTCGCGACGGGGGTAGGAGGGACGGTCGCCGCCACGGTCGTCACGGCCGCCACGGAATCCACCGCGGTCGTCGTCACGACGGGGGTACGACGGACGGTCGCCCCGGTCGTTGCCACGGAAGCCGCCACCAGAGGGACGGTCGCCGCCAGAGGGACGGTCGTCGCGACGGGGGTACGAGGGACGGTCGCCGCCACGGTCGTCACGGCCGCCACGGAATCCACCGCGGTCGTCGTCACGACGGGGGTACGACGGACGGTCGCCACCGGAGGGACGGTCATCGCGACGCGGGTACGACGGACGGTCGCCCCGGTCGTTCCCACGGAAGCCACCACCAGAGGGACGGTCCCCACCACGGTCGTCGCGGCGGAAGCCACCGCCGGAAGGACGGTCGCCACCGGAGGGACGGTCGTCGCGACGGGGGTACGAGGGACGGTCGCCGCCACGGTCGTCACGGCCGCCACGGAATCCACCGCGGTCGTCGTCACGACGGGGGGTA
>NZ_JBIAPV010000005.1:531871-533033 GCF_042888445.1 Streptomyces sp. NPDC002886
GTACGACGGACGGTCGCCACCGGAGGGACGGTCATCGCGACGCGGGTACGACGGACGGTCACCGCGGTCGTTCCCACGGAAGCCACCACCGGAGGGACGGTCGCCACCAGAGGGACGGTCGTCGCGACGCGGGAAGGACGGGCGGTCGCCGCCGCCGGCCGGACGGCCGCCACGGAATCCACCGCGGTCGTCGTCACGGCGGGGGTACGACGGACGGTCGCCACCGGAGGGACGGTCGTCACGACGCGGGTACGACGGACGGTCGCCCCGGTCGTTCCCACGGAAGCCACCACCAGAGGGACGGTCCCCACCACGGTCGTCGCGACGGAAGCCACCGCCGGAGGGACGGTCCCCACCAGAAGGCCGGTCATCGCGGCGCGGGAAGGACGGGCGGTCGCCGCCGCCGGCCGGACGGCCGCCACGGTCGTCGCGACGGAAGCCACCGCCGGAGGGACGGTCGCCACCACCGGAGGGGCGGTCATCGCGGCGCGGGTACGACGGGCGGTCGCCGCCGCCGGCCGGACGGGCGCCACGGTCGTCTCGACGGAAGCCACCACTGGAGGGACGGTCGCCACCACCAGTGGGACGGTCATCGCGACGGAACGGCGGACGCTCGCCGCCACGGTCGTCACGGCCCCCGCGGTAGCCGCCCCTGTCACCGCCGTCGTTGCGCCGAGGCTCGCGCTCCGGACGATCGTCGGGAGAGTTGGACATGGGTGTGACTCCTGTCGTCGGGGTACCGCTAGTCATTCTCGCGCAACCAACCCATGGCCGCGCTTCGGCGTAAAGCTGCGTGGAGCTCCATAAAGCTCCGGAAAACAAAAAAGACCCCTGCTCCAGCGTTGAACGCTGGACCAGGGGTCCTTTGAAAAATTGTTCGGCGGTGTCCTACTCTCCCACAGGGTCCCCCCTGCAGTACCATCGGCGCTGAAAGGCTTAGCTTCCGGGTTCGGAATGTAACCGGGCGTTTCCCTAACGCTATGACCACCGAAACCCTAATCGGTTTCGAGCGAACAAGCACACTTTATAGTTATGTTCTAGCTCTAGAAACCAGCAACCGTTCGTTGCTTCAGAACTAACACAGTGGACGCGAGCAACTGAGGACAAGCCCTCGGCCTATTAGTACCAGTCAGCTCCACCCGTTACCGGGCTTCCACATCTG